>NZ_CP045699.1:0-1259382 GCF_009601765.2 Vibrio algicola
TTGATAACGAAAAGATCCAGATTGGGGATAACTTTTATGTTATTAACAGTTATTAACTCATCAATTGACAATTGATCACTAATTTTGGGATAAAAAAAGCATTACTGCCCAAAAACTGTGAATAAGTTGAGATCTTATTCACTGATCTCAGGATCTATTACTGGTGATCTTGTGAGTTGGGATGTAGAATTACCTTCCTTTAAGATCATTTCATTTCGTGTGAGGTTTCCGTGTCGTCTTCGCTATGGTTGCAGTGCTTGCAACAACTTCAAGAAGAGCTTCCCGCCACTGAGTTCAGTATGTGGGTTCGTCCACTTCAAGCAGAACTTAATGACAATACACTCACTCTATTTGCACCGAACCGTTTTGTGCTCGACTGGGTTCGTGATAAATACCTCAATAGCATTAATCGTTTGCTAAAAGAATTCTGTGGCTCTGATACGCCTAACTTGCATTTTGAAGTGGGCAGTAAGCCGACTCATGCTCCAGTGGCGCGTCCAAAACGCACTGCCGCCGATGTGGCAGCTGAATCGTCAGGACCGGCACAAGTTCAGCAAAGCCGCCCATTAAATAAATCGTGGGATACCGGACAACGTGAAGTCGTGATAGATGTTAATCACAGATCAAACGTTAACCCTAAGCATAAGTTTCATAACTTTGTTGAGGGTAAATCAAACCAACTCGGTTTAGCGGCTGCCAAACAGGTATCGGATAATCCTGGCGTATCTTATAACCCACTCTTTTTATATGGCGGAACAGGTTTGGGTAAAACTCACCTGTTGCACGCGGTGGGAAATGCGATTGTAGAAAGCAAACCCGATGCGCGCGTGGTGTACATGCACTCTGAGCGTTTTGTGCAAGATATGGTAAAAGCGCTACAAAATAATGCCATCGAAGAATTTAAACGTTACTACCGTAGCCTTGATGCCTTATTGATCGATGATATTCAATTTTTCGCCAATAAAGAGCGCTCGCAAGAAGAATTCTTCCATACCTTCAACGCATTATTAGAAGGTAATCAACAGATTATCCTAACTTCCGATCGTTATCCAAAAGAGATCAACGGGGTAGAAGATCGCTTGAAATCTCGTTTTGGTTGGGGATTAACCGTTGCGATCGAACCGCCAGAGCTAGAAACTCGCGTGGCGATCTTAATGAAAAAAGCCGAAGATCATCAAATTACCTTAGCCGATGAAGTGGCATTCTTTATTGCCAAGCGTTTACGTTCGAATGTACGTGAATTGGAAGGCGCATTAAACCGCGTGATCGCCAATGCGAACTTTACCGGCCGTCCAATCACCATCGATTTTGTGCGTGAAGCATTGCGAGATTTATTGGCGTTGCAAGAAAAGTTAGTCACCATCGACAATATTCAAAAAACGGTGGCGGAATACTACAAAATTAAAATGGCTGACTTATTATCTAAGCGTCGTTCTCGTTCTGTCGCGCGTCCTCGTCAATTGGCGATGGCATTATCAAAAGAGTTAACCAACCACAGCTTGCCAGAAATTGGCGATGCCTTTGGTGGACGAGATCATACAACGGTATTGCATGCGTGCCGTAAAATTAAAGAACTGCGTGAAGAAAGCCACGATATAAAAGAAGATTACTCCAACTTAATCCGTACTTTATCGTCTTAATTTTTCACCATTGTTTATCACATTTGCGAGTTAGAATAGATCATGAAATTCACCATTGAACGTAGCCAACTGATAAAACCACTACAACAAGTCTCTGGCGCTTTAGGCGGCCGTTCGACTTTACCTATTCTTGGTAACTTGTTGATTAAAGTTGAAAATGGCGAATTATCGATTACCGCCACCGATCTGGAAGTAGAACTAGTTTGCCGCTTGGCGTTAAGCGATCATTTTGAACCGGGTAGCACCACCGTTCCTTCACGTAAGTTTTTAGATATTTGTCGCGGCTTGCCCGATGATGCTCGTATCGACATTACTTATGAAAACGATCGCTTATTGCTTAAATCGGGTCGCAGCCGCTTTACTTTAACCACGCTGCCTGCGACTGATTTCCCAAATATTGAAGATTGGCAAAGTGACGCGCAAGTAACGATTACTCAAAATGAATTACGTCGTTTAGTCGAAAAAACCCAATTCTCAATGGCCAACCAAGATGTACGTTATTACTTAAACGGCATGTTGTTTGAAATTGAAGGCACTACCTTACGTTCAATTGCCACCGATGGTCACCGTATGGCGGTATCTGAAACCGCTCTCGTTGGTGAGTTTAGCCAACAGCAAGTGATCGTGCCGCGTAAAGGGGTACTGGAATTAATTAAGTTACTTGATCGCCCAGATGAAAATGTCACGCTGCAAATTGGTAGCTCCAATATTCGCGCCAATGTAAATGAATTTACTTTTACTTCTAAGTTAGTCGATGGTCGCTTTCCTGATTATCGTCGCGTGATGCCGCAAACAACCACCAAAACCTTAGAAGCCGATTGTGATGTTTTGCGTCAGTCATTTTCACGTGCGGCTATTTTATCGAATGAAAAATTCCGTGGTGTGCGAGTCAATCTAGCCGGCGCTGAAATGCGCATTACTGCCAATAATCCAGAGCAAGAAGAAGCGGAAGAAAACCTCGATGTGAATTATCAAGGCGAACCGCTAGAGATTGGCTTTAACGTAAGCTATGTATTGGATATTTTAAACACGCTTAAATGCCAAACGGTACGTATGTCATTAAGTGATGCCAATGCCAGTGCTTTGATTGAAAACGTAGATGATACAACCGCTATGTACGTTGTGATGCCAATTCGACTTTAATGATGCGAATTTTTAGTAAAATCAGTGGTTAATCTATGCCTTTAGTGCGTTTAGCCATTCAACAGTTTCGCAATATTAAAGCCTGTGATCTCGAACTATCATCAGGCTTTAATTTTCTTATCGGCCCCAATGGTAGTGGTAAGACCAGCGTGCTTGAAGCCATTTACCTATTAGGTCATGGCCGTTCATTTCGCACCAATTTAACCGGTCGTGTGATCCAACATGAGAATAGTGAACTGTTTGTGCATGGTCGCTTTATCAATAACGATGACTATGAATTGCCAATTGGGATCAACAAACAGCGCGATGGCAGCAGCGAAGTCAAAATTGGCGGTCAAGGTGGACAAAAAATTGCCCAACTTGCTCAAACACTACCGCTGCAGTTAATTCATACCGAAGGATTTGAACTGTTAACCGAAGGGCCTAAGTTTCGTCGTGCCTTTATAGATTGGGGTGTATTTCATACTCAACCTCATTTCTATCAAGCATGGGCTCGTTTCAAGCGTTTAATGAAGCAACGCAATGCTCTATTAAAGACTGCGCGCAGCTATCAAGAGCTCAGTTATTGGGATCAAGAGTTGGCACAGTTAGGCGAAACAATAAGTCAATGGCGCGCCGATTACATTGCACAGCTTAAGCCGATTGCCGAACAAATTTGCGCGGTATTTTTACCTGAATTTGAAGTGAAAATTCAGTACTATAGGGGATGGGATAAAGACACCCCATTCGCAGATAGTTTACAAACTAATTTTGAGCGTGATCAGCAGCTCGGTTACACCTTTAGTAGCCCCAATAAAGCTGATCTAAAACTAAAGATTGCCGCTACACCGGTAGAAGACATTTTGTCACGCGGACAGTTAAAATTAATGGTGTGTGCGCTGAGATTAGCGCAAGGCCAACATTTAAGCCAAGCGACCGACAAACAGTGTATTTATTTAATTGATGACTTTGCATCAGAACTAGATAGTCAACGTCGCACACGTCTGGCACAGTATTTAAAGCAGACGCAGGCACAGGTTTTTATAAGCTCTATTACTGCAAGTCACATTGTTGAAATGCAAAGTGAAAATAGCAGGATGTTTCATGTGGAACATGGCAAAATAGAGCAAGGATAATTAAGGCGAGAACAATACATGTCGAACACTTACGATTCATCGAGTATTAAAGTACTTAAAGGGCTAGATGCCGTACGTAAACGTCCAGGAATGTATATCGGTGATACCGATGACGGTACTGGTCTGCACCATATGGTTTTCGAGGTCGTCGATAACTCAATTGATGAAGCGTTAGCGGGTCATTGTTCCGATATCATTATCACCATTCACGAAGATAATTCAGTATCTGTTAGTGATGATGGCCGTGGTATTCCAACCGAATTGCACGAAGAAGAAGGCGTTTCAGCCGCAGAAGTTATCATGACGGTACTTCATGCTGGTGGTAAATTCGATGATAACTCGTATAAAGTATCGGGTGGTTTGCACGGTGTTGGTGTTTCCGTTGTTAATGCCTTATCTGAAAAAGTCGAATTGACCATTAAGCGTCAAGGTGAGATTTTCCAGCAAATTTATAATCATGGTGTACCGGCAGCCCCGCTTACGGTGATTGGTAGCACAGAAGATTCAGGCACTCGTATCCGTTTCTGGCCAAGTGAAGATACCTTTACTAACATCGAATTCCATTACGATATCCTTGCTAAGCGTTTACGTGAATTGTCATTCCTAAACTCAGGTGTTTCGATCAAGTTAACTGACGAACGTGAAGTAGATAAAAGTGATCACTTCATGTTTGAAGGCGGCATCCGTGCTTTCGTTGAGCATCTAAATCGCAATAAAACGGCGGTGCATCAAAAGATTTTTTATTTTGACCATGAACGTGAAGAAGACGGCATTACGGTTGAAGTTGCCATGCAATGGAACGATAGCTTCCAAGAAGGAGTGTACTGTTTTACCAATAATATTCCTCAACGCGATGGTGGTACTCACTTAGCTGGTTTCCGTGGCGCGTTAACCCGCACCCTGAACAACTTTATGGACAAAGAAGGCTACTCCAAGAAAGCGCAAGCGGCGACCTCGGGCGATGATGCTCGTGAAGGTCTAACTGCGGTGGTTTCCGTTAAGGTGCCAGACCCAAAATTCTCAAGCCAAACCAAAGACAAGTTGGTTTCATCTGAAGTGAAATCTGCGGTTGAATCCGCAATGAGTGAAAAACTATCGGAATTCTTGATTGAAAATCCAGGTGAAGCGAAAATTGTTTGTGGCAAGATTATCGATGCGGCTCGTGCTCGTGAAGCGGCACGTAAAGCTCGAGATATGACTCGTCGTAAAGGCGCGTTAGATTTAGCCGGTTTGCCAGGTAAGCTAGCGGATTGCCAAGAAAAAGATCCTTCTCTTTCTGAACTCTACATTGTGGAAGGGGACTCTGCTGGCGGCTCAGCCAAGCAGGGGCGTAACCGTAAAAACCAAGCGATTTTGCCACTGAAAGGTAAAATTCTAAACGTTGAAAAAGCGCGTTTTGATAAAATGCTGTCTTCACAAGAAGTGGCGACTCTTATCACTGCATTAGGTTGTGGTATTGGACGTGATGAATATAACCCAGATAAATTGCGTTACCACAACATCATCATCATGACCGATGCCGATGTCGATGGTTCTCACATTCGTACTTTGCTTTTGACTTTCTTCTACCGTCAAATGCCAGAGCTTATCGAACGTGGCTACATCTACATTGCTCAACCGCCACTTTACAAAGTGAAGAAAGGCAAGCAAGAGCAATACATTAAAGATGAAGATGCAATGGAAATGTACCAAGCCGGCCTAGCACTTGATAACGCAGGTTTGTACGTTAATGCTGATGCTCCAGCGCTGGCGGGTGCGCCGCTTGAAGCTTTGGTTCTTCAATACAATGAAGGCATGAAGCTTATCAAACGTATGAGTCGTCGTTATCCACATGCGATGATCCAAGAGTTGATTTACACCCCACGTCTTACCGCTGAAATGAGTAAAGACGCGGCGCAAGTTCAAGCTTGGGGTCAAACTCTGGTTGAGCAACTTAATGCCAAAGAAGTAGGGGCAAGCCAATACACGCTTGAAGTTGAAAAGCACGAAGAGTTGGGCGTAAGCTTAGCGAAACTTGTGGTGCGTACTCACGGTGTGACCCATGAATATGTGGTTTCTTTAGATTTATTGAACTCGAAAGAATACAGCCGTTTAGCTGACCTTTCTGAAAGCTTAGAAGGCTTGATTGAAGAGGGTGCTTACGTTAAACGTGGCGAGCGTACTCAAAGCGTATCAACTTTTGTGGAAGCGCTTAACTGGTTAATCAAAGAATCTCGTCGTGGTCTTTCACTACAGCGTTATAAAGGTCTTGGTGAAATGAACCCTGACCAACTTTGGGAAACCACAATGGATCCTGAAACTCGCCGTATGATGCAAGTCACCATTGATGATGCAGTCGCATCGGATGAATTGTTTACCACCTTAATGGGCGATCAAGTTGAACCGCGTCGTAAGTTCATCGAAGATAACGCATTGAAAGTGGCTAACCTAGACGTATAGAAAATACCTTTAGTTAAATAAACACTCAAAACCCTCGCCAGTGATGTCGAGGGTTTTTTAATGTCAGAAATAAATAAAGAAATAACAAGGTCGAGGATCGAGTTCACAAAAAAAGGTTTAATAAAAGAGAACTAAGGTTACGAAAAAAAATTTCTAATTGATGTGTTATATCAAAAGCTTAATAAAGGTTTTTCCCTATTGTTGTTTTGGTGTTATTGACAGGTGTCATAACCGCTTTGATCGGATTTCAAAGTAAACTCTTTATGGATTCAAGGACGATATAGCCAAGGAAAAAAGCTATATGTTATCTATTATAATTGCGTTAATTGTGACGGTTTGTGTCGCAACCTGTGTTCTCAAAGGATACAAAGCACAAGCGGTTCTTATTGCTGGTGGTGTCGTGTTAATGATCGCTGCCATTTTAATTCACGGTACAGTGCCACTTCCTGCCGAACAATCTACCGGTTCAGAATGGCTCGATATATTCCAATTTATTACTAATACTTTTTCGAGTCAAAGTGCCGGTTTGGGACTAAAAATCATGGCAATCGCAGGTTTTGCGATTTATATGCATGAAATTGGTGCTTCAGAATCTCTCGTTACTTTCTTAACTCGTCCATTAGCCAAAATTAAACACATGCCGTATTTATTTATGGCGATGTGCTTCATTATCGGTGAGTTCCTCTCTATCTTTATTACCAGTGCTTCAGGCCTTGGGGTATTGTTGATGGTGACACTTTACCCATTAATGCGCAGTGTTGGTTTAAGCCGTTTATCCGCTTGTGCGCCGATCGCCACTGCCGTAGCGGTTGAAATGGGGCCAGGTCAAGGTAACGTTAACTTTGCTGCTGATATTATTGGTATCAACGTGGTTGATTATGTGGTGCATTATCAGATCTTAGTGGCATTTGCTGCGCTAACCGTGATCGCGGTTTTACACATGGTTGTGCAAAAAACTATGGATGTAAAAGATGGTCATATTGCCAGTGAGCACATGCACCTTGCAGAAGCCGAAGCTGAAACGCTTCATCTTGAAGAAGATAAAAAACCAAAAGCGCCGGCTATCTACGCGATTCTTCCGGTTATCCCGCTAGTATTGATTTTCACTTTCAGTAAATTGGTGATCAGCTCTATTACTATGGATGTGACCACTGCGATGTTTGTGTCGCTCTTTATCACGTTGATTTTTGAATTTATTCGTCGTGGTAATGCCAAAGCGGTCGTGGATTCTATTCAATATTTCTTTGATGGAATGGGGCGTCAATTTGCCAACGTGGTGACTTTTATCGTTGCCGGTCAAACCTTTGCCGAAGGGTTAAAATCGATTGGTGCTATTAATACCATTGTGAACGCAGCTGAGCATGCCGGTTTTAGCCCAGTATTAATGACGATTGTGATGGTGTTAATCATTATGGTATCGGCTATTTTAATGGGGTCTGGCAACGCTGCTTTCTTCTCATTTGCTAACCTTGTACCTGAGATTGCCGGTAAAATGGGGATCGCCCCTGTGATGATGCTACTTCCAATGCAGTTTGTTGCTGGTATGAGTCGCAATATTTCACCCATTGCGCCGAATATGGTGGCGATTGCTGGGGTAGCGGATGTCTCTCCATTCGATTTAGCTAAACGCACTGCCATCCCGATGTTGGGGGGTATTGTTATTTCTGTTCTGGTCAGCATTATGAGTTTCTAACCATTTGTTGATATTTTTTAAACCTAGAGAGATTGAAGTGGCTGCCTAGTGTGGCAACTTCAAGCTTGAAAGGGATTACATTATTTAGATTTAGGAGTCATTATGGATGTCATGCTATTTAGCAATGGTAAATTACCTGGCAATACTCAACTACTTGAGTTTGGTCTGGACTGGATTGAAGCTATGGTAAAACGCACAGGGGCAAAAAACTTTGTATTTATCCCTTACGCGATGATCCGTGGTGATTACCAAGAGCGCACCGAACAACTGCAAGCGGGTCTTGGTAAATTTGGCTGTAAAGTCACCAATATTGAAAGCGCCGATGATCAGGTCAAAGCTCTGCAAGAGGCCGATGGTATTTTGGTGAGCGGTGGCAACACTTGGGTATTAAATAAAATGCTGCATGATAAAGGTTTAGTGGGTCCACTTCGTCAAGCGGTACTACAACAAGATAAGCCTTACATTGGCTGGAGCGCTGGTACCAACATTGCCGCGCCAACCATGTGTACCACCAATGATATGCCAATCGTCAGCGCAGCGATTTTAACCTCATTAAACTTTGTACCATTCCAAATTAACCCGCACTACATTGAAGCAACAATGGAAGGGCACATGGGTGAAACTCGTGATGAGCGTATTGAAGAGTACTTATTAATGAACCCACATCAAGTGGTGGCGGGCATCCCTGAAGGGACGTTACTGCATATTCAAGATGGTAAGTTGTCTTACTCTGCGGCTAATGGTAAACCAATGAAGTTGTTTGCTAACAAGCAAGAGCCACAATATTTTGAAGCTGGATCTGATATTCAATTCTTAATGGAAAGAGGCTGCTAAACCCTCTATTACTCTAATCCTGAAAAGTACTTTCTATCTGAAAGTGCTTTTTTTTTGCTTTAAAGCTTGAAAGTGATCGTCCGTATCCTTATATATATTTATGAAGACGATGCCACTAGGGTCGTTTGAGATCGTTTATTGAGTTTCGCCGTTAGGGTTACCAATAAGCATTGTAAGTTAGAGAACACAGCAAGTTAAAAATAGCTGCTTTTTCATATTGAAATGCGAGCTACCACTATTGCTTAATATAAAAGGATAGTCTTATGCGTAATGTAGATTTTGCCCCCCTATACCGTAATGCCATTGGTTTTGATCGTTTATTTAACCTAATGGAATCGAACAACACCAAGAATAGCTCCGGCGGTTACCCTCCATATAATATCGAGCAAAAAGACGAACATCATTATCGTATTACGATGGCGGTAGCGGGTTTTGCTGATGAGCAGCTTGATATCACTCAGCAAGAAAATATGTTAATCGTGCGTGGTGAACGTCAAGCCGATGAAAATAAAAACTACGTTTATCAAGGTATTGCAGAGCGTGATTTTGAGCGTAAATTCCAATTAGCGGATTATGTTAAAGTGATTGGCGCCACCATGGAAAATGGTTTATTACATGTCGATCTCGAACGTGAAATCCCAGAAGCGATGCAGCCGCGTAAGATTGCGATAAATGGTCAAAAACTGATTGAAAGCTAATATTTATCCTATTTTAAGCGGGAATAAAGGGTGCGCAGATTGCACCCTTTTTTATGCTTGAAACAAAACTATTTAGCGGTGTTTTTTTTATAAATGATTGATATCACATATTTTGTGACCAATTGTTAACAAGTGGTGTTTAGAATGTTGAGATTGATTTAGATCAATAAATATCAGCCAGTCTGGTCTAATCTGTAGATATCGAGTTAGGAATACTCATGATTAATTAGATCAGAAAAAAGGATGCATATATGTCTAAAAAATTAACCACTGCGGCTGGGTGTCCAGTGGCGCATAACCAAAATGTCCAGACTGCCGGAAAGCGCGGCCCTCAATTACTGCAAGATGTATGGTTTCTCGAAAAACTGGCCCATTTTGATCGCGAAGTGATCCCTGAGCGTCGTATGCACGCTAAAGGTTCTGGTGCTTACGGGACTTTCACCGTTACCCACGATATTAGCCAATATACCAAAGCCAAAATTTTCTCTGAGATTGGTAAAAAAACCGATCTGTTTGCTCGCTTTACTACCGTTGCTGGTGAGCGTGGCGCAGCCGATGCCGAGCGTGATATTCGTGGTTTTGCTTTAAAATTTTATACCGAAGAAGGTAACTGGGATTTAGTCGGCAACAATACGCCGGTTTTCTTCTTGCGTGATCCACTTAAATTCCCCGACTTAAACCACGCGGTAAAACGCGATCCGCGTACCAATCTACGTAGCGCCGATAATAACTGGGACTTCTGGACATCATTACCCGAAGCATTGCACCAAGTGACAATTGTGATGAGTGATCGTGGTATTCCTGCCACTTACCGTCACATGCATGGTTTTGGTAGCCATACCTTTAGTTTTATCAATGCTGACAATGAGCGTTTCTGGGTTAAATTCCACATGAAATCTCAACAAGGGATCAAAAACTTAAGCGAAGTAGAAGCGGCGAAACTGATCGGTGAAGACCGTGAAAGCCACCAGCGCGATTTGCTTGATAGCATTGATAATGGCGATTATCCAAAATGGAAATTCCAAGTTCAGATCATGCCAGAAGCTGATGCTGAAAAAGTGTCTTATCACCCGTTTGATTTAACCAAAATTTGGCCACATAAAGATTATCCATTGATCGATGTGGGGGAGTTTGAGCTTAACCGTAACCCTGAGAACTTCTTTGCTGAAGTCGAGCAATCTGCATTTAACCCCGCGAGTGTGGTTCCGGGGATCAGCTTCTCGCCCGATCGCATGCTGCAAGGGCGCTTGTTCTCTTATGGCGATGCACAGCGTTACCGTTTGGGGGTGAATCATCATTCAATCCCAGTCAATGCACCACGTTGCCCTGTACACAGTTATCATCGTGATGGCGCAATGCGGGTCGATAACAACCATGGCGGCACTATTGGTTATGAACCAAACTCCCAAGGTGAGTGGGCAGAGCAACCCGATTTCTCCGAGCCGCCATTAAGACTCGATAGCGCCGTCGCTCATTGGGATTTCCGCGAAGATGATGATGATTACTACTCACAACCACGTGCATTATTCCAATTAATGACCTCAGAGAAGCAACAGATCTTGTTTGAAAACACCGCTGGTAATATTGGTGGTGCCGCCAAGCATATCCAACTACGTCATTTAAGCAATTGTTACAAAGCAGACCCTGCTTATGCGGTCGGTATTGCTAAGTTACTAGGCATTGAAGAGAGTGAATACGCGAGTTAATCGCAGATTTTTGTGGTAAATAAAATAATGCCGAAGTGAGAGCTTCGGCATTATTTTTTCAGATCTAACAATTATTAGAAACTTGTCATCTTAGATAATGAGTACGAACGTATTTTAGGATCTCAAATCGCGAGCTCTAGATTTATTTTTATTATTTATTTGCTGGTAAGTTCATCGTACAGCCTTCGGCGACCAACCTTTTTTCAACAGCCAAAAAAGGTGGCAAAAAGGCCGCTGCTAGAAATTTTGTCATCTTGGTTACAACACTCGATTTCGATACCGGCTTCAATTGCACATCCATGTGCGCAAGAAGCCTCACCAATCATCCATGATTGGCGTATCCAATAGAGTATTTTCACCAAGCAAATTTTAGGCAGAGTTATCCCCTTGGTACTTTTAGGAATTAAAGGATATCTAAATCGTGATAAGTCACCGTTCCTGAAGGTGATTCTAAGTCGAAGCCTGAACCCGTTATTGTTGCCGTCCAAATATAATTACTACTATTTACGATAATTGATCCACTTATTGGTAGGTTAGTTGTGGCTGTACCTTGCATATAAGTGAGGTCATTAGTTTGTATCGTAGCCCATTTATTATCTAACTCATTATCAGCATAAGTTATGGTAAAACTGTAAGTATCATGTTGGTTATAATTATCAGTATTTTTTATAAAGTTTGATGATTTAATAAAAGCTTGTTGATCGGTATCGGTTATGGAAATATCCCACTTAGTGATGTTTTTTTCTGATGAAGAAGAGGTGGTCCCATTAATTATTCCAATACTTTCTTTGCAGTTGAATGTGTCGATAGAATATACGTCGTAAGTACTAGTTGCTTGATAAGTAGCGTGACCACCATCACTACAAAAAATCACATCACCATCATTATAACCATAATCAATAGTAGTAAAGGTTTTCGTTGCCATAATAAGCGATGTTTTTAAGCTGTTATTAATATATAGGGCGATGGTATCTGCATCATAATCGGCACTTAATTGACTTGTTTCTGTTGGAGTATTAATCTCTACAGTGGTATTAATTACACTATTACCATTATTTGCATCATAGTTATATGTATCTCCATCTGGTGAGATTATAATCCATTTGCTTTCGTATACTTCTACAGTCCATACTTGGCGGTTTGCGGTTTCAATTTCTAGACGACCATTATCTGGATAATCATATCCACTAGAGGTCATATCATAAGCTGTTACCTTTACAGTTTTATTAGTATCGGTGTGGTTTAATGTCGATGAATAGTTTTCAGCATCATAGCTTTCGTAATAAACTTTAGTTTTTGTTGTGGACATGTTCGCAGTTAAAACATAATTATCTCCATAAGTGTCATGCATATCTAAAGTAAGAGCCATGTTAAGAGAGGTTAAGTAACATTTATCAAATTTTACATTAATTATAGAGTTGCCATCATTAACATCTTCTCGCTTCCAACCTCCAGAACCAGATGTGCAATCTGTAAATGTCCCTGATATATAGCCATTATCCCAGCCATCTAATGAGGTTTTATAAAATGAATTAATTAGGGCGTGTTCGTATAATGTTTCGCTAGCAATATCAGCAACTTGTTGGTAGTCAGTTACGACCAATGTCGCTTCATGAGAGGATAATGAGCTATCATCACTGCCTCCATCACCACCGCCTCCACATGCGGTAAGAAGTAACGAAAATAAGAGTGATAGAGAGATGATCGTTTTGTTTTTCATATTGGTCGCCATAATTAATTCACGGTATGAATTAATTATGGGTTAATAAATATACAATGTCAATGGACAGTGTTTTATTTATTATGAATACGCCTTATTCACTTCCTCGGCAATGATCTCAATACCTCGTTGTATGTCGTCATCACTTTGCACGTAGTTCATGCGTAGGCATTGATGGGCGTGATCCCACTTTTCTTCTTTCGCTTCTTGACCAAAGAAAAAGTATTCACCCGGTACAATCAATACACCACGGGCTTTTAGGCGTTGGTAGAGTTCGATGCTGGTGATGGGCAGTTGATCAAACCATAGCCATAAAAAAATCGCCCCTTCGGGTTTATGGATTTTAAAGCGAGGATCGGGGATGGCGGTTTGCAGTAACTCTACCGCATGTAAGGCTTTGCGCTGGTAAAAGGGTTTGATCACATTTTCGCTTAATGGTAATAAATCCCCTTGTTCAATCATGTGATTGGCTATCGCTGGGCCGATGCTGCACGGCGCGAGGTTAACAATACCATTGATGTTGGTCATGGCTTGGGTCATGGCTTCACTGGCGATCACGATGCCGCAGCGCACGCCGGGTAAGCCTAATTTCGATAAGCTCATGCACAAAATAGTGTTGTCATTCCAAAACGGGGTAACATCTTCAAAGATAATGTCTGGGAATGGGGTGCCGTAAGCATTATCGATAATTAATGGAATATTGTTGGCGCGGGCCAGTTTATCAAGCTTACACACTTCTTCATCGGTTAAGACGTTTCCGGTCGGATTGGTAGGGCGTGAGGCGCAAATTGCAGCGACAGAATCATCGACATGTACTTGCTCAAAATCAACATGATATTTGAACATGCGGTTCTCAAGGATTTCGATTTCAGGATGATAAGAAATAAAAATATCTTCATCGATACCGGCATCGCTATAACCGATATATTCTGGGGCGAGAGGGAGTAAGATTTTTTTATGACTGCCATAGTCATGTTTACCGGCAAATAGATTAAAAATAGAGAAGAATGCGCTTTGGCTGCCGTTGGTAAGGCTGATATTTTTGCTGCTGATATCCCAACCGTAAGTGTCTTTTAATAGCTTGGCTAGGCTTTGGGTAAAGGTGTTTTTACCTTGTGGGCCATCATAGTTGGTCATGGCGTTAATTAATTCGCCACTGGCAAGCATATCGGCGCTGGCTTGCTTGAAGTATTCTACCATTTCTGGAATGGCGGCTGGATTTCCACCTCCGAGCATGATCGCGCCAGGGGTACGCAAACCATCATTGAGATCGTCCATTAACTGGGTAATACCAGAGAATCGATTAAACTTATTACCAAACTTTGAATACTGCATAACCCAACCTAATCCATTAGTGTTCTACTGCCCAACATACACGAAATATCGAGCATGGAGAAGGTGGGATTTTTCTGGTATTAGCGATATATTTTATTTTTCAAACACAAAAAAACCTAAGCTAACCTCATCAAATGAGTGTCGCTTAGGCTTTTATTTCAAAGGTATATTTCTGATAATAAACCTTATTTATTCTGCCACTCTATTTCTGCAACAAAGAAATATCCGCGATCTGCAAGAACAAGTTACGTAGGTTGTTCAGCAGTGTTAAGCGGTTTTTCTTCAATGCTTCATCATCGCTCATTACCATCACATTATCGAAGAAAGCATCAACTGGTTTGCGTAGCGCGGCCAACTTGCTCAGGGCTTGTTGGTAGTCACCAGTGGCGAATGCAGGCTCGAGTGCTTCGGTCATCACTTCGACTTCTTCGGCTAAGGCTTTTTCTGCGTCTTCTTGCAGCAGCGTTAACTCGATCTCAGCGCTTAATTCACCATCGAATTTAGCGAGGATATTACCAACACGTTTATTGGCAGCCGCCAGTGCTTCGGCTTCGTCTAGTCCTCGGAAGTGAGAAACGGCTTTTACGCGTTGATCGAAGTCTAACGGTTTGGTTGGGCGACGAGCTAATACCGCTTGAATAATATCAATGCTAAATCCAGCGTCTTGATACCAAGCGCGGAAACGACCAAGCATGAATTCAAGAACGTCGTCTTCAACTTTTTGGTTGCTTAGGTCTACTTTGAACAGTGATTTAGCTTGTGCGATTAAATCGACTAAATCTAGATGGTAACCTTTCTCAACGATGATGCGCAAAATACCTAATGCAGCGCGACGTAGAGCAAATGGATCTGAGCCTTTTGGCGCTTGGCCAATGCCGAAAATACCAACTAAAGTATCCAGTTTATCGGCCATAGCTACTGCGGCTGCCACATCGGAGCTTGGTAGGTCATCACCGGCAAAGCGAGGCATGTACTGCTCGTTTAGCGCCACTGCGACTTCTTCATCTTCACCATCATGGCGAGCATAGTGCATGCCCATAACGCCTTGGGTATCGGTGAATTCAAATACCATCGAGGTCATCAAGTCGCACTTGGCAAGTAAGCCTGCGCGTTTTGATTTTGCTACATCCGCGCCAATCGCTTCAGCAATTAAGCCGGCAAGATCGGTAATGCGATCGGTTTTATCTTTAATCGTACCAAGTTGCTTTTGGAAGATCGCAGTTTCAAGCTCTGGAAGATGAGATTCTAAAGTACGCTTACGGTCGGTGTTGAAGAAGAATTCAGCATCGGCTAAACGTGGGCGAACCACTTTCTCATTACCTTCAATTACTTGACGTGGATCTTTCGATTCAATGTTCGACACAAAGATAAAGTTAGGTAGCAACTTCTTATTATCGTCGTACACAGGGAAGTATTTTTGATCGCCTTTCATGGTATAAACCAAAGCTTCAGAAGGCACTTTCAAAAACTCTTCTTCAAACTTAGCGGTTAATACTACAGGCCATTCAACCAAAGATGTTACTTCTTCAACTAAGTCATCTTCAAGATCGGCGGTACCGCCAACCGCAATGGCGGCTTGTTGCGAGTCACGCAGAATAATAGCCTTACGCGCTTCGTAATCGGCCATAACCTTGCCTTTTTCTTCTAGCAAGCTTGGGTATTGATCGGCGTTGTCGATAGTAAATTCACGTTCGCCCATAAAGCGGTGGCCGCGAATAGTACGAGCAGAAGCTACGCCTAAGATTTCACCTTCGATCAGTTCATCACCTAACAAGATAGTCAGGGTTTTCACTGGACGAATAAATTGAGTGTCTTTGTCAGCCCAACGCATTGGCTTGGCGATAGGAAGGTTAGATAATGCTTTTGCTGCCATATCTACCACCAGTGCTTGTACCGGTTGGCCTTTCACTTGCTGTCTGTGCAGTAGCCATTCACCTTTATCAGTTTTTAGACGCTCGGCTTGCTCAACTGTAATGCCATTACCACGCGCCCAACCTTGAGCAGCTTTGGTTGGATTACCGTCGGCGTCAAAAGCAGAAGCAATCGCAGGACCACGTTTTTCAACGATTTTGTCTTGTTGACCTTCTTCTAAATCCGTCACTTTTAACGCTAAACGACGAGGAGAGGCATACCATTTAACACCAGCATGCGCGATAGCCGCTGATTTAAGTTCTGCTTCAAAGTTAGCGGCAAAGCTTTCTGCTAAGGTGCGAAGCTGGGTTGGTGGTAATTCTTCAGTACCGAGCTCAATTAAAAAATTCTTCGCCATGATTACTTCTCCTCGCTTTTTGAGTCATTGTTTTTACACATTGGGAATCCCAACGCTTCACGAGAGGCGTAATAAGCTTCGGCGACTGCTTTAGTTAAATTACGAATACGTAAGATGTAACGTTGACGTTCGGTAACAGAAATTGCTTTGCGTGCATCGAGTAGGTTAAAGGCATGACCCGCTTTTAAAATGCGCTCGTAAGCGGGTAAAGATAACGGTGTTTCAAGTGCCAGCAATTCCTGACATTCTTTTTCACACTGATCGAAGAAGCCCAATAGGAAATCAACATCCGCGTGCTCGAAGTTGTAAGTCGATTGCTCAACTTCGTTTTGATGGAAAATATCACCATAAGTCACTTTACCTAGCGGGCCATCAGTCCAGACTAAGTCGTAAACAGAGTCGACACCTTGGATGTACATGGCTAAACGTTCGATACCGTAAGTGATCTCGCCAGTAACCGGTTTACACTCAAGGCCACCGACTTGTTGGAAGTAAGTAAATTGTGTCACTTCCATGCCGTTTAGCCATACTTCCCAACCAAGACCCCAAGCACCAAGAGTTGGGTTTTCCCAGTTATCTTCTACGAAACGAATATCGTGCACTAAAGTATCAATGCCTAACGTTTCTAGTGAACCTAAGTACAACTCTTGAATATTGTCAGGTGATGGTTTGATGATCACTTGAAACTGATAATAGTGTTGCAGGCGGTTTGGGTTTTCACCGTAACGACCATCAGTAGGGCGACGTGATGGTTGTACATAAGCAACCGCAATTGGCTCAGGCCCGATCGCGCGTAGGCAGGTCATTGGGTGAGAAGTACCCGCACCTACTTCCATATCTAAAGGTTGAACAATGGTACAGCCAACTTGGGCCCAATAATCCTGCAGCGCGAGGATCATTCCTTGAAAGGTTTTGACGTCGTATTTTTGCATAACTTTATTTGCCTACTCTGTTCGCGCAATGTGTATCGCAATTTGTGTACAGGGGGTATTTGTATTTCAAGCCGATGTGGCATTAAATACAAACAACCCCTAATAAATAGTCAATCAGTATAGCGAGTTCACTTATTGGCCTCAATCTGTGATTGCAGGAAAAGGCGCTAACTTATAAGCTTTGACCGCAAGATACGCCTGAAAAACACAATAAATAACAATAAAGGCGCTCAATTACCCAACGAATGTGAGATAAGCAATGTTAGATGTAATGTTATTAGCGTTAGCACTGAGTATGGATGCTTTTGCGGTGTCGATTGGTTTAGGCTCAAAATTGGCTAGTCAATCACCCCAATCAGAACAAACAAAACCGTTAGATTTAGCGCTTAAAGCTGGCATTTATTTTGGATTATTCCAAGCATTAATGCCGTTTATTGGCTTTTTAGGCGGCCATGGTGTGTTAGGTTTGATTGAAGGTTATGCGTCTTGGATTGCGTTTATATTATTGTTCTTTATTGGCGCTAAAATGATTTATGAAGCGTTTTCAGAAGGAATTGAAGACGATATTTGCCAAGTGACCCATCGCATAATGTTAACGCTCGCGATTGCCACCAGTGTTGATGCAATGGCGGCAGGGTTTAGTTTGCCGTTGTTGGATGTTAATCCGTTTGTTGCTTGCGCCATTATTGGTATCGTGACTTTTATCTTTAGTTTTATAGGTGTGTTTATCGGGCGAAAAAGTGGCACTTGGTTGGAGAGTAAAGCGGAACTGGCTGGCGGAATTGTGTTGATATTGATCGCGTTTAAGCTTTTGTTGGTTTGATGGCTAAGTTTATGATTAAAAACGAGTTTAATAATAAAGAACTAAAATAAGACTCGATTAATGGTTTTGTCATTATCATAGCTTACAATGTATAGATTGAGTGAATGTATTGGTGAGGTGACTTATGTTGACACGTTATGCAGGAATGACCCCCAAAAGCCAAAGCTATTTATTTACTTTTGGCTTAGCGTTAACTTTTATTGGCATGATGCTAACTAGTATGTGGTTGCCAATGGTAGCGGGTGCGATCATCTTATCTATGTTAACGGTCGAAGCTTGGGTTCGAGTGTTGTACATTATTCCTCTTAATCAAAAGCTTACCGAATTAAATAAGCGTGTGGATAAGCTACAACAGCAACTTTCTCAGAAAAAAGAGAGCGATTAATGAGTTAAGGCTGCTCACTGGTGATGACGGCGTTATGCATCCAGCAGCCTTATTGACTCTCTTAATTGGTTTTTTGCACTGTCGTATTTACAAGCCTTTCTTGATCAAAAATTGATACGGCAATTGCTCGGTTTGAGCGGCGATCAGTTGATGATCCATAAAGCGGCAAAAACTTGGAATATCCCGCGTGGTCGAGGGATCGTCGGCGGTGATCAACAAGGTTTCTCCATCTTGCAGTGCGCGAATGTTTTTACGCACCATCATCACCGGCTCTGGGCAGCGTAGCCCTTGGGCATCTAATATTTTAGTCGCGTTATCAGCAGTAAATGGCATTGTGTTATACCCACTCAATCTCTTCATCGGCGTGTTTAGCGCATTCGGTTTTAACGAGTGCGAATAATTCCACTCCAGTTTTTGAGCAAATCCATTCATTTTCAACGTATTTAAAATGATAGCCACCGGATTTAGAGGCTAACCAAATTTCGTGCATCGGCTCTTGGCGATTAATAATGATTTGGCTGCGATTTTCAAATTCAAGCGTCATCACATTGCCCGACACTTCATAATCAATATCGGCGCCAGACTCATCAATCGCTTCTTCGATCGCCGTCATTTGAATATCGACCAGTTGATGAAATTCAGTATCATTCATATTTTGTTTATCCTTTATTGAGGCTGGGTGCTGATATCGCCCGTTTAGTATTGCTTTTCTTGTATGTGATGCGATTATAGAGGGCATTAAATCATTAATCACGATATCGATATGAAAAAACACACTTTAGCATGGTTTGCCTTGCTGGTAACAACCTTAGCCGGATGTGGTCAAACTGGGCCGCTTTATTTACCTCAAGATCAGCCAGAGCCAAGCAATACTGGCGCGGTTTCAATTAAAGGTAAAGATGGTTCAGTTGTTGTTGAGCCAGCACAAAGCGCGGCGTCATCGACGATAGATCCAGCGGCAAGTAGCGCGGAATCGACCTTAGATACCCAGCCGCAACCATCGAAAACAGAAGCACAATCTCAACCCGAATAATCGGCACAGTAAAGGAAGACAAAATTGGATTATTTTAATTATCAGGATGATGGTCGGCTTTGGGCTGAAAATGTATCTCTTACTGAGTTAGCAAATCAACATGGCACGCCGTTGTATGTGTATTCGCGCGCGACATTAGAGCGTCACTGGAAAGCGTTTGATTGTTCGGTGGCAGAGCACCCGCATTTAGTCTGTTATGCAGTTAAGGCGAATTCCAATATTGGGGTGTTAAATGTGCTGGCTCGTTTAGGGTCGGGTTTTGATATTGTGTCGGGCGGTGAGCTTGAACGTGTGATTGCCGCCGGTGGTGATGCGAAAAAAATCGTATTCTCTGGTGTGGGTAAAACCGCAGTTGAAATGAAGCGTGCGTTAGAGTTAGGCATTAAATGTTTTAACGTTGAGTCAGAGCCTGAACTTGAGCGTTTAAATAAAGTGGCAGGTGAGCTCGGGGTTATTGCGCCAATCTCACTGCGGATTAACCCCGATGTTGATGCCCATACGCACCCGTATATTTCGACAGGTTTGCGTGATAATAAGTTTGGTATTGCATTTGATCGCGCGCCACAAGTGTATGCATTTGCCAACAGTTTGCCGAATCTTAATGTGCAAGGTATTGATTGCCATATCGGTTCGCAATTAACCGAATTAGAACCGTTTATTGATGCCATCGATCGCTTGTTAGCCTTGATTGATGAGCTAACCGCGCAAGGTATTCATATTCGTCATTTGGATGTCGGTGGCGGTTTAGGGGTGGTGTATCGTGATGAATTGCCACCTCAACCTTCTGATTACGCCAAAGCATTATTATCTCGCTTAGAAAATCACAGCCATCTTGAGCTTATTTTTGAACCGGGTCGCGCCATTGCTGCTAATGCTGGGGTGTTGCTGACCAAGGTTGAATTGCTAAAACCGACTGAGCACAAAAATTTTGCGGTGATTGATGCGGCGATGAATGATTTGATCCGTCCTTCTTTATATCAAGCTTGGATGAATATTGTGCCAGTCGCGCCGCGTAAAGGTGAGGCATTAACTTACGACTTAGTTGGCCCGATTTGTGAAACCGGTGATTGCCTTGGTAAAGATCGCGAATTAGTGCTGGAAGAAGGCGACTTATTAGCGGTGCGCTCGGCAGGTGCTTATGGTTTTGTGATGGCTTCTAACTACAATACTCGTGGTCGTGCGGCAGAAGTGATTGTCGACGGCTCGCAAGCCCATGTGGTTCGCCAGCGTGAAAAAGTGGAATCGCTGTGGGAGCTAGAAAGCTTGCTCCCTTAAATTTTATCGCCAATTGGTGATGTTTTATTTTTAAATTTTTATACGCTTAATGAGGCAGTATGCATTTCCATTTTTCTAAAATGCACGGTTTGGGTAACGACTTTATGGTGGTCGATTGTGTTACCCAAAACATCTTCTTTTCCCCTGATCTGATCCGTCGTTTAGCCGACCGTCATACTGGTGTTGGCTTTGATCAATTGTTGGTGGTAGAAGCGCCTTATGATCCAGAAACCGATTTCCATTATCGTATTTTCAATGCCGATGGCAGCGAAGTAGAACAATGTGGCAATGGTGCCCGTTGTTTTGCTCGTTTCGTGCGTATGAAAGGCTTAACCAATAAATACAGTATTAATGTCAGCACCAAAAAAGGTCGTATGATCTTAAAAGTGGAAAGCCACGATATGGTGACGGTTAATATGGGTAAGCCGGTATTTGAACCAAGCAAGATCCCGTTTAAAGCCAAACAAGCGGAAAAGACCTACATTCTACGCGCTGGCGAACACACTTTATTTTGTGGTGCAGTCAGCATGGGGAATCCGCATGTAGTGACCATTGTCGATGATGTGGATAGCTTTGATGTGGAATCGGTAGGTCGATTACTTGAATCCCACGAACGCTTCCCTGAACGTGTTAACGCCGGCTTTATGCAAATTCTCGATCGTAATAATGTGAAACTACGGGTTTATGAACGTGGTGCGGGCGAAACCCAAGCTTGTGGTAGTGGTGCGTGTGGCGCGGTAGCGATTGGGATTGACCAAGGCTTATTAGATGCCGAAGTGACGGTACAATTACCCGGTGGTGAGTTGCGTATTTTCTGGATAGGTGAAGGTCATCCATTGCACATGACAGGCCCTGTGGCACATGTGTATGATGGTCAAATTACCTGCTAACCACTAGTGAATAGCGATTAACATTGAGGATGCCGCAAAGACGCTGGCCTATCTATGGGCACTTTAAAAAGACCATAGATGATCTTGGGCACTTTTCTCTATCCTCATGATTAATTCGCTTTATTATCCGCTTATAATTTTTACAACAAAAAGAGTGTCTTGTGTCCGTAACTGAACAGAAAATTGCCGCTGATAACTTAACCGCTGAAATCGTGGCGGATTACTTAAAAGATCACCCCGACTTTTTTGCTGATCGCGGACGCTTGTTAGATCGCTTATCAATTTCGCATCAGCAACAAGGCGCAGTGTCATTAGTCGAAATCCAAATGCGTCGGCAACGACAAAAAATTGAAGAGTTGGAAGAAGATATTACCCAGTTAATGTCACTGGCAGCTAAAAATGATCGCACTTTTCATCAGTTAATGGACTTACAGCAGCAGTTATTGCGTTGTGACTCTTTATCGCAATTAGTCACCGCATTGGATGGGTATGCCAACAATATCGGCTTAAAATCGCATATATTTTTACTCGATCAGCAATACAATAAATGGGCGCTAGAAGCCGAAACCCATCAACGCTTTATTACCAATCACCTCAATGGTAAGCAAGCGTATTTGGGCCGCTTAAATCGCAATGATCGTCACGCTTTATTTGGCGGCGATCGCTTCGCGAGTGATGAACTGTCTGAATTAGGCTCTTATGTGATCTTGCCTTTAGTGCGTAAAGAGAGCTTAGGCTTATTAGCGTTTTCAAGCCAAGAAGGTGGCCACTTCCAACCTGAAATGGATACGCTATTTCTCAATCATCTTTGTGCGCTGGTAGCCTTTTTAGTGGTCTCAATCACTCAAGAGGATGACGCAGAGATAAACTCAGTTGAAAAACTCAGTTGCGTCAACGAGTCTTAATATGAATTTTGAGCATGACGTCGTCCCTGAGAACTTTGCTCAACCCTTGCAGCGATTTTATGATTATCTGATCAATGAAAAAGGCTTGAGTGAGCGCACCAAAGCCAATTACCAGCAACAACTCACCACCATTGCATTGCAACTGTCTGAATCGGGCTTAACTTGTTGGCAAGACATTGACGCCGCTTGGGTCAGGCAAGTTGCCAGTAAAGCCAAGCGAGAGGGATTAAAAGCCAGCAGTATTGCCACCCGTCTTTCTTCATTGCGCAGTTTTCTCGATTACTTGATTGTGATTGGTCTGCTACAAGCTAATCCAGCCAAAGGGGTGTCTGCGCCGAAGAAGCAACGTCCACTGCCCAAAAATCTTGATGTCGATGAAATGGGGATCTTGCTAGAAGTGCAAGGTGATGACCCATTAGCGATTCGTGATCGCGCCATGATGGAGTTAATGTACGGCGGCGGTTTGCGTTTAGCCGAATTGGTGGCGATTGATGCCAAGCAAGTGCATTTAAGTCACGGCAAAATGGATCAAGGCGAAATTCGTGTTATTGGTAAAGGCAATAAAGAACGTAAAGTGCCGGTGTCGGGTTATGCCAAAGAATGGCTAGAGCGTTGGTTGCACATTCGTCCTTCATTAGCGGCAGAAGGTGAGCCTGCTTTATTTGTGTCGCAACGTGGTAATCGGATTTCTCATCGCAATGTGCAAAAGCGCATGGCGGAATGGGGCATTAAACAAGGGGTGTCTAGCCATATTAGCCCGCACAAACTGCGCCATTCCTTTGCTACCCATTTACTTGAATCCAGTGGTAACCTCCGCGCGGTGCAAGAGCTACTTGGACACGAAAATATATCTACCACGCAAATTTACACCAGCTTAGACTTTCAACACTTAGCGCAGGTGTATGATAAAGCCCATCCAAGAGCCAAGAAAATCAAATCATCTGACGACTGATCAGGTCACCCTGTCTGTATAAGGAAATCCAATGTCTATGCGTTTCTACCGCAATATTCCTACCATCAAGGCGATGACCTTTGATCTCGATGATACCCTATATGATAACTATCCGGTGATCATGTCGGTTGAAAAAAGGGCGACCGAGTGGTTGCATCAACATCATCCGATCAGCAAACAAATGGATCACAAGCAATGGCGAGCGTTTAAACTCAACCTTGCCAAGCAAACCCCTTTCTTACAAAGTGATGTTAGCGCATGGCGATTTCAGCAGATCCGGCAGGGATTAATCCATTTGGGTTACGATGATCCAAAAGCTTCTCACGCTGCACAAGAGTTAATGGATTTAGTCTTGGTTTGGCGTCATCAAATTGATGTTCCAGAGTTAACCCACCAAGTGATGAGCAAATTAAAGCAACAACTACCGCTGATCGCGATCACTAATGGTAATGTGAACCCCGCCAATATTGGCTTGGGTGAGTATTTTGATTTGGTGTTAAACGCCGGCCCTGATGGTTGGGCAAAACCACATGGTGAAATGTTTACCACTGCACTGGCGCATTTAAACTTACCGCCAGAGAATGTGCTGCATGTGGGAGATAACTTAGTCTCTGATGTCGCCGGTGCTAAATACGCGGGTATGAGCGCTTGCTGGATTAATGATTTTTCTAAGGTGTTAACACAACAAAATGATGCCAAATTACTGCCGGATGTGGAGATCACCTCGGTAGAGGATTTGTTGTTTTTTGTGAGGTAATGCTTCTCTTCAGAATGTGAAGGGTCGTTGCTATTTAGCTTTTTATTTCTCGTGCTTATTTTCATGTTAATTCAGCGGTTAGCCTTCGGCGACCAACCTTTTTTCAACAGCCAAAAAAGGTGGCAAAAAGGCCGCTGCGAGAAATTTTGTGATCTTGTTTGAGCTTGGCATTTTCGCTATCGGCTTCAAGAGGGCGTCCATGCCTTCAAGAAGCCTAGCCGTCATCCATGACGGCTTACACAAAAATACTGGCGCTCAAACAAGCAAAATTTAGGCAGATGATCGCTGAAATCACCGCGATAACCAAATCTGCTCCCTCCCTTTATCAAATACATTGTGGTTAAACACCTGAATTATCAGTCAAGGGAGGGTTGTTGTATGCTGGTGGTTAAGACTTATAAACCCGATGATTTCTATCTTCTTCATATACCTTTAAAAACAATTCAAAATAATCTTGTAGCTGGGCAATTTCTGCTTCAGAACTCATATTCAACTCAGATAACAATCCAATTCCTACTTCACAGGTGCATAGGTTTCCGGCGGCTTGGTTGCGGCGTAGGGCGTAATGCGAGGCTTGCTTTGGTTGCAGAGTGATTTTAGGCAATTCCTTTAACCAAGGGCTTTTGTTGAGCATCTTGTTTGCTTCTTGCCAAGTACCATCCAAAATTATCAATAAAGGTGAAGTATTAGGATGCGGCGATTGGGTGCGCAGGGTTGAAGCCTCGATCGCTTCTTCGCTAGGAAAGACAACATAAGTCGGTTGCTGTTTGATTTGCTCAAGTAATGCGGCTGGTGGATTAACGCGATCCCAAATATGGCATTGGCAATGGGGTAAGCATTGTAGCAACTTGCCGGTGTTGGTGGTGCGGGTGAGTTCATTAGGGTGGGTTAATAACGCCAGATTGAGAGGTGACGATAATATCGGTTGTTGATCGCATACGCATTGATAGCGTAAACCGCAGTGAGGGCAAGCCGATGGTGGGGTCGAGAGTGTGTTGGCTGAGGGAGACATAGATGTGCTCGTTAAAAAATGCGCAGAGGGCATGATACCACTGTGCGCATTTTATGTTGTGATTCGCCTTAATGTTGCAGTAAGAAATAAACCTTACATCTTCACACCTTTGATGGCAGGAGTTTGATCGGCAAACAATACCACCGAGCTCAGTGATGCTCCGTTATCGGTACTGAAATCAGGGGCCATGCTGGCGTTATTTGGGTAACTTACCCCTGTGTACTCTAGGGTTTTTTGCGCCGCTTTTGCACCGCCACCACTGACTGGAACCACTAAATCGCGCCAACCGTTATGTTGATAATTGGCGACTGTGATTGGATCACGTACGCAGGTAATGCGACTATTGAAGCGCCATTCATTATTTTGGTTTTCAAAAATCAGCATGGTACAACCGCCGCTGCCACACCAATTCATCATGGCGAGCAGTTCGTCGTTTCCATCACCATTTAAATCATACTTGAGCCAGATATAACGGTTACCGCTTGGATCGGTACGGTTAATGGCAAAGTAGTTGCGCATGGCTTTATCAACCTTGGCATCAAACTGAGTGCTGGCATTAATCGCGGCGGGCGTTAATGTGGGAAGAGCGCCTTGGGTCTTGCTATTCTCGCCCTCGACCATAGTGACGGCGGATTGCATTCGATCAAGGCTTAGTCCATTGATGCCAATTGGGTAGATTTGATTATTAATTTGCTCGCTATCGGCGTGCAGTTGAAAGCCTCTAATGGTGAATAATCGTTGTGATACCACCGCTTCACCTTGATGCTGAGTCATCACTACATGCAGTTGTTGTCCGTTCGCTTGTTGCCAATAACCGGTTTCAATTAAGCTTGGATCGCCATTTTTGTAAATATAACGAGTAGTGGCGGTGTGATCGGGCTGTAATTCTAATTGAGTGGTTAAGCCGCTAGCATCGGGTTGGCTTTGATAAGTGGCGACATATTGTTGAGCGTTATCTTGGTTGGCGAGGGTGGCACAACCATGCAAGGTTTTATCCTTGGTATTAAATTCAGCATTCCAAGCGTATAAGGCACCGCTCATGGTGTCCTGGCAAGTTTGTTTATTGAGTGTCAGATCATTTTTTTCAAATTGATAGCGGCGTTGCGTCGGGCTGATGTTGCTATCATTGACGTTGCTGGTGGTTTTTTTATTGTTGATACTCGTTTGGGTTACTTGGCCTTTGGCGATCGCGAGGCTCCAGTTGGGCTCGTTGCCAAATGCTCGTAGCGCTGTATTGGTGGTTTGGCATTTATTACCAGTCTCAGGGGCAATTTGATTAAGATCGGAAACTAGAAAACGTGCCACATAAGCAGAAGAGTTGCCTTTGGTTGGGGTTGGTTGCAACTCACCAAATAACTCAGCATAAAAAGGCCCATTGCCGTCAGCGCGCATTTGGTTTAATTGGGCGAGCATTGGAGCGGGTAACTCTAACCAATATTGAATGCTACTGTTGCAAGGTTGAATTTGGTAACCGTTATCTTTAAAACTGATTTCACCAGATAGCATATAAGGAAGAACATCGACGGTTTTTACCACAGATAGTTCAGTTGTTTGAGGTTTTAACTCTTGTGGTTCAGTTGGAGCTTGGCTAGAACAAGCGGCTAACAGTGAGACGACCACGAAAGTGAGCGGAATGGTAAAAGCCTTCATGTTACTTTCCTTTAATGTAGATGCCGTTATATTGGGTATATAGACTGAAAACAATGAGTAAGGTTCATTATGGCATATTGGTTATTTAAAACAGAACCCGACACCTTTTCGATTGATAGCTTGCAGCAGAAAAATGTCTCGTGTTGGGAGGGGGTGCGCAATTATCAAGCAAGAAATATGTTGCGTGATCAAGTGAGCGTGGGCGATGAAGTCCTAATTTACCACTCGTCTTGTAAGCAGATTGGCGTGGCGGGGGTAGCGAAGGTGACGCGAGCTGCTTACCCTGACCATTTTCAATTTGATGCCAACAGTGATTATTTTGATGTTAAGTCTGATCCCAGTAATCCACGCTGGGTAATGGTGGATATTGAATTTGTGAGTAAGTTGTCGCGCATCATCCGTTTAGCCGAGATGAAAGCCATGCCTGAATTGGCGGAAATGCCGTTGGTTAAACGCGGTAATCGTTTATCGATCATGCCTGTTTCTGCGTTGGAGTGGCAGGCGATTTTAAATCAGGAATAAAAAAAATCGCTGCATCCTGTTATATTTCAGGAGCAGCGATGTTAAGTTTGAATCTGCTATTGACCGATTTACAACAAATTATCTTCTAAGTAATGCGCCACCGCTTCATCGACGCTGCTGCCAATCACTTCATTGTCTGGTAATGCAATCTTTACTTTCTGGTGCGCAGTACCCATCACGAGGCCTTTATGGGCAGCCAGTAGCATTTCCGCATCATTCATGCCATCGCCAAACGCAATGCAGTTCTCTAACTCTTTACCTAAGGCTTGCGCCACCGCTTGCAGGGCGTGACCTTTAGACACATTCAACGCCATCATTTCTAAACACCAAGGGGTCGAGAAAGCAATGCTCAAACGATCGCCATATTGTGCTTTAAGATCGGCTTCATACTTGGCCAGATGGTCATGATCGGGATGGGTGAAGAACAGCTTCGCAATGTCCTCCGTTGGCGCATTATCTTGATCGAATAAGGCGTAATTAAAACCAGATTCTTCATGATATTTACTGAGCTTTAAATCTTCTTTATTGGTCAGCCAGTCGTTACTGCGATAAATATGAATGCTATTGGTTGGATCTTGTTTGATGATATCGACGATGGGTTGGATCAAATCGCCATCAATATTTTTGCTATAGAACAATTGATTGTCGGGTGTATGCACTCGCGCACCATTTGAGGTGATCATATAAGCCGGAATGCCAGCACTGGCTCGAAAAGTTGCCACGTCAACATGATGACGACCGGTCGCAAAGATAAAAGTAAAACCTTGTTGATGCAGTTTTTTTAACGTCTGTTTGGTGAAATCACCTAAGGTGTGATCAGGAAGTAACAGGGTGCCATCTAAATCAGAAGCAACTATATGATAAGGGTGAGTAACGTGCGAAGAATGGGACATATGACCTCTTAATAGGCTTTTATATGATTAAAAAGGAATGCGTTGGTTGTAAGCAGTGTACGCCAATTAAACGAGGAAAAAGAGGGTAAAGCTGACTTTCCTCTTTTCCGGTAACTGTTATTTAAAAAATGTTAGCCTTTTAAAAAGGTTAACGTTTCATTTAGCGCTTGGTTACGCAGGCTATCAATTTCAAAAAACACTTCGTGCTTTGAACCTTTCATTTCAACTAATGTGGCGAGATTTTCATGGTGTTTATTGATTTTATTGACAAATTTATTTTGTGCAGTGTTGTCGACCACAATGTCTTCACTGGCTTGCAGTAATAATAGCGGCACATTGATTTTATCTGCTTGTTGGTGGCACAAACGAGTGGTGTTGAGTGATTGATTGACCCAATGACGACTGGGACCACCAAGTTGAATATCTGGTTGTTGTTCATAAAGATCGCGAAACCACTGGTAACGGATCGGACTATGAGTCAGATCGTTAGCCGAAAATGGGCTGACATGGTAACCCTTTTTCCCTGGTAAATAGCCTATCGGATTGCGTGATGCCATCCACTTTGACAATGGAACAGCCAGAGAGCGCAAGTACCAAGGCATGTGGATGCCAACCATTGGAGCGCTTAATACCACCCGCTTGAAACCATGATTAGGATGGGTTTGTAGGTAACGGGTACTGATCGCACCGCCCATTGAGTGGGCGATGAGAAACTTCTCTTGATAGTTTTCATCGAGATCAAAGTGGCGCAAAATATGATGTAAATCTTTGATGTAATGATCAAATTTTTCAACATGACCTAAGTGACGGTCTGGCGAACTGCGATCGGATAATCCTTGGCCGCGATGATCATAAGAATAAATATCATAACCTTGCTGAGAAAGGTCATAGAAGAGTTCTTGGTATTTACACACACTTTCAATCCGGCCATTCACCACCACGATTGCTTTGGTGTTTTCAGGGTGAGTGAGTGATACCCAATACAGTTTTTTTCCTTCCTGCCCTTCAATATAACCTTCTTTTTTGGTGTTCCAAAAAGGCGTGAGCGTGCTGATAGAAAATGCTAATAAATTTTCTTCCTGGCTAAATGAAGGCGCTTGTCCACTTGGGAGTTCCATGATAATTCCGAATTAAACTCATATCGATGATTAAGCCTAAACTATGCCATTAATTAGGTGTGAGTCGTAGCTTTTTTTAAGGCTTGGCTAGGGGCAGTTGATCTTTCGTGATTAAATTTTGTTCGAGATAAAAGCCTTTTAATCGAGGCAAGTCGATTGAAGCCTAGTTATTCTAAGTAAATGAGACTTAACGAAGAGTAAAAGGCTTTTAGCCGAAGCCTTCGGGCTGCGTTTGTTGGTCTTTTCTACTTCGTCATCGGCTTTTCGTGTAGCCAGCTACACCACAAAGCCTCTTCCTTGTATAAAAACCCAACAATTAGCAGCAAAAACAACCACGAAAGATCAACAGCCCCTAGCATGATGTTGATTTTAATTCCATGAATGTTCAATCACGATTAATTGTTTTGGCAAAGTGCTGAAATTTGTCGCCGCAGTAGGTTAAAACCCCTTTATCGCCAGGGCTTAATGCGTGGAAGTAGTGGATGCCGACTTTGAATTCACGCTTAGGCCCCATTGGCTGCTTTTGCACATAAATCCAATATTCTTGATTTTCTTCACCCGGCTGAGTGTTTGGGATTTCAACGATTTGAGTATCGAGCACCACGACATTGACTTTTTGTTCTTTGGCATCGAATCCAAGTATGTGCTTTTTATTAAACGAGGAGTAGCTGATAAAAGCCAACACAATAATGAGCAATAAACACAATAATAGAGTAAGAGGCATCGAACAGTATCCTGATAAAAATTAATGCGTTAGTGTATCTATTTGTGAAGGGGAATGGTGACTCTCTGTTCTGAATTCGTGATCTATGTTGTTATTAACCACAGTATTAGGGGGAAATAGTTACTTTGTTGGGTTCCCTTGCAGTAAGCTAAACCTATCAGTTAAGGAATAAGGATGGTACCGTGTCCGATATCGAAAAAATAACCTCTCGCAGGCAGCGTTTAGAGCAACTACTTAGAGATCAGTACTATGCCGAGGGCCAAGGTTTAGATGATTTAATTAACAGTTGCGAGCAGCGCTTGCCTCAAGCTGTTGTTAAAAAAATGCGGCTGATTGCGGAGATTGCTCAAAAACTCTCAGATGATGTCGATTACAAAGTACCAGATTGGGCGGAACTTGATCGGATGTGTCGCGAGTGTGAAAAAGAACTCACCCCAAGAAGTGGTCGTTTTGTTTGGGGGGTGGCGATTGTCTTGATGTTGGCGATGACATTGGGCGCAGTATTGTTTTACCACTTAAATTGGGATTCTATCTCTTCTCATCTGCCTTAAGCTATGTGCTGAAAAGCGGATTTACTGATCGCCAGATAAACAAAAGGACGCTATTAGGCGTCCTTTTTGTTTTGTCTGCTTGATTAAGAAATCATTGGTAATGTCATTAAACCAACCATTACTGCAATCATTACTAATCCCTGTCTTTGTGAAGTTGTCATTTTATTTTTTCCTTTTGATTGGTTACCTTTAGAGCAACTATAGCAAGATTAAGTGGTTTGATCTAGATCTATTTGTTTTTCGCTCAAAAATATAAGTTTAATGTCATAGTTTTGTGTTTTTACTTCTATGCTGTGGCATATGATTACAGCGTGGAATGATATGTTTCATTTATGATGTGATATTTTATTTATTTAAGTTGTTGTTTTTAAGGTGTTTAAGTCTTTTTTTTCTATTGATTTATTTTTTCATTCATTCAAGTGTCTTAATCTGGAGGCTAGTAGTTCTCGGGGTGGTTTTTATAGTGTTTTTCTGGTTTTACTTTTTTTACTGTGGTTTTTATCTTCATATTTTGTCTATTTTTCAGCTTCACGATCGATTCTTAGTAATTAATTGACGGTTATAATTTTGATTTTTGTATAATTAAACCTAATAAAAACAATTGTTTATTAATTAATTTATTGAATAATGGGTATGTTTTATTGGTTTTGATTGTTGGTTTTTTATAAGTTATGATTTTAGCGGTTTGTTTACCTTGCCGGCTAGAACGTGGCTAGGATGCTAGGTTTGCCTTTATATTGGCTGAAGTGGGGTAGAAATGGCTTTTCATCTTTACCTTATGTAAGTGTCTCATTACACTTAGTACACGATTCTAAAGTCAGGGGCTGGCATGATCTATTGGCTAACAATGAGTGTATTGACCGTCTTAATGTGTATTACCATTAAGAATGAGTCAAATAACGCCTTGAGAATACTGAAACCTGCCTCTTTGATGGTGTTAATGTCATCGGTATTATTAACTCATCCACCTTATTCATTAGCTTATTTGGCACTATTATGTGGTTTAAGTGTCTCTCTATTTGCGCTGTTAAAAGAAGCCTTTGGTAAACAGTCTAAAAGAGGGGAGTTTATCTGCTTCGCGCTGATTTCTAGTTGTTATAGCGTGATTTTTTGGATCCAAGTTGAAGCGGTGAGTTGGGGGATGCCAGTGATACTGATGGCGTTCTCGATAGTACTGTTCTTTTTATTGTTGCCTTTATTTGAAGGGTTTGTGGTGCCTGCTGCTGCAATCGGTATTATTGTGTGGCAATTATCATGGGCGGCGGGTGAAGTGTGGAAAGCGCATCATTTATTAGCGGATCTAACCGGATTTATTGGTAGCTTGATTTTAGCTTTATCCGCTTTAATCTGGGTGGTGCATCACTTTAAGGCTTCGTTTCGATATTCTAACTATGTTTTTTTAGTCTCATATTTCGTCGCTCAAACCTTAATCACAAGTTCGATTATTTTTTAATGTGCGTATTTTTACCCTCATCCACTCCATGTGCTTGGATTGGATATAACCCCTATTAAATCTATTGATTGGATTTGATGTTTTAGGAAATATTATGGAAATCTTCTCGGCAGCGGTGATGCTGTTTTTAATTATGGATCCACTGGGTAATTTGCCGGTGGTGCTGTCGATCTTAAAACATTTAGATCCTAAGCGTCGTCGTAAGGTTCTGATCCGTGAATTGCTGCTGGCATTGGGTGTGTTGTTGCTGTTCTTGTTTGCGGGTAAATCCATTTTGGGCTTTTTGCATGTACAACAAGAAACCTTAAGTATTTCTGGCGGTTTGATATTATTTATTATCGCGATCCGAATGATTTTCCCTCAGCCTGGTGGTGTAGTCGGACTTGCTGCTGGTGAAGAACCCTTCTTTGTGCCGCTAGCGGTGCCTATGATTGCGGGGCCGTCAGTAATTGCTTCTTTGTTGCTGTTGTCGAGTCAACACCCGGATAAGATGGTGGATTGGTCTTTGGCGGTATTGCTTGCTTGGTTAGCAACGTCGGCAATTTTAATGTTTTATGGCTTCTTCAATCGCATATTAGGCGAAAGAGGCTTAAACGCAATTGAGCGCTTGATGGGCTTGTTGTTGGTGATGGTCTCGACGCAAATGTTCTTAGATGGTTTGAAGCAGTTTTTAGCTTAATATCAATCGTAATCACTATCTGATCATCTAATTCGTTTGATTGCTATCAGCCAATGGCAGAGCGATATTTTAACATATTGAGATGATAAAAAACCGCATCTATTCTTCTTGCTTGTTATAGCGAACAGGAAAGGGGATGCGGTTTTTTTATGCCTATTTAAAATATTTATTTTTAATGTCGATTAAGGCAAACGTACCGAAGATAAAGATCGATATTTTTTCCCAGCGAGTCATTTGTACATCTGGGCCTAATGCATTGCCAGAAAATAACAGGCTTTGTAAACCGTGCATAAAAATGGTGAAGATGGCCATCACATTTAAAGCAATGTGGGTGATACCAGGGAAAGGTTGGATAAAGTTAGTAATAAATACTCCCCAAACCACCAACATAAATAGCTTAGCAAAAATAGTGAATATCGCTTTCATGGCTTACTCTGCTTGACGTTGATAAAGGCGGTAGCACACTTGCCCCGCGGTTTTTTCTCGGTGTAATTGCCAATCTTGCGGTAAGGCTGGCAAGGTTAGCTCTTTTTCGGTTTCGATATAAATCAGCGCTTCAGGGGCTAGCCAATGATTAGTGGTTAATAATGCGATGGTCTTTTCTAATAAATCTTGTCGAAAAGGCGGATCAATAAACACCACATCATAAGGTGTACCTGATTGTTGCAAAAATAACAGTGAGTCTTGTTGTAATACTTCAATATTGTTGGCGTTTAAGTTACTCACATTTTGACTTAATTGCTGCTTGGCTGATTTATTCAACTCTAGCATCGTGACATGTTCGGCTTGACGTGATGCCGCTTCAAAACCTAATCCGCCCGAACCGGCAAAGAGATCCAAACAACGGGATTGGGGAATATCAGACGCTAACCAGTTAAACAGCGTTTCTTTGACTCGATCGGTGGTTGGACGTAAACCTTCAGCATCGTACACTGGTAGCTTTCGGCCTCGCCATAAGCCACTGATTATCCGTACGAAACCACCTGTTGATTTTTTATTCGCCGGTTTTTGGGTGTTGCGTCTGACCATTATTGAACTCACTACAGATAAACCCGTCTTATTTGAAGAAGTAACTTCAATAACTTTGGGGTTGAATTTTTTTGCTTAAAGATTAAGTGCTAGTATATAGCAAAATTAACATCAGCTGTTGTATCAAGTAAAACGGCTATCGCTTTAAGTAATATGGGTAAAGATAATCAGACATTAGTTTGGTATTATCTCCGTCACAACATTATTAATATCATCACTTTTATTCAAGTGAGCGCTAGGATTCCCCAATGACAGGTAAAAAGAAACGCGGTTTACTTTCATGGTTAGGTTTTGACGATGAAGAAGCTCAAAAAAATGCAGCCGTTGAAGCAGAACAATCACAAGAGGCCAGTTCGGACCAAACTGAGTCGCAAGAATTAGACTCGGAAAATAGCGATCCCGCCAGTGAAGCCCTACAAATAAGCGATGTTGATTCTGAGGGTGAAGCAAACACCGACCAACCTGAGTTATCCGATAGTGAAGCTAATATTGCCGTTGAAGAACAACAAGAGTCAGACGTTCATGCCGCGCAAGCACTTGAAGTCAACCGAGTCCAAGAGCAAACCAAGCCGACGGAAAGTTTCTTTGCTCGTCTAAAGCGCAGCCTGCAACGCACCAAACAAAATATTGGTGCCGGTTTCTTTGGTCTGTTTAAAGGCAAACAGATCGATGAAGACTTATTTGAAGAATTAGAAGAACAATTACTCATTGCTGACGTTGGCATGAACACCACCAGCAAAATTATTGATAGCCTAACCGAAAAAGCGTCACGCCAAGATCTGAAAGATGGCGAAGCGTTATATGGCATCTTAAAGCAAGAAATGGCCGATATCTTAGCCGAAGTTCAACAACCACTCGAAATCGACAGCAGCAAAACACCGTATGTCATTTTAATGGTTGGCGTGAATGGCGTAGGTAAAACCACCACCATTGGTAAATTAGCCAAGCAATTCCAATCACAAGGTAAGTCGGTCATGTTGGCGGCAGGCGATACGTTCCGCGCCGCAGCAGTGGAGCAGTTGCAAGTATGGGGGCAGCGTAATGATGTGCCGGTTATTGCTCAACATACTGGCGCCGACAGTGCTTCGGTTATTTATGATGCGATTGAAGCGGCGCGTGCGCGTGGTGTGGATGTGGTGATCGCCGATACTGCCGGTCGCTTACAAAATAAGAGTAACTTAATGGAAGAGTTACGTAAAATTGTTCGCGTAATGAAGAAGATTGATGATTCAGCCCCACATGAAGTGATGTTAACTTTAGATGCGGCGACTGGTCAAAATGCCATTAGCCAAGCCAAATTATTCAGCGATGTGGCGCCGGTAACGGGTATCAATTTAACCAAATTGGATGGGACCGCCAAAGGTGGGGTTATTTTTGCTTTAGCCGATCAATTTAAAATTCCAATTCGTTATATTGGTGTCGGTGAAGGTATTGACGATTTACGTCCGTTCGATGCGCATGATTTTATTGAAGCATTATTTAGCCGCGAAGAGTAATACCTAGAACGGGTTTTAAATGAAGTTGCAGAATTGCCGCAACTTTATTTGTTTTGTCCTAAGCAATTAATAAGTAAAGCGAATCGGTGACAGAGGAAAATCAATGATCCAATTTCAACAAGTGAGCAAAGTGTACCGTGGCGGGCATCAAGCGCTGCAAAAGGTCAACTTTCATCTGCATAAAGGTGAAATGGCTTTTTTAGGTGGCCATTCTGGCGCGGGTAAAAGTACTTTGCTTAAGCTGATATGTGCGATTGAACGTCCAAGTGACGGTAAGATTTTATTTAATGATCACGATATTAGTCGTATCAAAAGTGGCGATATTCCTTTTTTACGTCGCAATATCGGTATTATCTTTCAAGATCATAAATTGCTTATGGATCGTACCGTATTTGATAACGTTGCGTTACCAATGCGGATTGAAGGCGCGCCTGAAAGCGAAATCAAACGTCGCGTTTCTGCCGCATTAGATAAGATCGGCATGCTAGATAAAGCGCCATGTTTACCGCGTCAGCTATCGGGTGGTGAGCAACAACGTGTAGGTATTGCGCGCGCGGTGGTCAATCGCCCTCGTCTATTGCTCGCCGATGAACCGACCGGTAACCTTGATCATGCACTGTCACATCAAGTATTAAATCTGTTAGAAGAATTTAATCGCGCTGGTGTCTCTATTATTTTGGCCACGCATGATCTGGAACTGGTTAATAGCCGCCCACAATATCGTCGTTTAGAATTGAATCAAGGTTTCTTAAGTGAGGTCGAGCGTTATGGCCAGTAAGTCGGTTAAAGCGATGAATAAAGGTAAAATCAATAAAGCCAGACCAAAGTCAGAAGGTTTTTTTAGTACCCATATCAAGCAAGCAAAAGCGTCTTTTCGCAGTTTAATGCAGCGACCAATGGGGACAGTTTTAACTATTACCGTGGTGGCAATGTCACTGGCTTTGCCCGCCATTTTTTATACTGCCGGTAAAAATATTGCCACCTTAGCCGAAGATATGAACAGCGCATCTCAAGTGAGTGTTTATATGAAGGAAGGCACCCCTGAAGCACGCTTGATGGTGTTAAAAGATCAAGTAGAAAGCTGGCCAGATGTGCAATCGGTGCAATATATTTCCTCCCAACAAGGGTTAGAAGACCTCAGCCATTTTGCTGGTTTAGAGCAAGCGATGTCTTTACTGAGTGATGCCGCATTGCCACCAGTATTGGTGATCTTGCCGAAAAATGCTTCTCAGCATACCGACGTGGTGAAGGCGATGGCGCAAAAGCTACAACGTGAAAACGGGGTAACCGATGTTCGACTCGATGAGGATTGGTTCTCTCGTTTAGATGGCATGAAAGATTTGGCTTATATTGTGTCGTATTCTTTTGCGATCTTAATGTTAGTGTCGGTCTTTTTGATTGTAGGCAACACCCTGCGCTTTAATGTCTTAGCTCATAAAGATGAAATTCAAGTCATGAAACTGATTGGTGCTACCGATCGCTTTATTCTCCGACCTTACCTTTATACGGGTTTATGGTTGGGGTTAATTGGCGCCGTTACCGCTTGGGTATTAACCATGGGCGTGACTCTGTTGATCAGCGGTGCGGTGGATAATTTATCGGCATTGTATGATAGCCACTTTAGCTTGATCAGCTTAGGTTGGGATGAAAGTGTCTTGTTATTAATGCTCGGTTCAATATTGGGTTGGGGCGCGGCCAATTTATCGGCGCGTAAACACTTAAAAGAAATCGAACCGGTTTAAGCATGGAACTCTGCTCTTAATGAGTAGTCCAAAGTATTAGAGACTGTGATCCGATAAAATCGGCCGTTGTGAATTCAACGGCCGATTTTGTTGGTTTTTTGGTTGATTTCGGTTACCAAGTTAATGATGAGGTCGCTGACTTTGACAAGATCACTCACATTTTTCGATTTTGGTGCAAATTGACCAGTTTGTTACACTTGCATTCAAGTTATTTGCTATGAATAATAGTCGCCCCCTTGAAGCTGGTTAAATTTCAGTCCAGAATAGGTGGGTTAAATCGAAGCACATCTCTAGTTTTGTATTCATGAGAGAAAACGAGGAATTCAATGTCTAACGCATATCCAATGGCTTTTGTCACCACAGATAGTCTAGATAGTTACATCCGAACAGTTAACAGCTACCCAATGCTGAGCGCTGAAGAAGAGCGTGACCTAGCCGAGCGCTTACATTATCACGATGAAATTGATGCGGCGAAAGGCCTCATTTTGTCACATCTAAGATTCGTTGTTCATGTTGCTCGTGGTTACTCTGGTTATGGTTTACCTTTGGCTGACCTTATCCAAGAAGGTAATATTGGTTTAATGAAGGCGGCTAAACGTTTTAATCCTGAAGTGGGTGTTCGCTTAGTGTCTTTTGCTGTGCATTGGATCAAAGCGGAAATTCACGAATATGTATTGCGTAACTGGCGCATCGTAAAAGTGGCAACCACTAAAGCTCAGCGCAAATTGTTCTTTAACCTGCGTAAGTCGAAAAAACGCTTAGGTTGGTTTAATAATGGCGAAGTTGAAACGGTCGCGAAAGAGCTTGGTGTGTCACCAAAAGAAGTGCGTGAAATGGAATCTCGCTTAGCGGCGCAAGATCCTACCTTTGAAGCACCGTCTGAAGATGACGATGCGGTTTCATCCTACACCGCTCCAGTATTGTATTTAGAAGATAAGCATTCTGATCTTGCCGACAGTGTTGAAGCTGAAAACTGGCAACAACATACGACGGGTCGTTTAGGTCATGCAATGGCAACACTTGATGAGCGTAGTCAGCATATTGTGCGTTCTCGTTGGTTAGAAGATCAAAAATCCACTCTGCAAGAGTTAGCCGAAACGTACAGCGTTTCAGCTGAGCGTATTCGTCAGTTAGAAAAGAATGCGATGAAGAAATTAAAAGCGGCAGTGGGTGAGTTTTAAAACGGTAAACAGACCCAAATAAGCCTTAAAAAGTCAAACAAGCCAAGGTCGGATGATCTTGGCTTTTTTTGTGGATCAAAATGTCGAGATCAAGCAAAAAGCCTTGATCGATAGCGGAAAAGATCAATTTTATATCTGTGGATAAAGGTGTGGGGAACTGATGTGTCAATTAAGATCAACATACACAATATATAGTGTATAGCGGGTTTGATAAATGTGAGTAAATTTATGCTTACCCACATTTTGATCAGGATCCTCACTACATGTTGTGGATCTTTATTTTTAAAACCACGTTATCAACGTAATTCACAGCTTTATCCACACCTGCTCATAAAATAAGCAATAAAACTTATCCCCACTTTTTCGTGGTCTAATTTTGCTGTGGGATACGTTATACTGTCGCCCAGTTTTGCGGTATTAGATGGAAAAATTATGCCAATCAATCGGTTTGGCGTAATAATGCTAATTCGATTCAGTTTCGAACCAATTTTGTAAAAAGGAAGCAATAACAATGGATCAGTTTCTACAAATCAATGTTGAGCAAGCCCAGCAGTTAATGATCAATCAAGCCGCGGTATTATTTGATATTCGCGATCCGCAATCTTTTGCGCTTGCCCACGCAGGTGAGGCGAAACATTTAACCAATGACACTATGGTGGCGTTATTAGAAGAGTTGGAATTTGATCAACCGATTTTAGTGATGTGTTATCACGGCATTAGTAGCCAAGGTGCGGCGCAATATTTAGTGAATCAAGGCTATGAAGAAGTGTATAGTGTTGATGGTGGTTTTGAAGCTTGGCAACGAGCCGAACTGCCACAAGAAAAAATGGCTTAATTTCTCAATCCGTTGAAACAGCAGTAGGTTGTCGCATGATCCGTTTGGTTACTATTAATAATCCCCGCATTGCTCAAGCCTTTATTGATTATATGGCATCGCGTCAAATCACCATTCAAATGTTGCCTGAAGGCAGTGGCCAGTTCGCTTTGTGGTTAAAAGAAGTGGAGCACCAAGTTGAAGTAGAAGCTGAATTAGCGATGTTCCTGAAAAGCCCGAGTGACAGGAAGTATCAAGCGGCATCATGGCAAGTCGCCGATAGCCGTACTCAACAGTTTAACTACGACAACCCAAGCATTATGGCGATGGTTAAAGCAAAAGCGGGCCCACTAACCTTAGCTATTATGGCCATCTGTTGCGCTATTTATGCGCTGCAGTTTTTAGGTTTTGGCCAACCGATCCTGCAAGCTTTACACTTTCCTGCTAGTCCATCTCAAGAGTGGCAAATATGGCGCTGGGTTTCTCATGCCTTTTTGCATTTTTCAGTGGCTCATATTGCGTTTAACCTTTTGTGGTGTTGGCAATTTGGCGGTGATATCGAGAAAAAGCTCGGTAGTGGTAAGTTGCTGCAAATCTTTTTGGTTTCGGCGGCATTGTCTGGTGCGGCGCAATATTGGGTCGGGGGTGCTAATTTCGGTGGTCTTTCTGGGGTTATTTACGCTTTGATGGGCTATTTATGGATAGTCGGCTGGCGTCTACCTGAGAAGGGCGTGTCGGTTCCTCGTCCTTTAGTGATTTTTATGCTGGTGTGGTTAGTACTGGGCTTTATTCAGCCAGTGATGGCAATCGCGAATAGTGCTCACCTAGCGGGTTTGTTATCGGGTTGCGTGCTCGGCGCGATTGAGTCTAAAAAAACAGCTTAAAAGAGGATTTAGTCGGGTGTTTGTTCGACTAATCGTATTTTCTCTTTGAGTGAATTGTTACAATGAACGCCGATCTCGACTTAAATATCCTTGCTGTAGAATTATTATGAAAGCAGATTACGCTGATTACTTTAAAATTATCAATGACATTAGTTGGCAGAGTGCTGACGTATTTGATTTTTCTTCTTGCTTAGAGCCAAGTTGGTTATTAGAACTTGGATCATTATCGCGGCTATTTTCTCAACATTGCCAATCTCTCAGTGCCGATGTGATCCAAAATACGCAGATAGACGCGAGTCAATTAACCGACTTTCAACGCGAAATGCTTGGTAATGAAGCCTGTTTATTACGAGAAGTGATTTTAGCCGCCGATGAACAACCTTGGTTATTAGGCAGTACCTTGATCCCGCTATCCTCTCTTAGCGATGCTCAGTTTGATCTGGCTAAGCAAGGTTCAAAGCCTTTAGGTTTGACCGTATTTCAAGCCGAGCAAGTAAAGCGAAATGGATTACACTTAGCAACCAAAGCAACCGATTTAGGCTTATTAGCGGCGCGGAGTTCGCGATTATGGATGAATGATAAGCCAATGCTAGTGACCGAATTATTTTTACCTGCATCACCTATTTATCGAAAGGATTCACTTAAATGAGCATGATATTGCTGTCAGTGCCGTTGTTTTTAAATGGATGTAATTATTAATGAATATGACCAAAGCTCGCGCCTTTTGGCAGTTAACGCGTATGAATCGCCCAATTGGATCGCTATTGTTAATGTGGCCGACATTATGGGCGCTACTATTAGCGGGCGGTGGTGTGCCGCAGTGGCATGTGGTGTTGGTGTTTGTGTTGGGGGTGTTTTTTATGCGCTCAGCAGGGTGCGTGATCAATGATTACGCCGATCGCAAATACGATGGACATGTTAAGCGCACCAAAGATCGTCCTATCCCATCGGGGTTAGTCAGCCCGAAAGAAGCCCTCGTTTTATTTTTTGTATTGGTGATCGTTTCATTTTTACTGGTGCTAAGCATGAACCGTTTAACCATAGAGTTATCTTTGGTTGGGGTGGTATTAGCCTTTATTTATCCTTTTATGAAACGTTTTACCCATGTACCGCAACTATTTTTAGGTTTGGCATTTAGCTGGGCTATTCCAATGGCGTGGGCAGCAGAAGCTGGACATTTACCGATGGAAGTGTGGTTACTGTTTGTGGTTAACGTGATGTGGACGATTGCTTACGATACTCAATATGCGATGGTCGATCGGGATGATGATTTAAAGATTGGGATTAAATCGACCGCAATTTTATTTGGTCGTTTCGATAAGTTAATCATTGGTTTATTGCAGTTGATGACCTTATTGCTGCTGATGGTGCTGGGTAAGTGGGTGCAGTTAGGTGAGAGCTACTATTGGGGAATTCTTGTTGCCGCTGCATGGTTTGTGTATCAACAGCGTTTAATCCAAGATCGCAGTCGAGAGGGCTGTTTTAAAGCATTCTTAAGTAATAACTATGTAGGAATGGTGATCACAGCAGGCATCTTAGTGAGCTTGTTGTAAATGATTAATCAATTAAAATAATCAGGCTATCCGCGATAAAAACGCCGCACATATTGTCATTAATATGCGCGGCATTTTTTATGCTGTTATTTGAGACACTCATGAAGCCGAACCGATGCTGTCAATATTGAGCATAGAGAAAAGTGTCAAAGACCATGGATGGTCTTTTCTCAAGCGCCCATGGATGGGACAGCGTCTTTTCGTCATGCTCACATTGATAGCAGCTTAGCGTGTATTATTTCTTCTTCTGTAACACACTTTCTTGTAGCGTCAGTTGGACTTCTGGCGACAATAACTCACCGAGCAAATCGACTAAAATTTGAGTTTTGTGTTGCTCATCTGGATTGGTGTTTTCAATGTAACCTTGCTGTTTTAAGGTTTGGAAGAAAGAAATAAACACGCCTTTATCGAAAAATTCTGGGGCATTGATGCCATGTAATCGACCTAAACGCTGGGCGATATCTTGGCTCTGTTGCTCTAGAGTGGTTTTGTCGATATCAGGGATCGCCACCAATTGAGTCAGCGCCACAGCATAACGCTGTAGGGTTTCAACAATGGTACGAGACAGTAGAATGAGTGTTTGCACTTGAGTAGTGTTGGTGGCTAACTCGCCATCGGACTCAATAATTAACTGCTGGCGTATTAATTCATCCACCAACTTATTGACCACATCTTGCAACTCTTGCTTGGTATGATGCAAAAATAACTCTGCTTTTAAGAATGGGTAAATCAAAGCAATCGCATGCTGTAATTGGCTGCGGGTAATGTGCTCTTTTTGAATAATCAAATGAGCAATTAACGACGGCAATGCAAACAGATGAATGATGTTATTACGATAAAAGGTCATCAAAATAGATTGCTGACGATCCAGTGAAATGATGTCGCCTTTGCTGTCTTGTTCAACTTGAAATTTATCTAATTTTTCAGCGTGTTGGACTAATTCGGCCGCAGTAGCATTGGGCACGGTCGAGGTCGCGGTGTACGGCACTTTAGTTAACAGTGAGATATAGCAATCAATTTGCCGCTCTAACTTGTGACGAGACAGGGCGCGTTGGTTTGAAGCCAGCAGCGCGGTGGCACATAATGTCAGGGCATTAGTGGCGGCCGCATCATTAATATGAGTCATCATCTTGTTGGCGAGTTTATTGACCACCGGATTCATCCATTGTGGTTTTTGGTCTAATTCCTGTTGATCGTTCTCCGTTTTACTTGACCAACCCGGCACTTGCTCATTTAAGAATTGATTGAGGTTAATTGGCTCACCGAAGTTGACATAACCTTGGCCAAAATTACGCAGTTTGCGAATGGTTTTGAGTACCATGCCGGCATTTTCTTTTTCTTTGCGCTTGCCAGTGAGTTCTTTGGTGTAAGTGGCCACTTCCATCACATGTTCATAACCAATATACACTGGCACCAAAGTCACTGGGCGGTTTAAGCCGCGCAACATGGTTTGAATGGTCATGGCTAACATGCCGGTTTTGGCTTGCAATAGACGACCGGTGCGTGAGCGGCCCCCTTCACAAAAAAATTCAACCGAATAGCCTTTGGTAAATAACTCAGTTAAATATTCACGGAAAATAGTGGAGTACAGCTTGTTGCCTTTAAAGGTTCGACGTATAAAAAAGGCGCCACCATGACGAAATATTGGGCCAGCAGGGAAGAAGTTTAAATTCACACCCGCGGCAATATGTGGCGGGACCATGCCTTCATTATGCAGTACATAAGACAGTAATAAATAATCCATGTGGCTACGATGGCAAGGGACATAAATGATCTCATGGCCATCTTGTGCCAGCTTGCGCACCACCGACATGTTGTTGATATTTAAGCCTTGATACAACTTGTTCCACAACCAACCTAAGAAACGTGCGCCGACCTTGATCAGAGAATAGGAAAAGTCTGCTGCGATTTCATCTAAAATGTCTTTGGCTTGTTTTTGAGCTTTTTCGTGCGAAATGTTTTTTGATTGAGCTTCATCGGCAATCGCTTTTTGAATTGCCGGTGATTGCAATAAGCGATCAAATAACACCTTGCGTTGTGGCAGGCTTGGGCCTGAAGCGGCGAGTTTTTGGCGCGAGAAGTGAATACGAGCCACGCGCGCGAGTTTGTGAGCAATCACTTCGTCGACACCGTGGTTGTCTGCCATGTAGCGCAGAGAAACTACTGGGCTAAAACGGATCAAACAATCACGCCCAGAAGAGACTAATACGCGGGTTTTTTGGCAGGCGCTCATAGCTTGTAAGTAGGACTTTTCGTGACCTTCTTTATCTGGTTTTCGACCCCACAATATTGAAGTAGGCAGAATTTGAATATCGAGTTCAGCATCATGCTGATGGCGCTCTAATAACTCAGAAAATAATAAAACCGATTTTTTTGGCAGAATAGGCTTGGTGCCCATCGCCGTGCCTTTAGCGGTAAGGAAAACAAAACGGTTATATTCTTTACCATTAATCACTAATGGACTGAGCGGATCAGGAAGACCTAATTTTTTGGCTTGAGTCTGCAAAGAGATAAGGTCAATATTAGAATCAAAAGGCAGCACATACACTATCGGCTTGGTTAAGTCGAGTTGCAGTTCTTCTACCGGCTTGGCGGGAATCGTTTTACCTTTCACCATGACAGAAAGGGGCAGCTTGAGAAATGAACGAGAAATCAAGTGTCCATAAGACATAGCGGTGTGAGCCTCAAATATGTATACCCTGTTTGCATGGATATAAGTCTAGTAAATACGCATTAAAAATAGCCAAAAGAAGGCTACCTATGCTCTAAGTTTGGCTATTCTACCTTTTTCAGTGTCATTTGGCTTGTGTTGATCAAACGTGGCTAAAATTAAGTAGGAGAGAGGCCGACTCTTTGGGTAAATAGATCTCGTGAACTGAGTAATAAAAAATCATTATTTATCTGGAGTTATAAAATATTACTGTATATACTCACAGTCAACTGTATAAAAAGACAGGTGGAGTATGAAACCCTTAACCCCTCGTCAGCAACAAATTTTTGAGCTGATTAAAGATAAAATAGACATCACAGGAATGCCGCCTACTCGCGCCGAGATTGCTCGTGAGCTTGGGTTTCGTTCTGCCAATGCTGCTGAAGAGCATTTAAAAGCTTTGGCGCGTAAAAATGTGATTGAAATTATTCCGGGTGCCTCGCGTGGTATTCGGATTATTCAAACCGAAGCTGAATTACTGGAAGAGCAAGGTCTGCCCTTGATTGGACAGGTGGCAGCAGGTGAACCGATCTTGGCGCAAGAGCATGTCGAGAGTCATTACCAAGTTGATCCGAGCATGTTTAAACCACAAGCAGATTTCTTATTACGCGTGCATGGCATGAGTATGAAAGATATTGGTATTGTGGATGGTGATTTGCTTGCGGTTCATAAAACCCAAGATGTACGCGACGGTCAAGTCGTAGTGGCTCGCGTCGATGATGATGTGACTGTTAAGCGTCTCGAGCGTAAAGGTGCCACGGTTTTGTTGCATGCCGAGAATGAAGAATTCAGCCCAATTGAAGTGGATTTAACCCAGCAACAATTGTCGATTGAAGGCATTGCAGTCGGGATTATTCGCAATAATACTTGGATGTAAACCTTACGATTATTCTCATCAGTTAACTTCTCACATAAGAGTTAACTGATGAATTTGTTCACCTTGATTTTAGTCTCCTAACCGCCTAATTTCCTCGTTATCCCATCTCTTTTTTGGCCGTTTTAGTTGTACTTCACCGCTATTTAATTCGTCCAGTGGCAGCGTCTGCTCATCGCATTTTCTGCGTATTCAATGGATCAATGTTTAAATGGAATTGGTATTACATTCCTTCGCCAATCTCACTTGAATGGCCTCTTGTTCGAACGCTCTAAATTCGGAACCTTAAAATCACTTGGGTATATATGCCGTATTTATTCTTCATCAATAGCGCGATTGGTATAAACTAGCCACTCATAAAAAGAGGGTTTTTCGTGATCAAGCAACTCCAACATATTCTGTCGCAACGCTCCATTCATCAGCAGGTGTTAGTGCTCGCTATTCCTATGGTGCTGTCAAACATTACCGTTCCATTACTTGGTTTAGTCGATGCGGCGGTGATTGGTCATCTTGATCGATCTTGGTATTTAGGTGGCGTCGCATTAGGCAGCACTATGATCAGTGTGACCTTTTGGTTGCTTGGCTTTCTTCGTATGGCGACCACCGGTCTTACCGCGCAAGCTCAAGGTGAGCAAAACCAAGAAAAATTAGCCCAAGTTTGGTTGCAAGGTATGCTGGTCGCTTTGCTATTGGCGGGGGTGTTTTTATTACTCCATTCGCCGATCGCCGATCTGATTTTTTCTTTCAGTCATGCCAGTGAAGAAGTGAAGCATTATGGCATGCAGTATTTTTCTATTCGGGTGTGGAGTGCGCCAGCCGCTTTAGCTAATTTTGTTATTTTAGGTTGGCTGCTCGGAACTCAAAATGCTAAGGCTCCAATGTGGCTGGTGATCACCATTAATGTTGCCAATATTGCACTAGATGTGTTGTTTGTCTTGGTGTTTGATTGGAAGGTGGCGGGCGCGGCTTGGGCATCGGTATTATCTGACTATACCGGTTTGGCGCTGGGGTTATTTTTTGTGTTCCGAACTTGGAAAAAACAACAGCTTCCTTCGCTATGGTCTCTTTTTCCGTCAGCGACTCATAATATGGGACGAATGCTAAAACTTAATAGTGATATCTTTTTGCGTTCGTTATGCCTACAAGCCGTATTCAGTTTTATGACTTTCCAAGGCGCTGCATTAGGCGATGATATTGTTGCTGCTAATGCGGTATTAATGAGTTTCTTGATGATGGTGTCTTATGGCATGGATGGCTTTGCTTATGCAATGGAGGCGATGGTTGGTAAAGCGGTTGGGGCTAAAAATCGCGATCAATTGCTGCATTCATTGATTGGTACTTCATTTTGGGGCTTAGTATGCAGCCTAGGATTAACCTTGGTCTTCTTATGTTTTGGTGAAGATTTAATTCGGCTGATCACTGATATCAGCAGCGTACAACTGCAAGCGGATACTTACTTACCTTGGCTGATCATTATGCCGATTGTGTCTATGTGGTGCTTTCTACTGGATGGCATTTTCGTTGGCGCGACCAAAGGCAAAGAGATGCGCAATAGTATGTTGGTAGCAATGCTGTGTTTCTTTGCACTGTATTTTAGCTGTGCCAGTTGGGGCAACCATGCATTATGGTTCTCGATGGTCACCTTTATGGGAATGCGCGGCATCGGTTTGGCGTTTATTTTTATTAAACAGTGGCGGTCTGAACGATTTGTTGAAGTGAACTAGACATGATATCAATTTGAATACGCCGAAAAGACGCTGTCCCGTCCTTGGTCACTTGAGAAAAGGTCATCCATGACCTTTTACACTTTTCTCGGTATCCATATTGAACGCTCATTAAATTTCTGTGATTGTTATTAAAGCCATTGATATTAGAAAAACAAAGGAGCCTAAATCAGCTCCTTTATTTTTATTGTTGTTTAATCAAAAATTCAGATAATTAAAACAATCGATTCAAACCATTCAGTGCCGCCACACGGAATGCTTCTGCCATGGTTGGGTAGTTAAAGGTGGTATTAACAAAATATTCTATGGTATTGGCTTCGCCTTTTTGCTCCATGATCGCTTGTCCGATGTGGATAATTTCAGCTGCACGTTCGCCAAAACAATGGATGCCTAAAATTGCTTTGGTTTCTCGATGAAATAAAATCTTCAGGCTGCCAACGTCTTTACCCGCAATTTGTGCGCGTGCTAAATGTTTGAAGGAAGCGCGACCGACTTCATACGGAATTTTGGCCGCGGTCAGCTCTTGCTCGGTTTTACCAACAGAACTGATTTCTGGAATGGTGTAAATACCAGTCGGAATATCGTCGATTAGTACGCCATCAGATTTTCCTTTGGCAATAGCTTGTGCCACAAAACGACCTTGGTCATAAGCGGCGCTAGCAAGACTCGGATAACCAATCACATCACCAACAGCATAAACATGATCAACACTGGTTTGATAATCACGGTTAACGCAAAGCTGACCACGAGAGTCTGGGGTTAAGCCGATATTTTGTAGATCGAGCTTATCGGTATTACCAGTTCGGCCATTGGCATATAAGAAACAATCGGCTTTCATCTTCTTACCCGATTGCATATGAATGATCACACCATCTTGAGTGCCTTCGACTTTTTCATAGGTTTCGTCATTGCGGATCACCACACCACTGTTCCAAAAGTGATAAGACAACGCATCGGAGGTTTCATTATCTAAGAATGCCAAGAGACGATCACGAGTATTAATCAGATCGGTTTTTACCCCGAGACCTCGGAAAATAGAAGCGTATTCACAACCGATAACGCCAGCACCATAAATAATAATATGGCGTGGATCGTGTTTAAGGCTTAAGACCGTGTCGCTGTTGTAAATGCGAGGGTGATTAAAATCAATGTCGTCAGGTTGATAGGGGCGAGAGCCTGTGGCTATAACGAACTTGTCTGCGCTGTAGTGTTCTAATGAGCCATCCGATAATGCGACAGAAATTGAATTTGGCCCAGTAAAACGAGCTTTACCAAATAATAAGGTGCATTCGTTGCGGTCATAAAACCCTTGGCGTAGGCGAGTTTGTTTGTCGATAACGCTTTTAGCATGGCTTAAAATATCGGAAAACGAAGCGGTTAAACTGGTGTTGTTTTTGCAGAATAAAGGGTTGCTATTGAATTCAATAATACGGCTAACCGCGTGGCGCAATGCTTTGGAAGGAATGGTTCCCCAGTGGGTACAACCGCCGCCGACGCTATTTTCTTTTTCGATAATTGCGACATTGAGTCCGGCTTTCGCCAAGCCCATTGCTGCGCCTTCACCGCCAGGGCCGCTGCCGATGACGATGGCATCAAAGTGTGTTAAATCCTGCATGATCTACCCTTGTTATTATTCACAACAAAATATTATCACTATATTAACCTATTCATTTTTAGGGTAAATGAATAGTACGAAAGACAGTCGGGGGGATCACAAAGATAACTGGGCGATGATTTGTCAGGGTATCAGATTGTCGGTATATTAGAGCTTGAGTCGCTTTGGGTAGATTAAAAACCTTGGTTTAAGTGATTAAAATTAATAATTAAAATAGATAAGTAGACATCCCTATGGGTATAAGAGCTCAACAAAAAGAGAAAACACGCCGCTCATTGATTGATGCCGCTTTTGGGCAACTGAGCGCCGATCGAGGTTTTTCTAATTTAAGTTTACGTGAAGTCTCACGCGAAGCCGGTATCGCACCAACCTCTTTTTATCGTCATTTTAAAGATATGGATGAATTAGGTCTGGTGATGGTGGATGAAGGCGGTTTGTTATTACGCCAATTAATGCGCCAAGCTCGTCAGCGAGTGGTGGTAGAAGGCAGCTTGATCCGCACATCAGTTCAAACCTTTATGGAATTTATCGAACATAATCCCAATGTATTTCGCCTTTTATTGCGTGAACGGTCAGGAACTTCGGCCGAATTTCGTACTGCTGTGGCGCGTGAAGTGCATCACTTTGGCGCTGAATTAGCTGAGTATTTAGCTAAAACGGGTTTGGAAAGAGAATGCGCTTCTATTCAAGCAGAGGCCTCGGTGACGATTGTATTTACCTCTGGCGCAGAAGCTCTCGATTTGGATGCCGATGATCGTCATCAGCTATCGGAACGAATGATCACTCAATTGAGAATGCTCGCCAAAGGAGCAATGATGACGCGAAAAGTGAATACCGAACAAACTCAGTCAGAGTAATTCCATTTAATATTTGATCAATTTTAATAGGCCGAAAAGACGCTGATCCGTCCTTTGTCGCTTGAGAAAAGGTCATCTATGGCCTTTGACACTTTTCTTTGTACTCAATTTTGAAAGATCATTAAATTTATGGAATTAGTATAATAGCTGAGCATTAAGTTTCTATCCCTGCAGTCCATTCTAAAAAGACAAACAAAAAGCCGTTGCGACCAATAATTCTGGCAGCAACGGCTTTTTAGTATTGGTTGGGAATTCTAGAATTACTTACGCTCTAAAAACACGCCTACTTCCATATGGTGAGTGAATGGAAACTGATCAAATAGCGCAAAGCGGGTGATGTTGTGGGTTTGAGATAGAATGTTTAAGTTATCTTTAAGCGTTTCTGGATTGCATGAGATATACATAATACGCTCATAACCTTGCACCATTTTGCATGTGCCTTCATCCATACCTGAGCGTGGTGGATCAACAAAGATGGTGTTGCAGTTGTAACTGGTTAAATCAATGCCGTTATCTTTTAAGCGACGAAATTCTCGTTTGCCTTCCATCGCATCGGTAAAATCTTCCGCTGACATGCGAATGATTTGGACATTATCAATGTTATTGGCTTTGATGTTGTATTGAGCTGAATCGACAGATGGCTTGGCCAGTTCTGTTGCCAGTACACGTTCAAAGTTTTGTGCCAGTGCCAGAGAAAAATTACCGTTTCCGCAGTACAGTTCAAGTAAATCACCTTGGCTGTCTTGGGTGCAATCAACCGCCCATTCCAACATCTTTTGCGCCACAATACCGTTTGGTTGGGTGAAACTATTCTCAACTTGTTGGTAGATATAAGGTTTGCCATTTACTTGCAGTTTTTCGATCACGTATTCGCGATCCATTACAATTTTCATCTTGCGTGCGCGGCCAATCAAATCAAGCTTAAACCCTTCATCATTCAGGCGTTGCTTTAATGCTTGTGCTTGTTGCTTCCATTTTTCATCTAATTGACGGTGATAGAGCAACGACACTAAGATCTCGCCACTTAAGGTCGATAAAAAATCCACTTGGAACAGTTTATGGCGCAAACTGTAATTCGGTTTCATCGCCTCTAATAGCAGTGGCATTAAATCGTTAATTAAACGACTGGCCGTTGGAAATTGATCGACACGGTATTTTTCACGCGTTTCTTGGTTGAACATGACGTAATACATGTCTTCACCTTCATGCCACACTCGAAACTCAGCGCGCATACGATAATGCTGCTCTGGAGATTCAAACACTTCAATATCTGGAGTCGTAAACTCACCAAACATCTCATCGAGACGCTGCAGTTTGCCTGTCAATTGTTGTGCATAGCGATCTGCGCTGCTGTTTACCGTTGCCATAAAGTGAGCCTTTTGTGGTGTGCTTTGAAAATGAAGTTACTTAGGTATCGAACCGGAAGCGCAGATTTTATCTATCGCAGCATAGATGTCCAGTATTGAATGAAAATCATGGTTTACTTGAATGTATGAGGCACAAATCATTCGTTACTATCAATAATAGTGTAGACAAGCCGATAGTGGCGCATTAGGATCGACCTTGCTGGTGACCTCATCATTTTTTTAAAAGAATTTTGAGGCTGAAAAGGGAATTTGGTGTAAATCCAGAACTGACGCGCAGCGGTGAGAAGAACGAAACTTTCAAGGTTAAGGAATAACCAAAACACTGTTTAACTTGTAATAAGTGAATGGGAAGTGAAAGGAGTAGGCGATAGTAATATCATGCTTTAAGTCCGAAGACCTGCCAGCAACGGAGCAAGTGCTCGCAATGTTTCTCGCGTTTTAGGACTAACAATATAATGAAAAAAACACTTTTAGCGGCGTCTATTATGACGTTGTGCACCCCTCTATCTTTTTCATATGCTGCTGAGGCAGTTTCATCGACATCTTCGGATGCAACTCAAGCCAGTAATGATGTCGCGGCACCAATGTCGGATCCCCATACTGATGTGATGTTAGTGACGGCGACCAAGCGCACCGATTTAGTTACCAATTTGGTCGCGCCAGTTATTGAAATCACCAAAGCGGATATTGAAAAAAGCCAAGCCAATACCATGCAAGAAGTCCTGCGCCAATTACCCGGTATTCAATTTAGTTCTAATGGTGGTTATAACCAACCGAGCCGAATTTATGTGCGCGGTAGCAGTAATGTGGTGGTGTTATTTAATGGTATGCGTTTAGGCAGTGCAACTTTAGGCTTTAGCGATATTAGCCAATTGCCATTAGCCGGCGTCGAAAAAATAGAATATATCCGAGGTGCAAGGGCGGCAGTTTATGGTGCTGACGCTAGCGCTGGGGTGATCAATATCATTACACGAGGTGAGGAACAAAGTAGTAAAGGGAAGGTTGAGGCCACCGGTGGATCAAATGGCTATCAAAGCTATACCGCCAACGCTGCCATTGTGCCAACGGATGATTCTTGGTTGAACTTGACGACTCAATATCAACGTGCTGATGGTTATGATGTGGCAACATTTGGCGATTCAGATCGAGATGGTTTTGAAAATACCAATGTCATTGCGGATATGGGCACACAACTTAACGATAATTGGTTAATTCGATTAAGTGGTTATTACCACCAAGGTCGTAGTGAGTACGATTATGATCCTGCTTGGGGGGTGAGTTGGGACCGTAATAAAACCAATAACTATAATGTGGCGGGACAGGTAATTTATGTAGGAAGCAAGCTGACTTCCAATCTGTCTTATGCCAATAGCCAAGATCAATCAGAGAGCCAACATAATTTACCGTCAAGCACCATTGTCACTAAACGAAATCAAGTATCATGGCGTAATAATTTTCAGTTTAACCATTATGACAGCGTTGGTTTTGGCGCTGAGTATATTAATGATGATGTGGGTGATTCTGATTTATATAATAGTTATGGTGGGAACTATCAGCGCTACGAAGTGAAATCACGTGATAATAAAGCGGGTTACTTAACGCTGAGTCATAATGGAGAAGTGTTGCAAACCGAAGGCAGTGTTCGTTTTGATGATAATGAACAATTTGGTGATAAAACCACTTGGCAGCTAGGTGCTGGCTGGAGATTTGTGGATCCATTACGTTTAACCGCTAATGTCGGTACTGGATTTAAAGCGCCTACTTTTAATGACCTTTATTATCCAGGCTACGCTAATCCGGATTTGAAACCTGAAGAATCAACCAATTATGAAGTCGCGCTAGAAGGTGATCACAGCTGGATAAATTGGCGCTTAGCGGGTTTTTATAATGATGTTGATAATCGAATTTCTTGTCAGTCGGCCTACTCAACTTGCATTAACGACAGTTTAACGATTACGGGCGTTGAATGGACCGGACAATTTGAAACGGGACTACTAAGCCATAATGTTTCTCTGGAATACTTAAAGCCAGAAGATAAAGCGACAGGGGAAGATGCTATACGGATTGCACGTCAAAACCTTAAGTGGCAGGTAGGGTATCAAGCCGAAGTTTGGCAAGTCAATATGAGCTATGTGTATCAAGGTGATCGTAAAGATAATGGTGGGACTGAGCTGGATGCTTATAGCTTGGTCGATCTCGCGGCAAGTTATGACATTACCGAGCAATGGAAGTTATCCGCTCGGATTGATAATTTACTGGATAGTGATTATGAAACTGCAGCCAATTATATCTCTCCCGAACGCAGTTATTATGGTTCGATTGCTTATCAGTTTTAATCAGCAAACATTAGCGAAGTATTATTCATAAAATTAAAGCGCTTTCGGGCGCTTTTGTTTCCTCTATTCGTTTGCGTACCATATACTTTACTCGCATTACAACGTCGATTGATATGGGACGTACAGCATTATCAGTTTAAAAAAGAGGAATAAGTGTGGCCAATATTTTAGTTTTTGATTCAGGTGTCGGTGGCTTATCTGTATATCAAGAAATCCAGACTTTACTGCCTCAGCATAACTATATTTATTTATTTGATAATAAAGCTTACCCATACGGAGAGTTGGAACCTCAACGCTTAATTGAGAGAGTCAGCCGATTTATGCGATCAATGGTCGAAAAACATGCGATAGATTTAGTTGTTATTGCATGCAACACCGCCAGCACCATTGTACTGCCTCGCTTACGCCAAGAATTAAAGATCCCTGTCGTTGGTGTCGTTCCTGCGATTAAACCCGCGGCGGCTATATCCCAAAAAGCAATTGGATTAATTGCCACGCCTGCCACGGTTGTACGTAGTTATACTCATAACCTCATCAAAGAATTTGCCCCTAACTCAAAAGTGGAACTGCTTGGTTCAACTCGTCTTGTTACGATGGCGGAAGAAAAATTGAGAGGAACGGCTGTTAATCTAGTTGAATTGCAGCAGATCCTTACCCCACTGCTTAATCAAATTGATACTGCTGTCTTGGGTTGTACCCATTTCCCTCTATTAAGAGAAGAAATGCAGTTGGTATTGGGAAAAGGGGTGACATTGATTGATTCTGGTAAGGCAATTGCTGAAAGGGTCAAAAGATTGTTAGATGCCAATATGGTTGATAGCAGTTCGCGGTTATCTCCATACGCTATATACAGCAGCGCCACACCTTGGGAAGGTGTGGCGCTGAATATAGGTTTAGCTAAGTTTGGGTTTAGTCCTGTTCGGACATTCCCCCTTCCGGATGCTTAGGATCATTAGCAACGCGAACTTTTAAAGTACGCTGCATGTAATCTTTTTCATTTAGATTGCTGATAATGTTGTCGGTATCAGCTTCTGCTACTACGACAAAACCAAAGCCGCGACGCTTACCGGTTCTTTTGTCTTTCATTAGACGAACCGCAAGTACATCACCATATTCTGAAAAAATCTGACGAACGTTCGATTCATTGGCTTTATATGGAAGGTTGCCCACATAAAGAGTTTGAGTCGAAGTTGCCTCTTTATCCAAAGTATCTGAAGAGCTAGCTTGTGCTGAAGGTGATGCAGAAGTAGAAAGAATAAGAGTGGTTGCAACAACACCAACTAGAAAACTAACAACAGGTGAAACATTAATAGAGAAAAATAACACGGCACCGACTACTGCAAGCGCCATAACCATAATAATTGATTTTTTTGAGTTCATATTTGAATACTACATATTGATAAAAGAAAGAGTGAATGCGTCTGTATAAAAGACAGACACAATTATTTTACGTTTAATAGCTAATTATTGCCAATTTAATGCTGTGACACCGCTCAAATGTTTAAATTATAATCAAAAAAAAACATATCGCTGGTAAAGTAACCGCTTGAACAATAAATTGAAAAAAGCCCTTGCCAATGTGACGGTGATCTCTATAATGCGACCTCACTGACACGGTGCACACAGCCTAACGGCCGCAACGAGTCAGAGGTCATAACCTTCTCAAAAAGGTTAGCGAAAAAAGATTGAAGAAAGTGTTTGACACGCCCAATCAAATCGTTAAAATGGCCGCCCTGTTCAACGAGGCGCAAGTCACACGAACAGTTGCTCTTTAACAATTTAAACCTATCAATCTGTGTGGGCACTCGTTGATGATAATCAATAAAGCTCGTCTTTTTTTAATGAAGAGGCGAAGCAAAAATGATTTCAATGAACTGAGTGACCAAATTGAACAATTTATTGTTCGGCACAGTCAATTCATTACCATTCTGTTGGAATGGTAATAGCTTTAAAATTACACTTTATCTTCGGATAAAGATTAGTTTTGAAGTCAGTATTCGTTGAGTCACTCCCTTTTAATTAAGGGAATCAAAATCTTAAATTGAAGAGTTTGATCATGGCTCAGATTGAACGCTGGCGGCAGGCCTAACACATGCAAGTCGAGCGGTAACAGAGATAGCTTGCTATCTGCTGACGAGCGGCGGACGGGTGAGTAATGCATAGGAAGTTGCCCTGATGTGGGGGATACCAGTTGGAAACGACTGTTAATACCGCATAATCTTTTCGGAGCAAAGCGGGGGACCTTCGGGCCTCGCGCGTTAGGATACGCCTATGTGGGATTAGCTAGTTGGTGAGGTAATGGCTCACCAAGGCGACGATCCCTAGCTGGTCTGAGAGGATGATCAGCCACACTGGGACTGAGACACGGCCCAGACTCCTACGGGAGGCAGCAGTGGGGAATATTGCACAATGGGCGAAAGCCTGATGCAGCCATGCCGCGTGTATGAAGAAGGCCTTCGGGTTGTAAAGTACTTTCAGTTGTGAGGAAGGTTGCGTAGTTAATAGCTGCGTAGCTTGACGTTAGCAACAGAAGAAGCACCGGCTAACTCCGTGCCAGCAGCCGCGGTAATACGGAGGGTGCGAGCGTTAATCGGAATTACTGGGCGTAAAGCGCATGCAGGTGGTTTGTTAAGTCAGATGTGAAAGCCCGGGGCTCAACCTCGGAGGTCATTTGAAACTGGCAAACTAGAGTACTGTAGAGGGGGGTAGAATTTCAGGTGTAGCGGTGAAATGCGTAGAGATCTGAAGGAATACCAGTGGCGAAGGCGGCCCCCTGGACAGATACTGACACTCAGATGCGAAAGCGTGGGGAGCAAACGGGATTAGATACCCCGGTAGTCCACGCCGTAAACGATGTCTACTTGGAGGTTGTGGCCTTGAGCCGTGGCTTTCGGAGCTAACGCGTTAAGTAGACCGCCTGGGGAGTACGGTCGCAAGATTAAAACTCAAATGAATTGACGGGGGCCCGCACAAGCTGGAGCATGTGGTTTAATTCGATGCAACGCGAAGAACCTTACCTACTCTTGACATCTACAGAAGTCGGCGGAGACGCTGATGTGCCTTCGGGAACTGTAAGACAGGTGCTGCATGGCTGTCGTCAGCTCGTGTTGTGAAATGTTGGGTTAAGTCCCGCAACGAGCGCAACCCTTATCCTTGTTTGCCAGCGAGTAATGTCGGGAACTCCAGGGAGACTGCCGGTGATAAACCGGAGGAAGGTGGGGACGACGTCAAGTCATCATGGCCCTTACGAGTAGGGCTACACACGTGCTACAATGGCGCATACAGAGGGCAGCAAGCTAGCGATAGTGAGCGAATCCCAAAAAGTGCGTCGTAGTCCGGATTGGAGTCTGCAACTCGACTCCATGAAGTCGGAATCGCTAGTAATCGTGGATCAGAATGCCACGGTGAATACGTTCCCGGGCCTTGTACACACCGCCCGTCACACCATGGGAGTGGGCTGCAAAAGAAGTAGGTAGTTTAACCTTTCGGGGAGGACGCTTACCACTTTGTGGTTCATGACTGGGGTGAAGTCGTAACAAGGTAGCCCTAGGGGAACCTGGGGCTGGATCACCTCCTTACGAAAAGATTATTTTTGATGAGTACCCACACAGATTGATTAGGTTTAAATAGAAGTTAAGGGGCTATAGCTCAGCTGGGAGAGCGCTTCGCTGGCAGCGAAGAGGTCTGCGGTTCGATCCCGCATAGCTCCACCATCTTTAAGTATTCTCCTTGAGAGTATTTAAAAATGGTTACATCGAAAGATATAACTTGCTCTTTAACAATTTGGAAAGCTGACTGAATAAATAACCAAGGTTATTTGTTCAAAATAAAAGTTCTCAAATCTTATTACTTGCTTGCAAGTGATGAGTAACAACACACATTCAAGTGTCTTGTATTCTACAAACCATTTATGGTTTGTTCTATTGAGTCCGGCAAATCGTTTATTCAAGATTACCCTCTTGAATAAACAAAAAACTAAACCTTATTTAGTTGAACATACATAAGACCCTTTTGGGTTGTATGGTTAAGTGAATAAGCGTACACGGTGGATGCCTAGGCAGTCAGAGGCGATGAAGGACGTATTAACTTGCGATAAGCGTAGATAAGGCAGTAAAAGCCACTTGAGTCTACGATTTCCGAATGGGGAAACCCACGTGCATAAGCACGTATTATTAACTGAATACATAGGTTAATAAGGCGAACCCGGGGAACTGAAACATCTAAGTACCCGGAGGAAGAGAAATCAACCGAGATTCCGAAAGTAGCGGCGAGCGAAATTGGATTAGCCCTTAAGCTTTATATGATGCAGGTGAAGGCTCTGGAAAGTGCCGCGATACAGGGTGATAGCCCCGTAACCGACACATCATACTAAGTGAAAACGAGTAAGGCGGGACACGTGATATCCTGTTTGAATATGGGGGGACCATCCTCCAAGGCTAAATACTCCTGACTGACCGATAGTGAACCAGTACCGTGAGGGAAAGGCGAAAAGAACCCCTGTGAGGGGAGTGAAATAGAACCTGAAACCGTGTACGTACAAGCAGTAGGAGCACCTTCGTGGTGTGACTGCGTACCTTTTGTATAATGGGTCAGCGACTTAATTTTAGTAGCAAGGTTAACCGTTTAGGGGAGCCGTAGGGAAACCGAGTCTTAACTGGGCGAATAGTTGCTAGGATTAGACCCGAAACCAGGTGATCTAGCCATGGGCAGGTTGAAGATTGAGTAACATCAATTGGAGGACCGAACCGACTAATGTTGAAAAATTAGCGGATGACTTGTGGCTAGGGGTGAAAGGCCAATCAAACCTGGAGATAGCTGGTTCTCCCCGAAAGCTATTTAGGTAGCGCCTCGGACGAATACTACTGGGGGTAGAGCACTGTTAAGGCTAGGGGGTCATCCCGACTTACCAACCCTTTGCAAACTCCGAATACCAGTAAGTAATATCCGGGAGACACACGGCGGGTGCTAACGTCCGTCGTGGAGAGGGAAACAACCCAGACCGCCAGCTAAGGTCCCAAAGTATAGCTAAGTGGGAAACGATGTGGGAAGGCTCAGACAGCCAGGATGTTGGCTTAGAAGCAGCCATCATTTAAAGAAAGCGTAATAGCTCACTGGTCGAGTCGGCCTGCGCGGAAGATGTAACGGGGCTAAGCTATACACCGAAGCTGCGGCAGCATAATTTATTATGCTGGGTAGGGGAGCGTTCTGTAAGCCGTTGAAGGTGAACTGAGAAGTTTGCTGGAGGTATCAGAAGTGCGAATGCTGACATGAGTAACGATAAAGGGAGTGAAAAACTCCCTCGCCGGAAGACCAAGGGTTCCTGTCCAACGTTAATCGGGGCAGGGTAAGTCGACCCCTAAGGCGAGGCTGAAAAGCGTAGTCGATGGGAAACGGGTTAATATTCCCGTACTTCTTATAAATGCGATGGGGGGACGGAGAAGGCTAGGTGGGCCTGGCGATGGTTGTCCAGGTTCAAGTGCGTAGGCTAATTTCTTAGGTAAATCCGGGAAATTGTTAGGCTGAGACACGATGTCGAGTCACTACGGTGATGAAGTCATTGATGCCATACTTCCAGGAAAAGCCTCTAAGCTTCAGTTTATAAGAAATCGTACCCCAAACCGACACAGGTGGTCGGGTAGAGAATACCAAGGCGCTTGAGAGAACTCGGGTGAAGGAACTAGGCAAAATGGTACCGTAACTTCGGGAGAAGGTACGCTCCTGTTGGTGATGAGACTTGCTCTCTAAGCTGACGGGAGTCGCAGATACCAGGTGGCTGCAACTGTTTATTAAAAACACAGCACTGTGCAAAATCGTAAGATGACGTATACGGTGTGACGCCTGCCCGGTGCCGGAAGGTTAATTGATGGGGTTAGACTTCGGTCGAAGCTCTTGATCGAAGCCCCGGTAAACGGCGGCCGTAACTATAACGGTCCTAAGGTAGCGAAATTCCTTGTCGGGTAAGTTCCGACCTGCACGAATGGCGTAATGATGGCCACGCTGTCTCCACCCGAGACTCAGTGAAATTGAAATCGCTGTGAAGATGCAGTGTACCCGCGGCTAGACGGAAAGACCCCGTGAACCTTTACTACAGCTTGGCACTGAACATTGAACCTACATGTGTAGGATAGGTGGGAGACTTTGAAGCATTGTCGCTAGATGATGTGGAGTCGTCCTTGAAATACCACCCTTGTAGTTTTGATGTTCTAACATAGGTCCCTAATCGGGATTGTGGACAGTGCCTGGTGGGTAGTTTGACTGGGGCGGTCTCCTCCCAAAGAGTAACGGAGGAGCACGAAGGTGGGCTAAACACGGTTGGACATCGTGTGGTTAGTGCAATGGCATAAGCCCGCTTGACTGCGAGAATGACAATTCGAGCAGGTGCGAAAGCAGGTCATAGTGATCCGGTGGTTCTGAATGGAAGGGCCATCGCTCAACGGATAAAAGGTACTCCGGGGATAACAGGCTGATACCGCCCAAGAGTTCATATCGACGGCGGTGTTTGGCACCTCGATGTCGGCTCATCACATCCTGGGGCTGAAGTCGGTCCCAAGGGTATGGCTGTTCGCCATTTAAAGTGGTACGCGAGCTGGGTTTAGAACGTCGTGAGACAGTTCGGTCCCTATCTGCCGTGGGCGTTGGAAGATTGAAGGGGGCTGCTCCTAGTACGAGAGGACCGGAGTGGACGAACCACTGGTGTTCGGGTTGTCATGCCAATGGCATTGCCCGGTAGCTAAGTTCGGAATCGATAAGTGCTGAAAGCATCTAAGCACGAAGCGAGCCCTGAGATGAGTCTTCCCTGGCGCTTTAAGCGTCCTAAAGGGTTGTTCGAGACTAGAACGTTGATAGGCAGGGTGTGTAAGTGCTGCGAGGCATTGAGCTAACCTGTACTAATTGCCCGTGAGGCTTAACCATACAACACCTAAAGGGTTTTGTTGTTGGATTTAATAGAAGATACGAATAGATACTTGAATTTGTGTGAGAACGAATTAGCAAAGCAGCTTTCCGAATTAGTTAAGACGAAATCGTCTTAACAAAGAATATTGCTTGGCGACCATAGCATTGTGGACCCACCTGATTCCATGCCGAACTCAGAAGTGAAACGCAATAGCGCCGATGGTAGTGTGGGGTTTCCCCATGTGAGAGTAGGACATCGCCAGGCTTTGATTTAGTATACTGAATAGACACTGCGGAGTGGTAGTTCAGTTGGTTAGAATACCGGCCTGTCACGCCGGGGGTCGCGGGTTCGAGTCCCGTCCACTCCGCCACTATTTATGAAAGCCCGATTCGAAAGAGTCGGGCTTTTTTGCGTCTGAATAAAATAGAACTTAAGGGTAATGGCACTGCGAAACGGTAGTTCAGTTGGTTAGCGATCATTAAAAACTGCGGCCTGTCACGTCGGAGGGCGCGCAAGATTGGTGATATTAGGGAGTCCCGTCCACTCCGCTACTATTTATGAAAGCCCGATTCGAAAGAGTCGGGCTTTTTTACGTCTGAACAAAGTTAAAATATAGAGCATGTAAAGGCAATGACTTTGAGGTGACATACAGTGGCCGTACCGTATTAAAATAGGTCTTTTTTCACCTGTATGACCCACATCAAGTGTCTAGAGTTGAATTATTGGTGATTGACGTATAAAATGTTTTTGTGACTCACGTCACGGGTGATGGAGTTCCACCTTAACCGCTCAATGTCTTTTTCTGAGATGATGACTCCTGCTAGGTGGGATAGATCTATCGGCAGGTTTCCAACGCTTTTCAATATCTATCCTATACTATTAATCATTTATTTTAGGTAGATATATGTCTCATCCCCTTAAACCAAATCCCAAGTTATTTATCCAAATCTTACGTTGGATAATTATTATTGTTCCTGTTGCTAGTGTAATAGGCGCATTAAATGCTTTCTTTTTGTGGCTACTGTCTGAAGCAACAGCAACCCGTGAAGCCAATACTTGGCTGTTATATCTTTTGCCTTTTGCTGGCTTACTGATTGTTTATCTATACCGAGAGCTTGGTAAAAATTCAGATGGTGGTAATAACCTCATCATGGATGAAATACACCAACCAGGTGCAGGGATCCCAACTAGAATGGGTCCTTTAGTACTTATCACAACGGTTATTACCCATCTATTTGGTGGCTCAGCAGGACGTGAAGGTACTGCGGTTCAGATTGGTGGCGCTGCTTCTCAATGTTTTGCAAAATGGTTTAAGTTATCACCATCAGACACTCGTCTACTGCTAATTTCAGGTATTGCGGCTGGTTTTGGCGCGATATTTGGCACGCCATTGACGGGGGCTATTTTTGCCTTAGAAGTGCTAGCAATTGGCCGCTTGAAGTATGATGCAATTATTCCGGCATTATTTGCTGCTATTATTGCCGATACTGTTTGTACTGCACTGGGTACGCACCATACTCATTACCGGATTGATTTTTTAGAGTCTTTTAAAATGCTCGATCATGTTGTAAAGGTTGATCCACTTTTGCTTTTAAAAATCATTGTGGCTGGGGTTGGTTTTGGCCTCGCCGGATACTTATTTGGTGAGTTGACCCATTCATTAAAAGACTTTTTTAAATTAACGCTTAAAAATCCATACCTGATTGTCTTTATTGGTGGTGTTTTAGTTATTTTAATCACTAAGTTGATTGGTAATTACGATTACACTGGTTTAGGGGTTTATAGCAGCCGTGAAGGCGGGGTCAGTATTGTTTCAGCCTTCCACCAAGGTGGTGCAGAGTGGTATAGCTGGATACTTAAATTAGTATTGACCGCATTAACGCTATCGGTTGGGTTTAAAGGTGGTGAAGTGACCCCTTTATTCTTTATTGGTGCGACATTAGGTAATTCTTTAGCTTGGGTTTTAGGGGCGCCACCTGAATTATTTGCCGCACTGGGTTTCATCGCTGTGTTTGCAGCGGCAACCAATACTCCGCTGGCATGTACTATCATGGGGGTTGAGCTATTTGGTTCTGAATACATACTCTATTTTGCTATTGCGTGTTATACCGCTTATTACTTCAGTGGGCATACTGGTATCTACTTATCTCAACGAGTCGCGGTGCCCAAATTGTTTGATCTAGAAGGTGAGGCTCCTTTTGATGGGAAAATTGGTCAATTAAGAGAGACTCACTCGAGTTTATTTGGATTATTAATTAACAAACTTAAAAAATAGTGCTTAACATCACACTTTTTGGTTTTGTTAGTTATTAAATCTAAAATAGCTTGCTGAATATTTAAGCACTAAATATACTCTTCTGACTTGTCGGAGTGCCATAAGGCTGAGACCGCGTTGCGGGATCCGTTGAACCTGATCAGGCTAATACCTGCGAAGGGAACGAGAGAAGAGTAATTTTCTTATATTACCCATCTATAAATGTAACTGTGAATCCACAGATCTGCATTCTTGTGCATCAAATCCGTCAAGCATTTACTCCTTCGGGAACTATAACTCTAAAAGTTAAAGGAAAATGCTATGTCGTCAAGTCGTAAACAAGCTCGTATGGAAGCTAAAAATTTCATTGAGTCACTTTCTGTACAACCATACCCAAACTCAGAAAAAACCTATATCCAAGGTAGCCGCACTGACATTCGCGTCCCTATGCGTCAAATATCACTAGCAGATAGTTTGGTTGGAGGGAGTAAAGAAAAACCATTATTGTCTCCTAATGAGCCCATTCAGGTCTACGATACTTCCGGTCTTTATACCGATCCAACTTACCAGATAGATCTCCATACTGGCTTGCCAAAGCTAAGAGAACAATGGATTACTGAGCGCGACGATACTGAAACGTTATCAGATGTCAGCTCCACGTTTGCCAAGCAAAGATTAGCCGATGACACCTTAGATAATCTTCGTTATGGCAACTTACCTAGAATTCGAAAAGCCAAACCAAACCAATGCGTCACTCAATTGCATTACGCGAGGAAAGGCATTATTACCCCTGAAATGGAGTTTATTGCCATTCGTGAAAATATGGGTCGTCAGAAATTTGGGGATGAACAGTTAAATCAGCAGCATCCTGGCAATAACTTTGGCGCTAATTTACCAAAGGAGATCACCCCTGAGTTCGTACGTCGAGAGGTGGCGGAAGGGCGTGCGATTATTCCATCTAATATTAATCACCCTGAATCAGAACCTATGATCATTGGGCGTAATTTCTTAATTAAGGTGAATGCCAATATAGGTAATTCTTCAGTTTCTTCATCAATCGAAGAAGAAGTAGAGAAGTTGGTGTGGTCAACACGTTGGGGCGGCGATACTGTAATGGACCTTTCGACGGGACGTAATATCCATGAAACGCGAGAGTGGATTTTACGTAACAGCCCAGTACCAATTGGAACGGTTCCGATGTACCAAGCATTAGAAAAAGTGAACGGTGTCGCTGAGGACCTTAATTGGGAAGTGATGCGAGACACCTTAATTGAGCAAGCTGAGCAGGGGGTGGATTACTTTACTATTCATGCTGGCCTGTTACTTCGTTATGTGCCGATGACGGCTAAGCGGGTGACTGGGATTGTTTCTCGTGGTGGCTCGATCATTGCAAAGTGGTGCTTAGCTCATCACCAAGAAAGCTTTCTTTATACTCATTTTCGTGAGATCTGTGAAATTTGTGCCAAATATGATGTAGCACTTTCACTGGGAGATGGCCTACGTCCAGGTTCAATCGCTGATGCCAATGATGAAGCGCAATTTTCTGAACTGCGTACATTAGGCGAGTTGACTAAAATCGCATGGCAATATGATGTCCAAGTGATGATTGAAGGTCCTGGGCATGTTCCTATGCACATGATCAAAGAGAATATGGATGAGCAGTTAAAGCATTGTCATGAAGCTCCATTTTATACTCTAGGGCCATTAACCACCGATATTGCACCAGGTTATGATCATATCACCTCTGGTATTGGTGCGGCGATGATCGGTTGGTTTGGTTGTGCGATGTTGTGTTATGTCACCCCAAAAGAGCACTTGGGTTTACCAAATAAAGAAGATGTAAAAACAGGGCTTATTACTTATAAACTTGCTGCTCATGCTGGCGATTTGGCCAAAGGTCACCCTGGCGCACAAATTCGAGATAATGCCTTATCGAAAGCACGCTTTGAATTTCGTTGGCATGACCAATTCAATCTTTCTCTTGATCCTGAAACTGCACTGGCTTTTCATGATGAAACGCTACCGCAAGAATCAGGTAAAGTCGCTCATTTTTGCTCGATGTGTGGCCCTAAATTTTGTTCAATGAAAATATCGCAAGAAGTGCGTGAGTATGCCAAAGACACCAAACAAGTAGCCGCCGATCAAGCGATTGATATTAAAATGCTCAATGATCCATTGGAAGGAATGAAACAAAAATCGGCCGAGTTTTTAGCGACAGGTTCAGAGTTATATCATCCTGCTAAATCGGATCTCGATGAAGAATCTGAGCTGGAGGTTTAATGGTACATATAAAGCTACCCTCACAACAACAAGCTCTGACTTCAATGATCACCAATTGTTTATCTGCTGCAAAGCAGGTAGGTTTTGCGATTGAAGATATAGCGATAAGTCCTGGTCATTGCGAATACATTGCTGTTATTGATCAGGATCAGGCGACATGTTATTCGGTTTTGCATGATGCGGTGCAAGATCCTTCGAGTATTAATAATGCAGACCGTTATCTATTGTATTTGAATGGGCAACCTCTACCAGAAATATTGAATGATAAAACGCTATATATTGATGCTTACTTTGAGGGTGAGTTACATGATGTATGGTTGAATGCAGAACAAGAGTATCGTGTATTACGCTCCTCACATGTTATAGCTCCTCTACATAGTGAGCGTCATCTTGCGTGGTTTTTTACGTGCTTAAGTCTCGAGTTCTCGCTTCAAGATGCATTGATGCTAGCCCGTGCTGCAATGACTGTACCGTTACCTCACAGCAGTATGAATAAATTACGCGAACCAGATTCGAGTGTTTCACGTGAAACATGGCCAACAGAACGCTTTTTATTCCCGACACCATTAATAATGGTTAATGAGCGAAGTGCTAAATTTAATTGGAACTGTATTGAGAAGCAATGGTTTGATTATCAACCAATAGAGCGTGATAAATTTAACTTGTACCCAGTGGTGACTCATTACCGTCAAATCGAAAAATTGTTGATGCTAGGAGTTAAAACAGTTCAATTGCGAATAAAAAACCCGCTTCAGAAAGACCTAGAAGAGCAAATTAAACATGCGGTCGCATTGGGCGAAGAACATGATGCACAGGTGTTTATCAATGATTATTGGCAATTGGCCATAAAACATCAAGCTTATGGTGTACATCTAGGCCAAGAAGATCTGCAAGTGGCCGATTTGAAATTAATACAGCAAATGGGCTTACGTTTAGGACTCTCTACTCATGGATATTATGAGGTATTAAAAGCGGCACAATTTAACCCGAGTTATATTGCACTGGGGCATATATTTCCGACACCGACGAAACAAATGCCATCGAAGCCGCAAGGGGTCATTAAGCTTAAATTATATCAACAGATGATCAGCAGCTTAATGCCTCATGAACCGACGGTGGCGATTGGTGGTATTGACCTATCTAACGCAAAACAAGTTTGGCAATGTGGTGTGTCGAGTTTGGCAGTTGTACGTGCCATTACCGAAGCTCCTGATATACAATTAGCCATCAATCAATTTGCACAAATTATGCAGGAGGATCTGGCTGATGTTGCCGAACCTGCATAGTTAATAATTAAGCTTCAATCTAAGGCTATCTATGAATGATTTACAGTTTCATCGCTATCAACGTCAAATTATGGTTCCAGAAGTTGGGGAGTCGGGTCAGGAACTTTTATTGGCAAGTAAAGTTTTGATTGTTGGTTGTGGCGGTTTGGGTTCATCGGTAGCTTTATATCTTGCTTCGGCTGGTGTGGGTCAGTTGGTGGTGGCGGATGGTGATAGCGTTGAGTCTTCTAACTTACAACGCCAAGTGATTTATAGAGAATCCGATATTGGTGTTAATAAGGCCAAATCGACCGTTCATCAAATTAAACAACTTGATTCACAATCAAAAATCCGTGCAGTTGAATCATTCTTACAAGATGAAAGACTAAAACTTGAAGTGATGATGGCGGATGTGGTGTTGGATTGCAGTGATAACTTCCCAACTCGGCAAGCGGTAAATAAAGCCTGTGTTGAATCGGGCACACCTTTAATTTCCGGCTCGGCAATTGGGTGGGTTGGCCAATTGATGACGTTTGATTTTAGGCAAAGTAAACAGCCTTGTTATCACTGTGCGGTTCCTTACCAAGATAATAGCGCAGGGTTAAAATGTTCTGAAAATGGTGTGATCGGACCGGTTGTCGGCACTTTAGGTAACCTTCAGGCATTAGAAGCAATCAAACTGATAAGCAACAATACCAAGCTAAAGCCTAACGTTTTAAATTTATTTGATGGTCAAACGCTAGCTTGGCAAAAATTTAATATTAGCGTGGATCCTTCATGTCCAGTTTGCTGTCATTTATAAAGATGAAAGCCCTCTAACAGAGTTTAAGACTAGATAAACGGCAGATATGGAAGAGGAGGGACACGTTCAAATTTCTAGGATAGAAGATGAATATAATGGTCAATGAAGAAGTGGTGCTACTGGATGGTGTGACTTCTGTGAGTGGCTTACTCACACAATTAGAAATTGAAATAAACAATATAGCGATTACGGTAAATCACACCATCGTCCCACATTCTTGCTGGGACGAATTTGAGATTAATAGTGGTGATCAAATTTCTCTTTTCCAAGCAATAGCAGGGGGCTGAGTGAATGATATCTTCCACAATTGTGAAACCTAATACTTCATCAGATAGTCTAGTTATCGCCGATAAGATTTTTTCTTCTCGCCTTTTTACCGGAACGGGAAAGTTCGCCAATCAATCAATAATGGCCAATGCATTGGAAGTTTCAGGAACGCAACTTTGTACAATGGCATTAAAACGGGTCAATATACATAACCAAGATGATGATATTTTAAAGCCATTAATCAATGCAAAAATTAATTTATTACCCAATACCTCGGGCGCCAAAGGGGCGAAAGAGGCGATTTTAGCGGCTGAATTAGCGCGAGAAGCTTTGGCGACTAACTGGCTTAAATTAGAGATACATCCCGATCCTAAATACTTAATGCCTGATCCAATAGAAACCCTAAAAGCCGCAGAAGAATTAGTAAAGCGCGGTTTTGTCGTCCTACCTTACTGTCATGCCGATCCAGTTCTGTGTCGTCATTTAGAGCAAGTTGGATGTGCCGCAATCATGCCATTAGGTTCGCCGATAGGGTCCAATAAAGGACTAGCATCGAAAGATTTTCTCGAAATTATTATCGATCAAGCAAACATTCCGGTGATTGTCGATGCGGGAATTGGCGCGCCATCTCACGCAGCTCAAGCAATGGAATTGGGTGCAGATGCGGTACTGGTTAACACTGCGATTGCCTCTGCCAACGATCCGAACTTGATGGCAGAAGCATTTAAACTTTCAGTACAAGCGGGCAGAATCGCTTATCTTGCGGGATTAGCTGCGAGTAGTCATCAGGCGGTTGCATCAAGTCCATTAACCTCTTTTTTATCTTAGGAGTGGGTGATGAGCTTTATTGAACATTTTAAAAAATTAGATTGGGATAATATTAAGCTGTCGATATACAGCAAGACTGCGGAAGATGTAGAGCGAGCGCTAGGCAAAAATAAGCTTGATCTGGAAGATTTTAAAGCGTTAATCTCGCCGGCGGCCGAAAGCTATATCGAACAAATGGCGCAGCAATCTTATGCTCTCACTCGGCAGCGATTTGGTCATACCATGGGTTTTTACATCCCACTTTATCTATCGAACTTATGCGCCAATTCGTGTAGTTACTGTGGTTTTTCTATGGATAATCGCATCAAACGCAAAACATTAAATTTGAGTGAGATCAGCAGTGAAATCCGTGCGATCAAAGCGATGAAGTTCGATAGTGTTTTATTGGTAACCGGAGAGCATGAAACTAAGGTTGGAATGAAATACTTTCGCCAAACGCTACCCTTAATCAAGCAGTCATTCAACTATCTAGCCATGGAAGTCCAGCCGCTTGAACAGCATCAATACGCCGAATTGAAAACCTTAGGTTTAGATGCGGTGATGGTATACCAAGAAACCTATCATCCTTCTACTTATGCTCAGCATCATTTACGCGGCAATAAACAAGATTTTTATTATCGATTAGACACCCCTGATCGGCTGGCAAAAGCAGGCATCGATAAAATAGGCATTGGGGCTTTGATTGGCTTAGAAGAATGGAGAACAGATTGTTTTTTCACTGCGACCCATTTGCAGTATCTTGAAAAACAGTACTGGCAATCACGTTACTCCATTTCTTTTCCAAGATTAAGACCGTGCGAAGGTGGTGTTCAACCTAAATCAGTCATGACAGATAAACAACTGGTACAGCTGATTTGTGCTTACCGCTTGTTTAACCCTCAAGTTGAATTGTCATTATCGACACGTGAATCGCCACAGTTTAGAGATAATGTTTTAGCGTTAGGGGTTACCAGTATTTCTGCAGCCTCCAAAACACAACCTGGGGGTTACGCTAATGCCGATGTTGAGTTGGAGCAATTCGCCATCAGTGATGAGCGTTCAGCGCAACAAGTAGAAGCGGCGGTAAAGTCGCGAGGATTTGAAGCTGTATGGACTGACTGGCATTCGGCTTACTCTGGTTAGTTTGAATGTTTCACGTGAAACAATAAGGCCTAACATTAGCGATAATGTTAGGCCTTTTTCATTATTGTTTTAATAGTTACTATTTTCGATGATATTAATCGGCGTAACGTAATGGTTGGGTTGCGTGTTGCAGCCAGATTTTAACCTCACTATTCACGAGTGGGCTTAAATCATCCCACACTTTCTGATGATAATCATTGAGCCAAGTGAGTTCTGGACGATTGAGCATATCAACATTGATCGCTCGCACATCAATAGGACAACGGGTTAGAGAGTGCAATCCAAGCAGTTCCAGATCACCATTGGTTTCAACTGGATTAATTAACTCTAGGTTCTCGATCCGAATACCAAATTCATCGGTACGGTAATAACCGGGTTCATTTGAAACTACCATGCCCGCTTGCAGCGCCACACCATTATACGCAGGTGAAATACGCTGAGGGCCTTCATGCACACTTAAGAAGTGACCGACACCATGACCGGTACCGTGATCATAGTTATAGCCTTTTGCCCATAAAAATTGGCGGGCCAAAACATCCAGTTGACTACCTGTTGTGCCTTTGGGAAAGCGAGCACTGGCTAAAGCAATGTGACCTTTCAGCACTAAAGTATATTGTTGCTTCATAAATTCTGAAGGTGTTCCAATCGCAATAGTGCGAGTAATATCTGTGGTGCCATCTTGATATTGGCCACCAGAATCAACTAAGTACAAACTGTTTAAACTTAGCTTCCCAAACTCAGATTGATCGGCGTGATTGTAATGACACATTGCTGCATTGCTGCCTGCCGCTGAAATAGTATCGAAACTTAAATCGGCCAGAGTCGGATCTTGTTCGCGACATTGTTGTAGTTTGGTCGCTAACTGATCTTCATCATGCAGTCGACCACTCGCAACTTCTTTATCTAACCAACATAAAAAAGAAGACATCGCCACGCCATCTCGGACATGACAATTGATCATCCCTTGTGCTTCAACGTTATTTTTACAAGCTTTAGGTAATAGACATGGATCCGCGGCAGGATGAATGATGGCCTTGTGCTTATTCAATATCAGTGAGTACCACGCATTAGAAGTACTTGGATCGACTAATACTTTTTTAGTCGCCAATGAGGCTAATACTGTTTCAAGTTGCAGAGGAGAGTGAACACGTACATTGGCTCCAACATGTTGGGCGAAATTGTCTGGTACACGAGAGGGATCAATAAAGAAATCAACGCTACCATTTTGATGAATGATCGCTTGGCTTAATAGTACCGGCAGGCGAGAAACGTCTAAGCCACGAATATTAAGTAACCAGCACACCGAGTCTAATTGCGTCAATAAAGCTGCATCAAGGTTATCATTCACTAGAATATCAGCAATTTGTTGACGCTTGTCTGCACTTGATTGTCCTACCAGTTCAAGATCCATTAAACGCATTGATGATTCAATAGGATCGGGACGATCTTGCCAGATAACATCAATCGGATTGTGATCTAAGCTGATCAGCTGCAGTTGTTGTGATAACTGAACTTCGGCTTTCTCAAACCAAACCGCAGAGTGCATTTTTGGATCGATAGCAAGGCGTGCACCTTGTTTAAGATTTTGACTTGCCCATTGCAGAGGTGGTTGTTGAATTAGATGATGATAAGAGAAAATATCACTTGGTGCTTGTTTAGTGACTTGAATGGTATATCGACCATCGACAAAAATAGCCGCCTGATCTTGAGTGATGATTGCGGCACCGGCTGATCCGACAAAGCCCGAGATATAAGCAAGCCTTTCATTATGCAGTGGAATATATTCGCCCAAGTATTCATCTTCGTGAGGAATGATAACTGCATCGAGGTTGTTGTTGGTTAACCATTGGCGTAAAGCTTCAATGCGATCTGAAATGTTAAGTGACATGTTTTATCCTTAATATAATGTGCAACTTCTAATTCATCTATTTATTTTTATGTTTCAAATATAACCTGATTAATCTTAACATTATCTCCTTATTGTTAAAGCTAAGCTTGTAGCAGATCGAGTACTGGACATAATAAGAAGGTATATTTCTACGTAGGGAATCTTAATCATTCATCACCAATATAATTGATAATTTAATTTGCCAAAAACAATATGAAGCGTATATTTGACAACTCAAAAAATAAAAACCACCGATACGGAAACTTGAATCGCTTATGTCTATTACCACTTATGAAATGGCTCGAATCTTAGAGCAATTAGAAGAAAGCCCAGAAAAAGTCATGTATGGAAAGTTACTAGCTGAACTCGGCAATCAAAGTGAAGAGCGCATTCGCAGCGCCGCTAAGCAGCTGCCATTAGAAACATTACGAGACATCATCTATCAATTTCAAACAGTCCTTGAATCGCGTAAAGATGAAAATATTCAATTGATCGCCCAAGATATGAAAGACAAAGGCTTTTCGATTGAAGAGTTAGAAAAATTTCTCGCTAAGAAATAAACTTATTTTACCCTGAGCGAGTCGTCGATGTTGAACGATGTCGCTTGAATTTTATTTGCTGGATCATTAACCCAATCAAAATAAACACCAAGCCAATTATCGTCGATGGGTAAATTGTCTCGCCTATAATTTGAGATAGTAATATTAATGAAATAAATGGTGATAGAAATATAAAATTACTGATCCGAGCGGTATTCTGAGTGAGCTTTAATGCGCTCAACCACAGCACAAACGTGATCCCCATTTCAAATAATCCAACATAAGAAACCGCCAACCATCCTTGCCAATTGATGTGAGACCATGCATGCCCCTCATGCCAAGCGGCAAATAATGAAAAAGGCAGGGAGATCAAAAAGCCAAGTAGCACCACGATGATAGGGTCGGATTTATTTTTAGTATTTAAGATCCAATAAGATGCCCATAACAAAGTCGATAATAACGCCAGTATTACCCCTAGTGGACTCTCAAAGTGCAAGCCTAATAAGTCACCTTTGGTGGCAATGATTAACACCCCAAAGTAACCTAAACCACAAGCGACCCAATCTTGACGGCGAATTTTTTGACCTAAAAATATCGCCGCCATTAAGGTTAAAGTGATCGCCCAACTGTAGTTTAAAGGCTGAGCCTGTGAGGCGGGTAGTAGTTCATAGGCTTTAAATAAAATCAAATAATAGCCAAAGGGATTAATTAATCCTAATAGAAGGAAGAATTTAGGATTGGCTTTAAAAATTGGAACGATTTGGTTTAACTTGCCTTGATAGCCACAAATCAGTAATAAGGTGAAGGCGGAAACGATACTGGCAACCAATAGCATTTGAATTGGACTAAATTGTGCCAAAGTTAGTTTGAAAGCGGTGGCAACGGTTGACCATAGTAATACCGCGCTTAACCCAAGCACCACGGCAGTGCGTTCATTGTTTGTAGAAGGCATAATTATTTCCATTTTAACTGCTAAATCCCTACCTATCCGTCTTACTTGATCCGTTGCTTTGTTGTCTGTACAGCAACTTCATTGCGCCCAAGAATAGACTGGACATTTATACAGTATATAATATGATTTATACTTAGTCATAGCCATCAACAATGTTATCTATTTATTGATAACGTTGTTGACGAGAGAGTCACCACGATTGCTACATTACATGTCATAAGGATTTATATGCCCCCGTTCACTAATGAAAGCGATTTGCTTTACCTTTGCTTAATAGGTATCACGATTCTGTCTATTTTGCTAATCGCATGGCTCCGATACGATCACAAAAATAAACTCACTCAAGCACAGCAAAATCACAATGGCGAAATCAATTTACTGCAACAAAGCATTCAACAGCTTCAACATCTTAATGGTGAGCATCAAAAAGAGTTGGAGCAATTAGATGTCGCGCGCGATAAGTCTGAGTTTGAGGCGCGTCAGGCGCATGGTCAATTAATGGCGGCCAATGAACGACTTGATCATTATCAGGTTTTACAACAAGAGATGCAGCAGAGCAAGCAATATATTGAGCAATTGCAATCTCAACTTAGTGACTATAAAGCGGCCAACCGAGAGCTCGAAGTGCGTCACTATGAATCGCAAAAAGCAGCGCAAGAGAAACTTCAGATATTAGAAAAAGCCGAACAAAGGCTTAAAGTTGAATTTGAAAGCCTAGCTAATCAATTGTTTGAAAGCAAAGTAAAAAGTGTCGATGAACAAAACAAATTAAGCTTAGAGGGCTTACTGTCGCCACTAAAAGAGCAGTTAACTGGATTCAAGCAACAAGTAGATACTAGCTTTAATCAAGAAGCTAAAGAACGTCACACCTTAGTGCATGAAATTCGTCACTTACAAAAACTGAATCAACAAATGGCGCAAGATGCGGTTAACTTAACCCAAGCGCTAAAAGGCGATAATAAACAGCAAGGTAATTGGGGCGAAGTGGTTCTCGCTAAAGTACTAAAAGACTCCGGTTTGCGAGAAGGGCATGAATACCTTACTCAAGTCAGTTTGAATCATGAAAGCGGTAAGCGTTATCAGCCAGATGTCATTGTTAACTTACCGGAAAACAAGCAAGTAGTGATTGATTCCAAAATGACTTTAGTCGCTTTTGAGCGTTATTTTAATGGCGAAACCGATACCGAGAAATCCAAAGCCATTAATGCCCATCTTCTTGCCATGCGCAGTCATATTAAATTACTCAGTCAAAAAGATTACCATCAACTGCAAGGGATCACATCGCTCGATTATGTGTTGATGTTTATCCCGATTGAGCCGGCGTTTCAGTTAGCAATGGAAGCGGATCCAAGTTTGGTTCGTGATGCGATGGAGCAGAATATTATTTTAGTGAGTCCAACCACATTGTTAGTCGCGTTACGTACCATCAGTAATTTGTGGCGTAATGAACGACAAAATCAGAATGCAAAATTAATTGCAGAACGCGCCAGTAAACTCTACGACAAAATGCGCTTATTTGTTGACGACATGCAAGCGGTTGGTAGTGCGTTGAGTCGTGCAGAATCGAGTTATCAAGGCGCAATGAACAAATTATCGTTAGGAAAGGGCAATCTTATTCGCCAAGCTGAAGGTTTTAGAAGTTTAGGGGTAGAAGTGAAAAAAGAGATTGCGCCTAATTTAGCAGAAATTGCGCAAAATGACTTTCACAATGACAGACAAGTGCTAGAGGATAAAGTAAACTAACCGCTTCTTTATTGGCCCAGATTCGAGCTGAAATTAACTAATCGACATAATCACGATGGATAAGCAAGTGCAATCAGATAATTTAACGACTCAAGATGATACGACTCACTTTGGCTTCACGACTGTGGCAAAAGACAAAAAAGTAGAGAAAGTCGCGGAAGTGTTTCACTCTGTAGCGGCAAAGTACGACATTATGAATGATTTAATGTCGGTTGGTATTCACCGTTTATGGAAGCGCTTTACTATTGATTGCAGTGGTGTTCGCCCTGGGCATAAAGTTCTCGATTTGGCCGGTGGAACGGGTGATTTGACGGCTAAGTTCTCTCGTATTGTCGGCGATACCGGGCATGTTATTTTAGCTGATATCAATAACTCTATGCTCAATGTGGGGCGTGATAAATTACGCGACCTTGGAGTAGTGGGTAACGTGCATTATGTACAAGCTAATGCTGAAGAACTGCCATTTCCAGATGATCATTTTGATTGTATTACTATCGCTTTCGGCTTACGTAATGTAACCGATAAAGATAAAGCTCTGCGCTCAATGTTCCGAGTATTAAAACCTGGTGGTCGTTTGTTGGTGTTGGAGTTTTCAAAGCCCCAAATGCAGGCATTGTCGAAAGTGTATGATGCTTATTCTTTCCATCTGTTACCGAAGATAGGTCAAGTGATTGCCAATGATGCCGATAGCTATCGTTACTTAGCTGAGTCTATCCGCATGCACCCAGATCAAGACACATTGAAAGGTATGATGGATGAGGCCGGTTTTGAGCAAACCAGCTATTTCAATCTAACTGGTGGTATTGTTGCGCTGCACCGTGGTTATAAATTTTAAGGGGTAATTATGCCATTTGAACCTTTAGTGACAGGTGTTATTGAAACGGCTCTTAATCGACTGATTCAAGATGATGTCCAATTTGTGCAACAAGTGGCTAGGCTGAAAGGCAAAGTTATTCATATACATTTACAAGATTTAGACCGAAACTTGATTTTTGTCTTTAGTCATCAAGTTGATATTTTAAGCCAGTATGAAGGGCAACCCGATTGCTATTTGAGCCTAAAACTAAGCACTTTACCAAAGCTGAAAGATCAATCTCGAATTACTCAATTAATTAAACAAGATCAATTAGTGCTTGAAGGTGATATTCAACTGGCTCAGAAATTTTCGCAACTTATCACTGATATTAAACCGGATATTGAAGAATGGATGTCACGAATAACCGGTGATGTTATCGCGCATACTGTGATTCAAGGTATTAAACAACCCGCGCAATGGTTACGTAATGAAGCGCAACTGCAACAACAACGCTTGGCTACAGTAATAACCGAAGAGTGGAAACTTGCCCCAAATGGTTTAGAAGTGGCTTGCTTTTGTGACCAAGTTGATGACGTGACCAGTTGTGTGGCTCGTCTTGAACAAAAAATGAATCAGTGGATAGAGAAAACATGACCTTAAATGAAATTCGTCGTCTGTATCGAATTACTAAGATTCAACTCGAATATGGCCTTGACGAGTTATTGCCAGATCACCACCTGACTAAATACCCACGTTTGTTTAGAAAGATGTTATTTTGGTTACGTCCGAAGCATCAAGATAAGCTATTAGGTGATCGTCTGCGTTTGGCATTGCAAGAATTAGGGCCAGTGTGGATTAAGTTTGGTCAAATGATGTCAACACGTCGCGATTTGTTCCCCGACCATATCGCCGACCCTTTAGCGTTATTGCAAGATCAGGTTAGCCCGTTTGATGGACGGTTAGCTAAACAACAAATTGAACAGTCACTGGGTGGCCCAGTCGAACAATGGTTTGATGATTTTGATATCAATCCGCTTGCTTCTGCTTCCATTGCTCAGGTTCATACCGCGACAGTCAAAGCCACAGGACAAGAAATTGTACTTAAGGTGATCCGTCCTGATATTCGTCCTGTGATCGAAGCGGACCTAAAATTGATGTATCGCATGGCACATATTGTTGCCAAACTTATGCCAGATGCACGCCGTTTGAAGCCCGTTGAAGTGATAAAAGAATATGAAAGTACTTTGGTTCATGAGCTTGATCTGCGTTGCGAAGCGGCTAATGCACTACAATTAAGACGTAACTTCTTAAATAGTGAAGATTTATACGTTCCTGATGTTCTTATGGACTTCAGCAGTGAGCACCTAATGGTGTCTGAGCGTATTTATGGCGTGCAGGTCTCCGATATTGCAACCTTGCAAACCAATGGCACCAATATGAAACTATTGGCGGAAAAGGGCGTCACTGTCTTTTTTACTCAAGTATTTCGTGACAGCTTTTTCCATGCCGATATGCACCCGGGTAATGTTTTTGTTTCACATGAAACACCGGAAAATCCATTATGGATTGGACTTGATTGCGGAATTGTCGGTACTTTAAATAATGAAGATAAGCGCTATTTAGCGGAAAACTTTTTAGCTTTCTTTAATCGTGATTATCGCCGAGTGGCCGAATTACATGTTGATTCGGGATGGGTTCCAATCGATACCAATGTCGTGGATTTTGAATCCGCGATTAGGACGGTTTGTGAGCCTATTTTTGCCAAGCCATTATGTGAAATATCATTTGGTCATGTGTTGCTAAACCTCTTTAATACCGCACGCCGGTTTAATATGGAAGTTCAGCCACAATTAGTTTTATTGCAAAAAACCTTGTTATACGTAGAAGGGCTAGGACGACAACTTTATCCGCAGTTGGATTTATGGGAAACCGCAAAGCCGTTTCTTGAAAAATGGATGCTTGAACAAGTTGGGCCTAAAGCACTGCTCAATGCGGTTAAAGAGAAGGCGCCATTATGGGCTGAAAAATTGCCAGAATTGCCAGAACTCCTATACGAAACATTAAAGCGCAGTCGTGATATGGATCAAAAGGTCGCGCATCTCTATGACAGCTACGCGTTAAATAAACGCAAACAAGCCAAAGGTAAGTTTTTATTTGGCATTGGAGCCACATTAGTCGTATGCTCTGCCATATTACAATTGAGCACCAACCACTGGCATTCTGATTTGTCGATGGCTGGTGGTGTTATCGGCGTTCTTTTTTGGCTTGCGAGCTGGAAAGCGTATCGTCACTAAAATGTAAACCAAGCGCAGTATCATGTGCTTCTTTTTTAATATCAGACCCGAGGTAAATAAGATGGGCGGAATCAGTATTTGGCAACTTTTAATCATTGCAGTGATCGTAGTACTTTTATTTGGTACTAAGAAACTACGAGGCATTGGTGGTGATTTAGGTTCAGCGGTTAAGGGCTTCAAAAAGGCCATGAGTGAAGAAGAAAATCAACCAGCAGCAAAGTCGAATGACAATGATGCCGATTTTGATCCTAAATCAATTAACCAAGAAAAAACTGATGCATCGGTACAAACGGATGCAAAAAAAGAAAAAGAGCAGGGCTAACTGGTGTTTGATATCGGTTTTTGGGAGCTGGTATTAATATCGGTTGTCGCCTTAGTGGTGCTCGGACCTGAGCGTTTGCCGCATGCGATTCGCAGTGTGACTAAGTTTATTAGCACTGCGAAAAACATGGCGAACAGCGTTAAAGATGAGCTATCACAAGAACTTAAAATTCAAGAGTTACAAGACAATCTTCGCAAAGCAGAAAATATGGGGATGAAAGATTTATCACCAGAGCTGCAATCCTCAATTGAGGCATTAAAACAGGCCGCACAAGACGTGCAACGGCCTTATGCGAAAGATAAGAATGAAGAAACTCAACCAATGACCAAGGCAGATGATGTCGCATCACAGGATGTGAATAAGGCCATAAATGAGACAGCAACGGAAAGCAAAACTATCGACGTAGAGAAAGCAGAGGCGAGTAAAGCTGATGTGAATAAAACGCCATAGAAATAGTCTTTCAATGTCGCCTAGACTCCGTATGAGCTAGGCGTCCCATTATTGAGGTTTTACATGTCCACAGAACAACAAGCTCAACCGCTGATCACGCATCTTCTTGAGCTTCGAAATAGAATTTTAAAAGCGCTCGCTTCTATCCTAATTATCTTTATTGCGATCGTTTGGTTTTCTAGTCAAATCTATGAATTTGTTTCCGCACCTTTGATCAGTCGCCTACCAGCAGGTGGCAGCATGATTGCAACGGATGTGGCTTCGCCTTTCTTTACGCCATTAAAATTGACACTGACGGTAGCGGTCTTTATTGCCGTACCTTTTGTGTTGTATCAAATCTGGGCTTTTGTTGCGCCTGGTTTGTATAAGCATGAACGTCGCTTAATTGCACCATTGTTATTTTCAAGTTCATTGCTATTTTATTGTGGTGTGGCATTTGCTTATTATGTGGTATTCCCGCTGATTTTCTCTTTCTTCACTGCGATAACGCTTGGAGGGGTTGAATTTGCTACTGACATATCCAGTTATCTAGACTTTGTATTATCACTGTTTATGGCGTTCGGGATCGCGTTTGAAGTACCGGTGGCCATTATTCTATTATGCTGGACCGGCGCGACCGATGCTAAAACCTTATCTGAAAAGCGCCCTTATGTGGTGGTTATCGCTTTTGTGGTTGGAATGTTGCTCACTCCTCCTGATATGGTCTCGCAAACCTTACTGGCAGTGCCTATGTGTATTCTGTTTGAGATCGGTTTGTTCTTCTCTCGTTTCTATACTCGCCCGAGTGAGGATGACGATGAGACCGAAGATGACGAAGACCAAGAGACATCAGCGAAAGCGGACTAAATCGAGTCGTTGTTTCCGATATAGTATTAATAAAAAACGCGATACTTCAAAAGTATCGCGTTTTTTATTGCCGACAATTTAGCTTTAGCCGAGAATCAAAATAGTCGAGTTGGCTTTATTTGAGATTAAATAACTGCTGAGTGTTAAGGCGGGTGATGGCCGAAACTTGCTCGACGGAGATCTCACGTAAATCGGCAATACGCTGAGCAACTAATGCCATAAACGAAGGCTCATTACGTTTGCCGCGATGTGGCGTTGGGGCGAGGTAAGGGCAGTCGGTTTCTAAAATAACAAAATCTAAATCCAGATGAGGAATAACCTTATCCATGCCGCCGTTCTTAAAGGTCGATACACCGCCTAAGCCTAAATGAAAGCCCAGTTGGTTAATTGCATTGGCTTGTTCAATGGTTCCGCCGAAACAATGAAAAACGCCGCGCAGAGAGCCATCCTGTTCTTGCTGTAGTATCTCTAAAGTTTGATCAATTGAATCGCGAGTGTGGATCACCACCGGCAAGTTAAGCTCTTTGGCCCATTGTAATTGAGTGCGAAAAGCCAATTCTTGTTGTTGCTGGTAGGTTTTATCCCAATAGAGATCAATCCCAATCTCACCAACGGCAATAAATTGATGCTGGTTAAACCATTGACGGATCACCGCTAAGTCTTGCTCGATATTGTCGTTCACATAACAAGGGTGCAGTCCCATCATTGAGTGACAGATATCGGGATAACGCGCTTGAGTGGCGAGCATAGGTGCAATCGAATCGAGATCGATATTTGGCAATAAAATCTTGTTAATTCCAACCGCAAGAGCACGTTGTACCACTTGGTCGCGGTCATCATCAAATTCAGTCGCGTAAATATGGGCGTGGCTATCAATCATAATCAACTCAGTAAAGATGTGGTCTGTGCAGTATAAACGACCGTGAGATAATCGTCACATCGATTAGACTTCATTTAGTTGGTAACTTGAGAGGTCGTCACTTCAATAGCAGGTTTCAAGCTTAGTCGAGAGTGATATGATAACGCCATACATTAAAAGCGAGCATGAGTTAGTTTCTCGCTTAGGATCATTAAGGAGAGTTAGGGTGTCTGTATCTATTCAAGGTCAATTTCCAGGTCGTCGTCTACGCCGTATTCGTAAGCATGATTTTAGTCGCCGTTTGGTGGCGGAAAATAAAGTCAGTGTGGACGACTTGATTTACCCGATGTTTGTCTTAATGGGGAAAAACCGTCGTGAAGCCGTCGATTCGATGCCAGGTGTCGATCGTCTCTCAATTGATCTGTTATTAGAAGAAGCCGACTATTTAGCCAAGCTTGGTGTACCTGCGATTGCGCTTTTCCCTGTGGTGAGCCAAGATGTAAAGTCTTTATGTGCCGCTGAAGCCTACAATCCTGAAGGCTTAGTACAACGTGCAGTAAAAGCATTAAAAGAGCATGTGCCAGAACTAGGCGTGATCACCGATGTGGCGCTAGACCCTTATACCACCCATGGTCAAGACGGTATTATCGATGCTGATGGTTATGTGCAAAATGATGAAACGACCGAAGTCTTAGTCAAGCAGGCTTTATCACATGCGGCGGCTGGTGCTGATGTGGTGGCCCCGTCAGATATGATGGATGGCCGAATAGGGAAAATCCGTGAAGCGTTAGAAAAAGCAGGGCATATTCATACTCAAATCATGGCTTACTCGGCCAAGTATGCGTCTAATTATTATGGTCCTTTCCGTGATGCGGTCGGTTCGAGCAGTAATTTAAAAGGTGGTAATAAGAAAAACTACCAAATGGATCCGGCCAATAGCGATGAAGCGATCCATGAAGTGGCGATGGATATCAATGAAGGTGCGGATATGGTGATGGTGAAACCCGGTATGCCGTATTTGGATATTGTGCGCCGAGTTAAAACTGAACTACAAGTACCGACTTTTGCATACCAAGTATCGGGTGAATATGCGATGCATAAAGCTGCGATTCAAAACGGATGGTTGAAAGAGAAAGAAACGGTATTAGAATCCTTGCTTTGCTTTAAGCGCGCCGGTGCTGATGGTATTTTGACGTATTTTGCCAAAGATGTGGCTGAGTGGTTAGCGCAAGATAATATTAGTGCGGATGCGCCGGTTCATGAATAGAAATGTTCTGCGTATTTAATTTCGCTTGATCATTAAATTTATGGAATTGATATAAAAATGGAGCCAGTTAGGCTCCATTTTTTATTGAAAATAACCTAGATTAAATCAAATCGATAATTAACGGCCAACCAATATCGGTTTGACGATTGGCTTCTAACTCAAGCTCGGCATAAGTGAGTGGATTAACCTCAAGCCAAGCCTGTGAGATAGAGAGGGTCATCGCGTCACCATTGGCGCTGAGTGTTACTAAAGGTTGTAAATCAACATCACGCCGATGAGTGAGCAATACCGCAAGGCGTAATATCCTTAATAGTCGCTTACTGCTTTGGTTCGAAAGGGCGTGTTGCTCCGGCAATGAGGTGAGCTGTTCGCGGTAACGACGGATCCACTCTGCCAGTAAATGCTTTTGCGCGCGAGTAAAGCCGGGTAGATCTAAATGTTGAATAAGATAGGCACCATGCTCGCCGCCTTTTTTAAAATCGATACTTAAACCAATTTCATGTAACTCTGCCGCTGATTGCAGTAAAAATGGCGCTTGAGCTTCACTAATCCAGAGCAGAGGATCTTGCCTTTGGGCTGCGTGAGCTTGATTAGGCTGGCACTGCGCGAGTAATTGTAAAGCAGTTTTTGCCACTTGATTCGCATAATGGATATCGACTTGATAACGTTTTTGAACGCTATCAATGGTACGTTGACGAATATCGGAGTGTCGCATTTCACTGATCATTTCATACACTAAACCTTCACGCAGTGCGCCACCGGCTAAGGTCATTGATTCGATCTTTAAACTTTCAAAAATAGCGATCAGAATAGAAAGCCCACTTGGGAACACTAAGGCTCGCTCTAAGGTTAAACCTTCAATATCTAATTCTTCTAAATGCGACGCAGCCATCGCCTGTTTTTGTAAGCGCTTAAGCTTAGGAAGGGTGATCACTTCATCCATGCCCTGTGCGAGCATGATCTCTTGTAGAGCTTGTACGGTACCACTGGCACCGACGCATACATCCCAACCGAGTTGAGTGTATTTGGCTAAAATAGGTTGTAGAGTGGCTTTTGCAGCGTTAATCGCATTATCGAAATTATGTTGGGTTAATTGGCGATCATGGAAATAATGATCGAGCCAAGTGACACAGCCCATCGATAGGCTGATTAATGCTTGGGTTTTAAATTCTTTGCCTATGATTAGTTCGGTACTGGCTCCGCCAATATCAACCACCAAGCGACGACCTAGACCGCCAGAAGTATGGGCGACACCTTTATAAATGGTCGCAGCTTCTTCTTGGCCTGAAATAATCTCAATGTTATGACCAAGTATTTGATTGGCCTGACGCAGAAAAACATCCACGTTGGTAGCAGAGCGTAATGCTGCCGTGCCAACAATGCGAATGTTTTCGGCTGGTATATCTTGTAGGCGCTCAGAAAATAAGTTCAAGCAGTCCCATCCGCGTTGCATCGCTTCTTGGCTTAGTTGATTATTTTTATCTAACCCATTAGCCAGACGCACTTTACGCTTAATTTTTGCCATCGTTTGCACGCTACCGTCGATATGACGGACCACTAACATGTGAAAACTATTCGAACCAAGATCGATAGCGGCGTAAAGTGGTGATGAAACTGCTGTACTCATAAATCAATCACACCTTTTTGTGGTAGCTTATCTATTACTACCTAACTGATTAACTACGTGGTTGGCGTGGTGGACGACGATTATTGTTACGTGCACCATTATTACGATTCGAACCACGAGCGCCGCCGGTATTGGTACGACGATTTGTTTGTGGACGACGTTGCAAGCGTAATGCGGTTGGTAATTCTGTCAATAAAGCATCGGCATCATATTCTGACATTGGGATCGAGTGCTCAATGTACTCTTCAATCGCAGGCAGATTAATGGCGTAATCTTCACAGGCAAAACTAATGGATGAACCACTTGCACCAGCGCGACCAGTACGACCAATTCGGTGTACGTAATCTTCAGCATCATCAGGCAGATCAAAGTTAAAGACATGAGTTACTGCAGGAATGTGTAATCCACGCGCCGCCACATCGGTGGCAACTAAGAAATCCACATCACCACGCGTAAATTCATCTAAGATACGCTCACGTTTTTTCTGTGGTACATCACCAGTTAACAATCCAACACGATGTCCATCAGCTGCGAGGTGACCCCAAACTGATTCACATTTGTATTTAGTGTTAGCAAAAATGATCGCACGCTCTGGCCATTCTTCTTCAATTAATGTTTGAAGTAACGCCATTTTGTGTTCATTGGATGGGTAGAACAACTCTTCCTTAATGTTAACCCCAGTTTTTGTTTCATCTTCAACCACAACATGCTCAGGATTGTGCATGTGCTCAAAGGCTAATTCTTGTACGCGGTAAGACAGCGTGGCAGAAAACAGCATGTTAAGACGATCTTTCGGCTCAGGCATGCGGCGGAACAAGAAACGGATATCTTTAATAAAGCCAAGATCGAACATGCGATCGGCTTCATCTAATACCACAGCTTGAATGCTATTTAAATCGAAGACTTTCTGTTTGTAGAAGTCAATAATACGACCACAAGTCCCGATTAAAATATCCACACCGTCTTGCAGCTTAGTTAATTGCTTATCATAGCTTTCGCCACCGTAAGCTAAACCCGCTTTTAGACCTGTCGTGCCAATCAGACCTTCAGCATCATTGTAGATCTGGATCGCAAGTTCGCGAGTCGGAGCCATAATGATAGCGCGAGGGCTGGTTTTAGCACGGCCTTCTGGAGCTTCAGTTGTGAGTAGGTGATTAAAAGTAGCAGTAAGAAACGCGAGCGTTTTACCTGTACCCGTTTGGGCTTGGCCTGCAATGTCTTGGCCGGTGAGCAGTACCGGCAACGCCAAGGCTTGGATAGGGGTACAAAACTCAAACCCTTTTTTATCCAATCCTTCAATGACTTGGGGTAATAAATCCAAGTCGGCGAATTTTTGCTCTGTGATATGTGTCTTCTTCATAGCTATAGAATATCAGCTTAAGCTTGCAATACGAAAGTAAATCCATTCCAATAGGGAATCTAATTGCTGGTTATCATCCAACCAGCTCATAAAAGTAGACATTGGAGTGCAAGATGAGTGACAAGATTATGCAGCTTTCTGACGAAGGTTTCGAGAACGATGTAATCAAAGCTGCTGGTCCAGTTCTAGTCGATTTCTGGGCAGAATGGTGTGGTCCTTGTAAAATGATTGCCCCAATTCTTGATGAAATTGCCGATGAATATGAAGGCAAGTTGACGATTGGTAAGTTAAACATCGATCAAAATGCAGGAACGCCACCAAAATTTGGTATTCGTGGTATTCCAACATTGCTGCTCTTTAAAGACGGCAGTGTTGCTGCAACCAAAGTTGGCGCGTTATCAAAAACTCAATTAAAAGAGTTTTTAGATGCCAACCTATAATTAATTTTTATATGATTAATTAATACCTAACCGCAGATAATGATGTTATTTGCGGTTTTGTATTTTTTAAAAGCTAGACTAGTCTTAAGTTTAGTGATAATTTATCGGACGTTAAATATACAGCTTTTCATTTCATGGCCGATCCTTAAGGTCATACCTATCTTATAAACCACCAATACAGAATCCTATTTTGACAAAACAAGCATCCACCACAATGAACCTGACTGAACTTAAAAATCGCCCTGTTTCCGAACTTGTTGCGCTTGGAGAGAGTCTAGGTCTAGAAAACTTAGCCCGTTTACGCAAACAAGACATTATTTTTTCTATCCTAAAAGCTCAGGCTAAAGGTGGTGAAGATATATTTGGCGATGGGGTTTTAGAAATTCTTCAAGATGGCTTTGGCTTCTTACGCTCGGCAGATTGTTCTTACCTTGCCGGCCCAGATGATATTTATGTATCACCTAGCCAAATTCGTCGTTTTAATTTACGCACAGGTGACTCGGTAGCCGGAAAAATTCGTCCACCAAAAGATGGCGAGCGTTATTTTGCTCTGCTTAAAGTCAATAAGGTTAACTTTGACCGTCCTGATAATGCTCGTAATAAAATTCTTTTCGAAAACTTAACCCCTTTGCATGCCAACGAACGTATGGTGATGGAGCGTGGTAATGGTTCAACCGAAGATATTACAGCACGTGTTCTTGATTTGGCTTCACCTATTGGGAAAGGTCAACGTGGTCTGATTGTTGCTCCGCCGAAAGCGGGTAAAACCATGTTGCTACAAAACATTGCCCAAAGTATTGCCCACAACCACCCTGAGTGTGAGTTGATGGTATTGCTGATTGATGAGCGTCCTGAAGAAGTAACCGAAATGCAACGCTTGGTAAAAGGTGAAGTTATTGCTTCTACTTTTGATGAGCCAGCGTCTCGCCACGTACAAGTGGCTGAAATGGTAATTGAAAAAGCCAAGCGTTTGGTTGAGCATAAAAAAGATGTGGTCATTTTACTCGATTCGATCACTCGTTTAGCTCGTGCTTATAACACCGTGATCCCATCATCAGGTAAGATTTTAACCGGTGGTGTTGATGCGAATGCCTTGCACCGTCCAAAGCGTTTCTTTGGTGCAGCACGTAATGTTGAAGAAGGTGGTAGTTTAACCATCATCGCAACTGCATTGGTTGATACTGGCTCTAAAATGGATGAAGTTATCTACGAAGAGTTTAAAGGTACCGGTAACATGGAATTGCACCTTAACCGTAAGATTGCGGAAAAACGTGTTTTCCCTGCGATTGATTTCAACCGTTCAGGTACTCGTCGTGAAGAGTTGCTGACCAAAGGTGATGAGCTACAGAAAATGTGGATCCTACGTAAGATTGTTCACCCAATGAGTGAAACCGATGCGATGGAATTCCTGATTGATAAGCTTGCCATGACCAAGACCAATAATGAGTTCTTTGATGCGATGCGCCGTCAGTAATGATGATTTTACCAATCGTATATCTGGCTAGATAATCGCTTAGATTGGTATTTGTTCAAAGGGTTAACTCTACTTTTAATCACCGCTCACATTGAGCGGTGATTTTTATTGTATAGAAGTATATATCCAAGTAACGTCAAGATAATTATCAAAGGAAGATAGCTTATGCGCCAAGGATGGTATGCATTGATTCTTTGTTGTTTGATCGGAGTAGGCAGTCCATTTGCGAACGCTGTATCGATCTCACGAGAAGAGTCTCAGCAATGGTTACAGCAACCTCAGTTGGATGAGATCGTTACTAACTTATACGCGCTTGCGATGAGTGATGATGCTCAATCACTGAACAGCCAACTGAATACTCTCTCGATGCCCAATCAAGAGATAGCCCGTTTTCTATTGTTAAAACAATTAGCCAGTAAACAAGTGGTACTTGGTCTCAATATGGTGACATTTGTTCAAGCGCAAACTCGCCACTTACCGACTTATATGATCGAAGAAACAGGCGATGGTTACCAAACCTCCATTCCTGCTTTTAATGCTTCGATTATTGCGACTCGTCTGATGCAGCAACGCACTCAAACTCAATCCAATTTCAATTTTATTCTGGCAGCAGAAGACAATAATCTTCAACTTCAACAGTGGCTGCAAGGTTCATCGGCGCAAGTTAGCCAACGTGAGGCATTACTTATTTCGGTGATTGATAGCTTATCTCCTCAAGCGTTATCTTATTTAGTTGAACAGATTGCAGGTGTGAAGGTGGTGCAATGGCTTCCGTCTTCCGCGGTGATGGCTAAAATGGCGCAAGCTTCGCAAGATCCACGTATGTATCATTTGCTCTGGAGGATGAAGAGTAATACTGATGCCGAAAAAGAAGTGCAACGATTAGCCAAGGTTGGGGATACATTCTCGATCCAACAACTGATCTTAGCGACCGACAACCCAGCCTTAAAATCGACCGCAATGCGCGCTTTAGTCAAGATTAAACCTATACCAATGACATTAGAGCAGTTTTTTGTGGCACAACTAAACCAAGTCGAAGATCAAGATTGGATGCAGGAACTACTGGTGAGTGCAGGTCATGCAGATTGGGTGCAGCAGTTAATCAATAGCGGCTTAATTCCGATGACACAAACCGTCTCCCCCTAGTGATGGATAACGGTTGAAATGATTTTAATTGAAGTGACTTGGGTATATAGCAAGAAACTGCATCTTGAGGTGACTTGGGTATATAATGTCAGCAAATTTAAATAGTCAGTAGAAGTAGTATGAGTATAAAGGATTTACGAGATTTTATTGTCCAGCTTGAAAGCAAAGGGCTACTGAAGCGCATTACACACCCTGTTGACCCTGATTATGAAATGACAGAGATCAGCGATCGTACTTTACGTGCTGGTGGGCCGGCTTTATTGTTTGAAAACCCGATCGGTTACGATATGCCAGTGTTGACCAACTTATTTGGTACGGCAGAGCGGGTTGCAATGGGGATGGGGCGCAATGAAGTCAAAGAACTGCGCGAAGTTGGAAAGTTATTGGCCTACCTTAAAGAGCCTGAGCCTCCAAAAGGGTTCAAAGATGCCATCAATAAATTGCCGGTGTTTAAGCAAGTATTGAATATGCCAGCTAAGCGGCTTCGTCGTGCTGCTTGCCAGGATATTATTTTGCAAGGGGATGAGATTGATCTGGATAAGCTTCCGATCATGAGTTGCTGGCCAGGTGATGTGGCGCCATTGCTAACTTGGGGGTTAACGGTAACGAAAGGTCCGAATAAAAAACGTCAAAATCTTGGTATTTATCGTCAGCAAAAAATCGCTAAGAATAAAATCATCATGCGTTGGTTAGCGCATCGTGGTGGCGCATTGGATATGAAAGATTGGATGGAAACTCACCCAGGTGAACCTTTCCCAGTATCAGTGGCTTTTGGCGCCGACCCAGCTACAATTTTAGGCGCAGTCACGCCGATCCCAGATACGCTATCCGAATACGCTTTTGCGGGGTTATTGCGAGGCAGTAAAACCGAAGTGGTTAAATCTATTAGTAATGATCTGGATGTTCCCGCCAGCGCTGAAATCGTACTCGAAGGCTATATCGATCCAGAAGAGTTTGCTGATGAAGGTCCTTACGGCGATCACACAGGTTATTTTAATGAAGTCGAAAAACATCATGTATTTACCATTACCCATTTAACTATGCGAAAAAATGCCATTTATCACAGCACTTATACTGGCCGCCCGCCCGATGAGCCTGCAGTGTTAGGGGTGGCATTAAATGAAGTATTTGTGCCTATTTTGCAAAAACAATTTCCAGAAATTGAAGACTTTTATTTACCACCAGAAGGATGCTCCTATCGTATGGCGGTGGTAACCATGAAAAAACAATACCCTGGACATGCCAAGCGCGTGATGATGGGGGTATGGTCTTTTTTACGTCAGTTTATGTATACCAAATTTGTCATTGTGTGCGATCAAGATGTTGATATTCGAGATTGGAGCAGTATTACTCAAGCTATGATCACCCACATGGATCCTGTTCGTGATACGGTGCTGATTGATAACACTCCAATTGATTCATTAGATTTTGCTTCACCAGTCGTGGGGCTTGGATCCAAAATGGGTTTAGATGTCACTCACAAATGGTCAGCAGAATTAGCTTCGACAGGTGGGATCAATAGCTTGTTTGACTCGAAAAAGCTAGAGACTGATCAACTCGCTTCTTTATATCAACATTTTCCTGAAATTATCGGTGTGCATTTCCCAACGGCTCCTACTTCTCATCAAATGATGATAGTGAGTATCCGCAAACAAGAAGTGGGACACTGTCGCCGCTTAGCAATGGAACTGTGGCAATATTTAGCCTCATCGATTGATGTTAGGTTTATGATTATATGTGATGATGATGTCAATATTCATGACTGGAATGATATTATTTGGGCGGTAACCACTCGCATGGACCCGACTCGAGATACTCTAATACTCGAAGAGGAAGAGACGACGGATTCAAGTCACTCTAAAATGGTCATGGATGCCACTAATAAATTGTGGGGTGAAACCCAAAGAGAGTGGGGAACACCAATTAAAAAAGATCCTTCCATTGTGAATAAAATTGACTCTATTTGGGAGGAACTCAATATCTTCCCACAGCAAAAATAAAATGTCTTATAAAGTCACGTTACTGCCGAGTCAGCAACAGTTTGAAGTGAGTGAAGGTCAAACTATTCTCGAAGCGGCACTACAATGTGGCGTACAAATACCAAGCCGTTGTAAGGTTGGTGTTTGTACAACGTGCTTATGTAAAAAATCACAAGGAGATGTTCATTATCAACTTGAACCTATGCTCACACAAAAAGAGCAAGAACAAGGTTGGATATTTCCGTGCCTAGCTTATGCAAAGAGTCACTTGATCTTAATTTTAGATGAGTGACCATGAGGAAACCATGACTATACAATGCAACGTAAAAACAATAGAGCCATTAGCGCGTAATACTTACCGAATTATTTTAGCGCCTCAAACGTCTGTCGATTATAAAGCGGGGCAGTATTTGATGGTGGTAATGGGCGAAAAAGATAAACGTCCATTTTCAATTGCAAGTAGCCCATGTCGCCATAATGGTGAGTTAGAATTACATATTGGCGCTGCTGATCATAATGCTTACGCTATAGAAGTGGTCGAAGCGATGAATCATGCTTATGCCAATAATCAAACCATTGAAATAGATGCACCGCACGGCAGCGCTTATCTTCAATCGCCTTCCGACCGTTCATTATTATTGATCGCTGGTGGTACGGGTTTCAGTTATACCCGATCAATTTTAGATCACTGCGTCAGTCAACAACTGCCACAACCGATTTACTTATATTGGGGAGGTAAAGATAGTGAGCAGCTATATGCGATGCGCGAGCTTGAAAAAATAGCGACAGAACATAGTAATGTACACTTTATTCCGGTAGTAGAGGCAGATGAACAAGATTGGGGTGGTAAGAAAGGCAATGTATTAGAGGCAATTGAGCAAGATTTCGATTCACTCAGCGGCTTTGATATTTATATTGCAGGTCGTTTTGAAATGGCTGGGGCAGCTAGAGATCGTTTTGTTGATCATAAATTGGCAAACAAAGAACGAATGTTTGCCGATGCTTACGCTTTTATCTAACCAATCGCGATGAAACTGCCGATAAAACAAACAAAAAAGGAGCGTTGTGCTCCTTTTTTAGTCGAAGTGGGAATAAAAACAAAAAAGTGTAAAAAAGATCTTGCCAATATAGAGTTGATCTCTATAATGCGACCTCACTGACACGGAGCACACAGCCTAACGGCCGCAACGAGTCAGAGGTCATAACCTTCTCAAAAAGGTTAACGAAAAAAGATTGCAGAAAGTGTTTGACACGCTCAATCAAATCGTTAAAATGGCCGCCCTGTTCAACGAGACGCAAGTCGCACGAACAGTTGCTCTTTAACAATTTAAACCTATCAATCTGTGTGGGCACTCGTTGATGATAATCAATAAAGCTCGTCTTTTTTAACGAAGAGGCGAAGCAAAAATGATTTCAATGAACTGAGTGACCAAATTGAACAATTTATTGTTCGGCACAGTCAATTCATTACCATTCTGTTGGAATGGTAATAGCTTTAAAATTACACTTTATCTTCGGATAAAGATTAGTTTTGAAGTCAGTATTCGTTGAGTCACTCCCTTTTAATTAAGGGAATCAAAATCTTAAATTGAAGAGTTTGATCATGGCTCAGATTGAACGCTGGCGGCAGGCCTAACACATGCAAGTCGAGCGGTAACAGAGATAGCTTGCTATCTGCTGACGAGCGGCGGACGGGTGAGTAATGCATAGGAAGTTGCCCTGATGTGGGGGATACCAGTTGGAAACGACTGTTAATACCGCATAATCTTTTCGGAGCAAAGCGGGGGACCTTCGGGCCTCGCGCGTTAGGATACGCCTATTGGGATTAGCTAGTTGGTGAGGTAATGGCTCACCAAGGCGACGATCCCTAGCTGGTCTGAGAGGATGATCAGCCACACTGGGACTGAGACACGGCCCAGACTCCTACGGGAGGCAGCAGTGGGGAATATTGCACAATGGGCGAAAGCCTGATGCAGCCATGCCGCGTGTATGAAGAAGGCCTTCGGGTTGTAAAGTACTTTCAGTTGTGAGGAAGGTTGCGTAGTTAATAGCTGCGTAGCTTGACGTTAGCAACAGAAGAAGCACCGGCTAACTCCGTGCCAGCAGCCGCGGTAATACGGAGGGTGCGAGCGTTAATCGGAATTACTGGGCGTAAAGCGCATGCAGGTGGTTTGTTAAGTCAGATGTGAAAGCCCAGGGCTCAACCTCGGAAGGTCATTTGAAACTGGCAAACTAGAGTACTGTAGAGGGGGGTAGAATTTCAGGTGTAGCGGTGAAATGCGTAGAGATCTGAAGGAATACCAGTGGCGAAGGCGGCCCCCTGGACAGATACTGACACTCAGATGCGAAAGCGTGGGGAGCAAACGGGATTAGATACCCCGGTAGTCCACGCCGTAAACGATGTCTACTTGGAGGTTGTGGCCTTGAGCCGTGGCTTTCGGAGCTAACGCGTTAAGTAGACCGCCTGGGGAGTACGGTCGCAAGATTAAAACTCAAATGAATTGACGGGGGCCCGCACAAGCGGTGGAGCATGTGGTTTAATTCGATGCAACGCGAAGAACCTTACCTACTCTTGACATCTACAGAAGTCGGCGGAGACGCTGATGTGCCTTCGGGAACTGTAAGACAGGTGCTGCATGGCTGTCGTCAGCTCGTGTTGTGAAATGTTGGGTTAAGTCCCGCAACGAGCGCAACCCTTATCCTTGTTTGCCAGCGAGTAATGTCGGGAACTCCAGGGAGACTGCCGGTGATAAACCGGAGGAAGGTGGGGACGACGTCAAGTCATCATGGCCCTTACGAGTAGGGCTACACACGTGCTACAATGGCGCATACAGAGGGCAGCAAGCTAGCGATAGTGAGCGAATCCCAAAAAGTGCGTCGTAGTCCGGATTGGAGTCTGCAACTCGACTCCATGAAGTCGGAATCGCTAGTAATCGTGGATCAGAATGCCACGGTGAATACGTTCCCGGGCCTTGTACACACCGCCCGTCACACCATGGGAGTGGGCTGCAAAAGAAGTAGGTAGTTTAACCTTTCGGGGAGGACGCTTACCACTTTGTGGTTCATGACTGGGGTGAAGTCGTAACAAGGTAGCCCTAGGGGAACCTGGGGCTGGATCACCTCCTTACGAAAAGATTATTTTTGATGAGTACCCACACAGATTGATTAGGTTTAGAAAAGTTAAGAGTTTTAATGTTGGGTCTGTAGCTCAGCTGGTTAGAGCGCTCGCCTGATAAGCGGGAGGTCGGTGGTTCAAGTCCACTCAGACCCACCAATTTTCCTCCAGAGAGAATTGGTCAACATTAAGAAACGATGGGGCTATAGCTCAGCTGGGAGAGCGCCTGCCTTGCACGCAGGAGGTCTGCGGTTCGATCCCGCATAGCTCCACCATCTTTAAGTATTCTCCTTGAGAGTATTTAAAGATGGTTACATCGAAAGATATAACTTGCTCTTTAACAATTTGGAAAGCTGACTGAATAAATAACCAAGGTTATTTGTTCAAAATAAAAGTTCTCAAATCTTATTGCTTGCTTGCAAGTGATGAGTAACAACACACATTCAAGTGTCTTGTATTCTACAAACCATTTATGGTTTGTTCTATTGAGTCCGGCAAATCGTTTATTCAAGATTACCCTCTTGAATAAACAAAAAACTAAACCTTATTTAGTTGAACATACATAAGACCCTTTTGGGTTGTATGGTTAAGTGAATAAGCGTACACGGTGGATGCCTAGGCAGTCAGAGGCGATGAAGGACGTATTAACTTGCGATAAGCGTAGATAAGGCAGTAAAAGCCACTTGAGTCTACGATTTCCGAATGGGGAAACCCACGTGCATAAGCACGTATTATTAACTGAATACATAGGTTAATAAGGCGAACCCGGGGAACTGAAACATCTAAGTACCCGGAGGAAGAGAAATCAACCGAGATTCCGAAAGTAGCGGCGAGCGAAATTGGATTAGCCCTTAAGCTTTATATGATGCAGGTGAAGGCTCTGGAAAGTGCCGCGATACAGGGTGATAGCCCCGTAACCGACACATCATACTAAGTGAAAACGAGTAAGGCGGGACACGTGATATCCTGTTTGAATATGGGGGGACCATCCTCCAAGGCTAAATACTCCTGACTGACCGATAGTGAACCAGTACCGTGAGGGAAAGGCGAAAAGAACCCCTGTGAGGGGAGTGAAATAGAACCTGAAACCGTGTACGTACAAGCAGTAGGAGCACCTTCGTGGTGTGACTGCGTACCTTTTGTATAATGGGTCAGCGACTTAATTTTAGTAGCAAGGTTAACCGTTTAGGGGAGCCGTAGGGAAACCGAGTCTTAACTGGGCGAATAGTTGCTAGGATTAGACCCGAAACCAGGTGATCTAGCCATGGGCAGGTTGAAGATTGAGTAACATCAATTGGAGGACCGAACCGACTAATGTTGAAAAATTAGCGGATGACTTGTGGCTAGGGGTGAAAGGCCAATCAAACCTGGAGATAGCTGGTTCTCCCCGAAAGCTATTTAGGTAGCGCCTCGGACGAATACTACTGGGGGTAGAGCACTGTTAAGGCTAGGGGGTCATCCCGACTTACCAACCCTTTGCAAACTCCGAATACCAGTAAGTAATATCCGGGAGACACACGGCGGGTGCTAACGTCCGTCGTGGAGAGGGAAACAACCCAGACCGCCAGCTAAGGTCCCAAAGTATAGCTAAGTGGGAAACGATGTGGGAAGGCTCAGACAGCCAGGATGTTGGCTTAGAAGCAGCCATCATTTAAAGAAAGCGTAATAGCTCACTGGTCGAGTCGGCCTGCGCGGAAGATGTAACGGGGCTAAGCTATACACCGAAGCTGCGGCAGCATAATTTATTATGCTGGGTAGGGGAGCGTTCTGTAAGCCGTTGAAGGTGAACTGAGAAGTTTGCTGGAGGTATCAGAAGTGCGAATGCTGACATGAGTAACGATAAAGGGAGTGAAAAACTCCCTCGCCGGAAGACCAAGGGTTCCTGTCCAACGTTAATCGGGGCAGGGTAAGTCGACCCCTAAGGCGAGGCTGAAAAGCGTAGTCGATGGGAAACGGGTTAATATTCCCGTACTTCTTATAAATGCGATGGGGGGACGGAGAAGGCTAGGTGGGCCTGGCGATGGTTGTCCAGGTTCAAGTGCGTAGGCTAATTTCTTAGGTAAATCCGGGAAATTGTTAGGCTGAGACACGATGTCGAGTCACTACGGTGATGAAGTCATTGATGCCATACTTCCAGGAAAAGCCTCTAAGCTTCAGTTTATAAGAAATCGTACCCCAAACCGACACAGGTGGTCGGGTAGAGAATACCAAGGCGCTTGAGAGAACTCGGGTGAAGGAACTAGGCAAAATGGTACCGTAACTTCGGGAGAAGGTACGCTCCTGTTGGTGATGAGACTTGCTCTCTAAGCTGACGGGAGTCGCAGATACCAGGTGGCTGCAACTGTTTATTAAAAACACAGCACTGTGCAAAATCGTAAGATGACGTATACGGTGTGACGCCTGCCCGGTGCCGGAAGGTTAATTGATGGGGTTAGACTTCGGTCGAAGCTCTTGATCGAAGCCCCGGTAAACGGCGGCCGTAACTATAACGGTCCTAAGGTAGCGAAATTCCTTGTCGGGTAAGTTCCGACCTGCACGAATGGCGTAATGATGGCCACGCTGTCTCCACCCGAGACTCAGTGAAATTGAAATCGCTGTGAAGATGCAGTGTACCCGCGGCTAGACGGAAAGACCCCGTGAACCTTTACTACAGCTTGGCACTGAACATTGAACCTACATGTGTAGGATAGGTGGGAGACTTTGAAGCATTGTCGCTAGATGATGTGGAGTCGTCCTTGAAATACCACCCTTGTAGTTTTGATGTTCTAACATAGGTCCCTAATCGGGATTGTGGACAGTGCCTGGTGGGTAGTTTGACTGGGGCGGTCTCCTCCCAAAGAGTAACGGAGGAGCACGAAGGTGGGCTAAACACGGTTGGACATCGTGTGGTTAGTGCAATGGCATAAGCCCGCTTGACTGCGAGAATGACAATTCGAGCAGGTGCGAAAGCAGGTCATAGTGATCCGGTGGTTCTGAATGGAAGGGCCATCGCTCAACGGATAAAAGGTACTCCGGGGATAACAGGCTGATACCGCCCAAGAGTTCATATCGACGGCGGTGTTTGGCACCTCGATGTCGGCTCATCACATCCTGGGGCTGAAGTCGGTCCCAAGGGTATGGCTGTTCGCCATTTAAAGTGGTACGCGAGCTGGGTTTAGAACGTCGTGAGACAGTTCGGTCCCTATCTGCCGTGGGCGTTGGAAGATTGAAGGGGGCTGCTCCTAGTACGAGAGGACCGGAGTGGACGAACCACTGGTGTTCGGGTTGTCATGCCAATGGCATTGCCCGGTAGCTAAGTTCGGAATCGATAAGTGCTGAAAGCATCTAAGCACGAAGCGAGCCCTGAGATGAGTCTTCCCTGGCGCTTTAAGCGTCCTAAAGGGTTGTTCGAGACTAGAACGTTGATAGGCAGGGTGTGTAAGTGCTGCGAGGCATTGAGCTAACCTGTACTAATTGCCCGTGAGGCTTAACCATACAACACCTAAAGGGTTTTGTTGTTGGATTTAATAGAAGATACAGAATAGATACTTGAATTTGTGTGAGAACGAATTAGCAAAGCAGCTTTCCGAATTAGTTAAGACGAAATCGTCTTAACAAAGAATATTGCTTGGCGACCATAGCATTGTGGACCCACCTGATTCCATGCCGAACTCAGAAGTGAAACGCAATAGCGCCGATGGTAGTGTGGGGTTTCCCCATGTGAGAGTAGGACATCGCCAGGCTTTGATTTAGTATACTGAATAGACACTGCGGAGTGGTAGTTCAGTTGGTTAGAATACCGGCCTGTCACGCCGGGGGTCGCGGGTTCGAGTCCCGTCCACTCCGCCACTATTTATGAAAGCCTGATTCGAAAGAGTCGGGCTTTTTTACGTCTGAACAAAGTTGAATTATAGAACGTAAAGGCAATGACTTTGAGGTGATATACTGTGGTCGCATTAGTTGGTTAACTCTATTCAGAAGCGGCGGCCTGTCACGTCGGGGGCGCGCAAGATTGTTGATATTAGGGAGCCCCGTCCACATCACCACTGTCTTTTTTATAATAGCTGAAAGCCCGATTCGAAAGAGTCGTTTTTTTACGTCTGGACAATCCCGAAAAACAGCTACAAAAATGTATGGTCCGCCTCTTAATTGCAACTACAATTAATTAATGACGGAGTTAGTTTGCGCTAATGTATTCGGAGTCACGTTTGGTGAGCTCATGGCTTACCAGCTCCACGATGATATCCGCGCCAGATTATCCTTAAAAAGCCAAAAGCATTTTTATGCTGTTTTTTGTATCTGGTTTTTAATCTGGCCGATTGACCGTTTTTGTCATCACTTTCATTGACGTTGCAAACTCGGTTACGGCTGCAAAGCAGCCTTAAAAGCTTGGAGGTGTTGTAACACCGCCCAAGCTATTCTTGCTAGCTTGTTGGCAAGTGCTACCACTACAACATTAAACGGCTTGGTTGCCCTCAAATTGACCAGCCATTGACGAAATACTTTCCCTGTGGTTTCTGGCCTAGATAAAATCGCTCTAGCACCATGAACAAATAAGGTCCGAAGCTGTTTATTTCCTCGTTTACTAACACCAAATAACTTGGGTTTACCTCCTGTCGAAAACTGCCTTGGAACAAGACCCAGCCATGCTGCCATATTACGACCATTTGCAAAGTTATTTGCAGAGCTCACATCAGCAATACAAAGCGTTGATGTCAGATCTCCAATGCCGGGAATTGTTTTTAATAACCGAGCTAATTCATTATGTTCAGAAATATCATGAAGCTTAATGTCTTGCGCTTTTATTTGTTGGCTCAAATAAGAATAATGCTCATGGATACTACATAGTTCATTGAGTAAACTCGGGGGTAATTCTTGATTTTGTTCTGCTAACCACTGGAAAAGTGCTTTCATATTTGCATGTCCTTTGGGCAGGCTCAGGCCAAATTCGAGTAGAATTGCGCCAATTCTAGACATACATGCCGTTCGTTCTTTTATATAACCATCTCTAATTCGATGAATCGTTGCTATAACTTGTGCATCTTCTGTTTTTACTGCAACAAAACGCATAGATGGTCGGCTCGCTGCTTCTGCTATCGCAGCTGCATCAATGAAGTCATTTTTATTACCCTTGACGTAAGGTTTTACATATTGAGGGGGGATGAGTTTGGTCTGATGACCTAAATTTATGCATTTTCGAGCGAGCCAATGGGATCCACCACATGCTTCAAAAGCGATAATTGTAGGTTCTAGCTTCGCAATAAAAGAGATTAATTGGTTTCGATTATATTTTTTCCGTAAAACTTCTTTCCCCGAGTGGCTATGACCAACCACGTGAAAGCTATGTTTACCTAAATCGATACCTAAAATTTGGATAGAAGACATATGGTTCACCTCATTTATGAATGCCTACTCTAAGCATAGGAGTTTGAGAGTGAGGCGGACCATATAATTAAGCCGAAGTATTCTTCTTCGGCTTTTTTGTGAATCTATAATATCTGCTTGAGTATCTTATCGGCCTTTATCCGCTTAATTTTACGTATCAATTTCTGAACCCCTTCAGGATATAAATCTATGTCTTCCAATTGCTTGTAGCTTCCAACAAGGTGAGTATGTTCTAAGATTGAAGTAAGCTCTTGTTCAAATTGATCGCGAAGTAATTGTTGAGGGTCCTTTACTAATAAACCGTTCTCCAAATCCAATTTCCACGCTCTAGGGTTTAAATTATTACCGGTTATTAGCATATACTCTTTATCTACCCACATACCTTTTAGGTGAAAGCTATTGTTGTTGTGTTTCCATAAATGGATAGAAAGTTGTCGACTGGCGATATGAGCCTCATTTACTTTGGCAAATTGGCGCAAGTTAACTTCGTATAAATAGGGTAAGCCAGCGATGGTTTTAAAGTCTTCCTCGGGCGGAATATAAAAGTCATTGGCGGTTTTATCACCGACAACAATCGTGATTTTGACACCACGTTTAATCGCTTTTTTAATCTCTTTTGCTACACTTTTAGGAAAATTGAAATACGGCGTAAAAATAGCAATGTCTTTTTCTGCACAAGCAATTAGATGGTTAATGTGTAGGTTTAGTTTATTACGACGCTTGCCAACACCAACCAGCGGAATAATACCCACCTCACCATCTTGTAATTGATCACCATTAAACTGATAGCTTGATTGGGCTAATAAAGCCCTAAACTGTTTAATCGCCAGCTTAAGTGATTTGGTGGTCGGACGGTTTTCTTGATTAAGACTGTTAACCGCAGGGTTAGCCACCATATATTGATCGATATAATTAACCATAGTTTGGGCTAAGGTCTGATTTTCAATAACATGGTAGCGGTCAAAACGGTACTTATTGCTTTGATGAAGATAAATATTATTGAGGCTTGCTCCGCTATAGATAACGGTATCATCGATAATAAAGCCTTTAAGGTGCAATACGCCGAATACCTCTTTGATACGAACAGGAATACCGAGTATAGAAATACCATGTTGATATTTTTTTTCTAGTTCGCAATAAAAAGCGGCGTTACCATCAGTTTTTCCCGCGCCAATTAATCCGCGTTGGGCTCGGTGCCAATCGACACAAACGGTCACCTCTAATTGAGGATTGCGTTGTTTCGCTTCATAAAGCTCGGTTAAAACTTCTCGACCCGCTTCATCATTCTCTAAATAAAGTGCGACGAGATAAATTCGATTACGGGCACTTTTAATCTCGGATAGCAGGCGCTCTCTGAATTGCTTGGCCTGAAATAGAACTTCAAACTTATTCGGATCTTGAGCTATGGTTGGTAGCTGTTCGAGTAAATCCTTACTAGCTATCATATATATTCTTAACCTTAGAAACTTTAGAGTCTTATGAAGGTAACTTTACCAAAAAAGGTAGCCACCTGACTATATTTGCTTGGTATCTTATGCCATATCAACGGATTTGTACTGCATTGGTAACAGTTTTTTTCCATTTGTAATGTAACGAAGGAATAATTGTCTTAACGATGATGGCAACTGCTCACTTTCAATGGCGTGAAAGCCGCCTTGTTGATAAAACGTTTCTAAATGCTGATAAGCAAAACAATAGCAATTTGAGTTTAACTCTTCAGTTGCGCAGTAACTAAGTAACTGCTGACCAATCCCTTGTTGTCGATGATCTGGCACTACGAGCATACCTGTCAATAATGTATATTGCTCAATAGGACGAAAACGCACAATGGCAATGATAGTCTGCTGTTGATAACCGACCACCACTCTTTCATTTTTCTTTACCTTAGCCAAAGGGTAATACGCCTTATAAATAGGCTTAAGTAAAGGGTATTTGATTAGAGGAAGAATCTGGAAAATGACTGACATTATGAAGGGCTATGATTGCGTTTCGGATAGGGTAGAATAGCACGATACAAGAACAGGTAATCAATCAAATGAATGTAAACGATAATGTAAACTTAAAACCATTCCATACTTTTGGTATTGATATGCCATGTGACACTCTAATTGAAGCAACGACAATAGAGGATATAGCACAAGCCTTTCAATCAATGGAATGGATAAGGAAGCCTAAATTGTTATTAGGTAAAGGGAGTAATGTCCTTTTTACCGAACCTTACCAAGGTGTAGTGATCGTCAATCACTTACAAGGTAAGACGCTAACAGAAAAAGAAGGTCATTATCACCTGAATATTAGTGGTGGTGAGGATTGGCCTAGTTTGGTTGACTGGACCTTAGAGCAAGGTATCGGCGGCCTAGAGAATTTAGCTTTAATCCCTGGGTGTGCAGGTAGTGCTCCAATCCAAAATATCGGTGCTTATGGGGTTGAGTTCAAAGATGTCTGTGAATATGTCGATTATTTGGATCTTGCTGACTTTAAAGTAAAGCGATTATCCGCTGCTGAGTGCTGCTTCTCTTACCGTGACTCGATTTTCAAACAAGCATTGTACAATAAAGTGGTTATTACTGCTGTGGGCTTGGTTCTCAGTAAAGAATGGTGCCCTAATTTATCATACGGGCCATTAGCGGCGCACAAAGACTTGCTGAACACTCCCAAATCGGTTTCTGATTTAGTGTGTGAGATTCGACGCAGTAAACTGCCTGATCCTGCCGTGATGGGAAATGCAGGTAGTTTCTTTAAAAATCCAATTATTAGCCACGAGCATTACCAACAATTAAAAATAGCCCACCCCGAAATGAGTGGTTATGAAACCGAAGTTGGTGTCAAAATTGCCGCCGGTTGGCTCATTGATCGCTGTGGCTTGAAAGGTCATCAAGTGGGTGGCGCTCAAGTACACCCGCAGCAGGCTTTAGTTTTAGTCAATACTGGAACCGCAAGCGCAAAAGATGTATTGGATCTTGCTTGGTTTATAAAGCAAAGCGTGAAGACTAAATATGGTGTTGAACTTGAGCATGAAGTTCGATTTTTCACTGCGACAGAAGAATCGAAACTCGATGTAATACTTCAAGAATCAGAGCGATAATATGGTGTCGTCGTGCATCCGAATAAGGCAATCATAATGACTGAAATGATACGCAAAGAGCATGTAGTTAAATATCAAATTATCAAAGTACTTTCCGATGGGCAATTTCATTCCGGTGAAGCGCTTGGTGAAATGCTCGGTATGTCTAGAGCGGCGATTAGTAAGCATGTTAAAGCTATTCAAACTTGGGGTCTAGACATCTATCGAGTTCAAGGGAAAGGGTATCAATTGTCGAATGCGATTGAGCTACTCGATCAAAGCTTAATCCAACGCAGTTCGCAACAACCAGTAGAGCTTATTCCTATTATCGATTCGACCAATCAGTATTTACTTGATAAGAGTAAAGATAAAGAAAGCGGTTGTGTCTGCGTGGCGGAATACCAAGCCAAAGGAAGAGGGCGCAGAGGTAGAGAATGGGTGTCACCATTTGGCGCAAATCTTTATTTCTCTATGTATTGGAAGCTAGATGCTGGTGTGGCCGCTGCTATGGGGCTTAGTCTGGCTATCGGGGTGGCAATTGTTGATGGGTTAGAGTCACTTGGTGCAAAAGACATTAAATTAAAGTGGCCAAATGACATCTATCACCATGATAAAAAGCTGGCCGGAGTATTAGTTGAAATGTCAGGGCAAACCGGTGAAGCTGCGCATTTAGTGATAGGGATGGGATTAAATATCCACATGTCAAAAACGACGGATAACATTGATCAATCGTGGACTAATCTAGAGCAGGTATTTGATGGTAATACTCCGAGCCGCAATAACGTGGTGATTGCATTACTGGCTGCTTGGAAGCGTGTATTAACTGAATATGAACACAAAGGCATGAGTGAGCTGGTTGAGCGCTGGAATCAACTGGATAATTTTCATAATCAGTCGATCAAACTGATTATGGGCAACAAAGAAGTTTATGGACAATGTAAAGGAATCAATTCGCAGGGAGCGATTTTATTACACACCGAGCAAGGGGAAGAAGCGTATGTCGGCGGCGAGATTTCTCTGCGCAAAGCCGATAACTAATTTACATCGGTATTGAATTATTTGCGTAATAATATCTCTTCAACTTGATGGCCGACGCCTTTACGTAAAATTAATTGAGCGCGACCTTTAGTTGGCAGTATGTTTTGTTCCAAATTTACGCCATTAATGGTTTGCCAAATACTCTGCGCTTTCGTAATAGATTGAGCTTCAGTGAGCTCGGTATAATGGCTAAAATAAGAACCAGGTTTAGTGAATGCCCCTTGTCGTAACTTCATAAAACGGGAAATATACCAGTCTTCAATTGTTTTGCTCTCGGCATCGACATAGATAGAAAAATCGAGAAAATCCGAAATAAACATCTTTAAATGAGCGTCTGGATAGTCATGACTACTTTGTAAGACATTCAAGCCTTCAATGATCAGTACATCTGGCTGATCCACCACTTTGACTTCATCGGTAATATTATAAGTGATATGAGAATAAACCGGCGCTTCGACATTGCGTTTACCTGCCTTCACATCGTTGAGAAAAGTCACCAAACGCTTGGTGTCATAAGACTCAGGGAAGCCCTTTTTAGTCATTAAATCATGATCAAGTAATGTTTGATTGGGACGTAAAAATCCATCGGTAGTAATTAACTCTACTTTTGGATGGTTTTCCCAGCGAGATAACAACGCTTTAAGCAGGCGAGCTGTAGTGCTTTTACCTACCGCAACACTGCCGGCAATACCAATAATAAACGGTGGCGATTTCTCATCTTTTTCTGAATGGTGAGGGCTAAAGAACTGGTGCAGTACTTGGTTGCGACTTTGACGAGCGGCAACATAAAGATTTAATAAGCGTGACAATGGTAGATAAATTTCAGTAACTTCATCCATCAAAAGATGTTCGTTGATCCCTTGCAGTTCTTTTAAGTCTTCTGATGTGAGTGTCATAGGAACAGAATTCCGCAACTCGGACCACTGCTCTCGGTTATATGACAAATATGGATTCATAATCAGGCTCAAAACAATTAACAAGGATGAGCGAAGATACACTATGCTTGCTTGAATTCAAACTATTGCCATCGTGCTTTTACTGCAAACATTCAGAATGTTGCCGATTTTCTAGACAAATGCGTAATAGAAGGCGGAAAATCGTATTTTTTTGCATTTTACTCTTGCAAGATTTTCGAACATTCAATAGAATTCGCACCACTTGCGCCGACTTAGCTCAGTAGGTAGAGCAACTGACTTGTAATCAGTAGGTCACCAGTTCGACTCCGGTAGTCGGCACCACTTCCTTTTTTAATATCGAAAGTGGCAAGCAAAATAAAATTTGGAGGGGTTCCCGAGTGGCCAAAGGGAGCAGACTGTAAATCTGCCGGCTCCGCCTTCGATGGTTCGAATCCGTCCCCCTCCACCATATTGTTCATGTAGATTCGTCTATATGCGTAATAAATTGCAGTTAAAACTGTACTAAATGACAATGCGTGCGTCGTATAATGGCTATTACCTCAGCCTTCCAAGCTGATGATGCGGGTTCGATTCCCGCCGCACGCTCCAGTTAAAAAGTTTTCGCTGATATAGCTCAGCCCGGTAGAGCGCACCCTTGGTAAGGGTGAGGTCCCCAGTTCGAGTCTGGGTATCAGCACCAGTTTTAATCAAGCAATACTTATATAATTAACAATCATTTTGGTTACGTGGTCTTCATGGCCACCAAATCCGTACCTAGAGGGACTATCCATGTCTAAAGAGAAATTTGAACGTACGAAACCGCACGTAAACGTTGGTACTATCGGCCACGTTGACCACGGTAAAACAACTCTTACTGCTGCTATCTGTACTACACTTGCAAAAGTGTACGGTGGTGTTGCTAAAGATTTCGCATCTATCGATAACGCTCCAGAAGAGCGCGAACGTGGTATCACAATCGCTACTTCTCACGTTGAGTACGATACTCCTGCTCGTCACTACGCACACGTAGATTGCCCAGGACACGCCGATTATGTTAAAAACATGATCACTGGTGCTGCTCAAATGGACGGCGGTATCCTAGTTGTTGCTGCGACTGATGGCCCTATGCCACAAACTCGTGAGCACATCCTACTTGGTCGTCAAGTTGGTATTCCTTTCATCATCGTATTCATGAACAAATGTGACATGGTAGATGACGAAGAACTACTAGAACTAGTAGAAATGGAAGTTCGTGAACTTCTTTGTGAATACGATTACCCAGGTGATGATTTACCAGTAATCCAAGGTTCAGCTCTTGGCGCTCTAAACGGCGAAAAAGAGTGGGAAGACAAAATCGTTGAGCTTGCAGAAGCACTAGATAACTACATCCCAGAACCAGAGCGTGCTGTTGACCAACCGTTCCTACTTCCAATTGAAGATGTTTTCTCAATTCAAGGTCGTGGTACTGTTGTAACAGGTCGTATCGAGCGCGGTATCCTACGCGTAGGTGACGAAGTTGAAATCGTTGGTATCAAAGAAACTACTCTTTCTACTTGTACTGGTGTTGAAATGTTCCGTAAACTGCTTGACGAAGGTCGTGCAGGTGAGAACGTTGGTGCACTTCTACGTGGTACTAAGCGTGATGACGTTGAACGTGGTCAAGTATTGGCAGCTAAAGGTTCAATCAACCCACACACAACTTTTGAATCAGAAGTATACGTACTTTCAAAAGATGAAGGTGGTCGTCATACTCCTTTCTTCAAAGGTTACCGTCCACAGTTCTACTTCCGTACAACGGACGTAACTGGCGACATTCAATTGCCAGAAGGCGTTGAAATGGTAATGCCTGGCGATAATGTACAAATGATCGTAACTCTAATCGCACCAATCGCGATGGACGAAGGTCTACGTTTCGCAATCCGTGAAGGTGGCCGTACAGTTGGTGCTGGTGTTGTAGCGAAAGTTATCGCTTAATGCATTAAAGTTTACGTTAAATACGAATTGTATTTGACTAACGGCTATCAAAAAGGGCATCATTTGATGCCCTTTTTCTGCACTGAACAAAAGCTAAGTGAATTTTCACTATTTTTTGTGCCATTCAGTAACGAATATGTATTAGATTTAATATCTAATTTGTTTAGCTCATGGCGTTTATCATGAGGCTAATGAGTTAGCCCTGCCATTGCGGGGTTATTGTCGTTTAAGTAAAACTTGTCACAGGTTTGATTATGAAAGCCAAAGTTGAAACTCACGAGAGCTCAAAAGCGGCAGATGCTTTTAAGTGGTTAATCACTTTTGCACTGTTAGCTACTGCGGTAGTGGGTAATCACCTATATGGTGATATGTCTGTTGCTATCCGCGCAGCAGTTGTTGTTCTTTTGCTGGCCGCCGCTTTAGGTGTTGCTGCATTAACAACAAAAGGTAAAGCTACGGTTGTATTTGCTCGCGAAGCAAAACTTGAAGTTCGCAAAGTTGTTTGGCCTTCTCGCCAAGAAACAATGCAAACTACATTTATCGTATTAGCTGTAAGTATTGTAATGGCTCTATTGCTTTGGGGTATCGACGGCATCATGGTGCGTCTGATAGCTCTCGCAACTGGAGTGTAAGGGGTTTTAAATGAGTGAAGCACCAAAAAAACGCTGGTATGTCGTTCAAGCCTTTTCAGGATTTGAAGGTCGTGTAGCACAATCGCTTCGTGAGCATATCAAAATGCATGCGATGGAAGAGTTCTTTGGCGACGTCTTAGTGCCAACCGAAGAAGTGGTTGAAATGCGCGCCGGTCAACGTCGTAAAAGTGAACGTAAATTCTTCCCAGGCTATGTCTTAGTACAAATGCTGATGAATGACGAGTCATGGCACTTAGTGCGTAGCATTCCACGTGTTATGGGCTTTATTGGTGGCACCTCAGATCGTCCTGCTCCTATTACGGATAAAGAGGCAGATGCCATCTTAAACCGTCTAGAGAAGGCGAGTGAAGCTCCAAGACCGAAGACCTTGTTTGAAGCGGGTGAAGTGGTTCGAGTTACTGAAGGCCCATTTGCTGACTTCAACGGTACTGTTGAGCAAGTCGATTACGAAAAGAGCCGCATTAAAGTGTCTGTTTCGATCTTCGGCCGCGCCACACCGGTTGAACTAGAATTCAGTCAGGTTGAAAAAGCTGACTAAATAACTCTCATATTATGAGGGAGAGGGTTTTGTTTAAATAACAAACAAAGCGCTTGTATAAGGTTCGAAATTTAACTATAATTTCGCGCCTTTTTGTGGGTTTGTGCCCATAAAAAGTTTTCATATAAATCGGGGAGCTAACCATTAAGTTAGCGATTGTACCCAAAATTTAGGAATTATCATGGCTAAGAAAGTAGAAGCTTATATCAAACTGCAAGTTGCAGCTGGTATGGCTAACCCAAGTCCACCGGTTGGTCCTGCACTAGGTCAACATGGTGTAAACATCATGGAATTCTGTAAAGCGTTTAACGCAAAAACAGAATCTGTTGAGAAAGGTCTTCCAATCCCAGTTGTTATCTCTGTATACAACGACCGTTCTTTCACATTTGTAACTAAGACTCCACCTGCTGCTGTTCTTCTTAAGAAAGCTGCTGGCGTTAAGTCTGGTTCTGGTCGTCCAAACACTGAGAAAGTTGGTACTGTTACTGAGGCTCAGCTGCAAGAGATTGCTGAAACTAAAGCTGCAGATATGACTGGCGCTGACATCGAAGCGATGAAGCGTTCTATCGCGGGTACTGCTCGTTCAATGGGCCTAGTGGTAGAGGGATAAGATCATGGCAAAACTTACTAAGCGTATGCGCACTATTCGTGAAAAAATCGAAGTGACTAAAGAATACGAAATCAACGAAGCTGTTGCTCTTCTAAAAGAATTAGCGACTGCTAAATTCGTAGAAAGTGTTGACGTTGCTGTTAACCTTGGCATCGATGCTCGTAAATCTGACCAAAACGTTCGTGGCGCAACTGTACTTCCACATGGTACAGGCCGTGACATCCGCGTAGCCGTTTTCACCCAAGGTGCAAACGCTGAAGCCGCTAAAGCAGCTGGCGCAGATATCGTTGGTATGGAAGATCTAGCTGAGCTAGTTAAGAAAGGCGAAATGAACTTTGACGTTGTTGTTGCTTCTCCAGATGCAATGCGCGTTGTTGGTCAACTTGGTACTATCTTAGGTCCACGCGGTCTAATGCCAAACCCTAAAGTTGGTACTGTAACTCCTAACGTTGCTGAAGCAGTTAAAAATGCTAAAGCGGGTCAGGTTCGTTACCGTAACGACAAAAATGGCATCATTCACACTACTATTGGTAAAGCAACTTTTGACGCGAAACAACTACAAGAGAACCTTGAGTCTCTTCTAGTCGCTCTTAAGAAAGCCAAACCTTCTTCAGCGAAAGGTACTTTCCTGAAGAAAGTGAGCATCTCTACTACTATGGGTGCTGGTGTAACGGTTGATCAAGCAAGCTTAGATACTAAAGCTAGCTAATTAATTTGCTTAGGCGCTAAAATTGTGTATAATTTTGCGCCTAATTGAAATGGTTGGAGTGTTGCTTATTTTGTCGACTTCTTTTTAGAATAAGACAGAGCAAATGATGCTTCCATCCAAGACCGTAGGTGATTCAGTCATTTTATATGAATGAAACTTAATTAATACCTACGTAGATGGTGCCCGAACTGATGGTCGTACTTCTTTATTGAAGTATTCATTTGGGAATGCACCAAAAGAACACTCAGAAATGTTTTTTTGAGTGGTGTAACTACAACCAGGAGTAAATCCAAATGGCTTTAAATCTTCAAGACAAACAAGCAATTGTTGCTGAAGTTAACGAAGCAGCCAGTGGTGCACTTTCTGCAGTTGTTGCTGACTCTCGTGGCGTTGCTGTTGGCGCAATGACTTCTCTACGTAAACAAGCTCGCGAAGCGGGTGTTTACATGAAAGTTGTTCGTAACACACTAGCTCGTCGTGCTGTAGTTGGTACAGACTACGAATGTCTTCAAGACGTATTCGTTGGTCCTACTTTGATCGGCTTCTCTAACGAGCACCCAGGTGCTGCTGCGCGTCTTTTTAAAGACTTCGCAAAAGAGAATAAGCAATTTGAGATCAAAGCTGCTGCATTCGAAGGCACTATTACTGATGCTGATCTACTAGCGACACTACCTACTTACGACGAAGCTATCGCACGCCTAATGATGTGCATGAAAGAAGCTTCTGCTGGCAAGTTGGTACGTACTATCGCTGCTGTTCGTGATCAAAAAGAAGAAGCTGCGGCATAAGCCTAGTTTTATTTTGATTACCATATAAACTTATTGTTAACTTTAAAAGAGAATTGTTATGTCTATTACTAACGAGCAAATCCTAGACGCAGTTGCAGAAATGTCTGTAATGCAAGTTGTTGAGCTTATCGAAGCTATGGAAGAAAAATTCGGCGTTTCAGCTGCTGCAGCTGTTGTTGCTGGTGGCGCTGCTGCAGGTGATTCTGCAGAAGAGCAAACTGAATTTGACGTGATCCTAACTGCTGTTGGCGGAAACAAGGTTTCTGTAATCAAAGCAGTACGTGGCGCTACAGGTCTTGGCCTGAAAGAAGCTAAAGGTCTAGTTGACGCAGCTCCTGCTCCACTAAAAGAAGCTGTTTCTAAAGAAGAAGCTGAAGCTCTTAAAGCAACTCTAGAAGAAGCTGGTGCTTCTGTTGAAGTTAAATAATTTTTATTTAATTTCTTAGCCGCAAGGCTAATGGCTGGTGGTTTATTAACCACCGGCCTTTTTGCGCTGTAGGGTTTAGGTTAATTTTCCCGCTGTTTAATCGCCTAAGTCTAAGCAAAAAACACTTCTAAGGTTCGGCTGAAATGATTTTTCAGGTGAGGTTAGGGTGTCACTACAAAAAACAGTGTTGTTAGTCACTGTCCCCGTGTTACCAATGTAATTGGTTGCAACGTGTTATGGGCAGTTCGGGTCACTTATCAGCTAGCTGAGGAACCCCATGGTTTACTCTTACACCGAGAAAAAGCGCATCCGTAAGGACTTTGGACAACGTCCACAAGTTTTGGACGTACCATACTTGCTATCAATGCAGCTTGATTCATTTGACAAGTTCATTGAGCAAGATCCTGAAGGTCAATATGGTCTGGAAGCTGCCTTCCGTTCTGTTTTTCCAATTCAGAGCTACAACGGCAATTCTGAACTGCAATACGTTAGCTACCGTCTTGGTGAGCCAGTATTTGACGTTAAAGAATGTCAAGTTCGAGGCATCACTTATTCGAAGCCACTACGCGTAAAATTACGTTTAGTTGTTTTTGATAAGGAAGCACCAGCAGGTACCGTAAAAGACATCAAAGAACAAGAAGTCTACATGGGCGAAATTCCGCTTATGACAGACAATGGTACCTTCGTAATCAATGGTACTGAGAGGGTTATCGTATCCCAGTTGCACCGAAGCCCAGGCGTGTTCTTCGACAGCGATAAAGGTAAAACTCACTCATCAGGAAAAGTGCTTTATAACGCACGTGTTATTCCTTACCGTGGTTCATGGTTAGATTTTGAGTTTGATCCAAAAGATAACTTATACGTTCGTATTGACCGTCGTCGTAAATTACCGGCGTCTATCATTTTACGTGCGTTACACAAAACCACTGAAGAGATCTTAGATATCTTCTTCGAAAAAGTGCGTTTTGAAGTAAAAGAACAAGCTCTATTAATGGAGTTAGTTCCTGATCGCCTACGTGGTGAGACCGCTTCTTTCGATATCGAAGCAAACGGTACAGTTTACGTAGAAGCAGGTCGTCGTGTTACTGCTCGTCATATTCGTAACCTAGAAAAAGATGGCGTGGAATTCATTGAAGTTCCAGTTGAATACATCGTAGGTAAAGTGGCTTCTAAAGATTATATCGATGAAGCGACTGGCGAAATTATCGTTGCAGCAAACCAAGAAATTTCTTTAGAAGCATTGGCAACTCTGTCTCAAGCTGGCTACAAGCAACTTGAAGTATTGTTTACCAATGATCTAGACCATGGCCCATTCATGTCTGACACCTTACGTGTCGACAGCACCACCGATCGCATTTCTGCACTAGTAGAAATCTATCGCATGATGCGCCCTGGCGAGCCACCAACCAAAGAAGCTGCTGAATCATTATTCAATAGCTTGTTCTTTGCTGTAGAGCGTTATGACTTATCGACGGTTGGTCGTATGAAGTTTAACAGCTCAATTGATCGTCCAGATGCTCAAGAACAAAGTATTCTTGATGAAACTGACATCATTGCAGTAATGAAGAAACTGATCGGTATTCGTAACGGTCAAGGTGAAGTCGATGATATCGATCACCTTGGAAACCGTCGTATCCGTTCTGTTGGTGAAATGGCAGAAAACCAATTCCGTGTTGGTCTAGTCCGTGTTGAACGTGCAGTGAAAGAACGTCTAAGTCTTGGTGATTTAGATGCGATCATGCCACAAGATCTTATCAATGCTAAGCCGATATCGGCGGCAGTGAAAGAGTTCTTCGGCTCATCACAGCTTTCTCAATTTATGGATCAGAACAACCCGTTGTCAGAAGTGACGCACAAACGTCGTATTTCTGCATTAGGTCCTGGTGGTTTGACGCGTGAGCGCGCTGGTTTTGAAGTACGTGATGTTCACGTAACTCACTACGGTCGTTTATGTCCAATCGAAACACCAGAAGGTCCAAACATCGGTCTAATCAACTCATTGTCAGCGTTTGCTCGTTGTAATGAATATGGTTTCCTAGAAACGCCTTACCGTCGCGTTGTTGATGGTGTTGTGACTGAAGATGTGGATTACCTATCAGCGATTGAAGAAGGTCAGTTTGTTATCGCTCAGGCGAATGCACACTTGACTGAAGACAGTCACTTTGCTGAAGAGTTGATCACAGCTCGTCAAAAAGGTGAATCTGGTCTACACCCACGTGATCATGTTAATTACATGGACGTGGCAACAAACCAAGTTGTATCTATCGCCGCTTCGCTTATCCCGTTCCTAGAACACGATGATGCGAACCGTGCATTGATGGGTGCCAACATGCAACGTCAAGCGGTTCCAACTCTACGCGCTGATAAGCCGTTAGTTGGTACTGGTATTGAGCGTAATGTAGCGGTCGATTCAGGTGTGACAGCAGTTGCTAAACGTGGTGGTACAATCCAGTCCGTTGATGCATCTCGTATCGTACTTAAAGTTAACGAAGAAGAGTTAGTACCTGGCGAAGCTGGTATCGACATCTACAACTTAACTAAGTACACCCGTTCGAACCAAAACACATGTATTAACCAACGCCCGACCGTGCTACCTGGTGAACCAGTATCACGTGGTGATGTTATTGCCGATGGTCCTTCAACCGACCTTGGTGAACTTGCGCTTGGCCAAAACATGCGTATCGCATTTATGCCTTGGAATGGTTACAACTTCGAAGATTCAATCTTAGTCTCTGAGCGAGTTGTTCAAGAAGACCGTTTCACCACGATCCACATCCAAGAGCTTTCTTGTGTGGCGCGTGATACCAAACTTGGCAGCGAAGAAATTACCGCTGATATTCCAAACGTAGGTGAGTCTGCTCTGTCTAAACTAGACGAGTCAGGTATCGTTTACATTGGTGCTGAAGTGAAGGGTGGCGACATCTTAGTGGGTAAAGTAACCCCTAAAGGTGAAACTCAACTGACGCCTGAAGAGAAGCTTTTACGAGCTATCTTTGGTGAAAAAGCATCAGATGTTAAAGATACGTCTCTACGCGTACCTAACTCTGTATCAGGTACGATCATCGATGTTCAAGTCTTTACTCGCGATGGCGTAGAAAAAGACAAGCGTGCACTTGAAATTGAACAAATGCAGCTGAAAGAAGCGAAGAAAGATTTGACTGAAGAGTTCCAAATCTTAGAAGGCGGCCTATTGGCACGTGTTCGTTCACTTCTTCTATCTGGCGGTTTCTCTGAAGCTCGTCTAGATGCGATTGATCGTAAGCAATGGTTAGTACAAACATTAGAAGATGATGCACTTCAATCTCAACTTGAGCAGCTTGCTGAGCAATGGGATGAAATCAAAGCTGATTTTGATAAAAAGTTTGAAACCAAACGTCGTAAAATCACACAAGGTGATGATCTTGCTCCGGGTGTACAGAAAATTGTTAAGGTTTACCTTGCAGTTAAACGTCGCATTCAACCGGGTGACAAGATGGCGGGTCGTCATGGTAACAAGGGTGTTATCTCTAAGATTAACCCTGTTGAAGACATGCCTTACGATAATAAAGGTCAACCGGTTGATATCGTGCTAAACCCACTGGGTGTACCGTCACGTATGAACATCGGTCAGATCCTAGAAGTTCACTTAGGTCTGGCTGCGAAAGGCATCGGTGACAAGATCAACCAAATGGTTAAAGAGCAGCAAGAACTGCATAAGTTCCGCGAGTTCTTACAGAAGGTTTATGATCTAGGTGATACTCGTCAAGACGTCGATATTGCTGAATTGTCTGATGATGAAGTTCGCACACTAGTTAAAAACTTACGTGGTGGTCTACCGATCGCTACTCCAGTTTTTGACGGTGCAAATGAAACATCAATTAAAGAACTGCTAGCACTTGCAGACCTTCCAACTTCAGGTCAATTGGAGTTGTTTGATGGTCGTACTGGTGACCAGTTTGAGCGTCCTGTAACCGTGGGTTACATGTACATGCTGAAACTGAACCACTTGGTCGACGACAAGATGCACGCACGTTCTACTGGTTCGTACAGCCTAGTAACTCAGCAACCACTTGGTGGTAAAGCTCAGTTCGGTGGCCAGCGTTTCGGTGAGATGGAAGTATGGGCACTAGAAGCATACGGTGCCGCTTACACCTTGCAAGAAATGCTAACGGTTAAGTCTGATGATGTGAATGGTCGTACTAAGATGTATAAAAACATCGTAGATGGCGATCACAGCATGGACCCTGGAATGCCGGAATCATTCAACGTATTGTTGAAAGAAATTCGCTCTCTAGGTATTAACATCGAACTAGAAGACAAAGAGTAATTATTATTTGCAGTCAAAAGGCTGCAAGTAATATAGCACCTTGGATTAACCCGGTAGAAAAGAGGCGTTCAACCGAGCGCCTCTTAACTCCTTACAGGAGCTGATTGTGAAAGATTTACTGAACTTTCTAAAAGCACAGCATAAGACCGAAGAATTTGATGCAATCAAAATCGGTCTAGCTTCTCCAGACATGATTCGTTCATGGTCTTTCGGTGAAGTTAAAAAGCCAGAAACTATTAACTATCGTACGTTCAAACCAGAGCGCGACGGTTTATTCTGTGCTCGTATTTTTGGCCCAGTAAAAGACTACGAATGTCTTTGTGGCAAATACAAACGATTGAAGCACCGTGGTGTTATCTGTGAGAAGTGTGGCGTAGAAGTTACACAAACTAAAGTTCGTCGTGACCGCATGGGCCACATCGAATTAGCTTCTCCAGTAGCGCACATCTGGTTCCTTAAATCACTACCATCTCGTATCGGCCTATTAATGGATATTCCGCTACGTGACATCGAACGTGTTCTTTACTTCGAAATGTATGTAGTGACTGAACCTGGCATGACTGATCTTGAAAAAGGTCAAATGCTAACGGAAGAAGAATATCTAGACCGCTTAGAAGAGTGGGGCGACGAGTTTACAGCTAAAATGGGCGCTGAAGCGATCAAAGATCTGCTACACACCATGGATATGAACGCAGAAGTTGAAATGATGCGTGAAGAGCTAGAAACCACTAACTCTGAAACTAAGCGTAAAAAACTGACTAAGCGTCTGAAGCTGGTTGAAGCATTTATCCAATCAGGTAATAACCCTGAGTGGATGATCTTAACTGTACTTCCAGTATTGCCGCCAGATCTACGTCCTCTAGTACCACTAGATGGCGGTCGTTTTGCGACTTCAGATCTGAACGACTTATACCGTCGCGTGATCAACCGTAATAACCGTTTGAAACGTCTTCTAGACTTATCCGCTCCAGACATCATCGTACGTAACGAAAAGCGTATGTTGCAAGAGTCTGTTGATGCGCTTCTAGATAACGGTCGTCGCGGTCGTGCGATCACAGGTTCTAACAAGCGTCCTCTTAAATCTTTGGCTGATATGATCAAAGGTAAGCAAGGTCGTTTCCGTCAGAACTTACTTGGTAAACGTGTAGATTACTCTGGCCGTTCTGTAATCACAGTAGGTCCATACCTTCGTTTACACCAGTGTGGTCTTCCTAAGAAGATGGCACTAGAACTATTTAAACCATTTATCTACAGCAAGTTAGAATCGCGTGGCATGGCTACAACGATTAAAGCGGCTAAGAAAATGGTTGAGCGCGAAGAGCCGATCGTTTGGGATATCCTAGACGAAGTTATCCGCGAACACCCAGTTCTACTTAACCGTGCACCAACACTTCACCGTCTTGGTATTCAAGCATTCGAACCTGTACTTATCGAAGGTAAAGCGATTCAGCTTCACCCACTAGTGTGTGCGGCATATAACGCCGACTTCGATGGTGACCAAATGGCGGTACACGTACCGTTAACATTGGAAGCGCAGCTTGAAGCACGTACGTTAATGATGTCAACCAACAACATCCTTTCACCAGCATCTGGTGATCCAATCATCGTACCTTCTCAGGACGTTGTATTGGGTCTTTACTACATGACTCGTGACAAGATCAATGTTAAAGGTGAAGGTATGTACCTTGCTGGCCCTGCAGAGGCTGAAAAGGCATACCGTACTAAGACTGCTGAGCTACATGCTCGCGTTAAAGTACGTATCACTGAAACCGTGGTTGATGAAGATGGTAACAGCACAACAAATACAGCAATGCGTGAAACCACTGTTGGTCGTGCAATGCTTTGGCAGATCGTACCAAAAGGCCTTCCTTTTGAAATCGTGAACCAAAAATTAGGTAAGAAGCAAATTTCTGTCCTATTGAATGAGTGTTACCGTAAGCTTGGTCTAAAAGATACCGTAATCTTTGCTGACCAAATCATGTACACAGGTTTTGCATACGCTGCACTTTCTGGTGTTTCTGTTGGTATCAACGATATGGTTGTACCGGCTGCTAAATACACTGAAATTTCAGCTGCTGAAGAAGAAGTACGTGAAATCCAAGAACAATTCCAGTCAGGTCTTGTTACTGCGGGTGAGCGCTACAACAAAGTTATCGATATCTGGGCGTCTACCAACGACCGCGTTGCAAAAGCAATGATGGATAACCTTTCTTTTGAAACCGTAGTTAACCGTGATGGCGTAGAAGAACAACAAGAATCGTTTAACAGCATCTACATGATGGCTGACTCCGGTGCTCGTGGTTCTGCAGCGCAGATTCGTCAGTTAGCCGGTATGCGTGGTCTGATGGCGCGTCCAGATGGTTCAATCATCGAAACGCCGATCACTGCAAACTTTAAAGAAGGTCTAAACGTACTTCAGTACTTCATCTCAACTCACGGTGCTCGTAAAGGTTTGGCCGATACCGCACTGAAAACAGCGAACTCGGGTTACCTGACTCGTCGTTTAGTAGATGTTGCACAAGACGTTGTGGTTACCGAACCAGATTGTGGCACTTTCGCGGGTATCGACATGATGCCTCACATCGAAGGTGGTGACGTTAAAGTTGCACTGACAGAGCTTGCGCTTGGTCGTGTGGTAGCAGAAGACGTAATCAAGCCTGGTAGCAGTGAAGTTCTTGTTCCGCGCAACACTTTGATTGATGAGAAGTGGTGTCAAATTCTGGAAGAGAACTCTGTTGACAGCATGCGTGTACGTTCAGTCGTAACCTGTGAAGCTGACTTCGGTTGTTGTGCCAACTGTTACGGTCGTGACCTAGCACGTGGTCACCTAGTAAACCAAGGTGAAGCAGTCGGCGTTATCGCTGCTCAGTCTATCGGTGAACCTGGTACACAGCTAACCATGCGTACGTTCCACATCGGTGGTGCAGCATCAACGGCAGCAGCAGAAAACAGCATTCAAGCGAAAACAACCGGTACTGTGAAACTTCACAATGCTAAGTTTGTTATCAATAAAGATAAGAAACTGGTTATCACTTCTCGTGCATCTGAGATGACGATTATTGATGAGTTTGGCCGTACTAAAGAGAAGCACAAACTTCCTTACGGTTCTATGCTAAGCAAAGGCGATAACGAAGCGGTAACAGTGGGCGACATCGTTGCTAACTGGGAAGCGCACACCATGCCAATCATCACTGAAGTGGCAGGTCGTATCCAATTTGTTGACATGATTGATGGTGTAACCATTTCTCGCCAAACTGATGACCTAACTGGCCTATCTTCAAGTGAAGTAGTAGACCCAGCACAGCGTTCAACAGCGGGTAAAGATATGCGTCCAGCCATTAAACTGGTTGATGCACAAGGTAACGATGTGATGATCCCTGGTACTGATATGCCAGCGAACTACTTCTTACCGGGTAAAGCTATCGTAAACATCGAAGATGGCGCTGAAGTTGGCATTGGTGACACATTATCTCGTATCCCTCAAAAATCGAGCGGAAACAAAGATATCACCGGTGGTCTTCCTCGCGTAGCTGACTTGTTTGAAGCACGTAAACCAAAAGAGCCTGCGATCCTTGCTGAGCACACAGGTACTGTGTCGTTTGGTAAAGAAACCAAAGGTAAGCGTCGTCTATTGATCACTCGCGAAGGCGGTGACGTTTATGAAGAAATGATTCATAAACATCGTCAGCTGAACGTATTTGAAGGTGAAAAAGTAGAACGTGGTGACGTTATCTCTGATGGTCCTGAGACTCCGCATGACATCCTACGTTTACGTGGTATTCACGCTGTAACTCAGTACATTGCTAACGAAGTTCAAGAAGTTTACCGCTTACAAGGCGTTAAGATTAACGATAAGCACATTGAGACTATCGTTCGTCAAATGCTACGTAAGTGTACAATCACCCATTCTGGTGATTCTGAATTCCTTGCAGGCGAGCAAGTTGAATTCGCACAAGTAACCATTGCTAACCGTAAATTAGAAGCGGAAGGTAAAGAGCTTGTACGTTTTGAACGTGACTTACTCGGTATTACTAAAGCGTCTCTAGCAACTGAGTCGTTCATCTCGGCAGCATCGTTCCAAGAAACGACGCGCGTACTTACTGAAGCTGCGGTTTCTGGTAAGCGTGATGAGCTACGTGGCTTGAAAGAGAACGTAATTGTAGGTCGTCTGATCCCAGCGGGTACAGGTTATGCTTACCATCAAGAGCGTCAGAAAGAACTCGCAGGCCAAGAACAAGGTCCTTCTGCTGAGCAAGCTACTGACAATCTAGCAGCACTTCTTAATGCAGGATTCTCTGAAGAGTAAAATCTAACGAGTATTTTCATTATTGAATGACAGCGTATTAAAGGCACCTTCGGGTGCCTTTTTGTTTATCTGTGATAAATCCTGTTATTGCGCCGACCCATTTTAATCACCAAACCATCCCGTTAGTGTTATATGCAGGCTTGCTTGCCTCGATTGTGGCACCTTGGTGTTGGATGATGGGCATTGAGCATTTAGGGGTAGACAAAGCGGCGATATTTATGAATTTAATGCCCGCGGTAACCGCCATTTTAGCCAGTTTTATTTTGCATGAGAAACTGACATTATTTCATTATATTGGAATGGGGTTAATTATTGGCGGCGTGATCTTGGCACAGAAAAGTCGCAGCAGTAAGCCAATGGTTGCGGAGATCCCACAAAAATAAACCCGTTATTTATCGCCAACCATGTGGCTGGCGATAAATGATAGCTGTCATATTATATCAGCAGTGAAATGAAGGTTTGCTTATGCCCCTGGCGGGATCTCTAAGCTTTCAGCAATCATTTGGATCAATTGATCTTCTAAGCCAAACCGCTCTTCCATTACTTCGCCAATAACCGATAAGTCCAGATCAAAATCTTCGAGCTCATCTTCAGCAGATACATCGGCATATTTATCGGTGTAGTTAAGCAGTGGCTCTGTGGTTTTAACAATATCAAAATAAGTACGATCGATTTCTTCGGTTGGTGAAAAACCAGTGGAGTGCCATTTAGCCATCACCATATCGTAAATTTTAAAGTGCCCTTCAGAAATGTAATCCACCACTTGTTGGCAGAAGGTTTGTAGTTCGTCAGGAGAAGGTAGCTTAGTCAGGGCCGTTTTATTGGAATTGGGTTTTAACGCCGCAAGCTTACAATATTCAACAATCAAAACCTGTCGTGTTTCAAGCCAATGATCGATAACGTCACTAGAGCCACCAAACTGGGCTTGAGTTTGTTTTAATTTATTTAGCATGGCGATATCCTCATTATTGCTATCACGATATCAAGGTGAATAGCGTCTCTACACGGTAGAGAATCCTTTTTTATAGTGTATACCATAATGTTGTAAGTGATTGTCCAATACCTCGGATAACCACTGGTATCAAATTAGATTGCCAGTAAAATGGGGTAACTTCAAGCAATGAGAGAAGCGGATGTTAAATAAATATCAAAAAGTCTACTGGTGTATCGTTGATGGTAGCGAAATACATTTTCCGACTCAAAATTTGCCATATTGTACTGCTGAAGAGTTAGCGATTCCGTTAGAACAGGCGATTTCTATTGGTACTTATCTCAATAAGCCATGCTATTGGGTCAACGCCAGCGAGCTTGATGCGGTATTGGAAATGACGCCATTACGAGAACTCCTGCCGCAACCTGAAGCGTTATTTCTTATTGCTAGTCGTGCAGTACAGTTTGGCCATATGTATGCCAGTCAGCGGTTTTGCTCTTATTGTGGTGGCCGAAACCATCTTAATCATAATCAAATTGCAATGCAGTGCAGCGATTGCCGCACCTTACATTATCCACGTATTTTCCCATCGATTATTGTCGCCATCCAAAAAGACAATCAGATCCTACTGGCGAACCATGCGCGACACAAAGGAGGCATGTACACTGTGATTGCCGGATTTGTTGAGGTTGGTGAAACCTTAGAGCAATGTGTGGCGCGTGAGATCAAAGAAGAAACTGGCATCGAAGTAAAGAATATTCGTTATTTTGGCAGCCAGCCATGGGCGTTTCCATCGAGTATGATGATGGCATTTTTAGCCGATCATGCTAGCGGCGAAATTAAAGTCGATAAAACAGAACTGGCAGCAGCGGATTGGTTTGATAAGCAATCCCTACCGCCAATTGCGCCCAAAGGAACGATTGCTCGCGCCTTGATTGAACATGTTTTAGAGTGTGATATAACGGAACAGAAATAGCGCTAGAAGAATAAAAGACAAAAAAAACCTCCGGGGGCGCCGGAGGGATAAGTAAGATGTCGTTATGGTGCTGATCATCATAGGATCGAGCTAGTTATGATTTTCCATTAGCAAGGTGAATTGCTAATCAACAAATTATTAACAATTAAACCGGCGTAAGCAAACAGAGCCTGCATTTAATGTTGCAGAATATGATCTCTATTGCAAACCAATAGCAAAATGTGCGCTAGGTAATGGTAGAATATTGCCTTTCAATTTAGGGAAAGAAGAAATGACTGAATTAAAAAATGATCGCTATTTAAGAGCTTTAATGAAAGAGCCTGTCGATCACACCCCAGTATGGATGATGCGCCAAGCGGGTCGTTATTTACCAGAATATCGTCAGACTCGTGGGGTCGCGGGTGATTTTATGTCACTGTGCAAAAACGCTGAATTAGCGTCTGAAGTGACATTACAGCCATTGAAACGTTTTCCATTAGATGCCGCTATTTTATTTTCAGACATCCTAACCATTCCTGATGCAATGGGTTTAGGCTTGTACTTTGAAGCGGGTGAGGGGCCAAAATTTGAACGCCCAATTACCTGTAAAGCCGATGTCGATAAAATTGGCTTGCCAGATCCTGAAGGCGAACTGCAATACGTGATGAATGCAGTGCGTCAAATTCGTAAAGATCTGCAAGGTGAAGTGCCACTGATTGGTTTTTCTGGCAGCCCGTGGACACTTGCTACCTACATGGTTGAAGGCGGCAGTTCAAAAGCTTTCACTAAGATTAAGAAAATGATGTATGCCGATCCAAGTATCTTGCATGCTTTATTAGATAAATTAGCCGATAGCGTAGTCGAGTATCTTAATGCTCAAATCAAAGCTGGCGCGCAATCGGTGATGGTGTTTGATACATGGGGTGGGGTATTAACGCCGCGTGATTACCAAGAATTCTCGTTGCAATATATGCACAAAATCGTCGATGGTTTGATCCGTGAAAACGATGGACGCCGTGTACCCGTGACGCTATTTACCAAAAATGGCGGTATGTGGCTTGAGAAAATCGCCGCCACAGGTTGTGATGCCATTGGTCTTGATTGGACCATTAATATTGCCGATGCAGTCGAGCGCGTAGGTGATAAAGTGGCACTGCAAGGTAATATGGATCCTTCTATTTTATATGCGCAACCAGAGCGTATTCGTCAAGAAGTGGCGTCTATTTTAGCCGGCTTTGGTGATGCGGGTACGGGCCACGTGTTTAACTTAGGTCATGGTATCCATCTTGATGTACCGCCTGAAAATGCCGGTGTGTTTGTCGATGCCGTGCATGAGTTATCTAAGCCGTATCATAAGTAATCGCCTTACTTAAAGCTTGATTGAATAACCGCAAAGCGTAGCCATTGAGCTGCGCTTTTTTGTGCGGTATAAAAAGCACGCTATTACAGCGGGATATATTGCTATCCATATTGCTGTGGAGAAAAGTATTAAAGAACATGGATGTTCTTTTTTAAGTGCCCATGGATGGTTTAAACGCCTTTTCGTAATCAGCAATATTGGTTAGCAAGTAGTTAGAAGATATATTATCAGATCGGATGAGTTGCGCTTTTATGTTATTGGCATAGAATGAACCTTTGATATTCACTCTGTGGATGAATTGAATTTTAAGCTCAAGTTTCATTGGCTTGTACTGACAACGATATGGACATTAATCGAAACATGAGAGTGGATGACAAGTGAACAAATCACCTTTTTATACTTCTATTTTATCTATTCTGCTATTGGTCGCGCCGCATGCACAGGCTGAAGATGTGTCATTTTATCAAGCTTGGAAAGCAGTGTTGACCAACAATGATAGCTTGGCAGCAGAACGAGCCAGTGTTGAGCAAGCACAATATAAGCAAGATGCCAGTGGTGCGATGAATCTGCCGAGCATAACCTTAAGCGCTAATTACACCCGTTTGGATGATGATGTTGATGTTTCGCCTTCCGATCTGGCCGACAGCACCTCGCTTGGTTCGAGCGCATTAACTAAAGCGTTTGATGGCATGCTGACTTCAACTTTGATGGATAAAGATGTCTTCACCAGTTCGATCCGTGCGATTTGGCCTATCTTTACCGGTGGTCGTATTTCGGCGGCGCAAGATATTGCAGCAGGACAAAAAGACGAAGCTAAGTACATGTTGCAGATGAAGCAGCAAGCTAAGTTTGAGGACCTATCAAAATACTATTTTGGTGTGGTATTGGCACAGCAAGTACTGGCCACTCGCAAAGAAGTCGAAAAAGGCTTGCAACAACATTTCGATCACGCCAAAAAAATGGAACAACAAGGGCAAATTGCCAGAGTGCAACGGCTACAAGCAGAAGTGGCGTACGACAAAGCGAAAGTTGAAACTAAAAAGGCTCAACGCGATGTTGAGATCGCCCAAATGGCGTTAACCCATTTATTAAAAGCCAATGCGTTGGCTCAGCCTTCCACTAAGCTATTTACCAATCAAAGCTTGCCTCCAATGCAGGCGTTTCTTGATAAAACGCTGAGTGAATATCCGGGTTTAAGCATTCTTGATGCCAAAGAAAAACAAGCCGATGGTCTTGCCGATGTCGAAAAAGGCAAATACTACCCAGAAGTGTATGTGTACGGTAATTATAAGCTGTATAGCGACGATACTTTAGTGGGCAATGCTTCGCCCGATTGGTTGGTGGGTGTGGGGGTGAGTATTCCTTTAGTTGATACCTCTGGTCGTTCCGACAAAGTCAGCGCCGCTCACATGGCTAAAAAACAAGTTGGGTACTTGCGCGCACAAGCCAAGCAGGATTTATCGTTGCTGGTGGAAAAAACCTATCGCGAAGCCAATCAATCATTAGAAGAATACAACGGGTTGGCTTCTAGCGTGTCAATGGCGCAAGAGAACATCCGTTTGCAAAAGAAGGCGTTTAGCCAAGGACTGTCGACATCGCTTGATGTGGTCGATGCGGAAATGTATCTCAATAGCATTAAAACCCAACGTTCTGCGGCGGCTTATCAATATGTGCTGTCGCTCTCTCGCTTACTGGCGGTGAGTGGTGAAATGGACAGTTTTAATCAGTATCAACAATATAAAGGATTAGAGGCGCAATAATGAATAGCTTCCTAAGTTCAACCAAATCAAAAGTGATGGCCGTCTTAGTCTTGGTTATTGTGGTGTGGATAGCGCTCACCTTTTGGCAAGCCTACCAACCGAAACAAGAGCGATTTCAAGGTCAGATTGAGGCGCAACAATATCTTATTTCGTCTAAAGTGCCGGGGCGTGTCGATCAAGTGTTGGTGAAAAAAGGCGACCAAGTGCAGTCGGGCCAGATGATTTTCACCATTTTAAGCCCAGAGATAGAAGCAAAGCTTGAGCAAGCCAAAGCCGGACGAGCCGCCGCCGGAGCGATATCAGCTCAGGCCGAAAAAGGCGCACGTAGCCAAGAAATATCCGCCGCGAAAGATCAATGGAATAAAGCCAAAGCAGCAGCGAACTTGATGGGGAAAACCTATCAACGCGTCAATAATTTGTATCAAGACGGGGTAGTTGCCGAGCAAAAACGCGACGAAACCTTAACCCAATGGCAAGCGGCGCGTTATACCGAACGTGCGGCGAATCAAATGTATCAAATGGCGCAAGAAGGGGCGCGAGTGGAAACCAAACGCGCCGCCAAAGAACAAGAGCGCATGGCCGCAGGCGCCGTGGCAGAAGTGGAAGCCTATGTTGCCGACACTAAAATTGAGAGCTGGCATAACGGAGAGGTGACCGACATTTTATTGCACTCCGGCGAGTTAGCTCCGCAAGGCTTCCCTGTGGTCACTATTGTCGATATGAAGGATGCGTGGGCGGTGTTCCATGTGCGTGAAGATAAACTAAAAGATTTTAAACAAGGGGCGGAATTTACAGTCACAATCCCAGCACTTGGCACACAAGGTTATCAATTTAAAGTCTCGCATGTGTCTGTGATGGGTGACTTTGCCACTTGGCGCACCACCGATGCCAATCAAGGCTTTGATATGCGTACTTTTGAAATTGAGGCACGTCCAGTCAAACCAATCAAAGATCTGAGAGTGGGTATGAGTGTGCTACTTGACCCAGATGCACAATAATTGTCAGCATCAGTATGAATATGGGCAACGCTTTTTTATATGAGCTAAAAACAATCCGCCATCAACCTTGGTTACAAGCGATGTTGCTGTGGTTGCCATTGATGATGTTTGCTTGCATGTGGTTGGTGTTTTCCAGTGGTACCGCTCATAACTTGCCCATTGGGGTAGTGGATAACGATCATAGTCAGATCTCACGTGGCTTGATTCGCTATTATGATGCTAGCCCAACCTTGGCGGTGACCCAGCAATACACCTCAGTTCAACAAGGCAGCGAAGCATTAAAAAATGTCGATATTTACGCGCTGGTGGTGATCCCGAAAGACGCTTATAAGCAGACGTTATTAGGTGAGTCCCCGACGGTAACCGCATTTTATAATAGCCAATTTATCTTAACGGGTAAGCTTATCAACGCGGCGATGCAACAAGCACAAGGCACCTATAATGCAGGCGTTGAAGTGATGGCATCGCTAAGTAAGGGCAGTACCACTCCGACTCAAGCATTAGCCAAAGCGGTGCCGATACGCAGTCAAATTACACCATTATTTAACAGCAATAGCCACTATGGTCAGTTCTTAGTGTCGGCAGCCATCCCCGCCATTTGGCAGATCATCATGGTCGCCACCACCATTTTAACCATTGCTGTCGAGCAAAAAAAACACGGCCTTGCGACTTGGTTAGGTCAATGTCCTGCCCATAAATTACTGACTAAACTGCTTCCTTATACCGCGATCTATTGGTTGCAAGGTATGGCGTTCTTATGGGGATTGTATGTGTGGCTTGGTTGGCCAATGCATGGCTCGTGGGGGATCTTAATGGCGGCGCAGTTATTAATGGTGATTGCCTGTCAAAGTGTTGGCGCATTGTTTTATATGGTGACGCAAGATGCCACTCGCTCCATGAGTTTTGTGGCGGCATTTACTGCGCCCGCCTTTGCCTTTATGGGGATCACCTTTCCTGCTTCCGATATGCCAGCATTAGCTCAATTTTGGCGCGCATTATTACCCGTCAGTCATTATATCGAACTGCAAGTTAAGCAAGTTAATAATGGGGTCGGATTGATGCAAGCCAGCGATCAATTTTTGGCGCTGTTGAGTTATCTGCTGGTGTTGTTACTGGCGTTATTATGCGCCAAGCGTATTGCGCGTAAGCAACTACAAGTTAATGATAAAGCCATAAAAGAGGCGAACGTATGATCAGCTGGTGGCAAGTGTTTCGCTATGAATGTCGAGCTATTTTTACCAACCCAGCGTTACTACTGACTGTCTTTGGCGGGGTGGTGATGTATTCTTTTTTATATCCTCTACCTTATAGCCAGCAGTTACCGCGTGAACAACAGATTGTGGTGGTCAATTTAGACAATAGCGCCACCAGTCGAGAGCTTGAGCGTATGGTGGATGCCACTCCGCAAGTGAAAATTGTTCAACATGCTTATAGCCTAAAGGACGCACAATCACTGTTCAATCAAGGAGAGGTACACGGGATATTAATGATCCCAAAAAACTTTGCCCGTGATTTATTATTAGGAAAAAGCCCAACCTTAGCCTACGCCGGAGACGCGGCTTACTTTTTGATTTATGGCACTGTGGTCGAAGGGCTAGCCACTGCAGGAGGAACCTTATCGGCCAAGGCCAAAGTGTCACGCATGGTGATGTCGGGTGATAACTTAGTGCTGGCATCGGAGCAATACGCCCCAGTCAAACTTTCAATGCAACCGGTGTTTAACCCCACCAATGGTTACGTCAATTATGTGGTGCCAGCGGTGTTTGTCTTGATCTTGCATCAAACACTATTAATTGCCGCTGGGTTAGTCGGTGGTGAGCAAAATGAATCATGCCGCGCTGGTATTAATGGTTATTGGCAGCGTAGCCGCGCGCTTGATCGCTGGTCGGCGCGCTTAATGATTTTACTGCTCACTTATATTCCACTGGCGCTGTATTACTTTGGTTTCAGTTTTGAGTTTTATGGCATCAGCCGCTTAGCCTCAATCGGTAATATATTGGCGATGCTGATGCCATTTTTAGCCGCCGTGATCGGGTTGGGTATGGTGATGGGTGAGCTGATCCCAAGGCGCGAACTGGCCACCTTAATTGTGGTATTGAGCTCTTTACCTCTGGTATTCTGTGCCGGTTTTATTTGGCCAACCACAGAGTTGCCGTTGGTGTTAAAATACTTAGCTCAATTAGCGCCATCGACTCCTGCTATCAATGGTTTTTTGCGCCTAAATCAAATGGGTGCCAGTTTTACTCAAGTACTGCCGTATTGGGGGTTATTATGGCTGCAAGCCTTTGGCTATGGTGGATTAGCGTTATGGATGATGGCGCGAAAAAGTAAAGGTGATATTTCCGTAGCTAAAAGATCTTAGCTTTGATTAAGGCTTGGATATAAGGAATGATATCTTGCTCAAACCAAGGGTTTTTCTTAAGCCAAATATTGTTTCGTGGTGATGGATGAGGGATCGGAAGATACGTTGGTGCCCATTGTCGCCAAGCTTTAACAGTATCGGTTAAGGTTTTTGGTTTACTGCCTAATTCCGATTGAGTTAAATAATAATTTTGCGCGTATTGACCAATCAATAATGTCATTTCAATATTCGGCAGCTGAGCCAGTAAAGCGTCATGCCATTGTGGTGCACATTCCTTTCTCGGCGCTAAATCGCCACTTTTTCCTTTACCTGGGTAGCAAAAGCCCATCGGCATAATCGCCACTTTTTTAGGGTCATAAAATGTGTCGCTGTCGATATTTAGCCACATACGCAACCGCTCACCACTGGCATCATCAAAAGGCACACCTGACTGGTGAACTTTTATGCCAGGAGCTTGACCAATAATAAGCAGTTTTGCTTCAGGATGCGCTTGCACCACAGGGCGACAACCGTGTTCGAGTGCCGACTCACATATTCGGCACTGTTGGATATCGGTTAATAGGGTCTCAAACTCAATGTTAGTGGTCATTAATACCCTAGCTCAAAATCAATCACATTTTTTAATGCTTGCTGCTGATCAAATAGATGATAATTCTCAGTGAAAATATCCCACACTTGCTCCGGAAAACTGTTGGCCGCAATGTGTGGCGTGATTGTTATGTTTGGGTGCAACCAAAGTGGCGAATCTTGGCTTAGCGGCTCTTCTCGAAACACATCTAAAAACGCATGACTAATTTGCCCACAGTCTAATGCTGCCAATAACGCAGGCTCATCCAAAGTATGACCACGGCCAATATTAAAAAATAACGCCCCATGACAATGCTGAAAAGCAGAATGCGATAATAATTTATCGGTTTGTGGGGTGTTAGGAAGTGCATTGACGACCACATCGGCTTGAGCGAAAGCTCGGTCTAATTGTGCGATAGAGTAAATATGATGAAAGGCATTATTGTCTGGCGCTTGACCGCTGCGATTAACCCCCACCGCTATAAATCCTAATGCCGATACCGCACGCGCAAGTTGATTGCCGATAGAGCCCGTCCCCAAGATCACCATGGTCTTGCCTTTTACCGTGTTATAAGGATGAGGCTGCCACTGTTTGATTTGCTGTTGTTGTTGATAACAACCGAAATGGCGTAGATAGCTCAAACTGTAGCCTAAAACATATTCGCTGATCAGTTGACCGAAAATCCCTTTCACATTGGTCAGTTGGTAGTCTTTACGCACCGACTCTTGAACCAGTGTATCGACACCGGCATAAGTTGCTTGTAACCATATAAGATTAGGAAAGAGCTCAAGTTGGGCCGCCATTTGAGGAGGATCACCTAAAACGATGGTGGCTTGGCTTTTATCATCGGTCAAAACGACATTAGGTAAGTACTGTTGCTGGAAAAAGGTGTGATAAATGTCGGCTTGTTTTGAAGCAATATACAGGTGATGAGGCGATGAGCTTGTTGTTTGAGTAGGACTATTCATTGAATTCTCGCTGCTCCTTGTTTTATTTAGTAAACCGAACCGTTTTACAGTAAACTTCAGCTGTCTTTTTTTGAATCATTATTCGAGTACTTATGCTACAGAATCCATTACAAATTCGTCTAGAAAAATTCGTACCATGGCAGCAAATCACTTTTATGGCTTGCTTGTGTGAGCGTATGTACCCGAACTATGCCTTGTTTTGTAACAATACAGAGTTTGCCGATGCGCGTAAATATCGTGAAATATTAGATAGCGTATGGGAAATCCTGACCGTCAAAACCGCCAAAGTGAACTTTGAACGCCAACTAGAAAAGCTAGAAGAATTAATCCCAAGTTCGGAAGAGTTTGAGTTCTACGCGGTTTATCCTGCGATTGATGCTTGTATTGGCTTATCGACCTTATTGCATGCTTTGCTTGATCGTGAAGATATGTTTGATGACATGATCGAGCTCAGCCAAGTATCGGTGAAAACCGTAGCACAATTAGAGCAAGCACAAGGTGCTGAGCCTATCAATAATGACAATCAAAAAGAAAATGAAGCGGTTTGTCAGGAGTGGGATATTCAGTGGGCATTGTTCCGCCCAATTCGCGAAGCCGATAAGCGCGACGTTGAAATGATCAAAGAGCTGCGGATTGAATTACGTGAAGAAGGGATCAGTAATATTGGAATCGCACTCGATTAACCCTGCGCTCCTTATCCAAAATAAGTGCAATAACATGTTGCACTTATTGCCAAACCTATTATTTATATGAATGCAAATTCAACTGCTTATGACAAAGCGAAATAGCCACTCTTTAGCCTTTTTATCTGAATAACGAAAGGAAAAAAGACAAATTGTGAGTCAATGCTCAAATTCCGGCGAAAAAAGCAACATAAGAACAAAAGAACCCTCACAAACCTTTGCCACACGGGGCATTTATGCTTAAAGTGGCCTTAGATTTCTAATATAAATAAGAAGGGAAACCTAGAATGAACAAGACGCAATTAATTGATGCAATCGCTGAAAAAGCAGACTTATCTAAAGCTCAAGCAAAAGCGGCGCTTGAAGCGACTCTTGGTGGTGTAACGGACGCACTTAAAGATGGTGACCAAGTGCAACTAATTGGTTTTGGTACTTTCAAAATTAATCACCGTGCTGCGCGTGTTGGCCGTAACCCTAAAACGGGTGCAGAAATTCAAATTTCAGCGGCAAACGTACCAGCATTCACAGCCGGTAAAGCATTAAAAGATTCAGTTAAGTAATCTCAATACCACAAGCTATTGCCATTCGCATCTTGCGGTTGTTTAAGTATATAATACGCTGAGTTCTCAACTCGGCGTATTTTTATATGAAGCGTATTATTCTTCCTGCTTTAATCTTAATTACCCTCTCAGGGTGCTCATCTAGTAGTGGTTTATTTAGTGGTAAATTTGCTCGTTCGGTTGAACCATTTAATTGGTCGGCGGGTGAAGTGAATGGCACCACAAAATCTTACTATTGGTTAACGCATTCAGCGACCGAACCTCAATCAGCTTCTGATTATATCGAACTCACCAATGACGCTTGGTATAAATCGAGCTATAAATGGCAAGATGGCACCATTAGCGAGATTGTGCGTGAAGGACAGGCCACGCAAGATGATCACACTTTGCAGCGTTATCTCGTGCATATCCGCTTTAGTGAAAAAGGTGAGGCGATTTACCAACGCTACCGAGTGGGCGACCAAGTCTTACCGTTAAATCAAAAAAGTATCGATGCTTATGTGAACGATGCTAAACATGTGGCATCACAAGTTGAAGAGCTGCATTCCGATGACCAGCAATTGATCCAAGGGGTATGGAATGGGCAAACCTTTGAGTCGTGTGATGGTAGACAATACACCAATGTTGATTTTCAACACTCGGATTTACCGTTAGCGGTGAAAGACCGCATGAATGGCATGAGCAGTTACGCGGCATTTATTGGTGAATCGAACGTCAAGCACAGTTCCATTACCGTAAATAAGCTTATTTCACTGGCCGATGATGATCATGCGTGCATTCAAAGACCGCATTTGAATATGAATTAATGCTGATTCGATCCGGTTTTTAATAATATGGGTAGAAGAGTATTGGTCTGAAACTGGGGCTAAACAGAGTTTCAATTCTCTGATGTATTTAGACATAAATAACCCCCAATGTTGGTTGTCCAACTATCGGGGGTCAGTTCAAAAGTCAGCGCCTTTTGCGTTTCTAAGAGAGATCTTATTGAACGTTCTTATTGATTGTTTCTATTGATCGTTCTGTTCGCGTGCAATTGCGCGGTAACCGATATCGTTACGATGGAACATACCATTCCAACTTACGGTTTTGGTTAGCTCATAAGCTCGCTGCTGCGCTTCTAGTACCGTGTTGCCTAATGCGGTGGCACACAATACGCGTCCACCATTGGTGACCACTTCACCCGCCTCATTATTGCTGGTGCCAGCATGGAAGATTTTCTCTCCTTCGACCGCGTCAGCTGTTGGCAAGTTAATCACATCACCTTTGGCGTAATCGGCAGGGTAACCGCCAGCTGCCAATACAATACCGATTGAAGCGCGTGGATCCCAATGAGACTCAGCTTGATCCAATTTTTCATCAATCGCCATTAAGCACAACTCAACCAAATCGGATTGCATGCGCATCATGATAGGTTGGGTTTCTGGATCGCCAAAGCGGCAGTTGTATTCAATCACTTTTGGTGTGCCGTCGGCCATGATCATTAGGCCAGCGTATAGAAAACCAGTGTAAGGGTAACCTTCTGCATCCATGCCGCGAACGGTCGGATAAATCACTTCTTCCAGTACTCGCTGGTGGATTTCAGGTGTCACGACGGGAGCAGGCGAATAAGCCCCCATGCCGCCAGTGTTTGGACCGGTATCTTTATCGCCAACTCGTTTGTGATCTTGGCTGGTGGCCATTGGCAGTACGCTTGAACCATCGACCATCACGATAAAGCTCGCTTCTTCGCCATCTAAGAACTCTTCGATTACCACCCGGCTACCGGCTTCACCAAAGGCATTGCCAGCCAACATATCTTGAATGGCATCTTCGGCTTCTTGCAGGGTCATGGCAACAATCACGCCTTTACCTGCGGCTAAACCATCGGCTTTAACCACAATCGGAGCGCCTTTTTCGCGCACATAAGCTAGTGCAGGCTCGATTTCAGTAAAGTTAGCATAATCACCGGTTGGGATCTTATGACGGGCTAAGAAGTCCTTAGTGAATGCTTTAGAGCCTTCTAATTGCGCCGCGTCTTTGGTTGGGCCAAAGATCGGTAATTTAGCCGCGCGGAATGCATCCACCACACCAATTACCAATGGCGCTTCTGGGCCAACAATGGTCAGTTCAATGCTGTTGTTTTGGGCAAACTCGACCAAACCTTCAATGTCTTCCACGTCAATGTTGACGTTTTCTAATTTTGGCTCAAGTGCAGTGCCTGCATTACCCGGTGCAATAAACACTTTGTCTACGTCAGGATTTTGTGCCGCTTTCCAGCCTAGCGCATGTTCACGACCGCCGGCACCAATAATTAAAACATTCATTTATTTTTTCCTTTGATAGCTGCGCCCTACATCCTATTTCTGTGTCAAGTGTGCTCATTTATACTTATAAACTCCGCGCACTTTCCTTGAACTAGAATGTAGGGCTTGCTCTAAAATGAAAAATCATTAAAGGGTATTTGTTACCCTAACTTTATAAAATAGTATTGAGTCTTTTTTCAAAATAATTGGGAGTGCTAACAAGGCGACAATCGAGCTTATCCCTATGAGCATAGCTCGCTATGTGATTAGGGTAAGCGAGGGCAGTCAACGCCGTTACCCCCCAATTATAAAATCCAGTTTACTCAAAATAGTTGATGTTGTGGCTAGGCAACAATTGAGCTCATTCTCGGGAGCATAGCTCGCTCTGTGACCGAGGTGAGCGAAAGCCGTTAACAACGCCACAGCACCCAATATGCAGAGTTAAATTAGTGACGGAAATGACGCATCCCAGTAAAGATCATCGCCATGCCATGCTCATCGGCTGCATCCACAATCTCTTGGTCACGCATCGAGCCACCCGGTTGGATCACGCATTTAATGCCGGCTTCGGCTGCCGCATCGATACCATCACGGAATGGGAAGAACGCATCCGATGCCATCACACAACCTTCAACCACTAAACCTTCATCGGCGGCTTTAATGCCGGCGATTTTAGCGGAATAAACGCGGCTCATTTGGCCTGCGCCGACACCGATAGTCATATCACCTTTCGCGTATACAATCGCGTTTGATTTCACGTACTTCGCCACTTTCCAGCAAAATAGTGCATCTTTTAATTCTTCGGCGCTAGGTTGACGTTTCGACATCACTTTTAAGTCGTCAAGTCCAACCATACCTTGGTCACGGTCTTGAACTAGCAAGCCACCATTGACTCGTTTGATGTCGAATTCAGTGGTTTTGCTGTTCCATTGGCCACATTCAAGTAGACGAACGTTTTTCTTCGCTTCAACAATTTTAATCGCTTCAGCAGAAACGCTTGGCGCAATGATCACTTCAACGAACTGACGCTCCACAATCGCTTGAGCCGTTGCGGCATCAAGTTCTTGGTTGAAAGCAATAATGCCGCCAAATGCCGAGGTTGGATCAGTTTGGTAAGCACGGTTGTAAGCTTCTAAAATGTCCTTACCTAGCGCCACACCACAAGGGTTGGCATGCTTAACAATCACACAAGCAGGTTCATTGAATTCTTTCACACACTCAAGCGCAGAATCGGTATCAGCGATGTTGTTGTAAGACAGAGCTTTACCTTGGATTTGACGTGCAGTTGAAACAGAGGCTTCTTGAGCGGCTTTTTCTACATAGAAAGCGGCGGCTTGGTGGCTGTTTTCGCCATAACGCATATCTTGTTTTTTCTCGAACTGTTGATTAAACGTGCGAGGGAATTTGCTTTCGTCGTCGCCTTCTTTATTGTCTCCGTAAGAAGGAACCATAGTGCCGAAGTAGTTCGCGATCATGCCATCGTAAGCAGCAGTGTGCTCAAACGCGGCAATGGCCAAATCGAAACGAGTTTCTAAAGTAAGCGAATTGTCGTGAGCGTCCATTTCACTGATCACGCGAGAGTAATCGTGCGCGTTAACCACAATAGTCACATCTTTATGGTTTTTAGCCGCAGAACGCACCATAGTGGGTCCGCCGATATCGATATTCTCTACCGCATCCGCTAGCATGCAACCTTGTTTAGCAACGGTTTCAGCAAATGGGTAAAGGTTCACCACTACGATATCAATCGGTTTGATGCCGTGGGTTTCCATAATGGCTTCGTCAGTACCGCGACGACCCAATACACCACCGTGAACTTTCGGGTGTAGGGTTTTTACACGGCCATCCATCATTTCAGGGAAACCTGTGTAATCAGACACTTCAGTTGCGGTGATACCACTATCTTGCAATAGTTTGAACGTGCCACCTGTGGATAGGATTTCGACATCACGTTGAACCAGCGATTGAGCGAATTCAACAATACCAGTTTTATCAGAAACGCTGATTAGAGCGCGACGAATTGGGCGAGCGTTTTGCATGGCTTCCATATTCCTTAAATCATGAATTTAAAACAAAGAAAGATATTTGCCAAAGTGATGCTTGTGACTGCAATGGAATCTAGCTCGATCACCGTCAAATGGACCACTTTGGTAAATACCTTTTCGCAACCTTTGACTGCGAACGTTGGCTATATCAATCCAAGATTTGATGGCGCACATTCTAACGAACTTCTGATCAAAAAGCTCGCGCAATCGTTTGGCTTTTTATTTTTATGGTTAAACTTAAGCAATAACAATAGTGTTGAAGCTGGCTTGATTAATCACCTTTGAATAAATCACGGAAGAAATGCCCTGTGCTTTTGGCGGCATCACGGGTGTTGTGACCAATGTCGGTGGCAGTTTGTTTGGTCTCATTTTTGACTTGTTGCTGCTCTTGTTTGCTTGAGCAAGCGCCTAATGCCAATACGATAAAAAACAAAGATATAAATTTAATGCGCATTAATACTGATCCTTATTATCAGGGAAATTCAGTCAGAATAGCGCTAAATGCACTTGCTGTTAAGGCGGTTAAGCGGAGCCTCTTAGCAGTAATGACGGTTTTATGTGAATACTTTGTCTTGGTGCGAGCGGTGTCGTAAGTTTTCGAGCCATTAATTTAGCAGTTTGATAGCCAATTTCCTCTGTTGGGGTGTGGATCATACTTAATGCTGGGCGGGTGAGTTCGGTTTCTGGTGCATTATCAAAGCCTAATAAAGCCACTTGTTGGCCAATGTAGTTATCTTGTCCTATGCTTTTACCTGCCAATTGCGCTCCATATAAAGCCCCAATCGCAGTGGCTGGGCGATGGCATAAAATAGCGGTAATTTTAGGGTGTTTGTTGAGCAATTGATGGGTAACCTCAACCGCCGATGCTTGGCTTAAGCTGCATTCTACGATCCAATCATTTTTAAAGGGTAAGCCGTATTGCATCAAAGTCGAGCAATAACCGCCAATGCGTTCGGCGCGAGTCAGGGATTCGCCACCACCACCCACATACGCAATATGACGGTGACCTTGGGCGATCAAATGCTCGGTCGCCATTTTTGCCGCCAGAGTGTTATCTGGGCCGACATAATCAATATCTGCGCCGGTTTCGGAGCGCGCAATGCTGATCACTGGAATATTGGCTTGGTGGATCAAATCCAAACTGGCGTTAATTGCTTCGCGAACCGGAGATAAAATAATACCCGCGACACCTTGTTGGATCATCGATTGAATGCACTGCAATTGTTTCTCTTTGCTATTACCCGATTGAGCTAAAAACAACATGTAACCTTGACGTTCGAGTTGGTCGCTAATGCCAGAGGTGATCCCCATATAAAACGGATCGGTGATGTCTCGCACTACTAAGCCGATTAAATTGGATTGGTGAGAACGTAAATTCGCCGCAGCGGTGTTGCGCACATAATTGAGCGCTTCAATCGCATGATTGACCTTGGTGATTGTCGTGTCAGAAATTCTGCCTTTACCGCTTAATACCAAAGAGACGGTGGAGACAGAAACGCCAGCGTATTTAGCAACATCAGTTATTTTGGCTTTTTTTATGTCCATGCTTGGGTAATGATTCTTTAATATTGGTCTGAAAAGGTCGATTCTTTTAGCTCGATCACAAAACCAAATGATGATTGTTTTTAAGCCAGAGTTCCGTGATCAAAGCGGAAAAAAAAATAGATAAAACGTTTTATCCTGCGCCACATAGTAATGAGATACAGATTTAAAGCCACACAGCAGTGCTGATATTGAACATCAGATTCGAATCGGCATTTTTTATGCTTAATTTGATAAAACGTTTTATCAACTATTTTTTGAAATATTGTCAGGGGTGACAAACCATGTCTAAAGCACAGAAAAAAACCACAATTTGGGAGTTTTTCCAGAGTCTTGGGAAAACCTTTATGCTGCCGGTCGCGCTATTGGCGTTCTCGGGTATTTTACTTGGGATCGGCAGTTCTTTGTCGAGCGCAGCGGTAAAAGAGAGCCTGCCTTTCCTTGATAACTTTGTTCTGCAATTAATCTTTATGTGGATGACCAAAATTGGTCTAGTCGCATTTGTTTACTTGCCAGTGATGTTTGCGGTTGCGATTCCGCTAGGTCTTGCGCGTGAAGAGAAAGGCGTAGCCGCATTTGCCGGTTTTGTGGGTTTTGCTGCCATGAACTTGTCGGTCAACTTCTACTTAACGGTCGCGGGCGTACTAGGCAATCCAACATTAGAAAAAGCTTACAGCGTCAGTTCGGTAATTGGTACTCAATCAATTGATACTGGTATTTTAGGCGCAGTGATCGTCGGTATTATCGTGGCGAAACTGCATGCCCGTTTTTACACTTATAAGATGCCAGATGCGTTGGCTTTCTTTGGCGGCGCGCGTTTTGTTCCTATCATCACCGCTTTAGTATTAGGTATTGTTGGTCTTATTGTTCCTATCGTATGGCCATATTTTGCGATGGGGATTAATGGTATCGGGTCGGTCATCTCTCATTCTGGTCCATTTGGTCCGTTCTTATTTGGTACTGGTGAGCGCTTACTATTGCCATTTGGCTTGCACCATATACTGGTAGCACTGATTCGCTTTACCGAAGCGGGCGGTACTTTCCAAGTGTGTGGTAATGAAGTGAACGGCGCATTGAATATTTTCTACGCCCAATTATCTTGCCCAACGGTGACCCATTTTGATCCACAAGCCACCGCTTTCTTATCGCAAGGTAAAATGCCAACCTTCTTAGGGGGGCTGCCTGGCGCGGCATTGGCAATGTACCATTGTGCTCGCCCTGAAAATCGCGGCAAAGTAAAAGCATTGCTACTGTCAGGTGTGGTGGCGTGTATTGTCGGTGGTATCACCGAGCCACTAGAATTCTTATTCTTGTTTGTGTCTCCAGTGTTGTTCTTTGTCCACGCTATCATGACCGGTTTAGGCTTTATGGTGATGGGTTTACTTGGCGTCACTATAGGTAATACCGACGGTAACATTATCGACTTCTTGATCTTCGGCGTGCTGCAAGGCACCAAAACAGAATGGTACTTAGTTCCGTTAGTGGCCGCAGTTTGGTTTGCGATGTACTACGGCGTGTTCCGCTTTGCCATTACCCGCTTCAACTTGAAAACTCCTGGTCGTGAAGCAGAAACCAATGAAGAGTTGGCGTTTGTGGTAGAGTCTGGCGATAAAACCTTAAGCTATAAAGGCGACATTATTTTGGCCGCTCTTGGTGGTACTGCCAATATCACATCACTTGATAACTGTATTACTCGCCTACGGATGTCGGTTGAAGATATGAGCCTAGTCAATGATGCCGTTCTTAAAGCCAATGGCGCATTGGGTGTAGTGAAGCTTGATGAAAATAACCTACAAGTGGTGATTGGTCCGCAAGTGCATATGGTGAAAAACGAAATGCAATCTTTGATGAAAGGATAAGCCGCTAAAGTCAGAGCTAGAATCATACTTTAGCTCTGACTTACTATTCCTACAGAAGTAACATTATAAGCGATCAATATTGAGCATAGAGAAAAGTGTAAAAGGTCATGGATGGGACAGCGTCTTTTTGGCATGTTCAAATTGCTCGGTGTTAATTGGTATGGTTATTAGTGACCGTTTTAACTTTTTGATTTTTTTGTTCAGAGGTAAGTATGTTTGATTTTTCCAAAGTGGTGGATCGCCACGGCACTTTTTGCACTCAATGGGATTATGTTGAAGACCGTTTTGGTCATGCCGATTTATTGCCTTTTACTATCTCTGATATGGATTTTGAAACTGCGCCTTGTGTGTTGCAAGCCGTCAAAACCAGAATGGAACATGGTGTACTCGGCTACAGTCGTTGGAATCATGCTGAGTTTAAATCGGCAGTAACAGGATGGTTTGCGAAGCGTTATCAAGCGAAATTAGACAATGAGGCTTTGGTGTATGGTCCTTCGGTGATCTACATTATTTCGCAACTTATCCAACAATGGAGTCAACCGGGTGACGGTGTGTTAGTGCACACTCCGGCTTACGATGCCTTTAACAATATGCTGTCGGCTAACTATCGGCAAATGCTGACCAGTCCATTGCTTAAAGTAAATGGCAGCTATGAGATTGATTGGCCGCAGTTTGAAGCTCAAGTAGCATTACCACAATGTAAAATATTATTATTATGCAGCCCGCAAAATCCGACTGGACGAGTGTGGACTAAAAAAGAACTTAAACGAATAGCGGATATTTGCCAGCGCCATAAAGTTAAAGTGATCTCCGATGACATCCACATGGACATGGCATTTGAGCGCTACATTCCCTGGTCTGAAGTCGCGCTTGATTCACAATGGGCCTTGGTCAGTTCCGGTTCTAAATCGTTTAATATCCCAGCTTTAACGGGGGCGTATGCGTTTATTCCTGATGCGGATAATCGAGAAGCGTACCTTACTCAACTAAAAGCGGCGCATGGTTTGTCATCACCGTCTATTTTAGGAGTGATTGCCCATATCTCTGCTTACCAGCAAGGCGATGAATGGCTGGACGCACTCAAAACCTATCTGCATAGCAACTTAACTTATGTGGCAGAGCGTTTAAAATCTGAAGTGCCACAGTTGAATTATCAAGTCCCCCAAGGCACCTATTTGGCGTGGCTCGACTTGAATCCACTCAATATTGATATGGATGAACTGCAACGAATTTTGATCGAGGATTATAAAGTTGCCATTATGCGTGGCGATACCTATGGCAAAGAAGGCGAAGGTTATATTCGCTTAAATGTCGGTTGCCCGCTTAGCAAAGTCGAAACTGGAATCAATGCCTTAATAGGTGCGATTAAGCAGTTAATCTATTAGTAGTTAATTAGTAATCAATAAACTAGCGGTAAAGGAAAATATGATGGCTTGGATGGATAAGCTCAAAGCAAAATTGAATAGCGTGTCAGAGCAACAAGATTTTAGTTACTTAACCACGCTACCGGATGCTGAGTTAAAGGCGTTAACCACCGATGGTGAAGCTAAAGCTGAAAAACATGCCGCACAACAAGAATTATTGAGAAGGGCGCTGAAGGGAAAGTGAAGCTTGATTGATATTCATCGACAAAAAAACCGCATCCAATGAATGCGGTTTTTTAGGGTTTCATTAAGCGTAATGCTTAGTTCATGCCATATTTCTTAAGTTTCTTGCGCAGTGTACCGCGGTTGATACCCATCATGTTTGCAGCGCGAGTTTGGTTACCGCGAGTGTATTGCATAACCATATCAAGCATTGGTTGCTCAACTTCTGCTAGTACTAATTCGTATAATTCAGTCACGTCTTGGCCGTTTAATTGCGCAAGATAGTTTTTTAAAGACGCTTTTACAGAGTCACGTAGTGGTTTCTGTGTGATTTGGTCTTGTGATGTAACAGTCGTAACTGTTAGTGGTTCTGAAGTCAGGTTTTGTTCGAACATAATTAGTCTTAGCTCTTTTTTGATAGTTATAATGCAACGTATACCCGTCGTATTTGAAGCTGCAGCGTTGTTGATGGCATTCACTCACCCTAATCACATAGACGAGCTATGTTCATAGGGCTTCGTTCACTTGTCGCCTAGCTGCAAGAGTTTAAATACTCTTGGTATAAAAATAATTTCTCAGCACATCAAGTTGCTGATCGGCATCCTCGATGGCATTGAAAGCACGGCGGAAGTCACCCGCTAGGTCATGTTCTTTTAGATACCAACCCACATGCTTACGAGCAATGCGAGGGCCTAGAAACTCACCATAAAATTCATGGAGGGCTTGAACGTGACCAATAAGAATCGCTTGCACTTCTTCTGTTGGAAGCGGTGGCAAGTGTTCTCCCGTGGTTAAAAAATGTTGGATTTGATTAAAAATCCACGGCTTACCTTGGGCCGGTCTGCCTATCATTAGAGCGTCGGCACCAGTGTAATCCAGCACATATTTGGCTTTTTCTGGGCTATCAATATCACCGTTAGCAATAACAGGGATAGAAATAGCGCGTTTGACCGCTCTAATGCTGTCGTATTCTGCGTCACCTTTGTACATGCAGGCTTTGGTTCTCCCATGGAGTGCCAGTGCTTGTATGCCACATTGTTCGGCCATTTTCGCAACATCAACACAGTTCTTATTGTCTGTGTCCCATCCTGTGCGCGTTTTAAGTGTCACGGGGACATCAACTGCTTTAACTACCGCAGTGAGAATTTGTTCAATTATCTCTGGGTATTGCAGTAACGCGGAGCCTGCGAGTTTCTTATTTACTTTTTTGGCTGGGCAACCCATGTTGATGTCGATGATTTGCGCACCGTTTTCAACACTAATTTGCGCAGCCTGTGCCATTAGTTGTGGGTCGGCTCCTGCAATTTGTACACTGCGAATGCCCGATTCGCCTTCATGTACCATGCGTTGAAGCGATTTGGTGGTGTTCCAAACTTTGGGGTTAGAGGACATCATTTCACTGACGGCCATTCCTGCCCCATACCGAAGACACAATTCACGAAACGGTCTATCGGTTACACCAGCCATCGGTGCCACGATTAAGTTGTTCGGTAATTGATAGTGTCCGATCTTCAAAACAACACCTCTATTCTTTGCTCTTTACTAGGGCTTCTGGTGGATGCTCTAGCGCCAATTACATCGAATATAGTTCTATTAGCAAGGGCGCGCATTTTACGCATTTTTTCGGGGCGTGAAAAGACTAATATTTGAGCATTTGGCAAATATTTTCGCAAATTGCCTATTTTTCAGTCGATTAGCCCCGAATTTGAATTTTAATTCTTTTGCGCTGTGTAATTAATCAGGCTTTTTTTGTCCTGAGACGCGGCACCACTCTTGTTGCGAGATAATTGGGTCTAAATTGAATTGCTCGGCGTAATAGGTCGCAACGTCTTCGGCTTGTGAATCTAAGATGCCAGACATGGCCAAGAAACCACTTGGTTTGACTAAGCTTGAGATAACACCTGAAAGCTCGCGTAATGGCCCTGCAAGGATATTTGCTACCACTACATCAGCAATTAAGCCTTCTGGTTGGTCTTGCGGTAGGAACAGTTCAAGTTGGTCGGCAACATCATTGCGTTTGGCATTTTCAATTGAGGCAACAATCGCTTGTGGATCGATATCAATACCAATCACTTTCGCTGCGCCGAGTTTAATCGCTGCGATGGCTAAAATGCCAGAACCACAACCAAAGTCGATCACGGTTTTGCCTTTAAGGTCGAGCCCGTCTAGCCATTCTAAACAGACGGCAGTAGTAGGGTGAGTACCAGTACCAAATGCCAAGCCCGGATCGAGCATCACATTAACAGCGGTTGGATCGGGTACATCACGCCAGCTTGGGCAAATCCATAAACGCTCACCAAATTGCATTGGGTGGAAGTTGTCCATCCATTCACGTTCCCAGTCTTTATCTTCAATCTGTTCTACTTTATGAGCAAAATCTGCCGCGAGCATATTGCTGGCTTTGATTTGGCTAAGAACTAACTGGGTGTCAATTTCTGCATCGTACAGCGCTAAGATATCAGTCTCGCCCCATAAACGTGTTTCACCAGGTAGTGGCTCAAAAATAGGGGTGTCTTTAGCGTCAAGGAAAGTGACCGACAGTGCGCCAGTATCTTCCATTAACATGTCACCAATCGCTTCTGCGTTGGCTTTGGTAGCATTAAGTTTAATTTGGATCCAAGGCATGATGAACTCACTTGTTGGTTGAGTGGTACCCTTTGTATGGGTGTGTTAACGGTCATAAGCCCCGTCATTCCTGATAATTCGTCCCTAGTTTCCGGTATGACGATAGAAAACATCGTCATCCCGTACATGAGCCTAAGCGAAGAAGATACGGGATCTCGCTTTTAAAATAGTAATACAACTTAAAGTGAGATTCCGGATAACTCGTTCTTCATTTCGGAATGATGGAGCTGTAATTATTAAGTTACTGTTATTTAGTACTCGTGAAGCAATTATACGGGCTAATATAGCTTATGTGGCTGTTGGTTATCTGAAATAGTCGTTTTATTTTTATCATTTGGCTTGAGTTTGCTGCCAATAATAAAGGCGATTAACCCCAAGGCGAGGCTCGGTACGATGGCGTGTACACCTGCCATATCCGGTTTTAAGGTACTCATTGCAATATAACTGACGAGTCCTGTCAGCATAGAAGCAAATGCTCCGGTAGCCGAGGCATTTTTCCAGTAAAGCCCTAAAACTAACGGCCAAAGAAATACCGACTGTAAACTGCCGAATGCCAATAAGTTAAGCCAGATGATCATATCCGGTGGATTTAATGCGGCCACAAACACTAAGGCCGAGAAAATACCGGTGACCCATAACGATAGCTTCGGTAGGGTCTTTTCGGCGGCTTCCCCTTCGGCAATCGATGGATTGATGTAGTTGATGTACAAATCTTTTAATAACGTGGCCGAGGCTTGGATCAATTGTGAATCAATCGTCGACATAATTGCCGCCATGGGACCGGCTAAGAAAATTCCGGCCACCACTGGTGGTAATACCGTGATCATTAAGGTCGGCATGATTTGATCTGGGTTGGCAATATCCGGCACGATGGCGCGGCCAAATGCGCCCGCCAGATGCATGCCAAACATCAGCAAGGCAACCATAATCGTGCTTACCACCATGGCTTTATGCAGTGAGGCGCTGTCCTTGTAGGCCATGCAGCGTACTGCAGCATGAGGCAGACCAATCACACCAAAGCAGACCAAGATCCAAAAACTGAGCATAAAGGGCTGACTTAAAAAATGATTGGGTCCGTAAGGGGTGACTAAAGCCGGATCGATATGATGCATTTTGGTCACAATTTCGCCGATACTGCCGCCGGCGTGAACAATGCCAATCAGTAGCGCAATGGTGCCGATGAGCATCATGATGCCTTGCAAAGTGTCGGTCATTACCACCGCGCGAAAACCGCCAATGGTGGTGTACAAACCAACCGTAATGGCAAACAACATTAAACCATGAGTGTAAGATAATCCGGTGACGGTTTGCAGTAGGCGAGCACCACCAACAAACTGCACTACCATAGTGCCAAAAAAGGCCAGTAATAATGCCAAGGAGGCAAAGATCACCACTCCTCGGTTTTGATAACGGGCATACAACATATCATTCAAAGTCAGGGCGTTATGTTTACGAGCTTCAATCGCAAACTTCTTGCCTAATACGCCTAGCGTTAACCAGCTAGCAGGCAATTGGATCATGGCAAGCAAAACCCAACCTAACCCCATGGTATACGCGGCACCGGGACCACCGATAAACGAGCTGGCGCTGGCATAAGTGGCGGCAAGGGTCATGGCAAGCACAAAGCCTCCCATACTACGGCCACCCATTAAGTATTCGTTTAAAAAACCTTGTTTATTGGTGTTGCGTCCACTCCAATACGCCAAAGCAAATACCGCGCATAAGTAGATGACTAATGGGATAAGAATTTGATTATTCATGCTGGTCTTCTTGTGCTGGCGAGCTTTGCGCTTGTGGGTCAGGCTCTATTTCTAATGACATATCCTGATAGATCCATTTTACCATGGCGGCGCACAATAAAGTGAATACGATAGGGCCGACGATGCAAGCCATTAAAAACCATAATGGAAAGCCGAAATAGAGGGTTGGCATTGCTTGAATATTATCGGCAGCTGGAGCCAAGCCGTAAGCAGAAAGGTACCACCAAACAAAATAAGCCAACGCTAAGCCGACGGCCCATTTGGCTTCTTTATGCGCTTGTTGATAACGCGCCGAGAGTGTTTTCATGGTTGGAGAACCTTTATGACAAAAGTGAGGGGTGGAAAAGGCGGCTATTTTTACAAACAATGAAGAGAAAGACAAATAAAGGGCGAGCTTTAATTTCCCTAAGTGCCGATGGAGCATTTCAACAACTTGTCGCAAGCAAGGATCCTAGTGAGATTGAAGCCAATAAAAAAGCGAACCCGATAAAGAGTTCGCTTTTTTTTGCTTCTTATGAGGCTTTAATTGTAACCACTAAAGCCTAAAGTTCAGCGCTATTTATTGCATTCCAAGTTTCTTCTCAAGGTAGTGAATATTGGCACCACCATGTTGGAAGTTTTCATCGTTCATGATGATAAATTGCAGAGGAATGTTTGTCTTGATGCCATCAATGATGGTTTCGCCTAAGGCATTCTTCATACGAGCAATCGCCACGTCACGGTTTTCACCGAATGTGATCAATTTACCAATCATTGAATCGTAATGTGGCGGTACAGTATAACCAGCATACACATGTGATTCCCAACGAACGCCCATGCCACCAGGTGGGTGGAAGTGGTCGATTTTACCTGGGCAAGGTAGGAAGCGAACCGGATCTTCAGCATTGATACGACATTCAATCGCATGGCCACGGATCTTAATATCATCTTGAGTAAACGATAATGGTTGGCCAGCAGCAATACGCAATTGCTCTTTGATCAAATCAATACCAGTTACCATTTCGGTTACTGGGTGCTCAACCTGAATACGGGTATTCATTTCAATAAAGTAGAACTCGCCGTTTTCATATAGGAATTCAAAAGTACCTGCGCCACGATAGTTGATCTCGATACAAGCACGAGTACAGCGCTCACCAATGTATTTACGCATTTCTTCAGTAATACCTGGTGCTGGAGCTTCTTCCACCACTTTTTGGTGACGACGTTGCATAGAACAATCGCGCTCACCTAAGTGGATTGCGCCACCTTGACCATCAGCTAATACTTGAACTTCAATGTGACGTGGGTTTTCAAGGTATTTCTCCATGTAAACCATATCGTTATTGAAGAACGATTTTGCTTCAGAGCGTGTCATTGCAATGGCTTCAACCAGATCAGAATCTTTATGAACCACGCGCATACCACGACCACCGCCGCCACCAGAGGCTTTGATGATCACTGGGTAACCAATGCGTTTAGCAAAAGCACGGTTACGAGCATCATCATCGTCCAATGGACCATCAGAACCCGGTACACAAGGTACGCCGGCTTTTTTCATTGCGGTAATAGCTGATACTTTGTCGCCCATTAAGCGAATGGTTTCCGCTTTAGGACCAACAAAAACAAAACCTGATTGTTCAACTTGCTCAGCAAAGTCGGCGTTTTCAGAGAGAAAACCGTAGCCTGGGTGAATGGCTACTGCGCCAGTCACTTCTGCCGCCGCAATGATGCGAGGAACATTGAGGTAACTGTCGGTGCTGCGAGCTGGACCAATACAAATGGTTTCATCTGCCAGCAATACGTGTTTTAAATCACGGTCAGCGGTTGAGTGAATAGCAACGGTTTTGATGCCTAATTCTTTACATGCGCGAAGAATACGGAGGGCAATTTCACCTCGGTTCGCGATGACTAATTTATCTAGCATTTATTTTGCCTCTTAAATCGATGCGACTATTCAATAATAACAAGTGGTTGATCAAATTCGATCGCTTGGCCATCTTCGGCTAGGATTGCTTTGATCACTCCTGATTTGTCGGCTTCAATTTGGTTCATCATTTTCATTGCTTCAACGATACAGATGGTTTGACCCGCTTCTACCGTTTGGCCGATTTCGATGAAAGATTTAGCTTCAGGGCTTGGTGAGCGGTAGAAAGTACCGACCATTGGTGAGAGTACTTTATGACCGGTTTCAACTGGCGCTACAGGCGCTTCAGCGATAACCGCAACTGGTGCCGCAGGGGCAGGCGTTGCAACCGGTGCTGGCGCTTGTGCATATTGAACAGGCGCAGCAGGAGCGGCTTGTGCGCTGTAACGATTGATTCGTACTGATTCTTCACCTTCAGAGATTTCAAGTTCCGCGATGCCAGATTCTTCAACTAGCTCGATTAACTTTTTGATTTTGCGAATGTCCATAATAAATTCTCTATGTGTTTAATTGTTCAGTTTATAGTTGGCGTTATGACCAACCGAAGTAATGATATTGACCGCAATAGGACTGAGACTAATAGCCATCGATAGTGAGTTATGTACTCAATACCGGATGTGATTATTTCTGTGTCAGTGCCTGATAAGCCGCCGATAATGCAAATTGATAACCTTGAGCGCCTAAACCACAAATTACCCCGACCGCTTTATCGGACAGGTAAGAGTGATGGCGGAAAGGTTCTCGAGCGTGCACATTTGATAAGTGCACTTCGATAAACGGGATGTTGACCCCAAGTAGGGCATCACGTAGCGCCACGCTGGTATGAGTGAAAGCTGCTGGATTGATAATAATAAAATCAATGGTGCTATGCGCGGCATGGATCGCTTCAATCAATTCGTACTCACGATTTGATTGCAGATGAGACAGTTCAATGTTCAGTTCTTGAGCTTGGGTTTCTAGATCCGAAACAATATCGGCTAAAGTGTGCGAACCATAATGAGCGGGTTCACGTAAGCCTAATAAATTTAGATTTGGGCCATTTAAGACCAGAACTCGCAAGTTTGCTGCCATCATGAAGCTAATATCCATCAAAGTGAATGTAAAATGCATCTTGTCATAAAATTGATACATTGCTAACTAAGATAGCAAAAAAAACCGAGACTGCACCAATTAATTTGCCCGATTATAGCGAAATCACAGCAAATCGCAGCAAAATACTGGTCTAATCACTTATTTTGTTTGTTTTTTGCGCGTAGGTTGATTGGTTTATGAGTAATTTGTTTGCGATTTTGAGCGGCTTCCTAAGGTCATGATGTGAGGGTTTTAGCGGGATAATCGACCAATGTTCAAAATTATTAATGATCTTTGATTGGACAAAAAAAATCAGACTACCGTTAAGTAGTCCGATTTAAATGATATTAACAAATCGATGGAAATAGGGGAATTACACCAATTTCGCTTGCTCTTCGATAAGTTTATCCACCACACTTGGGTCGGCTAGAGTCGAGGTGTCACCTAAGTTACCGGTGTCGCCGGTGGCAATTTTACGCAGAATTCGACGCATAATTTTACCGGAACGCGTTTTTGGTAATGAATCGGTCCAGTGCAATACATCGGGCGTGGCGATTGGACCAATCTCTTTTCGTACCCAATCTTTGACTTCCTTATGCAATTCAGCCGATGGGAACTCGCCATCATTTAAGGTGATATAAGCGTATATGGCTTGGCCTTTAATGTCGTGGGGAACACCAACTATTGCCGCTTCAGCAATTTTATCAAACGCCACTAATGCCGATTCAATTTCAGCGGTCCCCATTCGGTGACCAGAGACGTTAAGTACATCATCGACACGGCCAGTGATCCAATAATAACCATCTTCATCACGACGAGCACCATCACCTGTGGTGTACATGCCTTTAAAGGTCGAGAAGTAAGTTTGCTCAAAACGCTCATGATCGCCATAAATGGTACGCATTTGTCCCGGCCATGAATCGGTGATCACCAAGTTACCTTCGGCTGCACCTTCAATAATATTGCCTTCGTTATCCACCAATGCCGGTTGCACGCCAAAGAATGGTCGCGTCGCTGAACCTGGTTTTAGATCGGTGGCACCTGGTAGTGGTGAAATTAATACCCCACCGGTTTCGGTTTGCCACCAAGTATCGACAATAGGGCAGCGCTCATCACCAATGGTTTTGTAGTACCACTCCCACGCTTCTGGATTAATCGGTTCACCCACCGAACCCATAATACGTAAACTTGAACGATCGGTGCCTTTAATCGCTTCATCGCCTTTTGCCATTAAAGCGCGAATGGCAGTAGGAGCGGTGTAAAGAATATTCACTTGATGCTTATCGACCACTTCGCTCATGCGACTGGTGTGTGGGTAGTTTGGCACCCCTTCAAATAAAATGGTTTTAGCACCATTGGCTAGTGGGCCGTAGACTAAGTAAGTATGACCGGTGATCCAACCGACATCGGCAGTACACCAGAACACTTCGCCTTCTTGGTAATCAAATACATATTTAAAAGTCATAGTGGCATACACAAGATAGCCGCCAGTGGTGTGTAATACCCCTTTGGGTTTGCCCGTTGAGCCTGAAGTGTAAAGAATAAATAGCGGATCTTCTGCGTTCATCGCTTCAGGTTCGCATACTGGCGAGGCTTGTTCGGTTGCTTCATGCCACCAAACGTCACGCTCGCTATTCCATTCAACTTCGCCACCGGTGCGTTTAAATACCACCACACTACGCACATTAGTATCAGGATTGTTTAATGCCGCATCTACGTTGGCTTTAAGTGGCACCGCGCGGCCACCACGAACGCCTTCATCGGCGGTGATCACCACTTGAGAGTTTGAGTCAATAATACGACCCGAAAGCGCTTCAGGAGAGAAGCCACCAAATACCACGGTATGAATGGCGCCAATACGCGTACAAGCCAGCATTGCGACGGCCGCTTCTGGCACCATTGGCATATACAGACAAACTACGTCGCCTTTCTTTACGCCTTGGGCTTTTAATACATTGGAAAAACGACACACTTTGTCATGCAGTTGATTAAAGGTGATCAGCTCATCATCATTGGGATCATCGCCTTCCCAAATAATGGCTACTTCATCGCCGCGTTCGGCTAAATGACGATCAATACAGTTCGCCGAGACATTGAGTTTGCCATCTTCAAACCATTTTATCCCAACATTTCCCGGCTCGAATGAGGTGCTTTTCACTTGAGTGAAGGGTTCGATCCAATCTAGAATTTTGCCATGCTTGCCCCAAAAGCCTTGTGGGTCATTGACTGACTCTTGGTACATAGATAAGTAAGTGTCGCTATCTGCGTGAGTGGTCTTTTGGATATTGTCTTTGACCGGATGAATATGTACTTCACTCATGGTTCTCTCCTTGGATGAGTCAGACTGCTATTAAGTGGTTTCTTTTTTCTATGGGTTAACTTTCTGCTTATCCTCACCTTTCGACAATTAGACTTTAGGATTAGAAATTGAATTTATTGGTTTTTTTATGGTGGGAATCACACTAAATAAATCGAGATCAGGCGGATATTTAACGAACTTTGTTAATGAGCAACAAAAGGGCTGGGTTGAGAACCGTGAGTCAGACGTACATAAATCAGCGCCGCAGTGATGGTATCTTGCAATGCATCATGGCGTTGTTGCAACGGCAAATCGAGGTGGCGACAAATGGTATCTAAGCTTAAATCAAAATAGGCATTGGGTAATAATCGCTCCAAACGTTGATGATATAAATGGCTGACTTCGATTAATGTATTGGGCAATGGAAAACCTAAGTGCTTTTTACACGCGCGGTCTAAAATCGCCTTGTCGTAGCGAATATGATAGCCAACCAAAGGACGATTGCCGATAAAGGCGAGTAGGGCTTTAATGCCATCAATTTCATCATAGCCATTATTTAGATCATGGTGACGTAAATGATGGATCTTTATCGAACCTTGATCGAGAGATTGCGGCGCTTTAAGGCGAATATGAAACGGCTGGCTAGTGATGATCTTGTTGTCGATGATCTTAGTGGCGGCGATCGTCACCAACTCTGCTTGATCCGGATTTAAACTGGTGGTTTCACAGTCGAGCGAAATGTATTCCTTTAAGGCTGTGCTGCTGGGATGTTGAGGTCGGAAAAGATATTGGTATTCAGATCCTTTCAGCCGATAGAGCCAATATAGCCGTTGTAATGCGTTCACGACGTCTCCTTAATCACGGATCTGATAGTGATAACCGAGCCATTGTTTGAATTTTTTAACCGCATGCAAACTGTGGCGCAGTAAGTCTCGCTCGGTACGGTTCAGTTGTTTGGTGTCTAAAATATTGTGATGATGATTGAGTTGCAGTTGTTGGGTGAGTCGCCACTTAATAAATAGTTTTAAGGCTTCGGATAAATTGTCTTTGGTCAGCTCAGCTAAAACGCCTTTTTGTTGCAGTTGCGTTAAGCGTGCAAAGGTGTTGGTGGCTGTAATGCCATGTTCGAGTGCCAAGGTACGAATGCCATGCACTATTGGGAAAATCCCTCCTTGTTTTATATCGAGCCCTTGTTTGTTTTGTTTGACCTGACCGAACAAGGTTAAAGGCACCGCAAAGCCGAGTGCGGGGCGGGCAAATTCCATTAACAATAACGGTTGTTGCTGCATGATGTGTTGTAAGTGGTGCTTGATGGGTGTAAGTAACTGACGATTGCCGGCAACCGCTAAGGCGTCCGCTATAATTGCCAAAGACATGACCGAACGTGCGGTATTGTGATCGGCCCATAAAGATAAACTTTGCTTCCATTCCAATTGAGATTTAACCCAATCAGGGTTGCTGACCATCACTTTACCCTTACACAATGGATAGCCTAGTTGCTGCAAAGTTTGGCTGAAGGTTTCCATCAATGGCGCAAATTGGTGCCAGTGCAGGCCATCTTTAATAATTAACGCATTGTCTTGATCGGTTTTCAGGATTTGTTCGCCGCGACCTTCGGAGCCTAATACCAACAAACAACAATGATCATGTAGGTGTTTTGGCACAATCAGTTCAAAGGCTTTTTCAATAATATGTTCATTAAGAGCGGAAATTAATTCCATCATAAACACAGTGCGAATGCCGTTTTTATGTAAATTATTCACCAGTTCACGTTGTTGATGCGCCGCCAATGCCAACTCTTCAATGCTGGTGGCGTTGGCAATACGCAAGCTTAATACATGTGAGTGGGTTGAAAAGGCAGAAAGCACTTGAGTGAGATCGAGCATGCCGACTGCTTTGCTGCCGCACTTGACCATCAAACGCTTACAACGGTGGCGAGTCATGCGGATCATCGCATCAAACAGATATTCATCCTGTTCAATATCATGTACAGGGTAAGTGGCAATGGGGCTAACTTCGGAGCTTAAAGCATGCCCTTTAAGCGCAATGGCATGTAATAAATCGGTACGAGTAATAATGGCGTAATCGTCAGGGGCAAGCTCAATTAATGCCGCATCACAATTTTGCTGCTGCATCTCTAGGGTCACCTGTTGCAAAGAGGCGTGAGGTGGGAAGATCAATGGCGCTTGGTAAATCTGACTATCGACTTTGGTGAGAATAAATTCCGCTAGGTTTTGTTGCTGATGAGCACTGTCTAACAAAGATTGGCGCTTGGCTAAGTTGCTATCAAAATAAGCTGAAAAATCGGAATTTTTTTGATAAAACTCCTGAAAGACTGCGTGAGGTAATAAATAACACAGCGTATCTTCTAATGCCACATAACGATGTTTGGTTTTGCCATCCAGTTGCGCTCTAACATCAAATAGATCATCAGGGGTGTAATGGGCAAATACCTCTTTCCCTTGAGCGTCGGTTTCTTCTACCGCTCCTTTGATGACGATATGCAGTGTGTCACAAGGTTGGTTCGGCGCTAAAATCGTTTCATATTCGCGGAAATAAGCCACATCCAAATTTTGACGCAAGTGGGTTTGCTCACGCTGGGTTAAGCGATCGAATGGGGTCAGCGTCATATTGAATTTATCGGGCATATACTCTTCTTAATTGAAGCTACAGCTTCGTTGGCTGCGTTCATTCACCCCAATCGTTTAGGTGAACTAAACTCATGGGGCTTCATTTACTTGCCGCCTTGCTGAAACTCCAATTACTTTGAGTATTCTATCTAGGAATAAAATTTTAGTTAGCAAGCCGGTTTATGCTGAGTGTGGCGAAAAAGCCCGTTTATGGCTAGACGACTTTGGTCTATAAGCTTATTTTAATCCCTTGCTAAAGCATCAATTGGATCGAGCTTGGCTGCATTTTGTGCTGGCAAGAACCCGAATAAGACTCCGATCAACGTTGAGCATAAGAAAGCGGCAATAATTGAGTTGGTCGAATAGATCATTTGGAAACCCACGCCACTAGACTGCAAAGCAAAACCAATTAAATAAGCCAAGCCAATCCCGAGTACACCACCGCATAAACACACCAAAACGGCTTCAATTAAAAACTGCCGCAAGATGTCATTTTGCCGAGCACCGACCGCCATGCGTACCCCGATCTCCCGAGTTCGCTCTGTGACGGATACCAACATGATATTCATCACTCCAATGCCGCCGACGATCAATGAGATCACTGCAATAGCTGAAATCAATAACGTCATGGTCGAGGTGGTTTTCTCTATATTTTGTCGAATGGTATCGGTGTTTATGGTGAAAAAATCCTGCGTTCCATGGCGAAGTGCTAATAATGAAATAATACTTTGTTCCGCCGCATCACTGGCGACGTCTTGATTGAGTCGAATGCTGATGCTGCTTAAGTAAGTTTGTCCTAACATGCGTCCAGAGACGGTGGTGTAGGGCACCCAGACATTTAACGTATCACTAAGACCAAAAGCTTGATCTTTCGGCTGAGTCACACCAATGATGCGGACTGGCAATCGACCTAAGAAAATTACTTTGCCAATTGGGTCTGTACCATCAAACAGTTCTTGGCTGGTATTACTATCGATCACTGCTTCTTGGGCCAGTGTTTTGACGCTGTCTTCATCCCAAAATTGCCCTTGATCGAGTTGATAATCATAGACTCTAAAATAGGCTGGGCCGACTCCTTGTACATTGCCGGTGACGGCTTGATTTCCAGCACGAATGGTGACCGAGGTACTCACGCTTGGAGTGACACTATCAATAAAAGGTAAGTTTTCTAGCGCTTTGGCATCGGATGCAGTTAAGGTGCGCACTCGGCCAGATCGTCTGTCGCCAAAGCCTTTGCCGGGTCGAACATCAATAGTGTTGGTACCTAACGAGGAAATATTTTGCAAAATTTGTTGTTGAGTGCCGGAGCCTAATGCCACCACAGATACCACCGAAGCAATACCAATAATAATCCCGAGCATGGTTAAAAAGGTACGTAAACGGTGGCTCGACATCGCAATTAATGCCATTTTGAGTGCTTCATTTATGCGATCAAGCATGGTGACAAAACGATTTTTATTAGCAGCGACTTTGGGTTCTAACTGCTTTTGTTCTATCTGTCGTTGTTGTTTATTGATGTAATCTTGAATGATCACACCATCTTTTAGTTCAATAATACGATCGGCAAATTGCGCGACATCCATATCGTGAGTAACCAAAATAATGGTGTGCCCATCGTGATGAAGTTCTTGTAACAATTGCATCATTTCTTTGCCGCTGTGACTGTCTAATGCGCCCGTAGGTTCATCAGCTAAAATTACATCGCCACCATTCATTAAGGCGCGCGCAACACTGACTCGTTGTTGTTGACCACCACTGAGTTGGCTCGGTTTATGATCCAGTCGAGTGCCTAATCCTAAACGAATGAGTAAATCTTTGGCGCGTTGTTGGCGAGAATGACGATCTTTACCAGCGTAAATAGCCGGAACTTCAACGTTGGCAATCGCATCGAGATCGCCTAATAAATGATAACGTTGAAAAATAAAACCAAAATGTTCGCGGCGCAAAGATGCAAGTTCATCGGCCTCCATTTGAGAAGTGTCTTGCCCATCAATAAAGTATTGCCCTTTCGACGGTTTATCCAAGCAGCCGAGAATGTTCATTAAGGTCGACTTGCCCGAGCCTGAAGCTCCGACAATCGCGACCATTTCACCGCGTTGAATTTCTAAATCAACATTTTTGAGTACGGTAAGATCTTGATCTCCGGCGGCAAAGCAGCGAGAAACGTCGGAAATATGCAATAACGCGTTAGTCATGCTTTATAACCTTACGCGAGATTTACGATCGGACGGAGAGGGGGCTCCTTTGGTCGCAATGCCTACTACTACGTCATCTCCCTCGTGTAATCCGGATAAGATTTGTGCATTAACTTTATTGTTTAACCCAACTTTGACTCTACGATGTTCGACTTTGCCATTGACCAAAACCGGCACTTGGTAGGCTTTGCCTTTTGGTCCTTTCTTTAATACTTGTGATGGGACTAATAAGGTATCTTTGGCTTGATTTAATACGATAGAAACTTGCGCGGTCATGCCAATCCGTAATACTCGCTTAGGGTTTTTGACATCAAATAAACCATTGAAATAAATCGCATCACTATCGGATATGGTGAGGTCGCTATCGTTACCATCCATTAAGGTTGGGCCGGGTTCTATATCTCGTAATGTGGCTCTATACTTTTGATCGGGGCGACCTAAAATAGTGAAGTAGACCGCTTGCCCTGGTTTGACATCAATAACGTCGGCCTCTGAAATTTGAGCTTTAATGGTCATGGTATCGAGTTGAGCCAGTTCAATAATAGTTGGAGTGGTTTGATTGGCGTTGACGGTTTGACCGGTTTCAACTGCGGTATACACCACAGTACCGTTGATCGGGGCATTGATGGTGGTGTAACCAAGATCGACTTTGCCAGTATCGACTTTAATTTTAGCTTGTTGTTTTTCCGCTTCGAGTTGTTTGGATTCGGCTTTATAAACGGCCAGAGTAGCTTGAGCAATATCATAATCGGACTTGGCGCTTGCTCTGGCGGCGAGCATACTTTTTTGTCGATTGAATTCAAGCTGTGCTTGGTAAATTTGTGCGTTTTTAGCTTCAATTTGGGCGTTAATACTATTGAGAGAGGCGAGGGATTCTTTTAGGTTGTTCTGTTGGGTTAAATCGTCAATTTGGGCGATTAAATCACCTTGTTGAACTTCATCGCCTAAATTAACGGCCAGGTTTTTGATTTGTCCTGACACCTGCGCACCGATATTGACGAGCTTAGAGGCTTGCAACATGCCATTGGCTAACACGGTTTGATCGATATCCCCTATATGGGCTTTGACCGTAGCGTAGTTTTGCAGCGGTTCACTGCTTTTTTTGCTGTACCAATAGGCGCTGCCGCAACCTGCGAGCACGATAAGTCCAATCAACCAGTATTTTTTCGGGATTTTTTTCACTGAGATATCCGTTTATGAATGCGACGCCAATTTTGTATGATTTTTAAGTATAAATACAATCAATGTAAATGTAGTGTTTGATTGCGTAAAAAAGCGTAAATTTTAGTATTTTCATGCACTCGTTAACATTTTGTTGATCTGTCTGGTGTGCATTAATTGTTCTTGCTAGGCATAATATTTCTTTTGTGTTTTAGGTCTGCTTTTTTATGTCTAAACCGTCTCCTTTTGCTTGGATTTCTCAATACTTTGGTGGTTTCTTTTTTGCTTATGGCGTGTATTTGCCATTCTGGGCATTATGGTTTGCTGATCAAGGAGTGTCTGCCAGTGATATTGGGTTACTCATCGGCATTGGTTTTGCCACTCGTTGCATTACTAACTTGGTGATCACTCCGCGTTTGCATAAGGTCGAGCATATTATGCCAGCCAAAGCTATGGGCGATGTTAAAGCAATGGCCGGTGATTTAGTTCTTATTTCTGATTGCGTTAATTCAAGGTTCGCACGCGGAGTATTACAGTTTTAGCGCCATTTATTGGAAGCAATTAGGCATCTCTGAAGCGGTAGTCGGCTATCTGTGGAGTCTTTCGGTCGTGTCGGAAGTGCTGATGTTTGCTTTTGGCGGGCGTTTATTTGCCAATTGGAGTCTGCGAGCGATGTTTTTGCTGTCGTCTGTCGGGGTGATTGTACGTTGGAGTGGATTGGCGGTTAGCAGTGAGGTCGGCTTTTTAATCTTGTTCCAATTGTTGCATGGCGTGACGTTTGCGGTGGCGCACTTTGCCACTATCCGTTATATCCAACAAGCGGATGATAACCAAATGGTGCCACTACAAGCCTTGTATAATGCGATTCCATTAGGTGGTGTGATCGCGGCAATGACGGCATTCAGTGGTTGGGGTTTCCAATTATGGGATGGCGGGATTTTCTGGGTGATGGCCGCCATGGGAGTGGTCGCATTGTTTATCAAATTGGATGAACCAAAATCGCTAACCGCTGCACAAATTCCAGTGAAATAGATTGAGGCTTCAGATGTAACACTGCACAATTTAACCTTCATTATATCGAGTTTATATATTCGATAATCCGCATGGATAGCGGGATTTAGACCAATTAGAGACAAGGGAACTGCTATGCAAGGATGGATTGTTATTCCGGTATCGCTCGCCTATTTAGGGGTGCTGTTTTTGATCGCTTGGTATGGCGATCGACAAAAAAACTGGCTATCTAACTGGCGGCCTTGGATTTATAGTCTATCGATTGCGGTCTATTGTACCTCTTGGACTTTTTACGGCACGGTTGGTCAAGCCAGTGCCAATATGTGGTCATTCCTTCCCATTTACCTCGCGCCGATTGTGGTATTCACGCTAGGTTGGCGCATTCTGGCTCGTTTGATTTTAATTACCAAACGCGAGCATATTACCTCGATTGCCGACTTTATTGCCGCGCGATATGGTAAATCTCAAGGCTTAGCCATTACCGTCACTCTTATTGCAGTGGTCGGAATTCTGCCTTATATCGCACTGCAATTACGCGGCATCACCATGGGCTTAGATTTAGTTGCGCCTAATTTAATGGATATACTGGGTTATCAAGACCTGCAAGTGTCTTGGTTTGTGGTTGGGGTGATGGCGGTTTTTACCATTTTATTTGGTACTCGTCATATTGATAATACTGAGCATCATCGCGGCATTATGATGGCGGTGGCATTTGAGTCTCTGGTTAAGCTGGTGGCTTTTTTGCTGGTCGGTGTGTTTGTGGTGGTATTGATCTTCAACTCGCCAGATATTTCACTGCCAACTCTGGCTAAGCAATATTATCAGTCGCCCAATATTCCTACCATTGCGATCCACATGCTGCTGACCATGGCGGCGATCATCTGTTTACCACGTCAATTTCATACCACTATCGTTGAAAATGATCAGGCGCGAGATCTGCATACCGCTCGCCGGGTTTTTCCAATCTATTTATTTTTAATGGGCTTGTTTGTGTTACCGGTGGCGTGGGCGGGGCAATATTTTCTGCCTGGTACTAGCGCTGATGCCTATGTGATTAATTTACCTTTAGGAGTCGATGTCCAAAGCATTGCATTATTAGCGTATTTAGGCGGAACATCCGCGGCCAGCGGCATGGTGATCGTATCCACCATTGCGCTCACAATTATGGTATCGAATGACTTAGTTTGGCCATTATTGTTGCGCCGTATGCGTTTGTCGAATGCCAAGCCGAAGCAAATATCAGGCCTGTTATTGAATGTGCGACGCGGCCTGATTGCGTTGTTGTTGCTGGGGGCGTGGGGCTTTTATCAAGTATTGGATCGAGTCTCATCGTTGTCGGTGATTGGCCTGCTTTCATTTGCAGCGATTGCGCAATTTGCTCCTGCGGTATTGGGCGGAATGTATTGGCGTAAAGGCAACCGCAAAGGGGTATACGTCGGATTATTATTCGGTATGTTGGTGTGGCTTGCGACCTTAATGTTGCAAACTAATATGCTGGCCGGCAGTGAAAAAACCAACTTTTTATTATGGTTATTAAGCCCGCCACAATGGCTACAAAATCTGGATTTGAAAGCGTCAGATTGGGGTATGGCATTAAGCCTTATCGTCAATAGTGTGGCGTATGTATTGGTCTCTTTGCTCACGCGTTCGAGTTTAAGTGAGCGCTTACAAGCCGCTTCGTTTGTTGGAACGCCATTGCCAGAAAGTGAAGATGTTAGCTTGTACCAAAGCCGCGTCAGTGTGGCTGAACTTGAAATGCTCGCTTCGCGCTTCGTTGGACGCAAACGCGCCCGCCACGCGTTTCAATTATTTTGGAAGCAGCAACAACAAACGCTGCAACCGCAACAGCAAGCTTCGGCGCAATTAATTCGCCATACCGAGCGGGTATTGGCGGGGGTGTTTGGTGCGTCATCCTCTCGATTAGTGCTCACTTCTGCCTTGCAAGGGCGCAATATGCAATTGGAAGAAGTCGCCACTATCGTCGATGAAGCTTCCGAGTTGTACGATTTTAGCCGCGGTTTATTACAAGGTGCGATTGAGCATATTAGCCAAGGGATCGCGGTGGTGGATAAACAATTGCGCTTGGTGGCTTGGAATCAACGTTATCTTGAGCAGTTTGATTTTCCTCCTGGCTTAATCCAAGTGGGCCGACCGATCGCCGATGTGATCCGCCATAATGCTGAACAAGGATTATGCGGGCCGGGCGATCCTGAAATACATGTTCGTCGACGGGTTGAGCATTTAGAGCGCGGCACTAAGCACACGTCATCAAGAGTTCGAGAAGATGGTCAAGTAATTGAAGTGCAAGGTAATCCTATGCCAGGTGGTGGGTTTGTGATGAGTTTTTCTGATATCACCGCGTTTCGCCGCGCCGAGCAAGCCTTAAAAGAAGCGAATGAAACGTTAGAAGATCGAGTGCAAGAGCGTACTCGGGCATTAGAAAGCTTAAATACTCAATTAATTACTGCTAATCAAAGTGCCGAGCATGCATCGCAATCCAAAAGCCGCTTATTAGCCGCGGTGAGCCACGATTTAATGCAACCGCTTAATGCCGCTAGGTTGTTTGCTTCATCATTAACCGAAACTGCGCAAGAAGATAACACCAGAAAATTCTCCGCCCATATTGAGAGTGCATTGGGCGCCGCCGAAGATTTGATTGGTGATTTGCTTGATATATCTAGGCTGGAATCTGGCAATGTACCGACCGAAATAAAAGCTTTCGCATTGCGCGAAGTGTTAGATAACCTTGATGCGGAATTTAGTGTGTTATCTGAGCAAAATAAGGTTGAGTTTCATCGTATTCCATCAACATTAGTGGTGAAATCGGATCCCAAATTGCTGCGGCGTATTTTGCAAAACTTATTAACCAATGCATTTCGTTATAGTCAAAAAGAAGCCAGCCAAGCCAAGGTTTTACTTGGAATGCGCCGCATTCAACGTGATGGAAAAAATGCCCAAATAAGAATTGAGGTTTGGGATAACGGTATTGGCATTCCTTATGAGCAGCAAAGTGATATTTTTGAAGAGTTTACTCGGGTCGATCAAAACCGCGCCGACCAAGGTTTAGGGTTAGGCTTGGCCATTGCGCGAGGTATTGCTCGTTTGCTGGGTCATAAAATAGAATTACGCTCTTGGCCAAATAAAGGCACGGTATTTTCGGTAACTCTTGATGCTGCAGAGTTAGAGGAACAAGATGTGATGTCAGCCCCGATAATCCAACATGCACCACTGGCCAATATTAAGGTTTTATGTATTGATAATGAAGCTGAGATATTGCTAGGGATGCAGGCGCTACTGGAACGTTGGGGGTGCGAGGTCAAAACGGCGTTAAACTTACAGCAAACCTTGCAAGCGATGAAGAAAGACTGGTATCCCGAGGTGGTATTCTCTGATTATCATCTTGATAATGGTCGTACAGGGTTAGAAATATTGCAGCATTTGCGTAACCAATTGGGAGATGGCTTTGAAGGTGTTATCATAAGTGCCGACCGCTCTGATGAAGTGAGCCAGGCGATACAAGCTCAGGGTTTTCAGCTGTTAACTAAGCCTGTCAAACCATTAAAATTACGAGCTGTGTTAAATCGATTATAAAAAGAGTATTTATTATGGGTGAGTTTCAAACCAAACAAGGCGTCTTAGTCGAGATTTATCAAGGAATGGTTCGCCTTGCAATGGGCGGTTTAGTGGTTAGTAGTCAGGTTGATAAAGTGCAAGCACTGACGATTCAAAACGCTTATGATGGCGATAATCGTTTCTACCTTGCGGTGGATGAAGCCAATGTGTTTCTGTTTTTAGACAGCTTAAAAGAATTAGAAGACCTTGCCAAAGTGCTAGGTTTGGAAGTACAAAAAGCCTAGTTCCATTACGATGCGATAAATAGATAAATAAATAGCAAAAGCCCGAACCATGATGATTCGGGCTTTGTTGTATTTGATGCTCTAACAACCTATTTTCTTTAAGAGCTGATGCTTAAAAACTTACGTTTAGCTTATGTTTTAAGTGTCTATGTTCTAAGTGCCTATGTTCTAAGTGCCTATGTTTAAGAATTAGGCTTAGTGCATCATATTGTATTAATGATCGTGTGCTTCACCGGCTCCTTTCGGGAAACGGATAGACTCAACCATGTCTTGTACATCTTTTGGTACTTCTGCGGTAAATTTATTCACCACAATCGAGACTACGAAGTTCAAACACATACCAAGCGTACCAATGCCTTCAGGACTAATTCCGAAGAACCAGTTATCCGGCGTGCTTGCGGCTGGGTTAATAAACTTAAAGTAAATAATGTAGGCAGCGGTAAAGATAATACCGACAACCATACCGGCAATCGCGCCTTCCTTGTTCATCTTCTTATAGAAAATACCTAAGATGATGGCAGGGAAGAAGGAGGCGGCGGCAAGTCCGAACGCGAAGGCAACCACCTGTGCCACAAAGCCTGGTGGGTTAATACCTAAGTAACCCGCTCCGACAATAGCAACCGCAGCGGCTATCCGCGCATACATCAGTTCCTCTTTATCGGTCATATTGGGTTTCAAGCCTTTCTTCAACAAGTCATGTGAAATCGAGGTTGAGATAACCAATAATAAACCTGCAGCGGTTGATAGCGCAGCGGCTAAGCCACCGGCAGCCAGTAATGCTACGACCCAGTTTGGCAGTTTCGCCAGTTCAGGAGAAGCTAATACAATGATATCGCGGTTAATGTTCATCTCATTACGTTCATCGCCAGAGTAGAACATCTTGCCATCACCGTTTTTATCTTCCCAAGACACTAACCCTGTGCTTTCCCAGTTCTGATACCAGCTTGGAGCATTTTCTGCCGTAACACCTTTAAGATCAGGGCCATTAATGGTTTCAATCAGGTTAACACGAGCAAATGACGCAACAGCAGGGGCTGTGGTGTAAAGTAGAGAAATAAACAGTAACGCCCAACCGGCTGAAATTCGTGCATCTTTTACGCGAGGAACGGTAAAGAAGCGAATAATAACGTGTGGTAAACCAGCAGTACCCACCATAAGAGCGGCAGTAATAAAGAATACATCAACCGTGCTTTTCGAGCCGTCAATATAGGAATTAAAACCGAGTTCTTGAGTTAAACCTTCAAGTTTATCCATCAAGTAGACATCGGAACCTGAAATGGTTGAACCCATACCTATTTGTGGAAATACGCTGCCTGTCATCATAATGGAAGTGAAAACGGCTGGAACCAGGAACGCAAAAATAAGTACACAGAATTGAGCAACTTGGGTATAGGTAATGCCTTTCATGCCGCCAAGAACCGCATAGAAGAACACAATTGCCATACCAATGATGATACCAAGGTTAATATCCACCTCTAAGAAACGAGAGAATACCACGCCTACACCACGCATTTGACCTGCTACATACGTAAAGGATACGAAGATGGCACAGAAGATAGCCACCATGCGAGCGGTACTTGAGTAGTAACGATCACCAATGAAATCAGGCACAGTAAATTTGCCGAATTTTCGGAGGTATGGGGCTAAACATAATGCCAGCAGTACATAACCGCCAGTCCAACCCATTAGGTAAACCGAACCGTCGTAACCGGCAAATGAGATAATACCCGCCATTGAAATAAATGATGCTGCTGACATCCAATCGGCTGCGGTGGCCATACCATTCGCGACAGGGTGGACACCACCACCTGCAACATAAAACTCACTGGTTGATCCGGCGCGAGCCCAAATGGCGATACCGATATATAAAGTAAAAGTAATACCGACGAGAATAAACGTCCACGTTTGGATTTCCATATCTTATGCTCCCTTAGTCTTCCTGAACGTTGTATTTTTTATCTAACGCATTCATACGCGCTACATACACGAAGATTAGCACCACAAAGGTATAAATCGACCCCTGCTGAGCAAACCAGAACCCTAATTTGAAACCGGCAAATTGGATGGTATTGAGTGCATCGACAAATAAAATGCCAGCACAATAAGACACCACAAACCAAATCGTCAGTAGTGTCGCCATGATCCCTAGATTTTCTTTCCAGTAAGCTTGGGCATGTGTGTCTGATTCAAACGCCATAGCCGCTCTCCTTTTGTTTTGCTTATTGATTCACTACAGATGCAGTGATCGAATTTATTAAATATGGGTGAAGAAATTTGTTAATAAAAAGTTACAACAAAACAATAGCAGTGCTGGGGGAGTGCGGCTTTTCAACTTTAGTCGGGCAATAAAAGGTGAGCTATAAGACGTTGAGGGCATTTTTGTGAAGTGGGTTGGAATAATTTAGCCTAGCTCGAAAAGGAAGCTAGGCTAAGGTCTAATGCTATTAGGCTAAGGTCTAAGGTGTGAAAAGGCAGAATTTTGTGTGTGAGGGGAATTAATTCTGCGTTTCAAGTTGTTGCAATAAGATCACCGCTTGAGTTCGGTTTTTAACATCGAGCTTGCGGAAGATAGCCGTCATGTGCGCTTTAATTGTGGCTTCCGAGACATTAAGCTCATAAGCAATTTGTTTATTTAACAGTCCATCAGATAACATCCCGAGCACTTTATATTGCTGCGGAGTAAGCGCCGCCAGTTTTTGGCTTAAGTTATTGCACGCTTCGTTATTTTGAATAAGGCCTTCAGGAAAGAAAGGGTCGCCATTGAGCACTTGATTAAGCGCGCGATTAAGCTCACGCATATCACTCGACTTTGGTATAAAGCCGAAAGCACCGTGGCTTTTTACTTGGCTCACTACACTCGACTCTTCACTGGCAGAAATGACAACAATCGGCATATCAGGGTATTCCGATCGCAATTGGATCAGGCCCGACATGCCATTCGAACCGGGCATTTTTAAATCTAATAATAATAGATCGGGCTCATCGACTTTTTTAAGTAGTGTGAGCAAGGCGTCGAGTGAATCCGCTTCAAATAAGTTAGCACCACTGATCGCCATGTGAATTGACTGAAATAGTGCATTGCGAAAAAGCGGGTGATCATCGGCGATGACGATATTGTATGTCGAATCCATGACAGACATTCCATTTACTGTTTGTTAACAATAAATTCATTATCTGCGTGTTTATCGCTGCACTCAACTGGCTATGTGCAAAAACCTGAAGCATATCCGACTTTTGTCTATATTTAATACAGAATTGCACCGCCTAGTTGCTAGAATTGTGAGTTGCTAGAGCTAGGGTTGCTAGAAAGTAAAAGTTAATGGTTAGGCGCTAAGCCATTCTTGGTTAAGTGGCTAAGAAAATTGGCCGCATCCATAAACCCAGTAATGCGCGCGCTAGTCACATGCTTGCCTTGCGCATCCCAAAACTCAATCGTCGGCAGGCCAAGCACTTTCATTTTTTCCATTAAGGCAATATCTTGCGGATTAGCATTAGTCACATCGGCTTGTAATAGCACCATGTTTTGCAGCTTGGCGGCCACTTGTGGGTTATGAAAGGTGTATTTCTCAAACTCTTTACATGCCACGCACCAATCGGCGTAATAATCAAACATCACCGGTTTACCCGCTTGTTTTGCCAGTAACAATTGTTGGTCGAGATCTGCCACGGTATGAATGCGAACAAACTCGACTTGCACCTTATCTTGTTGTTGGCTTACGGTATTGCCCAGCGGATTAAAACCAAACGCTTGTAAGCCAGTAATAAAGGCAAGCATTAAACCCAGCATCGCAATAATACTGGTGATGCTTTGTGCCCAAGAGCCGGCTTTAATGAATTGACGGATATGGTATAGCCAAGCAAACGCGACTAACCCCAATCCTGACCAAAGCAATTCAACCCAAAATACTGGCAGAATGCGTTCGAGTAAGAAAATCGGCGCGGCCAGTAAAATAAAGCCAAATAGCATCTTAACTTTATTCATCCATTCACCGGCTTTCGGCAATAGTTTATTACCAAACACCGCCACACAAATCAGTGGGATCCCCATGCCAATCGCCAACGCATACAAGGCAATTGCACCTGTGATTAAATCGCCACTTTGCGCCACATAAAGCAGAGCGCCAGACAGTGGTGCAGTCGTGCAAGGCGAGCACACTAAGCCAGAAATAATGCCCATCGCAAATACCCCGATGAGGTTGCCGCCTTGTTGTTTATTACTTTGTTCATTGAGCCAAGTTTGCATCCGGCTAGGCAGTTGAATGGTGTAAACCCCAAACATCGACATAGCAAGCAGCACAAATAACACACTTAACCCGATCAATACCACAGGAGCTTGTAGCGCCGCTTGAAACTGCACCCCAAGTGAGGCCACCACTAAGCCAAGCAGCATGTAAGTGAGTGCCATACCTTGCACATACACAAACGATAATTTAAACGCTTTGCCAGCCGAAAGTTTGCCGCCACCTAAAACAATGCCAGTTAAAATTGGGTACATTGGCAGCACGCAAGGGGTAAAGGCCAGCCCTATGCCTAATGCTAAAAATAAGAAAGGTGTCCACCAATGTTGTGATAATTGCGCCGCAATACCGGCATCTTCAGAATGATTGGCTGCTGGTTGAGTCGTTACGGGTTGATTTACGACTGCCGGAGTTGATGATGTTTGAGTCGCTGAAGCTTGAGTTTGCTCTGAATGAGCGTTCGCAGTCTGATTATTTGTAGTTTGATTAGTATTCAGTGCATCGAGCGGGATGACGCGGGTTTCGGGTGGATAACAAAATCCAGTGGTGGCACAGCCTTGATATTGCACGATCAGCTGACCTTTATCACCGACTTGTTGTAGTGGGATCTCAACGCTAACGGGTTGTTTAAATACATGCACATCACCAAAAAACTCATCATGGTGAAACTCACCTTCAGGCATGATCGCATCGGCAATTTTTGCGTCTTTAGTGCTAAACGAGAAACGCTCTTTATATAAGTAATAGCCATCTTTGATCTGCCAATCGAGCTTAACCTTATTGCCTTGTTGAATAAAATTAAAAGGGAAAGCTTGGTCAACCGGCACAAAACGATGATCATTCGCGGGCGCTGCAGAAAAGGCGGCTAAAGGTGCATCGACCGAATCAAAATTAGCGGCGAGGCTGGACGTGCTCAGCAATAAGGTGAGTAGGCTGGTAAAAAATAGCGAAACCGCGCGCAAAGAAAACATAAAAGGTAATTATTCCATTAAAAGTGATGTTTTTATTTCATTCGATAATCTATCAACTTGAACATGCCGAAAAACGCTATTCCATCCATGGGCGCTTGAGAAAAGAGCCTCTGCGCTCTTTGTCACTTTTCTTTATGCTCAATATTGAGAGCTCATATTATGACTCAATTAATATTGTTAATGACTCTGACCACAGTTAAGCGAATTGGTTGCCAGTGGTGAGTTTTGATATGGCAAGAAGTATATCAGAAGAGGCGAAGCGGGTTGAATGACAAGTGTGACAAAACGAAAAAAAGGCTTCCTTCTCTATGCTAACGAATGACATCGCAGATAAGAGAAAGGTCGCCTTTTGATTAAGGGAGCGGTTATCTCGCTTAATTAAAGCTGCCACATAACTCGGCAGCTCCGATTAAGGTCGATGAATCTGAAACGGTTACGAGAACTGATTCATGGTGTTGTTTTCACCCGAGGCTTTCAGCGCTTGGTCGCCTGAGAAGTACTCTTTGTGATCATCACCAATGTTTGAACCCGACATATCTTGGTGTTTAACCGAAGCCAAACCTTGACGTAATTCTTTACGCTGAACACCGGCCACATAAGCCAACATGCCTTGCTCACCAAAGTAGTCTTTGGCCAAATTATCCGTTGAAAGCGCCGCTGTATGGTAAGTCGGCAGTGTGATCAAGTGATGGAAAATACCCGCTTGCGCTGCAGCATCACGTTGGAAGCTTTGGATTTTCGCATCCGCTTCTAGTGCCAATTCCGAACCATCGTATACTTGATTCATTAGTTGCGCGCGGTCGTAGGTTGATACGTCCTTGCCGGACTCTGCCCAAACATCAAATACTTGCTGACGGAAGTTAAGCGTCCAGTTAAATGATGGACTGTTGTTGTAAACCAGTTTGGCATTGGGAATAACCTCACGAATACGATTCACCATGCCTGCAATTTGTTCAACATGCGGCTTCTCGGTTTCAATCCACAATAGATCGGCGCCGTTTTGTAGCGAAGTAATACAATCTAGTACCACGCGGTCTTCACCCGTATCCGGCTTGAAGCGAATTAAACCATTGGCTAGGCGAGTAGGTTTGATCACGGCATCACCTTGTTTTAAGACCATATCACCAGATTCAAGCTCAGCGAGAGAAGTGATTTCTACCCCATCAATGTAGGCGTTGTACTGGTCTGAAAGATCGCCTGCCGTTTGAGATACTGGGATTTTTTGGGTTAGCCCCGCGCCCAATGAATCGGTACGCGCCACGATAACCCCATCTTCAACGCCCATTTCTAGGAACGCGTAACGAACCGCATTAATTTTCGCTAGGAAGTCTTCATGTGGCACCGTTACTTTGCCGTCTTGGTGACCACATTGCTTAGCATCCGACACTTGGTTCTCAATTTGAATACAACATGCGCCCGCTTCAATCATCTTCTTGGCCAGTAAATAAGTCGCTTCTTCGTTACCAAAACCGGCATCGATATCGGCAATAATTGGCACTACATGAGTTTCAAAGTTGTCGATTTGCTTTTGTACCGCTTGGATTTTGATGTCATCGCCTGAGTCTTTAGCGGCATCTAACTCTTTAAATAGATGATTTAATTCACGCGCATCGGCTTGTTTTAAGAAGGTGTACAGCTCTTCAATCAGCATAGGTACGGTGGTTTTCTCATGCATGGATTGGTCTGGCAGTGGACCAAACTCAGAGCGCATTGCTGCCACCATCCAACCAGAAAGGTATAAGTAACGACCGCGAGTGGTCTCAAAGTGCTTCTTAATTGAAATCATTTTTTGTTGGCCGATAAAACCATGCCAGCAACCTAAAGACTGAGTGTAATTGGCCGAATCTTTATCATAAGCATCCATGTCTTCGCGCATGATTTTTGCGGTATAACGTGCAATATCTAAACCGGTTTTAAAGCGATTTTGCAGACGCATACGAGCCACATATTCTGGGGTGATGGCACTCCAAGTGCTGCCTTGTTTTTCAATCATAGTCGCAGCATCAGAAAGCTGTTGTTTGTAGCTGTTTTGAGAGGTTGTATTTGGCATAGTGAATCCCTTCTTATTTGGCTGTAAGTGTTGTTATTGGATTTAAAAGTTTTTTATTTTGTTCTTTGTTCTTTGTTCTTTGTTCTTTGTTCTTTGTTCTTTGTTCTTTGTTCTTTGTATTTTGTTTCGTTATTGATTTTTTACCCATCCTCGATATTGATGCAGCAGCGGTTCGGTGTAGCCACTTGGTTGATTACGGCCTTGGAAAATCAACTCTCTTGCGGCTTGAAACGCTAAGCTTTGTTCAATTTGTGGCAACATAGGTTGATAACCTTCCGAGCCTGCATTTTGGGTGTCGACCACTTGCGCCATTTTGTGCATGCTGTCCATTACTTGCTCTGGGCGACAGATGCGGTGCAATAACCAGTTGGCAATATGTTGGCTAGAGATACGCAATGTGGCGCGGTCTTCCATTAGTTCGACGTTATTGATATCCGGCACTTTTGAGCAACCAATTCCCATTTCTACCCAGCGAACCACATAGCCTAAAATACCTTGAATATTGTTATCTAACTCGGCTTCAATTTGCGCTTGAGTCAGTTCATTTTCAGCTAATAATTCAAGCTGCAATAAATCCCCAATGTTTGCTGCTGGACGTTGACTAATGCTCTCTTGTTGTTCAAAAACATTGACTTGATGGTAATGAATCGCATGTAAGGTTGCCGCTGTCGGAGACGGTACCCAAGCGGTATTGGCTCCGGATTGTGGGTGAGCAATTTTGTCCGCCATCATGGCTTTCATTTCTTCTGGCATTGCCCACATGCCTTTACCAATTTGTGCTTTGCCGGCAAAACCACAAGCCAGACCCACTTCGACGTTGTTATTTTCATAAGCACCGATCCAAGCTTGATGTTTGATCTCGCCTTTGGGTTTAAATGCGCCGGCTTGCATGCTGGTGTGAATTTCATCACCAGTGCGGTCAAGAAAACCAGTGTTAATAAAGACCACCCGAGATTGCGCCGCGCGGATACATTCTTTTAAGTTAACCGTGGTGCGACGTTCTTCATCCATAATCCCCATTTTGATGGTGTTCGGCGCTAAATCAAGCATGTTCTCGACACGTTCAAATATCTCATTGCTGAATGCCACTTCTTCAGGGCCGTGCATTTTTGGTTTCACAATGTAGATGCTGCCAGTGCGACTGTTGGTTACGCGACACGCTTGAGGGTTATGGATTTCAATTGAGGCGATCAATGAGGTGATCACGGCATCAATCAAACCTTCCGGCATATTTTGTGCGTGTTGATCTTGCATTAAATCGCTGGTCATCAAGTGGCCGACGTTACGTACCATCAATAGTGAACGACCATGTAAGTTGTAGTCATCGCCATTTTTATGGGTATAACTACGGTCGCAATTAAGGCGGCGAATTTGCGTTTGATTACCTTTATCAATAGTGGCGGTGAGGTTACCGGTGATCAAACCAAACCAATTTTGGTAGGCTTCAATTTTGTCTTGGCTATCAACCGCAGCCACAGAATCTTCAAAATCCATAATGGTTGAAAGCGCCGATTCCAATTGAATATCATCTAAACCGGCGATGTCGTGCTGACCAATCGCGCCTTTACGGTTAATAATTAATTCAATATGCAAACCATTGTTTTTCAATACGATTGATGTTGGTTCTACATCTGGGTTACTCGATGCCACGAACTGACATGGTTGAGCCAAACCCGATTGGCTGCCATCGGGGAATGTGGCTAAAAGGTGATGAAAATAGACCGAATAGCTTTGAACGTCGTGATGTGAACCTTCTTTTAATGGGAAGTTGTCATCTAAAAACGTTTTGGCCAAAGCAATCACATGCTTACCACGAGCAGGGTTGTATTTTTTGCCTGCTTTTAGGCCATCACATTGTTGAATTAAATCAGAACCATAAGCTGCATCGTATAAACTGCCCCAGCGAGCGTTGGCCGCGTTTAAGGCAAAACGTGCGTTTTTAATTGGAACCACTAATTGCGGTCCAGCCATGCTTGAAATTTCTTGATCGACATTGCTGGTGGTGATTTGGAAATCATCGCCTTGCTCAACCAAGTAACCAATTTCACGCAAAAACGCTTGGTATTGAGCGGAATTCAATTTGTTTGGATTGGCTTGATGCCATTGATCGATTTGCTGCTGTAGTGATTCACGCTTGGCCAATAGTGCATTGTTTTTGGGTGCTAAATCAGTCAGCAATTGGCTGAAGTCGTGCCAAAATTTATCTTGGTTAAGTCCGGTTAACGGCAATACTTCTTGATTGACGAATTGAACTAAGCCGGCATTGATCTTGTGTGCGATCGATGACGTGGTGGTGTTACCGGTTTGTGTGTCTAGGTTTTGAGCTAAGTTCATAATCAGTCCCTCGTATTGCGTTTTTTAATTTGATATCAGTTTGAAAGTTGTCCGTTTCGTGACTGTAGTCTTAAAACTGACTATCAAATGATGTTTTCCTATCCTGTGACTAAAAGAATAACGTTAAATTAACTAAAATTTCACAAAGAAAATTACACAGTGTAAATTTTACAAAAAATTCACAAGGGAGCGATCACGGATGAAGGCGCAAAACTCACTCAATCGACAGTCTCATTTTTTGGGAACCAAAGTACGCAATCTTAGGAAGCGTAACGGCTTAACGTTGGAAGATTTATCGGCAAGGTGTGTCAAAGTCGATGCTGAAGATGCCCCTTCTGTTTCTTATCTTTCGATGATCGAACGCGGTAAAAGAGTGCCGAGTGAAGCGATGTTGGATGTGATCGCGCAGGTATTTCAAAAGCCATTACACTGGTTTTTAGACGATGCCAGTGAAGAAGAAGAGTTGAAACCAGAGAAAGGCTCTCGCGGTGGTATTAATGGCATGGTGCTTGAGCCAAGTTTTTTGTTTTCCAATGATATTTTGCAAATTGCGATACCCGAAATGCTGTCTCAAACTGGCACTTCTGGTCATCAATTTGCCCATTTACTTATTCGTGCTCACCAAGAGCATCATCAAAATCATTTTCCCGATCTTGAAAAAGCAGCCGAAAAAGTGGGTCAAAAGAGAATGCCGTTGTCGGTCGATGATCTGCTTGATATCTGTAAAGACGTCGGGGTGAAAATTAAATGGTTTGATGAACCGTCGCAAGATGTGGTGGATAAAGCCGGAGTCAAATCGAAACATATTGTGCGTTCGTATTCAGAAGCGCCGAGTGTGGTGCGGATCAATAAAGCGTTAAAAGCCACGCCAGAAAAGCTGAAATACGATCTGGCGGTGCATATTGGGCATAAAGTGCTGCATAACAGCGATGGTGAAAAAAATATTATCGCCTCTGATAATCGTAATTTATCCAGTTTAAAACGCGACGATCAAACCGCGCGCGATTCGCTTAATTTAGATTCTCAACATATTTTACAAGCTTGGCGTGATTTCGAATGTTCGTTTTTTGCTGGTGCTTTGCTGTGCCCTAAAGTGCCATTTCGTCAATTACTTGATCGCCATGGTTATGAGATCAGCGTCAGCAAATTGATTGGGGTGTCGGAATCGGTGGTAATGCGGCGCATGACTGCGGTGTCGTCGTATCCCCATTGGCATTATTTTGATGCGTACAATCCGGGCAAACTCAAAGCGGTGTACCGAGGTAATGGCATTCCGCTACCGTGGGGCAATATGCGTATGGTGGAAGATCCGTGTCAGCATTGGGCGGTATTTCGCATGATCGGCATTCCTGGCAATACCCCTGTGGCGCAAATTTCGGTGCTCAATCAAGATGGGGTGCCGCATATTTATTGCTGTGAATCGGTTAAAGTGAAAGATATGGCGGGTAATTACCATGTGTTGTGTAGTGGGATTGATTTAAACCCGGCGCTAGAAGTACAAGGTGAGAATGCGGTTGAGATCGCCACCGCGCTGCAAAAAGAATGTGTTCGTCGCGGCGGTCAAGCCGAGATCCCGAATGCGATTAAACAACACTTATTAACCGTTGCCAGAATACTCAATATTAATTGGATTGAACGTGGTATCGACAATGGTGCGCGGGTGATTTGTTCGCGCGGAGGCATGTGCCCAAGACAACCCACCTGCTATACCGAGAAAGCAGAAAATAGGGGCTCGGAAGTTAGGATCCCAACGGCACAATAAAGTTCGGCATTAATTAAGCTCTACAGTAATAAATGTCAGGTTCTGCTTCGATTACTAATCGCGAGAACCCGACATTAAGTCATACATTATGCGCCTATTATACCGCCATCTTCACGGGTAATTTTCATCACCGTCGAGCGAGGTATGCCATTAATAGCCGAAAAGCTTTGGCTTGGATGCTGTACTCCAACAAACAAGGTTCGGTTATCTGGGCTAAAGGTAAGGCCAGTAATTTCGCACCCGATAGGTCCGGTTAAGAAGCGTTTAATTTCACCTGTTTGAGGATCACCACACAGCATTTGGTTGTTTCCCATGCCGGCGAAATTACCCGAGTTAGAGTAATCACCATCCGTTTGGATCCATAATCGGCCAGCATTATCAAAACCGATGCCATCAGGGCTATTAAACATATTATCTTTGTTGATATTGTTGCTACCTGAACGTAAATCAGTATTAGGGTATTGTTCTGGGTTGCCGGCCATGACATAAATATCCCAGAAAAAATCGTCTGAGGTATGGTTACCATTTTTCGGTTCCCAGCGAATGATATGTCCGTAAATATTATTTTCACGCGGATTAGCGCCGTTGACTTCTTGCCCTTCGCGCACACCGCGATATTTATTGTTGGTTAAGGTACAAAAAACTTGGTCAGATTTTGGATTTATCGCCACCCATTCCGGACGATCCATGGTGGTCGCTCCAACTTGTGTTGCCGCTTGGCGAGCAAAAATTAATACTTCTGCTTGGTTATTAAAACCATTTTCTGGGGTTAATCCATTCTTGCCAAAGGTCAGTTCTAGCCATTCGCCTTTACCATGCATTTCAGCATCTTGAGCGGAGAACTTAGCGACATATAAGGTGCCTTCATCGAGTAAATCGCGATTTTTTTCTGGCTTGTGTTGATTGTATTTGTTCTTGGAGACAAATTTATATAAATGCTCGCCACGTTCATCATCCCCCAAGTACACCACGACTTTGCCATTTTTATTAATGGTTAACGCCGCATTTTCGTGCTTGAAGCGACCAAGTGCAGTGCGCTTTTTCGGTTTGGAATGAGGATTCATCGGGTCAATTTCGACCACCCAACCATGGCGATGATTCTCGTTTGGTTCCTTTTCAATATCAAAACGCTCATCGAATTGGTGCCAACGGAACCCACCATCACCAGAGTTAATGCCATAGCGAGCATCCTTTTCTGGTACTTCTATTTTATTATGACTGCCAAAAAAACCGTTGAAGTTTTCTTCGCAAGTGAGGTAAGTACCCCAAGGTGTTGCACCATTGGCACAGTTATTAAAAGTGCCAAATACTTGAGTGCCGGTTGGATCCGCGTGGGTTTTAAGATTGCCATCACCCGCGGCGGGGCCTGTCAGTTCCATTTCAGTGTAGGCGGTAATGCGACGGTTTAAGCGCCCATTAACATTCACTTGCCAATCACCACGATGACTGCGTTGCAGCTCGACAATGGTAACTCCGACAGCTGCTTGGGCGCGATGCACTTTACTTGCGGTCAGTGTTGCACCTTTATCTTCAAATAAATCAGCATAATTAGTACTTTCATTATTAACGGCAAGCACCGCGCGCTGGCGGCTTAAAGGTAAAAATGTCATGCCATCATTGTTATCGCCAAATTGAAGTTCTTGATCGAGTGCGGTATTTAGCTGAGAAAAAGGGGCGGCATTTGGGTGAATTGGATCCCCCCATGCAATTAAAGATTCAGCTTTATATCCGGCAGGAACTACCACAGTATCTTGTGTTGAGGTTGCAATGGCGTCAAACCCAAGTAAAGACTGGTTTTTTGGAGGACGCGCCATGGCATTGGCAAGTGGTGAGGCGGCAAAAAAAGCCACTGAACTGGTTGCCGTCGCTGCTTGTAAAAAACGACGACGATTTAAGCCTTTTTCTACAATTTGAGAAAAATCGGATGGCGCTGAATCTAAATGGTTTGAATAATCATCTTGCTCAACATGGCTCATAATATGCTTTCCTTAGTCTTTTTTAGTTTGACCAAAGGATAAATTATTAATGTGAATGAAATGTGATCATTTATTTAAGTTAATGTTGCAATTAAAGTGCGTGGTTTTCTTCTTTAAGTTATTTCTCTTTCCTTTACGGGTTCACATTACGATTAATTGGGTTTTGCAGTGAAATCAGTGTTTCGGTCGATTGCACTTCATCGATCGCTTGCAACTTGTCTATAAGCACATATTGCAGTTCTTCGATGTTTTTACACATCAGTTTGACGAAAATATTATAAGCGCCAGTGGTGTAATAGGCTTCAACCACTTCATCTAATGCGTTGAGTTTGGCGATAGCAGAATGATAGTCACGTGCTGCATTTAGATTGATGCCAATAAAGCAACACACGTCATAACCCAACTTCTTGGCGTTGATCACCACTTCAGTGCGCTCGATAATATTGGCGGCGCGCATTTTTTCGACTCGAACATGCACCGTGGCAGGGCTAACAGAAAACATTTTGGCCATTTCTGCATACGGAGTGCGCGCATCGGCCATCAAGGTTTTAAGTATGTCACGATCAAGCTGATCTAATTTAGAAATGGGGTTTTGCACGCTGTTCTCCTTGGCTTAAATGCCATGTAATCGATGGCTTCATTGTATCGCTTAAAAATTTATCAATAAAATGACATAAGTGTTAATTTGTTTATCTAAAATAGTCGACCGTTGTAGTAATCTGGTCCCTTTTTACTGCATTAAACACTTTCAAATTACTCATGCTTTCAGCTCTGGTCATAATATTAACATGACCACTACTTTGGATTGATTACCTTTGTCGATTTTGTCTAAGCTACGTTACTTTATCATCTTGTTTATCTTGCCTTTTTCTCTAGCGAGTCAAGCGAAAGAGGCAATAGCGTCTCAATATAATGTTTTAACTGTACAAGATTATGAAAGTGAAATATTGGTATTTATTACTTTAAGCCTAATATTTGGCAGTATTATTTTATTTTTACTCAAGCACTTAAAACGAATTCGTTTAAGTGATGCTCTGTCACGTCAAAATCAATACCTATTGGAAACTATTTACGACCAAAGTCACCAATTTATGGGGTTATTGAATGCCAGTGGTGCTTTAGCTTCAAGTAACCAAACGCTGTTGGAGCTTATCTATGCACCTACTTTTGATCATAGTCGTCCGATTTGGATGTATAGTGGTTGGTCAGATGCGACTCGTTTAGAAGTTGAACGCGCTTTCTCTACCGTTCAAGATAAAGGTTTAGTGCGTTTTGAAGCGGAGATTATGCACAGTAATATTGGACCTTGTGTGTTGGATATTACTTTAAAACGGCTACCAAGTTTACTTGATGGTAAAGCGCAATACTTATTTGAAGCCCAAGATGTGACCGCGCGTAATACTACCGAGCGTCGCCTTATCGAAAATGAAAGTAAATTAAGAAATTATTACGAGCTGCAACCGGTAATGATGGTCACTCTTGATGAGCATAACCGCATTCAAGCGGTCAATGCCTTTACCAAACAACTGCTCGATTATGACATTAGTGACATGCTAGGTCAGAAACTTGAGCTTTATTATGCCGATAAAAACGAATTTACCCCGCGTCAAATGCTCTCCCAACCACGACATAGCAAGGCATTAGTTTGGCGCCGAGAAGTTAAATATGTCACGCCGGATAAGCGCATTATTTGGATCCGTGAAAATATTCGCCAAGTATTGGAGACCGGTCAATTATTAATCGTAGGTGAAGATATTTCAGATGCGCACTTATTAGCTGAGAAATTAGAATATCAAGCTCATCACGATGGATTAACAGGATTGTATAATCGTAATCACTTCGAACAAGAGTTGCTGATTGCGCTACAAGAAGTAAAAGGAAAAATTCGCTCGCATGCCATGCTGTATCTAGATTTAGACCAGTTTAAACTTGTTAATGATACGGTTGGGCATGAAGCGGGAGATGCCGTATTAATGCATTGCGGTAACTTGCTATCAGGGTTGACGACAGAGCGTTCGGTGGTGGCAAGGATCAGTGGTGACGAATTCGCTCTACTGATCAGAGATTGTGAACAAGACGAATTATTAGGTTTTGCAGATCAAATTTTAAAATCGTTTAATCAAAGCGAATTTAGCTGGCAAGGTATCCATATAAATATCAGTACCTCGATTGGTATTCGAGTGATTGATCATACCGTCACGTCTCATCAGATGGTGCATGCACAAGCCGATACCGCCTGTAATTTAGCCAAAGAAGAGGGTCGTAATCGCGCTCACTTATACCGCGCCGATGATGAAAACTTCCGCCGCCGTGAAATGGAAATGGAGTGTGTAAACCAAGTTTATGATGCGATCGCCAATGACCGTGTCGATCTTTACGCGCAACAAATCAAAGATATCAGTCCCAATGCTAGTGGGAAAATGCACTTTGAAATCTTGGTGCGTTTGCGTGATAAAGACAATATTTTAATGTCGCCCGCGATCTTTATGCCCGCGATTGAACGCTATAACTTAGCCCATTTAATTGATCGTGAAGTATTCAAAAAAACATTAGCTTGGTTTGAAGCCAGACCTAATATTGTTAAGCATTTAGGCCGTTGTTCAATTAACTTATCGGGGCAATCGATGGGTGACAATGACTTTATTATGTTCTTAACCGATCTACTCGAAAATACCACTATTCCAAGAGAAAAATTGTGTATTGAGATCACTGAAACCGCTGCGGTGGCCAATATGCAAGTGGCTACCGATTTGTTTACACGTCTAAAACAGCTAGGTTGTTTGATTGCTTTGGATGATTTTGGTTCGGGCTTATCTTCTTTTGCTTATTTAAAAACCTTACCGCTCGATATTGTTAAAATTGATGGCTGTTTTGTTCGAGATATGCATAATGACTCCAAAGATTATGTACTAGTTCGTGCCATGAACTCATTAGCCAAGCAAATGGGCATGCAAACTGTGGCCGAATTTGTCGAAAACCAACAAATACTCGATTTATTGGTCGATCTTGGGGTCGATTATGCGCAAGGTTATTTCTTTTGTGCTCCTATTCCGCTGCCAAGGCTTGTGGATCAATGGCTTGAAGAACAAGGTAAGCAACAATGAAATTAGCCTTATGCTGTGAAGCGCTTGGTCGAGAAGCCGAATTGCAAGCGTTAGCTCAACGTTGGCAGTTAACCCACCAAGCCGACTCGGTATTTGCATTGGTATTGACCGATGAGCGAGTTGAATTGCGTAAATTAGATGAACCTAAGTTAGGTGCAATTTATGTGGATTTAGCCGGAGGTGCGGCCTCACATCGCCGTAAATTTGGTGGTGGTAAGGGGCAAGCGATTGCCAAAGCGGCAGGGCTGAATAAAGGAAAAAACCCTACCATTTTAGATGGCACAGCAGGGCTAGGGCGTGATGCGTTTGTGCTTGCATCATTAGGTTGTAAAGTACAAATGGTCGAGCGTAATCCGGTTGTTGCGGCATTATTAGATGATGGATTATCACGCGCCAAGCAAGATCCAGAAATTGGCGTTTGGGTGAGTGAACGCATGAGTTTATTGCATGCTTCGAGTCACGATGCACTCGAGCAATTAATGCAGCAAGACGGCTTTATTCAACCGGATGTGGTGTATCTTGATCCTATGTATCCACACCCTGAAAACAAAAAAAAATCGGCATTAGTGAAAAAAGAGATGCGAGTATTTCAATCTTTAGTTGGCGCAGATAATGACGCCGATGCTTTGCTTAAACCGGCATTGGCTTTAGCCACCAAACGTGTGGTGGTAAAGCGGCCAGATTATGCTGATTGGCTTGATGGAGAAAAACCTAGCATGGCGATTGAAACCAAAAAAAATCGCTTTGATGTGTATGTGCAAGCGGCAATGAAGTCATAACATCACGCCTCTCTAACAATCCCTAATATAAGAACGAGCTGAGTGGCTCGTTTTTTATGCCAGTAAAAATTAAATGGAACACATCCTGTTACCTTCGGTCTAAACTTATTGTCTATCTTATGACAAAGCTGCGATATAAGGTGGTTACATTAACTTCCATCAATATAGTAGCTCTAACCATGTGAAAAGGGATCCAATGAAAAAGATAACACTATTATTAGCGATGTTATTATTCACTCCTATGACAGTACTGGCCGCCGATTCAGCCGCTGGATCCAATCAAGCGTGCACCACTTTTGGTAATAAGATCATTGTAGGCCAAAAGGAATGGGTGACGGTGCTAAATAGCAATCAAAAGACCATCGCCAAGGTCGATACCGGTGCCACCACCTCATCGATTAACGCCACTGAGATTAAAGATTTTGAAAAAGATGGCAAAGATATGGTGTCGTTTAAAATTAAAGTGAAAGACCAAGAAAGTGAAACCATTACCTTGCCAGTGGTGCGTTGGGTGCATATTAAGCAGTCTTCTAGTACTAAAACTTCACGTCGTCCGATCATTGAATTAAACATTAAGTTAGGTGATAAAACTTACACTACACCATTTAACTTAGTGGATCGCGACCACATGGTTAATGCCATTTTATTAGGTCGTTCTTTTTTAACTAAAGTGGCCTTGGTGGATGTTGAGCAAAAATACCTCCTCAAGTAATTGATAGTAATTATCACTTGCATTTAAATGCTAAAAACCCTATAAATAAGAATAGTTGTTATTTACTTTGGCCGTGACAATCTTCACCTAAGACTCAAGAATCAAATGATTTATAGATCGAAGGGAAGATGAAACAAAGCATTCACAGGCTAGAGTAAATGATGTCATTTCACTTTATAGGTGTGTGGTTGATGGCAAATTCTCCAGCAAAAAAGACATTATGTAAGTACACACGCCAAGATATCGCGGCGAGTAATATGGCTGAATTGATCGCTGAACCTCAGTTTTTCTGTGGTGCTTGCGCGCGTTCATCCAGTCAAAAAAATGCTTTGTGTCAACCTGTCGCACTAACCGAACTCACTGATCAAGTTTTCGATCTAACTTCTGCTCACACCTCAGAGTTAACCTCGCAAGATCCGATCCAAGTTAACCCTCAACAAGATCACCTTCCTCAAGTTAATCGATCGGCTCAAGCGGTCGAAAAAGCGAAGGCGTTAAAAGCTCAACGTGAAGCGTCGATTAAAGAGACGCCGTTAAAGCATGGTGTGCATTTGGTCGAACCCATTTATCCATCTCCATCTCCATCTCCATCTCAAACCAAAACCCCTGATCTTGATTTGATAAAACAAGTGTTGAAGCTGCAACACAAGCAGGAAAAGGCGGAGAAAAAACAGCAAAAAATGCGGAAAAAGTTGCTGGAAAAACAAAGCGAATTAGCAGATAAACACCACAAGGTACTCAAACAAGAGCGCAAACTGCTTAAACAACAAGCTAAGCTGAATAAGCAACAAGCGCAAATGAAACAAAAACTGGCGCAGTACGAGTTAGATTGGCCACTCTCTGCATTGAGCGCTGTCTCTGGGCTAAATACTGAGAATAAAGAGCGAGTTTCTCAATTAAAAGTGCTGCATTAATCGGCGTTTAGATATTACGAGTTTTTTTACATTTATGCTGGTTTAAAGCGTTCATTTTGAATACTGCATCACCAATTCTGTGATACTTTTAGTCTCAAATTTTTTCATCAAACTCGAACGGTGTACTTCAACGGTTCTGACCGCAATACATAAATCATCGGCAATTTGTTGATTTTTCATACCTTGAACAATTAATCTTAAAATCTCTTTCTCTCGCTCGGTGAGTGAATCAAAAGCGTGTTGAATATGGCAAGTTTGCAATGCTTGCTGACCACGCATGATTGGCATGCGACTGTCTAATAATACGCAGCCTGGTTGCGCTATTTTTGCCTGTTGAAGAAACTGCGCACCATCACTAAAGGTATAAATTTGGTAATCCAGCTCCTGTAATAAGAAGGCCAATGAGTCGCGCACAGAATCATCGTCATCAACAATATAAATCGGTAAATCTAGCATGGTGTACCTACTTAAGGTTTAACGCTTGTAAGGGTAATAAAATACGCGCTTCACAGCCAAATGGGGTTTGTTTTTGATTCTGTATTTGGCCGGGATGCAGATGAAAATCGCCATGATGTTGTTCAATAATGTCATGGCAAATCGACAAACCTAACCCCCACAGGAGAAGCGGGGATTGATGGACGTTCAACCGCATGTGCGCGTGGCAATGCCATGATGGATGTGCAAAATAGCCCGTATCGTGTGACTCAACCATTAAAGCGGGTTGGCAAACGTGGCGAAGGTAAGTGGCAACCGATCAGCTTTAAGCAATTAGTCAAAGAAGTGGTCGAAGGCGGTGATCTGTTTGGTGAAGGGCATGTTGATGGCTTGAAAGCGATCCGCGATCTCAATACCCCGTTAGATGTTAAAAATCCGGAGTATGGCCCATTAGCCAACCAATTATTGGTGACAAACTCCACCAACGAAGGGCGTGATGATATTTTAAAACGTTTTGCTTTTAATAGCTTTGGTACCCGTAACTTTGCTAACCATGGCTCATATTGTGGCTATGTATTTCGCGCCGCTTCTGGGGCATTCCTCAATGATCTGGATAAATTCTTAAACTTAAAACCCGATTATGAGCATGTGGAATTCGCACTATTTATTGGCACTGCGCCAGCTCAATCGGGTAATCCTTTTAAGCGTCAAGCTCGTCAATTAGCGAAAGCCCGCACCCGTGATAATTTTGACTATGCGGTTGTCACCCCAGTATTGCCGATGACTTCAAGCTTAGCCGCAGGTCATAACAATCATTGGGTACCAATTAAACCTGCCAGCGATTCGGCATTGGTGTTTGCTATGATGCAGTGGATGTTTACCCACGATCGCTATAATAAAGATTACCTTGCCCAAGCGAGTCATGAAGCAATGCAAGCGGCAGGAAATGCGCACTGGTGTAATGCCACTCATCTTGTGATCACCCAAGCGGGCCATGCTCGTGAAGGGTCTATGCTGCGAGCCTCGGATATTGGTTTGCCATTTAATGGGGAAGCTCGTTCAGACAGCGATCCTTATGTGGTAGTCAATCAAGCAACAGGGGAATTGGTTGCCAATACTCTGGCGCAACCGGCGCGTTTATTGGTCGAGCAAACCTTGGATACCAAACTTGGTCACTTGAGTGTGGCTTCATCATTACAAAAATTAAAGCACAGGGCGTTTGAGCATAATATGCACGCCAATGGTTTTTATAACGGCTATACCATTTTAATGCTTAATGCCATGGTCGGGAACATTAACAAGAAAGGCGGCATGATGGCCAAAGCGGGCGGTTGGCCAACGTCGGGTGCCGGCCCTCGTTACGATTTCACTCAATTTAAAGGGAAAGTCGCACCCAAAGGCGTGTTTTTATCGCGTAGTAAATTTCCGTATGAGAAAACCACCGAATACAAAAACAAAGTGGCAGCTGGACAATCGCCGTATCCGACTCGTGCGCCTTGGTACCCGATCTCTACGCCATTATTAACCGAGCATCTCACTGCGGCAATGGATGGCTATCCATATCGATTAAAGGCTTGGATCAATCACATGGGAAATCCGTTATTAGACTCAGTCTAAACCTAAAAAAACGGACATTTACACGAATGTCCGTTTTTTTATTTTGGCTTATCGAGGTAGCAAGCCATAATTTACTGGTTACGCTTTTCGTTTAACCCAAGTCTCATTGACCCACAAAGACAATAAGATCACTGCGCCGCCAATCAATAAGCGAATAAAGTCGACATCGCGATTCCAAATCAAAATATTCACCACCAGTCCCGCGGGCACCAAGGCATTATTCATTACCGCTAACGCGCCTGCATTAACCATACATGCGCCTTTATTCCACATAAAATAGCCTAAGCCAGACGCAATCAAACCAAGGTAAATTAATATCCCCCATTGCAGGTTTGTGGTCGGCAGTTTAGCCATATTTCCCATTAATAAAAACGCGATGCTAGCCACGATAAACGCGCCAATATAAAAATAACCAAACACCGTATGTTGTGGCGGTTTAATGCTTTCTTTTTCCATCACAAATTTATAGCCAACCTGACCGATGGCAAAACATAAGTTGGCCGCTTGCACCACTAAAAAACCCGTGAAGAAATTCTCATTTACCCCTGCAAATTTAATGATCACCGCGCCCACCACGGCAATGGCGGCGGTGACTAAATACCATGGTGAAAATTGCCCTTTAAGAAAATCATAAAGCAAGGTGACATAAATCGGCGTGAAAACGGTAAACAGCAATACTTCAGGCACGGAAAGTAATAAGAAAGATTGATAATAAAAGCAGTACATTAACCCCAGCTGAATGCCGCCAATTGCCATTAATTTAGCGATCAGCACACGGGGAATGCCTTTGAATTTTAAGAAAGGTAAAAACACTAAGCCGGCCAGAGCGATACGCATCCACACCGAAAACCAAGCATCAACTTGACCGGCAAGGTAAACGCCGATCAAGCTAAAAGAGAACGCCCACAATAGCGTGACCGCAGAAAGGTAAACCATAATGTATCCCTGTAAACCAAAATAAGGATGGCAAGTTTACCTTAAGTGACAATAAAAGCAGCTTAATCTCATTATGTTTTTATTTCGAAATTGGTTTTTATTTCAAAACTAGTTTTTATCTCGAAAATGAATTAATCATCTAATGGCACGATCAGCATATCGACAGGGGAGTCGTTAAGCATTTGTCGAGAGGTAGACAAGATCTTACTCCAGAAATCTTTGTGATGACCACATAACACCAAATCGATATTGATTTCTTGGATCGTATTGCGGATCTCATTGCATAAATCACCACTAGAAACGATGATTTCGCTGACCGGATAATCCACCGTTTGTACCAGTTTTTGGATCTTCCCTTGCGCCGCCTCGAGCATCGCATTTTGGGTTTCAGCAAAGTTGATTTCCATAAAGCCGGTGTACATGTCGGTAAAGTTCACATCAATATGCACCAGAGATAAATTGGCATTAAGTGCGCATGCCAGTCCCGCTGCTTTTTTTACTAAAATTTCACTGTCTTCAGATAAATCCACTGCCACAAGAATATGTTTGTAAGTCATAGAGCACTCTCCGGAAAAAATTATAGTATTGGCTTAAGTATATGCCTTACTTGGTATGGTTTTATGTTACGCCTGAAAAATTAAAAAAAACACTTGTCGCTTCACATCATTGCGTCTTGTAAAAAAGAGCGTTTATCACAGCAGCATTCCTACAGCATGGTATAGTGAAGGCATGCAGTAAATTAAATATTGGTTCAAACAGGAGTTGAATATGCTATCAAAAGCGATGATCGATAATTTAAATGATCAAATAAATCTGGAATTTTTCTCATCCAATCTATACTTACAAATGAGTGCTTGGTGTGAAGACAAGGGCTTTGAAGGTGCGGCTGAATTTTTACGCGCTCATGCAACAGAAGAAATGGAACACATGCAACGCTTGTTTACTTATGTTAGCGAAACCGGTGGATTGCCGATTTTAGGCGCGATTGATGCCCCTAAACATGAGTTTGCTAGCCTTGGTGAGGTGTTCCGAGAAACCTACCAGCATGAGCAAATGATCACAGAACGCATCAACAAACTCGCTCATATGGCGTTTACTTGCCAAGACTACTCCACCTTTAATTTCTTGCAGTGGTATGTTGCTGAGCAGCACGAAGAAGAAAAACTATTCAAAGGTGTTTTGGACAAGTTAGAACTCGTCGGGGAAGATGGCAAAGCGCTTTTCTTTATCGATAAAGATCTGGCTGAGTTGGCAAAACAAGGATCATCTTCAGTGATGGCAAGCTCGAATCCAGTTTAAGTTTCACTGATATTAAGTGTTACTAAGCTTGAGCTAGAAAAAAAGATACTGATTATCTTTTCTTCCGCCCCACTAGAAGGTGTTTGGAGGAAAGGATGATCAGTGCTGATACTTTACTTATTGCGTTTACGCTCGTAACCGCTATCAATATGGTGCGATACCTAACTGCACTACGCTCACTTATTTTTATCATGCGAGAAGCACACCCACTGCTGTACCAGCAAGTCGATGGGCGCGGTTTTTTCCACACCAATGGTAATATGTCCAAACAAGTGCGCTTATTTCACTACTTAAAAAACCGTGATTATCAACACCACCACGAGCCAGTTTTTATCTCCAAGTGCGGTAAGGTGCGTGATTTGTTTATGTTATCGGCCGGCTTACTCGGTTTAACGTTATTGATGGCATTTATTGCCTAGTGAATAAATAAACCAAACTCGCATTGTCATAAATGCTTTACCTCATCTATTTATTAAAGGATGTGCTAAAATCGCGCATCTTTTTTTTGTGCGGTAGATAAAGTTATGAGTAATCATTTTGATGTTGTGATCATTGGTGCGGGTGCGGCAGGGTTAATGTGCGCTGCCGAAGCTGGTAAGCGTGGACGCAAAACCTTAGTGATCGATAATGCCAAAAAGCCAGGGCGTAAAATTTTGATCTCTGGTGGTGGTCGCTGTAACTTTACCAATTACGATGTCAGTGCCAATAACTTTGTCTGCCAAAATCCTCACTTTGTAAAATCGGCTTTATCGCAATACACCAATTGGGATTTCATTAGCTTAATCTCTAAATATGAGATTGAATTTGAAGAGCGCGATCACGGGCAGCTGTTTTGTTTATCGGCTAATGCTGAGGATAAAAATCCGGCGAAAAATATCGTTAATATGTTGCTTAAAGAGTGCGATTTTTCCCATGTCTCTCAATGGTATCGTTGTGATATTCAAGACATCAAAAAGACAGAAAACGGCTTTTCATTCCATTCTATTTCGAGTAGCAAAGAGCACACTGGCGAGATCACTTGTGAGTCATTAGTGGTGGCTACCGGTGGCCTTTCAATGCCCAAACTGGGCGCGACCCCATTTGGCTATCAACTGGCTGAGCAGTTTGGATTATCGGTCGTGCCAACCAGTGCCGGTTTAGTCCCTTTTACTCTGCATAAAGAAGAAAAAGAAGCGTTTTCCGAGTTATCCGGCATTGCGGTACCCGCTGAGATCACCGCCCAAGATGGCACCTTGTTTAAAGAAGCGCTGCTATTTACTCATCGTGGGTTATCCGGTCCTTCAGTGCTGCAAATATCTTCATTTTGGCGCGCAGGACAAACTGTCAGTATCAATCTGGTTCCCAATGATGATGTACTAGCATTGCTGACTCACTCACGAGAAAAACACCCCAACCAAAGCTTAAAAAACACCCTTGCCAAAGTTCTGCCTAAGCGTGTGATTGAAGTGTTTATCGATCGTAAATTACTCACTGATAAACCATTAAAGCAGTTTAATCCAAAAGAAATTCAAGCCGTGGTCGATCAACTTGAGCAATGGCAAGTGTTGCCCAATGGCACCGAAGGTTACCGCACCGCAGAAGTAACTTTAGGAGGCGTTGATACCAAGCATTTGTCGTCTAAAACCATGCAATGTAACGATATCCAAGGCCTGTATTTTATCGGCGAAGTGATGGATGTCAGCGGCTGGCTAGGCGGTTACAACTTCCAATGGGCATGGAGCAGTGGTTTTGTAGCAGGGCAGTGGGTGTAGTCTTTTTTAGAACGATAGAAAACGACTCTAAGGAATGGAGACGATAACAACATAAAATCTAGGTATTTCAATGATAAACAATAAAGGCTTCATTCCTCTTCTTATGTATATGCTGGTCGCCTTTGGTGGGATCATGGTGGATATCATTGTTCCTTCCTTGCCTTCAATGCGATCGGCATTAGGGGCGAGTGAAACCATGACCCAATGGGCATTTACGGCCGCGATGCTTGGCTTTGGTTTGGGGCAGTTGATTGCCGGATTTGTGGTGGATGCTTATGGCCGTAAAAAGCCGATGCTGATTGGTGGCATGGTATTGGTCGTGAGTTTGATGCTGACGATGATGATGAGCTCGATGCAAGCAGTGATCGGTTTGCGCTTATTGCAAGGGCTGTCAGTTTCGTTTGTTTGTGTTGGTGGACGAGCGGTCGTAAAAGATTTATTTCACGGTGATGCTTATCTAAAAGCAATAAACTGGTTGACGATTTCGTTTGCGATGGGGATAACTTTATCGCCTTTTGTCGGAGGTTATATTGAAACCCTATTTGGTTGGCAGATGGTGTTTATCTTTTTAGCGGTCTGGGTCAGTATTGGTTGTGTGTTGTTATGGTTATTTTTTGAAGAAACGCACCTTAATCGTGAGCCGTTACATTTAAGCACCATGAAAGCGAATCTTAGCGATATTTTATTGAATAAAAACTTCCAATATATTGCGTTAGCATGCGGTATTTTTTACAGCATTCTGCCCACTTTCAATACCGTATCGTCATTTCTTATCCAAGAAACCTTAGGCTATAGCCCTGTATTTTATGGTTATCTGGCATTGGCTTTAGGCGGCTGTTGGTTAATCGGTAATATCACCAACCACTTCTTATTTCATATCACCGCAATGCGTAAAACCGTGGTATCGCTAGGTTTGTCATTATTGGCAGTGTTGCTCGGTATTGGTTATCAATTTGAATTTGGGTTAAATATATACGCCTTTATCGCCCCAATTGGTTTGATTATCTTTTCGCTGGGGATGTTATTTCCGCTTTATCTTGGCCATGCATTAGGGCCTTTTAGTCATATTGCAGGTATTGCCAATGCGTTGGTATTTTCGGTTTGTTGGTTGTGCACTGCGCTTATTTCCCTGCTTGCATCTTCGTTACCGCTAGACAGCGGCATCCCATTAATGGCGATGTATTTGGTGTTGATTGTATTGGCGATGGGTTTGGTCAAAAAAATCAAATAATGATCCGAGATCGTTTTAGCGATTGATGTTATCACCGGCTTAAATCTCATTATGGATAGATCTGTCCATAATGATTGGATCCTTTGACTCTTTATCCACGATGACTATTTTGTCATAATTAGCCCATCAAACATTCAGAATAAAGTGCAAAGGAAAATCCGATGAAAGCGAGCGGTTACCAACAAAACCTAGCATCAACAAACGAACTGTCATTACAAGATATTGACGTTGCCATACCATCTGCAACAGGGCGCGATATTTTAGTAGAAGTGAAGGCTGTATCGGTTAATCCTATCGATTTTAAACTTCGCCAGAATATGCCTGCACCTGAAAATGAACACAAAATATTAGGCTTTGATGCGACAGGTATTGTTAAGTCTGTTGGTGAGAATGTCACTCTATTTAAGCCTGGTGATAAAGTGTGGTATGCCGGTGATATTAGTCGTTCTGGCAGCAACGCTCAATTTCAACTTGTCGATGAGCGCATTGTGGGTCAGATGCCAAGCTCCTTATCTTTTGCGGAAGCGGCGGCGTTACCACTGACAACCATTACCGCATGGGAAATGCTATTTGACCGCTTGAAGGTCGACAAAACCAATTCTAATAAGAGTATTTTGGTGATTGGTGCGGCCGGTGGTGTCGGCTCTATCATGGTTCAGTTGATTAAAAACTTAACCGATCTGACGGTTATTGCTTCCGCTTCTCGCCCAGAAACCGTGGCATGGTTAGAAGATCTAGGTGCCGATCATGTGATAAACCACACCAACCTATTAAGTGAAGAATTTACCGCTCAGCAATTGGGGGAGGTTGATTATGTGGTGGGCTTAAATAATACCACTCAACATTTAGTTGAAATTGAAAAAGTACTCAAACCTCAGGGCCAGTTTGCACTGATCGATGATCCTGAAACACTCGATATCATGTTGTTTAAAAAGAAAAGTATTTCTGTGCATTGGGAGATGATGTTTACTCGCTCTCTTTATCAAACAGAGGATATGCAGTCTCAGCATCAGTTATTGAATATAACCGCGAATATGATTGATAAAGGACTGCTGAGAACGACGCTAGGTAAGCATATGGGCAAAATAAATGCTCAAAATCTACGACAAGCACATCAGTTATTAGAGACTCAAACTGCAAAAGGGAAAATCGTCCTCGAAGGGTTTTAACGAGCAAGACAGAACCATCTGGCATGAAAGAATGCTCTCAATTGTAGTTGAAATATAGGTTAATTAAATCAATGTGTTGAGTTGGTTTAATTAACGATACAACTGAGAGTAATTAGGAATGTGGTTGCTCCAAAACGGAGGCGCGCCGATATGATGTTGTACCGAAGTAATAAATTCTCGGACTAATATCGGTTGTTGTCGATGCGGGTAGACCACATAAATACCGGTATCCATAGTCGACAGTCGGTGCTCGGTCAGTAACGGAAATAGCCGAGATTCGGTAATCGGCTGCTCAAGATTAAATAAATCAATCAAACTGTAACCTATCCCATCTTTGACCGCTGCCATTAAGGTGCGTACATCACTGACTTTATAGTTACCCTGCATTTTGTAATTTTCCCAATCACTCTTATGTGGCGTTTTACTGATGCGTAATTTATCTAACACCGTATCGCCATTGGTGAAAATAACGGCGGGCAGTTTAATTAATTCATCTGGCGTGGTGGGTGTGCCATGCTTTTGGATAAAAAGTTCGGATGCAATAATCGCAAATTGAGTCGGTGCTATTTTCTTAGCAATTAAATTAGACTCATTCAATTTTCCCACTCTAAACGCCAAATCAAAATGGTCGGTGATGATGTCCGTTTGCTTATCCGCCAGTATTAATGAGATTTCGACTTGTGGGTATTGCGCCATAAATTTAGAAATAACTGGCTGTAAATACTCTTGTCCCCAGAAGATCGGCGCGGTGATCCGCAGTTTGCCTTTCGGCTCGAATTGATGAGTATTGGCGATGGTTTGGATCTCATCTAATGTCACTTTTAACTGGGTGGCTTTTTTTAATATTTCTTCACCGACAGGGGTAAGCGAAAAGGAGCGAGTGGAACGCCAAGACTAGTCTCTAGTTTCTTGATTTGTTTCGATAATGAGGAGTTGTCCATTTCATGCAATGCAGCGGCTTTTGAAAATGAATTCTGTTGTACCACATCTATAAATAGAGACAGCTGAGTAACAATCGACATAAGAACTCCTTATTGCGTAATCAATCGATTATATCTATAAGGTTATTGGGAGTGCAATCACGGCTAGGTTATGGGCTTAACTCAATTGGAATGACTGCTCTTACCGCTTCTCAATATAAAGGATTAAACTGCCGACTCGAAAGCCAAATTTGGTCATGTCGGTTTTATTGAATAAGCGCTTTTCATCGATAAGGTGCATCCAATCATCTAAGGTAAGTTGATAGGTGGTGCCTTGCGATTCTATGTTCATGTCATATTTCCAATACAAGGCCGATCCGCTGGTGGTGCCGGTCGCGGTGCCGATCACATCGCTGGCATGACCTTGGTATTGATTGTCGGATAATTTTTCTAAATACCACACCCGAGTCGATTTCTCACCATCATCAAATTCAAACCATTCTTTGAGCTCGCCTTGGTTGCCTTTCCATGAACCGATCAAATCCACGTTAAAGCGTCGAGTCACATTGCCGGAGCGATCCAGCACCATGCCGTAGGCTTTGAGTTTACCGTCAAAGAATTGTTCGAGTTTCAACTCCGGCGTGGTATTGGCGTATTGCTCTAAGCTATTTGGGCTGCATCCGGTGAGCAGCAAGGTAAGAAATACTATGATCAGTTTCATGTGAGTTCCTCTCGATTGCGTTTATTGGGGCTGTGATCCTAATAATTGTTGGCGCAGTTTGGGTTCGGATGTTTTGGGGGATAACCAAATACTCAAAAAGGCGGGCCCAAAATCGACGTCTTTAATCGAACCCATTGCTTTTACTGAGTGAGTCGCATGGCTGGCAAAATAAAATGCACTCACACCTTGTGGGTTAACCAATAAGGTTAATTGATTGCCAGAGCTGACGTTGGGCCAAATTTTATCTAATTCAGCGAGCCAAACGTCGGTCTGATTGGAGGTGATCCCTAGCCGCTGCCATTGATCTTGAGTCGCTTCCAGTAAGTCATTTTTTGAGATGGATTTAAGGTAAGTTAGGCGTAATGCTTTGGTATCGGATTGATCAACATTGCGATGGCTGGCAAATAATTCAGCTTGGTATAAATCCCAAAACAGATACTGCATCTTGCCTTGGCCCAATTTGTGTAATTGAGCGAGATTCAACCCCTCATCGCTGTGAGCTGAAACGGAAAAGCTAAGTAATATCAATGATAAACATAATTTAAACATAACCACTCCTTTATCTTTTCCTTATATCCATTCGATTCAATATTTGAGCAATTGGAATGCGCAAAAAAAGCCACAGATCCGTACTTGGCACAGCCTACGCTATGGCACTTTATGATTGATTGTCTGTTTATTGAGGGCTTTTTTGCGCCGATTTTTAGGATTAAGTGCGGCTACTTTATGCTTTAAAATATATTTTTCAGCGGAAGCTGAATGCAATGGGTTAAGCATGCGATAGCACACCACCAGTAGCGGTAATAAAATGGCCCACGACAATGCTAATACGGTAATTAACCATGGATAATCCCATGTTGCTTGCATCGCACCGGCTTCTATTCCGGCTAAATAACTGCTGGTTCCTGAAATTGCCCCTAAGATATAGGCGAGCCATAAAGGTTTATTGGTGAGCCAATGTAGGCTGTGGTTAAAGCTGACTAACAACATTGCCCACAATAGTCCTAACCAAGGTGGAAAATAAATATATTGGCTGGAAAAAGTGGCGCTGGCAGAGAAAGTGCCAATGGCAAGATGAATACTATCGACCATTAAGGCAGGAGCCAGTAGCACTAACACTTTGGCATCGGCCAGCTTGGTTGGTGACAAGCCAAAGTGCAGCAACAAAATAGCGATCATCCAATAAGTGGCCTGTTCGGTATAAAAAGCCGCACAGAACCAACTCAGCTGGAACAGCGCGAGATTAATAATCCAAAATCGACGCATCATTCGGACTCATATAACGCGGTTTTCTTGCCATGACATGATGAGTGCTGATCACCCGCTCCATAAATGCTCCTTCGCAATAGCAAAGGTAGAATTGCCATAAACGTTTGAATTCTTGCTTATAACCGAGTTGCTCCAATTCACTCCAACTTGATTGAAAGGCTTGGTTCCAGTCGTTAAGCGTTCTGGCGTAATGCAAGCCAATATCTTGAATTTCGTCCACCACCATATCGGTACTGGTGGCGATGTGTTTGCTCATTTCGGCAATCGAAGGGAGGCAACCACCCGGGAAAATATACTTTTGAATAAAATCGACATTTTGACGGTACTGATGATAACGACTATCGGCAATGGTGATCGACTGCAATAGCATTTTGCCGCTGGGTTTTAGCAGTTGTGAGCATTGAGTAAAGAAAGTCGGTAAGTATTCATGTCCCACCGCTTCAATCATTTCAATCGATACTAGCTTGTCATATTGACCTTCCAATAAGCGATAATCTTGTTTGAGTAACGTGATCTTATCTTCTAAACCCCATTGTTTGACTTGCTGTTGCGCATAATCAAATTGCGCATCGGATATGGTGGTCGTGGTGACATGGCAACCGATATGTTGCGCCATATAAATCGCTAACCCGCCCCAACCCGTACCAATTTCAATCACGCTATCCGTCGGTTGCAGTTCAAGTCGCTGACAAATTAGCTGCATTTTATATTGCTGCGCGGCGGCTAAATCGGCGGTCTCTTGGCTGTATATCGCCGATGAATACAGCATGGATGGATCGAGGAAGCGTTGGTATAACTCATTACCGATATCGTAATGGGCAAGAATGTTGCGCTTCGATCCGGTCTCGCTGTTGAGGTTTTGACGGCGTAGCCACCAGTTTTTAATACTGCTTATCCAGCGGGTTTTACTTTCAATTTGATCGAGTTGAGTTTGGTTACGCGCCATTATTTGAATAAGCGCGGTGAGGTTGGGAGAGCTCCATTTAGCGTCAATGTAAGCTTCAGCCGCGCCAATGCTGCCGTTAAATATCATGTCTTTGAAAAAGCTGCTGTCATGGATAGTAATTTGACCTTTAAGCGGCGCATTATCCTCACCAAAAATACGGCGATGCTTGCCTTCTACTATAGTCAGTTGACTATCGGTTAAATGAGTTAAGATCGAAAAGATCAGTTGACGATACTGTTGATGATCTTGGTTTGATAAACTTGCGCTTAACGATCCTGATCGTAATGAGGCTTCAGAATTGAGTGCATTACTTTGCTTTGCTAAATGATCCATTTTAACCTCGACTCTTGATAACGGTTTCTTGTTTTACTGCTCTTTTTTACTTATTTTTTCTGTATAGCTTGCTTTATTTGGCGTGCGGATGAGCGACAAAAGGCACCCGTTTAACCAATAATTTTAAGGCTTGCCAGTAAATTCCCACTACAATCTTTAAAGTGATAGATGGCGTGCTCGTCACTGTTTTGGCTAACTGGCGCGTATCGAATGTTCGTTTTTTTAACGCCAGTGTTGCATCAAATACTTTGTCTTTTTTATCTTGCTCTAAGCCATTGTGATCTTGTTTATTGGCATTGAATTTGTGGTTCTCAATGTGCACTAAGGCATGGCTATCTGGTGCCGATACCCTCCAGTGGTAATCCATATTGAGTGTCATAAAAGGTGACACATGAAAGGCTTTTTTGGTCACCGTTGGCGCATTTGGATCGACTAGATAATAATGTCGCTCTTTCCAAGGTGTGTTGCTGACCTCGGCTAACATCCATTGGCATTGCTGATCTTGGTCGTAGCAAAAATAAAAATTTACTGGGCTAAAATACAAACCTAAACAACGGCATTGCGCCAACATCAAGACTCTATTGTTGCTATTCCAATCAGCGCCTAAGCTCTGTAGTTTCAAACCAATACGCTGCTTGAGTGAGTCTGGATCATTTTTTAAACGATTATTTTTATCATTTTCTTGAGTCTCATCTTGCTTCAAATAATCTTGCTCACAAAAGCGGATTGGATTGAACCATTTAGTGCCAAATAATCGACTTTTTTGAGTCAGATGATGCAGTTCATCCAGATCGATGCCCAACATATAAAGCTGGTAGCTAAATTGATGAGGAATACCCCCAAAGCGACGATGGCGAACGCTGCCGACATAGATCCCGCTATGGTCGCTAACATGGCTTATCGCGGGGCTAACAGGCTGGCCGCTTGGCTTATGGGTAGGTTTGTTTGACTGAGTTATCATAGTGATACGCCAAAGTGTTGTGTCACATCGAGCGCGCTGCGCACCCCATCTTCATGAAAGCCGCTATACCAATAAGCGCCGACAAAATGAGTGTGATTTTTGCCCGAAATTTTCGAACGTTGTTTTTGCGCCGCCACACTATCGCTATTTAATACCGGATGATGGTAAATAAACTTTTGAATGATTTTGCTGGCATCAATACTGTCGGTTTGATTTAAGGTGACACAAAAGGTTGAAGCGCTTTCAAAGCCTTGCAATATGTTCATGTTGTAAGTCACGCATGCTTGGCGTGGTGGTTTGCTGTTTTTATTGATATCTGAAGCGAGTGGTTTACGCTCATCTGACAATAAATCGCCATCGCCTAACAGATCGCCATCAAGCAAATAATTCCAACTGGCCCAAGCCAACTTTCGCTTCGGTAGCAAGGCGGTATCGGTATGCAAAACCACTTCATTACGGCTATAGGGAATATTACCGAGTACGGCTTTTTCGTCTTCGCTGGCATCGCTTAATAAGGCGAGAGCTTGATCTGAGTGACAAGCAAAAATAACCTCATCAAATACCTGCGTTTGTGGCAAGCCATTGGCCGAACTTGGGTTGAGCACAATCGACACGCTATCTTGGTGACGAGTCACGGATTGAATATCACTTTGAGTGAGTACCGGTTTGGTCAGGCGAGATAGGATCTGATCCACATACGATTTTGAACCGCCTGCAACCACATACCATTGAGGGCGATCGCTAATGTTGAGTAAGCCATGGTGATAGAAAAATTGAATGAAAAATTTCAGTTCAAATGCTTTCATCTCTTTTAGGCTGGTGGACCAAATCGCCGCCCCCATAGGTAAAATATAATGCTCGGCAAAAAAATCAGAAAAAGAATTGGCGTGTAAGAAGTCACCTAAGGTCTGGTTATTTTCAATGGCATCGCGGTGAAATAACGATTTGCACTGCTTATTAAATTTGATGATCTCTAACAGCAAACGCCAAAAACGTGGACGAAATAGATTACGACGCTGGGCAAATAATGAATTAATGTTATTGCCGTTATACTCAAATCCAGTGGTGCGATTGTGGACACTAAAACTCATTTCAGTGGCACGTTTATTGACACCGAGTGTATCGAGTAACTTGTTAAAGTTAGGGTAAGTTCGGTCATTAAACACAATAAAACCGGTGTCTATCGCATGGTTTTGACCATTATGAGTGATGTCGATGGTGGCAGTATGGCCTCCAACATAATCATTTTTTTCAAATACCGTAATATCGAATTTTTCACCTGAACGATAATTATCGAGTAAATAGGCGCAGGTTAAGCCTGAGATGCCAGAGCCTACAATTGCAATTTTTTTCATTAGGTCATCCTTACCGCTAAGTAGCGCCAAATAAAGTGAGGTAAACAACGTAAAATCTTCATGATCAAAACAAAGCTCAATGGCACATTGATTTCCGCTTTCCCTTTGCTTATCCCTTGTATGATTTTCTGCGCGGCCACTTGGCTGGTAAGTATCATCGGCATCGGGAAATTATTGCGCTCGGTGAGCGGGGTATCGACAAAACCGGGTTGCACCACCGACACTGAAATATGGTGAGGCTTTAAGGTTAGCGCTAAGGTTTTGGCTAAATAAGTCAACCCAGCTTTTGATGCTCCGTAGGCTTCTGCTTTTGGTAAGGGCAAAATAGCGGCGCTGGAGCTGACTAAGACTAATCGACCGCCTTGGGTGATGTTTTTTAACCAAGCTTGCAAGCCATAGCCAATGGAAATTAAGTTGATATTGATGGTTCGCTCAAAGGCCTCGGCATTAAAATTAAGCGGATCTTGTATGTAGTAGCAATCACCGGCATTTAAGATCAGTAAATCGATGTCGTGCTCAAGTTGTGGGTAGTGATGAAAATCGGTTAACTCGAAACAAAGCGTGCGAATGTACGAATTGCTATCCGCCAATCGTTGTAATTTCTCTTCGCTGCGACCACAGGCAATCACTTGATGTCCTTGGTTTGCGTAGCGAATGGCGAGTTCTTTGCCAATACCAGAAGTGGCACCTGTTATCATGACCTTCATATTTATTCCCCTGCTCGCTGTTTGATGGTTTTAATCACGCGACCGAGTAAAGGAATATGTTCATAAACCATCGCGCCGACATCCAAATAATCACGGTGATATCCGACCATCCCTTCTCGTTGCTTTAAATGAGAGTGCCCTTCGACCTTAATCGGTTGGTGATGGTTGAGCTTGCGATGGGTGTAAGTCATAGTCCAATAAATGGCTGCTTCGTGATCTGATTCCACCACATGATGGATAGCAAATTGGCAGTGTTCGACATGGGTATAAATGTTTTTGAAGTAGGCGACTAAGGCACAAATACCGCTCACATGATGCAGTGGATCGATAAACTCGACCTCAGAATGATAAACCTGATGCAGCAACTTAAAGTCTTGCGGCTGCGAGCCTGCTTGCTGCCGATCTAGCTTTGAAGTGCCTAACGCTTGATACATAACGATGAAGTTTTGCAGCCAAGGTTGATGGCGAGTGTGCGGCTCTGATCCGTCAGTCATGTCGATATCCTTATTCTTTTTCTTGCTTAACCCTCCATATGGTCATTCACTTTATAAGTTCAGATTAGCTCTGCTTAAAAAAGTTAATCGCTCGCTGGCGGGCAAATTTATGTTCGACCAAAGGTGGCCAATACTGCTCACTTTTCCCTTGTTTGCTTAAATAGTCATGCGGGAAATGCAGTTGCTTATTTGGCACATTTTTTAGCTCTGGTAGATATTTACGAATGAAGTCGCCATTTGGATCAAATCTTTGGCTCTGTAGGATAGGATTAAAAACACGAAAGTAAGGTTGGGCATCACAGCCTGTGCTGGCGACCCATTGCCAACCGCCATTATTGGCACTGAAATCACCATCGATTAACTGCGACATAAAAAAATGCTCGCCCCAATGCCAATCAATTAATAAGTGCTTAGTTAAAAAGCTGCCGACAATCATTCGCAAGCGATTATGCATCCAGCCAGTTTGGCGTAGCTGTCTCATCGCAGCATCGACAATCGGGTAACCGGTTTTACCTTCACACCATGCTTGAAAATCGGCGTTATCATTACGCCACATTAAGCGGTTATATTTAGTTTGAAAGCACTCACCGGTTATTAAACGTGGGTGATGATGGAGCAAATGCTTATAAAAATCGCGCCAAATCAGCTCATTCAGCCAAGCAAAAGAAGGGTGTTCTGAGTGATAAAGCACTTGAGGATCACGCTGAATAAGTTGCGCTGCCAGTTGTCTGGCACTGAGCGCACCAATGGCAAGGTAGGGGGATAAGCAAGAAGTGCCTTTTACCGAAGGAATATCACGTTGCTGTGAATAATCCGCCACTTTATTAGCCAAAAAATCAGGGATCACTTGGGCTTGTACATCATCAATTAATGGCCAGTGACTCGAGTCTACTCGCGGATAATCAAACAAGATTGGTTCAGATTGAGGTACAGATTTCTGCGATTGGTCGAGCGAGGCTTTCTTGTGCGAGGATCGACTGGTCGGTGTAGATTGTGGCGGATCGCGATATTGCACTCCAACTTCTCGGATGTAATTGACCCAAGCTTTTTTAAACGGAGTAAAGACTTTAAACATCTCGCCTTGTTGGTTGAGTATTTTTCCTAGCGGCGCAATGGTATCGCAATCAAAGAGTTGCAAATCAAGACCCGCTTCTATCACTTGTTGATCTCGTTCGATTTCATTGCGTTCAGGTTCACGGTTGGCCACAAGGTGTTGGATATTATTAGCCTGACAAAACTCGACTAATCGCTCGACTTGATCGCTAAAATCATTGGCTTGTAGATGAATAAAATGAATGCCGATTTCCGCCAACTGGGTAGCAAATAATTCAAGATGGCGATGCAACAAATCCGCTTTGATGGGCGCTAAGTGATGTTGCTGCCATTGCTGTGGTGTCGAAATAAATAGTGCGTATTTGGGTGCGTCGTTTGCCGCTTGTGGCTTATTTTCTAAGTCGGATGGCAACAGATGCTTATCATTTAATAATGACAGTAGCGCCGGATTATCTGCTAGGCGAACATCTCGGCGGATCCAATAAAGTGAGCTCAATATCCATACCTCAGTTTGAGTTCTTTCGGGTGTGGCGTTAAGTAAACCTGATCGCTTAAATATTCATTTGGGAATTCTTTTAAATGATGGTTGATTAAGGTCAACGGTACTAATAATGGAGAGTAGCCCTCGCGGTAGGCGTTGATCTCCTCACTTAACGCTTGTTTTTTTTCGGCGGTTAATTGCTTTTTAAAGTAGCCTTGTAGGTGCTGCAAAGTGTTAGTGTGCGATTTACGAGTGGCTTTGATTTTTAGCGCCGTCATTAAGCCGAGAATGTATTGATCGGCTTGCTGCTCTAATGGCTGGTCAGCACGGGCGAGTAGCTGACCAAGGGCGCGATAACTTTCAATATGATGACTCATCACCAGATACTTATGAGCGCGATGAAAGGTAATGAGTTTATGTTTGGTCAGACCCGATTTTCTGGTTTTAAGCCAACGATGATAAACAAAAATGCGGGTAATAAAGTTTTCTTTGATCACCGGATCATTTAAGCGATCGTTTTCTTCAACCGGCAAGCAGGGATTGGCTTGCATAACCTGCTCGGCAAATACGCCAACCCCAGTTGAGGCTGAACCTTTGCCGTGATGATAATACACTTTGACTCTTTCCATACCGCAGGTTGGGCTTTTGGCGCAGAAAATAAATCCTGCCATATCAAAAGTGGTTTTGGCATGAGCTTGACCAAAATCTTTTAAAGCTTGGGTGACATCGCCGCTGCCATCGGGTTGGGAGACGGTAATAATATCGTCATTGAGAATTTGGCGAATGGTCGGTCTTGGCGTTGGTAAGCCGATAGCCACTTCTGGGCACACAGGGACAAAGTCGGCAAATTCACCCAGTTGATCGGTGCAAAATGCCGAACGCTTATGGCCAGCATTAAAGCGAACTTTCTGTCCTAGCACACAAGCACTGATGCCGATTGTCAGTTTTGAATCCATATAAAACCTCATATTCTCTATTTTTGCTACGTGGTAAAAAAAATGGAGTAAGTGCTAGGGGCTGTTGATCTTTCGTGATTAAATTTTGTTCGAGAGCAACAGCCTCTAGTAAATAAACTTACCGATTGGGTTAAGTAACTGGCTCCCCCCTTGAGTAAAGTGAATCGCATCATTGGAAACCGTCAAGCAAACACAGCCTTGCTCTGTGAGTGGGCTATGAGTGTGCTTGCCATCCAACCATATAAAATCGCCCGCGTTATATTCCCCCATATCATCGTGAAAACTGCTCTCCAGCAGCAAGGTGATTTCAAAACCATTATGGGTATGAGTTGGAATGCCGCCACCTTTGGCAAGGTGTAGCAGTGACATTTTTAAGTGACCATCATCCAGCACCGCGCGAGCGCGAGAGATCTTGCCAAATCCTTGCCATGGTTTTAAGCCGATCGATCTCATGGCTCGTGGCAGGGCAATACGGGTGCCGTTGATCTCAATTTCAGTCACTGTTTTGGGTAATGGTGTCTCGGAAGCCATTTTATCTTCCGTCACATCAATACTGGTGATGCTGTCCATCATGCTGATTTCGTCTATGGTCATATCTAGATCATCTAGATCAGATGACTGCACTAAAATCTCTTGACCTGAAGCCTGTTGAAATAATGCCTTCGCCGACTGCTCGGTTAATTGCATGCTGCGTTGCTGGCAGTGTAGGCATATCTCAACGTGACTGGCCACCACAATTGAAACCGATACGGGTAAATCGCCATCGACGAAACGCTGTAAAATGGTCGTAGTCGGGTGATGTTTAATCATGCTCCTTCTCCCCCATGTATTGCTTTAATTTCTCCAACGCTAATCGCAATCTTGATTTGATCGTACCTATCGGAATATCAAGATGTTGTGCCAGTTGCTCTTGTGATAGGTCTTGATAATAAAGACCTCTTATCACTTGTTGCTGAGCTTCTGGAAGGCGATCGAGGTGCAGAAGTAAATGCTTAGAGAGCAGGTGATCTTCAAATTGATGAGTTTGCTCTGTGTTGTGGGCACTGTCGATAATCGAATCTAGTGGCCAAATATCATCCGATAATGACTCTTCTGAGCGAGATTGGATTTGGCGTAACATATCAAAAGCAGTATTACGCATTATGGTGTATATCCAAGTGGTCGCCGCGCTTTTATCGGGATGATACAAATGGGCTTTGCGCCATACTTTGGTCATGGTTTCTTGAATCAATTCTTTGGCTAAGGCTTCGCTGTTGAGTTTACTGATACCAAAGCGTTTTATTTTGGGTGCAAAGAATGTAAACAAGACATTAAAAGCGTTCTTATCCTGATGCTTGGCGACCAATATCAGATATGGGGTTAGATCTGTTGGCAATAAAGGTTGGGCAGCGATGATGATCTCCTTGTCGATTACTCGATACACAATTTGCTGCATAGTCATCACCTTCATTGAATTCATATTGAGTAATACGTTATCAAGCCATGATTGGATCAGGTGTTTTTTGCAGCGACGTTAAAAAGTTTACAACATCTTGAAAGCCTTTGGTTTTAAATCTTCATCATCGACACTTTAGCTTACTATTTACTTCGACTTGGTCCGAATACCAGAAATTAAGTGGCCAATTATAATTGAAAGTACAGCAAGGTAGGTTTAAAGCACCATAAGGGGGATAAGGGGGATACCAGCTTGTTGTGTTTGAGCGGTTTTGTCGTCGCTAAAAATAGGCGTTTAAAACATCAATCATTAATACTTACATTTAATATGGGTACTTTGATCACAGAATGGAAACAACGGGTTGCGGTTAGCTCACGAACTACAGGTGTTTATGTTTCTTTTTTGTTAGACATATATTAAAACAGACGCCCCTGATCTCACCTAGGAAATGTCATTATGTCCATGCTTGAAAAAGAATCGGTTATTCCGAATAACTCCCGTTATTTAGGTCTTTTTATTGGGCCCCTTATTTTACTTCTTACTTTAATTATTTCACCGCCATTGGAAGGCTTAAGTGTGCCCGCTTGGCGCATGATCGGTTTGGCGACCTTGATGGCGGTGTGGTGGGTGACTGAAGCGGCGCCGATTCCTGTTACCTCATTTCTGCCGATTATTCTATCGCCGTTATTAGGTACTGCTTCAATAAAAGAAGCGACCGCGGCATTTGCCAATCCACTGATTTTCTTATTTTTGGGTGGCTTCTTGCTTTCGATTGCGATGGAGAAGTGGAATCTGCATAAACGTGTGGCCTTGTTGGCGATGTTGACGGTAGGCAATAAACCAGCCCATCAAATTGGTGGCTTAATGATGGTAACCGCATTCTTGTCGATGTGGATGAGTAATACCGCGACCGCTGTAATGATGCTGCCGATTGGTATGTCGATCATTGGTATTGTGTGTGGCGAAAAGCGCGATAAAAACCCAGAATTTGCCAGTGCGTTGCTGTTAGGTATTGCATATTCAGCCAGTATTGGTGGCTTGGCGACTTTAATTGGAACGCCACCCAATGCCTTACTTGCGGCCTACTTAGCTGACAGTTACAACATGGAATTAGGTTTTGGCAAGTGGATGATGGTGGGTTTGCCATTGTCGATCATTATGCTGGGCTTTACTTGGGTTTGGCTGACTAAAATTTCTTATAAATTACCCGATACCCAAGAAGGCGATGCGACTAGCTTATTAGGTAAGCAATTAAAAGCGCTAGGTAAGTTGAGTAAAGCGGAGAAATGGGTCGCGGTTATCTTTGTTGGCGCGGCGCTCAGTTGGGTGTTCCGTCCGTTATTAGCTAAATGGACAGGGTTGCCAATTAACGATACCAGTATCGCGATGTTTGCGGCTTTGTTGTTGTTTATTATTCCCATCAATGTGAAGAAACAAGAGTTTATTTTGGATTGGGAAAGCACTAAGAAACTGCCTTGGGGCGTATTGTTGTTATTTGGTGGTGGTTTAAGTCTGGCAGCGCAAATAAAAAGCTCAGGCTTGGCTGATTTCATCGGGGATAGCTTAGCGTCAACTGGTGGCATGCCAATTATTATCGTGATGTTGATTGTGACCGCGGCGATTATTTTCTTAACCGAAGTGACCAGTAATACTGCCACGGCCGCTGGCTTCTTACCATTACTTGGGCCAATTGCGATTGCGATGGGACAAAGTCCTGCAATGTTAGCGATACCTGCGGCATTAGCGGCCAGTTGTGCCTTTATGATGCCAGTAGCAACACCGCCAAACAGTATTGTGTTTGCATCGGGTCAGTTGCGAATTAAAGAGATGATCCGCGCCGGATTTATGCTCAATATTGTCGGTATTTTCTTTATTACAGGGATCAGCTATACCTTAGCCGCTTGGGTGTTTGGATTGTAAGGCGAGACTGTATTTAGAAGTGTATTGTTAAAATAAAATGCGGCGTGACTCGTTAATTGAGTCACGCCGCATTTTTTTGTTATTGAGGAAAGCTAAAGCGAGATTCCCTATCTGCTCGTTCTACTCGCGTATGGAATGACAACTTATTTCAGTCACGCTCACGGTGTAATGACGGTTTATTTCAGTCATGTTTACGGTTGAAGCGCTGATCTGTGAGCATTTTATCCGTGATCTCGCTTTATGCTTTTTCTTTGGCTTTAGTGGGCTAGCTTATAGGTTCTCACAGCAAAGCGAACCACTTTACTTACATGGTTTGACGAGTCGCCGCTACCACGATTTCACGAATACAAACGCCTTGTGGCTGTTGGTAAGCAAACGCCACAGTGCGAGCGATATCATCAGCAACTAATGCGCCACCCATGCTTGCAGTCCAATCTTTGTAACCATCTTTAATCGCATCTGATGTGGTGTGCGATAACAATTCCGTATCCACTGCGCCAGGGGCAATGGTGGTGACACGAACATTAGAATCGGCCACTTCTTCGCGTACATTTTCAGAAATCGCATGTACCGCGAATTTACTGCCACAATAAGCGGCGTGATTACCAAAGGTTTTGCGTCCTGCCACCGAGCTGATGTTAATGATAGTGCCAGTTTGACGTGCTTTCATTGGTGCAAGCACCGCCTGCATGCCATTCATTAAGCCAATCACGTTAACATCAAACATGGTTTTCCATTCGCTGGCATCTTGTTGATCCAGTTGACCTAATAACATGCTGCCAGCGTTGTTGACTAAACCATCGACTGGGCCAAATTTGGCTTCAGCAATGGCAACCGCATCAACAAAGCTTTGTGCATTAGTCACATCGACTTTAGCGCACAAGGTATTTGGCAAGTTTAATGCTTCTAAACGATCAACGCGACGCGCCAATAATAAAAGAGGGTGACCTTCGCCGCTTAAACGACGGGCGATAGCTTCACCAATACCAGAACTTGCACCTGTAATTACGATTAACTTTTTCATGTGATCACCTTTTTATGACGAAATTGGTTGTCAGAATATTTGATTAAGAGACAAGGTTTTGTTGTCGCTTGTTGGTATCGGTGTATCTTACGGATAATATTAATGTTGATATATATGGCATTGGTTGAAATACTGTTTCTATATGGAAACAATAAGTGGTTTGGATAGTTAAGGTGGGACAACAAGATGATCAATCAAATTAACTTAAGCGATATCCGCACTTTTGTGTTGATCGCCGAACTGGGCAATTTTACCAAAGCCGCCGAGGCGCTAGAGGTATCACGTTCACATGTCTCCAAGCAGATCTCCCAACTGGAAAGGCAAATGGGGGTGACATTATTGTTGCGAACGACCCGTACTTTAAAATTGACGGCGGCAGGTGAACAATTCTTCCATCAATGCCAAACCAATCTGCAAGGGATCAATCAAGCATTATTAGTGGCGCTGGATGATGTCGAGCAGGTGCGCGGACACATTAAAATTAACTGTGTTGGGGGCTATCTGGGGGAGGAAATCGTCGCCTCCATGTTGTCGAGTTTTATGCTGCAATATCCGGATGTGTCGTTAGAAATGGATTTTAGCAGTCATCGGGTTGATTTGATTTCAGACCAGTTTGATGTGGCATTTCGGATGGGGCAATTAGAAGATGCAGGCTTCATTGGCAAAAAATTACTCGATTTAGAGATGGTGACGCTCGCTAGTCCAAGCTATTTATCGGCCAATGGCCAAGCATTAGATCACCCGAAAGACTTACTACAACATAACTGTTTAACTGGCTCAGTTAAAAAGTGGCATCACCAAACCGTCGCATTGCCACCGTCAGATTTTGATGTGCAAGTGCAAGGGCAATTTCAATGTAAAAATGGTCGCTCATTATTAAACGCAGCGGTGGCTGGGTGCGGCCTGATCCGAGTGCCGAGTATTTATTGTCGCGAGTTGATCGAGCAAGGGAAGCTAGTGAAAGTCATGCCCGATTGGCAGATCCCCAATGTGGCCTTTTCGGCGATTTACCATAAAGACCGTTATCAGCCCAAGCGCCTACGTTTATTGATTGAGCATATTCAGCTGGAATTTGAAAAGCTGTAAGTCATTCGAACCAAAATAATGCAGGGTTTACTCTAAAATCTTTGGCCAACGTTGATCGGCGCTTTCAATCAAATCTTCCATATTGGCGAGAAATTTATCCTGAATATTTTGATCGTAATTGATATACAGTTTCTTGTTGTAAATAGTCCATTGTAGAGGCGAACCCGGTGCGAGTGAGTTGTCTGCACCTAGCGCCCAAGCACAATAGCCACCATATTGCGGTGCGTATTTTTTAGGCTCTGCTTTAAAGGCGATTAAGTTTTTTTTGCTTGAAAACCACCATACCGCGCCTTGATAAGTCGTTTTGAATTGTTTACTGCCTTGCACCGCTTTCCCTTGGGTAAAGTAGGCCACTGTGTCATAACCTTTTAGGGCTTTATCACTAAAATGCGTGGTGTAAATAGCATCGCTGGCAGCCATCACCTGAGTGCCAAACAAGGCTTGAGTACTCAGTAGTAAGGTGAAAATTAGGATCTTCCAGTAACGTTTCATCATATCTTCTCCATAAGTTTTGATGTGTTTTACTGTGTCTTTATATATTTTATCAGTATTTAGAATGATTAGAATAAATAGAACGAGTTAGGCTGGATAAAATTTCATTACTTTTACTTTATGAGTGTGGTTCTTAATTTTTATCTTTCATGCCCGAGGGTCTTATGGTTAAACCATGCTTCATGTATACTGGTAGTAATGTATAAATAACCAGTGGAATCATGATGGATCCTTCTTTATTACTCGATGGTCTCAACGACCGACAACGTGAAGCCGTAGCTGCGCCGCTTGAGAACTTGTTAGTACTCGCGGGGGCTGGCAGTGGTAAAACACGAGTATTGGTTCATCGTATTGCTTGGTTATTATCGGTGGAACAAGCGTCGCCGTTTTCAATTCTGTCGGTAACCTTCACCAATAAAGCAGCGGCCGAAATGCGTGGACGGATTGAAGAGTTAATGATGGGCACTTCATCAGGCATGTGGAACGGGACTTTCCATGGTATTTGTCATCGTATTCTTCGCGCTCACTATATGGATGCTAAACTACCAGAAGATTTCCAGATCTTAGATTCTGAAGATCAGCTGCGTTTATTGCGCCGTTTGATTAAAGCGCAAAACTTAGATGAAAAACAATGGCCGGCCAAACAAGCATGCTGGTGGATCAATGGTAAAAAAGATGAAGGTCTGCGCCCAAGTCATATTGATACCTATCACGATCCGGTTGCTAAAACCTATCTGCAAATTTATCAAGCCTATCAAGAAGCGTGTGATCGCGCGGGTCTTATCGACTTTGCTGAAATCTTATTACGTTGCCATGAATTACTGCGCGATAAAGTGCATATTCGTGAGCATTACCAAGCGCGCTTTAAGCACATTTTGGTGGACGAATTCCAAGATACCAACAACATTCAATACGCTTGGCTACGCATGATGGCAGGGCGTGATGCCCATGTGATGATCGTGGGCGATGATGATCAATCTATCTATGGTTGGCGTGGTGCACAAATTGAAAACATTCAAAAGTTCCTGCGTGAATTTACCGCCGCACGCACCATTCGCTTAGAGCAAAATTATCGCTCAACCAAAAATATTTTGAATGCTGCCAATGAGCTGATCAGTAATAACACCGAGCGCATGGGCAAGGATTTATGGACCGATGGCGATGAAGGTGAGCCGATCTCGCTTTATTCTGCTTATAACGATCTCGATGAAGCACGCTTTGCGGTCAGTAAAATAAAAGAATGGCATGAAAAAGGCACCCCGCTCACCAGTTGCGCGATGTTGTATCGTAACAATGCGCAATCGCGAGTCTTGGAAGAGGCATTAATTCAAGCTCGTTTGCCGTATCGTATTTATGGCGGTCAACGTTTCTTCGAGCGCCAAGAAATTAAAGATGCATTAGGTTATTTGCGTCTAATGAATAATCGCAATGATGATGTGGCTTTTGAGCGAATTGTGAATACCCCCACGCGCGGTTTAGGGGATAAAACCCTTGAAACCATCCGTATGACCGCGCGCGATCGTGGCATTACTTTGTGGCAAGCGGGGATACAATTAATTGAAGAAAAGGTGCTGCCTAACCGCGCCGCAATGGCATTTGGTCGTTTTGTCGAATTAATTGTGGCGCTGGAAGATGATACTTACGATCTCGCCTTACATGAGCAATTTGATCATGCGATTAAATCGTCGGGCTTGTTCACCATGTATGAAACCGAGAAGGGCGAAAAATCGCAAGCTCGTATCGAGAACTTGGAAGAATTAGTCACCGCTGCGCGTCAATTTGAAAAGCCAGAAGAAGCGGATGACATGAGTATGTTGTCGGCATTTTTATCGCATGCAGCACTTGAAGCCGGCGAAGGGCAAGCGGATGAGTTTACCGATGCGGTGCAACTTATGACGCTGCACAGTGCTAAAGGTTTGGAGTTCCCGTTAGTGTTTATGGTTGGGGTGGAAGAGGGGATGTTCCCTAATCAAATGTCGGCAGAAGATGCGGCGCGTTTAGAAGAAGAGCGTCGACTTTGTTATGTTGGTATGACCCGAGCGATGCAAAAGCTCTACATTATCTATGCAGAAATGCGCCGAGTGTATGGGCAAGAGAAATACCATAAACCGTCACGTTTTATTCGCGAGATCCCAGAAAGCTGTGTTGAAGAAGTGCGGATGAAAGCGCAAGTTAGCCGCCCAGCAACGTCTGGTCGTTTTGGCTCAAGTGCGGTTAAGGAAACCTTCAACAGCACTGGTTATGGGTTAGGCCAAAGAGTCAGTCACCCTAAATTTGGTGAAGGGACTATCATTAATTTTGAGGGCAGTGGTCAGCAAAGCCGAGTGCAAGTGGCGTTTAATGGCGAAGGAATAAAATGGTTAGTGACCGCTTACGCGAAACTTGAAAAATTATAACCTCTTGGTGATTAAAGTGGTGTTGTTATGCGCCTTCATTATTCACGGGATCGCAGTAAATAGTCATACGTTTTAAAGTAATATATTTGAGAAATAGGTAAAGAATAAGTAATGGAAAAAAACTACGCAAAACTGGTGAACTCAGCGGCATGGGCTGCCATGGTCATTGCCTCTATCTTGTTATTGGTCAAAGTCGTGGCGTGGTGGCAAACCAACTCGGTCAGCTTATTGGCTTCTTTAGTTGATTCTTTATTGGATTTAGCCGCCTCAGTAACTAATTTATTAGTGGTGCGTTACGCATTGCAACCGGCGGATGATGATCATCAGTTTGGGCATGGTAAAGCAGAATCGTTAGCCGCGTTGGCGCAAGCAATGTTTATTTCAGGTTCGGCTTGTTTCTTATTGCTAAACGGGGTTGAACGTTTCTTTCGCCCACAAGCGTTAGTGTCTCCCGAGATTGGGGTATGGGTCAGCGCCTTTGCTATTGTCTTAACTTCAGGGTTAGTGATATTCCAAAAGCATGTGGTGCGTAAAACCGGTAGCCAAGCGATCGCCGCCGATTCGCTGCATTATCAAACCGATTTATACATGAACATTGCCATTATGATTGCCTTAGTTCTAAGTTGGTATGGCTACAAACAAGCGGATGCAGTATTTGCGGTTGGGATTGGTCTCTATATTCTTTACAGTGCTTACCAAATGGCGCAAGAAGCGGTGCAATCGTTACTCGACCGTCAACTACCCGAAGAAGAAGTGGAAGCGATCCACTCTGCTTGCGTGTCGATTGAAGGGGTATTAGGCGCACATGACTTACGCACTCGGATGTCGGGGCCAATGCGCTTTATTCAAATACATATCGAACTGGATGATGATTTGCCATTAATAGAAGCGCATCGCATTTCCGATGAAGTGGAAGAAAAACTCGATAGATTATTCCCTCACTCCGATGTCATCATTCACCAAGATCCGATATCCGTCGTACCTGCAGCAAAGTATCGACCGTTAAATTAGCCAGTTGAGAAAAAATTGCATAAAATAATCGGATAAAAAGTGTGACAAAGATCATTCAATTAGAGACAAATTACTCACAATTGACTATCTTGTTCACATATGAAAAAACTTGCGTGAAAGTGATGTGAATCAACATGCTGTCATAACAAGCTTGTATATTGCTTATAACGTTATAAAAATGCCTATACTGGCAGATAAAACAACATAAACTTACGGTCAAGTAACGGTAAGTAAAGACATTGGATCTCAGATTAAATTGGCAAAGATTAGCCAAAAATGCAGTAGAAGATCCAAGTAAACCAATTTTATATTTTGATATTTTAAGGGTGAAAAACATGGTTAAGAAGATCGGTGTTTTAACAAGTGGTGGTGATGCACCAGGCATGAACGCAGCAATTCGTGGTGTAGTCCGTACCGCACTAGGCGAAGGGCTAGAAGTGTTTGGTATCTACGATGGCTACCTTGGTTTAGTTGAAGACCGCATTGAGAAGTTAGATCGCTCTAGCGTATCAGATGTGATCAACCGTGGTGGTACTTTCTTAGGTTCAGCGCGTTTCCCTGAATTTAAAGACGTAGCCGTGCGTGAAAAAGGCATCGCAAACCTGAAAAAACACGGTATCGACGCGTTAGTGGTTATCGGTGGTGACGGCTCTTACATGGGCGCAAAGAAAATCACTGAAATGGGTTTCCCATGTATCGGTCTACCAGGCACTATCGATAACGATATCGCCGGTACCGATTACACCATTGGCTACATGACCGCTTTAAATACGGTTATTGATGCGATTGACCGTCTGCGTGATACATCGTCATCTCACCAACGCATCTCCATTGTAGAGATAATGGGTCGTCACTGTGGTGATTTGACTTTAATGTCTGCTATTGCCGGCGGCTGTGAATACATCATTACCCCTGAAAATAATTTAGATCAAAAAGCGCTAATTCAGAATATTCAAGATGGTATCGAAAAAGGCAAAAAGCATGCGATCATTGCGATGACAGAATTGCAGATGGATGCGTATGAACTAGCCAAAGATATTGAAGCCGTAACCGGTCGTGAAACTCGCGCCACCGTACTGGGTCATATTCAACGTGGTGGTTGTCCAACGGCGTTTGACCGAATTTTAGCGTCTCGCATGGGTAACTACGCAGTTCACCTTTTACTTGAAGGCCATGGTGGCCGTTGTGTTGGTATTCAAAAAGAAGAGTTGGTTCATCATGATATTATTGATGCGATTGAAAACATGCGTCGTCCAGTGAAAACTGACTTATACAAAGTTGCTGAAGAGTTATTCTAATTACTTAGGATTTTCAGTGTTTTGTAAGATAAGCCGTAGATGAGAGTCTGCGGTTTTTTTATGTCTGTATGCTCATTGAAAATAAAAAATGGTAAACAAAAAGGGTTAATGAGAAATATCTCATTAACCCTTTTTTAATGCATCAGCTTCGAGGGCAAGCTCTCAAATGTGAGAGATGAACTCAATTCAGCTAATTATGCTTTTTTTGCTTCAGCGGCTGCTTTAGCGATAGCGGCAAAGCTTTTCGCGTCAAGTGCTGCGCCGCCAACTAGAGCACCATCGATGTCTGGTTGTGCGAAGTAAGCTGCTGCGTTTTCAGGTTTAACAGAACCGCCGTATTGGATCACAACGTTTTTAGCCACTTCTTCAGATTTCGCTGCGATGTGAGCACGGATTTGCGCGTGAGTGCGTTGTGCATCATCAGCTGTTGCTGCTTTACCAGTACCGATTGCCCAGATTGGTTCGTAAGCAATGATAGCGCCGTTAAGAGCGTCAACACCTAGAAGGTTGATCACTGCGTCGATTTGACGTGCACATACTGCAACGGTTTCGCCCGCTTCGTTTTGTGCTTCAGATTCACCGATGCAAAGAACTGGCGTTAGGCCGTTTTCTTTTAGGAATGCGAATTTCTTAGCAACGAACTCGTCTGATTCGTGGTGGTATTCACGACGCTCAGAGTGACCGATGATGATGTGAGATGCGCCGAATTCTTTCAACATTTCTGGAGACATATCACCAGTGAAAGCACCGCTGTTGTTTAGATCAGTGTTTTGAGCACCTAGAATGATTTGGCTGCCCGCATCGGTAAGAGTGCGTTCTGCAAGATCGATGAATAACGCTGGTGGCGCTACTGCAACGTCTACACCTGTCACGCCTTCAAGTTCAGCGTTAAGTCCGTTTAGTAGCTCAGTTACCATTGCTTTGCTACCGTTTAGTTTCCAGTTACCCATAACTACAGGATGACGCATAGGATATTCTCCAATTTTATAAATGAGCGGGCTTTAACCCAAAATGTACTACCAGTGAATATAACAGAATAATGTGATGAGATCATGATTCTAGTCATGTCAGCATCGCCTGATTAACGTTAGTTTAGTTTTCATTAATTTTCAGCGTGATTATAGTAGATAAATCGAGATGGTTAAGTGGCAATTTTGACTTAAATCGGTATGTTAACCAAACAGGAATTGGCGGCAAACGTTGGATTATTTATTGAGGAAAGAAAATGCCAAATGTAGTGATGGAATATTCAGATTCAATTGAAGAACGTGTCAATGTGCAGGCGTTATTAGAAGATTTGCACCATGCCACGATTGATAGTGGGTTATTTCAAGCAATGGATGTGAAATCGCGCACATTACGTCCACATAATTGGTTGATTGGCGATAAAGCCGATACGGTTGATTTTATTCACGTTACCGTGGAGTTATTAAGCGGTCGAACTGTGGAGCAAAAGCAAGCATTGTCGCAAGCCATCATGGCAGCACTGCGTGGTAAGGCGGATTTTGTGGCGATCTTAACAGTCAACATTCGAGATATGGATCGAGAGTGTTTTCAAAAGGTCGTTAATTTTTAATTGGATTTATTAAGGTATCAAGATGAGTTGGAAACAGTGGCTATTTTCTTTTCAAGGAAGAATTGGTCGACAGCGTTTTTGGATATGGAATATTTTTTATTACGCTGTGATTTTAGGCATGGGCGCTTTTCTTGCCCAAAGTGGCTTAGGCAATATGGGCGGCTATATTCTATCGGCTGTTGTGGTTTGTTTGTTGATCCCCGACTTAGCGGTAACCGCCAAACGTTGGCACGATAGAAATAAATCCAATTGGTGGTTATTACTGTACGTCCCTATCATTTTGGGTCGTTTAGGTGGTGCTGATATTGCAGCAGATACCATGACGGTCGACTCGATGACGCCTATGATGGCCGCTCAAGCGATTGTCACTTTAGTATCAATATTCTGCGGTATGTGGACATTGGTGGAGTGCGGATTTATGAAGGGCACCGACGGCGAAAATAGCTACGGTAAGTCAGCGCAATAGAATACAGAGGTCGTTCTCCTTTGATCGAACTCGGCTGTATTTGTTGCCCTTTGACTTGATATGCTCGCTTTGGGATTAATATAAGATTTTGACTTGATACAAAAGAAAAAAAGTCGCTGATTAAGAAGATTAATCAGCGACTTTTTGCTATCTACAACCGAGTTAACAATGTAACGATATTATAAGATGTGTTTCTTAATCGTATCGTCTTTACGTTCTAGATAGTGAATGGATTTAATGCGACGAATGGTACGACTCTTACCACGGATCACTAAGGTCTCAGTGGTGGCAATGTTACCTTTGCGTGTAATACCTTCCAGCAAATCCCCTTTGGTAATACCGGTGGCAGCAAATACTACATTGTCGCTGCGCGCCATATCATCCATCTTTAGGATCACGTTAGCTTGTACGCCCATTTCCGCGCAACGTTGTAGCTCTAGTTCGCCATGAGTGCGGTTTTCAGGAGTATCACCTTTCACGTCGTGACGAGCCAATAAGCGCCCTTGCATGTCGCCATCTAATGCGCGAATAACCGCCGCAGATACCACACCTTCTGGCGCGCCACCGATGCAGTACATCATATCCACTTCGCTGTCTGGCATGCAGGTTAAGATAGAAGCAGCAACATCGCCATCTGGTACGGCAAAAACGCGCACTCCCATCTTTTGCATTGATGCGATCATGTCATCATGACGAGGTTTCGCCAGCGTAGTGACAGTCAGCTCATGTAATTCTTTATTCAATGCTTTAGCGATATTACGAATATTGTCTTCGATTGATAGGTTAAGATCGATACAACCTTTAGCTCCAGGGCCAACCACTAATTTTTCCATGTACATATCAGGCGCTTTTAAGAAACTGCCTTTTTCACCGGCGGCTAATACAGCCAATGCGTTTGATTGTCCCATCGCGGTCATGCGAGTGCCTTCGATAGGATCAACTGCGATATCAACCGCATCGCCACCCACGCCAACTTGCTCACCAATGTACAGCATCGGCGCTTCATCGATCTCACCTTCACCGATAACAATTTCACCGCTGATTTCAGTTTGGTTTAATAGGCTACGCATGACTTCAACTGCGGCGCCATCGGCAGCGTTTTTATCGCCTCGACCTAACCACTTATAACCGGCAAGCGCAGCACCTTCTGTAACTCGTGAAAATGCTAATGCTAAATCGCGTTTCATAGGGACTCCAATACAAATACAGGGAAGGAAAATTCGTGGCAGATTTTATCACAGCCCAAAGGGTAACGTTTGCTTTTTTCGAGTTTGAATAAAAATGTAGCGAAGTGATAAGGGAAAAGTGTCAATGCCTCGGGCTAAGTAGTGAAAATTTGTTTAACATTGTTGAAACTAATAACTACGGAATGTCATATTTAAGTGATAATTGATGTTTTTTTGTGCAAACAGGTAAAAATATTGCAATAAGAGTATGGCGAATAAAACGAAGCTGAGTAGAATGAAGGTAACGCTAGTGGTAGCTGGAGCTATCACTCATCATGGATCATTAAACAGGTAGTCAACATGTCTTTCGAAGTTTTAGAACAACTAGAAGCAAAAATTCAAACAGCAGTCGATACTATTTCTTTATTGCAAATGGAAGTTGAAGAGCTTAAAGAAAAAAATGAGCAATTGACTTCAGAATCAACGGAACTAAAAGAAGGTCGCGTTGAGTTAGAGCAACAAACGCAGACATTGCGTCAAGAGCAACAAGCTTGGCAAGAACGCATTCGCAGTTTACTTGGTAAAATGGACGAAGTGGAGTAATCCATTCTCACCGAGCTTTACCAGTAAAAAACGACATAAAAAAACAGAGCACTTATTAGGCTCTGTTTTTTTATATGGGTATTTATGCGCAATAAGCTAAGCGGATTTATATCGGATTAATCGACCAACTCTGCATCATCGTCATCAAGATCGAGCTTAACATCAAGCGGCTCTTGCGATAAAATCACACCGGTATTGTCGGCATAAAGGAAATCTTCAGGTAAGAAGGTAACCCCTCCGAAATTCACCGGAACATCAATCTCACCAACGTTGGTTTGAGTGGCGCCGACCGGAATGGCAGCCAATGCTTGAATGCCAACTTGCAACTCTTCCAGTTCGTCGATTTCACGCACACTGCCGTAAACCACAATGCCTTCCCAAGAATTTTCTTCTGCTATAGCGGCAATTTCAGCATCAATCAAAGCGCGGCGTAATGAGCCACCACCATCAATTAATAAAATACGCCCAGTGCCATCTTGTTGCAGAATCGAACGGATAATGCCGTTGTCTTCAAAGCATTTTACTGTGGTCACTTGCCCTGCAAATGAGGTTAAACCACCAAAATTGCTGAACATAGGTTCAACCACGTCTACTTGGTCGAGGTAAATGTCACACAGTGCAGAGGTATTATATTCCATAGTGGCCTTTCTCTTTGCGGGGGATGATTATCGAGTATATACCCAAGTAACCTCAAGATGCGAGTCTCAGCAAGAATAAAACAAGCGTTAGGCAAGGCAAATTCAATACAATCATAGTTATTCTATCTTTATTGAAGTTAAAGCAGCATAAGGCTTGTTTTAACTTGCCCTTCGGGAGCTTCATCCAGCGCGGTTAATTACCAATAACTAACGTCACGGCGAAAATCAGGTTCGACACAATCGCGCATTTCACCATATCGGGCATCATAGGAATAAACTCACGAGGATGCTCAATATTCCAAATGGTTTTGCCGTGTTTGAAGACCAGTACTAAAGGCAACAACATCGTTAATGCGAGTAGCGGGGTTGAAACGTGCAAACTCAAATAAAGTGTTAGCATCACCCAGCCAGCTGTGATCAGCATTAAGTGATAGCATTTGGCGCGTTCAGTACCAATGCGAACCACCATGGTGCGCTTATTGCTTACCGTGTCATTTTCAATATCACGCATATTATTGATATTGAGTACACCCACGGCAAAAAAGCCACAGCCGATAGCGGGTAATAACAAGGTTGGACTCATAGTACCGGTATGCAAAAAGTAAGTGCCTAACACCCCAAGTAAACCGAAGAAGGTAAAGACTGAAATATCGCCTAAGCCCACATAACCATAAGGTTTACTGCCCATAGTGTAAGCAATTGAACTTAAAATCGATAATAAGCCTAAGCCGATAAAAGACAGAATACTGGTTGGGCTTTGCAGAGCATAAAAGACCAAGGCTAAGCCACTAATGATGATCAGACCAATATTGACCATAATCGCTTTTTTCATGCCGGCTTGAGTGATCACGCCTTGTTGAAGGCCTCGAATAGGCCCAATGCGGTTATCGTTATCGGTGCCTTGTACTGTGTCGCCGTAATCATTGGCAAGGTTAGATAAAATCTGTAATAAAGTTGCGGTCAACAAAGCTAAAAATGTAATCGGAAAAGAGAAGTGACCGTCGGTATAAGCCAAGCTGCTACCAATCGCAATAGAGGCTATCGCAAGGGGTAAAGTTTTAGGACGCGCGGCATCCAACCAAATAGACAATGTTGATTTCATAAGTGCTTATATTTAGAGACGGTTATTTAAGAGTAGTCGTTAAATTATATACGTAAACGACAAGAAGCCCCAACCACTAAAAAGCCCGCGTTATGCGAGCTTTTAGTTTACTGGAGTAGCGCGACTATCTTACAAGATAAATCGGCTAAGATCTTCATCTGCAACTAATTCACCTAAACGTTGGTTCACGTAGTCGGCATTAATTTCAACTTTACTGCCAGGATTGTCGGTAGCATCAAATGAAATCTCATCCATTAAGCGTTCCATCACGGTATGCAAACGACGTGCGCCAATGTTCTCGGTGCTTTCGTTCACTTGCCATGCTGCATCGGCAATTTGAGCAATACCATCTTCGGTAAACACGACATCCACTTTTTCCGTGCCCATTAATGCGGTGTATTGCTCTGTGAGAGATGCATGAGGTTCAGTTAAGATACGTTTAAAATCATCACTGCTGAGTGCTTCTAATTCAACTCTAATTGGCAAGCGACCTTGCAGTTCTGGGATTAAATCTGACGGTTTAGCGGTTTGGAATGCGCCAGATGCGACAAATAAGATGTGATCAGTGCGAACCATACCGTGTTTAGTTGAGACTGTGCTGCCTTCGACTAAAGGAAGAAGATCGCGTTGTACCCCTTCACGAGACACATCACCGCCACCGGTTTGATCGGCGCGTTTACAGATTTTGTCGATTTCATCAATGAACACAATCCCGTTGTTTTCGGCATTGAAAATCGCTTGTTCTTTTAAGTCCTCTTGATTGACCAACTTAGCGGCTTCTTCTTCCACTAAGGCTTTAAGGGCATCTTTAATTCTTAGTTTGCGACTTTTCTTAGTATCGCCCGCTAGGTTTTGGAACATGCCTTGCAGCTGATTGGTCATCTCTTCCATGCCAGGAGGCGCCATAATTTCGACCCCCATTTGCGGCGCAGCCACATCGATTTCTATTTCTTTATCGTCGAGCTGACCTTCGCGTAATTTCTTACGGAAGATTTGGCGAGTATTGGATGCGGTGTCTTTGGCTTTATCGTCTTGGCCCCAACCTTCGCGAGGAGGTGGCAATAGCGCATCAAGAACGCGCTCTTCCGCTTGTTCTTCGGCGCGGAATTTCACTTTGTCCATTTCTTGTTTTTGGGTCAATTTAATCGACACGTCCATCAAGTCACGAATAATGCTTTCGACTTCTTTGCCCACATAGCCGACTTCGGTAAATTTAGTGGCTTCAACTTTAATGAAAGGAGCATTGGCTAGCTTGGCTAAACGGCGTGCTATTTCTGTTTTACCCACACCAGTTGGGCCGATCATCAAAATATTCTTTGGCGTTACTTCGGCGCGAAAGTCTTCTGATAATTGCATACGACGCCAGCGATTACGCAGTGCAATCGCCACCGCACGTTTGGCTTTACTTTGGCCGATAATGTGTTGATTGAGTTCATGAACAATTTCACGAGGTGTCATTTCAGACATAAATTTTTCCTTCTTTAAGAAGAGATAAGCTTCATATAAATTAGCAACCGTGTTGAGTCTGCGGTTTATAATTCTTCAATAGTATGGTGGTGATTGGTGAACACACAGATATCACCGGCGATATTTAAGGCTTTTTCAGCAATTTCACGCGCTTCTAAATCGGTGTTCTCTAATAACGCAATCGCGGCAGATTGAGCAAAATTACCACCAGAACCAATTGCGATTAAATCGTTTTCAGGCTGAACCACGTCACCATTACCAGTGATAATAAGAGAAGCGGTTTCATCGGCCACGGCAAGGATTGCTTCAAGTTTGCGTAACGCGCGATCGCTGCGCCAATCTTTGGCAAGTTCCACCGCCGCTTTGGTTAAGTGGCCTTGGTGCATTTCAAGTTTACGCTCAAAACGCTCAAATAGAGTAAAAGCATCGGCTGTACCGCCAGCAAAACCGGCTAATACTTGTCCGTTATAAAGACGACGCACTTTTTTTGCATTGCCTTTCATTACGGTATTGCCTAGAGAGACTTGGCCATCACCGGCGATGACAACTTTATTATTACGGCGTACAGATACTATCGTAGTCACAAGGAACCTCTTCTTATTCTGCTGTTTTAATTTATATGCGGCTGAAGAGGGTGGAATTCAAGGGAAGAAAGGAAAATGGCACAGGATCGAACGGGCAGTTTGGTGAATATAAAAAGAGCAAAGCGAGCTCATGGATAGCTCGTCCCTCGCTTCCGAGGTGACGAGCATTTTTAGACTATAGTTAAGAAAGGGAGGGGATGATTTTTATTTCCCCAGCGTGTCTTTCATGATGATACATGGCTCGATCTTAGCGCGCTGCAATACGTGCTGATCTTTTACCGCTAAGCGTTTGTAAGTATAAGGGCCCAAGATGATGCGATACCAACTACTGCCTTCTAGCTTCAATACCTTACTTTTCAAACCTTGGAAGGCGATGTTCGCTTTGCGCTGTTCTGCCTGAGACTCCACTTTATATGCGCCACATTGCATGATGTAAGGGATCTTTGGTACGACTTGTTCTTTGGCTTTTACTTCAATTTCGCGTTGCGGCAAACTTTGCATGTAATCCCACTGTTCTTTCGGCGGTGGAGGTAGCGCTTTTTTAGGCTTGGCTTTTGGCGCGACAGGAATAATCGTAGCGCTTGGGGTTGCCGGTTCTGGATCATTATTAAGCATTGAGATCAAAGAGATTAATCCGCCAGCGAGAATGATCGCAATAATAGCCGCCTTCCAAGGGATCGCACGTTGGGATGCTTTCTTCTTCGGTGCAGACTTGCGAGTGTTCTTCTTTTTGGGTGCAGGACTTTTTCTTACGTAATCTCTATTAGCCACGGGCGCTCTATAATTTTGTATTGTTTAAAAAAGGAGCCACATATTAATACCAATTGGCTCAAATATCTACGATTTATAAAGTGGCATAAAAAAGCCAACCCATCGCCTCTCTCTAATTAAAAGTATATAAGGCTTAAGTTGGCTGAATCTATTATTTGGATTTTATTATTTAATTTTTGGTGGCCCAGCGCTGTTGCGGATGACTAAGTTGGCTTCGAGTAAGCGCGAACCGGCTCGAACTTCATTGCCTTTTAGTGTTTCTAATAACATCAACATTGATTGTTTGCCAATCTCATAACGAGGCTGAGCAATAGTGGTTAATGGCGGTTCGCAGTATTGTGAAAATTGAATATCATCAAAACCGACTACCGAAAGATCTTGTGGTATCCGATAGCCCATTTTCTTCGCTTGCTGCATTGCGCCAATCGCCATTGCATCATTATGACAAAAGATAGCGGTTGGAGGTTCAGGCTGAGTTAATAATCTCTTAACCGCTAAAGCACCGGATTCAAAACTGAAATCACCGTAGACTCTATGACTAGGGTTCATTTCTAACCCAGCTCGGCGCAGAGCTTGTTGATAGCCTTGGTGGCGGAACTGACATAAAGCTGCACTCTCTGGACCTGACATTTCGGCCACGCGTTTATGTCCCATTTGAGTCAGATAATTCACGATATCAAACGCGGCGGTCAAATTATCAATATGCACGGTTGGTAATTCTAGCTCTGGCGCGTATTCACAACCCATTACCAAAGGTGGAAGATTTTTTTGTTCCGGCTTGCTGACATCAAAAGGGGTGTCACTACCGAGTAATACCATGCCATCAGCTTGTTTGGTAAACACCAAATTCATAAACGTGGTTTCACGGTTAAGTTGCTGACTGCTATCACCCAGTAAAATTAAATAATCATGTTCAGCGGCGGTATCTTCAATCCCTCGAATGATTTCTGAGAAATAAGGATCACAGAGATCCGGCACGATAACGATAATGGTTTTCGATTCGTTGCGTCGTAAGTTTCTTACCAATGAGTTAGGCGAATATCCCGATGACATCACCGCATCTTCTACTCGTCTTCGAGTTGAGTTAGATACTTTTTCTGGGCTCATTAATGCTCTTGAAACGGTGGCAGTGGATACGCCTGCAAGTCGGGCAACCTCCTTCATTGTCGCCATAAATTTTCCTCTCTCTAAAAACCCAAATGGGTATAACCTATATCTTAAAAAATGCGCTGATATAGGCAAAATAATGGTTTCATCCCACCGGATAACGACGTCTTAATGTTATAAAAATGGGTGGTGAGCATTCGCGCTGGTTACCCTGCTTATGATTAAAACAAAACGTTAATCCGACAAGGAGGCATTAGCATTACGAATATTCTCATTTTATGCTTAAAATTAAGTAGTTAACATTAATTAGGCTGCAATAATTACATAAAAAAAGTGATATTGCTCGCATTGAATTATTTTGCAGCCCTATTTATAACTATTGAGATATTACTAACTAAGGTCTTGCGGCTCGATGTCTAATGACCAGCGTACTTTTTTGGCCAGTGGCAACAGCTGAATTGCCGGTTTTGCCGACGCTAAGATACGCTGCATTTTCGATCTTGTTTCGATTTGTAGCAGTAGTTGCCAGCGGTATTTTCCTGCGCGTTTGGATAATGGTGCCGGCATAGGGCCTAGTACCATGCAAGTCTCATCAAACAGTGGATGCGCTTCTAATGTGTGTCTAACTTGGCGTAAAAAACTTTCGGTTGAGTCATTTTGAGTCGCTTCGGCACGGATCAAAGTCAAATGAGTAAAAGGTGGCAACAGTGCCATTTTTCGCTCTTTCAGTGCTGTCTGAGCAAAGTGGTGATAATCCTTATGCAACAAGGATTGTAATAACGCATGCTCGGGGTGGTGAGTTTGCAGTAAAACCTCACCTGGTTTACTGGCTCGCCCTGAGCGACCAGCAACCTGAATAAACAATTGTGCCAACCGTTCTGAGGCGCGAAAATCACTGCTATAAAGCGAACCATCGACATCAATTAGCCCCACTAAAGTGACATTAGGGAAGTGATGCCCTTTAGCCAACATTTGCGTGCCGATTAAAATTTGATACTCGCCAGTACGGATCGATTCTAATGCCGACTCTAAACTGCCTTTGCGGCGGGTGCTATCACGATCAATGCGCAAGGTTTTGAATTCAGGAAATTGCATCTCAAGTTGTTTTTCAAGCTGCTCGGTACCCACTCCAACTGAAACCAATTGAGTGGAACCACAGCCTTCACACTGACGCACTACCGGTCTTTGCGATCCGCAGTGATGACAACGGATCTCTTGGCTACCTTGGTGAAAGGTATAATAAGCATCGCAACGCTTACATTCACAAATCCAGCCACATTCATGACACATTAACGCGGGCGAAAATCCACGCCGATTCAAAAATAACATGACTTGATTGCCGTCATTTAAGTGGCGACGCATTTGGGCGATTAGTGGCGCAGATAAGCCACCTTCTAAATATAAACCTTTAATATCGAGCACTTTATGGCTGGCGGCTTGAGCATTACCTGCGCGTTTGCTTAGGGTTAAGTAATGATATTTACCCACTTGGGCATTGTGCAGAGTTTCCAGTGCCGGAGTGGCAGAGCCTAACACGATGGGAATATTATCTTTGTGGGCGCGCATCACCGCGACATCGCGCGCATGGTAACGCAAAGTATCTTGTTGTTTATAAGAGGCGTCATGCTCTTCATCGACAATAATGATGCCCAAGCTAGCAAATGGAGTGAACAGCGCCGAACGTGTGCCGATCACTATGCCAGCTTGCTTATCTCGCGCCGATAACCACGCGTTGAGGCGTTCGGTATCATTTAAACCTGAATGGATTACTTCTACCGGCACATTAAAGCGGCGTTTAAAGCGCTGAATCGTTTGTGGGGTTAAGCCAATTTCAGGCACCAGAATCAATGCTTGCTGACCTTTATCGAGTACCGGTTTTAGCAAGTTTAAATATACTTCGGTTTTCCCCGAACCTGTCACCCCATCCAATAAGTAACAGCCAAAGCCAGATACATTATTAACGGTGGCAATTGCGATCGCTTGCTCTTCATTCAGTTTAGGTTTGAGGTCGCTATTCTCGATGTCTTTGGGCCAACGAGAGGTCACAGGTTGAGAATGGCTCACACTGATCCAACCTTTATCTTGCAGCGTTTTTAAGGTGTTACTACTGACCCCTTCTTCTATCATCAGTGGATGAGGCACGGGGCCATTTTCCACTAATCGCATCGCTTGAGCTTGTAGATGAGCACGACCGAACCCTGCCGCGAATTGATCTTTACCTGAGTCGGTAATATGCCATTGTTTCATGCTGGCAAAACTGGCGGCTTTGCCTTTGCGCAGTAGTGAAGGCAAGGCAAGAGAGAATGTATCGCCAAGCGGATATTGGTAAAATTGACTGCACCAGATCAATAGCTGATATAAAGGCGTCGGCCATACTGGTTGTTGGTCTAAACAGGCTTTGATGGGCTTGAGTTGTTCGACTGGTAAATCAGACGTATCGACCAAAGCGGTCACGATGCCGGTTAAGGTTTGGCGGCCAAAAGGTACCGACACTCGTCCGCCTACCACCGGATATAAATAATTCGGGATCTGGTAATCAAAACATTTGTCCAACGGGACAGGCAAAGCGACTTGGGCGATAGTGGGGCGCATAAGTGATGAATTTCCGTGGCAACAGAATACGGCGAATGAGGCTCTATAATAAAGCAAGCCCATTGCAATTTCGAGCACCTATACACGTTTATACTAGAAGCTTCAGTCTTATTTTATATAAACAACAATAGACTGCGTTTACTCACCCTAATCACATAGTTGACCTGCCTATTTATAAAAGATGGCTCATAGGGCTTCGTGCACTTGTCGCCTAACTGTAACTCCAATTATTTAGTGTCTATGTTCGAGGGTCATATAAGGTAATGAAATTGGCCTCGAACAATAAATGCTGAAAAACAGAGCAAATTCCTTGATCGATGGGCTGTGATTCATTATTATACTGCGCCTCGAACGATGTAGATTTCTGCATCATTTTTAACACCACGTATGGTGTCTGGCATCCTTTGTTTATCTCTTTTTATAAAGAGTGAGATAAAAGGAAAGAACCAGATAGCGATACGGACCAATATTAAGGTTTGTCCTATGAAAACTGGAATCCACCCAGAATACAAAACAGTTGCTGCAACTTGTTCTTGCGGTAACGCTTTCGAATTCAGCTCAACTCTAGCTAAAGACAGCATCCACTTAGACGTATGTGACAAATGTCACCCGTTCTACACTGGTAAGCAACGTATCGTTGATACTGGCGGCCGTGTTGATCGCTTCAACAAGCGTTTTGGTGCTCTTAGCAGCAAATAATCTCAGCCTAAAATTTTTAGACTCAGAGACAAATTTCAAAGGGATGCATGCAAATGCATCTCTTTTTTCTTGTCTAAAATAAAATAGCGACAGTAGATCCCGACCGTGCAATCCATTATTATCGCCATTCCTGCCTCATCTTCTTAGGAACACCTAAATTATGTCCGATACTCAAAAGACCAAAGATTTCCGCCAACAAGCTTTGGATTATCATGCCCAACCGATCGCCGGTAAAATTGCTATTGCGCTGACGAAACCTGCCGATTCGGCGGAAGATCTTGCTTTAGCCTATAGCCCAGGCGTGGCAGAGCCGGTGCGCGAAATTGCGCTGAACCCTGATAATGCTTACAAATATACCGGTAAAGGTAATATGGTTGCTGTGATCTCAAATGGTACCGCGATCTTAGGTTTAGGTAATTTAGGTCCATTGGCGTCAAAGCCAGTGATGGAAGGTAAATCTTTATTGTTCAAACGCTTTGCTGGTTTAGATTCGATCGATATTGAAGTAAAACACCGCACCATCGAAGAATTTATCGACACCGTAGCGAACATTGCTGACACCTTTGGTGGTATCAACTTAGAAGATATCAAAGCACCAGATTGCTTTGAAATTGAACGTCAATTGATTGAGCGTTGTGATATTCCAGTATTCCATGATGACCAGCACGGTACTGCGATTGTCACCGCTGCCGGCATGTTGAATGCGATTGAACTGCAAGGTAAGAAACTGCACGAGTGTAAAATTGTTTGTTTAGGCGCGGGCGCAGCGGCAGTCGCTTGTATGGAACTATTGATCAAATGTGGCGCATTGCGCGAAAAAATCTACATGCTTGACCGTAAAGGTGTGATCCATACACGTCGTGACGATCTTAATGAATACAAGCAATTGTTCGCCAATAACACCGACATGCGCACCCTTGAAGATGTGATTACAGGGGCAGATTTATTCTTAGGGGTATCAGGTCCAAACTTACTGCCACCTGAAGCTTTGGCATTAATGGCAGACAAACCGGTGGTATTTGCTTGTTCAAACCCAGATCCTGAAATCAAACCAGAAATTGCTGCCAAAGTACGTAATGATTTGATCATGGGGACCGGACGCAGTGATTACCCAAACCAAGTTAACAACGTGATTTGTTTCCCATTCATTTTCCGTGGTGCGTTGGACGTTCGTGCCAGTGAAATTAACACTGAAATGAAATTGGCTGCGGTAGAGGCGATTCGTCAGTTGGCTAAAGAAGAAGTGCCAGCGGAAGTGTTAGCTGCTGCAGGGGTTGAATCATTAAGCTTTGGCTCGGAGTACATTATTCCAAAACCAATGGATCCACGTTTATTACCACGCGTTGCTGGCGCTGTCGCTCGCGCGGCGGTGAAGTCTGGTGTGGCGCGTATTGCGTTACCTGAGCAGTACAAATAAATTTTAATACCAATTCCATTTTATATTTGATCAATTTGAATACGCCGAAAAGACGCTGATCCGTCCTTGATCGCTTAAGACAAGGCACCCATGGCTTTTGATACTTTTCTCTGTACTCAATTTTGAATGATCATTAAATTTATGGAATTGGTATAAGTCCTTTCTAATTGAAGAAAGTTGAACAAAAAAAGCCCGATCAAATCTAATTTGATCGGGCTTTTTTTGTTCGTTTCTAGGGGCTGTTGATCTTTCGTGATTAAATTTTGTTCGAGATAAAAGCCTTTTAATCGAGGCAAGTCGATTGAAGCCTAGTTATTCTAAGTAAATGAGACTTAACGAAGAGTAAAAGGCTTTTAGCCGAACCCTTCGGGCTGCGTTTGTTGGTCTTTTCTACTTCGTCATCGGCTTTTCGTGTAGCCAGCTACACCACAAAGCCTCTTCCTTGTATAAAAACCCAACAATTCGCAGCAAAAACAACCACGAAAGATTAACAGCCCCTAGTCATCAATTTTTAGTGATTAATGACTAAAATGAGAATCGGTTGTTAATCATCAAAAGCTTCGAATTCGATGCCCATTTCGGTCATCAGTTTTTTCACTTCTGCTGGCAGATCATCAGGGCGATCTTTTCGTAAGTCTTCATCGGTTGGCAGAGGCTGACCGGTATAAGCATGCAAAAATGCTTCACACAACAATTCACTATTAGTGGCATGGCGCAGGTTATTGACTTGGCGACGAGTTCTCTCATCTGTCAGTATTTTTAATACTTTGAGCGGAATAGAAACTGTGATTTTTTTAACTTGTTCACTTTTTTTCCCATGTTCCGCATACGGGCTAATGTAGTCACCATTCCAATCGGCCATCATGTACCTTCGCTGTTTATTGTTGTTATATCAATCAAGGTAAATATCTGATCATCTCATTACTTTGATTGGTATTATTAATTGTCAGGGTGCGATTCTAGCGGCATTGACTGCCACAAGTAAAGACGTTTAGACGTCCAGAAGTGTTGACGTCTTGATTTGGTAGCGATAAAGTAGCAGAAAAGAACGAGAGAAAGCACAATACTGCCTAAAAAAACGGTAAGATTGAATTTCTGTCAAACAATTGATTCGTGATTGCGGTTTTAACTCTTTAAATCAATCTATTTTCAAAGAAAACAAAGCGCAAATGGAAAAGGAAGACACCATGAGTTCAAGAAAGCCTGCTACTGTTGCTGTGCGTACCGGTATTGAATCGGATTCTCAATATCACGCGGTCGTGCCACCGATTTATCTTTCTACCAACTACGGCTTTCCTGCCTTTGGTGAAGTGCCGCAATACGACTATACCCGCTCGGGCAACCCTAACCGCGGACTACTTGAACAAGCATTGTCAGAATTAGAGTCAGGTGCAGGCGCGGTGATCACCAATTGTGGTACTTCGGCTCTAAATTTATGGGTGTCGGCTTTCTTAAGCCCTGATGATTTAATTATTGCGCCGCATGATTGTTACGGTGGTACTTATCGTTTATTTAATACGCGCGCGCAAAAAGGTGACTTTAAAGTTCAGTTTGTCGATCAATCCAATCAAGCTGAATTTGATGCAGCCATCGCCAAAAAGCCTAAGCTGATTTTACTTGAAACTCCATCTAACCCTTTGGTTCGCGTGGTCGATATCGCGTTAGCCTGTCAAAAAGCCAAGCAAGTCGGTGCATTAGTGGCCGTTGATAACACCTTTATGACACCGGTGTACCAAAAGCCGATTACATTAGGCGCAGATTTTGTGGTGCATTCCACCACCAAATACATTAACGGTCATTCTGATGTGATTGGCGGCGTGATCATTGCAAAAGATCCTGACCATGTCGAAACGCTTTCATGGTGGGGCAACTGCATTGGTGCCACAGGGACGCCGTTTGATAGTTATATGACCTTGCGTGGTTTAAGAACGCTTCCAGCACGGATGCGAGTCCATGAAGAAAGCGCCCAAGCATTATTAGCATTTTTACAAACCCAAGCATTAGTAGGCACTGTTTATCACCCAAGCTTGCCACAACATCCGGGCCATGAGATCGCCAAAGCACAACAAACTGGTTTTGGTTCTATGCTTAGCTTTGAACTGAACGGCAGTATGGAACAATTGAAGGTTTTTGTTGGTCAGCTCCAATTATTCTCGTTAGCGGAATCGCTAGGGGGAGTGGAAAGTCTAATTTGTCATCCTGCTTCGATGACACATCGCGCCATGTCAGATGAAGCGCAACAACAAGCAGGTATTGCACAAACCTTGCTCCGTGTATCGGTCGGCTTAGAAGATAGCCAAGACTTGATCACCGATTTAGAGCAAGCATTTAAAAAAGCACAAGAGGTAGCGTAAATGAGCACGGCTCGTCAATTACACAAATTTGGAGGCAGCAGTTTAGCTAATCCCGAATGTTATAAACGCGTGGCAAATATTTTGCGCGAATACTCCAATCAATCGGATTTAATTGTTGTATCAGCGGCGGGCAGTACCACCAATCGATTGATTGATTGGTTAGCAGCATTGGAAAAAGATGGTCGAATTGCCCACGAAATTCTACAACAGTTACGTCAATTTCAAGTGGATCTGGTTGAGTCATTATTACCGGCAGAAGCCGCACAACCGTTATTGGATTTATTGCATCATGAGTTCTTAGAATTAAGTGAGATCACCGCGCCAGTTAATGTTGTTGAGCGCTGTGATGCTCTCGGTCATGGTGAGGTGTGGTCTTCGCGTCTATTAAGTGCCTTGCTATGTCATTTAGATATGGAAGCGGTGCAATTGGATTCTCGTCGCTTCTTACGCGCAGAACGTGGTGCTCAACCAGAAGTCGATCGCGCTCGCTCGTTACCTTTGCTTAAAGAGCGCCTAGCGCAGCACGGAAAAATTCGTATCGTGATCACCGGCTTTATGGCGCGTAACGATGCGGGTGAAACTGTGTTATTAGGGCGTAATGGTTCCGATTATTCAGCCACTGTGATTGGCGTACTAGCCGAAGTGACACGCGTGACCATTTGGAGTGATGTCGCAGGTGTGTTTAGCGCCGACCCGCGTAAAGTCTCTGATGCGTGTTTATTGCCTTTGCTGCGTCTAGATGAAGCCAGTGAGCTTGCTCGTCTTGCTGCGCCAGTACTGCATAGCCGAACACTGCAACCGGTAGCACAAAGCGCGATGGATTTAAGCCTGCGTTGCAGTTACCAACCAGAATGTGGCTCAACTCGAATTGAGCGTGTATTAGCTTCTGGTCGTGGTGCCAAAATTATCACTTCGATTGAAGAAGTATTAATGGTGCAAATTCATTTTGGCGCAGGACATGATTTTGAACGTTTGCAGTTAGATGTGATGCGTTCATTAGCTCGCGCACAATTACAACCCTTAGCAATGGAATCACAGCCTGATCAAGGTTGCTTGCTGCTGGCGTATACGCAAGAAATTGCCGGAGATGCGTTAAGTTACTTGCAAGATATCGCGGTTGGCGCAGAAATTAAGCTAAAAGAAGGCTACTCAATGGTGGCTGCTGTTGGCGCTGGCGTGACCAGTAATGCCAATCATTGTTATGGCTTCTATCAACAATTAAAAGATGCCCCTGTGGAGTTCGTCTCTGCCGCAGATTCAGGCTTGAGTTTAGTTGCCATTTTACGTCGCACAGATGTCGCAAGTATTGTTGCTGGTGTGCATTCTCAACTGTTCCAAGCACAAAAACGTGTCGCGATTGCATTGTGTGGTAAAGGTAATATTGGCTCTAGTTGGTTGGCTCTATTTGAAAGCCAACAAGCGGAATTAGAAAAACGCAGCGGCATGAGTTTTGATTTAGTAGCAGTGGTTGATAGTCAAACCTACTGGCTCGATCTCAATGGCATTACCCCAAAAGATGCACTGGCTCAATTTGAAGATGAGAGTATCAGTAATGATGGTGGCACTTGGTTAGACACGCTGGCCCACCAAACACGCTACGATGAAGTGGTGGTGATGGATGTCACTGCCAGCGCTTTGTTAGCCGATCAATATGAACGAATTGCCGAACAAGGTATGCACCTGATTTGCGCCAATAAAATCGCCGGTGCATCAAGCTCGGTTCGTTATCATGCCATCAAAGATGCGTTCCAAAAAACCGGACGTCATTGGTTGTATAACGCCACCGTGGGGGCAGGTTTGCCAGTCAACTATGCCATTCATGATCTGCGTGATAGTGGTGATGAAATTACCGCTATTTCGGGCATTTTTTCCGGTACATTATCTTGGTTGTTCCAGCAATTTGATGGCTCAATTCCGTTTAGTGATTTAGTTGATTTGGCGTGGCAACAAGGGTTAACCGAACCGGATCCTCGCTCAGATTTAGATGGTTCTGATGTGATGCGTAAATTAGTGATCCTTGCCCGCGAAGCTGGATTTACCATTGAACCTGAAGATGTCAAAGTTGAGTCTTTGGTGCCGCAAGAGTTGCAACATCTTTCAACCGATGATTTTTTCGATTACGGCGCATTGCTTAATGAGCGTTTAACCGAACGTTTGGAAAAAGCCCAAGCGGATGGAAAGGTGCTGCGTTATGTGGCGCGTTTAAATCGAGATGGCAAAGCGACGGTTGGTGTTGAGGCATTAAATCCTGAACATGCGCTGGCGAACTTATTGCCATGTGACAATATCTTTGCAATAGAAAGCCATTGGTATAAAGAAAATCCGTTGGTTATTCGTGGCCCAGGTGCTGGAAAAATGGTGACAGCAGGTGCATTGCAATCGGATTTGAATCGACTGTCGATTTTGTTGTAAGGGCTATTCGATTGAATTCCTAGTAGCGACGTAAGTTAAATGTTTCAAATGCCACTTATCTTTTGCTCTTTCAACCAGAAAGATCGCGCAGGATAAGTGGCATTTTTTATGATTTGAAATCTACTCACTCGCAATATGAAAAAAATTCATGTTCAGATCGTTGACATTAGATCCTATTCAAGACATTCTTTAGACATATAGACGGCTAAATGCAAAATTTGTTGCGATATTTAAGTTGTGTATAATATTTATTTTAATAAATACCAATCACTTAGCACTCGACGTCATTCCGTACATGAGCCTAAGCGAAGAAGATACGGAATCTTGTTTTTGTTTGACGATAATACGAGTTACGCGATATTTTCTGGCATTGGTATATGTTCGTTGTGGAAGGGAATTTTCCGCAGTTAGTTTATAAGTGGCCTTGCCGCTGTTGATTTATAAGTGGCTCCGCCACAGGGAGAATAAAGAAATGAGCTATTCACACGCAGGTCATATTGACGCACTTAATCACAACGTTGCCGATCTGGCAGGCAAGATTAACGTTTCTTTTGAGTTTTTTCCGCCAAGCAGTGAAAAAATGGAAGAAACACTTTGGAGTTCTATCCATCGCCTAAAAACGCTACAACCTAAGTTTGTTTCAGTGACTTACGGTGCCAACTCTGGCGAGCGTGATCGTACCCACTCCATCATTAAAGAAATCAAAGATCAAACCGGTCTGATTGCCGCGCCGCATTTAACCTGTATCGATGCTAGCCGCGATGAATTAAAAACCATAGCTAAAGACTACTGGAACAACGGTATTCGCGATATCGTGGCGCTGCGTGGCGATTTACCGCAATCGGGTGGCAAGCCAGACATGTATGCTTCTGACTTAGTTGAATTACTAAAAGGGGTGGCAGATTTTGATATTTCGGTTGCCGCTTACCCAGAAGTACATCCAGAAGCTAAAAATGCTCAAGCGGACTTGATCAACCTTAAACGCAAAGTCGATGCCGGAGCGAACCGCGCCATTACCCAATTCTTCTTCGATGTGGAAAGCTACTTACGCTTTCGCGACCGCTGCGTAACTGCCGGCATTGATGTTGAAATCATCCCAGGCATTTTGCCCGTTTCAAACTACAAACAAGCCAAACGTTTTGCCGACATGACCAATGTGCGTATTCCAAGCTGGATGGCAAAACAATACGAAGGCTTGGATGATGATCCCGTCACACGTCAAATGGTCGGTGCCAGTCAAGCGATTGATATGGTGCGAACCCTAAGTCGTGAAGGAGTCAAAGACTTCCATTTCTATACGCTAAACCGTTCTGAAATGACCTATGCGTTGTGTCATACGCTAGGGGTTCGTCCTTAGTCTTTGAATTATTGTGTGAATTTAGGTTATAAAGGGCTTATCGAAAGGTAGGCCTTTTTTGGGTTTTGATGTTGGGGGTGAGCTCATCGCACAGCCTTCGGCGACCAACCTTTTTTCAACAGCCCAAAAAGGTGGCAAAAAGGCCGCTGCTAGAAATTTTGTCACTCTTGGCTACAACACTCTTCTTTGATATCGGCTTCAACCGCACATCCATGTGCGAAAGAAGCCGCACCAATCATCCATGATTGGTGCATCAAAACGAGTCTTTCCACCAAGCAAAATTTAGGCAGAGTTGGCGGGTTACAGTCCCAATGGCTTGTTAGGATATTGTCTCTTCGCGAAAATACAGTCACCTCTGAGCTGCATTGATTTAAAGCCGCTTCTAGCTGTCTTTTTTACGCTTGAATTTGATATTTACGAAAAGTCCGGTTGAGACATATTGGTAGGGAATACTCGCAATATTTCAATGCAATTATCTTTTACTCGATAAGGTATTAGGTAAGGAAATTTCTGTAAAATAAGCTCTCTAGTGCCAAATATTCTTCCTGCTCGTCCCATTGATGGATTATCTTTGAGGAGCTCGGTTAAATCGTGTATTTCTTTAACAAAATGTCTTGCAGCTTGAGGATTATGTTCGTTTAAGTAATCCGCGTAATGTTCTAGGTTTAGTAATGCATTTTTTAGCCATTTAACCTGCATCCACGCCCCACTTAGAGAAAACCTTTTTCACTTCACTATCAGTAGAGAATTGTCCGGAGTCAGCTTCGCTAATGGCTTTTTTGATTTCATTGACCTGCCAAAGTTCACGATCTAAATAACTTTGAATCGCTTGATTTGTTATCCACGATTTGGTTCGCCCTGTTGATTTAGCAAGAATGGCTAATTTCTTTTCTACTTCTTCAGGGATCCTAACAGACATAGACGGCATAGTGATTTCCTATTGTATTACTCTGTATTCATTGTAGTACAGTGAGGGCATATTTACTATAACGCCTATAATTTGTACTTGCAGTCGCTTAAGAATGACTCGATATCGCTTTAATATTAGATCGAATTTAAATTAAACGTACTTTTCCCCAAGCAAGCCTTTCGCTAAGAATTACGCCAATCTTTTAGTCAATATCGACTCTAATTCCTGCTTCACATCTATCGCCCATGTTAGCCATGATTGGCGTTCAATCAGGTTGCGGCGCACGGTGAGGCGTTCTAAACGCAATGAAGCCGATAATGTGGATTGTAGCGAGTAGCGGGCGTCGAGTTGTTGATAATGGAGGAGCAGCGCTTCGTTTTCGGGGATCAAACGCTCGAGTTGCTCTATTAATGGTTGCGGGGATTGTACCGTGCAGGCCATTAGCTTGGCACTGAATTCATCGCGTAATTCGGTGTGTGACATTGGCAGTTCAAACCACATTTCTAATGCTTTACTGCCATAAGGGGTGATGGCGTACACTTTTTTATCTGGCTTACCGACTTGCAATAATTCTTCACAAGTCACCCATTCCTTGGCCAGCATTTTACTGAGCTCTCGATACACCTGTTGATGACTGGCTTTCCAGTATTGTCCGGCCTGTTGCGAGAAGGCTTTGGTTATATCGTATCCTGTGGCTTCTTTTTGGCTCAAGATAGTTAAAATGACGTGCGGTAAAGACATAGAATGTTCCAATCGATTAGCTCAGCAAATCATACTCTAATTGCGTAGGCTTCGATATGGCGTCTTGCTTGAGTTGTGAAACTAACAGAAAAAAAGCGAGAACCACAAAAAAGCCGCAACGAGTGCGGCTTTGATTTTAGTCATGACTTGCGATTATCCGGTGTTACGCATACCCGCCGCGATACCGGCGATAGTCAACATCAACGCTTCTTCTAGTTCAGGCGATGGGTTGTCTGTTTGACGAGTACGGTACAACAGCTCGGCTTGCAGCATGTTGAGTGGTTCAACATACGTGTTGCGTAGGCGAATGGATTCTAGCCCCCATGGGTCGTTTTGCATTAAATTTTCGTTGTTTTCCACGTTAAGAACTGTGACGATATCTTTTTGCAATTGGGTGCGTAGACGCTCACCTAATGGCCATAATGACTCATCGGTTAGGCGCTGATCGTAGTAACGCGATACCTCGATATTACACTTCGAGTACACCATTTCTAGCATGCCTAAACGAGTTGAGAAGAACGGCCACTCACGACACATTTCTTCCAGCATCGCTTGATGACCTTTATCGATCGAATACTGGATCGCTTCACCGGCGCCAAGCCAAGCAGGTAGCACTAAGCGGTTTTGGCTCCATGAGAAAATCCAAGGAATAGCACGCAAACTTTCGACCCCACCTTGAGGATTACGCTTAGCCGGGCGAGATCCTAATGGCAGTTTGCCAAGTTCTTGCTCTGGAGTTGCCGCGCGGAAGTAAGGCACGAAATCGGGTTCGCCTTGCACTATGCCACGGTAAGCTTCACACGAGACTTCAGATAAAACATCCATCAGATCGCGCCATTCTTTTTTCGGCTCTGGAGGCGGAAGTAAATTCGCTTCTAAAATCGCACTGGCATATAAGTTGAAGCTGTTGACTGCAACATCCGGTAAGCCCAGTTTAAAGCGGATCATTTCGCCTTGTTCTGTGACGCGTAAACCGCCTTTTAGGCTGCGTGGTGGCTGAGACAGTAATGCTGCATGGGCAGGTGCACCGCCACGACCAACCGTACCGCCACGGCCGTGGAACAAGGTAAGCTCGATGCCTTCAGCGTCTGAAACTTTAACCAGTTTGTCCATTGCATCGTATTGCGCCCAACCGGCTGACATCACGCCAGCATCTTTGGCTGAATCAGAATAACCAATCATCACCATTTGGTGGTTGTTGATGAAATCACGATACCACTCAAGTGAGTACAACTGCTTCATCACCACTTCAGAATGGTTTAAATCATCTAAAGTTTCGAATAATGGGCACACATCCATGCGGAATTTACAGCCACATTCTTGTAATAGTAAATGCACTGCAAGCACATCGGATGCAGTACGCGCCATTGAAATAACATAAGCGCCAAAGGCTTCGCGTGGGTGCTGCGCCATGACGCGACAAGTGTCTAATACTTCTTGAACTTCCGCTGATGGTTGCCAGTTACGCGGCAAGAGAGGGCGCTTTGAGCTGAGCTCTTTAATTAAGAACGCCACTTTTTCATCTTCAGACCATTGAGCATAATCACCAAGTTCAAGGAACTGAGTCATTTCTGCGATCGCATCACAATGACGAGTACTTTCTTGGCGAATATCCAAACGAACAAGATGCACACCAAAGGCTTTAACGCGACGCAGAGTATCAACAATCGTCCCTTCAGCAATCACGCTCATGCCACATTCGCGTAGTGATTGATAACAGGCTAAAAGCGGATCCCACAACTGATCAACCGTGGTTAAAATTGGCAGGTTAGGCACATCTTCGCCGTTGATTTGGGCATCTAATACCGTGGTGGTATTGGTCAATAAAGTGCGTAAACCTTTTAAGATGGCGCGATAAGGTTCGTGTGCATCGCCAGCAAGATCTCGGACTTGTTGGTTACATTGAACGATAGACAGTTCAGTGATTAATTCTTGAATATCACCTAGGAATAAATCGGCCGCTTTCCAACGAGAAAGTAACAGTACTTCTTGAGTAATAGGGTGCGTCACATTCGGGTTACCATCGCGATCGCCGCCCATCCAGTTAGTAAAATGCACTGGGCGAGCATCAATAGCAAGGCCTTCACCAAGGTGACCTTTAAGGCGATCATCAAACTCACGCAAGAAGGCAGGGACGGCTTCCCATAATGAGTTTTCCACCACGGCAAAGCCCCATTTAGCTTCATCTAATGGCGTCGGGCGTTGCTGACGAATCACATCAGAGTGCCAAGATTGAGCAATTAAACCTTCTAAGCGACGCTCAGTTTTAAGGCGTTCGCGAGGAGAAAGATCACTGTGTTCTAATTGCGATAAGCACTGATTGATTTTGACCAATTTATTGATCATGGTGCGACGGGCAATTTCAGTCGGGTGCGCGGTAAGCACTAGTTCAATGTTGAGTTCTTTAATTGCTTGCGCGGTGTCTTCTTTACTGATGTCGTTGTTGGCTAATTTGCCAAACAAAGTATTAATTGCATCGGGTTCGCACACTTGCTCTTCACAATGACGTGAAATGGTGTGGTATTGCTCGGCAATGTTGGTCAGATTTAGGAATTGGCTGAATGCGTGTGCAACCGGAGTGAGTTGCTCATTGGGTAAGTTTTTGATCTCTTCTATCAAATCTTCACGCTCTTGGCTTCCTGCCGTAGCGGATTTTGATAGTTTACGAATGGTCTCCACTTTTTCAAGAATAACATCACCATGTGCTTCTTGAATTGTGTTACCTAGGATATCACCCAGCATGCGTACGTTGCTTTTTAACGCGTCATATTTCTCGTTCATTTTTTAATACTACCTTGTAAATAAATTACATCCGTTGTTATCGTTATCTGTCCAATCTAGCGAATTTATTTGCACTGAGTCAAACTTTTATGTGCTTTAAATAAATAAAGACGCATCCAATTGATCTTGGTCAGACATTAATCACTTAATCCTTAAGTGGTATATTTGTCGTAATTGAAGCTGCAGCTTTGTTGGCTACGCGCTCTCACCCCAATCACTTAGACAAGCTAAGCTCATGGGGCTTCGTTTACTTGCCGCCTCACTGCAACGTCAATTACTTAAAATATTATTATAAGTATTGAAATTAGATGTTTAGCGTCAAGCTTAAAAACAAAACTGGTGAATTGATTTTGACAAAACTTTGATGGTTGGGTCAATAAACTCAAAGGCTAAAAATTCGTCTGGTTGGTGTGCTTGGTCAATAGAACCCGGCCCCAACACTAAGGTTGGACACACATCTTGTAAAAATGGCGCTTCAGTACAGTAATTGACGGTTTCGGAAGGCATCTCACATATCTGCTCCATATCGGTAATAAATGGATGGTCATGTGAGCATTCATAACCTGGAATTGCTTCATGCAGTGGGGTGATGTCTACTCGTCCTGGCCATTTGGCTTGCACTTCTTTTAACGCCGAGCGCAACATATTGTCGAGCCCATCTAAGCTGATCCCCGGCAGTGGGCGAACATCGTAATGCAGCTCGCAGCAACCACAAATTCGGTTCGCACTGTCACCGCCATGAATATGACCTAAGTTTAAGGTTGGGCTTGGAATAGCAAATCCTGGGTGGTGATATTCTTTGATTAACTTGTCACGAAGTTGCATTAAAGCAAATAACACTTCATGCATAATTTCAATTGCGTTCACCCCCAGTGCTGGATCAGAAGAGTGGCCGGATTTTCCGGTTACACGCACCGCATTAGCCACATGACCTTTATGGCCTCGGATCGGTTTTAAGCTGGTGGGCTCGCCAATAATACAGTGATCCGGTTGATACGGCGCATCATCGGCTTGGCATAATTGAGTAAAATGACGTGCGCCGAGCATGGTGGTTTCTTCGTCACACGTTGCCAAAACATACAGTGGTTTAGTTTGTTTGCTCCAATCGACTTTCTTTACCGCTTCAATAATAAAAGCAAAAAAGCCCTTCATATCAGCGGTGCCCAAACCATAAAAACGATTATTTGATTCGGTTAACTGATGCGGATTAAAGCTCCATTGCCCTTCATCAAACGGCACGGTGTCAGAGTGACCTGATAATAGTAAACCGCCAGTGCCTTGACCTTTTTTGGCCACCATATTGTGTTTTCCTGGTGCCACTTCAATCACTTCCACCTCAAAATCGAGGTCTTTAAACCATCCCGCCAGTTTTTCGATAACTTTCTCGTTACCTTGATCCCAAGTTGGATCTGTAGAGCTTATTGATGACGTCGAAATTAGGTCACGATAGACATGAATGAAGTCAGGGATTTGCATAGTTTATTTATCCTTACAAATTCTTTACATTGATAGACTTGGTTTGTGGTTGACAAAAAAGCCAGAAAACGATAAAACACATATTAAATCATTATTTGTGAATAAAAAATCAAATAATAACGAGAATTTTGTATGTGTAGTCATATGTGCGAAATCAGAAATACGATATTTTAAGCTTCATCATTATTAAATACGGAAGTTAATATGTTAAAAGCGGCAATTGTTGGTGCAAGTGGTTATACCGGAGCTGAGCTCGCGTTAATGGTGAACAAACATCCTGAACTTACGCTATCAGGTTTATACGTTTCTGCCAACAGTGTCGATGCCGGCAAACCAATTTGCGAGCTACACGGTAAATTACAAGGCATTATCGATATGCCGGTGCAACCTTTAACCTCGGTAGAAGAGGTGGCTCAGCAATGTGATGTGGTTTTCCTCGCCACTGCCCATGAAGTGAGTCACGACTTAGCGCCGACTTTTCTGGAAAATAATTGTGTGGTGCTCGATTTATCCGGTGCTTATCGGGTTCTGTCTGAAGGCTTTTATCCCCAATATTATGGTTTTGAGCACACTCATTCAAAGTGGTTAGATAAAGCGGTTTACGGTTTGGCGGAATGGAATGAAGCGGCGATTGTTGGTGCTGATTTAATCGCCGTTCCTGGTTGTTACCCAACCGCGTCTCAATTGGCGATCAAACCATTAATTGAATCAAACTTACTCGACGATACTCAGTGGCCGGTGATCAATGCCACCAGCGGTGTGACCGGAGCCGGTCGTAAAGCCACGATGACCAATAGTTTTTGCGAAGTGAGTTTGCAAGCTTATGGCGTATTTACTCACCGTCATCAGCCTGAGATTTCTAGTCATCTTGGGCGTGAGGTTATTTTTACTCCGCATTTAGGTAATTTCAAACGCGGCATTTTGGCCACCATTACCATGAAACTGGCTGATGGGGTTAATCAGCAACAAATCGCTGCGGCGTTCGAACAAGCATATCAAGGCAAGCCGATTGTGCGTTTACAACAAGATTTACCGAAATTACAAAATGTTGAGAATACCCCGTTTTGCGATATCGGTTGGAAAGTACAAGGGCAGCATGTGATTGTGGTATCGGCTATTGATAATCTACTCAAAGGTGCCTCTAGCCAAGCGATGCAATGTCTGAATATTCGTTATGGTTTCCCAATGTTAACCTCATTGCTTTAGGAGCTAATTATTAATATGACTGAATCAATCAACCCAGCTCTTACCCTCAAACCTTTGGTGATAAAATTAGGCGGAGCGGTACTTTCCGATCTTGATACTTTAGCCTTGTTGTTTAAAGCGATTGCCGATTATCAACAACAAGCCGAGCGCCAAATTGTGATCGTGCATGGTGGCGGTTATTTAGTTGATGAATTGATGGATAAGTTGCAATTAGAGACGGTTAAAATAAACGGCTTACGCGTTACGCCCTTTGAGCATATTAATTATATTTCTGGCGTATTAGCTGGAACCGCCAACAAGCTGCTGCAAGGTCAGGCGATCAAGCTGGGATTAAATGCGGTTGGTTTGAGTTTAGCCGATGGCGGTTTATGTCAAATTACCCAAGTATCCGATCAGCTGGGTGCGGTCGGTGATGCGAAAGCGGGCAGTGCTGCAGTATTAAGTGCGATTTTAACAACCGGTGCATTGCCGATCATTAGTTCAATTGGTATTACTGCCCAAGGTCAACTCATGAATGTTAATGCCGACCAAGCTGCGGTTGCGGTGGCGACAGCATTAGATGCCGAACTGGCTTTGTTGTCCGACGTAAGTGGCGTGCTAGATGGCAATAAACAATTAATCGCCGAACTGGATCAAAAACAAGCCGATCAATTAATTGAGCAAAAAGTGATCACAGATGGCATGATAGTCAAAGTTCAAGCAGCGCTCGACGCGGCCAAAGAATTAGGACGCGCCATTGAAGTGGCGGGTTGGAAAAAACCTGAAAAATTAACACAATTGTTTTCAGGAACTAGTATAGGGACACGTTTTCACCCTTAACTTACCCCGTCATTTTTGATTGGTATCGGGTGAGAATACAAAGAAATACTCTACGGAATAGAGTCAGGCACAAAACCGCTCATTCCAAGGAAGGACATTAATATTTTTGGAGAAGTACAATGGGCAAGTTAAGTGTCGATAAAGCAAGTGTAAACAAAGTGGTTGTCGCCTATTCAGGTGGCCTTGATACCTCCGTGATTATTCCATGGCTAAAAGAAAACTACGACTGTGAAGTGGTGGCGTTTGTGGCCGATGTAGGTCAAGGCGAAGAAGAATTGGTTGGTATCGAAGAAAAAGCCATCGCCTCTGGTGCATCAGAATGTTATATCGCCGATCTTAAAGAAGAAATGGTGGCTGATTACATTTACCCAACTCTTAAAACTGGCGCGCTGTATGAAGGTAAATACCTACTGGGTACGTCAATGGCTCGTCCTATCATTGCTAAGGCGCAAGTTGAAGTAGCGCGTAAAGTGGGCGCCGATGCCTTATGTCACGGATGTACTGGTAAAGGGAATGACCAAGTACGTTTTGAAGGCGCATTTGCCGCGCTAGCCCCTGATCTACATGTGATTGCACCGTGGCGTGAGTGGGATTTAGTCAGCCGTGAAGAGTGTCTAGACTACCTTGCCGAGCGTAATATTCCTTGTACCGCTTCATTAACTAAAATCTATTCTCGTGATGCCAACGCATGGCATATCTCAACCGAAGGCGGCGTTTTAGAAAATACTTGGAACGCACCAAATGATGATTGCTGGGCATGGACCGTCGATCCAGAGCAAGCGCCAAATGAAGCAGAATATGTTTCTGTGATCGTTGAGAAAGGGGAAGTTGTCGCGGTTGATGGCGAAAAAATGACACCATACAATGCGTTAGTTTACTTAAATGAAAAAGGCGTGAAACATGGCGTAGGTCGTATTGATATCGTTGAAAACCGTTTAGTTGGCATGAAGTCTCGTGGCTGTTACGAAACTCCAGGTGGCACCATTATGATGGAAGCGCTGCGTGCGGTTGAGCAATTAGTATTAGACAAAGCGTCTTTTGAATTCCGCGAAGAGTTGGGCGTGAAAGCTTCTCACCTTGTCTATGATGGTCGTTGGTTCACTCCGCTATGTAAATCATTACTGGCAGCAACCGAAGAGCTGGCACAAGATGTTAACGGTGAAGTGGTGATTAAACTGTATAAAGGCCAAGCTATCGTGACGCAAAAACGTTCAGATAACAGCTTGTACTCAGAAGAGTTTGCCACCTTTGGAGATGATGAAGTTTACGACCAAAGCCATGCTGGCGGTTTCATCCGTCTGTACTCGCTTGCCAGTCGTATCCGTACTTTGAATGAAGCGAAGAAAAAATAAAGACAACAATTACTGTCATTCGGTAACTTGCTCTTAATGAGTTATTGGGTATGACGGTTTAAAATCACTAAGAATATATACTCAAAGTAATTGGAGTTGCAGTGAGACGGCAAGATCGTTCAGCCCCATGAGCTTAGTACGCTAAGTGAGTGGGGTGAACGAGCGTAGCCAACAAAGCTGCAGCTTCAAGTGCGATGAGGAGAAGCAGGAGAGACACCAATGGCATTATGGGGCGGAAGATTCACCCAAGCAGCAGACACTCGGTTTAAGCAATTCAATGACTCACTGCGCTTTGACTACCGATTGGCTGAGCAAGATATTGTCGGGTCGATCGCTTGGTCCAAATCTTTGCTTTCAGTTAACGTGATCACTGAGCAAGAACAACAAAAATTAGAATTAGCGCTGAACGAACTAAAGTTAGCGGTAATGGAAGATCCAGAACAAATCCTGCAATCGGATGCGGAAGATATTCACAGCTGGGTCGAAACACAATTGATCAGCCGTGTCGGCGATTTAGGTAAAAAACTGCATACTGGTCGTTCGCGTAACGACCAAGTGGCAACCGATTTAAAACTTTGGTGTCGCCAACAAGGTCATCAACTACTGATGGCGCTCGATCGTTTGCAATCTCAAATGGTATCGGTCGCGCGTGAGCATCAAGATACTGTGTTGCCGGGCTATACCCATTTACAACGTGCACAACCGGTGACATTTGCGCACTGGTGCTTAGCTTATGTTGAAATGTTTGAGCGTGATTACTCGCGTTTGTCAGATGCGATTGTTCGTCTTGATACTTGTCCTTTAGGCTCTGGCGCATTAGCCGGTACCGCCTACCCAATGGATCGCGAAAAACTGGCGCATAATCTGGGCTTTCAGCGTGCCACTCGTAACAGTTTAGATTCGGTTTCCGATCGCGACCATGTAATGGAATTAATGTCGATCGCTTCTATCTCTATGTTGCACCTTTCTCGCCTTGCCGAAGATATGATTTTTTATAACTCGGGCGAATCAGGTTTTATTGAACTCGCCGATACCGTGACATCGGGTTCTTCATTAATGCCACAAAAGAAAAATCCGGACGCACTTGAACTTATTCGTGGTAAGACTGGCCGTGTTTATGGTTCACTCGCGGCCATGATGATGACAGTCAAAGCATTGCCGTTAGCGTATAACAAAGACATGCAAGAAGATAAAGAGGGCTTATTTGACGCACTCGATACTTGGAACGATTGCATGGAAATGGCGGCGTTGTGTTTTGATGGCATTAAAGTCAATGGCGAACGTACGCTCGAAGCGGCGAAGCAAGGTTACGCCAACTCAACTGAACTGGCTGATTACTTAGTGGCTAAAGGCATTCCATTCCGTGAAGCGCACCATATTGTGGGTGTGGCGGTGGTGGGCGCCATTGCCAAAGCTTGTGCGCTAGAAGAATTAAGCTTAGAAGAGTTAAAACAATTCTCGCCAGCAATCGAAGAGGATGTTTACGCCATTTTAACCATAGAGTCATGTTTAGAAAAACGCTCAGCCTTAGGTGGCGTATCACCAAAACAAGTGAACTACGCGGTTAATCAAGCGCAAAAACGTTTAGCCGAACGTGATACTACGGGCGTTAAAGTGAGACCTGCGCGCCTAACCGATATAGATTCACTAGAGGGCATGGTTGCTTACTGGGCCGGGCTAGGTGAAAATCTACCGCGCAGCCGCAGTGAGCTTATTCGTGATATTGGCTCGTTTGCTGTGGCCGAGCATCATGGTGAAGTGACCGGTTGTGCCTCGTTATATGTTTATGACTCTGGCTTAGCTGAAATTCGCTCACTTGGTATTGAGGCAGGTTGGCAAGGTCAAGGACAAGGCGCAGCGATCATTCAACACTTGGTGGCGCGAGCTAAGCAAATGGCCATCAACAAGGTGTTTGTATTAACCCGTGTGCCAGAGTTCTTTATGAAGCAAGACTTTATCCCGACCTCCAAAACCTTGTTACCAGAAAAAGTACTCAAAGATTGCGATCAATGCCCACGCCAACATGCGTGTGATGAAGTCGCCTTGGAAGTAAACTTGAACGAACAAGTTATTTTGAAGGTCAATGTAGCTTAAAAGAGTGAAAGTTTAAATTGATAGGGTTTATCATTAAATTCTATTGTTCTTTAATGCTTTTGCTTTGCCATCAATAACATTGAGCCGGTTTATAAGAGGCGTATACTATAGCCCAAGCTGATTTATTCAGTTTGGGTTTTTTTATTATCTTATCAAATTGATAGCCTATACTTGCTTAGATGCTCGATTCATTATTCTAACGTCTAAGCCATTCATTTAACGTTATCTTCTTTAAGGTTATTTATGTCAATGCAGTTATTTCATGTCGGGATGCCAATATCAGATTTGATATTTGGTGATATTTTGTATTTTCCTGCTATTTTTAAAGCATTTTTGTTGGGTACGGTGCTGTGGATTATTCTGGTCAAGCCCAATAGGACACATGACTTTGTAATTTTTCATAGTCGATTGGCGTTAAATCACCAAGCGTAGTATGCAACCTTTCATGGTTGTAATACCGGATATATTCTTCAACATCTTCTTTCATTGCATCACGCGTTAAATAAACCACATTGAGTAGCCATTCATTTTTCAAGCTACCGAAGAACCGTTCGACGACTGCATTGTCTAAACAAGCTCCAACGCTGCTCATTGATGATGTGATGCCATTTCTCGTTAACAGGTGCTGAAATGAACTGCTGGTGTACTGTGAGCCTCTATCACTATGGAAAAGTAAGCCTCTTTGAGGCTTACGAAGTGTAATTGCCATTTGTAATGCACGTTCAACGAGACCTACCGTCATGCGATCTGATAATGCCCAACCAATGATCCGGCGTGAATGTAAATCCATGACTACAGCCAGATACATCCAACCTTGATTGGTTCTCAGATAAGTAACATCTCCGGCCCAAATACGATTGGGCACTGTAGGATTAAATTGTTGTTTTAATATATTATCTGCAACGCTATCACTATGTTTCCGCTTGGTGGTGATTTTATAAGCTCGACGCTGACGCACAACAAGACCTAACTTACGCATGATGGTGCGAGTACGATAACGCCCGATAGTGAAGCCTTCTTCACGTAGTTTCTTAGCTAATTGACGAGAGCCTAAACTTCCACGACTGCGCTTGAATAAGCGCTTGGCAGTTCTGTATAAATTAAGCTCTTGCTCAGTAATGATCTGAGCAGGTCGTGCTAACCAATCATAAAATGCACTGCGGCTTACTTTTAGAGCGTTACAAAGCATTTTTATTGGAAATCGAGAGCGATGCTCTCGAATAAATTGAAACTTTACTTCATTTCTTTCGCAAAGAAGGCGCTGGCTTTTTTTAGGATCTCTTTCTCCATTCTAAGCTGCTTTACTTCCTTTCTCAGAGCCATTAATTCCGTTCTTTCATCTGCGTTGACAGATGAATTATTGAGTTCGTCAGCCTTCTGCTTCCAAGTGTAAAGCAGGTTTTGTGATACTCCCAACGCATCAGCAGCTTGGGCGACAGAATACCCTTGTTCGGTAATAAGGCCGATTTCCTCTTCTTTAAATTCTTTCGTATAAGTTCGATATTGACGTTTTGTATTCATATTCACCTCGATTGATTATCGTATTATCCACAATCAAGGTGTCCAGATCGATTAGACCAGAATACGCCTTAACGGATTAGGCAGATAAGGCGTTATGAATTCAATTTTTGAGGCGATTAACAACCGGGTCCGCAGTCTAGGCAATGTTTAATTGTGTCTGGGCCTAAATGCAGTTTGGCATTTAAATCTCGTAGCGCGGTTCGTACTCCCTCTTCGATCACTGGGTGATAAAACGGCATATCTAATATTTCTGAGATGGTCATCTTATTTTGATGTGCCCACGCCAATAAATGCGCTAAGTGTTCCGCATTTGGCCCAATCATCTCAGCGCCTAAAAAGCGTCCGGTGCCTTGTTCGCCATAAACATGCAATACACCTTTATTGCGCAACATTACTCGCGAGCGACCCTGGCCCTCAAACGATACTTCACCGCGGCTAAAGCAGCCACAATTGCCTAAACGAGCTTCTAGCGCTTTATAGCTTTCACCGACCATCGCAATTTGTGGATCGGAAAACACCGCTGAAATGGTGGATCGACGCAGACCTGCACGAATATGAGGGAAGCGTCCAGCATTACTGCCGGCAATTCGAGCTTGGTCGGCAGCTTCATGCAATAACGGTAGTTGGTTACTGGCGTCACCGGCGATAAAAATGGACTCGACCGAGGTTTGCAGCGTGTAAAAGTCGGCACTTGGCACGCCACGCTGATCAAGCTCTAAGTCGGTATTATCAATATCAAGCTTATCAACATTGGGGCGACGACCCGTTGCAGCTAACAGATAATCGGTAACGAAAGTTTCTAACTCGCCATCATGGTTGATAAACTTAATTTCAACTTTATCGCCATCTTCTGTTTCGATCCGTTTGATGCTTTCGGTTTTCACATCGGCATCAAGGTAAAACTCATCTTGGAAGGTTTTATACGCATAGGCCATTACATCAGGATCGGTGAGAGGGCCAACTTGTCCGCCAAGACCAAACATCTTCACTTTCACGCCAAGACGATGCAAAGCTTGACCTAATTCAAGGCCGATAACTCCAGGGCCAAATACAGCCACCGATTGAGGTAAATCGTCCCACTCAAATACATCATCATTGATGATCAGTTTGTCGCCCAGTTCATTCCAAGCGCCAGGGTAAGCAGGGCGAGATCCAGTAGCGATCACAATGCGCTTAGCGGTAATTTGAGTATGGTCATCCACTTGTAAGGTGTGGTTATCCATAAACTTAGCCAAGCCGGCCACTTTATGCTCGCTAGGGATCTCATCAACCCCTTCCAATACAAAGCCGACAAAGCGATCACGCTCACTTTTGATACGCGCCATAACTTGTTTGCCATTAATGATGGTTTCGCCTTGCGGGTGGACACCAAAGGCATGAGCTTTTTCAATATGATGCGCACTTTCTGCTGCTGCAATAAGTAATTTAGATGGCATGCAACCGACACGCGCACAGGTTGTACCATAAGGACCACCTTCAATCATAACAAGGCTATCGGTATACTCTTTGGCGGCGCGATAGGCCCCTAATCCTGCTGTACCACCACCAATGATGGCGACATCGACTGATATTTTTTTCATAATAGAATTCTCACCACAAGTCAAAAAAGCGGAGGTCAAAGCTGACCTCCAAAACGAGTATTTTAATGATGTGCTCTTAGGGGCGGTTGATCTTTCGTGATTAAATTTTGTTCGAGATAAAAGCCTTTTAATCGAGGCAAGTCGATTGAAGCCTAGTTATTCTAAGTAAATGAGACTTAACGAAGAGTAAAAGGCTTTTAGCCGAACCCTTCGGGCTGCGTTTGTTGGTCTTTTCTACTTCGTCATCGGCTTTTCGTGTAGCCAGCTACACCACAAAGCCTCTTCCTTGTATAAAAACCCAACAATTCGCAGCAAAAACAACCACGAAAGATCAACAGCCCCTAGTATTAACCTAAGTAGGTTTCTAGTTCTTCACTACCACCAATATGTTTCCCACCGATGAAGATTTGAGGAACGGTGCTACGACCACTCACGGCGCGCAGGCTGACGGTTGTTGCGTCTTTACCTAATACCACTTCTTCATATTGCAGCCCTTTGTCGATTAGGTTCTGTTTTGCTTTGGCGCAGAATGGGCAACCCGGCTTGGTGAATACCGTGATGGACTCTTGCAGTTTTTGCTCTGGCGCGATGTATTTCAACATGGTGTCAGCATCAGAAACTTCAAACGGGTCACCTGGTTTGTTTGGCTCAATAAACATTTTTTCTACCACACCATTTTTAACTAACATGCTGTAGCGCCATGAACGCTTACCAAAACCAATGTCATTCTTGTCGACCAATAAACCCATACCATCGGTAAAATCGCCATTGCCGTCTGGAATAAACGTAATGTTTTCGGCTTCTTGATCGGCCTTCCAAGCGTTCATAACAAAAGTATCGTTAACCGAAACACAGACGACTGAATCGACACCGTGCTGTTGGAATACTGGGAATAATTCGTTATAGCGAGGCAAGTGGCTTGATGAACATGTTGGGGTAAATGCCCCTGGAAGGCTAAACACAATCACGGTTTTATCTTTAAATAACGCTTCTGTAGTGACATTAACCCAGCTATCACCCTGACGAGTTGGGAAAGTAACGTTTGGAATGGTTTGGCCTTCTTTTGATGTAAACATAAATAACTGTCCTTTAAATAAATTATGTTGAGAGAGTAAGACGGATGTTAGTACAACATCGTGACACTACAATGTCTGTGAGTGTGGCCTTATTCTCTATAGTGTAATCAGTTTAATTGCTACGTTTTGTTTCGATGGAGTGATTATGCTAAAAAACCGTTGATAGCTCTAATCGTTTAATGTTATCGTTTTGATAGTTTTTATCTATTATTTTATCATTGAGGAGTGGCGGCGTGAATATTCGAGACTTTGAATACTTGGTGGCATTGGCACAGCATCAACATTTTCGTAAAGCCGCAGAGGCGTGCTTTGTCAGTCAACCGACCTTAAGTGGCCAAATTCGTAAATTAGAAGATGAACTAGGAACCTCGTTACTTGAGCGCAGCAGTCGCCGGGTGTTGTTTACCGATTCTGGTTTGCAGTTAGTGGCCCAAGCTCAGCGTATTTTAGATGAGGTCAAAACCTTTAGGGATATGGCAAGCTTGCAAGGTAAAGAGATGAGTGGCCCATTGCATATCGGTTTTATTCCCACCGTCGGCCCTTATTTATTACCTAAAATCATTTTGCCGCTTAAACAAGCGTTTCCTGATTTGGAGTTATTTTTGCATGAAGCTCAAACTAATCAATTAGTTCGTCAATTAGAAGAAGGGCGTTTAGATTGTTTGATCTTGGCATCGGTGGCAGAGACCGCGCCCTTTATTGAATTGGATTTACTGGAAGAGCCGTTAAGTTTAGCGGTGCCGGAAGCGCATGAATGGGCGCAGTTACCCCAGATTGATTTACAGCAATTGAATGGTAGAACGGTGTTGTCATTAGGCGAAGGGCATTGCTTAAGAGATCAAGCGCTTGGTTTTTGTTTTGCTGCAGGGGCGCGTGATGATGAGCGCTTTAAAGCCACCAGTTTAGAAACGTTGCGTAATATGGTGGCCGCAGGTGGCGGGATCACCTTGTTACCTCAATTAGCGCTGCCAGCAGAAAAAATCAAAGATGGGGTGTGTTATTTGCCGGCTATCAATCCCACCCCTTCACGCAAGCTAGTATTGGCTTATCGTCCCGGCTCACCATTGAAACAACGTTTTCAGCAACTCGCCCGTTTTATTGCGCAGACAGTGAAATAAATGTAATTAAATCGTCACTCCATACGCGAGTAGAACGAGCAGATAGGGAGTCTCGCTTTTAAGAGCGACTGCAATAAAAAATGGCCACCGGATCGCTCTGGTGGCCATTATTGCTTATGTACACAATCGTTGATTAGAACAAGCTATCGCCGTCTTCATCTTCATTGTACAAATTATTCGTTGCGGCATCGGGTACATACTCTGTTGGTTGAGTGCCAACTTTAAAGTATTCCCACATCGAAGAATCATCATTCTTACGAGTCAACAAACCACTGTCACGGTCAATACGAACGCGAATAATACCAGCTGGTAATTGCAGATCTTTTTCTGGTACATCTTTCAATGCCACCTTCATAAAGTCTACCCACGCAGGTTGGGCGGTCGTACCACCCGATTCACCACCGGTATATTGCTCTTTACGAGTAAAGTTCGGGTTTACGCTTGTGTAACCTAATGGACGGTTAGCCTGATCAAAACCAACCCAAGTAGTGGCAACAATGCCAGGGCCATATCCGTTATACCAAGTATCGACTGAATCGTTGGTAGTACCGGTTTTCCCACCGATATCACGACGTTTTAGCGCTTGTCCACGCCAGCCCGTACCATTCCAACCGGTCTTATTACTCCATAAACCGCCACCCCAAATATTGCTGTACATCATTTGACGTACTAGGAATGCGGTTTGTGGTGAGATTATTTTCTCAGCGTAATTTGGTACTTCGGTCGTGCCCTTATTATCAACCACAATCGGTTCGTGTGAGCAGTTGTAGGTGCAAACACGAGTCGGATTAGCACGGAACACTAAGCTGCCGTAAGGATCGTTAACATGATCAATATAGAACGGCTTCACATAGTAACCACCATTGGCAAAGGCAGAAACACCTTGCGCCATCTTGATTGGGGTTAAGCTACCTGCGCCTAGTGCGACGGTTTCTGAATGTGGCAGTTTTTCTGGATCAAAACCAAAACGAGGTAAGTAATCCAGCACATAATCTAAACCGACACGACGCAGGGTGCGCACTGCCATCACGTTTTTAGATTGAGCTAGACCACGACGCAGCATGGTTGGGCCTAAGTAAGTTGGTGGCGAGTTTTTCGGTCTCCACGCAGTGCCTTGTCCTTCATCCCACTGGTTAATAGGCGCATCATTGATTAGTGTGGCTAAAGTTAACCCTTTATCAATTGCAGACGAATAGATAAATGGTTTAATACTTGAACCCACTTGACGCTCGGCCATGGTGGCACGGTCAAATTTACTATGAGTAAAGTTAAAGCCACCCACAAGAGACAACACGGCGCCATCTTCAGGGTTGAGTGCTACAAACGCGGTATTCACAATTGGCACTTGGCTAAGCTGCCACGTCATTGGTGCTTGTGCATCTTTAGCGTCAGTATTCGTTGCTGTATCACTGGTTGCATCTGTATCAACGATTTCAGTATTCTCATCGGCATCGTTAGCAGATACAGAATGTAATATTCCAAATGGACGCACCCAAATTGCTTGACCCGTAACTAAAATATCGGAAGCACGACGTGGTGCTGGACCTTGATACTTATCATTATAGTACTTACGAGCCCATTTTAAGCCGTCCCAAGCGATGGTTTGTGCACCAAAGTGTTTGATATAAACCGTCGCTGTTTTGCTGTTTATGCTGGTGACAATCGCAGGGCGAACCAAACCAAAAGTCGGTTGCTTATTTAGGTATTCATCCATTTTATCTTGCGATAATGCAGGTTGACCTTTTTTCCACAATTCAGCAATCGGACCGCGATAACCATGACGTTCATCGTAGCGGAATAAGTTGCCAATCGCCGCTTCATTAGCCGCTTCTTGTAGGTTTGATTTTACTGTGGTGTAGATCTTCATACCCGATGAATAAGCATCTTCACCGTAGTTTTTTAGTGCCCAAGAACGTGCTAATTCCGCCACGTATGGAGCATTAACTTGGATCTCTGCACCATGGTATTTACCATCAATCGGTTCGGCATTAGCTGCATCGTATTCGGCTTTGGTGATGTATTTCTCTTCTAGCATCCGCAATAAAACCACATGACGACGAGTGGTCGCACGGTCAATCGAGTAAATCGGATTCATGGTCGATGGCGCTTTAGGTAAACCCGCAATAATCGCCATTTCACCAAGAGTTAAATCTTTTGGCTCTTTACCAAAATAGGTCAGTGACGCCGCACCGACACCATAAGAGCGGTAACCTAAATAAATTTTATTTAAGTACAACTCTAAAATTTCTTTCTTATTTAATACTTGCTCAATATGAATCGCGATAAAGATCTCTTTGATCTTTCGCATGATCTTTTTGTCATTGGATAAGAAGAAATTACGAGCAAGCTGTTGAGTAATGGTACTGGCACCTTGTTTGGCATGACCAGAAATGGCCACCACAAATGCAGCGCGAGTAATACCAATTGGATCAATACCATAGTGAGAATAAAAGCGACTATCCTCAGTGGCAATAAAGGCTTCCTGCATTTTGACAGGAATATCATCGATTTTAAGTGGTATGCGTCGCTTTTCGCCAAACTGAGCAATCAATTTGTCGTCTTGGCTAAACACTTGCATTGGGGTTTGTAGCTGAACATCTTTCAATGTCGCGACGTCTGGGAGTTGTGGTTTTAGGTAAAAATAGAACCCAAAAATCGTTGTCACTCCAAGAATAATGCAAATTAATGAAAATATAAGCAATGGCTTTATGAACTTCACCGGATATTCCCTGATTGTATGAGGATGTGTCGATATAAACACCTGTACAGTAGGCGATATATTAGCATAACGACAAATAAATTCGTTCTTAACTTTTTTATTTAACCTTTTTTAAGAGTACGAATACTCAAGCTGGAGCCTAGTTAAATGGGTAAATCTTTTGTTACAGGCATTGATATTGGTCACCACAGCATTAAAGCAGTAGTACTAAAATCGGCCGGAGAACAGTTCGAACTGGTGAGTTATAAAGAAATTCCAGTTTCGGAAGGCATTTTTGCAGAAAACCATACCTTTAGTCATCAGGGCATTGTTAAAAAATTAAAAGAGTTGAAGAAACAATTGCCGCTGATGTCGCGTCAGGTTGCTTTAGCGCTGCCAGATAATGCCGTTATCAGTAAGTTATTGCATATTGACGGCGATCTTGAAGATCGCGAAAAAGAATTCGCCATTTACCAAGTGTTCGGCCAGCAATCGCCATTTCCAATCGAAGATCTTAGCTTAGATTACGTCAAAGTAGAGCAAGACAGCTTAAAGCGTGGCACCACCGCCACCTATCAAGTGTACGCCACGCGTAAAGAAGTGGTCGAAAGTCGAGTGGAGGTGATTAAAAAATCAGGCTTTAAACCAGTGGTTATCGATCTGCAAGCGCATAGCTTATTGCGAGTGTGGCAATTAGCGGCGCAACAACAGGAGGATAAGCAAGCGTGGATGATGGTCGATATTGGTCAATCTCAAACCTCGATCTGCATTATTCCGCAAGGCCGCCCGGCTTATTACAAAGACCTACCTTATGGCATGAGCAATATGCCAGAGGCGACGCAAAAACTTGATCTTAATGTGGTGGAGTTTGAACACGGCGAAAGCGTGATTGATTTAGGCAAGGCGCAAGACAGCGGGATTGATCACCATGAAGATGAATTTATTGCTGAGCTGGCCGACCGCCTGACGCGACAAATGAGTTTATATGGTTCAGTTAATCAGCAGACAAAAATTGAAGGATTGTGGTTGACGGGGGGCGGCGCGTGTATTTCGGGGATCACCGAAGCGTTAACCCAACAATTACAAATCCCGGTTGAAGTCCTAAACCCATTTCAATTACTCGAAAGCAAAAAGAATAAAAAAGTTTCCAACTTAGCACCATGCACTTTTAGTGTGGCGGCCGGATTAGCCATACGCGGCCTGCAATGGCAAAGGAGGATTCATGTTGCATGATATTAACCTCTTGCCATGGCGAGAAGAGAAGCGAGAAGAATATAAGCAACGTTTTTACGGCATGGTGGTATTGGGAGTGTTACTCGCGCTCGCACTGCAATGGTTTGGTAGCTTGTATATCGATCACTTAAAGACGCAGCAACAAACCCGTAATCAGCAGTTGCAAACTTACGTTAAAGAACTGGACAAACAACTGGTCAGTTTAAAAGCAATTGAAGCCAAGCATAGATCTATTTTAACTCGTCTGCGCTTGGTGGAGTCACTGCAAAATGAGCGTAATAAAACCACCGATTTTATGAACCTGATGCCAGAACTTGTTCCTGAAGGGGTCTATATCGATAAGATGAAAATGAATGGTCGAGAGGTTGAAATTGCTGGTATCAGTGATAGTACCGCACGCTTAGCCACCATGCTCGATAGTTTTGAAAGATCAGCTTGGTTAAGTGATGTTGAAATGCACTCTATTATCTCTGGTAAGGTTCTGTTTGGTAAAAAATTTCAAACCTTTAAAGTCTCGTTTCGTTTTGAATCCAAACAGCCAGAAACCGCGCAAGCTAAAACGAAAGGAGCGAAATAATGATCGACTTTCGTGATTTAGATTTTGAAGAAATGCCTGAGTGGCCAGTACTGCCACAGGTGATTGTGATTGGCGTGTTGGTTCTGATTTTGCAAGTTTTTGGTGCTTGGTTTTATTTATCTCCTCAGCATGATGAGTTAGATCAAATCCGCCAACAAGAAGTTACGCTCAAAAGCTCTATTCGGATTAAAGCGGCAAAAGTGGCTGCATTGCCTCAATTGCAAGCGCAGTTAGATGAATTGAATACACGTTACGAATTCTTATTGAAGCAGTTACCAGTACAAAAAGAATTGGCGAGCATGTTGTCATCCGTGAATGATTTAGGACTTAAAAATGACTTGTCTTTTACGCGTGTGGATTGGGGGGAAAAACAAGTACAGGAGTTTTTATATCGGCTGCCACTCAATATTGAATTAACCGGTGCTTACGACAATATTGGTCAATTTTCTGAGGCGATAGCCAAATTGCCCCGCATCATTAGTTTGCATGATGTGGAATGGAACCGTGTTAGTCAGGAGAGTGGCACCTTGCACTTTAGGGTTCGAGCTTACACCTATCAATTTAAACCGGAGGAGACTAAAAAATGAGACCTTATTGGATCTTAATGGCTCCGGCTTTGCTGGTGGGGTGCGGACAAGAAAACGATTCGATTCATGCTTTTATTTCGCAAGTTGAAAATCAATCTCGCAAAGAAATGGCACAATTGGCTCCAGAGAAACCTTATGTTGCAACGGTTTATCATGCAACGGAACAGCGTTCACCTTTTTTATTGCCTAAAGTTGCGCTGGTCGCCAATCAACCGAGAACCAAGCAAGATTGTTGGCAACCTGGCTTTAGAAGTAAGAGCGGAGCGTTAGAAAAATTCCCATTAGATAAGTTGCGTTTGCGTGGCGTGATGGGGCGTGAAAATAACATTTCAGGTTTGGTTCAGACCCCAACAGGTAATGTGCTTAAAATACAAAAAGGTGAGTACATGGGCTTAAACAACGGTCAAGTATCGGAAGTCAGCTCGCAATATATTGTGGTCAAAGAAACCCTACCGGATGGTTTGGGCTGCTGGCAGCAACGTAGTGTCAAATTAGCACTGAAATAAACAATCAGAGTATTAACTATTTATTGAGTAGGAAACTATGCATAAAGGAATAACGCATACAGGATTAACGTGCACCGGATTGAATAAAGCGTTCTCATCGCTATTGAATAGCTTAAGAATCTGTTTGTTGCCGGTTTGTTTGATATTAGTCGCTCAAGTCGCCTCTGCTGCGCCAGCCTCAAGCATTGCGGCCAATGCCAATAAACCGTTGGTCAAAGATAATGGATTGAAAAATACATTCTTAGGCTTGGATTTTCGGTTAAACCAGCAAAAAGAAGCAGTGATAGTGGTTAAATTATCCTCGTCAGTGTCAGCGGTGGATATTAAGAAGAACAAAGAAGGTTTAGAAATTGAGTTAATCCATACAGAGGTTAAAGATGATGATCTTTATGTGATTGATGTAAAAGATTTCTCTACCGCAGTAAGCACGGTGGAAGTGTTCCGCGATAATGATAACACTCGTTTGCAAGCTCATATCCGTGGCGAGTTTACTTATGATTACCGGTTGAAGGGGAAGCAGCTTGAAATTACCGTCACCGAAGTCGCCCCAGAAGCGGCTAAAAAAATCAAAGACAGTAAAGGTTCGCTCGGGGCGGATAACAAGTTAATCTCAATCAACTTCCAAGACATTCCAGTGCGTAATGTCTTGCAGTTGATTGCCGATTACAACAAATTTAACTTGGTAGTTTCTGATTCAGTGACGGGTAATTTAACCTTACGTCTGGATGGCGTTCCTTGGCAGCAAGTGTTAGATATTATCTTGCAAGTCAAAGGGCTAGATAAACGAGTGGAAGGGAATGTGGTATTAATTGCGCCCAAAGCTGAAATGGATGAGCAACAAAAGAAGCGTTTAGAGCAAGCGCGTTTACAAGATGAACTGGGTGATTTAGCGTCCGACCTTATACAAATCAATTTTGCTAAAGCCTCAGATATTGCTGACATGATTGGCGGTGAAGGTGAAGTGAGTATGCTATCAAGCCGTGGAAATATTACGGTTGATGAGCGGACTAACTCATTATTAATTCGTGATTTACCCTCTAATATCGAAATTATCAAAGGCATTGTTGAGTCTTTAGATATTCCTGTTAAACAAGTGCAGATCGAAGCGCGCATTGTGACGATCAATGAAGGTAATATCGAAGACTTAGGGGTTCGTTGGGGCGTCGCGAGTACCAATGGTAACTTTTCGACTGGTGGCAGTATAGAAAGTACTACGGGGCAAGCTGGTATCGCCGATGGCCGAAACGGGATCAATTTTATTCCAGGTCAAGGTGATTCAACGACTGGTATCGACGACTTCTTGAACGTTAACTTAGCAGCGACAAGTGGTAATGCTTCAAGTATTGCATTCCAAGTAGCTAAATTGGGCTCCGATACATTACTGGATTTAGAATTATCAGCGTTACAAAGTGAGAATAAAGCGGAAATAATTTCAAGCCCACGTTTGATCACCACCAATAAACAACCTGCTTATATTGAGCAAGGCACTGAAATTCCTTATTTAGAGGCTTCTTCTAGTGGTGCGACATCGGTTAGCTTTAAGAAAGCAGTACTGAGCTTAATGGTAACGCCACAAATCACACCCGATAACCGTTTGGTGCTTGATTTAAGTGTTACTCAAGATAGGCCAGGAGCGGTAGTGAAAACCGGTGATGGTGAAGCGGTGGCGATTGATACTCAGCGTATCGGTACTCAGGTACTGGTTAACAATGGCGAAACTGTGGTACTCGGTGGTATTTATCAACACTCGGTACAAAAAAGTGTCGATAAAGTGCCACTACTGGGCGACATTCCTTATTTAGGCGCGTTGTTCCGTCGTAGCTATGAAAACTACGGTAAGAGCGAGTTGTTGATATTTGTTACCCCAAAAGTGATCTTGCAGTAATGACATTATCACTAATATACCCGTGGTACTTGAATCTGCAGCTTTGTTAGCTACGCGCACTTACCCAATCACTTAGACGATAAGTGATTGGGGATTTGTTTACTTGCCGCCTCGCTGTAACCTCAAATACTTAGGGTGCAACCTGTGTATATTGGTGATTTTTTATCGGCATTTCGCAGTAAGATGTGAAATAAATAAAATTAAAGTTGCATTAGTGGCACCATACTTAGATAATTTCAGGTCTGATCACGAATTATCTGTGAGGAATTTGGTGCCACAATGATGTCCAGTCTGGCTTCCCGCCTAGTTTTAGGGGATGTAGACCTGCGATATCGGATGGCAATGTCCATTATATTAACGTTGAATTAATGCTAAACATGGCCGAAAAACGCAATATTTTTCTTGTTGGCCCTATGGGTGCCGGCAAAAGTACAATTGGTAGACATCTAGCGCAGCAACTCCATATGGAGTTCCTAGATTCTGACACTGTTATTGAACAACGCACTGGTGCGGATATCAGCTGGGTGTTTGATGTTGAGGGTGAAGCAGGTTTTCGCGTGCGCGAAGAGTCTGTACTCGACGATCTTACTCAAGAGCAAGGTATCGTACTTGCAACTGGTGGTGGTTCTGTGATTAGTAAAGATAATCGTAATCGTTTATCTGCGCGTGGTGTTGTCATTTATCTTGAAACCACAATCGAAAAGCAATTAGCACGCACTAACCGTGATAAAAAGCGTCCGTTATTACAAACGGAACAACCACGAGAAGTATTAGAAGAATTGGCTCAAGGTCGCAATCCTCTTTATGAAGAAATTGCTGATTATACCATTCGAACTGATGACCAAAGTGCCAAAGTGGTTGCGAATCAAATCGTGAAAATGCTAGAAGAGAGCTAATCTTTTCTCTAAGGAGACCCTACCATGGAACGGCTCAATGTAGAGCTCGGTGAGCGCAGCTATCCTATTTCGATTGGCGCTGGATTATTAAGCGATCCAGCGCTTTTCTCTTACTTAAAGCCTAATCAAAAAGTTGTTGTGATCAGTAATGTCACCGTCGCGCCTTTGTACGCAGATCGTTTAATCACGACACTGCGTTCCTTAGATTGCGATGTTGCTTTGTTGAGTCTACCAGACGGCGAGCAATACAAAACTCTCGATACCTTCGATACTATTATGAGCTTTTTGCTACAAGGCAATTACAGCCGTGATGTGGTCTTGGTGGCTTTAGGTGGTGGTGTCATTGGTGATTTAGTGGGTTTTGCTGCGGCAAGCTATCAGCGTGGTGTGGATTTTATTCAAGTTCCCACCACATTATTGTCTCAAGTGGATTCATCAGTAGGGGGCAAAACCGCTGTTAATCATCCGCTGGGTAAGAATATGATTGGTGCTTTTTATCAGCCTAAATCGGTGATTATCGATATTGAATGCCTGACTACGTTACCTGCCAGAGAGTTTGCCGCTGGAATGGCAGAAGTAATCAAGTACGGCATTATTATTGATGGCGACTTTTTCAGTTGGTTAGAAGCCAATAGTGAGCGATTAAATCAACTCGACCATGCGGCATTAACTTATGCGATAGCTCGTTGTTGCCAAATTAAAGCAGATGTTGTTAAAGCAGATGAAAAAGAGAACGGTGTGCGCGCGTTGTTAAATCTTGGTCATACCTATGGGCACGCAATTGAAGCGCAAATGGGGTACGGTAATTGGTTGCATGGTGAGGCGGTCTCAGCTGGCACTATGATGGCAGCCAAAACCTCACTGTTACGGGGCTTACTTAATCAAAAGCAAGTTGAACGAATTGAAGCCTTGTTACTCAAAGTAGCGCTACCGATTCATACTCCCAGCAGTATGAATTTTGATGATTTTATGCAACATATGATGCGAGACAAAAAAGTACTTGCGGGACAATTAAGGTTGATTTTACCTATCGCGATTGGTCAAGCAGAAGTCCTAGCGGACACTCCTCCCGAGATGATTGCACAAGCTATTGAGTTATGTCGTATTAGTGGCTGATCTGATATTCAATCTAGTCATGATGTTCGCTTTAAAATTGAATGAATGTTGAGCTGTATTAGTGAGTGATAAAACCATGAGTCATGATGTAAAGTTAGGATCCCAAACACAGTTATTTGAAGCATTACAGTTATTTACTCAGTTTAACTCTAATCTTATTAGTGTTGAAGGGGATACTGGTTCGGGTAAATCTTGGTTAGCTCAACATTTTTTAAATAGTGATAAAGAAATTCAAACCCTCTCTTTTTTACTGTGTTTGCCTTCACAAACTACCAAGCAGCAACGTTGCATCTTAATGGGGCAATTACTGGCAGATAGTTTGTGCGGTACTGATGAAACCCTGACGCAAAGTCTAGAGCATTACCGAAAAGATCAAGAATGCAATACCACTTTGATTGTCGATGATGCCGATTTATTGTGCCAAGGCCTGTTGAGTGAGTTGTGTGAATTAATCGTAACGGCACAAAACAGTCCTTTATGGCAGGTTAATGTCATTTTATTTAGCAAGCCTGGTGCACTTGATCAGAAGTTGTCAGTTGTTGCGCAGTTACCGGATATTAAATCAATCATTATTCCACCATTTAATGATGAAGATACTCAAACTTTTCTTGAACAGTTGGTTGTACCACATGCCAAAAAAGACAAACAACGTATTCGCATTTATCAAATCGCAGAAAAAATTGACCACACCCCAGGTAAATTATTAGCTTTAGCTGAACCTTATATTCATAACTCACATTGGATGCGCCGATTTTTATTGGTTTTAATTGCGTTATTGATTGCGATGGGCGGGTGGTCATGGTGGACCAGTTATCAATCTCGTATTGATGATCAAAAAAATGATGCGATGCTTATTTCTCAGCCTCAAATAAAACCCGAACAATCTTTAACTGATAGTGAGCCGGCCTCAAGTGCACAAGCCACTTTACCTACTACTCAGCCTGTAAAATTAGAAGATGATGCTAAAAATTTGCCACCAGAGGTGATGGAAAAAACCGTCAGTGTGGGAGAACAATCGGCTGATAATCAAAAACGTGTTGTGGTATCGGCCAAAGTAGTTGATGCATTAGTCGATGGTGATAACTCTGTCGGTAACAAGTCGACGGTGGAGAATACATCGGCGGTAGTCGCAAATAATGCCGTGGCCACGTCAGGTGATAAATCTTCAGCCACTGCAATCACAAGCTTAGTTTTGAATACGGATGAATTACTTAATATCTCTGAAGATCGCTATACGTTACAACTGGCCGCGGTAACCTCTAAGCAAGAAGCACTTGGTTTTATTAATCAATTTTCGCTGCAGCATAAAGTACGAGTCTACCGTACCATTCGCAACCAAAAGGAATGGTTTGTTGTGACTTACCAAGACTTTGCCACCATTCAAAAAACGAGCGAAGCGGCACAAGATTTACCGATTAACTTGCAAAAAGAATTACCTTGGCCAAAATCAATGGCGCAAGTGCAACAAGAAATCCTACGGGCGAAGTAATCGCTATATAGGCTATACGATGCAGTTACTTGGGTATAAATATAGTAAGGCAGGGGCTAAATGTGGTACATTCCTCTGCCCATCGAAACATACGGTGGATTGAAGGTATTAATAGTCGTCGGTGAGTAGTTAACGTCATGAAGAAGCAACGAGCTTTCCTCAAATGGGCAGGTGGTAAATACGGTTTAGTCGATGATATTCAACGTCATCTACCTGAAGGTAGGAAGTTAGTTGAACCTTTCGTTGGTGCTGGCTCTGTCTTTTTGAATACCGATTATGATCAATATTTGCTGGCAGATATTAATCCTGATCTGATCAATTTTTATAATCTTCTTAAACAAAAACCAGACTTCTTTATCGAGGAAGCGCTGCGTTTTTTCACCCCTGAACATAATAACAAAGACGTCTATTTAGGTATCCGTGCTGACTTTAATGCCAGCGATGATATTGTCTTTCGTTCTTTAGCGTTTTTATATATGAATCGTTTTGGTTTTAATGGCTTATGTCGTTATAACAAAAAGGGTGGCTTTAATGTGCCATTTGGTTCGTATAAAAAGCCGTATTTTCCAGAAAAAGAATTACTTAACTTTGCTGAAAAAGCCAAAAAAGCCACGTTTGTGTGTGAAGGTTATCCGCAGACGTTTGCTCGTGCACGTAAAGGTTGCGTGGTGTATTGCGATCCGCCTTATGCCCCATTAGCACAAGCCAGTAATTTCACTTCTTACGCCGGCAATGGCTTTTCGCTTGATGATCAAGCTCAGTTAGCCAGCATTGCCGAACAGGCCGCCACCCAGCGTGATATTCCGGTGCTTATTTCAAATCACGATACCGCGTTAACTCGTCGCTTATATAAAGGCGCGAGTTTAAATGTCGTTCGCGTTAAACGTACGATCAGCAGTAATGGTGCTGGCCGTAATAAAGTGGACGAACTGTTGGCTTTGTTTGAAGCGGGTTCTAAAGCAGAAAAGCCTGAGTAGAATAATGCGTGACGAATAAAGCGAGATTCCCTATCTGCCCGTGCTACTTGCGTATGGAATGACAGCGTTTTTTCAAAACCTCGCAGCGTCCTCGTCTTCTATAACTCATCTTTACGCTTTGACATAAATATCTCGATCACCCAACCAGCGTTCAATAATCGCTTTGGTATTATCTGGATAGTGATCATAAAGATGGCGGGCAATACGCTGAACTTCGGGGATTAAGTACTGATCTCGCATCAAATCGGCAATTTTAAAATCAGTCACGCCCGTTTGCTTGGTGCCAAGTACTTCACCTGGGCCGCGGATCTCAAGATCCTTTTGCGCGATCACAAAGCCATCGTTACTTTCACGCAAGACTCCTAAACGCTTTTGCGCCGTTTTCGATAATGGGGCGTGATAAAGCAATACACAATGGCTAGCAACTTGACCTCGACCGACGCGTCCCCGTAATTGGTGCAACTGTGCCAAGCCTAGACGTTCAGGGTTTTCGATGATCATCAAACTGGCATTTGGTACATCCACCCCAACTTCAATCACGGTAGTGGCGACTAATAAATGCAATTCGCCTTGTTTGAACTGCTGCATTATTTTCTGTTTTTCTGCCGGTTTCATGCGGCCATGCACTAAGCCAATATTAAGCTCGGGCAATTGACGTTGCAGATCCTCGGCAGTATCGGCGGCGGCTTGCGCTTCTAATACTTCAGACTCATCAATTAAGGTACACACCCAATAGGCTTGCTTACCAGCTTGTCCATTCACATCAGGACTACAAGCTTGTCGTACTCGTTCAACAATATCTTGGCGACGAGTATCGGCGATCGCAACAGTTTGAATCGGAGTACGGCCAGGTGGCAGTTCATCAATAATTGAGGTTTCGAGATCGGCATAAGCGGTCATGGCGAGGGTACGCGGAATAGGCGTGGCGGTCATAATCAACTGATGCGGGTAACTGGCGTGTTCGCTATTCTCACGTTGCTTCTTGCCTTTTTCTCGTAACTCTAACCGTTGGTGTACCCCAAAGCGATGTTGTTCATCAATGATCACCAAAGCTAAATGATCGAACTCAACTTGATCTTGAAACAGGGCGTGTGTACCGACCACCATTTTTGCCTCGCCCGATCTAATTGCATCGAGTTGGGCTTGCTTGGCCTTACCTTTTACTTTACCGGCTAGCCAGCCGACTTTAATACCTAGAGGTTCAAGCCACTGGGCAAAGTTGATCGCATGTTGCTCGGCCAGTAATTCGGTCGGCGCCATTAATGCGACTTGATAACCTTGTTCGAGCGCATGGGTGGCGGCTAATACTGCCACTAAGGTTTTACCTGAACCCACATCGCCTTGCACTAAACGCATCATAGGGTGAGGTTTGGCTAAATCACGCTCAATATCTTGTACCACTCGAGCTTGGGCATTGGTGGGAGTAAAAGGTAAAGCTTGAAGTAATTGTTGTTTTAATTGGCCAGCACAAGCAAGTGGCAAAGCAGGATCTTGCTGACCTTGGTTACGAATGTCGATCATTGAAAGGTTTTGCGCCAACAACTCTTCCATAATTAAGCGGTGTTGGGCGGGCAGTTTGCCTTGTTCGAATTGCTGCATATCCAAACTAGGGGGCGGGCGATGTACCGTATGCAGCGCTTGATTTAAGCTAATTTGGTTATCGTATAATCCGGCGGGTAATAACTCACTGACCGTTGCACTATCGAGCAATTCTAATGCTTGGTCGGTGAGATTTTTGAGTGTGGTTTGGCGCAACCCCTCGGTGGTAGGGTAAATAGGTGTTAAGGTTTGTTCCAACTCTGGCCCATCCGCGCCGCTAATAAAATGATAATCGGGATGCATGATCTCAAGCCCCATACCACCACGCTTGATTTCACCATAAGCATAAAGCAAGCGACCTTCGCTAAAACTGTTTTTCATACCGGCGTTAAAATTGAAAAAGCGTAAAGTCACGGTGCCATGGCCATCACTGATCTTAACCGTCAGCATCTTGCGTCGACCAAAGTGGGTATCACAATGCATCACTTTGCCTTGCACGGCGGCAAATAGCCCAGCATGTAATTGCGGTATCGGATAAATTCGAGTGCGATCTTCATAGCGCAAAGGCAGATGAAACAATAAATCCTGAATCGAATTCAAACCTATTTTACTCAGTTTTTCAGCGGCTTTCGCGCCAACACCAGCAAGAGAAGTTAAAGGCACCGCCGAAAGAAGTTGAGTTTGCATTACTTATACCGAATCCCTTTATTTTTACCATCCGGCATACTTTTAAAGCGTTTATGCACCCACATCCATTGATCGCCACCACGTAGAATTAAGTCTTCGACCACTTTATTCATCACTCGTGCTGCCCCTTCTGGATCGCGACGAGGGAATTTATGGCTAATATCTTGCTCAATCCTAAAGTCATAACGGCCACCAGTTCTAAAGCATGATACGGGCAATACTGCACATTTACTGGCATCGACTAAAACACCGGTTCCCATGGTGGTACAGGCTTCATCAATGGCAAATAAGGGGACAAAGACGGAGTTTTTTTGGCCGTAATCATGATCGGGTAAATAAAACAGTTTTTTGCCTTTTCGTAAAACTTTGAGCATACCCTTTAGATCTTTACGATCGACCATAATATTGCCGAAATGAGTACGGCCCCAATGCTGAATAAAGTCATAAGCTGGGTTACTGTGCGGGCGGTAAACACCATAGCCAGGCGAGAATAAGGCGCAGCAGCGTGCAGTTAATTCAACATTTAAGGCGTGCACACCACAAATTAAGGTGCCGCGTCCTTGGTCTTCAAGGGTGGTTAAACGATCAACATGGTGATAACTGACAATGCGCTTTAAACGCCAGTCAGGCCAAAACCAAGCAATAGCACTTTCGAACAGCGCAAAGCCGGTATTTTTAAAGTTCTCTTTCACAATAAAGTCGCGCCGAGTACCGCTAATATCAGGAAAGCATAACTCTAGGTTGCGACGAGCAATATGCACTCGTTTTTTGGCTACGAACATGGCGAGAAAACCAAGTCCGCGACCAGTCCAAAATAATAAGCGATAAGGAAGAATATTAACTAACACCGCCAAAATACCAAAGCCTAGCCAGACACCCCAATATTTAGGGTGCAGCAAAGAGAATGAAAACTTCGGTGGGATGAAGTTCACTAAGGACTCAGGTTTATCTGATGGTTGTTTTTCTGCCATTCTTTTTTCTCTATTCTATTTGTGCTTTTAACAAGGCCCAATATTGGTCAAAATTTTCTGTCGGCTGATATTTGAAATCAGAACGAACAAAGCGATTCAAACTGCCTTCCACTTGACCAAGCAATTGCGCGGCTAAAATGGACTCATCAACTGGAAAGCTTTTTCCTTCACGCAGTTGACGCTCGCGTAATATTTGGCGTAATTGAGCTTCAATTCGGTCGTATAATTGATTGATACGACCACGCAGGCGCTCATTTTCAAACATTAATGCATGACCAGACATAATGCGTGATAAACCGGGGTTACGCTCGGCAAAGGCTAACAATAATTGTAGAACTAAACGAATACGTTTTAAGGTATCTTTTTCTTCATCCAGAATACGATTAATCCGCGACAATAATGAATCTTCAATAAACTCGATTAAACCTTCAAACATTCTGGCTTTGCTGGGAAAGTGGCGATACAACGCCGCCTCCGAAACGCCGACTTGTTTGGCTAGCTTAGCGGTAGTAATGCGAGCTGCGCCATCGGTGGATTCCAGCATTTGCGCTAAGGCTTGTAAGATCTCTTCGCGGCGATTGTGTTTTCTAGAGCCTGCCATGGGGCGACTTCCTTTGTTTATGTGTTGAGGCAATGTTGAAAATTGTTTTTTCTGGTTTTTCTAGCTTTTACCCGAGTGACCAAATCCGCCTTCACCGCGTTCGCTGCTATCAAAACTATCGACCAGATTAAACTCCACTTGAACCACAGGCACGAACACTAGCTGAGCAATGCGATCGCCCGGTTCGATAGTGAAAGCTTCTTGTCCACGGTTCCATACCGAAATCATTAGCGGGCCTTGGTAGTCAGAATCAATCAAACCGACTAAATTGCCAAGCACAATGCCATGCTTATGGCCTAAACCTGAACGCGGTAAAATAGTGGCCGCTAAACTTGGATCGCCAATATGAATTGAGAGGCCGGTTGCCACTAGGTGAGTTTGACCCGGTGCGACGATTAACGCCTCATCTAAACAGGCGCGCAGATCTAAACCAGCCGAGCCTTCGGTGGCATAAGTTGGCAGGGGAAATTGGGTGCCAATGCGGCTATCAAGGATTTTTAAATCAATCTTATTCATCATTCTATGGCTCACTAATATGGTTTACTAAATATGGCTAATGGGTTATACCCGCTTTACTTACAGCTACAAGGTCAATGGCTTTGGGTATAGTTTACAATGTAGCTTAATGCTTATATTGCTCGGCGATCAAACCAAGTAATTGTTGTGCTAGTTGCTGCTTATTGGCAATGGCGAGGGCTTGATCGCCTTCAGGCCAATACACATGCAGCGCATTATCATCACTATTAAAGCCTAAACCTTGCACCGACACATCGTTGGCGCAAATCATATCGAGATTCTTTTTGTCGAGCTTGCCACGCGCATAACGTTCGACATCTTGGGTTTCGGCGGCAAAACCAATCGTAAATGGGCGATCTTGCGTTAACGCAGCAACCGAGGCGACGATATCGGGATTTTTCACCATAGTAATGGTCATTTGATCGCTGTCATCGGTTTTCTTGATTTTCTGGTCTGCCACTTGGCTCGGGCGATAATCGGCCACCGCAGCGCAACTAATAAAGATTTGATGAGTGGGTGCATGCTGCATTGCCGCTTGGTGCATCGACTGAGCACTATCAACATCGATCCGTTCAACATTCTTCGGAGTTGCTAATGACACTGGGCCACTAATTAATGTTACTTGAGCGCCCATTTGAGCTGCGGTATCGGCAATCGCAAATCCCATTTTTCCTGAGCTGTGATTGGATATATAACGTACCGGATCAATCGCTTCACGGGTTGGCCCTGCGGTAATGGCGATGCGAATACCTGCCAATGGTTTCGGGCCAAAGAATTGTTCACACAAAGCGACTAACTGCATCGGCTCTAACATGCGGCCATAACCGACATCGCCACAGGCTTGTTGTCCTGCGGCCGGGCCCCACATCATCATGCCGCGCAGGCTTAATGCTTGGATATTATCTTGAGTGGCAACATTGGCATGCATTTGTTGGTTCATTGCTGGCGCCACGGCGATTGGGGCGTTTGAGGCAAGTACCAAGGTTGAGAGTAAATCATTGCCCATACCAGCGCGTAAACGGGCAATTAAATCCGCCGTCGCTGGCGCCAATAATACCAGATCGGCCCATTTAGCTAATTCTATATGTCCCATAGAAGCTTCGGCAGCTGGATCTAATAAACTTAATGAGACCGGCTTACCCGACACCGCTTGCATGGTGAGAGGGGTAATGAATTCTTTGGCTGCGGGGGTCATCACCACTTGTACTTGCGCGCCACGTTCGATCAAACGGCGTGTTAAATCGGCGCATTTATACGCGGCAATACCCCCGCTGATCCCAAGTAGGATTTTCTTTCCTGCGAGAGTTTGTGCGATGGCGCTTGAGGTCGTTGGGCTGGTGATGTTGAGTTGTGACATATCCATTCTCATCAATGAAATCAGGCTCAACTTTACCATAGCTTGGCTTAAAACGTACTGCCAAACATGGAAAATTAGCCAACAAATTTATAAAAAAACCTGTTACAGGCTGCTTTGCTGGGTATGCGGTCACTCTCACTTTTGATGTAAGCGATGTTGCTTAACGTCAGATCTAAGATTAAGACGATAAAGCGAAGATTAAAGCAATAATGTGACTGTTTGAATTTGAATCTCGCTTACTTGACTGCTTTTATTTGATTACCTCCTTATCTATAGACGCTTGTTATGTCCTTAAAACAATTACCACCAGAATCTCGCCCGCGTGAAAAGCTGTTAGCCCGTGGTGCGTTGGCATTATCCGATGCTGAATTACTGGCGATTTTTTTGCGCACCGGTTTACAGGGAATGAATGCGATAGAATTGGCCGATCATCTATTAAAACAATTCGGCTCATTGCGCGCGCTGTTGTCGGCTAGCCAAGCACAATTTTGCGATTATAAAGGCTTAGGTCCAGCCAAATTCGCACAATTGCAGGCGGTGGTCGAAATGACCAAGCGATATCTAGCCGAAACCATGAAAAAAGGCGATGCGCTAACCAGTCCTGAAAATACCAAGCAATATTTAAGTAGCATGTTGCGCGATCGTCATCGAGAGGCTTTTTATGTACTCTTTTTGGATAACCAACACCGAGTAGTGGAAGATGAGATTTTGTTTGAAGGTACAATTGATGCCGCGTCGGTCTACCCACGCGAAGTAGTGAAGCGCGCGATGCAACATAATGCTGCGGCGTTAATACTGGCGCATAACCATCCTTCTGGTATTGCCGAGCCGAGTGACGCCGATCGCCGAATCACTCGCCGCTTGGTGGACGCCCTTGCATTGGTGGATATTCGGATTTTAGACCATTTTGTTGTTGGTGATGGCGAGGTGGTGTCGTTTGCTGAAAGAGGGTGGATCTAGAGTCTGAAGTGGTCTCTTTGTTCAGATTAGGAATCGAATTAAAATTAGCGTTTCTTTTCCCTTGCGAGAGCTCGAAAATCTGCTACAATCCCGCCACTAATTTTTAGAACCTGATTCAGCTCTTTGTTCTTAATTAATAAGCATCAAAACTGCACTGCTCAAAAAAAGATCGCGTTTTTCCTGAAAAGGATCGGTACAGGTCTTGAGCAATGCACGTCAAGTTAGTATAATGCGCGACCTTTGATAGCCTTGGTATGGTTTTTTCCATAGCGGTTTTTGCCCCAAGGTGATATAGAGCTGAAACGATTTGGAGAAGACATTCATGTCCCGAGTATGCCAAGTAACTGGTAAGCGTCCTGTAACGGGTAACAACCGTTCACACGCACGAAATGCTACCAAGCGTCGTTTTCTGCCGAACCTACAAACTCACCGTTTCTGGGTAGAAGGCGAAAAACGCTTTGTTAAACTACGTCTAACTGCTAAAGGCATGCGTATTATTGATAAGAAAGGCATCGAAGCTGTTCTTGTTGATATCCGTGCTCGTGGCGAGAACGTATAAGAGGAATTGAACAATGGCTAAAGGCATTCGTGAGAAAATCCGTCTAGTATCATCTGCTGGAACTGGTCACTTCTACACAACTGATAAAAACAAACGTAACATGCCAGGCAAATTTGAGATCAAGAAATTTGATCCAGTCGTTCGCCAACACGTTATGTACAAAGAAGCTAAAATCAAGTAATTGATTTAAACTCTTGAAAATATTAAAACCCAGACTATTTCGGTAGGCTGGGTTTTTTGTGTTTAAATTAAAAACCCCACAATTTAGCAAACGATTGCTTTTTGGTATGCGATTCCTATAATAGCCACAAAATTACTGACATTTAAGTCAAGTAAGACGGGTATATATCGTACTGTTAAGGATGAACATGACTACGCCAAACACACCGCGCCCAACTGAGCTTGTGTATCAACTCAATGAGCGGCCACCTTTACCACAAACTATTTTTGCCGCAATGCAGCACCTGTTGGCTATGTTTGTCGCCGTAATTACACCATCCCTTATTATTTGCCAATCTTTAGGTGTACCGAGCGAACAAACCAATACCATCATTAGTATGTCTTTGTTTGCTTCCGGGATTTGTTCTTTTATTCAAATAAGAACCATAGGTCCGATTGGCTCGGGTTTGCTCTCGATCCAAGGCACCAGTTTTAACTTTCTCGGTCCGATTATTGGCGCGGGCTTGTCATTAAAAGCGGGTGGCGCGTCAATTGATACTATGATGGCGGCTATCTTTGGCACTATTTTGGTCGCGTCGAGCGCAGAAATCTTTTTATCTCGCATTTTGCAGTATGCGCAAAAAATTATTACTCCATTGGTGTCAGGGATCGTAGTGACCTTAATTGGTCTTACGCTGATCCAAATTGGTTTGGTCTCGATTGGTGGTGGCTATGAAGCGATGGCAGGTAACACGTTCGGTAGTCTAGATAATCTCGCGTTAGCCGGTGTGGTGTTGGGCTTGATTGTGTTACTTAACCGTTCAAAAAATCCCTATTTACGAGTTGCATCGATAGTGATCGCGATGTTTGTTGGCTGCATTGTGGCGTACTTTATGGGAATGTTAGATCTCTCTATTCCGACCGAACATAAATTGATCGCTTTGCCGATCCCGATGCAATTTGGCTTAGGCTTTGATTGGTCTTTGTTTATTCCATTGGTGTTGATCTTCTTGATCACCGCACTAGAGGCGATTGGTGATATTACCGCTACTTCAGAAGTGTCGGGTGAACCGGTTGAGGGGCCAGTGTATCTCAAGCGTATTAAAGGGGGGGTATTAGCGGATGGTTTAAATTCGGCTATTGCGGCTTTGTTTAATAGCTTTCCCAATTCAACCTTTAGCCAAAATAACGGCATAATCATGTTAACTGGCGTGGCAAGTCGCTATGTGGGGTACTTTATTGCAGCGATGTTGATTTTATTAGGTCTGTTTCCTGGAGTGGCAAACTTTGTTCAGTTGATCCCTGAGCCGGTGTTAGGCGGTGCAACCATTGTGATGTTTGGCACCATTGCTGCCGCTGGAGTGCGGATCATTTCTCGGGTCGATCTTGATCGTCGCGCGATTTTAATCATGGCGTTATCATTTTCAATGGGACTTGGGATCGCGCAAAAGCCTGAGATCTTGCAATTTATGCCTGACTTTATAAAAAGCATCTTCTCCTCTGGCGTGGCTGCGGGTGGTATCACCGCGATATTACTGAGTATTATTTTGCCGCGCAGTGATGAGCAGGCTTAATCAGGTAATTAACTTAAACGCTTTAAAATATTAAAACCCAGACTATTTTCGGTAGGCTGGGTTTTTTATGCGATATAAAAACGGTCATCCCGAGGAGCCGAAGGCGACATTAGGGATCTCATGCCGCGCGTTGAGACTCAAATAATGATTGGTAAAGAGTAAAGCGAGATTCCCTATCTGCTCGCTCTACTCGCGTATGGAATGACGAATATTTAGTGTGATATCAACATTATAAAAACACTGACACCTCAGAAGAGATAAAGGAAAGTCCGCGATCTTGCTTTCAATTTTTCTCTTTTCTTATCCGCGTTTTTTCTTATACACTGGAATGCTGATCTGAACTTTTAACCCACCTTCACTACGGTTAGTGACTAAAATTAATCCTTGGTGCTGGCTAACAATCCGTTTAATGATCGCAAGCCCCAGACCTGCTCCTTCACTACTGCCACGCGCCGCATCACCACGGGTAAACGGTTCAAATAACGAATCAAGCTGCTGCTTATCAATCCCAGGGCCATTATCTTCAACACACACCCAAACTAATTTATTGTCGGCGGTGATCCCAGTCGACACCTTGATCCAGCCATTACCATAGCGAATCGCATTGACGATCAAATTCGACACCACACGTTTTAGCGCAATTGCTTCTCCTAAAGCATGGCGCAAATCATCACCAGTGGTTAATTCAAAATCCACCCCGTGCTTATCACGCTCAGCATTGACTACCTCGGTAACAATTTGATTAATATCGACATCGTTATGATTGGCTAATTCGGCCGGTTTTAAATAGTCCATAAATTGACTAATAATGTCATTACACTCTTCGGTATCTTTGATCATGCTCTCGGCTAAATAATCGTCTTGCGGCGACATCATTTCGGTCGCTAGACGAATTCGAGTCAGCGGTGTGCGCAGATCGTGACTAATGCCCGACATTAACAAGGCGCGATCCTCTTCTAATGCTTTAATGCCTCTCGACATTTGATTAAAGGCTTTGGTTACCGCTAAAATTTCTGATGCGCCGCGCTCTGGTAGTGGGGCTGGAATATCGCCATGGCCAACCGTGATAGCGGCTTTTTCTAGCGCTACTAATGGCCTATTTTGCAATCGCATAAAGAACCACATACCGGCAATAAGCAGTAAGGCGATCAATAAACTATTACGAAATAAGGGTGCAAAGTCTTTCTCTTGTAGCTCGGTTAATGGAATACGAACCAGTTTATTAGGAAGCGCGTCTATTTTAAGCCACAACACATAGTTTTTTCCCCCTAAAACCAATCTAGCTTCGGTTGGGGAATCAACTTGTTTGGTCATGTCCTTGCTGAGGAAATCAATCGGAGCGGCATACTTAAATTCGTTCGCTTCAATTGAATTATCTGCATAAATTGACACTCCCAATTCGGAGAGCAATTCTCGGCGTAATGGATGATCACGATCGTCGCTTTGCTGAATTTTATCTTCATCGAGCATAAGTTTTACTTCGTGCGATAAAATTCGATTGAACTGCTTTAAGCTTGGCAGCAAGGCGTAATTAAACATGATCAGGTAAGAAAGCACTTGGCTGGCGATCAATAAGAACACCAAGAAGAAAACGGTTTTAGTACGAGAGCTGCGTAAGCGAAGCATGAGAAATATTCCGAAAAATTGGGCAATGTTGTACGAGTATCTTGAAAAATATCATGCTGTTATGACGTTGAGTGAAAGGTGGCGCTGAAATTGAACGAGGTGGCTACAACGTCGAAACATTACCGAGATAAAAGGAATGTGGCTCGATATTTAATTATATCGAGCCACGAAAAAAGCATATTAGACTAGCGGCTATACCTTTTTACCATCAGGAACGAAGACATAGCCTAATCCCCAGACAGTTTGAATATAACGAGGGTGACTTGGATCTTCTTCAAGCATACGACGCAAACGTGAGATTTGAACATCAATCGAACGTTCCATTGCGGAATATTCACGACCGCGTGCCATATTCATCAGTTTATCTCGGGACATTGGGGTACGAGAGTGAGTCACCAAAATCTTAAGTACCGCAAACTCACCAGAGGTCAGTGGCATTGGCTCTTCTGCGCGAAACATTTCACGCGTCCCTAGGTTTAAAGTGAATTCACCAAAAGTGACAATTTCTTCATCTGAGCTTGGCGCGCCTGGGGCTTCAACCGATTGACGACGTAGAACCGCGCGTAAACGAGCCAGTAATTCGCGTGGGTTAAATGGTTTTGGTAGGTAATCATCGGCGCCCACTTCTAGCCCAACAATACGATCAATCTCATCGCCTTTAGCGGTTAACATCACAATCGGCAGTTGGTTGTTGTCATGGCGCAGGCGACGACAAATAGAAAGACCATCCTCGCCTGGTAGCATTAAATCGAGCACCATCAAGTGGAAGTTTTCGCGAGTTAACAAGCGATCCATTTGCTCGGCATTGGCCACACTACGTACTTGAAAACCTTGCTCGGTTAGGTAGCGCTCTAATAATGAACGTAAACGTGCGTCGTCATCGACCACTAAAATCTTATAGTTATCTTGCATCTTATTTTCTCGCATTATTGAAGGCTTTCCGAAACATCTTGTCATCATGACAAAACATGAGCAAAGAATAAAATAGAATCGAAATTTTAATATAAAGCAAATGTAACGGATATTCTTTGATTTTATCTATTTTATTCATTGTTAACCTCAAAATATCGAGTTTTTGACTCAACTAACGAGGATGGGGGTCATGCAGATATAAACTTAAGTTTGTATTTTATGTGATATAGATCATGATTGCACGATGTTCATTTGCTATTGTTTATCATTATTAACCTATTTTGTTACATCTGTTAAGCGATTCGTTATTAATGAATCGAAAATTGATCTCATAAGGACCTATCAATGAAAAAGTTAATGTTAACTGCAGTTTTGACCAGTGTATTTGCCGTGACGGGTGCTCATGCTGATACTACACCTGTTATGTTTTCTAGTATTAAACACTTTAATGCTCCGGCTAAAAATGAAGTTAAAGGCGTTCGAGTGAGTGCGCTTCATGGTCAAGTTGACAAAGTTACGGGTTTGGATGTTTCTATTCTTGGTATGTCGCAAACCAAGGATACGGTTGGAGTAAATATTGGCTTATTCTTTGGTGGTAACCGAGTCACAAACAGCATGACTGGTGCATCATTTGGTTTATTTAACATTCATGATGGTGACGATTTAGGAGCAAACTTAAGCCTTGTTAACATTACTAATAATGTGAGAGGCGCTAACGTTTCTTTTGTTAACTATTCTGAAGGCAACACGATGGTGGATGTCGGCGCGGCGAGTATTTCTGATGCTTCAACGGTTCAAGTTGGCATTTTTAATATGACGAAGAAAATTGAAGGGGTGCAAATTGGCTTGATCAACTGCGCTGAAAACGGTTTCTTCCCATGCTTCCCTATCGTGAACTTTGCCAAATAATCGTGATTAAAGGCAATTAAAAACGGAAAAGACTGAAAGGGATCCTTAAAGTAATATGAGGATCTCTTGTCTTTTGGGGTTTTAGTGCTCTATTGTTGGTAACGAATAGCGTTAACACACCACTCTTTTTCACCTTCTGGGGTTTTTACCACCACTTCGTCATCGACTTCTTTTTTGAGTAACGCACGCGCCATCGGCGAATCAATTGAAATATAGTTTTTCGCATCGCCATAGATCTCTTCTGGCCCGACGATTTTAAATTGCTTGATTTCTCCCACTTCATTTTCGATCTCTACCCAAGCGCCAAAGAACACTTTTCCTTCTTGTTGTGGGGAGTAATCGACCACGGTCACTTCAGGTAGAAACTTGCGTAAAAACCGTACTCGACGATCGATTTGGCGCAATAAACGCTTGTTGTATTGATAATCGGCATTCTCACTACGGTCGCCTAAACTGGCCGCCCAAGTCACTATTTTAGTCACTTCAGGACGCTGCTTATGCCACAAATGGTCGTGTTCGGCTTTTAGTTTATCGTAACCCTCACGGGTGATCAGTTTGGTTTTCACTCGCGTATCCAACTGGTTTCATAGTTAAGGGCCAAGCGAAGCCACCAAAGCAACCGCTTAACCTATAGGGAGTTTGAAATTATCGTTTTTTAACCGGATAAGCAATGCTGGGTTATAAAATCCGTCATGATTGAGTGAATTTGTGCAACCACAGGGATTAATCACTTGCTCCTACCAAGATTAGCTTGCAGAATCAATACATACCCGTCTTACTTGAAGTTACAGCTTTGTTGGCTACGTTCACTCACCCCAATCACTTAGGCCAGCTAGGCTCATGGGGCCTCGTTTACTTGCCGCCTCACTGAAACTCCAATTACTTAGGGTATAATGCCCATGTCTATGCCCATAAAAAGTAAAACTAATTCCAAAGAAGAGAGACCATGAGCCAATCGAATCAAATTTGTAAAATTATCGCCCAAGAGTTGAATGTTCGACTAGAACAAGTGACCGCAACGGTGACTTTAATTGACGATGGCAATACGGTGCCATTTATTGCTCGTTACCGTAAAGAAGTGACCGGCGGCTTGGATGACACTCAACTGCGTAATCTCGATAGCCGTTTAAGCTACTTGCGCGAGTTGGACGATCGCCGTCAAACCATTCTCAAATCGATTCGTGAACAAGATAAACTGACTCCAGAGCTTGAGCGAGAAATCCTTGCCACAGACAGTAAAACACGCCTTGAAGACTTATATTTACCTTATAAACCTAAGCGTCGGACTAAAGGTCAAATTGCGATTGAAGCTGGGCTTGAACCGCTCGCCGACTCACTGTGGAATAACCCGCAATTTGAGCCAGAAGTGGAAGCGGCAAAGTATGTTAAAGATTCCATTGCTGATACCAAAACCGCATTGGATGGTGCGCGTGCGATCATTATGGAACGAATGGCGGAAGATGCCAATTTACTCGAGAAAGTGCGTGCTTACTTACAAAAAAATGCAGAGCTGCAATCGCGTGTGGTGACGGGAAAAGAGCGTGAAGGTGAGAAGTTTAAAGATTATTTCGAGCACAATGAACGCATTAGCCGGGTGCCATCTCACCGCGCTTTGGCGATGTTACGCGGTCGAAATGAAGGTTTCTTGCAGTTAAGTATCAATGCCGATCCCGCGCAAGAAGAAAGCGTTCGCGGATCATATTGTGAAACCATTATTGCGGATCATTACCGAGTGCACTTTAATCAAGCTCCGGCGGATATGTGGCGTAAACAAGTGATCAGTTGGGCATGGCGCATCAAAATTTCGATGCATCTTGAAACCGAATTGATGGGCGCAATGAAAGAGCGCGGCGAAATTGATGCGATTGAAGTCTTTGCCACCAACTTAAAAGATTTATTGATGGCAGCGCCGGCTGGTCCTCGTGCCACGCTAGGTTTAGATCCTGGTTTACGCACCGGTTCCAAAATTGCGGTGGTTGATGCCACCGGTAAAGTACTGGCTACCGACACCATTTATCCGCATCAGCCGCATAATAAAATTGAGCAATCCGCGCGCGTAGTTGAACAATTAATCAAGCAACACAACGTGGATTTAATTGCGATTGGTAATGGTACCGCCTCGCGTGAAACCGATACCTTTGTGGCCGATATTATTAAACGCGGCAACTTAAGCGTGCAGAAAATCATTGTTAGTGAAGCGGGGGCGTCGGTGTATTCGGCCTCTGAGTTAGCAGCTAAAGAATTCCCGAATATGGATGTGTCGATCCGTGGCGCAGTATCAATTGCACGTCGCCTGCAAGATCCATTAGCAGAGCTGGTGAAGATAGATCCTAAAGCGATTGGTGTGGGTCAATATCAACATGATGTGAGTCAAAGCATGCTGGCAAAGCGGTTAGATGCGGTGGTGGAAGATTGTGTTAATGCGGTGGGAGTGGACGTTAATATGGCCTCGGCGGCATTGCTGACTCGGGTAGCAGGGCTATCTACTACTATGGCGCAAAATATTGTCGATTACCGTGATGAGCAAGGTCGATTTGAAGCGCGTACCACACTGAAAAAAGTCCCACGTTTAGGGCCAAAAGCGTTTGAACAGTGCGCGGGTTTCTTGCGCATTATGAACGGTAAAAACCCATTAGATGCGTCTTCGGTTCATCCTGAAGCTTATCCTTTGGTGAAAGCCATTGCCGAGAAAAACGGTAAAACGGCGAAGAAAATCATGGGCGACAGTGACTTCTTGCGTAACTTGCACGCCAGTGACTACACCGATGAGCATTTTGGTCTGCCTACCGTGACCGATATTATTAAAGAGTTAGATAAGCCAGGACGAGATCCTCGCCCAGAGTTTAAAACTGCCACTTTTGCTGCGGGTATAACCGAAGTTAAAGATCTCGAGATTGGGATGATTTTGGAAGGTGTGGTCTCGAACGTTGCCAACTTTGGTGCCTTTGTTGATATTGGCGTACACCAAGATGGTTTAGTGCACATTTCCGCTTTAACCGACCGTTATGTTGCCGATCCGCGCGAAGTGGTTAAAGCCGGTGATATTGTGAAAGTGAAAGTGATGGAAGTGGATATCCAGCGCAAACGTATTGCCCTCACCATGCGCTTAACCGATGAGCCAGGTGAGCAAAACAGCCAACGCAGTGCTAAGCCCGACTCTCGTAATCAATCTGCTGGTAATCAAGCCGCTCGTAACCAGCCTGCAAGAAATCAACATCAAGCTAAAAATCGTTCATCGGCACCAGTAGAAAACGCCGCTATGGGAGGCGCATTTGCCGCGGCATTTGCCAAAGCGAAGAAGTAATAAAATACGCTGTCATCCCGAGGAGTCGAAGCGAACAAGATACAGGATCTCGCTTTTTATTTTGCCTATAAACTAAGAGCGAGATTCCGGATAGCTCGTTCCTCGCTTCCGGAATGACAGCAATAAAAACCGTCATCCCGAGGAGTCGAAGGTGACATCAGGGCTCTGTTAAAGCGTGTTGGGTCTTAAGCTGTGGGATGTTTTCTCGGCTCTCGAAACTAGATTCTCAAAACCCGAGCGAAGCACTCCCAGCTTTGCCTGTATAAGGATATTTATGCCAGAACTACCGGAAGTCGAAGTCAGTCGTATGGGGATCACACCTCATCTGCTTGGGCAGACCATTGATAAGATCCACGTTAGACAACCCAAATTACGCTGGCCAGTACCAGAAGAAATCCAACGCTTGCAAGGCCAAACCATTGTAGCGATTTCCCGTCGCGCCAAATATTTGGTGATCGAAACGAAACAAGGTTGTGCGATTATCCATTTAGGCATGTCGGGAAATCTGCGGATATTGGATGGTTTTATTGAGCCCAATAAGCACGATCATGTCGATTTAGTCCTCACCAATGGCAAAGTGTTACGTTATCACGATCCAAGGCGTTTTGGTGCTTGGTTATGGTGTGAGCAAGGCACAGAGCATGCCGTCATGGCGCATCTTGGCCCTGAGCCTTTAACTGATGAGTTTAATCCTGAGTATTTATTTGCCAAATCGCGCAATAAGAAAGTGGTGACCAAGCAATTTATTATGGATAACAAGATTGTAGTTGGGGTAGGAAATATTTACGCAAGTGAATCCTTGTTTAGCGCTAAAATTCACCCTAAAACGCCAGCCAATCAACTGACATTAAAACAAATCACCCTGCTGGTGGCCGAAATCAAAATCGTGCTAGAGCGCGCGATCAACCAAGGCGGCACGACGTTAAAAGATTTCAACCAAGTGGATGGTAAGCCAGGTTATTTTGCTCAAGAGCTACAAGTGTATGGTAAAGCAGGTAAACCTTGCCCTGTCTGTTCAAACTTGATTCAGGATGAGAAAATAGGGCAAAGGAATAGCTTTTATTGTGAGAGTTGTCAGGTGAAAAGTTAGAAAAGCGGAGCATTACGCCTTCGTAGATTCGATCTATTGGTTAGATTTTCAGATCCCGAACGCAGCGTCTTAGCTGTTATTTTAAGCGACTCGGAGCCGTATTTAATCTACCTTTTACACTTTCGCTTTGACCTTTCCTACCACATACGGATGCAAAAACTGGGTCACATCGCCGCCATGGATTGCCACTTCACGCACAATGGTTGAAGATAAAAAGGCAAACTCTTCGGTTGGGGTTAAGAACACGCTTTCCAGTTCTGGCATCAGCTTTTTATACATGCTGGTTAAGCCAAATTCATATTCATAGTCAATGGTTGTACGCAAGCCACGGATAAGAATGTCGGTTTTCTGTTGTTTAGCAAAATCGACTAACAAGCCAGAAAATCCAATTGCTGTTACGTTATCTAATCCTTTTATCACTTCGGTGACCATATCAACCCGCTCTTGCAGATCGAACATGGTATTTTTACTTGGACTTTCTGCCACCGCGACAATCACACGATCAAACAGACGAGCACTACGTTTGATGAGTTCAAAATGGCCATTAGTGATAGGATCAAAAGTGCCAGGATAAATCGCTTGAGTGGTGAGTTTAGTCATGATTAGTTTCACTGAACCTTAGTTTTAATTTATATCGCTATTCTACATGTAAGGTTAAAGTATTATATACTGAAATGAAAAGGTTAGAATTGATTGTTGTTCACATTTTTATATGAGGTTACTAATGAAATACTTAATCACAGGTGCTGCTGGTTTTATCGGCAGTTCAGTTGTTGAACGCTTATGTGCACAAGGTCATCAAGTTATTGGTATTGATAATTTAAACGACTATTACGATGTTTCATTAAAGCAAGCCCGTATTGAGCGAGCAACCCATCAAAACTATCAATTTATCCAACTTGATTTAGCCGATCGTGATGGGATGGCGAATCTGTTTGAACAACAGAAATTTCAACGAGTGATCCACTTTGCCGGTCAAGCGGGTGTACGTTATTCAATTGATAACCCAATGAGCTATGCAGACAGCAACTTGGTGGGTTTTTTAACCGTACTAGAAGGTTGTCGTCACCATAAAATTGAGCACTTGGTGTATGCGTCTTCAAGTTCTGTTTACGGCTTGAATCAAAAAATGCCATTTAATACCAGTGATACGGTTGATCACCCAATTTCGCTTTATGCGGCGACTAAGAAATCAAATGAATTAATGGCACATACTTACGCACACTTGTATGGCGTACCCACTACAGGACTTCGATTCTTTACTGTATATGGTCCTTGGGGCCGCCCTGATATGGCATTATTTAAATTTACCAAAGCGATCATTGAAGGCAAAGAAATCGACGTTTACAACAATGGTGATATGCAGCGTGATTTTACTTACGTTGATGATATTGTTGAAGGTGTTATGCGAATTCAAGATGTTATCCCACAACCGACACCCGATTGGACAGTAGAAGCGGGATCGCCAGCCACCAGTTCTGCACCTTATAAAGTGTACAACATTGGCCATGGTAGCCCAGTAAAACTAATGGATTACATTGAAGCGCTAGAAGAGTCTTTAGGCATCGAAGCGAAAAAGAACTTTATGCCAATGCAACCGGGTGATGTGTATGCCACTTACGCTGATACTGATGACTTGTTCAAAGCTATTAATTACAAGCCACAGGTTAAGGTTAAAGAGGGTGTGCAAGCGTTCGTTGATTGGTATCGTGGGTTTTATAAGGTTTAGTTTATCTTTAATTATCATTAAACGATGCTACTTTTTTTAGTATTATATTTGTCTGTTTTCGGGTTTTATATCGAGATAAGTATTAAATATGTAACCTTAGTTTATATTTAAAGTCATCATTTTTAACTCCAACCCCATCGATAAGAGTTGGGGTTAGAACTTCATTAATACCTTTTTATAATAATATGTTTTGAATGCCACCATCTGATGCAATAAGTTATTATCTTTGATAATTTTAATATTTCATCATTTCATCATTTCATCATTTCTTGATAATTGAATGCGAGCTAGAGATAAAACTTTATCGACAGTTATTGATTGAATGTTTTTTGTTTTTTCGTTAGGGAATATAGACCAACTGTTTTCAGTCGAATTAAACCATTCTTGCAATGTGGGATACGGTGAAGCGCCATTATCGTGCCATCCCCAAATCATAATTAAAGGTGACTCCAGCATTTGAAAAATATGAGTTGGCCCACAATCATTAGCGATGGTTAAACGAGATGTTTTAGCTATATCAATCAATTCTGGTATGGATGGTGAGTTAATAATATAGACTTTATTTGAGATGGATTTTAATTTTTCTACTATAACATCCTGGAAGTGCTGCTCTTCAGGGCCTAGGATAAATTGGATAGGTTCATTAAAATTGTTTTTTTCTATTAATTCTAATGCAACACGACAATATTTTTTTATGTCCCATCGTTTATATGAACCAGCACCACCACCAGGAATGATTGTTAAACTGGCACGTTGGTTAATTATCATTTCTGGTTGCGAGCTTAAAGATGAAATAATCACAGAAGAGTAGTTTGTGCCATAAAAATAATTTATCAATTTCAAAAAACGACAGGCAATATACTGGCTATTTTTTTTTTCGATTAATGTATATTTGTAACATAATGAATGCAGTTTAGATGAAATAAAACTGAATGTATTCATGGTGCCCGATAGCTTTATTGCCCAATGGACTCTTTCAGATGCAGGATACAAGTTAAATATATAATAATATCTATTACTTCGAAGGTTTTTAGTTAACTTTAAAAATGAAATGTTTTTATATAATATTAAGTTGTCAGCACCGCCGCTGCTAATTAATAGTTTGCTTTTTTCGTTTTTGGACCATACATCAATGATTGAATTGGGATGTTCTTTTTTTAGCGCACACAGAAATGGAAGTTGTGTTGTAATGTTTCCAAAAAACGCTCGATTAGGAACAAAAACAGCTATATTTATTTGTTCTTTTATAAGGTTGTTTTTTTTATCTATCACTGATAAAAACCTAAATGTTAACTTTTATTAAATGAGAGTATACCCCTTTGTATAGAGATGAAGTATAAGAAATATCAAATTGCTTAAGTTTTTCTTTTCCGCCTTGCTGTAATTGTTTATACAAAACATTATCATTTTCTAATTGGTCGATAAAATGAGCCAATTGTTGATAGTTACCCGCTTCACATAATAGTCCAGATTTCTCATGCTCAATAATATCCGGTATTCCGCCTGCATTTGCACCAATCACAGGTAAACCTGCACCTATTGCTTCAAGGATAACTGAACCTAAACCTTCAGAATAAGAAGGATGGATAAGTAAGTCTGCTGCTGCAAACCAAGTTCCCATATCGCGCTGTTTACCCATAAATTGAATATTGGTTAAACCTGTGGCTTCTTGTTCCAACTTTTCTCTTTCTGGGCCATCTCCGAGCAGCAAAAATTGAACCCTTGGATTTTGTACTCCGAGTGCTTTTGCTGCCGCGACCGTCACATCAAAACCTTTGTGTTTCAGCATATTGGCCGCATGGATCACGATAAACTTGCCACGATAACGGTTTAAAATATCATCTACATTATTTTGCTCATAAGAATAGGATACGGGTGAACTTGGGATTTTATATATTTTATTAATATCATTAAATTCAGATAATTTAGAGACGATTTCCCCGCTTAATCCAATGAGTGCAGATGCTTTACGGTAAGCCAGTTTGGATAGCCACTTATTCTTCATTGGGTTATCAATGCGACGGGTAACGATATAAGGTACATCATGTAGCAAGTGTTGTATTAGCGCCCAGTAAATCGCTCGCCCTTCATGTACGTGAATAGCCACGCAATCTTGAGTAATTGTTTTACTGTGTGATTTGGTAAAATGGGTCGCGAGAATAATACGACAACCCAACTTCTTTACTTCATCGACCAGTTCACTTTTTGGATTCATCACAACGGTGAGTTGATATCCCTCACTAACTTGTTGTTTTATTAGTTGTAAAGTTTGGCGCTCACCACCACTAAATCCGGAAGCAAGGTTGACGTGGCAAATGTTCATATAATTGTAATAGCCTTTTTGTTATCGTGAGAGTCTACCAAATTTTATTAAAATCAGTTTTTTCTAGTACTGTTGGATCTCTTTGCAGTTCGAGTAGTTTGGCATATTTTAGATAACTATTAATGGCTGAACTCAACGCAACCGTCATACCATCTACACCACCTAAAAAACCCTTTTGAAAAAAGTACTTTCTAACAAAGGCATTTAGACCATGAGTAAAAGGAGACCAGGCGTTCGCTCGTTTGCCTTTTTGATACATGATTTTAGCCGCGCGACTGCTAAAATTGCGACCAGGCTTGGCAAATAATTGGCCAAGATCTTCAAATGAATAATGAATAATATCTGCATCTAAACGTTCAGGGTTGTTAGCTTTAACCGCTGCGTGTTGCTTTACGGCAGCAAAACGAGTTTTATTTTTATTGTATAAGCGAATGCAAAAATCTGGGTACCAACCACATTGCTTGATCCAACGGTTACCAATATAGTTGCGTCGACGTAGAGCAAAAGCATCATGCTCAGTGTTTTCTAAGTTAAGTGATTGAATAGTATCAACTGCCTCTGGAGTTAATCGCTCATCAGCATCTAAGCTAAGGATCCAATCATTGCTGGCATAATCTAAACCAACATTTTTTTGAATGCCATCCCCTAAATATGGTTGTTGAATGACCTTGGCACCGAGATCTTGCGCTAATTGTACTGTGTTATCGGCACTTTCTGAGTCAACAATAATGATTTCAGAACAAACTTGTTGAAGAGATTCAATGCATTCTCTGATATTTTTTGATTCATTAAGGGTAATAACAACGCCTGTGATCATATGTTAAGCCTATTAAATTGTTGTGATATTTGAATTTATGACACTAATTCAAGGTGCTGACTACTTTATCAAACATTGAGATAACATGCTTGCTAGATATTAACGTCATCGCATTTTCGTCTTTAACTCGGGTTCGCCAAGGCAAGTTATCAATAGTGATATCATGCTCCTTTGCAATGGCTTCTTTATAGGAAGAAACAACATATTGTCGATACAAATAAGGCCCAGTTCTTTCTGGGTTATGGTGAGCGTACAAACCTATCACAGGTATATTCATCGCATTTGCCATATGAGTTGGTCCGGTATCGGGCGCAATGACTAGATCGGCTTTATCAATCAAAGCAAGCATTTTTTTTATCGTACTCTTTCCGACTAAGTTGGTTACTGATGGTGCCTTTGATTGTATTTTGTAGGCTAAATCAATTTCAATTTGTGCAGGGCTGCCCGCTAAAATAATATTCCAACCTAATTGTTGAGCATGTTGGATCACTGCAGCATAACCTTCTACCGTCCAGTTTTTATAAGCTTTGCTTGCTGCGGGTACAATAAGTAAGTTTTTAGATTCGTTATTTTGATTGCTAAGATGTTGCAGAACCCATCGATTATCGTCTTCAGAATAAGGGATTGACCAAGTAGGGGTAATATCAATCACACCGAGTGTGCTAGCAAAAGCCAGTAACCCATCTAAAACATGTGGAGCTTCTGGTGATGGTACTTTTACATTAGTAAACCAAGTTTGAAAATCCTGACTACGCTTAGCATCGAAACCTAATTTGTATTTTGCTTTTATACCTAGTGTGGCAATGCTCGCCCGCAAGGCATATTGCATATGAAGTAAAGCATCAAAATTTTGTCCTTTAAGCTTTTTCCATAATGAAAAATAACCTTTAATGCCATCTTTTTTATCAAAAATAATAACATCAATATTTGGAAGATCATTGATTAACTGTGCTTCAAGTTTACCCGTTATCCAAGTTATCTTAGTGCTAGGCCATTGGCGCTGAATGCACTGTACCGCTGCGATCGTGTTACATACATCACCAATTGCAGATAAGCGTAGGATGCAGATAGAGTTTGGTGCTTTGGTAAAAAGAGGCATAAGTATATTTAGGCTTAAAAAATAATATACAGATTATATGGGGTGTGTGGCTTAAAGGCAAAGAATGTAAAGTGTGACACTGAATGAACTTAGGTGTCAGCGGCAAATGCTACCATCTAAGCTTTTTTCCCTGTATTCTTATCCACATGAATACATTGAAATCACATAATCAAATTATTTGGTATAACGAAACATTGATCTCTGACTCAGTGAAATTGTGTTGTGACCCTGAATACTGGCAACAGCAAGGTAAAATATTAGGTTCGGCACAAGGGCGAGGTACCACTTGGTTTGTACAAACTGAAACTTTACCCGCCGCGCTTAGGCATTATCGTCGAGGTGGATTATTTGGTAAGCTAATCAATGACTCTTATTGGTTTTCTGGGTGGGATAAAACCAGAAGCTATCAAGAATTCATCCTACTTGAATATTTAATTGTGCAACGAGTCAATGTTCCCCAACCGATTGCGGCGCGATCGGTGAGAAAAGGGTTGTGTTATCAAGCGGATATATTGACTCAAAAAATCCCTCAAGCACAAGATTTAGTTGGATTATTGCAAATAAATGCAATCGACTCAACGATGTATGAAAAAATTGGTCAGGAAGTGAAAAAATTGCACCAAGCGAATGTTAACCATACCGATCTAAATATACATAATATTTTGATCGATCAACAAAATATGGTCTGGATTATTGATTTTGATAAGTGCCACATTGAAAAAAACAACAATCAAAAAAATTGGAAACAAGGTAACATTGATAGGTTATTACGTTCTTTTCAGAAAGAGCTAAAAAAGCGTCAAATCCATTGGAAGCAAACTTCGGATTGGCAAGCATTTTTATCGGGTTACACCGACTAAACGACAGAATAAGCAGGTTTTTACGTGAATTTTCAACCACCTAGATTAACATTCAAACAAAAGCTTCATAGCCATGGTTGGGTTATCTTAGTTAACTCCTTGATAGCAATGCTTATCGCTATTCGATACTTCCTATATCTCCCTGCTTTCCCACAAGATAGTTTGAGCGCGAGCTTTATTGTGGCGGGAACGTGGAGCCAAATGACGCTACTAGCAGCGGTCATTGGTGTTATAACGCTCCCTTTGCTTTATTTGCCGACAATGGCTAGACGCAGCGCTATTGCCATCATTACATCAATAGCCCTTGGTGCCCTCATTATTGATACTTTTGTGTTTGCACAGTATCGTTTTCATATCAATGCAGTGGTGGTGGAGCTCGTTTTCTCTGGAGATGTAGTCGATTTCCCGTTGATCACCTGGCTAATGACGATTATTGGTGTAGTGGCATTAATATTATTTCAGTACTGGTTAGTGCGCAGTATGGAATTACAACCAAGTTTAACTAAAAAACGATTAGGACATAAATTTACATGGATTACGGTTGTTACTATCCTACTGACTAATGGTATTCATATTTGGGCATCTGCTTATGCATATCAACCTGTTAATATTGTAAAACAGTATTTGCCTTTATTTCAGCCAGCAACGGCGAATAGCTTTATGAGAAAGCATGGCTGGATTGATGAAAAGGCGGTTGAACGTCAAAAATCGATGGCATTGAAAGGTAATAGTGATTTGAATTATCCACTGTCACCTTTACAAGTGAAGCCAGTAGATAAACCAGTGAATATTATGTTCCTAGTGGTGGATTCTTGGCGAGCCGATACCTTCAACGCTGATAATGCACCTAATTTGTGGCAGTTTTCTCAACAAGGTGAGCGTTTCTATAATCATATATCAACTGGTAATGCGACTCGAACGGGGATTTTTGGGTTATTTTACGGTATTCCTGGAACGTATTGGCATGGTTTTTTAGCAAATCATAAAGCGCCGGTATTTATGGATCGTTTGCAACAGTTAGATTATCAGATTGGTCTCTTTACCTCTGCGAAATTAACCGCGCCAGAGTTTGATCAAACCGTATTTGCTAACCTGAAAAATATCCGAATTGGCTCCAAAGGAGCAACACCTTCGGCGCGTGATATTGATTTAACTAAAGATTGGTCACAATGGTACGATAAGCGAGATAAATCCAAACCAACATTTTCGTTCTTATTTTATGATGCGCCACATGGTTATGACTTCCCTGAAGATTACCCTCATCAATATCAACCAATGCTGAAAACGTTAAACTATTTAGATTTAAATAATAATACCGATCCCACTCCGCTAATGAACCGCTATAAAACAAGTGTGCACTTCGTTGATAGTTTGGCTAAGCAAGTATTAGATAAACTAAAAATAGCAGGAGAATTGGATAACACATTAGTGGTGATTACCGGAGATCACGCTCAAGAACTCAACGATAATAAGCTTAATTATTGGGGGCATAATGGTAATTTCACCCCAGCTCAAACTCATGTTCCATTTGTTTTAGTTGGCCCTAAAGTACCTAAAAACTTTGTTAAAGGTTGGGGGAATAGTTTTAGTAGCCATGAAGATGTAGCTCCAACAATAGCTAAAAATTACCTTGGAATAGAAAGCCCAATAACAGATTACTCGACCGGTATTGATTTGCTCGGGAAACAACAAAATCGCCCTTGGTTATTGGCTTCTAGTTACAGTGGATACGGTGTTATTACTCATGATTCCATTTTAGAAGTGGGGGCGACAGGGCAGTCTCAATTTATGGATACAACCAATCACCCCAAGCAAGGCAAGCCTAATTATCAATATTTGCAGCAAGCGTTAGAGCAAATTAGCCGGTTTAGGAAGTAAAATGAAAGAGTGTATAACAGTAACTTATGCTTGCGATGATAATTATTCTCGTCACTTGGCTGTATCTATAGCGTCACTTATTGATAACTATTCAATGAGTAAGCGCTTAGATATTTTTGTGTTTGATGCCGGAATATCAAAAGAAAATAGAGGTAAAATACAAAAATTAGAGCGTAATAATATAGGTATTAAATTTGTGCAAATTGATGTAAATATGTTTGATGGTTATCCATTAACGATAGAACATATATCATTAGCAACATATTTTCGTCTTAAGTTGCCATCATTATTACCGAGTCATAAAAAAGTTGTTTATTTTGATGTTGATATTATTATTAATGATGATATTTCAAAAATGTGGGATGTTAGTCTTGAGGGGAAATCAATTGCAGCTGTAATTGAACCTGAAGTTTCATTGAATAATAAAGAGCATTTAAGATGTATTGGTGTTGATGGCGATTTTTTTTATTTTAATGCGGGGGTGTTAATTTTAGATTTGGATAGGTTAAGGCGGCTGAACTTTGAAGGTAAGGTTATTGATTATCTTGGTAAATATTCTTCTTTATTGGTTTATCAAGATCAAGATATACTAAATGGAATGTTATTTAATGATGTTAAATATCTATCACCTTTTTATAATTATATGCCTATGTATAGAAATATACTTTCGAAAAAAAGACGGTATCAAATTAATTTAATACCATATACAGAGCTTGAAATTAAAAAATTAAAAAAAACGGCGTGTGTATATCATTTTTGCGGTAGAAGAAAAGCCTGGATGCAATCATGTACTAGTTCTGGGTTTCATTTGTATAAAAAGTATCAACATAAAACGGAATGGCGAGATGCTGATTATACAGACCTTGAACAAATTAAAGGTTTAGTTAAAGCTAATTACATCTATAGAAGATTCATCCTGAGATTGATGAATTTTCTATCGTAAAAATAATTACGTATTAAAAATATATTTTTGTGAGGGATTGATGAAAGTAGCCGTGGTTGTCAGTTGTTTAAAGCTAGGTGGAATGGAAAGAGTTGCAGTTAATCTTGCTGATGCTTTTGCTCACTCAGGGCATGATAGCCACTTAATGTATTTAAAAGACAGGAAGAAACAGATTCAACCAAGAAATGAAGCCGTTAGCCTCCATCTTTTTGATTTGAAAAAATGGGTGTTAATGACGGGCATTGGTGCGTTATGGTTTGTAATGTGTAAGCTTTTGAATGTCTTATTTCGTAAAACCTTTCCTCACTTTTTTGCTTATGCTCAGGCGATTGCTTTTCGATATAAATTACGACAGCTAGAGAAAAAAGACGGCCGTTTTGATTTGATTATCTTTAGAGGGCAAGGCACATTTGGGCAAATTTGGCCAATGAGAGATAAACGTTTTGTCTTTGTGTGTGAAAGTGTACAAAACAAAAACTTATATGCGGGTTTATCTAAATGGATTTTTTCATCACTCTATGAAAATAGAAATGTAGTGTGTGTATCTGAAGGGTCTAAGGCTAGCTTTTTAGACTTAACTAAAGAGCATCAAATCCATTGTAACAAAGTGGTAAAAATCAGTAATCCAAATGATTATCAAATGATAAGACAAGATGCCTTGCAGCCAATTAAAGCCGAATTATTCCCCCCAAGACCTTATATTTTGAGTTTAGGAAGACTCGTACCACTAAAGAATATCAGCTTGCTAATTCAAGCCTATCACTATGCGCGCCATCACTTTGGCTTAGAGCAAGATTTGGTGATCGTTGGCGAAGGAAAAGATCGTGAGCAGCTTGAAAAGAAAGTTGCAGAACTTGGGTTAACTCAATATGTCTTTTTTAAAGGAGCACAAAGCAATCCATTTCCTTGGTATAAGCAAGCCGATTTGTTTGTACTTAGCTCAAAGTCCGAGGGCTTAGGAATGGTATTGATTGAAGCATTAGCATGTGGGGTTAAAGTGGTATCAACAGACTGTCCTGGTGGCGTTCGCGATATTATGCAAGGCAAGCTTATTCAATTTCTCGCAGAGCAAAATGCATCATCATTGGCAGAAAAAATACACTTAGCATTAGAACCAAGTCCGAATAAACCGCTAAAGGATGATATTGATAAGGCGTTAATTAACTTTGACCAAGAATTTATTGTAAAGCAGTATAGGCAGGAGTTCATACTGTAAACTTTAGTGCTTTTAAGTCAGTAACTTGTAGGAAAGTAGCGCCATGATCCGGTTTATCTATACAGTATTACTTATATTATTATCCCCCTTTTTCCTATATAGCTTATATAAAAAGAAAGAGGGGAAACCTACTTTTGGCCCTCGCTGGAAAGAACACTTTGGATTCACTCCACCACTAAATTTACCACTAGGGGAAAAAAGTATATGGATCCATACTGTATCAGTTGGTGAAGTTATCGGTGCTACCCCTTTTATCAGAGTGCTAAAGCAACAAAACCCACAACAAATTATTGTATTAACGACCACTACAGCCACAGGGGCCCAACAAGCAGAAAAATTAAAAGGCTTAGTGGAGCATCGATTCATGCCATTAGATTTTTCTGGTGCGGTTAAGCGATTTATTAAAGCAGTTCAACCGCAAAAAATGATCATAATGGAAACGGAATTATGGCCAAACACTCTTGCTACTGTGCATGAGAATGATATTGAAATTATCGTGATGAATGCACGTTTGTCTGAACGCTCAGCTAGGCGCTATGCCAAATTTCAATCAGTTTTTAATCTATTGTCTTCCTCTCTAGATAAAGTGATTTGTCAGTATAAAGAGGATGCGGAGCGCTTTATTCGTTTAGGGGTACTTGAAGAGAAAGTGGTAATTTCTGGTTCTATAAAATTTGATATTCATATCGAGAACGAAATAAAAACACAAGCCGCTTATTTACGTAACCAACTTCAAGTGACGAAAGGCTCAAAGCACGATCATCAGCCCCTCATTTGGATTGCTGCTAGCACACATCAAGGAGAAGATGAGCAAGTATTAGAAGCTCATCAACAACTCCTTTCCTCGTTTCCTAATGCTATCTTGATCTTGGTTCCTCGTCATCCAGAACGTTTTAATCAGGTGGCTGATCTTATAGAAGCTCGAAACTTTTATTTTTCTCGTAGAAGTACACAAAGTGAATTGGTCGGCAATACTCAAGTTTATCTGGCCGATACGATGGGTGAAATGTTATTACTACTAGCTGCTAGCCATGTGTGTTTTATGGGGGGCAGTTTACTCGGTGATAAGGTTGGGGGGCATAATTTACTCGAACCTGCGGCGCTGGGGATCCCATCAATTACCGGACCGAGTTATTATAATTTTAAAGAGATTACTCAACAATTATTACAAGCCGAAGCCACAACGGTGTGTGTAAATGCCAATCAATTAGCAGAGCAACTCATCTCGCTATTTTCTAATCCCGGAGGTCGATATGATAAGGGGCAGCAAGCACTAAATGTCATTAAAGCTAATACGGGTGCCATAAGTCGAACATTAAGCGCAATTAATTCAGTAAAGGCAAAATAATGAAAATGGAACAGATAGATTATCAATATGCATTAAAAGCAGATGAGCAATATGATATCACCATCTCATTAGAATCATCGTCTAAGTGTCAGTATAAACTGAATATCGCTTCGCAGCAGGAGCATTTCCAAGCTTTAAACGTGACGGACTATACTTGGCTGCTAGAATTTTCATATTGTGCACAGCATAAAAAAAAGCAAGGACGAATTGCCGTTACCGATAACGAAGCACAAATTAGTATTGAAAATAGCCAATATTTCGAGCCTAATCAGCAAGGCATTCGCTATTTAAATTTAACCAGTGAAAATAGCCAGAATATTTCTAATGTATCTGAGAAGACATTATTTTGTGATAACTGTTCATTATCAGAAACTGCAACACTGTTGGCATTTAAGAAACCTAATTTAAGCGCCGGACCAATCCTCATTGTAGCGCCGCATGCAGATGATGCTGAATTAGCCGCCTACGGTTTATATCAAGATTTTGCGGAACAAGTGTGGATCACCACTATCAACGCAGGGCAAAATGTACAGAAATTGAGTCAACAGTATATTAAAGATCTTGATAGCGATATGTGTGATGCAGTGGAGCGGAAAGCTAAAATACGAGCATGGAATAGCAGAACAACGCCATTATTAGCGGGGGTTGACTATAATCATATTTCTTACCTAGGTTATTATAATATTACCCAAACATGTTTATATGAAACGCCTCATGAAGTGAAATTAGATACAGTCATCGGCCAGTTGAACTCACAAAAAGAACGCTCGTTTAATCATATAAATCTCCCAAATGACAAAAATTTTATTAATACAGGCCAAGCACTTATTGACGATCTAGTGAGTTTGATAGAGCAAATCAAACCAAGCACTATTTTAGTCACGGATCCTGAAATTGATCCACATCATGAGCATATTGTCGCTGCACATGCAGTGGCTCTTGCGATTCAAAAGAGTGACTATAAGCCGGACAATGTTTTATTGTATGTCAATCACTTAAGAGAAATTAAAAAATTTCCTTATGGGCCTGAGCATGCGAGAACCGCTCTTTCCCCATGGTATAACAGTGAGTCTGTATTTGGAGAATATTCTTGTTATAGCCATCAATTGAGTATGAATACACAAAAAGAGAAAGTGGTTGCATTAGATTCAATGCACGATTTACGCAGTAAAAATAGAATTGAAAAAAATATCAAACAGTGGTGGTCGAAAAAAATAATAAAAAGTGGCTATCAGTTCTACAGTAATCATAGTTATTTTCAAACGCATATAAAAAGCAATGAGGTTTTTGCTGTTATAGATGCATTTGAATTTAGTGAGTGCTTATGTAAAGAAAGGTAATAGATGAAAACATATTACTTATCTGTATAGGTTAAAAATTGATATTTATAGATACTAGTTAGTGCTATTAACATTAATAAATACTCACCACCGAGTAATGCAGTATCTACCATTGATATGGAAAAAGTAAAGATAGTAAAAGAAAGCCCTAAAGCGATATCTGAACTACCTTTTAGTATTAATAATGGAGATATGGTCAATAAAATTGAAATTATAAAGCCTAATAATCCAAGTTTTACCCAACTATCAGAGTAAACATTATGTAGGGTTTTAAAATTATTTATTTTAGTGTTGTAGTTTTTATCTTTAATTATTTCCTTACGTGCACTGTAAAAGTTATCACCTTGGCCTACAAAAGGTTTCTCAGCAATAAGGTTTTTAGCGATAATCCCCATTTGAATTCTAAATCCTATAGATGTATTTAGATTTCCACTTTCTATCTTATCGTATTCAGTATTAGTTTTATTATAAAGTTTCATTCCTATTGATGTGTTAATTAGTAAGGTTGATAACAGTACAGGAATTAGCAATATTAAGGCTTTAATCTTTAGTTTAAATGGTTGTCTTAAAATTACATAATATGACATAACAAAGAGAGCAACAATAGAGGCAACGATAACCCCCCTAGATTGCATTATGAATACACCATATAATGCTATGATGGAGAATATAAGATCAATTATTTTTCGAGATTTAAAAGTAGAGCAAGAAAAATAAAGGAAGAATAAACCAAAAACGGGTGCGTATATGTTGGGGTTCATGAGATAAAATGGACGAGATTCATGGCTAAATATAGTTGTGTAAATTAAAAATGAAATGTTAATTAACAGTCCAATGTAAATGCTATATTTTATCTTATGTTTTCCTATACACTCAGCATTAAAAGCAAGCGAAATCATACAAGCGATCAAGCAAGAACGGGTAAAGCTGCCAAATATACCACCATGATAGTATTTAGCATATAAAGACAATAATGTAATTAATAAAATAATAATGGTTGATTTTTTCTTTATATTATTAATAATTATCTTTGGGTAGAATATTATAGAGTATACAAAGAAAATAATAGCGAGTGCTGTGAGTTTTTTCAAACTTCCATGTGTGAGCCATAATCCAGAGAATACCCAAGAAGATGTAATAAATAAAATTAGACTATATATTCTTTCTTTCATTATAGTTCGAACTCTGATTTTTTTGAAAATATACCATCTGAAAAAAATGATATTCTGTCGATGTTATCTGTTATTTCATTGAGGCAAAAAACTAAAGGTCTATTTTTTATATAGATAGATTCTAAATTATGTATGTTTTTGTCGGTGATATATAAAAAACTCGAATACAAAGGTAGTATGCTTTTTTTGTGGGCATTCTTTAAGTATTTTGGTTTTGCATTTTTTAGAGCTAACTCATGAAATGTATAGAGGTACAACAATGAAAAAGGATGCAATCTGAATTTTTCAGTATAATGAGGCTGTAAAATATCAGAATATAATTGGGATATAGTTAGCAATCGAGACTTTAGCAGTGGGCGAATGCCATGTTTTATGCCATAACCAACATACTTTTTTGTTGATGATTCAGCCATGTCACGACTCGAATTGATCGACTTAACATTATAGGTGTGATCTTTAGAGGCTTTTCTTTTTCGTCTCCTCTGGAATATTGATGAGGTGAATACCAATGGTTTATTATTCACGAAAAAATCTCTAGGAAATGTAGGTTTACCTAAAAACATATCATCATTAAAATAAATAAATTTTTCTTGTAGATCTTTTATATTGTGTATATGTGCCTCTATCACACTTGAGTTAAATGTTGGCAAATACTCTATTGGAATAATATCTTTATGATCTATCACTGTCACTTTTGAGGAACAACTCAGCCATGTTGGTTTTTGATTATCAGTGATGATATAGATATGATTTACCCAAGGTGCAAACATTGCTATAGAACGTAACGAAAACTTTAGCTCTTGATGATCGGTATATCGTTCACTGCCAGCTTGACTACTTTGGCAGTTATTAAATACTTGACAATTTTTTAGGTAAGCATCTTTTTTTTTGTTCCATGCTTGATCGCTACCATCTATCCATGTGTAAACAATATCGATTTTACTCATGATTACCTACCTTTTTTGTAAACTTTTCGAGTTTATAAAACAAATCGATATGCTGTTGGATTTGTTCTTTAGGCCAGGACCACCATTGACTTAGTAGTAAGGATTCTATTACTTCAGGTTCAAATCTATATCGAATCAATTTTGCGGGGACTCCACCGACAATAGCGTATGCGGCTACATCTTTAGTAACGACTGCTCCAGTTGCAATAATTGCGCCGTTAGAAATTTTAACGCCAGGAAGAATTGTGACATTTGCACCTATCCATACATCATTTTCAATAATTACTTTTTTTGTGTTTATGTTATCGGATATGTCGATATCTACATCAATATATCCACCGTGTTTTTTTTCGTATAAAAATGGATGGGTTGATACAAATGTAAGGGGATGGTTACCTTTTACAATGCAAACGTTGTCCCCAATTGAGCAAAATCCCCCTATGCATTGTAAATTTAAATATGATGAGTTGTTAAAAAACTGTTCAAAACGATAGGTTTGTGGACCAACTGAGAAGTTGAAGTGTTGATCTGCTAAGTAACGCATAGATTCAGAATTTGGCATTAATAACAATTTTGACATTTTTCGTATAAAAAAGCTTTGTTGGTTTTTGGGTTTTGCAATCCGCTTCCAAAATAAATCAATTAAAGTTTTTTGTAATATAGATAGCTTATACGTCATTATTGATAGCCTTAATAACCATCTCTGGCTCTAACTCTTTTAAACACTTCAAATGACCCAATGGGCACTCGCGTTTAAAGCATGGTCTGCATTCAATCTTGGTATGAACAATCGACACTTTTTCTGCCAGTGGTGGAGTATATTTAGGTGATGTTGAGCCATAAATACCGACCACTTCACAACCAACTGCCGCCGCAACATGCATTAAGCCTGAGTCATTACTGATCACAGTATGGCAAGCCCCGAGTAAGTCGACCGCTTCAATAAGAGACGTTAAGCCAGCCAGTACGTGGACATATTGTTGATTTTCAACTGATATCAAGTTTTTGATGGTTTCGGTGGTGGCTTTATCTTTAGCTGAACCAAATAACCAGATCTGTTTACCTTGTGAAATCAATATGTCGGCTACAACCGCATAATGCTCAGCTGGCCATTGTTTAGCTGGGCCAAATTCTGCTCCAGGACATAAGCCGGTTATTTCTCTGTGTTGATTGAGTTTGAACTTATCAAGCGTCTCTTGCTGCATCGTTTTATCAATATGCAGAAGTGGGCGAGGTAAGGTCTCTAGGCCACCTAACGATACTGAGTCTTGCATCTCGTGCTTTGGGTGTGCAAGAGCAACAAATCGCTCCACCATGTATTGGAATGATTTTTTATTATTACGTAAATCGGTCAATAGCCCATAACGCATCTCACCTTTCCAACCTGTCCGAACTGGAATGTCGGCAAACCAAGGAATTAGAGCTGATTTAGCAGAGTTTGGGAGAATATACGCATGAGTATAATCATTAAGTTTTAACTCTTTACCTAACGCTCGACGACCAAGAAAATTAAAATCACCATGACCAAGAGGCATTTCTATTGCTTGATGAACTTCGGGCATGCGCTCCAAAATTGGCTTGCACCATGCAGGAGCAAGCACATCAATAATTGCATCAGGATGTTGTTGTTTTAAAGTGATGTACAGTGATTGAGACATCACCATATCACCTACCCATGATGGTCCTATGATTAAAATTTTCATAAAAACTCGATACGCTTGCTTATGGTTAATTCGCTATTGTCGATACGTAATGGAAAGTTGATTAAGCATTAATCTTCGTTAAATACTCAGCCACACCATCAGCGACAGATTTAAACTCAACATCACAACCGGCAGCTCGTAATTTAGTTAAACTTGCTTGGGTGTATTCTTGATAAGCGCCTTTTAGATGATCGGGGAACGGAACATTTTCTACAACACCCTTTCCATGATGCTTAATGACTGCTTTTGCCACTTCACCGAAGGTTTCTGCGTTACCAGTACCACAGTTAAATATGCCAGATACGCCGTGTTCTAAGAACCAAAGATTCACCTTGCATACATCACCCACGTAGATGAAATCACGTTTAAATGTATTGCTGCCTTCAAACAGTTTTGCATTTTCGCCGGCTAGTAATTGATTGTTTAAATGGAAAGCGACTGATGCCATGCCGCCTTTATGTTGTTCACGAGGGCCATAAACGTTGAAGTAACGGAAACCAGTAATTTGCGACAGAGTTTCACCGTGCTGCTCGGCATCTAACCATAAACGACGAACGTAGTTATCGAATTGTTGTTTAGAGTAGCCATAAACATTTAACGCACCTTCATATTCACGTTCTTCGATAAACTCTTGATCTTGTGCACCGTAAGTTGCAGCTGAAGAAGCATACAAGAATGGGATTTCACGCTCTAAACTGTAATGAAGTAACTCTTTAGAGTATTCATAGTTGTTGAGCATGATGAATTTTCCATCCCACTCAGTAGTTGCTGAACAAGCCCCTTCATGGAAAATCGCTTCAATTGGCCCGAAATCGTCACCGGCCATTATTTGAGTCAGAAAATCATCTCGGTCCATGTAGTCGGTAATGTCTAGGTCTACTAAGTTTTTGAACTTACGACCATTCTTAAGATTATCGACCACTAAAATGTCGTTAAGGCCAGAATCATTTAATGCTTTAATAATGTTACTGCCAATCATGCCAGCGCCGCCAGTTACGATAATCATAAATCTTTCCTATTACTCAAATTAAGTCTTTAGAAATTATAACAGAATCGGGGAATGTAATGATAGAAAAAGCATGGGTTTGTTGCTAGATGCTTCAATTTCCCGTCATCCGTCATCCGTCATCCGTCATCCGTCATCTTTGAGGAGCCAAGGCGACATCGAGGATCTACATACAGCGCGCGGTGACTAGATCCCCGCTCTCGCTTATGCTCGGCAGGAATGACGAATTACTGTGATTCAACGCAATAACGAAAAGCCGTCATCGTTTATTTCTACCGTCATCTTTGCGGAGCCGAAGCGGTATTGAGGTTCTACTATTTCTCTCGTCATCCTTGAGGGGCCTAAGCGACATCGAGGAGCTACATACGGCGCGCGGTGACTAGATTCCCGCTCTCGCTTATGCTCGGCAGGAATGACGAATTTCTGTGATTCAGCACAATAATGAAAAAACGCCATAGTTTATTTCTGCCGTCATCTTTGAAGGGCCGAAGCCACATTGAGGTTCTATTATTTCTCTCGTCATCCTTGAGGAGCCTAAGCGACATCGAGGATCTACATACAGCGCACAGGAATGAAACCTGCGACTTTACCTTTTAAATGATTATTGGAATGCACCCAAGTTCTTTATTAAGGACGGCTTCAAACTCACGTTTAGTGCTAGGCTCACCATGAATCAAATGTATTTGTTTTATCTCAGATCTAATCCCTTTAATAAACGCCAATAAATCTTCTTGATCTGCGTGTGCCGAGTAACCAGACATAGAACGAATGTGAGCGTTCACTATCACTTTTTCATCAGCAATAAAAACCGACGGATCACCATCTTGTAATTGCCGCCCCAGCGTTCCTTGCGCTTGATAACCGGCTAGAATGACATCGGTTTGCTTGTTAGGAAGAAGAGCTTGCAAGTAATTCATAATTCGGCCGCCGCTACACATACCACTAGCCGAAACCACAATCGCAGCTTCATTGGTAGAAGCCAAACGATTGACCAGCTTTTGATGTTCATGATGATTTTCAACCGTGATCAGTTGTTCAAAACAAAGCGGATGACGATGATGTTTCTCGGCATCTATCGCAACTTCGTTATTCCATAAACCTTTAAACTGCTGATATTGCTGAGTGACTTTTAATGCTAACGGGGAATCAAGAATAATAGGCAAACGTTGCCAAAAGTCATCCGAGGTAGATTGGGTCTCAATGCTATGGGCAATCAAACGCTTAATATCAAACAACAATTCTTGGGTGCGCCCGACACTAAATGCTGGGATAAAAATAACACCGCCATTTTCAAGTGATCGAATCACGATCTCTTCCAATCGCTTTGAACGAGTCGACACATCATCATGACATTTGTTGCCATAAGTGGTTTCAATCACCAAATAATTTGCTCGTTTCGGGGATTGAGGATCGGGCAGTAGCGGAGTATTTCGAGGGCCAAGATCGCCCGAGAACACAATCACTTCGTCATTAGGCAAAGTAACCTCAACATAAGCTGAGCCAGAATATGCCCAGCAGGCTGAAAACAAATTTGAATGGCGTTTTCATCCGCTTTTATCTCAAATCGTTGGTCATAATCTAAAGGCACGAGCAATTTTTGGATTTTGGTAAGTACTCTTTGGCGTTGTTTTTGGTTTAAACCCAGTTGTAGCCTCAGGCCGTCATCTAACATCAATGGAATTAAAGCAGCAGTCGCGGGAGTACAATAAATCGGCTTATCAAACCCTGCTGCCAACAACCAAGGCAAACGGCCGATATGGTCAATGTGGGTATGAGTCACGATCAAAGCTTCAATATGTTCAATTGTAAACTCAATACTGAGCGATTCGATAGGATCCGATGATGCATCCTTACCTTGAAATAAACCGCAATCGATTAATATACCTAAACCATTGATATTGATCTCATGGCACGAGCCTGTAACCGTGTTTTTACCGCCATGGTGGGTCAAATAGTAACTGTGCTGTGGGTGTAGTCTATAATTGGAAAGCGCCATAAGAAACCTATCAATAACAAAGTAAACAATATGTTGTAATCTATAGGGTATTGTTTAGGAGAACTATCATTTCTGAGGTTAAAATCAAGAAACGAGAATCAAAGATTGATAGCAGAATGTAACAAAGAATAATGTCTCAAAAATAAGAGGATTTCTTGACTTGCAATTGTCTTGCGATGCTCGCGCAAAGTTTAGGTTAATGATAAACTTCGCATCAAATTTTACTTTCTTTTTAGATATACGCCTTGAGGATGCGTTTAACCTTAGGGCGGTAGCGTGTCAATTTCAGGAGTTCATGTGACCCAAGCACAATCCCCACAACCGCATTCATCCGAGCAAGCCCCGTTGCCTCCACACTACTACTATCAACAACCTCAAGATGATGAAATTGATCTTAGGGAATTGTTTGCTGCACTGTGGCAAGGTAAATGGACGATTATTGCTTGCACCGCACTGTGTACCATACTGGCCATCGCTTATGCATTATTAGCGCAAGAAAAATGGACATCAACAGCGGTTATCGCAAAGCCACAACCAAGTAAACTTTCAGAATATCAAACTCAGGTTAGCGAATATCAACCGATCTTTGACGTATACCAACAAGATGGTACAGTCTTAGTCAGTCACAAACTCGATGATTTTAGTCAGCCTCAAACTTTGTTCGATATATTTATGCAAGAGTTTGATGCGCGTAGTAATAAAAAGAGATATTTAGAACATTCACGCTTATTCAAGATGGCGTTAGCAGATTTAAAAACAGATAAAGGTTCGGAGTTAACAAGTGATGATACCGCTAAATTATACTCTGAATGGTATAAAAAATTATCGTCAAAGCTTGTGGATTCGAAGCAGACGAAAGGCCCTTATATATTAACAGCTGAGTCGATTACCGCAGAAGACAGTTTTGAGTTTTTAAAAGGCTATGTCGATTCAATTAATAAGCGATCTCAGAAGATTGCGTTAGATAACTTACGCTCTGCAGTTAGCGCTAAGAAAAATGAATTATTGCAACAACGTAATATTTTAACCGACCAAGCAGAGAATCGCTTACAAGTAGAAAAAGAAACCACCCAATACGCACTCGATATTGCCAAATCAGCTGGCGTGAAAACACCAGTACAAAACCTAGGCGCTAATGAAGTGTTTGCCATTTACTTAGGCGCCAATGCGTTAGCAGCCAAAATCACCGCGCTTAATCAACTTAAGAACTTAAGTATTATAGAACCTCGCCTACAACAAACCGCGGCTAAGTTATCATTACTGACTCATCTTAATATTGATAACAACGTAAAATTTGAGGTTAAGCAGTACTTAGAAGAACCGGAGAAACCAATTAATCGAACCGCACCTAAGCGATCTTTGATTGCAGTTTTAGGGTTGTTGTTAGGTGGGATGATTGGTATTGGTGTTGTATTTATAAGATTTTCCTTTAAAAAAAATTAATTTACTAATGTTAGGAAATGCTTGTACGATCTATTATATCGAAATATCAAGGAATTAAAGAATGCTAAAAAATGACAAAATTAAAATAGCGGTTGTTGGTTGCGGTCGTATATCCAAAAATCACTTTGGTTCGATTGAAAAATTAGATTCGGAATTCGAATTAGTTGCTATTTGTGATAATAATGAAGATGTACTTAAAGACCACGCAAAAAAGTATAACGTCCCTGGCTATCTATCTATAGACGATTTATTACAAAATGAAACCTTAGACTTGGTTACCTTATGTACGCCAAGCGGTCTTCATGCAAGTCAAACGTTAAAAGCAGCACAATCAAAAGTTAATGTTATAACTGAAAAGCCAATGGCAACTAAATTTGCTGATGGACTTGCAATGGTGAAAGCTTGTGATGAGGCGAATGTTCGTCTATTTGTTGTCAAACAAAACCGTCGTAATTCAACGCTTCAATTACTGAAACGTGCCGCGCAAGAAAAGCGTTTTGGTAAGATTCATATGGTACATATCAATGTGTTTTGGACTCGGCCTCAAGAATATTATGATCGAGCCGCATGGTCTGGAACATGGGATATGGATGGCGGTGCATTTATGAATCAAGCAACTCATTATGTCGACTTGCTACATTGGGTTGTTGGCCCTATCGAAAAAATACATGCCATGACATCTACTCACCGCGATATTGACGTAGAAGATACGGGTGTGGTGAACTTTAAATGGCGTAACGGTGCATTAGGTTCAATGGCGATAACGATGTGTACCTACCCTAAAAATATGGAAGGTTCAATTACCATTTTAGGTGAAAAGGGAACGGTTCGTATTGGCGGAGTTGCAGTTAATGATATTCAAGAATGGTTATTTGATGAACCTTGTGACTATGATGCAGAAATAGAAGATGCTAACTATCAAACATCTTCTGTCTACGGCTTTGGCCATCCCCCATATTTTCAAAATGTTGCCGATGTATTAAGAGGCAAAGCAGAGCCTGAGACTGATGGTCGTGAAGGCTTGAAATCATTAGAGTTATTAATTGGTATATATCGTTCTGCAAGAGATAATAAAGAAGTCGGCTTACCATTAAATTTATAACATTTAGGTAATATAGAGCTATGAAATTAGAAAGTTTAAATATTGGTATTATTGGTCTAGGTTATGTGGGACTACCGTTAGCGGTCGAGTTTGGTAAGAGTTTCCCAACAATAGGCTTTGATATTCATAAAACGAGAGTTCAGGCATTAGAAACAGGTATAGACTCAACATTAGAATGTTCGAAAGAAGAGTTAATGAGTGCAAAAAAATTAACTTATACCAGTGAGCTTTCAGATATTCAGCAATGTAACTTTTATATCGTCACGGTACCAACGCCTATCGATGATAATAACGCCCCAGACTTAACTCCTTTAATTAAAGCATCGGAATCGCTCGGTAAGGTTATAAGCGCTGGTGATGTTGTTGTATTTGAATCAACTGTCTACCCCGGTGCGACGGAAGAAGTATGTATCCCTATTATTGAAAAAATATCAGGCCTTGTTTTTAATCAAGATTTTTTTGCCGGTTATAGCCCTGAGCGAATTAATCCAGGTGATAAAGTTAATCGTCTGACCACAATAACGAAAATCACATCGGGCTCTACTGCTGAAGTCGCAGATTTTGTTGATTCTGTTTATGCTTCTATCGTAACTGCAGGTACGCATAAAGCATCATCGATTCGCGTTGCTGAGGCTGCAAAGGTTATTGAAAATACTCAACGAGATTTGAATATAGCAATCATTAATGAGTTTGCTAAAATCTTTAATAAGCTAAATATTGATACAGAAGAAGTGTTAAAAGCGGCAGGAACCAAATGGAACTTCTTACCATTTAAACCAGGTTTGGTTGGGGGGCACTGTATCAGCGTGGATCCATATTATTTAACTCACAAAGCGCAAGAGGTTGGGTATCGCCCAGAGGTTATTTTAGCAGGACGTCGTATCAATGATGGCATGGGAAGTTATGTAGCGACACAAATGGTGAAAAAGCTGGCCAGTAAGAAAATACATATTGATGAAGCAAAAGTTCTGGTGCTTGGTTTTACCTTTAAAGGTGATTGCCCAGATGTTCGTAATACCAAAATCATTGATGCAATTAATGAATTGAAAAGCTTTAACATCAATATTGATGTGTACGATTCTTGGGCAAATCCAGAGGAAGTCAAACATGAATATGGTATTTCGTTAAAATCAGAATTGGAATTAGACTCTTATGATGGTGTAATTCTAGCGGTTGATCATAGTGAATTTAAAACGATGGGAATTGAGGCCGTACGTAAGCTAGGTAAAAAAAATCACGTTATCTACGATGTTAAATATGTATTCGGTCCGGATGATAGCGACCTTAGATTGTAAAGCAACGCTAATATAAAAAGCACTATAATGGTGCTTTTTCTGTTGGATTTAATCAATGTCAGGATAAGAGTCAGTATGAAATATTTTAAACATGATACCGCTATTATTGACGAAGGTGCGCAAATTGGCATGGATAGCCGAGTATGGCATTGGGCGCATATTTGTTCTAATGCAGTGATTGGCCAAGGTGTATCACTTGGACAAAATGTCTTTGTGGGCAATAAAGTTACCATTGGTGACAAGTGTAAAATTCAAAATAATGTCTCTGTATACGATAATGTGCATTTAGAAGAAGGCGTTTTTTGTGGTCCTAGTATGGTGTTCACCAATGTTTATAATCCTCGTTCATTAGTTGAACGTAAAGATGAATATCGAGATACCCTTGTTAAAAAAGGTGCAACATTAGGCGCCAATTGTACAGTGGTCTGTGGCATAGAAATTGGTGAATACGCATTTATTGGTGCTGGTACTGTTGTGAATAAAAATGTTAAACCCTACGCATTAATGGTTGGGGTGCCAGCTAAGCAAATTGGTTGGATGTCGGAATTTGGTGAAAAATTAGATTTACCGTTAACGGGCAATACAGAGACAAGATGTCCTCATACGGGGGCCTGTTATCGCTTGGTCAATAATGACGTTCATCGTATCTCTTAATATTAGATAAAAGTAGGAATCCTCTTTATGCAATTCATCGATCTTGCGGCTCAATATCAACATTTAAAAACCAAAATTGACGCTCGTATTCAAGGCGTATTGGATCATGGTAAATACATCATGGGCCCAGAAGTACAAGAACTTGAAGAAGCTCTGGCAAAATATGTTGGCGTAAAGCATGCGATCACTTGTGCTAATGGAACTGATGCCTTAACGCTTTCTATGATGGTGCTCGATATTAAAGAAGGGGATGCCGTTTTTTGCCCTACATTCACTTTTTTTGCGACAGCAGAAGTGATTGCTTATGAGGGAGCAACGCCGGTATTTGTGGATTCTAATGAAGCGACATTTAATATATGCCCACTCGATTTAGAAAAACGTATTCAAGCAACTATTGCCGAAGGTCGATTAATACCTAAAGCGATCATTGCCGTGGATTTATTTGGTTTACCAGCTAATTACCCTGAAATTCAAAAAATTGCCGATAAATATAAGCTAAAACTTGTAGAGGATGCCGCACAAGGTTTTGGTGGTAGTATTAATAATAAGAAAGCAGGAAGCTTTGGCGATATTGCCACAACCAGTTTCTTTCCAGCAAAGCCATTAGGTTGTTATGGTGATGGTGGTGCTATCTTTACTAATAATGATGAATATGCAGAGTTAATTAAATCGTATCGAGTACATGGTAAAGGACGTGATAAATACGATAATATTCGGATTGGTATGAACTCTAGGTTAGATACTATTCAAGCAGCAATTTTATTAGAAAAATTAGAAGTTTTTCCCTTTGAGATGGTTTCGAGACAAAATCAAGCTGATAAATACTCTAAACAATTACATGGAATTGTTGATACACCAATAATTCCTGATGGCTATATTAGTTCTTGGGCGCAATATACGATATTAAGCCGAGATCGTGATAGTTTTATGAATGATTATGAAAAAGAAAAAATACCAACAATGATATATTACAAGAAATGTATGCATCAGCAATCTGTATTTAGCTCTTTGAATTGCATTAATAATGATTATCCAGTAGCTGAATCTTTGGCTAAAATGGTAATTAGCCTTCCTATGCATCCTTACATGAATGATGGTTCGATTTATGAATAAAATAATTTTTGGAAAAAATGTCCACTTCAATATTAAAAGTGAATTATTGAGTTTAGTTGAAGATAACTTAAGTTTATATGAAAACACAACATCTAATTTAACTGATGTCATAGTTAGTTTTAATAATGAACTAAAGGATAGTTATACTGAGTCAGTAAATCCAAAAATTTTAACGAAATTGGATAATGGTTTCATTTCACACTATAGAAATATTGATGTGGCATGGTTTATGGTTGATGATATTTTAAATGTTAATCTAAAGGTAAAAGATAAAAGTAAAACTAGAGATTTTATCAGCAAAATAATATCGATGGAATTTTCAACTCAGAAACAGATGATTGGTCAAATATTACACGAACTTGTGTTGGTGCCAATGACATATTTTTTTAAAGATATCATGCCTATACATGCAGCAACGATATCAAAAAATAACAAGGCATATCTATTTACAGGTACTGGTGGTGTTGGTAAGTCATCAGCATTATTAGCTTTGAAAGATCTTGATGTCGGTTTTATCAGTGATGATATAGCTATAATATCTAAAGATGCAATAGTTTATGGAAATATGGCTGAGCCAAAAATCTATGGTTATAATTGTATTGGTAATGAAATGAAAGATTTAATATTATCAGATAAAAGCATTGCTAATAAACTACACTTCAAAATTAAAAATAAAATAAACACTCAAAAGGTGAGAAGAAAAATAAAACCGTCACGTTTATTTAACCAGGTTGATGTTCAAGGTACGAAAATAGAAAAAATGTTTTTTTTATTTAGAGAAAACACGAGTGAGTTCTCTGTGGAAAAAATAAACGCTAATGATGCTAAGGAAATGTCAATATCAATAATATCATCTGAATATAGTGACTTTAATAGGTTTATAGAATGGTATAGTTATAACTGCACATGTACTAAAAGTGAAGCAATAGTGAGAATTAAAGATGTAATTAGTAACTGGAATTATATTTTTGACTCTGCATTTTCATGTTTAGATATATTTAAAATAACGATACCTTTAGATATGAAGCATCAAGAATATCAGATTAAAATGAGAGAGCTAGGCCATGAACTCTAAGAAAATATTATATCTTACGAGTTCGTATCCTTATGGAGTTGGTGAGTCATTTATTCAGCCTGAATTAGATTATTTTCATGAGGAGAAGGGCTTCGATATCATCGTATCACCTATGAAAATTTCAGGAGAGTTAAGGGATAATTCAAATAAATATAATGTTAAGCCTATTTTAAAGTGTAATCAGGATGTTTTTTTTTATGCTTTATTGTCATTTTTTAGTTCATTTTTTTGGTTGGAATTATATAACATTCCATGGAAGAAAAAGATATTTTTACTTAAACCATTATTAGTTAAATCAGCCCATATAATAAAGTTAAAGAGTAAAATTAGACAGATCTGCAAGGAACATGAAGTTTCTATTGTGTATACTTTCTGGAATGATGTTCAATCTTATGCGTGTTCAATGTTGAAGAAGGAAGGTCTAAATATAAATTTAATTTCAAGGGTGCATGGTTTTGATTTATATAAAGAAGTTCAAAATAAACAACAGATGTTGTTTAAATGGCAATTTAAAAACTATGTAGATGAATATATATGTTTGTCAATTAAAGCATGTAAATATTTAATTGAAGAGTATGATATTGAACAACGAAAAATTAAAATAATACCATTAGGTATCAATATCATGGATGATCGATGTTCTTTTATAATAGATGAAAATGTTGTAAAATTAGTATCTTGTTCGTTTTGTACGAAAAATAAGAACCTTGATAAGATCCTTAAAATATGTCAAAAGCTAGCTGATTTTTATAATGATAAAGAAGTTTACTGGTATCATATAGGCAATGGCCCTGAATATGAAAATATAAAAAATCTAATGCACTTTAATGAAGTGAAGAATTTAAAGTGTAATGCTCTAGGATATATGACTACAATTGAAATAATGGAATTATATAAATCTCAACAGTTTAACTTGTTTATAAATGCAAGTAAGTCTGAGGGGTTGCCGGTATCAATTATGGAATCGATGAGTTGCGGCATTCCTGTAGCTGCTTCAGATGTAGGAGGCATATCAGAAATGCTTTCTGATACAGGATCAATTACATTTGATCCGAACTCAAATGAATTTGAGTTTTTAATAAAAAATATATCTAGAGACATTATGTTTAATGAGTCTATAAGGCAAAACGTGTATAGGAAGGCGAGAAATTCATACTGCTCTAGAAAAAACACCGAAAAATTGATTTCCTTGATTAAAGGAATAGCATTGTGATTGTAAATGTCATAATGACTATTATTAGTCGAATTATTACAGTTTCTGGAAGTTTATTATTAAGTATATTTGTTGCTAATAAGTTTGGACCACTGTATTTAGGTTATTTTTCGTTATCGTTGGTTATATTGAATGGGGTTAATCTTTTAAATAAAAATGGATTTGATGTTTATTATATAAAGCATGGGTTTGATGTTGATAATGAATTAATGCGGTTAGATTTGTTTTTTACATTGTGCTTTAAATTATTAAAGCGTTCGCTTTATATCGTCCTACTAATTGCCCTACTAGGAGGGGCGTGGGTTTATTATGATAATTCTAATGAGGTCATATCGAACTTTGTATTCTTATTATTAGCTTTACCATTTTTTTCAATGGCTTACTTGTTTTCAGCATTTTATAAAGCGTCTCAGAAACCATCAATAGCATGCTTGTTTGAAATTGGATCTATTTCCATGCTTACAGTTTTGATGACATATTTTTATTCATGTACAATGAATGTATTTGATTTTAATATAGTGTCAAGGATGTTTTTTTTATCTTCTGTATTGGTTTCAATAATTGGTATTTACAGCGTTTTTTTTAAAGCAGATAAACGATTAATAAGTCTCAATAAGAATCATACATACTCGAAGCGAGAAACTAATGATTTTTTAACGGTATCAATATTGGGTTATATCCAAGTTTCGATGTTTACTTACATTTGTTCTTTTATGTTAAGTGGTCAAGATTTAGGTGTTTTCAAAGCTATTGAGAAAGTAGCTTTAGTTATTAGCTTTGTGTTGGTTGTCATTAATTCAATATTAATGCCTAAGTTTAGTTTTTTGTATAGAAAAAAGGAAATAAAGAAATTAGAAAATCTGATGCAATCTGGTGTTAAAATCTGTTTTATACTGACTCTCCCATATGTTCTTTTTGTTTTATTTTTCCCTAATACTATTTTGTCTATATTTGGTAATGGATTTTCGGGGCATGGTATAGTATTAAATATTATGTGTCTAGCTCAATGGTTTAATGTTATTTTGGGGTCGGTAGGTTCTATTTTAAATATGACTGGGCACCAACGAGATGTGAAAAATATTTCTTTCTTTATAATGTGTGTAATGTTGTTAATTGCACCTGTAGCCATTTATAAATATCAATTATTTGGTGCAGCATTAGCATATTTAATTTATTTGTCTTCACAAAATATCTTATTATTTTTATTTGTGTATAAAAGATTGAAGATCAGCCCCATTCCATTGCTATTTTGGAGGTCAAGGTGTTCATAATATTATGCACATTAATATTGACAATTTTAGTTTTATTGTTTCTTTTTACAATCAAACATATATTCAACCCTTTACTGTTGCTTCTTCCATACACTTTGTTTATATATTTCTGTGCTGTATATCGAACAGTCTATGGGTTTGATAATGTAAGAATAGTATCTTTTTTGACTGATATACAGAAATATCAATACGAGTCAACTTTTTTATTGTTTTTTTCTGCTGTGTGTGTTTTTTTAATATTATCAATTATTTCTAATATTTTGATTAGTGACGTTCGGATTAGAAGACCTAGTATACAATCTATTGACTCTAAAGTAATAAGAAGTCTTAATCTTATTTTTATTGTTGTCGCTTGTTTGAATTTTATTTATATTTCAAATTTGGTTTCTGGTGGCGTTTTAAGTTATTTCTTATCACTAAAGTCAAATGCAGAACTGGTTTCAGTGATGAAGTTGTCACAATTGGGTTATAATCTGTTGTATATATCAATGTTTATATCAATAGTTGCATATGTTAATAAGGATATATCCAAATACCACTTGTTTGTTGTTATGTTTTTTTTCTTTTTTATTTTCATTACTAAAGCTCGAGTCACTCAGTTGGTAACTGATATGTTGTTTTTCTTACTGTTTTATGTTCGATTAATTAATTTAAAAGTATCGCTGAAAAAGGTGTTTTTTTTCGGCGTTGTCATTTTTTTAAGCGCAATGCTCATCTTTTCAATTAGATATATAACGGATATGTATCGTGTTGGTATGATTTCTTCTGTTTCTTTATCAAATATCAGAACCATCATTGGTATGATTCTAGATAAGCTGTTAAATGAAGGTAACTTGCCTAACTATGCTAGTTTTTTTGCTATGGTTAATTCCTATGGTATATTTTTAGATTACAGAGAAGGTGAAACTATAATTGCACCTTTATTTAATCTTTTCCCTGCACTTAAGAGTTTTATATCTGATGGTGTCGATTTTACACCTATATCAATACAGTTTAAACAGGCATTCTTTGTTAGTGAGCCTGGTAGTGGTTTTCCACCCAGTTTATTTGGTGAGTTTTATGCAAATGGCGGTGTCATATTTCTTTTTTTTGGGATTTTTTCATTGGTTTTTATGTCATATATTTTATATCATAAGTTATTGAGAACAAATAATAGCATGTATATATATATATATATCTATATACTTTCAAAGATAATATTTATTTTACCTAAAGGTGAGATGGCACGATTTACGAATATTAATGTCTTGTTTGTTACCGTGCCTTTAATATGGTTCGTTTTGTTTTTATTGAGAAGGAAAGGTAATAATGATATTTCATATCTACAAAGGTGATGCTAGTATTAGTAGTCGTTTGCATTTTCAGAAAACAATACCCACAATTAAGAAGCACAAGATTGTTGATAACCTTAAATATTTAGACTTTAAATTATTTAAGTATTCAGGTGATAATTCTGTGTTTATATTTCACCAGCATGCAATGTTGTTAAATCTTATCATGGTTTATTTTTTTTGTATGGTTAAAATGATTAAGGTTAGAATTGTATTTGATGTTCATGATTTGAATGAGATTAAATATAATAAGACAGTGAAATCTTATGTTTTTTTTTCTATGATTTTCGCTTTGGAATTTATTGTATTTAAGTTGCCTGGTGTTCGATTTATCACTGTTTCAAAAGGTTTGTCTAGATTGTTATGGTTAAAGTATAATAAAAAAGTTCCTGTTGTATATAATATGTCTGATGATATTGATTTATTATCTTGTTGTAAATATAATAATCAAAAAAGAATTGTATATTTTGGTCAGATCAATCAAAATAGATTGCCACTTGATTTATTGGTTGAATTATTGAGTGGTGGATATTCTGTTGATATTTATGGTTACTTTTCTGGTTGCACATCAAGTTATGAGTTTGAGTTTGAAAGATTAAAGAATGAATGTAAATTGATGTTTAAGGGGAGGTATAGTCCTGATAATATTGGTGATCTGATTCGTGTTTATGACTTTAGTCTCATATATTTTGATGATGATAGATTAAATATTAAGTTTTGCATGCCTAATAAACTTCTTCAATCATTATCACTCGGTGTTCCGGTCATCATTTCTGAGGGGCTTTTTGAAATTTATAATACGTTATCATTATCTGGGTTTATATACAGTTTTGATGATCTTACTTTAAATAAGGGCATGAGTAAATGTATCGATTATAATTGCCTGGAGGCTAAGCTAAATAAAATGAAGAATGTAAGCATAAAAAATTTCACCTCTTGTATTGGTGAGGTATAATGTGAAGGTCTCAGTAGTCATGCCTGCATATAATTCTTCAAAACATATTGCAGTAGCGATAGAATCTGTAATTAATCAGTCTTATAGTGATTGGGAGTTAATTGTTATTGATGATTGCTCTACAGATTCTACAATTTTAATTGTTGATAAATACTCACATCAAGATAGTAGGGTGAGGTGTCACTCCACAAACGTGAATGCTGGCGCTGGGGTCGCAAGGAATATAGGGATTGAATTGGCTAGTGGTCAGTTTCTCGCATTCTTAGATTCAGATGATTTATGGGATTCAAATAAATTAACTAAGCAATTGGGGTTTATGAAGGCTAATAATGCAGAAATTAGTCATACATCTTTTTCTTTTATTGATGAAGACGGTTTTTCTAGACCAGGTTCGGTAAGTGTATCTAAGTGCGTTAATTTGGAAACTAACCTCCGTAAAACAGAAATTGGTACGTCTACTGCAATTATAAACAGGCGTTTAGTCTTAGATAGCATTAAGTTTAGTGAAATAAGGGCTAGGCAAGATTTAAAGTTGTGGATTGATTTATTAAAGCAAGGTTATAAATCTTATGGTTTAGATTCTGATTTGGTTAAATATAGAATTAGATCTGGAAGCGTGAGCAGTAACAAGATAAAAATGTTATTCGTAACCTTAAAAGTATACTTGGAGGTTAAAGAGTTATCAGTAATGAAGCGTATATCTTGTTATTTATCTTATGTATTTAACGCGATTAGGAAACGACAGTAATGTCTAGGGTTTTAATAACTGGTACTTCTGGCTTTGTAGGGTCTAACATTAAAATCACTTCAGCTAAGAAGGTTGTTCGAGCTGTTAATTCTAATGTTGAAAATACTAACGTCAGCAATCATACACATTTTATCTCATCTCTTGACTCGAAAACTAATTGGAATAATGCCTTCCACAATATTACCTCAATCATCCATCTTGCAGGCCTAGCTCATAACCATGATTACACGGTAGAAGATTATAAATCCGTTAATGTTCAAGGTACTCTACATTTAGCGACAGAGGCGACTAAAGCTGGCGTCAAACGTTTTGTTTTTGTGAGCTCAATAGGTGTTAATGGTACCGTGACGCATAATAGCGTATTTACTCCAGGGCAAGTGGCATGTCCCCACAATGCTTATGCTCAATCAAAATATGATGCAGAAGTTGGATTGAAAAAAATCGCCGCTGAAACGGGTTTAGAGGTAGTCATTGTACGTCCGACTTTAGTTTACGGCCCAAATGCACCAGGTAATTTTGGCGCTTTAACAAAACTAGTGAAAAAAGTCCCCTTTCTACCTTTTGGATTGGCCAATAATAAGCGTGATTTTATTGCGGTTCAAAATCTTGCGGATTTATTAATTGCTTGCTCCGAGCATCCAAATGCTCCCGGACATACATTTTTGGCATCTGATGGTGAGACGGTATCTATAAAAGAGTTTACCAATGCCATAGCCGAAGGGCAGGGTAAAAAATTAATTCAGTTACCGCTACCAATCTCAATGATGAAATTTGCCGCTAAATTACTGGGTAAGTCTGCAATGGCTGTGCAATTATTGGATGACTTACAAGTTGACACATCAAATGCTTACGATATTCTTGGTTGGAAAGCGCCCTATACAATGAAGCAGGCTATGTCTTTACTTTCAGACCAAGATTCAACAACAAATCAGAGTGATAATAAATGATCCGACTTATCGACTTTCTCGTGGCTTTCTTCGGCTTACTTTTCTTATGGCCCATTCTTTTGATTGTTGTGATCATTGGGCTATTTGATACGGGCTCGCCTGTGTTTGTGCAGACTCGAGTTGGTAAAAATAAAAAGCCATTTAAATTGATCAAATTTCGCACCATGTCAGTTGAAACCAAATCGGTGGCAAGCCACTTAGCCAATAATGCCTCTATTACTAAGTTAGGTGCTTTTTTACGCAAGACAAAGATTGATGAGCTTCCTCAATTGATTAATGTGGTGAAAGGCGAGATGAGCTTAGTAGGGCCGCGCCCTAATCTATTTAATCAAGAAGAGTTGATTGAAAAGCGCGATGCACTGAAAGTGTACGATGTACTACCAGGGATCACTGGTTTAGCCCAGGTTCAGAACATTGATATGTCTACACCTGAACTGCTAGCCAAAACAGATAAAAAAATGATCGATACTTTAACCTTATCCTTATATTTTAAGTATATAATCATGACTGCTACAGGTAGTGGTAGTGGTGATGCGGTTAAGCCTTCGAAATAATAGTTATTCACAATGAAGACTTTTCTAACAACGCCAGTTTATCGCTGGCGTTTTTGGTTTTTTAGCAACAAGAATAGAAGAGATCCGCTAGGTCTATGATAAAACTTAACTACATTTGGTCGTTATCTCGATTCAACAAACGAATCATTAGTCTCATTATCGATGCATTCTTTGTCACTCTCGCATTTGTCGCAGCTTATTGGGCTCGGTTGGGGCATACCCACGCGGTGTTCCAAAATGATAACTTATATGTGCTTTTGGCGACATTAGCGGTTACTTTACTCTGTTTTACCAAGCTGGGTTTATATCGAGCTATTCTGCGTTACTTAACCTTTCATGCATTATTTGTTGTTAGTGTTGGTACCATTATTTCCGGTACTACTGTTGCAATATGTGCGTTTTATCTTGATGCCTATGTGCCGCGTTCTATTCCCATCATCTACAGTGCATTTCTTTGCTTGATGTGTGGAGGCTCTCGCTTAATCGTTCGCGTGTTGGTTTCGCAGCAATACACCAAAGGGCTGGAGCCAGTATTGATTTATGGTGCTGGCAGCTCTGGTCGTCAGTTAGCGATTGCATTGCGTTCTTCTTCAGATTATCGAGTACGTGCTTTTGTCGACAACGATAAAACATTGCAAAACACGGTGATCCAAGGATTGACGGTGAATAAACCGAAAAACATCCAATATCTGATTAAACGCTACAATATTAAAAAAATCCTGCTGGCGCTGCCTAGTGCAACTCGATCACAACGAAAAGAAATTATCGATACCTTAGTGCCTTATCCGGTCGAAGTGTTAACCGTTCCTGCAATGAGCGATATTGTGTCGGGCAAGGCAACCATTGATCAATTAAGTGATGTGCCGATTGAAGATTTATTGGGGCGTGAAGCTGTCATGCCGCAAAAAGTACTATTAGAATTAAATATAAAAAATAAAGTGGTGATGGTAACGGGCGCCGGTGGTTCGATTGGTTCAGAGCTTTGTCGTCAGATCATCCAGCAAAAACCCAAAGCATTAGTGTTATTCGAGTTATCTGAGTTTGCGCTGTATAAAATCGATAAAGAGCTGAGTACTTACATCGCTGAAAACGGCTTATCTATTCCTATCTATCCGTTACTAGGCTCAGTGCAGCGTATTAATCGCCTTGCGACAGCCATGAAACACTTTTCGGTCGAGACTGTTTATCATGCCGCGGCTTACAAACATGTCCCGATGGTAGAGTACAACGTGGTAGAAGGTATTCGAAATAACATCTTCGGCACCTATTACAGCGCTAAAGCGGCCATTGAGGCAGGGGTAAAATCCTTTGTACTTATTTCTACCGACAAAGCCGTGCGCCCAACCAATGTGATGGGCACGACTAAACGTATTGCCGAATTGGGGTTACAGGCTTTAGCACAAGAAGAAGCAAAAAAAGAACATGGAACCGATTTTTGTATGGTTCGTTTTGGAAATGTTTTAGGATCGTCAGGCTCGGTGATCCCATTGTTTAAGCGACAAATTGAACAAGGTGGACCATTAACAGTCACCCATCCTGATATTATTCGTTACTTTATGACCATTCCTGAAGCCGCGCAATTGGTTATCCAAGCCGGCGCGATGGCAAGAGGCGGAGATGTGTTTGTTCTTGATATGGGCGAACCCGTACGCATCACGGATTTAGCTGAAAACTTAATTCACCTGTCTGGTTTAGAAGTGAAATCCGAGAGTAACCCGCATGGTGATATCGAAATTCAATTCACCGGTTTACGCCCTGGTGAGAAATTATATGAAGAGTTATTGATTGGTAATGATGTGAGTGAAACCTCGCACGAGCGAATTATGACCGCATCAGAAGTGTGCATTAGCAGTGAAGAATACCAGCGATTGCTCGAACAGCTCGATAAAGCTTGTCACGACTTTGACCATGACCTTATTCGTGAGATATTGATCAATACCCCGGCAGGATTTACCCCGAGCGATGGCATTAGTGATTTGGTTTGGAAGCAAAGAGTCATGATTGAAGATGTATACCCAAAGTAATTGAAGTTGCAGTGAGGCGGCAAGTAAACGAAGCCCATGAGCTTAGCTTGCCTAAGTGATTGGGGTGAGTTAGCGCAGCCAACAAAGCTGCAGCTTCAAGTAAGACGGGTATAAAAGCTTAACAGTCAAAATCGACATCAAGAACAGGTGAAAATATTCGACTAGAGGCAAGGGTGCTTCTTTAATGACCACATTAACTTGGCAAGGACTGCCCATGCTCTTTATTACCAACCGCACTCCCAATCAATCGGCTCGCTCTAAAGCCAATCGTAAAATCAGTTTCAATAGCCAAAATACCGACATCTCTAAATGGTTGTTCTTTTGTGAGCGTAATGGGGAAGGCGATTATACAGAAATCCTCTCCAAGCCCTTCTTTTCGCAACTTAAAGCACTGCCTGCGCATACTCAAATATTGTTCTATATCCATGGCTTTAATAACAATATGGAGCCAGACGTCTTTGGCAGGGCCGAGCAACTAGAAGCCTTACTCAATCAAGATGATGCTGATTTGGTGAAAGTGATCCCGATTATTTGGCCCTGTGACGATGACTCAGGATTACAAATTGTCGATGATTACTGGGACGACCAAAAAGCCGCTGATTACAGTGGTATCGCCTTTGCTAGATTGTTTTGGAAGTTTGACCAATGGCGACATGATGTAGCCCAACAACAAAATCCTTGTTTACGCCGTATGAACGTATTGGCTCATTCAATGGGAAACCGAGTATTGCTCAACGCCATGCAAACTTGGGTGCAGCACACTCAACCAGGAGGCATGTCGCAGTTATTTCGTAATGTGTTTATGGTGGCCGCCGATGTTGAAAATCAAACTTTAGAGCAAGGTCAAGCGGGGCGACATATTATCGATTCGGCCAAAAATACCATCGTCTATTTTGCCAGCGACGATCTCGCCATGCCCGCGTCTAAAATCGTCAACCTTTATGGTAGAACGTTATCACGCAGAATGGGCATGACCGGCCCAGAAGATTTATCCAAACTGCCTAAGCGCAAAGTAATGGAAGTTGATTGCGATAGTTTTAACACCCATTTCGACTTTCCCACCGGTCACACCTACTTTCTGACCGATAAAAATCACGTCCCGAGCCCAATAATCAAGCACATCCAACAACTGATCCAAACCGGCAGAATGCAAGGAGAGCAAAGCCAGTGGTTAGATCTGTAATTCGGTTTTTTTGCTGTTATCTAAGTTAGCATTCCAACTGTTGCTATGGAATAAGATCAATACTTACTGAGCATTTGCCCACTCGATCATGGCTTCACTATTGCCTTGAAAAATGACTTTGCCTTGGCGTTTGCCAAATTGATAGTGGTACATAGGATCGTAATAGTCAGCTAATAAGGTTTTGACTGGCGCATCAAATGCCAAGTGCTTACCTGTACGAAATAACACGTCCAATGCCTGAGTTAAGCTCGTGTGCAATGCGTTAAAGCGAGCGCCACCTAATCGTTTTTTAATCCGAGTTAAACTGCCTAATACAAAATCACTAAAGTGTTGCTCTGCATCGGGGCCAAAGCGTTGCTGATAGTCCTGCCAAGGTTGTGTCACATAATCTTCAACCGTCATCGCGATCCGCTTTTCTATGGGCTCCTCTAATATCGCTAACTCATTACTTGTCATGGCGCGGCATAAGTTCTCGGGCATCACTATTCGGCCAATTAAGCGACCTTCATCTTCCACAAATAATGGCTGTTGTGGGTGGCGGTGACGATGTTTCAACATCGCAATTGATACGGCATTTTCCCAATCGATGCTACTAGGTTGAAAGTCATCGGCGTTGCGACCAAAAGCTGAGCCTCGGTGCCGAGCCAGTCCTTCAAAATCGATTTGATGATCAATATGTTGCAGCACTCGCGTTTTGCCAGAACCGGTCGGGCCACAGATATTAATCAAACGAAGTGATTCGATATTGTCATCGAGTTGATCCATCAAAAAGCGGCGCATCGCTTTGTAGCCACCATCAATAAGTGGATAATCCACACCGGATTCTTTAAGCCAAGCTTGAGTGGTATGAGAGCGCAAACCGCCCCGAAAGCAATAGAGATAACCATTGGGATTGTCGGTGCAAAAAGCTTTCCAATCGGCCAGCCGTTGTGCGCGAATTTCCGGTGTCGCCAGTTTTAAACCCAGTAATATGGCTTCCTCTTCCCCAGCTTCTTTATAGCAAATACCAATTTCATGCCGCTGAGCATCATCGAGTAATGGACGATTGATTGATTGAGGAAAAGCGCCTTTATCAACCTCAATCGCCGCGCGAACATCCATCAAAGGAATATCATTTAAGAAGATATTGAGAAAATCTTTGCTATTGGGGCGCATAATTGAGGTCACTTAATGTAATGGTAGTACTCGCTAGAACAGGCGCTCAGAATACGTGACTTAAGGGGAAGGTCAAGTTTATGATGTGTTTGATTGTTCTCAGAAGTTTGTGCGAAGATAATTGAATGGCTGAGCGCAATTATAGTAGAAATGCGCCATCCTTCCTTTTACAATGTGACTATTCCTTACTCTTTACGCAACGATCTCACTGACCGTGAATATCTCAGTGTTCTTCCCAATAAATAACACTAACACTGTGATTTTATTGCTTGAATGGTAAGTCCTTTATTATTAATTTTATCGAGTGGATGTTATGAAAATTGCTATTGCGGGTACAGGCTATGTTGGCCTTTCGAATGCGGTTCTTTTATCGCAAAATCATCAGGTGATGGCAGTCGATATCATTGCTGAAAAAGTGGCGATGATTAACAATAAACAATCGCCTATTGCCGATGCCGAAATTGAGCAATATTTAGCGGAAAAAGAGTTAAACCTGACCGCGACGCTTGATAAACAATTGGCTTACCAAGATGCCGAGTTCGTGATCATTGCCACGCCTACCGATTACGATCCTAAAACCAACTACTTTAATACTTCATCGGTTGAAGCGGTCATTAAAGAGGTGATGGCGATTAATCCCAATGCTGTGATGGTGATCAAATCGACCGTGCCAGTGGGTTATACCGCCAGCATTAAACAAGAACTTGACTGTGACAATATTTTGTTCTCACCAGAGTTCTTACGTGAAGGTCGCGCTTTATTTGATAACTTGCATCCGTCTCGCATTATTGTGGGTGAACAATCTGAACGTGCCCAAGTATTCGCTAACCTTCTGGTTGAAGGGGCGATTAAAGATGACATTGAGGTGCTATTTACCGATTCAACCGAAGCCGAAGCGGTGAAGTTGTTCTCTAACACTTACCTTGCATTGCGTGTGGCCTATTTTAACGAGTTAGATTCTTACGCTGAAGCTAACGGTTTGGACGCGCGCCAAATTATTGAAGGCGTAGGCTTAGATCCTCGTATTGGTAATCACTACAATAACCCATCGTTTGGTTACGGTGGTTACTGCCTGCCAAAAGATACCAAACAATTACTGGCAAACTACGACGCCGTACCAAATAACATCATTGGCGCGATTGTGGATGCTAACCGGACTCGTAAAGATTTTATTGCCGATTCCATTATTAAGCGAGCGCCAAAAGTGGTGGGTATCTACCGTTTGATCATGAAAGCCGGTTCGGATAACTTCCGCGCTTCCAGTATCCAAGGCATTATGAAGCGTTTGAAAGCCAAGGGTATTGAAGTGGTGGTGTATGAGCCGGTGATGAAAGAAGACGATTTCTTTAATTCACGCGTGATCCGCGACTTTAATGAGTTTAAGCAAATGTCGGATGTGATCGTATCCAATCGTATGATGGATGAATTATCGGATGTGGCGGATAAAGTGTACACCCGCGATTTATTTGGCTCGGATTAAGAGCTAAAAGCGAAATTCCGGATAACTCGTCCTTCGTTTCCTGAATGACGAAAGGTAACTACGACAAAGGATTGTCATGCATTACGATGTGTTTAATGGCGACGCAGATGGCATTATTGCGTTGCTGCAATTGCGCTTAGCTTCCCCTAAAAAAAGTCAATTAGTGACGGGGGTTAAGCGTGATATTCAATTGCTTACTCAAGTTGAAAATGCCCGTGATGTGACGTCGGTGACAGTGCTTGATATTTCATTGCAAAAAAACCTTACTCCACTGACTGCGTTGCTTGAACGTGCGATCCCTGTTTTTTATTGCGATCACCATCAAAGTGGCGATATTCCCAACCACTCCAGCCTGACAACTTTAATTAATCTCGACTCTGAAATGTGCACCAGTTTACTCATCAACCAAAAGCTAAAAGGCCAATATCAAACTTGGGCGATTGCGGCGGCATTTGGTGACAATATGGTGAAAGGGGCATTACGTTTAGCTCAGCAATTCGACCTTAGCCAATCTCAAATCGACTTTCTTAATGAGCTTGGCGTACTGATTAACTACAACGGTTATGGCGCTGACTTAAATGATTTGCATATCTCTCCAGCGGATTTATTTACTCAATTACTGAGCTACCCTAACCCGTTTGATTTACAAGCTGATTTAAAGTCGCCATTTTATCAACTTCAAACCGGATACCAAGCCGATAAAGCCCATCTGAGCGCTATTTCTGCCAGTTATGTGGATGAGGTTTGTGAAGTGTTCATCTTGCCGTGCCAGCCGTGGGCAAGGCGGATTAGTGGCGTGTTTGGCAATGAACTGGCTAATCGAAATCCGGATAAAGCATTTGCGGTGTTAACGTTAAATCAGCTTAATCAAGATCAAGAATTAAAGAAGAGCGAGAAGAGTTACACCGTCAGCGTTCGCGCGCCTTTGAATAATCGACTGGGCGCAGATGAAGTGTGTGGGCAATTTGCCACTGGAGGCGGAAGACGTGCGGCGGCTGGGATCAATCACTTAAACGCCGATCAAATGAATGCATTTATTGAGGCGCTAAGCCAGCGGTATTTATAAGATAAAATAAAACGGTTATCCCACGTGACTTCCCACACGAGTAGATAAACCCTGTCATCGCATGCGAATAGATAAACCCTGTCACCCCACGCGAGTAGGTAAATTCCGTCATCCCATACGCGAGTAGAACGAGCAGATAGGGGATCTCGCTTTTCTCTTTCCTATTTAAATCCCGGCGCCATCAATTAAATCAGGTGAAGTACCATTAAATTGCTGATCCATATCCCAAGATGGCTTGTCACTTTGCGGGCGACCCACGATTTTAGCTGGAACGCCTGCAACTGTGGTGTGAGGGGGGACGGCTTGTAAGACCACCGAGCACGAACCAATTTTCGCCCCTTCACCGACTTCAATATTGCCTAATATCTTGGCACCTGCGCCAATCATAACGCCTTCACGGATCTTCGGATGACGATCGCCACCATCTTTACCAGTACCACCGAGGGTGACGTCTTGTAAAATTGACACATCATTTTCCACTACCGCTGTTTCACCAATCACAATGCCAGTGGCGTGATCGAGCATAATGCCATGACCAATTTTTGCGGCTGGGTGAATATCGACTTGGCAAGCGACGGAAATTTGATTTTGCAAATAGGTGGCAAGGGTGACGCGACCTTGATTCCATAGCCAGTTGGCCACGCGATAGCCTTGTAGCGCGTGGTAACCTTTTAAATACAATAGAGGAATAGAGTACATTGAAACCGCCGGATCTCGGTTTACGGTAGCGCAAATATCACACGTCGCCGATTCGGTTAGACTGCAATCAGAAAGGAACGCCTCTTCGACCACTTCACGCACGGCCATGGCGGGCATGGAAGCGGTTTTGAGTTTATTGGCCAAGATATAACTCAATGACGCGGCTAAGCTGTCGTGGTTAATAATGGTCGAATGATAGAAACTGGCCAGCATTGGCTCTTGCTCTGCCTGTTGCTTGGCTTCTTCTACGATTTTGTGCCAGATCTTCTGTTTTTCGCAGTGCTTCATGAAATCCTATTTCTCTTTTAGTCGTTATCGCCGCTTTGAAAACCACGATAACGAGTTAATCCTTTAGTGCCAAGATTCTTATGTTTCTAATCTTTTATCTTTCTGCTTTTTTCGCTCTGGCGAGTAAATCTTGCGCCGCTTGGCGAGCATCTTTACCTTGATACAATACTTGATAGATTTGGTCAACAATTGGCATTTCAACACCCATACGATTAGCCAGTAGCCACACTTCTTTTGTGTTGCGATAGCCTTCTACTACTTGACCTATTTCTTGTTGGGCTGTATCGATGGTTTTACCTTGACCTAATGCCAAACCAAAGCGTCGGTTACGCGATTGGTTATCGGTACAGGTTAACACTAAATCGCCTAAACCTGCCATGCCCATAAAGGTTTCTGCTTGTGCGCCTAATGCTGTGCCTAAGCGGGTCATTTCAGCCAGGCCACGAGTGATCAAGGCGGTTCGAGCATTAGCACCAAAACCAATGCCATCGGACATGCCAGCGCCAATCGCAATCACGTTTTTCACTGCGCCGCCCAGTTGCATACCGGTGAAATCTTCATTGGCATACACGCGAAAGCTTTTATCGCAATGAATAGTCTCTTGTAGATCTTTTACAAATTGAGCATTAGGAGAGGCAACAGAAATTGCCGTGGGTAATCCGGCCGCCAATTCTTTGGCAAAGGTTGGGCCAGATAATACCGCGAGTGGAATGTCATCGCCCAAAGCTTCTTGCGCCACATCTTTTAATAAACGGCCAGTTTCAGGTTCAAGCCCTTTGGTTGCCCAGCAAATGCGTGAATTGTCTAATAAGTGCGGTTTTAAGCTGCCGAGCACTAAACCAAATACATGGCTTGGTACGACGACTAATAAATCTCGGCTTGAGGATACCGCAGTGGCTAAATCGGTTTCAATGATCAACGATTCTGGGAAGGTGATACCAGGTAAAAATTCATGGTTGGCACGGTCTGCTTGTAGCTTTGCCATGTGCTCGGCTTCATGCCCCCAAAGCACAACATTTGAACCATTACGAGCCAGAGCGATGGCAAGAGAAGTACCATAAGAGCCCGCGCCGATAACGGTCATAACGACATTTTGATGAGGAGTTGTGTTTGGCATGATGAAAACCTTTTGATGAGTTCTGAAGGGGATAACGCAATAGACAAAAAAGCAAAAGCCGTTTAAATACTCACGAAACATCTAATGTCGATATTACTTGAGTATAGCGCTTTTGCTTTTTTATTTTCAGCGTTCAAAACGAAGCGCTTTCACACTTCATCGAGAAAACCAGATTATGCTTCTTCTTTTGGTGCTTGTTCAGCTTGTTGCTGTAGGTAGTTCATGAACAATGCATCAAAGTTAACCGGTGCTAGGTTCAATTGTGGGAACGTACCTTTAATCACTAAGCTTGAGATTGTTTCACGAGCGTATGGGAATAGGATGTTCGGGCAGAATGCACCTAGGCAATGAGCCAGTTGACCTTGTTCCATTTGTCCTGCAGTGAAGATACCGCCTTGTTGAATTTCACATAGGAAAGCCACTTCTTCCGCATTTTTAACGGTCACGGTTAAACGTAGAACCACTTCATAAACGCCTTCGCCTAATTCACGGCTTTGAGTGTCTAGCTCAAGGTTAACATCTGGTTCCCACTCTTTTTGAAACATGTTTGGTGAGTTCGGCGCTTCAAAAGAGATGTCTTTTAGGAAGATACGTTGAATTGTGAAGTTCTGTTGTTCTTGCGGTGCTGCTTCAGCCATGATTAAAATCCTTGTAGAGATAAATTAAAAAATGATTTGTAAGCCAGCACGCATGATGATGCGAGATATGCGTGAGTGGCTTTGCTTATTTTATTTCTTACCTTTTTTAGACACTGCTTTATCAGAGACTAACGGTAAGTTCTTTTCGTTCCAAGCGCTCATGCCGTTTTTCAGTACGGTCACGTTTTCAAAACCGGCTTTGGCCAATAGGTTGGCACTTTCTGGCGCAGTTTGTCCTAACTTGCATACCACAATGATTGGGGTCGCTTTGAATTTTTCAATGGTAGAAAGTGCACCAGATTTGATGTCTGATGGTAAAATGTGAACTGAGCCCGCAATATGACCATGTTTGAACTCTTCTTTCGATCGAATATCAACCACAACGCCGTCTTGTTTGTTAATTAAAAAAGTCAGTTCATCGTTATCAATGGTTTTGTATTTGGCGGTTGAAGCTTTATAAAAACTCATGACCAATGCCGCCAGTACACCAACCCAAACAAGGCACATGATTAGGTTTTGTTGAAAAAATTCCGTATATTCTTGCATATTTTAAGCTCTTACCTGCGATAGCTGGGGACATCCACAGCTGAAATTTGAAAGGCAAGAGTATAACCGTCTAAACAAGCAGTGGCGAGAAGAGAAGAGAAAAAACCTATTCTAGATCTTAAAAGAGGCTAGGGGCTGTTGATCTTTCGTGATTAAATTTTGTTCAATATTCCCTAAAGCCCAAAGTAAAATGTCAGTTTATCTTCAGTAAACCTTAAGGGTTTCTTGGTACAATGTGTTTATTGGTGGCGGCAAGTAATTCAAGCCATGTCATTATACTGACATGCTATTTCAATTTGCTATTACCTTGCACATGCTACTCTTACCAGAGAAAAACCAAATATACTCCAGTCACGCATCTTGACGTCATTGGGCTATATTAATCATAAATAACGAGGCCAGAATGATTCCGAGTATTTCTGTTGTGATCCCTGCTAAAAATGAGCAAGGAAACATTGGGAGGCTTATCAAGGAGATCCATCAAAGCCTACATGCTTTTGAGCAAGTAGAAATTGTTATCACGGATGATGGCAGCACCGACCAAACCGTACAAGAAGCCATAGAGACTGCTCGCGAGTGCCAATGTGCAGTGCAAGTAATTAGCCATGCACAAAGCTGCGGGCAAAGCACCGCTGTATTAACTGCAGTCAAACATGCCAAAGGCGACTGGATTGTGACTTCTGACGCGGATGGCCAAAATGATCCTTCCGATATGCCTGCGATGCTAGAGGCGGCAGCGAAAGTGACCAACCCGCACTTTTGTATCGCAGGGTTTAGAGCTAAGCGCCAAGATACCGCGTGGATCCGCTTTCAATCTAAATTTGCTAATGGCATTCGCGATAAATTATTGGGCGATGGCGTGCCCGATTCAGGTTGTGGCTTAAAAGTTATTCCTAAGCAAACCTATCTTCAATTACCGTATTTTGATCACATGCATCGTTTTCTTCCAGCGTTAATTAAGCGCCTTGATGGCGAGATTGTGGTGCATCAAGTTCAACATCGTGATCGAGAAGTCGGCACATCTAACTACAATGCTTGGAATCGAGCTTGGGTGGGTGTGGTCGATTTATTTGGCGTGATTTGGTTAAAGCACCGTGCCAAACTGCCGGTGGTCAAAGATGTTCAAGCGGTCACCGCGCCAACGGGCAAAAGTGATGACGCTTATTCCAATGACGACACTATCTAAATGAAGTGGTTAAAGCTGGCGGCGTTGATCGTGATTATCTTGTTGCTTATTTCGCAACTGAATAATCCGGTGATCGCCCATATTGCCGATAAAAACTGGCTGGTGGATTACATTGGACAAAATGGCATTAAAGGCGATGTTATTTTACTGGTGACATCCATATTCTTCTTAGCCATCAGTGGACCTAAGCAAGTGATCGCTTTGGTGTTTGGCTATTTGTACCATATTTACCTTGGAACCTTATTGACGATCGCTGTGTGTGTAGTCGCGGCATCGATCAATTATACGGTGGCGCATTTTTTACTGGCTAATATTCTATTTAAACGATTTCCGAATCGAATGCGAAAATTTAATGCCTTTGCCAGCCGCGCGCCGTTTACCAAAATTTTATTACTGCGCTTATTTCCGATTGGCAATAACGTGGTAACCAATGTGTTATCTGGCAGTGTGCGGGTGCCACTAGTGCCCTTTTTTTGCGCCAGTATTCTTGGCTATTTGCCGCAAACGATCATTTTTGTCTTAGCTGGTGCGGGGATCAAGTCGCCTGACAGTAATCTTATTTACGTCAGTGTTGGCCTAGGTGTGGTGAGTACCATTTTAACCAGTTTGATTTATCGTGATCATGTCAAACAACAGGTTGAATCATTAAATCAAGAATCAAATTTGGATGAAGCATCATGAACCAGGTTTCAGGCTCTATTGGAGCTCGCTGTCAACAAGCGTGGCGCAATGAAGATTACTATCAAACCCTATTGTTTTTATTGGTGATTGCGGCGGTTATTATTTTAGCCGGCGCAGGTTTTCGTGACCCGTGGCCTGCCGATGAGCCTCGCTTTGTCGAAGTGGCGCGTGAGATGGTGCAATCGGGTAATTGGTTTTTCCCGATGCGGGGAGGGGAATTATACCCAGATAAACCGCCGGTGTTTATGTGGTCGATGGCGGCTTTTTATTGGCTAACGGGCAGTTTAAAAGCGACGTTCATGTTACCTAATGCGATTGTGAGTTTGATGGCATTAGTGTGTTGTTATGACATTTCCGCCAAATTGTGGAATGTCAAAACTGCGCGCACGGTTGGTTTGTTATTACTGATCGCCCCACAATTTATTATTCAGGCTAAAGCGGCGCAGATTGATGCCATGGTTGCCGCTTGGATAACGATTGCGATGTATGGTTTGTTACGCCACTTTTTTGTTAAAACCAGTTGGACTTGGTATTGCGTTGCCTGGGGCTTTATGGGAATGGGGATCATTACCAAAGGAGTGGGGTTCTTACCGGCGCTACTGCTTATTCCTATCTTGTTTTTACACTTTTCGGGCAAGCATCGCTTTGAAGAACAAGTGTCATGGAAACTCTTGTGGGGACCGGTGGCCATGCTTGCGGTCGTCGCTTGTTGGTTGATTCCTATGCTGTCGATTGCCGAAAGTAGCCATAATCCCGATTTTATTGCTTATAAAAATAATATTTTATTTAAGCAAACCGGTCAGCGTTACGCCCATTCTTGGGGGCACATTAAACCTTGGTATTACTTTGTGGTCAGCGTTATTCCTGCCATGTGGTTTCCTTTGTACTTTGTATTTTTCAATAAGAAATTCTGGCAACAAAGTCGCCAATCTGTGGTGATCATTAGCTTATTAGCTTGGATTGCATTAGTGGTGGTGTTCTTTAGCTTTAGCCCTGGTAAGCGTGGGGTTTATATTCTGCCAGCACTGCCGATGATGGCACTGATCGCGGGGCATTTCTTAGCGCGAGACACTTGGCAACCTTGGGTCGAAAAATTGCTCAAAGGCTTAATTGCCGTCCTTGGTGTTGCGATGCTGGTGGTCGCAGGCATGGCGTTATTTAAAGCGCATGCGGTGACTAAAGCATTGGGCGATGACACCTTACCTTATGCGGCATTCTTTATTGTTGCAGGCGCGGTGTGGTTGCTGGCTTTCTGGAAAGGGCTAAAAAAACCAGCATTATGCAGTTTAGGCGCGGCATTAGCCATTACTTGGGTGTTATACAGTTTTGTCGGCTACTCTTTATTAAATCCAATGCGGACTCCTGCTAAAGCCATGATGCTTGATGTGCAGCAAAAAATTGGCTCTGATGGCGAACTCGGTTTAACTCGCTTTAAAGAGCAGTTTTTATTGTTCTCGCCAATTTCATTAACTCATTTTAGTTATTTAGATGAGGCGACAGAGCAAGACCGTAACGCTTGGCAGTGGATGAAAGAAAAACCGAATCGCTACATCATGACCACCAATTCTAAAGATATGGAATGCTTTGATCGCACTAAAGCGGTGGATCTTGGTATGGCGCATCGCCGTGATTGGATTCTACTCGACAGTCGCAGCTTGCTTACTACCTGCACGGCGCCAAAAGAGAAGAAACGCTATCACTTAACGATTACTCAACCATACTCATAATATAACGACCTTATCGCCGTCTTAATCATGATCTCTCGCTAGCTTCGATGAGATAGGATTAAGGCGGCTTTTAAATAGGCAGGGCTTTACATGTTGAAACACAGATATACTTTTTATTTCGCTTTTTTTGCTATTGCACTGCTGAGTTTTATTAATCGCGATTTAACTCCAGTCAATGAATTAAAATACATCAGCATTGCGCTGGAAGCGTTGCAATCGAACCATTGGTTTGCTTTTTATAATCATGGTCAAATTTATGCCGACAAACCACCGGTGTATTTTTGGATCATCATGGTGGGTATTAAGCTATTTGGCACCAATGGCGCGGCGTTGTTTACCTGTTTATTTAGTATCTTGCCGGCGATTGGTATTGCAGAAGTGATGCATCGTTGGACTAAACATGAGCTCAAACCTGCGATGGGCAATATCGCGGTGGTGATGTTGATCAGCAGTGGGTTATTTTTAGCTTGCGCCATTATTTTGCGTATGGATATGTTGATGGCGCTGTTTATTACCTTGGCGTTGTATCAGTTCCATCTTGCATTTATCCGTCAGCAACAATATTTAGCCCCATCCGCTCAGCGCTACTTTATTTTACTGTTTATCTTATTGGCCTTATTAATTAAAGGTCCGGTCGGGCTGTTATTGCCGGTGCTGTCTATCTTCGCTTTCTTGTGGCAAAAAAAATCACTAAAGCAATGGTCGCTGTATTTTCCATTAAAAGGTGTGTTGTTATTTTTGCTGATCATTGGCTTGTGGGGTTTGGGCATTGATTATGATGGCGGGCATCAATATTTGTATCAACTCACTATAGGTCAAGCACTAAAACGCGGTATTCATGCTAGCGTGCACCCAGAGCCTATTTATTATTATTTGCAAAGCGCCTTTAGTACCTTACAACCTTGGAGTCTATTGCTGGTGGTGAGTGGGCTTGGCTTTATTCTGCAATTTTTTAAATCTAAATCGCAATTAGAAACCCAATCCAAACTATCTGATACTGCATGTTTATTTCTGACGGTAACAATCACTGGGGTGGTAATGTTGTCGGCGGTGAGCAGTAAGCTTGAGATTTATTTTCTGCCCCTGATGCCTTTTGTTATTTTCGCTAGCGTGATGATATTGCAACAACTCAATGAGCGTAAATGGTGGTTGTGGGGGTTATACCCAATTGCAGTGCTGACCATGATTGCACCTATAGTGGCATTATTTTTCACCTCCGCATTAGATAAATTACCAGTGTCATTAAGTGATGCCTACTTACTGCTTGCGAGCCTCTTTATTTTTGGTGTAATAACGATGGGTTTGTTACTCAAACAGAAGTATCAACATGCTGTGGTCTCACTTGGGTGTACTATGCTCGCGATTATACTGGTGGCGGCGTTAGTGGTGCCGAAATACAACAACTTACTTGGGGTAGAACAAGTCGCAAACTTAGCGCAACAGCAATCTCCAAAGTATGGCAATCAAGGTTATTACGCTTACAAAAAAGAATCGCTCCAAAATATGGATGTGTATTTTAATCAGCCGGTACGTTTGATTAACACGGTTCAACAAGCGGTGAATCTTAAAGTTGGCAGCGTGATCATTACTAAAAACAAACAAGCAGAAATCATCAAAGCCTTAGCAGCCAAAGGGCAAAAGCCAAGCTATATTAATACCGAAGGGAAATACACATTATTGGTAAGATAGCGAAGCACATCAATACGGCAAAAACGGTATTGTTGAGGCTCTTACAGCCCGTCACTTTCGAGGATCTACCTACAGCGCGCGGTGATTAGATTCCCGCTCTCGCTTATGCTCGGCAGGAATGACGAATTTCTGTGGTTCAGCGCGTGGTGATCGACTCACCGCGGGTTGGGTTTCAAATATTATTCGGCGAGCTCGATCGTTATGCGCGCTTTGGATTTTCATCTTGCTTAAAACTTCGGCATAATGTTGGCAATCAATGAAATTTTGTACCAGATTTATGTGACAGTTGCAGGGTAAGTCGCAAGTGTATCGACCAATAAGCGGTCTTAAATTGATCTTATCCTACAGTTTATAATGAAAAGTGTAGTAAAATTACGCTCAACGAATATCTATAATTTTTAGTCTTTAAACGAGGTTTAACATGTCGAATAAAAAACCAATCGCTTTAGTGATCCTTGATGGATGGGGTTCTCGCGAAACTCATGGCGATAACGCGATTGCTAATGCCAATACTCCGGTACTGGATTCTCTATTTGCTAATCAACCGAACACGCTTATTTCAGCTTCAGGTTTCGATGTAGGTCTACCTGATGGTCAAATGGGTAACTCTGAAGTGGGTCACACCAACATTGGTGCGGGTCGTGTGGTATATCAAGACTTAACTCGTATTACGAAATCTATTGCCGATGGTGAATTTAAAGATACGCCAGCACTTGCCAATGCGATTGATAAGGCTGTTAAATCTGACAACGCGGTTCACATCATGGGTCTTATGTCTCCTGGTGGCGTACACAGCCATGAAGATCACATTTACGCTGCGGTACAAATGGCAGCAGAACGCGGCGCCCAAAAAATCTATGTACACGCATTCCTTGATGGTCGTGATACTCCGCCGCGCAGTGCAAACAATGCACTACAACGTTTCCAAGATTTATTTGCAGAGCTAGGCCTTAAAGAAGGTCGTGTTGCCTCTCTAATTGGTCGTTACTTTGCTATGGATCGTGATAACAATTGGGATCGCGTCCAAAAATCTTACGACTTGCTGACTCAAGCAAAAGCGGAATTTACTTTTGATTCAGCAACTGCTGGCCTTGAAGCGGCTTACGCGCGTGATGAAAATGACGAGTTTGTACAAGCGACTGAAATTCGCGCCGAAGGTGATGCACAAGCGTCTATCGTTGATGGCGACGCTGTGATCTTTATGAACTACCGCGCTGACCGTGCTCGTGAAATTACTCGTACTTTCGTACCTGATTTCTCTGGTTTTGAACGTGCTGTATTCCCAACGATTGATTTTGTGATGCTAACTCAATACGCGGCAGACATTCCTCTGCTTTGCGCATTCCCACCGGCATCATTAGAAAATACTTACGGTGAGTGGCTGTCTAAATGTGGCAAAACTCAACTGCGTATTTCTGAAACTGAAAAATATGCTCACGTTACTTTCTTCTTCAACGGCGGTAAAGAAGATGAATTTGAAGGTGAAGAGCGCCAATTAGTCGCGTCTCCAAAAGTCGCTACTTACGATCTTCAACCTGAAATGAGCGCGCCAGAATTAACCGACAAGTTAGTTGCAGCGATCAAATCAGGCAAGTTCGATACTATCATTTGTAACTACCCGAACGGCGACATGGTTGGTCACACTGGCGTTTATGAAGCTGCGGTTAAAGCATGTGAAGCCGTTGATGAATGCATCGGCCGTGTGGTTGCTGCAATCAAAGAAGTCGATGGTCAAATGCTGATCACAGCCGATCACGGCAACGCTGAAATGATGATCGATCCAACAACCGGTGGCGTACACACTGCGCACACTAACTTACCAGTGCCATTGGTTTACGTTGGTTCTAAAAACCTTGAATTCAAAGCGGGCGGTAAGCTATCTGATCTTGCGCCAACCATGCTTGAACTAACAGGAATGGAAATCCCAGCAGAGATGACTGGTGAGGTAATCGTAAATCTGAAATAATCCTTATCCTTCGTACTTGAAGCTACAGCTAGCTCTAAATTGATAATAGGTTGACTACGATCATTCACTCCAATCACCTAGACAGCTTTCTGTTTACAAAAGAAAGCTCATGAAGATGAATGATCTTGTCGCCTCACTGCAACATCAATTACTTTGGATAACGAATTGTGCGAATTACTGTTATGGTAGTTCGCACAATATTTGTAGATCATGTCTTTTTGATAGACGCAGATCGTGTCTTTAAAAGATAGAAAGGACCATGTTTTAGATGAATTTATGCAAAAAAAGGCTTTCTAGTTACCTCGTCGGCCTATCACTTTCTATTTTATTACTTCCACTTAGCGTAAACGCTGCCTCAAAAGAGGATCTAAAAGGCGTATCGGCGCAGATATCTCGTCAAAATTCCTCCATCAGTTCGCAGCAGAAAAAACTCAATAAATTACAAAGCGAATTAAAAGATCACGAAGTGGCGATTTCAAAATTAGGTCAAGAGATCCGTCATACTGAGCGAGAGCTGAGTAAGGTTCACGTTAATTTAAATCAGCTTCAAACTCAAAAACAACAATTAGAGCAAACCAAAGCCGAGCAAAAAGCCACGCTTGAAAAATTAATCAAAGCCTATTACATCACTAGCCGCAATAATGATGTCTCCCAAATTTTACAAGGCGGCGATCCAGCAGAAAAAGATCGCATTAGCCAATATTTCCAGCATCTTGCGACCGCTCGTACCGAAGCTATCCAAGCGTTAGAAGTAACCCAATCTCAATTGGACGAAAAACAACAACAACTTTCAGTCGAAGAAAATAAGCAATCTATGCTATTGGCGCGCCAAAAAGACAAGCGCCGCGATCTACAAAAAGCGCAAGGCCAACGTAAAAACACTGTCTCAGGCATTCGCACTAACATTAAGAGTAATCAAAGTAGCTTGGCTGAATTGCGTCGCAATGAAACACGCTTAAAAGCCGAGATAGCTAAAGCAGCAAAACGTAATATTTCGCCAATGGATGGGCTGGCGAAATACCGAGGTCGCTTGCCGTGGCCATTAAAAGGCAGTATTGCCCACAGTTATGGTACTCGCCAAAGCGGGCAAGTGACTTGGAAAGGTATTGTGATTAACGCCAAACAAGGTCAAGCGGTGAAAGCGGTGCATTCTGGTAAGGTGGTATTTGCCGAATGGCTACGCGGCTACGGTTTAGTGGTATTACTGGATCACGGTAAAGGTGATATGACCTTATATGGTTATAACTCAACCTTACTGAAAAAAGATGGTGATGTGGTCGCTGCTGGTGAAACCATTGCTCTGGCAGGTAATACCGGTGGACAAGATCGCCCATCACTGTACTTTGAAGTTAGACGTAACAGTCAGCCACAAAACCCAAAGAGTTGGTTGCAGAGATAAATACGACAATCTGAGAATAGGCAGCGAGACGCCGAGTGCGCTTCGCTGCAAACCTCAAAATACAGTGGTAACTTTAATTTTATGCCTTCTGAGCGTTATGGCTTCACTCTTGAAGCTGTTGCAATAATTGCTTTCTAAAATACACCGCATAACCATAAGCGCAGATCCCACCGACTATATTACCAACCGCGATGCCAACAAATAGGCCTTGCACGCCGTAATGATGACTACCAAACCAAGCAAAAGGTAAGGTGAAAATAAATAGGCGGGCAAAGTTCCAGAAGAAGGCTTTAAGTGGCAAGTGCATTGCATTTAAGCAACTGACCAACATCATGACAAGCCCTTGGAAACCATAGCTAAAAGGCACAATTAACAAAAAGTGCCACAAGGTTCGGTGGACACTTTCTTCTTGGCTAAATAAGGAAGCAATAGGCCAACTTAGCGGCACCATCAATACAAATAAACCAAATTGAAAGATCAGCGAAAAACGCATCGACACAAACAAAGCCTCAAAGCTACGTTGTGGATTCTTTGCCCCCATATTTTGCGCGATAAACGGGGTGAGTACTGAGCCAAGCGACATTAAAACTAAGATCATAATCGATTCGACTCGTTGTGCAGCGCCATAAGCCGCCACCGCTTCTGTTCCAAATCCTGCCAGCATCCACATTAAAATTGCGCCCGATAGCGGATTCATCGCACTGGAGAATGCCGCTGGAGTGCCAATTTTTAAGATTTGTTTCCAATCACTCAAGATGTTTGCAAACTTTGGTCGAGCCACCATTTTTTCGCGCAAGATCAACACATGTAAAATAAGGATTAACCCGCCTAACCAACTGATCGCACTGGCAATCGCCGCGCCTTGAATGCCAAGTTCAGGAAAAGGGCCGTAGCCAAAAATAAGTAGCGGATCGAGTATGCCGTTAATTAACCCCGACATCATCATGATCTTAGCGGGCGTTTTGGTATCACCGGTGGCGCGGATCACACTATTGCCGGCCATAGGTACGACTAATAATGGAATGGTGAGATACCAAATCGACATGTATTGCTCAATCAACGGGAGCAGCGGCGGAGTCGCTCCTAATGCACTAAATAGCGGCTTAATTGTGAGAAAGCCAATGGTTGAAGCAATGCTGACCAAGAGTATTGCCAGCAATAAACCATGAGTCGAAAAACTCGCCGCTTTGCTGTCATCTTTTTGCCCAAGTAAACGACCAACATTGGCCGATAACCCCATGCCGATGCCAAGCGTAATGCAGCTCACGCCAAAGGTGACTGGAAAGGTGAAACTGATCGCCGCTAAGGCTTGAGTGCCTAATAACGAGATAAAAAAGGTATCGATAAGATTAAATGTCAGGATCGCAAATAAGCCAAACATCATTGGTACGGTCATTTTTTTTAAGACGGTTTGAATGTGGCCAGTGAGTAGGCCGTGTTTATCATGCATGGTAATGACAACGTTGATGATGGAAGCAATAGGATACAGGAAAAGCGAAAAAGCGGGAAGCGGGCACGCTATGGCTCGGGAGTTCAAGATCTCCAACCGGGATCACATTTTTTTTCGTCTGCCCCCTTGGATTATGGCCTGAGCTCCCCAACATCTTTATCAGCCGAATGATTCGGCATCCCTAAAATTTCTATGAACATCTACTAGGAGAAACAACCAGATGAACATTCGTCCTTTACACGACCGAGTTATTGTTGAACGCCAAGAAGTTGAATCTAAATCGGCTGGTGGCATCGTACTAACCGGTTCTGCTGCGGAAAAATCAACTCGCGGTATCGTTCTAGCTGTAGGCAAAGGTCGTATCTTAGAAAATGGCACAGTATTGCCGCTAGACGTTAAAGTCGGTGACTCGGTAATTTTTGCTGAAGGTTATAGCACCAAGTCTGAAAAAATCGATGGTAAAGAAGTATTAGTCATGTCAGAGAATGACATCATGGCTGTTATTGATTAATACTCGCATTCAAAAAACCAAACGCATTCAATAGATTTAAGGAATATTCAACATGGCTACAAAAGACGTAAAATTTGGTAACGACGCACGAATCAAAATGCTAGAAGGTGTCAACGTTCTGGCTGACGCGGTAAAAGTGACTTTAGGGCCTAAAGGTCGTAACGTGGTGCTAGATAAATCATTTGGCGCACCAACTATCACTAAAGATGGCGTATCTGTTGCACGTGAAATCGAGCTAGAAGACAAATTCCAAAACATGGGCGCACAAATGGTGAAGCAAGTTGCTTCTCAAGCGAACGATGTTGCTGGTGATGGAACAACAACGGCGACAGTATTGGCGCAATCTATCATCACTGAAGGTCTTAAAGCGGTTGCTGCGGGTATGAACCCAATGGATCTGAAACGTGGTATCGATAAAGCGGTTGCTGCTGCCGTCGAAGAGCTTAAAAACTTATCTAAGCCTTGTGCGACTAGCATTGAAATCGAACAAGTTGGCGCGATCTCTGCAAACGCAGATAGCACCATTGGTAAAATCATTGCAGAAGCGATGGATAAAGTTGGTCGTGATGGCGTGATCACGGTTGAAGAAGGTCAAGCACTGCAAGACGAGCTAGACGTGGTTGAAGGTATGCAATTCGACCGTGGTTACTTATCGCCATACTTCATCAACAACCCAGAAGCGGGCAGCGTTGATCTAGAAAGCCCATTCATCCTATTGGTTGATAAGAAAGTATCAAACATCCGTGAATTACTGCCAACACTAGAAGCTGTCGCTAAAGCCTCTCGTCCACTGCTTATCATTGCAGAAGACGTAGAAGGTGAAGCACTCGCAACATTGGTAGTAAACAACATGCGTGGCATCGTGAAAGTCGCGGCAGTTAAAGCGCCTGGTTTCGGTGACCGTCGTAAAGCGATGCTACAAGATATCGCGGCATTAACGGCGGGTACGGTTATTTCTGAAGAGATCGGTCTTGAGCTTGAAAAAGCAACGCTAGAAGATCTTGGTCAAGCGAAACGTGTCACCATCACTAAAGAAAACACCACGATCATTGATGGCGCAGGTGAAGAGTCAATCATTCAAGGTCGCGTAACCCAAATTCGTCAACAAATCGAAGATGCAACCTCTGACTACGACAAAGAAAAACTGCAAGAGCGTGTAGCTAAATTAGCTGGCGGCGTAGCAGTCATCAAAGTTGGCGCAGCAACCGAAGTTGAAATGAAAGAGAAAAAAGACCGCGTTGAAGATGCACTGCACGCAACTCGCGCTGCGGTTGAAGAAGGTATTGTTGCCGGTGGTGGTGTGGCACTTATCCGCGCTGCAGCAACCGTTTCTGCAAATGGTTTAGCTGGCGATAACGAAGAGCAAAACGTCGGTATTCGCGTAGCACTTCGCGCAATGGAATCCCCAATTCGTCAAATCACGAAAAACGCAGGTGATGAAGAATCTGTGGTTGCTAACAATGTTCGTGCAGGCGAAGGTAACTACGGTTACAACGCTGCAACCGGCGAATATGGCGATATGATCGCAATGGGTATTTTAGATCCAACGAAAGTCACTCGTAGCGCACTTCAGTTCGCCGCATCGGTTGCCGGTCTTATGATCACGACCGAAGCGATGGTAACTGATAAGCCACAAGATTCTGGTTCTGCAATGCCTGATATGGGTAGCATGGGCGGAATGGGTGGTATGGGCGGCATGATGTAATCAGTCCCCCTTATAACTGACCATAAAAAACCCGCAGATTTGCGGGTTTTTTTATGGCTGTTCTTATATGCCATTGATTTATATTTGACTCAATTAGCTATCAATGGAATGGTAAAAAGAAAAGATATTAATCAAGGATGAAGCATGACTATTTGTTTACGCGATCTCAAACTATCTCTTGCCACCGAGCAAATCGAAGTGCCTTGCTGGACCATTGAGCCCGAGCAGCATTGGGTGATCTTTTCGACTTACAGTCATTGTGGTTCAACGTTAGGTCGAGTGCTGGCCGGTGACTTAGATTTAAAAGCCAATCCTAAACCAGTGGCAGGCGATCATTCAGCGAATATTGGGCTGAATTTACAAGGTTTGCCTGATTCGATTGGTTGGGTGTCTTTGCATTTGCAACAGGCATTGCTCGAAAAAGAAATTGCCAATGATGATACTGATTTTATGGATAAAATTGATATCGGTTCCACGGTCGAAGCATTAGTTTTAGAGTGTTGTGACTCTGCCGAGCAACGGGATGAATTATTAGCATTAACCGATATTGCTCATTTGCGTTTGCGAGGTTTTCGTCAATTATCGACCGGAGAAACTCGCCGTGTGATGTTGGCGCGAGCGTTAGCTATTCGTCCTCGCTTGCTTATTTTAGATGAGCCTTACGCCGGATTAGATCTTGCCCATCAACAACAATTATCCAGCCTGATTAATCAACTCTCCCAGACCATACAAATTATCGTGATGACTTCCCGTCAAGATGAGGTGCCGGAGTGCATTACTCACGTGGCGATGTTTAATCATAGCCAAAATAAGCAAGGTGTGACGGTCAATACCTTAGGGGAGGGAATGTCGATCGAGCAGTGGCACGCACACCCAGTGATGGCGCAGCTTAATCAGTTATCGCAACAGCGCAGTGATGAGGTAATGGGGTTAATTAAACGTCAGCGTTATCAAGCGCAATACCCCGATCCACTGGTGGAGTTAAAAAACGGCAAAGTGGAATACACCGATGGGCTGATTTTTAAGGATGTGAATTGGCGTATTAATAATGGCCAGCATTGGCAAGTTCGCGGCCCGAATGGCTGCGGAAAAAGTACCTTATTAGGGCTGATTTTAGGCGACCATCCTCAGTGTTATAGCAACGATATTACTTTATTTGGCAAACCGCGCGGCAGTGGCGAAACCATTTGGCAAGTGAAGCAACAAATTGGCATTGTATCCTCGGCGTTGCATCTACAATATCGAGTCAATTGCAGTGCGCTTGAGGTGTTGTTATCCGGCTTTTTTGATTCGATTGGTTTGTATCAAAAGCCGAGTAAAAAGCAGATCGATCTCGCGAAAGATTGGTTGGCTATTTTGCACATGAGTCATTGTGAGAAAATTAGTTTTAAGCAGTTGGATTATGGTCAGCAGCGGTTATTACTTATTGGTCGGGCGCTAATTAAACAACCGGTGTTATTGATTTTAGATGAGCCGTATCAAGGCTTGGATTTTATCAACCGTAAGCTGGTGATGAATACCTTAAATATGCTCGCACAAGAAAATTTAAGCCAATTGCTGTACGTTTCCCACCATGTGGATGATGCGTTGCCCGCAATTAAAAACTACCTCGATTTTGTTGGAAACACAGAGCAAGGGTATGAAGTGGAGATTGTAAAATTTCCAACCATTTGTTAGATATTTATGATTGCAAAAACTCGCCAATGGTCTGATACACCTTGGCGCACTCATCAGGGATAATGTCTTCATACATAGGTTTATCATTGGTATTAATGGTAAAAAGTGCAGGGTGATCACTCACGATAAAAGGAATAGCCATGTTGAACCTCGATATTGGGTTAGTAATGCCATTTAATGAAACATTTCAGAATCAATTCACCAATTAATTGATGTTTGATATGAATGGGTGGTTATTATAATTATTCTTTATTGACACATCTAACACTAACGATGTTAAATGAACTTGTTATCAAAATATAGCCAGTTGTGTCCATTTTGTGAACGAGGTTAACTTGTGACTAAAGTCGTAGCGAGAATACTTTTGTATTAAATCTATGATTATTTGTAATGTATTAAATGATTTAGTTTCACTTTTTTCATTGATAATTATTGTCTATACTGCAAGCAACTCGAAACAAGTCGTCACGAATATCAGCAAGATTTTATTTCTTATTTTAAGCGTTAAGAGCGCCAATCTGGAGACGTTATGTTTAAAGCATTAGTTCTAAATCAAGAAGAAAAACGCACTATTTCTAGTATTGAAATGTTAGATGAAGCCACTTTGCCACAAGGTGAAGTGATGGTAGCGGTTGATTATTCTTCTTTAAACTACAAGGACGGTTTGGCCATCACAGGGAAAGGAAAAATTATCCGCAACTTCCCAATGGTTCCTGGCATTGATTTCGCCGGTACCGTTCTTGAGTCAAAAGATGCACGCTACAATGCAGGTGATAAAGTGGTATTAACCGGTTGGGGCGTAGGTGAAAACCATTGGGGCGGCATGGCACAAAAAGCCAGCTTGAAAGCCGATTGGTTAGTGCCTTTGCCACAAGGATTTGATAGCAAGCAAGCGATGATGATTGGTACCGCAGGCTTTACCGCGATGTTATGTGTTCAAGCTATCCTTGATGGTGGCGTAAAACCTGAAGATGGTGAAATCTTAGTGACGGGTGCCAGCGGTGGTGTTGGCTCTGTTGCGGTGACTTTACTTAGCCAGCTCGGTTACACAGTGGCAGCCGTGACGGGGCGTGTTGAAACAAACGGTCCGCTACTCGAAAAACTTGGCGCAACACGCATTATTGATCGCAGTGAGTTTGAAGAGCCTGCTCGTCCATTAGAGAAACAAATTTGGGCTGGCGCAGTTGATACTACAGGCAGCAAAGTATTAGCTAAAGTCTTAGCACAAATGGATTACAACTCAGTGGTTGCAGCTTGTGGTCTGGCGGCAGGGTTTGATTTACCGACCACGGTAATGCCATTTATTTTGCGTAACGTGCGTTTGCAAGGTGTGGATTCAGTGAACTGCCCAAGCGAGAAACGTATTGCGGCGTGGAATAAGTTAGTTGAAATTCTTCCTGCCAGTTACTTTGAGCAAGCGTGTACCGAAGTGAGTTTAGATGAAGTGCCTAAGTACGCCGATGATATTACTAATGGCCAAGTGACGGGTCGTGTGGTTATTAAACTGTAATCGCTTACAAACGGTAATCGTTACCAAGCGGTAATGATTGTCTAGCAATATTGTTTGTTAAGCATTATTTGTTAAACATTGTTTGCTAAGCAAAGCAGAAATTATAAAGAGTGAACAAAAGGTTAGGTGGTGCTTTGACATGAGTGCCCACCTGGCCTTTTTTGTTTGTGAGGTGATCTTATATAAGCAGCTGTTCATTGAGATTTTCAGTTCAAATCATCGTGATTTCAAAAAGCACGACGACTTAAAAACCGTCATCTCGGAAACGAGGAACGAGTTATCCGTGATCTCGCTTTTAAATCACTCCCCACCGATTAACCACCAAAAATTATCACACGTTCATAAAGAAAAAAGCGAGATTCCCTGTCTCTTCGCTTAGGCTCATGCATGGAATGACGGCGTTGAGGGCGAGGCTCAGGCATGGAATGACGCGTTAAGGGCAAGACTCAAGCAGGGTATGACGGCGTTGGTATTAACCTTCCGACCAACCATCTGAATCCGACATATCTGGCGCGCCGGGAATCGATTTTTCTTCATCGGCCCATTCACCAAAATCAATCATTTGGCATTGCTTGCTGCAAAAAGGGCGGTAAGGGCTGATTTCTCCCCAAACGACATCTGTTTGGCAAGTAGGGCATTTAACAACGGTGGTTTTCTTTGGCGTAGGGCTGTTCATATTGATTACTCGGTTTTGATAACTTAATCGCTTATATGCTCAGAAGTGTAGCGTTAACAAATCGCGAGATCAAACTCGATATCTTGGCTGCAAGCATTACCGGTATCAAAATACATAAACTTAATTGCAAAGCGGTTTTTATGCCCAGAAATCATAGGGTAAACGCCGAGCTCAACCGGTAATTGCAAACGTAGAACGTGGGCATCTTCGGCTTCACTTTGGAAGAAGCCATTACGAGCGATTTGAGGCTTGAGTTGTGAGGTTTCACGCGTTAGGCGCAACATTAATGCTAACGCTTGTTTTAAAGGTGCCAGGGTATCAGTCCAAACTTTGGCATCCGCGAGTCGCTGTTCTAATGGTAAATGCAGCCAGTAATGTAGCGCGGGTAAATCAAAGCAGCAAGTGCCGCCAGGGAGGTTAAAACGTTGACGGATCGAACTTAAAAAACGGTCTTCTTTTAAGCTGCCCCCAAAACGTTCCGCTGCCATTACTTGTTTAAAGCTAGTATCAATTTCATTTAAAATAGTGGTGAGGATCGCTTGATCTACCCCTGCAACCCCCATCCAATGTTTGCAAGCAAGTTTTTGTTTTTCGAGATCTTTGCCAATTTCAGATTTAATTTGAATTTGTTCAAACAGATCCATTAAATCAAATAAAGAACGGAAAAAAAGCTGATAGGCTTGCGGGGTCTCAAAAGAGGCAGAACTATGCAGCTGCTTAATTAGAGTGTCTATTCGCAGATAAATTCGTACTTTTTCATTTAATGGATGTTCGAATTTTAACATAATAATTTCAACACATAGTTTGGGTGACATTGATAGAGCTATTGTCACAGATATTGATAGGTCTTGCTATCCCCTTGTCGCTTCAAGTTACCTTTAAATCCAGTAATTTGCCTACGATGGGCTAATATCTAAATATTTTTGATGCAACGCCGTCACTTGTAATAGTAACGCTTGTTGAGTTTGTGGATTGAGATCGGCGTCATTGTTAATCACATCATCAGCAAAAGATAAGCGTTCTTGCCTTGAGGCTTGTGAGGCGAGAATAGCGCGGACTTGAGTTTGCGAGGTGCTATCGCGTGAGCAAGTTCGCTCAATTTGAGTTTGCTCACTCGCATCGACCACTAAAATACGATCGACAAAATTCTTCCACTCGCTTTCAACCAATAGTGGTACCACTAAAATCACATAAGGTGAGGTAACGTGTTGAAGTTGACGTTTGATTTCAGTGCGAATTAACGGATGAAGTAAATCATTGATCCATTGTTTTTCACTTGGAGCAGAAAAAATACGTTCACGTAACTGGCGACGATCAAGCTCACCAGTGTCGGTTAATATCGAGTCGCCAAAGTGTTGCACTATCGCATTGAGGCCAAGCGTGTTCGGCTGCACCACTTGACGCGCCACAATATCGGCATCCACCAAATCAATATTAAAATGCTGGTGGAATAAATTAGCAATACTGGTTTTACCGCTGCCGATCCCGCCCGTCAGTCCAATGATCATAAAATTACGCACCTAGCATATAAGTGAAGTACCAATGGGCGATATCGTGCCCCCAAATCAAACAAAACCACCCGGCGATGGCAAGGTAGGGGCCAAATGGAAAGGTCATATCGATGCCTTTTTTCTGCTGGCGTAATTGAATAATGCCAAAGATGAGTCCCACCACCGAAGAGAGTAATATTAATAACGGTAATTGTTGCCATCCAAGCCATGCACCAAGAGCGGCCAGCAATTTAAAATCGCCATACCCCATGCCTTCTTTACCAGTGAGTAATTTGAATGCCCAAAATACCGACCATAAGCATAAGTAACCCGCCATTGCGCCAATCACCGCATCTTGTAATGAAATCGGGCTAATACCAAACGCCGATAATGCCAATCCCGCCCATAATAACGGCAGGGTTAATTGGTCAGGCAACAACATGGTATCGAGATCGATAAAGGTGGCCGCTATTAAGGTAAAGGTGAAAAACAATAACGCTAAGCCATACCAATCGGCAGGGAAATAACAGGTAACCACTACCGCAAGCAGAGCAGTTAATAATTCGATAGCAGGGTAGCGAGGGCTAATTGGGTTGGCACATTGACGGCATTTACCACGTAAAAATAACCAGCTGATCACGGGAATATTATCGACTGCGCGAATTTGAGTCCCACACTTAGGGCAGCGTGAACGTGGAATGCTTAAATTAAACGGTTGTGCTAACTCATCTAAATGCGCGGTTATTTCGGGATCATTTTTAAACTTTTTACCAATCTTGAGTTCACTAAGGTAGTCGAAGCACTCTTGTTTCCATTCGCGTTCCATGATTACGGGTAGGCGATAGATCACCACATTTAAAAAACTGCCAATCAGCAAGCCAAACACACCTGCTAAAATAGGGAATAGAAAAGGGTAATAGTCAAAAATTATCATGTTAGCTCACAGCGCCACTGAAAGTGAAAATAATAGCCTTAGAATACACTAACTAGCTTAAAGATTGGCAGATAAAGTGACACCACCAGTCCGCCAACCACTACGCCTAAAAAGACAATGATCGCAGGTTCAATGATTTTACCTAAATTATCGACGGTGTTATCCACTTCAAACTCATAAATGGTGGCGACCTTATTGAGCATATCATCCAAGTTACCGGACTCTTCGCCAATCATCACCATCTGCAATACCATTTCAGGAAACGCCTCGGCATTACGCATTGCTATGTACATCGGCATGCCGGCGGCAGTGTCTTTGTGGACTTGCTCAACCGCCACTTGATAATGCAAGCTACCAGCGGTTTTAGCGGTGGTGAGTAGGCTGGTTAAAATTGGAATACCGGCGCTAAAGCTAGTAGAAAGAGTTCGGCTGAATTTGGCGATCGCCGCTTTGGAAAATACCGGTCCTAATACTGGCATTTTTAACGCTATACGACTGGTCTTTAATCTAAAACTAAATGAGCGTTTGCGAGCTTGTTTCACCGCAAAGATAAACACAAATACCCCGATGATCATTAGCAATAAGTAGTCTTGAATAAAGTGAGACAGGTCGATCACTCGTTGGGTAAAAGCGGGCAGTTCAGCGCCGAAGCCTTTAAACATGGTTTCAAACTCAGGAATAACCATAGTTAACATTAAAATTGAGACACTGGTAGCAACCAACATTACCATGCCTGGGTAGATCATCGCTTTGATCACTTTGGATCGCAGTTCTTCACTTTTTTCTCGGTAGGTGGCAAGGCGTTCAAAAACTTGGCCTAAATTACCAGTTTGTTCACCGGTGGCGACTAAGTCACAATAGAAATCATCAAAAAAGGGGCTACTGGCTTTAAGCGCTTTAGAGATAGGAGTACCGGCTTCAACTTGAGTACAAATGATCGACAATATCGACTTCATTTCCGCTTTACGTTGGCTGTCGGCGATCAGTTTGAGTGATTGTACAATCGGCACGCCAGTGGTCAGCATGGTGGAAAGTTGGCGAGTTAATACCGTGATGTCTTTGCGTTTTACTTTATGGCTCATTTTGGCAATAAAAGACACACTGCGACGTTTGAGTTTTTTGATTTGTACCCGTTGCTCTTTTAATTTGGCGCGCACTTCGCTCTCATTGATTGCCATGATCTGCCCAGAGACTTTTTTGCCCGAGCTATTGACTCCACGCCATTGAAAGTTGCGTAAAGTTGGCGCTTTAATTTTGGCAGTTTTAGGCATGATGCTTCCTTGTTACTGGGTTTTAAAAAGGAGGTAGGTTGATTAAATTACTAAAAATACAACACGCGTTGCAGTTCGGCGAAGCTGGTCACACCTTGTTTTAAATTATCAATGCCGGATTGACGCAGGGTCGACATTCCTTGTTTTACCGCGATCATTTCAATATCGTTGGCAGAGGCTTTTTTGATCACCGCTGTGGCAATTTCGGTGCTAAATGGCATTACTTCATAAATCCCTACTCGGCCAGAATAGCCACCGGTACATTCTGGGCAGCCTTGGCTAAAGGCTTTGTAGATCACCACATCCGGCGCGATATTTAATTTTTGGCGCAATACATCGGGGAATGGATCGGGCTTTTTACAGTGAGAGCATAAACGACGGGCTAAGCGCTGAGCGATAATAAGAGTTAACGATGAAGCAAGGTTAAACGCCTCAATCCCCATATTCGACAAACGCACAATAGTTTCGGCGGATGAATTGGTATGCAGAGTTGATAATACCAAGTGACCAGTTTGCGCCGCTTTTACTGCAATTTCAGCGGTTTCGAGATCGCGAATTTCGCCCACCATTACCACGTCGGGATCTTGACGTAAAAAAGCGCGCAGAGCAGCAGCAAAGGTAAAACCAATTTTCGGTTTCACTTGCACTTGGTTGACTCCGGTTAAGTTGATCTCGACCGGATCTTCGGCGGTCGATATATTTTTATCTGGGGTGTTTAAAATCCGCAATCCGGTGTACAAAGAAACGGTTTTACCGCTACCGGTTGGGCCGGTCATTAAGATCATGCCTTGCGGTTGCTGTAGCGCCTCTAAATATAATTTTTTTTGTGGGGCACTGTAGCCAAGTTTGTCGATATTCAAATTGGCAGCGCTACTGTCGAGCAGACGCAATACGATTTTCTCGCCCCATAAGGTCGGCAAGGTTGAAACTCGCATATCAATCGCGGTATCGGCGTTTAAGCGAATTTTGATCCGCCCATCTTGCGGCAAGCGGCGTTCGGCAATATCGAGCTTAGATAATATTTTAATTCGCGCGGCAAGGCGGCGTCCTAAATGCTGCGCAGGGCGGTTGGTTTCAACCAAAATACCATCACAACGCAGGCGCACCCGATACAATTCTTCATACGGTTCAAAGTGAATATCTGACGCCCCTTTGCGCACCGCATCGAGCAAAATTTGGTTGATAAAACGACTGACCGGCGCTTCATCTTGACTGAGATCTTCAGTTTCTTGAATTTCATCACTGCCAACTTCCACCATGTTAGCCAGTTCGTCTTGGGTGATGTCTTTGCCTTGGCCACTGTCGCTGCCTGCGCTTCGGCCATACAAGCGGCGGATCGCGCCTTCCAGCTCTTTACAATCGGCCAGAATAAATTCGACTTGTTTACCGGTAGCAAAGCGAAAATCGTCTTCCACCCCAGTATTGGTGGGGTCGGATACCGCCAGTAATAAGCTTTGTGAATCAATCTGTAGCGGCAGCACTTGGTGGCTAGTGATTAAATCGCGTAATCCGAGTTGTTCACACACTTCGGCGTAGCTGTAATGGTCAAGGTGAGCTTGGGGTAGGGCAAATAATTGACACAGTTGTTGCAATAACGCTTGGCTATCTATAAAACCAGCGTCCACGCACACCACGGGGACGCTTTTTTTATCGTTAAGAACGCTGCTCACCACCACCTGTTCCTGCTCGTGAGTCAGGAAGTCGGCTTGACGTAAAATGGAGGCGAGGTTGATGTTCATTTGTTATGTGTAATTATTTACATGTTTTCGGGAGTAAATCAGAGTCTAAGCCTGTTGCTCCAGAAGCTGTACCACAAAGCCAAGCTCCAGTTCCTGCTGTTCTGGAAAGAGTAATAATTTTATCGGCAACTAAGGCGCTAGCATCGGTAGTTACAGAACCAAAAGTAAATGTTAACGTTCCAGAATCTGCACTATTAGAAGTAATTGATGCTGTGCCGAGATCCATAGTAGGTATACCTAAGGCTGATGATTGAGCGTTTGTAGGAAATGTTCCATTTTCAACAGTGTATGCTTCAATGTTAGTTTTTACTCCAGTTAAAGAGGCTAATACTGAAGCTACTTCAGATTTGGCAATGTATTTTTGATATTGAGGCATAGCAATAGCAGCAAGCACACCGATAACCGCTACTACGATCATCAATTCAATTAAGGTGAAACCCTTTTGTAGCTTCTTTTTACCTTGTTGTAATTTCATTTTTCATCTCCGTGAATATAGAAAGGTTTATTCTGTGTATTGAGTACTGTCGTTTACTACAGCACCAACGACTTCGAATAATGGTCATTTGGATATAGGTTGTTGACCAGCACAGGATAGAAACAAGGCAGAGAAAGGAGAAATCAATTGCAGCGCGCTTTCGAGCCAGATTGTAATGTTTGTTAATTGTTTCACCAAGGTGACATTTTTTTGCGACTGACTAGTTGAATAGGGGGATTTATAAGTGATAAAAAGGTTAATAAATACTCAGTAGCCGCTAAAGCATCTTGGTCAAATGGCAGTGGATTTGCGAGGGAGATCAAGTGATAACGTGTGAGCTATTGAGTTCATAATCAGTAAAAAGACTAGAAACGAGATCACGGATAACTCGTCCCTCGTTTCCGAGATGACGATTTTTAACCCGTTTCTTGTTGGTGAGGTGACGATTTTTAACTTATTTCTTGTTTGTGAGGTGACGATGTATGTTGCGTTACTTTTAAACGGGCAGCGTCATCCCGAGGAGCCGAAGGTGACATCAGGGATCTCCAACAACGCGTTGAGTCTCAAATGGTGGTAGGAGATCTTGAACTCGCTCCTTCGTCACTCTCCAAGATGACGCTCTTTAAGTCGTCAACGTTCGGTGAAAAATCCCCGTTATTCCATGCCTGAGCCTTGCGATCCAACGCGTCATTCCATGCATGAGCCTAGGCGAAGAGACAGGGAATCTCGCTTATTTTTGTTCTATTTTTTAACTCCCATTCAAGCGCCAATCATACTCATAGCTTGGTTGGCTAAAGTTCGGCTTGGTTATGATCCTCTTTATCTCCGGTTTAAATTTTGCCAAATAATCCAGCATGGCTGATTGACCGCCAAAATCGACCACAAACCAATCATAAATAGAAGAAAGCTGTAACTTGCCGTTGGTTATTTTCATCCCTTTATCGCTAAGGATAAATTCTCGTTCCGCTTGAGCTAAAAGCGCCTCAGTATTTTGCGCAGTAAACGCTTGAGTCGCTAAGTTAGGGCAACCTAAACTGGCGCAGTTAACTGAATAGTGAATGCGAGGATCTCGCCAGATTGGGCGTAAGATCCGATGTTCAATATCATTGAGAGTGATGGTTTTACCATTAATAGTGGCGATGTCTTGCCCCCAAGGCCCAAACGAAAATAAGCCACCAATTTTGGTTATTGACTTAGTGGGGTAATTATCCAACACCACTTGCACTGTTAACGCGTTATATAAATTAACCCAATAGGCGAATTGCTGCTTTTTATTGTATTGACGTGGGTCGAGTTGGGTTAGTTGCTGGATGTATTGATGCAGCGATTTTTTGTCTTGATCGCTTATGCTGCCATAACCAAATAAATGATTGTCGCCTTGCACACTAAGGTTACGATCTAAAATGCCCTGCCAAGCCGAGTGATCAATGCTTTGGGGGTTGTTTGGATTACTGACATTCCAATAAGGCCAAAGATCGGCTTTAGGCGCGGCCATCGCCGAGCTTGAAAATACGCTAATGATCATAACTCTAATCACTATATTGAGAAAATACTTCATCTTGAATCTCAAGTTGGTTTGATATCGGTATCAAAGTAGACCGTGTGAAGCCAGGTTTGATTTCGCGTGTTAAATAAATGCAACAATTTTATTTTATTCTCCCAATAGAGCTTGTTTCGGTAACGCTTTTTTTTGTTATAAGAGATCGATCTTAATCACACTTTAAAGAAAAATAGATAAAGAGGGGTAACAAATACCTATAAAGAGGTGCGTTTTGTGGGACCATTATTAAATGGTCTTACCAATCTTATTGGTGTTTTAATGAATAATTGTTAATGGTTGGTTAATTCGTTATTCGTTCTATGATTTGAATCAATTTTTGACTAGACACTGGCGTTAGGATTATGTAAAATTTTCGTGCGCTGGTAATTGGTATTACCAATTTACACTCAATAAGTGAAACGAGACTTCATCATGGCTTATCAACGGATCCGTCAGCCAAAACTTTCTGATGTGATTGAACAAGAATTAGAAAGGCTGATTGTAGAAGGCACATTATCTGCAGGGCAACAATTGCCGCCAGAGCGTGAACTAGCCAAACAATTTGATGTTTCTCGCCCTTCCATTCGTGAAGCGATCCAGCGTTTAGAAGCAAAACGCTTACTGACTCGTAAGCAAGGTGGCGGTACGTTCGTATGTGAAAAATTATGGACGTCTTTTTCCGATCCACTACTAGAATTGTTATCGACTCACTCAGAAACGCAACTCGATTTATTGGAATCTCGCCATGCGATGGAAGGGATTTCAGCTTATTTTGCCGCGCTGCGTGGCACGACAGAAGATTTTGAACATATTTCAGAGTGTCAACGAGAAGTCGAAATCGCGATTGAAAATAAAGATATTAAGCAAGAATCTAGCGCGGTAATGAAGGTATTAATTGCCATCTCTGAAGCGGCTCACAATGTGGTGTTATTGCATATTGTTCGTAGCCTTGCTCCTTTGCTAGAACAAAACGTATTACAGAATTTAGAATTACTTTATCGTCGTGATGAAGTGGTGGAAAAGGTGAGTGTTCACCGTGCCAATATCGTGCAAGCGATCCTTAAGCGAGAGCCAGAATTGGCACGCAAAGCATCTCATGCACACTTGGCTTACATTGAAGAGACTTTGTTGGATTTGACTCGAGAAGAGAGTCGTCGTGAGCGTTCATTACGCCGAATCCAACAAGCCAACGAATCTTAATACAGGTTAACTATTCTTTATCTTTGATAAGCATAATCTTAGATAAGCAATAGCCTGATAAACCAACAGAAGGATAGATCGCTATGTCTGAAGTCATTAATAATGACGTTGATGCACTGGAAACTCAAGATTGGTTAGAAGCCCTTGAATCAGTGGTACGCGAAGAAGGTGTTGAACGCGCTCAATATTTACTAGAGCAAGTTCTTGATAAAGCTCGTTTAGATGGCGTTGATATGCCAACGGGTATTAACACTAACTATGTAAACACCATCCCAGCTACGCAAGAAGCGGCTTATCCAGGTGATATCACAGTAGAGCGTCGCATTCGTTCGATCATTCGTTGGAATGCCATCATGATCGTATTGCGTGCATCGAAAAAAGATTTGGATCTTGGCGGCCACATGGCGTCTTACCAATCAGCAGCGTCTTTCTACGAAGTATGTTTTAACCATTTCTTCCGCGCTCCAAATGAAACCGACGGTGGCGATTTAGTTTATTACCAAGGTCATATTTCTCCAGGGATCTATGCGCGTGCATTCGTTGAAGGTCGTCTATCGGCTGAGCAACTAGACAACTTCCGTCAAGAATCAACAGGTAACGGTCTTCCATCTTACCCGCATCCAAAACTATTGCCTGAATTCTGGCAGTTCCCAACCGTATCGATGGGCCTAGGTCCAATGTCTGCTATCTATCAAGCTCGCTTCTTGAAGTACTTGAACGGTCGTGGCCTTAAAGATACCACCAATCAACGTGTTTACGCGTTCCTTGGTGATGGTGAGATGGATGAGCCAGAATCACGCGGTGCGATTTCTTTCGCTTCTCGTGAAAAACTCGACAACTTATGTTTCCTAATCAACTGTAACCTACAGCGCCTTGATGGTCCGGTTATGGGTAACGGCAGCATCATTCAAGAACTTGAAGGCCTATTTAAAGGCGCAGGTTGGAATGTAATTAAAGTTATCTGGGGTAGCAACTGGGATGCACTACTTGCTAAAGACACCACAGGTAAACTTCTGCAATTGATGAACGAAACCATCGATGGCGATTACCAAACCTTTAAATCGAAAGATGGTGCGTACGTTCGTGAACACTTCTTCGGTAAATACCCAGAGACAGCAGCACTTGTGGCTGACATGACCGATGATCAAATCTTTGCGCTTAAGCGTGGCGGTCATGATTCATCTAAATTGTTCTCTGCGTTTAAAGCGGCTCAAGAAACCAATGGTAAGCCAACTGTTATCCTTGCGAAAACGGTTAAAGGTTACGGCATGGGTGAAGCGGCTGAAGGTAAGAACATTGCTCACGGCGTGAAGAAAATGGACATGACCCATGTTCTTTATCTACGTGACCGTTTAGGTCTACAAGACATCTTGTCTGATGAGAAAGTAAAAGAACTGCCTTACCTAACTCTAGAAGAAGGGTCAGCAGAGCATACTTACTTACACGCTCGTCGTGATGCACTACATGGTTACACACCAGTGCGTCTGCCTAAGTTCACCCAAGAATTTAAAGTGCCAGCATTAAGTGATTTTGATGCACTGCTTACTGAGCAAAAACGTGACATCTCGACCACAATGGCGTTTGTGCGTACGCTTAATATCTTAATTAAAGATAAAAACATTGGTAAGCAGATTGTTCCAATCGTTGCCGATGAAGCTCGTACTTTTGGTATGGAAGGTTTATTCCGTCAAATCGGTATTTACAATCCACAAGGTCAAGAATACACCCCAGAAGATCGCAGCTTAGTGTCTTACTACAAAGAGGCGACTTCAGGTCAGGTTCTACAAGAAGGTATCAATGAACTTGGTGCAATGTCTTCATGGGTAGCAGCGGCGACCTCATACAGCACCAACGATCTTCCAATGATCCCATTCTACATTTACTACTCTATGTTCGGCTTCCAGCGTGTTGGCGATATGGCGTGGATGGCGGGTGACCAACAAGCACGTGGCTTCCTATTGGGTGCAACGGCTGGTCGTACAACGCTAAATGGTGAAGGTCTACAGCACGAAGATGGTCATTCACACATCCAAGCGAATACCATTCCAAACTGTGTCTCTTACGATCCAACGTTTGCTTATGAGCTCGCGGTTATCATGCAAGATGGTATTCAGCGTATGTATGGTGAAAACCAAGAGAACGTTTACTACTACTTAACTGTGATGAACGAAAACTACCACATGCCAGCCATGCCAGAAGGCGCGGAAGAAGGCATTCGTAAAGGTATCTACAAGTTAGAGTCTTACACTGGTAGCAAGGGCAAAGTTCAATTGATGAGCTCGGGTACTATCATGAACGAAGTACGCAAAGCTGCGAAAATCCTAAGCGATGACTACGGTGTGGCTTCGGATGTGTTCTCAGTAACCTCTTTCAATGAATTGACTCGTGATGGCCAAGATGCTGAGCGCTTCAACATGCTTCACCCAGAAGCGGAAGAAAAAGTGGCTTACATCTCAACGGTACTTGGATCTGAGCCAGCAATCGCTGCAACGGATTACATGAAAAACTACGCAGAGCAAGTGCGTGCTTACATGCCATCTGAGTCTTATAAAGTGTTGGGTACTGATGGTTTCGGTCGTTCAGATAGCCGCGATAACTTACGTACTCACTTCGAAGTGAATGCCGGTTATGTTGTGGTTGCTGCGCTGACTGAACTTGCCAAACGTGGCGATATTGAAAAATCGGTTATTGTTGACGCAATTGCTAAATTCAACATCGATGCAGATAAAATCAACCCGCTATACGCATAAGCCAATGTGAATAAGCATTGATGCGCTGTGATGACTCTTTATTGCAGCGCATTTCAATCAATTAATAGGAAAGCATAATGACAATCGAAATTAATGTACCTGACATTGGTACCGATGAGGTTGAAGTCACTGAGATTCTTGTAAGCGTTGGCGACAAGGTTGAAGAAGAACAGTCTCTTATTACCGTTGAAGGCGATAAAGCGTCAATGGAAGTACCGGCTCCTCAAGCAGGTATCGTAAAAGAAATTAAAATTAACGTGGGTGACTCAGTGTCGACTGGCTCATTCATTATGACCTTTGAAGCACAAGGCGCAGCAGCGTCACCCGTTGCTGAAGCTCCTAAAGCCGAAGCACCTAAAACCGAAGCAGCACCTGCTCCTGCAGCAGCAAGCGAACTAAAAGAAGTTCATGTTCCTGATATCGGCGGTGATGAAGTTGAAGTCACTGAGATCATGGTTGCTATCGGTGACAGCATTGAAGAAGAACAATCTCTTCTTACTGTTGAAGGTGATAAAGCGTCAATGGAAGTGCCAGCACCTTTCGCCGGTACGCTAAAAGAAATTAAAATCAACGTCGGCGATTCAGTTTCAACCGGTTCATTAGTGATGATTTTTGAAGTTGCTGGTGCTGGTGGCGCGGCCTCTTCTGCCCCTGCCCCACAACAAGCAGCCCCTGCTCAAGCGGCTGCACCTGTTGCGTCTGCGGCGAAAGAAGTGAACGTTCCAGACATCGGTGGTGATGAAGTTGAAGTCACGGAAGTTATGGTTGCGGTTGGTGATACTGTAGAAGAAGAGCAATCTTTAATTACGGTTGAAGGCGACAAAGCATCAATGGAAGTTCCTGCTCCGTTTGCTGGTAAAATCAAAGAAATCAAAATTGCTGCTGGCGATAAAGTGTCGACTGGCTCTTTGATCATGATCTTTGAAGTGGAAGGTTCTGTACCTGCGGCTTCAGCGCCACAAGCTGCCGCACCTCAAGCATCAGCAGCACCAGCCGCTAAAGCACAAGCTGGCGCGCCTGCAACAAGCGGTGATTTCCAAGATAACCATGAGTACGCACATGCCTCTCCTGTGGTTCGTCGTTTAGCGCGTGAATTTGGTGTTAACCTTGCTAAAGTAAAAGGCACAGGTCGTAAGAGCCGCATCTTGAAAGAAGATGTACAAAACTTCGTTAAAGAAGCTCTAAAACGTCTTGAATCTGGTGCGGCTGCATCAGGTAAAGGCGGCGATGGCAGCGCACTTGGTCTGCTTCCTTGGCCGAAAATTGATTTCAGCAAGTTTGGTGATACTGAGATTCAAAAGCTGTCTAAAATCAAGAAAATCTCTGGTGCTAACTTGCACCGTAACTGGGTAATGATCCCACACGTTACTCAGTGGGATAACGCTGATATCACGGCATTGGAAGCGTTCCGTAAAGAACAAAATGCAATTGAAGCCAAGCGCGACACTGGCATGAAGATCACACCACTTGTGTTCATCATGAAAGCGGTAGCAAAAGCGTTAGAAGCCTTCCCAACGTTTAACTCTTCTCTTTCTGATGATGGCGAAAGCATCATTTTGAAGAAATACGTAAACGTCGGTATCGCGGTTGATACGCCAAACGGCTTAGTGGTTCCTGTATTTAAAGATGTAAACAAAAAAGGCATCTACGAATTATCAGAAGAACTGGCAGTTATTTCTAAGAAAGCACGTTCAGGCAAGTTAACGTCTTCTGATATGCAAGGTGGTTGTTTCACAATCTCAAGCCTTGGTGGTATCGGTGGTACCGCATTCACACCTATCGTGAACGCACCAGAAGTTGGTATTCTTGGGGTGTCTAAATCTGAAATCAAACCAGTATGGAATGGTAAAGAATTCGAACCACGCCTACAGTTGCCACTTTCTCTTTCTTACGATCACCGCGTAATCGATGGAGCTGAAGGTGCTCGCTTTATTACTTACCTAAATGCTTGTCTGTCTGACATTCGCCGTTTAGTTCTGTAGTAAGGGATAAAATAGGGTGGCCAAACAGCCACCTTATTTTTTATATATTTCGACTTATTGCATCGAAATCCGAGTTGGAAAAACGATGCGATAGGACTCAAAGAAAAAAGAATGTTGTCTAGCTCACAGGCTAACGTGAATCACTTTTCACAGCGTTAACAAGTCGATAAACTATTGTTAATTCTGAATTAGATAATTCACTCCCATTCACTGTCATGTCGTGCAGTAAATAGTGAAATGGGAATCGTCAGCTTGTCAGGGATAATGACTATAACGAGGTCAAAATGAGCAAAGAAATTAAAGCACAAGTAGTGGTACTTGGTGCCGGTCCTGCTGGATATTCAGCGGCATTCCGTTGTGCAGATTTAGGTTTAGAAACCGTGATTGTTGAGCGTTACAGCTCGCTTGGTGGTGTTTGTCTTAATGTCGGTTGTATTCCTTCAAAAGCATTACTACACGTTTCTAAAGTAATTGAAGAAGCCAAAGCGATGGCAGCACACGGTGTTGTATTTGGCGAACCTCAAACGGACATCACTAAGATCCGTTCTTGGAAAGACAAAGTTATTACTCAACTTACTGGCGGTCTAGCTGGTATGGCAAAAATGCGTAAAGTGACGGTAGTGAATGGTTTCGGTAAATTTACTGGCCCTAACACATTGCAAGTTGAAGGCGAAGAAAGCACTACAGTAACCTTCGACAACGCCATTATTGCTGCGGGCTCTCGCCCAATCAAACTGCCTTTCATTCCACATGAAGATCCACGTATTTGGGATTCAACTGACGCACTAGAGCTCAAAGAAGTGCCGAAGAAAATGCTCGTGATGGGTGGCGGTATCATCGGTCTTGAGATGGGTACTGTGTATCACTCTCTAGGGTCTCAAATCGATGTAGTTGAAATGTTTGACCAAGTGATCCCAGCAGCAGATAAAGACGTTGTTAAGGTATTCACTAAGCAAATTAAAAACAAATTCAACCTAATGCTTGAAACTAAAGTAACCGCAGTTGAAGCGAAAGAAGATGGTATCTACGTTTCAATGGAAGGCAAAAAAGCGCCAGCAGAAGCTGAACGTTATGATGCGGTTCTTGTGGCGATCGGTCGTGTGCCAAACGGTTCATTGATGGATGCAGAAAAAGCAGGTATTGAAGTTGACGAGCGTGGCTTTATCAACGTTGATAAGCAAATGCGCACCAACGTTCCACACATCCACGCTATCGGTGATATCGTTGGTCAACCTATGTTGGCTCACAAAGGTGTGCATGAAGGCCACGTTGCAGCAGAAGTTATTTCTGGTAAGAAGCACTACTTCGATCCTAAAGTTATCCCTTCAATTGCCTACACGGAGCCAGAAGTGGCGTGGGTAGGTAAAACAGAGAAAGAAGCGAAAGCCGAAGGCATTAAATACGAAACGGCGACTTTCCCTTGGGCTGCATCTGGCCGTGCAATCGCATCTGATTGTGCAGAAGGCATGACTAAGCTTATCTTCGATAAAGAAACTCACCGTGTTATTGGTGGCGCGATTGTCGGGACTAACGGTGGTGAATTGCTGGGTGAAATCGGTCTTGCAATCGAAATGGGTTGTGATGCAGAAGATATCGCTCTAACCATTCACGCTCACCCAACGTTGCATGAGTCTGTTGGTATGGCCGCTGAGATTTTTGAAGGGTCGATTACCGATCTTCCAAATCCAAAAGCAGTAAAACGTAAGAAGTAATAAAGCGATTTCGTCACTGGCAGTATTGGTGACGAATCTGCATTAAAAGGCCGTATGATTAAAAGATCATACGGCCTTTTTAGTATTAAAATCGTGGGTGTTGCACGTTAAAATCGGCTGTTAATCCTTTTCTTTATAAATACACAACATATCTAAAAAGCTGGCAACTAACTTAGTGAGGCTTTCTTTATCTGGACGACGATTAGCCTGCACGAATATTGAATAACAAATACCATGGAATAACTTAGCTATATTACTTGGGTTTTGTTCGTCACAAATCTCACCATTTTCAATGCCTTTCACAAACATCTCACGGAAATACTTTTGATGCTGACTGTGAGTTGAAACAAATAATGGCCATACTTCTTCGCGAGTTGAGGTGCTCCATTCAAACCAAATCTTAGTCCACTGAATATCGTCTAAAACTAAATCGACTAGCTGGTTAGAAAGGGTAGATAAATTTTGTTTAACCGGCAGATCTAAATTTATATTTTCCAATAAAAAGGCGGAGAAATGTTGTTCTACATTGGTGAGCACTTCATCAACTAAATCCTCACGGGTTGGAAAGTAATTAAACACAGTGGCAACCGAGACTTGAGCGATATCCGCGATATCTGCGTGGCCACCACGGCCAATGCCGCGCTTAGCAAATACTTCGATGGCGATTTCTAAAAGCTGTAATTTTCGCTTTTCAGGGGACAGCCGAGTCCTTGGGCGTCGAGTTAATATATCCATATCATAATCCTAGCTTATATTCTTTTATGCTTGAAATTCATAGCGTAATGGCTTCAATTATTTAAGAATGATAAAAAAACAAAATAGTAAATCACTGTTATAGTTATTATGTGAATAAGTCTACCTATGCCTAGTTTAGTGTCAATCTGAATAAAAAACATACAACTTAAGTCGAGTGCTTGGAAAAAGTTAACGAATACGTGCAGTGGTGGTAGAATGCGTGCTATGACACGATAGCTGATATTATTTCAGTTATGGTTAATAACAAAAAAATCTAACTATTGAGAAAGATATGAAACATACAGTTGAAGTAATGATCTCGGAACAGGATGTACAAGATCGAGTAAAAGTTTTAGGTAAAGCAATTGCCGAACATTATCAAGGATCTGAAAAGCTTGTTGTAGTAGGTCTATTACGTGGATCTTTCGTGTTTATGGCTGACTTATCACGCGCGATTGGCATGAATCATAAGATCGATTTTATGACAGCTTCAAGCTACGGTAACAGCATGACCAGCACCCGTGATGTACGTATCTTAAAAGACCTTGATGATGATATTAAAGGTATGGATGTGTTGCTGGTAGAAGATATTATCGATACCGGTAATACTCTAAGCAAAGTATGCGATATTTTAAAAATCCGCGAACCAAACTCAATTGAGATCTGTACGCTACTTGATAAGCCATCACGTCGTGAAATTGAAGTAGATGCGAAGTGGATTGGTTTTGAAATTCCAGATGAGTTCGTGGTTGGTGTGGGTATTGACTACGCTCAGAACTACCGTCATTTACCATACATCGGTAAAGTGGTACCACAAGAGTAAGCTTCCTCATGAAGCGGTCAGTATGCCGAATACGGTATTCTTACTTGTGATACTCAATATGACTGATGATCATTAGAATCACAGTGGTCTATTCAGTATGATTATTGAGCTGAAGGAATAAAAAAGAGCGATATGATTATCGCTCTTTTTATACCCGTCGTACTTGAAGCTACAGCTTTGTTGACTACGTTCACTCACCCTAATCACTTAGGCAAGCTAAGCCTATGGGGTTTCGTTTACTTGTCGCCTTACTGTAACGTCAATGACTTTGGCTGTGTATTTGATAGTGTTCTATTACAATAATGCAGATTACCCAATAATTTTCTCAGGGGTTTCTTCATTTAAAATCTTCGCAATTGAAGCTTGGTGGGAAATCTCTAAGCTTTCGTTACTATGGCAGCGAACACCTAAATCTTTCAATACACCGTCGCCAATACCGTAGCACCAGCCATGAATTTGTACTTTTTGGCCACGTTCCCAAGCTTGCTGAAGAATGGTTGAATTACCTAAGTTATAGGTTTGCTCTGCGACGTTTATTTCGCACAGCTTATCAGCCCATTGATCTTTGGGAAATTGAGAAAGCCAATTTCGGTGTTTAAGATACAGGTCGCGAATGTGGAGCAACCAGTTATTGATCAGTCCAAGATTTGGATTATCAATTGCCGCATTGACCCCACCACAGCCGTAGTGACCACAAATAATAATGTGCTTGACCTTTAAAACGTCAACCGCATATTGCACAACAGAAAGACAATTTAAGTCGGTATGAATGACTTGGTTAGCCACGTTGCGGTGAACAAATAACTCCCCTGAATACAGGCCAGTAAGGCGCTCAGCAGGGACTCGACTATCTGAACAACCTATCCATAGGTATTCAGGTTCCTGTGATTCTTCAAGTTTTGTGAAGAATTCAGGGCGTTCTGATTTGATAGACTCAGCCCATGTCGAGTTATTTTTGAATAACTGTTTAATATCTGGCATGTTACATTCCTCGTTAACCTGCTTTACTATACACAAAATCACCAAAAATCAAATCCGATCTGTGATCAATTTACCAAATGGATAAAAAAGATAATTATGTTCGCATTAGAGATAAAAAATTTACGCAAAGTTTATGCCGGTGGCGTCGAAGCCTTGAAAGGGGTATCACTCAATGTAGAGCAAGGTGATTTTTACGCTTTGCTTGGGCCAAATGGCGCAGGCAAATCGACAACTATTGGTGTTATAAGCTCACTGGTCAATAAAACTTCAGGCTCAGTAAAAGTCTTTGGTCATGATATTGACACTGATTTGGTTAAAGCGAAACTCGAACTTGGTTTAGTACCGCAAGAATTTAACTTCAACCCATTTGAAACGGTACAACAAATTGTGATGCAGCAAGCGGGTTATTATGGCGTTTCGGTCGCACAAGCGAAAGTTCGCGCGCAAAAATACCTTACTCAACTCGATTTGTGGGAGAAACGAGATGAACGTGCGCGTAATTTATCGGGGGGGATGAAGCGTCGCCTGATGATTGCACGCGCATTAATGCATCAACCAAAATTGCTGATTTTAGATGAACCGACCGCAGGCGTTGATATTGAATTACGTCGTTCAATGTGGGAGTTTCTAAAGCAAATTAACCAAGAAGAAGGGGTGACGATCATTCTGACCACTCACTACTTGGAAGAAGCTGAGATGTTGTGTCGCAATATCGGCATCATCAATAGTGGTGAAGTGATTGAAGATACTTCAATGAAAGCATTACTGAATAAGTTGACGGTTGAAACTTTTATTTTGGATATCGCACCGACCAATCAGCAACCACAACTTGAGCAAGCCAAGATCACCAACTTTGATTCAACCAGTTTGGAAGTCGAAATTGATAAGCAACAAGGGTTAAGTCAGGTGTTTCAACAGTTAAGTGCGCAGGGGATTGAAGTGTTATCGATGCGCAATAAAGCGAACCGCTTAGAAGAGCTGTTTGTTACGATCGTACGTAACGGTAAAAATATCAGTGAAAATAAAAAACAAGCAGCGCAAAGAGGTAATAAATAATGGCTGAATTATATTGGACCGCATTTAAAAGTTTAGTCACCAAAGAGATCCGTCGCTTTATGCGTATTTGGGTGCAAACTATTGTCCCGCCAGCGATCACCATGACGTTGTACTTTATTATCTTTGGTAATTTGATTGGTTCGCGTATTGGTCAGATGAACGGTTTTTCTTATATGGAATATATCGTACCGGGTTTGATTATGATGTCGGTGATCACTAACTCTTATTCCAATGTTGCTTCATCATTTTTCAGCTCAAAATTTCAAAAAAATATTGAAGAGTTGTTGGTCGCGCCGGTGCCTCATCATATTTTGATCTTAGGCTTTGTGATGGGCGGCGTGGTTCGCGGTTTATTGGTTGGCGCATTGGTGACCTGTGTGTCGTTATTCTTCGTTGATTTGCAAATTCACCATTGGTTTATCATTATTTCAACCGTGTTTTTGACCTCGATTGTGTTTTCTCTTGGTGGCTTAATTAATGCGGTATTTGCGACTACCTTTGATGATATTTCGATTATTCCAACGTTTGTATTAACGCCATTAACTTATTTAGGTGGGGTGTTTTACTCGATTAATTTACTGCCGGAATTTTGGCAGCATGTGTCTAAAATTAATCCGATTGTCTATATGGTGAATGCCTTCCGTTATGGTTTTTTGGGCGTATCGGATGTGGGTATCGTGACCTCATTTAGCGTACTGTTTGTATTTATTGCCGCTTTATATGCAGTAGCCTACGGTTTGATTTCGAAAGGAATTGGTCTGAGAAGCTAAAGCTTTAAGGGGGAGTAGCTGAGAAACGAGGACGTTACGCTTGAGAGCTGAAAATCGGTGGCAGACTACCAAGAGCGCTACAGTCTCGTCATCTCGACCATGACCCTAAGCGAAGAAGATACGGGATCTCGCTTTTAATGTTCGCCTAGTTTAAACGACAAAACCCCGCAACTTCACTGTGAAGTTGCGGGGTTTTTTTAATAATTAATAATCAAAAGAATAGTCATCTTTTGCTTCAATTTTTATCTTACCATTTTCGAGTTGATCTGAATTAACCAGATCTAAACCATCACTAACAGCTGAGTATGAATCATGACCACTAATATAGTGACCGTCAAAACTAACGCGAGGGTTAGTGAAAGAAGTATCAATTTTTAAGTAATGACTTTCATTACTAGAGAAGTTCATCTGAATTTCATCGCCACTATTTTTATAATTAATGTAATCACCAGAATCTTTAAATGTTGCAGTGATCATGCTGCCAACGATTTTAATTTCTAATTTTTCATCACTAGAAATACCGTTATTAGCTTTATCAATATCACACTCTGTTGTACCGGCAGCGGCGCAATTATCTATAATATATTCAGACACATAGCCTGTAGCATTTTTTATGATGTTAGCTTCTTGTTTTGCTTCTAGTACTGAAAAGTCAGTTGTTTTATCAAATGCTTTTTCTACATCTTCAGAATCACAACCGGCTAAAAGGGCGATAACGGCTGTTGCGACAAGTAATTTTTTCATAATAAGTCTCTCAATTAATTAATAAGTGATACCCATTTCTACTTGGGCACAAGCCAGATCATGGTCAGATACTACGTGACGCAGTTCAATATGGCGTAAAAAACACTGTTTTATTTGTTGTGTGAATAATGTCTCATTTTTAGGTTCATTTTATTGATCTAGATCAATTTATAATAAAAAAGACCAAGATAACAGCGATTGATTAGTTTGAGTGATGTTTTGTTGGAAGGTTGGATAGTAAAAAAGCTGCCAAATTGGCAGCTTTTAGAGGGAGTTGAGTGTATCAGGAGGTTATTCTTCTTCGCTATCGCTTGGGGCGGTGCTTGATAGTTCAACACTGATGTTGTCAATCAAACGCACATTACCTAAATGTGCCGACATCAATACGACTGCTTGTGTCGTTTCCTCTGTCGCCAGTTGTAAGGTACTGGCATCACGAATAAATATTTCATCGGGTTCTAGATCGGCGGCGCGCAGTTGATCGACCGCATCTTCCACCAGTGATGGATAATCTTTACGACCACCGCGCATTTGGCTGCCAATCCAACGCATAGTACGGGCTAATACGGGGGCACGCTGACGCTCACTTAATGTTAGACGAGAATTACGTGAACTCATCGCTAAGCCATCTAATTCACGCACTGTCGGCACGCCAACGATGTCAATGTCTAACGCTAAATCAATCACCATTTTTCGGATCATGGCGAGTTGCTGAAAATCTTTCTCACCAAAACACGCCACATCCGGTTGCACAATATTGAACAACTTAGTCACGATAGTGCTGACACCACGAAAGTGGCCCGGACGCGCTGCGCCTTCTAACATGTGAGACAAACCAGGAACTTCGACAAAGGTTTGTTTATCTAATCCTTGTGGGTACATGATGTCTGGTGTTGGGGTGAAGACAAAGTCCACAGCCTCTGTATTGAGTTTACTGAGATCGTTTTCTAGAGTACGCGGATAATTGGTGAGATCATCTTCACGTTCAAATTGCATTGGATTAACAAAAATACTGACCACAACGAGGTCTGCATGCTCGCGAGCCTTGCGCACTAAAGTCAGGTGACCTTCATGCAGGTTGCCCATAGTCGGTACGAAAGCGATACGGCGGCCATCACGGCGCGCACTTTTTAGCTGGTCTCTTAGCGAGGCTACATCAGCAAAAGTTTGCATGTTAATTCCTTAATTCTCAATATCTTAATGAAAAATACGTATTTAAAATCCGACGATTAAAAATAAATTTATTAAAATAGAGATTTATTCAAAACTGTGTTCTTGAGCGGGAAAGGTTCCTGCTGCAACATCTTGAATATATTTATCAATCGCTAATGCCATGCTGCCGGTTTCTGCTAAAAAATTCTTGGAGAATTTCGGCATATAGTTGGCTGAAATACCAAACATATCGTGCATGACTAAGATTTGCCCATCGGTTTTATTGCCAGCGCCAATACCGATCACGGGGATGTGTAATGCGGCAGTGATACGCTCAGCAAGGGCGGTTGGTACGCATTCTAACACAAGTAACTGCGCACCGGAATTTTGTAATGATAATGCGTCTTTTACGATTTGTTCAGCTTGATCGTGATCGCGACCTTGAATACGGAAACCACCAAAAATATTGACCGATTGTGGTGTTAGCCCTAAGTGAGCACACACCGGAACCGAACGTTCCGTTAACTGTTTTACGGTATCAATCAACCATTCACCGCCTTCCAATTTGACCATGTTGGCACCGGCGCGCATTAATTTGGCTGCTTCTTGGCAAGCTTGCTCTGGGGTGGCGTAACTCATAAATGGCATATCCGCCACCAGTAAGCTTTGTTTGTTTCCGGCGCGCACGCAGCGGGTGTGGTAAGCAATCTCATCCACGGTGACGGGCAAAGTAGAATCTTCACCTTGTAAAACCATTCCCAGTGAATCACCCACTAATAATAACGGCATTTGTTGTTGTTCAAAAAGTTGAGCAAAACTGGCGTCATAAGCGGTTGAAGTGGCAAATTTAATCCCTTCTTGCTTCCACTTAATCAGAGTATGAATGGAGACTTTTTTCATTATTGTATCCTTACATGAAGTTGGCTGAGCCGTTTACCTGAGCTCAATATAAGCTTTATCAAATTATTCTTGTTTTACCAAGCGCAAACCTGATCCAAGATTTCGTCGCATCAAAGATCCGCTTTTCAAATAGTTAGCCTTGCCAAATATTCAAGCCATTACGATCCACTTGTGGCAATAATTTTGCTAACTCTGTGCCATCAGGAAGGTGTAAGTCGGGCGCAATTTCAAATAATGGATAAAGTACAAACTCGCGTATTTTTATACCGTAATGCGGCACGGTGAGACGTGGGGTATCAATGGTTTGATTAGCATACAGGAGTATATCGAGATCGAGACTACGAGGCCCCCAACGTTCTTCTTTACGCACTCGGCCTTGTTGTTGCTCGATAGCTTGGGTGCAATCGAGCAAGTCTAATGGCGACAATCTAGTACGAACTTGCGCGACGGCGTTAATGTAGTCTGGTTGGTTTTGTGGCCCCATCGGCGTGCTGGAATATAACGATGAACAGGCCACTAACTCGAGATCTGGGTGTTGTTTTAGCGCTTCAATGGCCAGTTTGGCTTGCGCGACAGGATCGGCAAGGTTGCTGCCAATGGCAATATAAACCGTAACATCCGATCCTGACGTTATCATTCTGATGCAGCCGGTTTGGCGCTTGGTTTACGCTTAGCGTAAGTGCGCTTTTTACGACGACCAGAAGGTTGTGAATGACCCAGTGATTGCACCATATTTTGGCGATGCACCACTGGCGCGTCTTGGAATTCGTGCCACCATTGGGCGAGTTCCTCGACTTGACCACCTTCGACCGCGCCACGCATTTCTAGCATATCAAAGCCGGCGCGGAACTTATTTAGCTCAAGCATCTGGAATGCACGCTTACCAGTACGACGAGTTAAGCGTAATTGCAGTTGCCAAATATCGCGTACCGTTGCGGTGTGGCGACGTGGAATGGCTAAGCTTTTTACTTGCTCATCCATAATATGATTGCCAGCGGCCATGATCGCATCGTAATAGCTCAGCGATTTTTCATGCATCAGCTTTTCAGCTTCAGCTTGCAATGGATACCATAAGAAAGCGGCAAACATGAAAGCAGGATTGATCCGTTTACCACTATTGATGCGTTTATCGGTCGAGCGTAATACGGTTTCAACCATTTGCTCTACTTTCGAGGAATTATCGTCAGTAAAGTGACGCGCGACACTTGGGAATAAGGTGCCAAACAGTTGATATTCACGCAGCAGTTTATAAGTGGCTAAACCTTGTCCGGCTTGCAGCAGCTTTAAGGACTCTTCAAATAAGCGCGCGGAAGGCACTTCCGATAATAGCGGCGCTAACTCGGTAATAGGTTGCGCGGTTTTATCGGCAATGGTCATATCCAGTTTTGCCGCAAAGCGAATGGCGCGGATCATACGAACTGGATCTTCGCGATAACGAGTTTCCGGATCGCCAATCATACGAATAATGCCGTCGTTTAAATCTTGGATGCCGTTAGCGTGATCGTGAATACTGAAATCGGCAATGTTGTAATACATGGCATTAATGGTGAAATCACGACGTTCGGCGTCTTCTACCACTGTGCCGTATACGTTATCGCGCAACAACATGCCTTCTTTTGATTGGGCAGATTGATTTTTTTCTGGCTCTTGATGGTGGCCACGGAAGGTCGCAACCTCAATGATCTCACGACCAAACATGATATGAGCCAAACGAAAGCGGCGACCAATCAAGCGACAGTTGCGAAATAAGTCTTTAATTTGTTCTGGAGTGGCATTGGTGGCGATATCAAAATCTTTTGGCTCTTTGCCTAATAAAATATCACGCACACCACCGCCGACCAAGAAGGCATCGTAGCCATGATTACTGAGTCGATACAGTACTTTAAGTGCACTGTCGCTAATATGTGAGCGAGAAATTGGGTGCTCTGGGCGAGTAATAATGTTCAGCTTAATTTCTCCATTAGAGTCATGTTCGTTGTGTTCGGTTGACGCAAAAAGCTTACGACATAACTTAACTGCTTGAGTAAAGATAACTCACCTCGGTTGTATTTGTTGTGATACCAATTCTATTCAACAACCCTTAAAGCTGAAACTCTTGCTTCGATTTAAGGATAAAATTTTGCCATATAATAGCTCAGCTTGGATGATTTTAGAATGGGCAAGGTGCAGACAGTGTGCTTGGCAACTGGCTTAACGCCCAATGCTGGCAACCCCAAGCTAACATCTGTTCTATATTAGCCGATTGAAAGTCATCTGGCAGGGAAAACCCAAGAAATTGCATTGCCAATATAATGACAGGTTTCGGGTTGGCTAAATCCACCGCAGGGGCATGATTTTGTTTGGATAATTTATCGCCATGGGCATTGATTGCTAACGGTAAATGTAAGTATTTCACTTCGGGGTGATTGAGGTAACGATACAGATTAATTTGGCGTCCGGTGGGCTCAATTAAATCAGCGCCACGCACCACTTCAGTGATCCCTTGCGCGATATCGTCTAACACCACCGCAAGATTATAAGCAAACAAACCATCTCGGCGTTTAATAATAAAGTCTTCTTGCGCCAGATCGGTTGGAATATCAATGATGCCGTGTTTTTGATCGACAAATTGAGTGACTGGGGTATCAATCACTAATCGCACTGAGCAATCCGTAGCGGGTAAGTTTTTATCTCGGCAATGACCTAAATAGAAACCGCCATCTTGTTTAATTTGTTTGCGACTGCATTGGCAATAATAACCTAAGCCGCTGTCGAGCCAATCATCAATTTGTTGCTGATAAATAGGGTGGCGTTGACTTTGATAGATGACATCTTGATCCCAATGCAGGCCATAACTCTCCAAGGTTTTTAAGATCAAACTTGCTGCGCCCGCCATTTCACGTGGAGGATCGAGATCTTCGATACGAACCAACCATTGGCCATGTTGTGATTTCGCTTGAAAATAGCTACCAAGAGCGGCAACCATAGAACCAAAATGCAGTGGTCCAGAAGGGGAAGGGGCAAAGCGACCGATATACTGAGTCATAGAGATGATATTTGGTCTAAGGATTATTTGATGAGGCTTATTAAAGGGTGACGATTGATTGGCGAAAGCTTAAAACGCTTCGAGAGCCGAGAGGGAATAAATTCAACCCTCGGTTCTCGAAATGCAGCGTGAGCTTATACCAATCAAAGTAACAGGTATTAGCCTTGCATTTGCTTTTCTTTTAGCTCTGCGAGTGTCTTACAGTCGATACAAAGATCGGCAGTTGGACGAGCTTCAAGACGGCGAATACCAATCTCGATGCCACAAGAATCACAGAAGCCAAAATCGTCATCTTCAATTTTCATTAAAGTTTTTTCGATTTTTTTGATTAGGCGACGTTCACGATCTCGGTTACGAAGTTCTAAGCTAAACTCTTCTTCTTGAGAAGCACGATCAACAGGATCTGGAAAGTTTGAAGCTTCATCTTTCATGTGAGTCATAGTGCGGTTCACTTCGGTATGAAGTTGGTCACGCCATGCTCGTAAAATTTTTCTGAAGTGGTCCATTTGCTCTGGTGACATGTACTCTTCACCAGCTTGCTCTTGATATGGTCCAACACCCGCAATAGCTAGAATGCCTAGCGATTTTTTAATAGTTGATTCTGGCATACAGCGCTCCTACTTGCTCTTCATTAATCAATGGCTGACTAATTTAGGGCGGTACATATAGCAGAAAGCGATCGGCTTGGCAAACATATCTTTAATTGAATGTGAATTGTGTTAAGTGAAATGCAGCCGTTTGATGCAATATTCATCAAACATCAATGAATTCAATCTTAGATGTTAAATTCATCGCATTGGCTGATATATCTGCTTTATAGCACAGTACTTCAACGCCTAACGCTTTCGCTTGGGTTAATAATTGTGAATAGTCGGCATCAATATGGTAGGCGGCTGAGACTTTTTCAATGCCAGTATGCAAAACCGCAAATAACAGAATGGCTCGCTGACCCGATCCCACTACTTGGATTAATTCGCGTAAATGTTTTTGTCCGCGAGTGGTGACTGCATCAGGAAAATACCCTTGGCCTGAATCGGTATCCGTTTGATCTAATAGCGTGACGCTTTTGACTTCAATATAGCAATTAGGCCGATCGCTAGCGGTTAGCATCACATCAATTCTGCTGTTTTCTGTGCCATATTTCACTTCGGTTTTGAGTTCGTTATAACCGCTTAGCTCGTCAATAACGCCATTTTCTATCGCTTCAACTACTAATGCATTGGCGCGAATGGTGTTGACACAAATATGATGATCTTGTGGATCGACCGAGATCTCCCAACTATTGGGATATTTGCGTTTGAGGTTACTTGAGGTTGAATACCAAACTTGATTGCCGGGTTCTGCGCATCCGGTCATGGCGCCGGTATTGGCACAATGTATGGTTCTTTGTTCACCATTGGGTAAGGTGACATCGGTTAAAAAACGCTTATAACGCTGAATTAATGTCGCAGGTTGTAGCGGCGGAGTAAACTTCATCGGGCATCCAGAGTATTATTTGGGTAGAATCACTGCGATTTATCATGACATAAGGGTTTTACATTGTCACAGCTGTCTGCTAATCCGCCATCAAATGCCACCTTGCCGAGCGCTTCATTACCGATCATTGAAGTAATGCCTGCGCTATTACAAGCGATCGGTTCAAGCGAGCAAGTGATCTTAAAAGCGGCGCCAGGAGCGGGGAAGTCGACTCACCTGCCACTGTGCTTATTGCAGCAACAAGTCGGTGATGTGGCGCACTTGAGTGGTAAAATCATTATGATGGAGCCGCGACGATTAGCAGCGCGTAATATTGCGCATTATTTGGCTAAACAGCTTGGCGAAAGTGTTGGTGAAACGGTCGGTTACCGCATTAAAGGCGATTCTAAAGTCAGCGCCAAGACTCGGCTTGAGATTGTCACCGAAGGGGTGATGACCAAGATGATCCAATCCGATCCCGAGCTAAGCGGCATTGATCTGATTATTTTTGATGAATTCCATGAGCGTAGCATTCACGCCGATACCGCTTTGGCCTTTGGCTTGGAAGTGCAACAGGCATTGCGCGACGATCTTAAGATCTTGGTGATGTCCGCCACGCTCGACCAACAAGCTTTGTGTACCTTATTGCCCGATGCGCAATATATTGAATCACAAGGGCGTGGTTACCCGATTGAATACCACTATTCGCCATTAAAACCCAATGAATACCTAGTGCCACGTTTAGCTCAGTTGATCCCGCGTTGGATGGCGCAACAATCGGGCTCTATGTTGGTATTTCTGCCCGGTGTGGGCGATATTGTGCGGTTGCAACAAGCCTTAGTGCAGCAAAAACAACACCATGCCAATTTAAATAATATCGATATTTGTCCTTTATACGGTCAACTTGATCATCAAGCGCAGCAAATGGCGATCCAACCGAGCATGACAGGACGACGGAAGATCTGTTTGGCCACCAATATTGCCGAAACCAGCTTAACCATTGAAGGGATCCGTATGGTTATCGACTCTGGTCTTGAGCGCAGTGCTAAGTTTGATCCTAAAACCGGTATTACCAAGCTCGATCAACACATGATCGCGCAATCTTCGGCCGAGCAGCGCGCCGGACGAGCAGGGCGTTTAGAAGCGGGGATCTGCATTCGCTTATACAGCCAAGAAATGTTGCAACAACAAGTGAAAGTGCCGTTACCCGAAATTCTGCGCAGTGACTTAACCTCATTACAAATGGAGCTTATTCAATGGGGTGCCTTGCAAGCCGATGAGCTGATGTGGTTGGATAATCCGCCGCAATCCAATTTATCTCAAGCCAAAGATTTACTGCAAACCTTAGGTTTACTCGATGTTAACGGGCAGTTGACCTCAATGGCCAAACTTAGCCAAGGGTTAGGTGTTGAACCAAGACTTGCCGCGATGATATTAAAGGCGCAAGCTTTAGGCGCTAAAACGGTGTCGGCAGCGATTGCGCTGGTGGCGTTATTAGAAGAGCCTGAAAAATCGGTACTTGATATCAGCCACAGTTTGCATCGTTGGCAGCAAAAATCGCACCCTAAAACGGCGCGTCTAAACCAACGTAGCCAACAACTGGCGAATAAAATCAAGCAATTAAACATAAGTGCATTCAATAGTCAGTTTTCAGTGTCATCGGTCGATGCAGGATTATTTGGCGTCTGTGCAGCCATCGCGTTTCCCGATAGAATTGCGATGCAACGCGCCGGCTCGTTAGGTGAGTATATTCTGGCAAATGGTCATGGCGCCTCCATGCCAGAGCATGATGGATTAGCAGCAGAAGCGATGATTGTCGCGATAGATGTGATGCGTACCGTGGCAAATAAATTTTCGCCTGCCAGCGCGGTTAACAGCCAAATTTTTACTGCGGTTAGCATTGATGTGCGCGAAATACAAAACGAGTTACCGCATTTGATTCAAGCGAAAACTCAAGTGCAATGGGATGATAGTAAAGGTAAAATCATTGCCGAACAGCAGCAACGGATCGGTCAACTGGTATTAGAACGTCGCCGCTTGCCAAAACCGGAGCCAGAACTTATCACCTCGGCATTATTGGATTATATTCGCCGCAAAGGGTTGTCGGCGCTGCCTTGGAATGACAGCAGTAATAATTTATTACACCGCATGCGCAATGGGCGAGATTGGTTACCCAATGAAGCATGGCCATTATTAGACGATAGCGATCTTTTAGCACAACTCGAACATTGGCTGGCACCGTACATGCTAAACATAGAAACGGTCGCGCAATTAAAAAAGGTCAATCTAACCCAAGCCTTGTTGGCCTATTTAGCGTGGCCATTAAATAAATCTATCGATGAATGGTTGCCGACCCATTACACTTTGCCAACCGGAAATCGTAAAGCGATCCGCTATCAAGATAAGTCGCAGCCGGTGTTGTCGGTGCGAATGCAAGAAATGTTTGGTGAGTCGGATTCACCGTTGATCGCCCAAGGGCAAAAAAAGTTGGTGTTAGAGTTACTCTCACCGGCGCAAAGGCCATTACAAATCACGCAAGATTTAGCCGGTTTTTGGCAAGGCTCCTACAAAGAAGTGCAAAGAGAAATGAAAGGTCGATACCCAAAGCATGTGTGGCCAGATAACCCTGCAACACATGAGGCGACAGCGAAAACCAAGCGCAATTTTAACAAATAAAATAAAGGCATTAGATTGACGACTCCAAAAAAAAGCACCACCACAACCGCTAAGCGAAAAAGCAAAACCACGACTTCAACGCGTAAAGCGGGGCCGGCGCGTGGGCGTAAAACCAAGCCGAAGAAGCCGAAAAAAACCTTACTCAAAAAGTTATGGAGTATTGGTTGGAAGCTCGGTTTGGTGTTTATTGCATTTATGGTGGCAGCCGGTTTTTATTTTAATAATGTGGTGACCCAACGCTTTTCTGGTCAGCTATTTGAACTGCCTACCGTCGTGTACGCGCGAGTCTTAAATTTAGCGCCCGGCACTGAAATTTCGGTAGCCAAATTACGCCAAGAATTGGATGTATTGAATTACCGCAAAGTCGCCAACCCAATGCGGGAAGGGGAGTATTCGGCCTCATCAACCAAAATTGAGTTGATCCGCCGTCCGTTTGATTTTGAAAATGGCCCAGAGCCGGCGCGTCATGTGATGCTGTATTTCAAAGGCAATGAACTGAGCCGTATTCAATCATTAGACTCTAAAGCTGATCTAGGATTTTTACGTATCGAGCCTAAGATGCTGGGCATGCTCGAAGCAAAAAAATCTGAAACACGCTTATTTTTAAAGCGAGAGCAATTCCCTGAAGCGATGGTGCAAGCACTGCTTTCGACTGAGGACCGGAATTTTTACCATCACGGCGGTGTTTCACCCGTGGCGATTGCGCGTGCGTTTGTGGTGAATCTTAAAGCCGGTCGCGCAGTACAAGGAGGAAGTACTTTAACTCAACAGTTGGCTAAAAACTTATTCCTCAGCAGTGAAAAAACCTTCTGGCGTAAATTTAAAGAAGCCTATATTGCGATGATCTTAGATCATCGTTTTAGCAAAGATCGCATTTTAGAAGCCTATTTGAATGAGGTGTATTTAGGGCAAAATGGCGGCGAAGCGATCCACGGTTTTGCGTTAGCATCGCGCTATTACTTTGGCCAACCGTTGCAAGAATTGCGCATCGATCAGCTGGCGATGTTAGTTGGTATGGTGAAAGGACCATCGTATTACAATCCTGTTCGTCGCCCTGAACTGACTCAAGAACGCCGTGATTTGGTGCTTGAATTGATGATGCGTCAAAATATTTTAAGCCCAACTCAATATAATGACGCCGCCACTCGTCCGTTGGATCTGCAAAAAAATCCGCATCTTGGTCGTCGTCAGCCAGCCTATTTTGAGCAACTGCAAATTGAGCTAAAAGATAAAGTGGGTGATAAATTTAAAGCTGATACTGGTTTGCGTTTATTCACCACTCTTGATCCTGTTTCGCAAAGCTACCTAGAAGCGTCGGTGAAGCGCACATTGCCAAAACTGGAAAAACGTTCAGGTAAAGGTTTAGAAACCGCCGTAGTCGCGGTGGATCGTCAAACCGGAGAGATCCGCGCCATGGTGGGTGGACGTCAAGCGGGTTACGATGGCTTTAACCGCGCATTAAGTGCCAGCCGACAAATTGGCTCGTTGGCAAAACCGTCTGTTTACCTCACCGCATTAGAGCAAAGCGATAAGTACAATTTAGCCACCACCTTGCCTGATAGGCCGATCACGCTGACCAATAAACAAGGCAAAAAATGGTCACCGAAAAACTACGACCGAAAATTCCGTGGTGAAGTGCCTTTGTATCAAGCGATGGCCAAATCGTTAAATGTGCCAACCGTGAACTTAGGCATGCAAGTTGGTATTCCTGCTGTGATGGATACTTTAGAAAAACTCGGCGTAGATAGACAAGAGATCCGTCCGGTTCCATCTATGTTTTTAGGTTCATATTCACTTACGCCATATCAAGTGGCGCAAATGTTCCAGACCATTACCAACTCAGGCAAGCGTGCGCGCTTAACCGCGTTGCGTAATGTGACCGATGTGGATGGCAATGTGTTGTATCAAAGCGTGCCTAAAGCCTCGCAACAAGTGCCGCAACAAGCCGCTTGGCTCACTACCTACATTATGAAGCGAGTGGTGAGTGAAGGCACCAGTCGTTACCTGCAATCGAAATATGGTTGGGCAACGCTGGCGGCCAAAACCGGCACCAGTAACGATCTACGTGACAGTTGGTTTGTCGGGGTTGATGGGCGAGAAGTGGTGACCATTTGGACCGGGCGTGATGATAACAAGCCGACTAAATTAACCGGTGCCAGTGGTTCACTGCGTATTTATGCCGATTACTTATCACAACGTGCCCCAGAAAAACTGACCTTGCCGTGGCCTAAAAACATTGCCACTGATCACTTTGATGCCACTTCCGCTGGGGGTTATGAGCAAGATTGTTCTGGTAATATTGATTTGCCGATGTGGGATAAAAATGGTGAGATAAAAGATAAGTGTAACAATAGTCCGAAACGTTGGATTAAAGATTTGTTTAGCCTCTAAAAAAAGCAAATTAAAGTCAGTTAAATAGAGGCAAAAACATCCGGTTATGATTTAATGAGATGTTCAAGGTTGAATTACAAAGATAAGGATTATCGATTGAAACAGCGTCTTATTGACTATGCCTGGTGTTTATTGCCTATGTTGTTATTTAGCATAAGCACAGCATCGAATGCCGAAGAAATAATGGCAGATGGACAGTCTCGCCCTACTATTGCAGTGGTGTTGGCGGGAGGCGGAGCTAAAGGCGCAGCGCATATTGGGGTGTTGAAAGCCTTAGAGGAAATGCGTATTCCGGTTGATATTGTTACCGGTACCAGTATGGGGTCGTATGTAGGCGGTCTTTATGCGCTAGGCATGGATGCGGATGAAATAGAAAAAACCTTATATGAAATTGACTGGAACTCCGGTTACCACGACCGAGTTGAGCGTAGTGAGCGGCGCATACGTGATAAAGTGTATGATGATCGTTACCAACTGCACACCGATCTTGGTTTGCGCTGGATTGGGGTTCAAGTGCCTAAAGGGGTAGTGCAAGGGCAAAATATGCTGCACATCCTGCGTCAAAGCACCAAAAATATTCCTGCATTTCAATCTTTTGACGATCTTCCTATTCACTATCGAGCGGTCGCCACCGATATCCTCGCCCTTAAACCTGTGGTACTAAAAGATGGTGAAATCGTGGATGCCATGATGGCCAGTATGTCGGTGCCAGGCGCACTCCCTCCGTATAAATATCGAGGTATGCTGCTGGTGGATGGCGGTGTGACCAATAATATGCCAGTCGATATTGCGCGAGAAATGGGCGCTGATATTATTATTGCGGTCGATATTAGTACCGATTATCTCACCGGCGACCAATTAACCACTTTTTTGACTGTCGGCAATCAACTTTCTAATTATTTGGTCCGTCGCAGCACTCAAGAGCAAAGTGAAAAACTGCATGATACGGATGTTTTACTTAAACCTCATGTGGGTAACATGTCGACCACCGATTTTGCTGAAATGCCAGAGGCGTTAAAGCAGGGCTATCAAGTAGCCGAACAAAATAAAAAAATCTTACAAGCCTACTCAATTCCAGAGTTAGATTATCTTGCTTATCAAAATAAAAAAAATGCCATTCGAGAAAAAATCCATAGCGGTTCGGATTTACAACTGGCGAAAGTGAATATCATCAATAACAGCCACTATAATGAAAAATTACTGCGTCATCGTTTAGATATTGAAGCAGGTGAAACCTATACCAGTGATGAGATAGAGACCAAAGTGCGGGATTTATATGCTTTAGACCGGTTTGAACGTATCTCGTATCAATATACCGAAACGGAAGATGGTAAAGCGGACCTCACGATTGATGTTAATGAAAAAGAATGGGGGCCTAATTATTTAGACTTTCGTTTCTCATTAGAAGATAACTTTAAAAACTCGAGTAAATATTCGATTGGTTTAACCAGCAACTTTACCGATCTTACCGATGATGGTGCGGAACTCAGAACCAACTTTGAAATAGGAACGGATAAGCTTATCGTGTTTGAGTTGTATGTCCCGATGTCTTATAACCAGAATTTCTTCACCTCGTTTTCTGGCAGTTATCTCGATGAAAAATCGAGTATATTTATACCTCAAAACTCCCTCAACTCTAATTCTATCGATACGTCGACCAGTTTGTCTGATACTGAAAACTCATTACCAGTGGATTACATTCGTTGGGTTGGGGACATTGCACTCGGTTTTCAACCAACCTTATGGCAAGAGTTTCGAGTTGGGATCCGCTACACCGATGGCAACACATCGATTACCGGCCTGCCTGCTGCTGGAGATTTTGATTATACTCGCCAAGGCGCGTATGTACGTTATCGTTTTGACACCTTAAATGATGTCAATTTTCCAACTAAAGGCTATTACGCGGATTTGCAGTATTTGTTGTCGCAAGATGAAACCGAAGATAGTGGGAATACCAGTAAAGATATCGTATCAGAAATTTCAGCCAAATTGATGGTGGCTGAACATTATAAAAAGCATTCATTAGTCGCTCAGGTGGAATATGAGACCATTGATAGCCGTCATGCGATAGTTCCTATTGCGCCGCGTGAACTCGGTGGTTTTCTTAATTTATCTGGCCTGCCTAAAGACAGTTTAACGGGCAGCAATAAAGCCTTTAGCAGTTTGGTTTATCGCTATAAATGGTTTGAGAATGATTTTGGTTTATTCCAATCGCCAGTTTATTTAGGTGCTTCATTAGAATATGGTGGTGTTTGGGTCGATCCTAATAAAAAACTTGATACCGATTCTATGTATTTTTCCGGCTCGCTCTTTACTGGCATTGATTCGCCTGTAGGGCCAATAATGTTAGCTTATGGACAAACAGAGCAAGGGTTCGAGTCCGTATATCTAATTGTTGGTTCTTCTTTTTGATAAAGGCGAATGCATGCGGATACATAAGGGTATACATAGGCAACTAAGATCGCCATAGTCGATATTGGCTAAATTTCAGTAAATTAGTTCCGATTTTGCAAGCGTGGTCAAACTCGCTGGATTTTAATGCTTCGTTAAATTTGTTATTATATTGTACAAAATATGGGCTCTATGTCGTATTTGAGTATGCATAATTAATCTTATTTTATTCATACTAAGTCGATAGGAAGTCAATTTCCAAGGATGTTCCCCTTCAATACACTCTAGAGAAAGGGCGAACCGCAATGAGAGGAAGAAGTCGTGCTTGAAGCTTACCGTAAACACGTCGAAGAGCGTGCTGCTGAAGGAATTGTCGCAAAACCTTTAGACGCAGAGCAGGTTGCTGCTCTGGTAGAATTGCTAAAAAATCCACCTCAAGGTGAAGAAAGCGTTCTTATCGATTTACTTGAAAACCGCATCCCACCAGGGGTAGATGAAGCGGCTTATGTTAAAGCTGGTTTTCTAACCGCTGTCGCCAAAGATGAAGCGCAATCGCCATTAATTAGCCGTGAAAAAGCGGCCGAACTGCTTGGCACCATGCAAGGCGGTTATAACATTGAACCCTTAATCAGCTTTTTAGACGATGATTTGCTTGCGCCGATCGCGGTTGAAGCCCTGTCTCATACTTTGCTGATGTTCGATTCTTTCCATGATGTTGAAGAAAAAGCCAAAGCGGGTAACGCTTCTGCGCAACAAGTTCTTCAAGCTTGGGCAGATGCAGATTGGTTCTTGAAAAAACCACAAACTGCTGACAAAGTGACATTAACCGTATTTAAAGTGACTGGCGAAACCAATACCGATGATCTGTCTCCTGCACCGGATGCATGGTCTCGTCCAGACATTCCATTACATGCTCTTGCGATGCTGAAAAATGCCCGCGAAGGTATCGAACCTGATCAAGCGGGCGAAATTGGCCCAATCAAACAAATTGAAGCGCTAAAAGAAAAAGGCCACCAATTAGTTTACGTTGGTGATGTTGTCGGTACCGGTTCTTCGCGTAAATCGGCGACTAACTCAGTGCTTTGGTTAATGGGGGATGATATTCCTTATGTGCCAAATAAACGTGCGGGTGGTTTCTGTCTTGGCGGTAAAATTGCACCGATCTTCTTTAATACCATGGAAGATGCTGGCGCGCTGCCGATTGAGCTTGATGTGTCTAAAATGGACATGGGTGATGTGATTGATATTTATCCGCACGACGGAAAAGTATGCAAACATGGCACTGATGAAGTGATTTCAACCTTTAAACTAAAAACCGATGTGCTTTATGATGAAGTGCGTGCCGGTGGACGTATTCCGTTGATCATTGGCCGCGGCTTAACCGATCGTGCGCGTACCGCATTAGATCTAGAGCCTTCTAAAGTCTTCCGTCGCCCAGTACCAGTAGCCGATTCAGGCAAAGGCTTTACCTTAGCGCAAAAAATGGTGGGTAAAGCATGTGGCGTAGCCGGTGTTCGCCCAGGTACTTACTGTGAACCGAAAATGACGACGGTGGGCTCGCAAGATACTACTGGCCCTATGACGCGTGATGAACTTAAAGACTTAGCTTGTCTTGGTTTCTCAGCTGATTTAACCATGCAGTCGTTCTGTCATACTTCGGCTTACCCAAAACCTATTGATGTGAATACTCACCATACGCTACCTGATTTCATTATGAACCGTGGCGGCGTCGCACTGCGCCCTGGCGATGGTATCATTCACTCTTGGTTAAACCGTATGCTTCTGCCTGATACCGTTGGTACGGGGGGGGATTCGCATACACGTTTCCCATTAGGGATTTCATTCCCCGCTGGTTCTGGTTTAGTAGCCTTTGCTGCTGCGACTGGCGTTATGCCATTGGATATGCCGGAATCTATTTTGGTGCGCTTTAAAGGCGACATGCAACCGGGTATCACCTTGCGTGATTTGGTACATGCCATTCCTTATGTGGCGATCCAAAAAGGGCTATTAACCGTTGCTAAAGCGGGCAAAGTGAATGAGTTCTCTGGTCGTATTCTTGAGATCGAAGGTCTTGAGCATTTAACCATTGAGCAAGCGTTTGAATTATCCGATGCATCGGCTGAGCGTTCAGCAGCAGGTTGTACGGTTAAGTTATCGGAAGAGTCGATTGCTGAATACTTAAACTCGAACGTTGTAATGCTTAAATGGATGATCTCGGAAGGTTACGGCGATCGTCGTACTATCGAGCGCCGTATTAAAGCAATGGAAGAGAGTGGCTAGCCAACCCTGAGCTAATGAGCGCAGATAAAGACGCTGAATATGCTCATGTGATTGAGATTGATCTGGCCGATATTAAAGAGCCGGTTCTTTGTGCGCCAAACGATCCAGATGATGCGCGTTATTGTCGGAAGTGCAGGGCACTCAAATTGATGAAGTGTTTATTGGTTCTTGCATGACTAACATCGGTCATTTCCGCGCCGCAGGTAAACTGCTAGAGAAGCACAAAGGTTCGCTTGATACGCGTCTTTGGGTTGCTCCGCCAACGAAAATGGACCGCGACCAACTCACCGAAGAAGGCTATTACGGCATCTTTGGTCGTGCTGGAGTACGTATTGAAACTCCGGGCTGTTCATTGTGTATGGGTAACCAAGCTCGAGTTGAAGACAGCGCAACGGTGATGTCGACCTCAACCCGTAACTTCCCGAACCGTTTGGGTACTGGTGCCAACGTGTATTTGGCCTCGGCTGAATTATCTGCCGTTGGTGCTATTTTAGGGCGTATTCCTACTATGGCGGAATACATGCAATATGCCGAGCAAATTAACGCCACCGCAGCCGATACTTATCGCTATTTGAACTTCCATAAAATGGCAAGCTACACTAAAAAAGCCGACACTGTGATTTTCCAAGAGCCAGCATAAGGCGCTTAGAGGTCAAGGTTTATAGCGCGATGTTTATACAACAAGGCTTATAGATGTTAAAAACAAAAACCGCTGAAATTTCAGCGGTTTTTTTATGTTTGATGGCATTTAACGATTGTTGATACCTGCGATAAAGTTTAATTCATACGCCAATAACCGATTGTTTATGGTTTTTTCTTCTTCGCTTAAAACTATATCATCAAACAATTTTGCGCCGTATTTTATGAACATAATGTAGAACACCGACATTGGCACATCTTTGGTATGATGACTCTCGATGATCTTCATTCGATACTCCTGCAGATCGTTATTGGTTCGCTTGCAACTGTATAATTTTGAATAATAGCCACTCATAATGTAATTTAATTTCAGTTGGTAATCGTAAAGCACTCGCTCATTGAGCGATTTTTGAAACCCATCTTCTGCTTGAACAAAGTCTAAACGCTTGAATATATCTTGTTTAACTGTTAATTCGTAAGCGCATCATAAAACCCGCATTCTAATCGTCTAGCCTGAATAATAAGATCAAACCTCCAACCCAAAGGAGATTTGAAATAGCACAGCGACACACTGATCAAGAATGGCAAATATTTATTGAACAATCACAATCAAGTTCATTGTCAAAGCTTGCATTTTGCAAGCTTAATGACCTCAACCCATCAACGTATTATGCTAAGCGCAAGCAATTCACAGAAACGCTCATGCCTCAAGGTTTTGTTAAAGCCGAAGTCGTTGAAAAGACCACAAAGTATCAAGCCACTCACACTGCCGTTGCCAACATGACATTACTGGTAAAAAATGTTGAGCTGAGCATCCCACAAGGAACACCAGCAACCTATCTTGCAGAACTTATCGGTGCACTATCATGAAACACATGCTCTGCGCCCCTGAGATTTATTTATATCGTGAAAGCATCGATTTTAGAAAGTCCATTAACGGCCTTGCCGCGATTATCGAAAGTGATACCAGTTTGCCTCTTGGCAGCGGTGCATTGTTCCTATTTACCAATAAACAACGCGATAAAATCAAAGTGCTGTACTGGGATAAAACAGGCTTTGCACTTTGGTATAAGCGTCTCGAAAAAGCCAAATACAAATGGCCTTACAAAGAGAAAAATCCGGTATTTACGCTTACTCAATTCGAGCTTGGTAGACTGCTTTCTGGTTTCACGATTATCGGCCGCAAACCCATTGAAATGAACGACTTTACAATGACTTAAACGATAATAAAGACGTATCCACCAAGCATTAATGGCATGATATTTAGTATAATAAATATCATGAAAAAGACGCCAGATATCAACCCGGAAAGTCAAAATATTGCCGAGCTACAAGCGATGGTAAAAACACTGATATCTGAGAAAAGTGAGTGGAAACAAGAACGCCAATCGTTGCTTGAACAACTCAAGCTTGCCTTCGACCGTCAGTTCGCCAAACGCTCAGAAGCATTAAAACCTTACGATGATGCTCAAGGCGATCTCTTCAACGAAGTGGAATGTGAAGCGGCGGCGGAAGAAGAAGTTGAAATAACGACAACGACCACAACGACTAAAAAACGTGGTAAACGCAAACCACTACCGAAAACGCTACCTCGAGATATTATCGAACTCGATTTAGACGATGATGAAAAAGAATGCCCATGTTGTCAGCATAGCCTGCATAAAATCGGTGAAGACCGCAGCGAAAAGCTGGAGTTCACGCCAGCGGTACTCAAAGTGCTAGAATATGTTCGTCCTAAGTATGCTTGTCGCGAGTGCGAAAAAACGAAAGACAACTGCCACATCATTCAAAAACCGGCACCGGTGAGCATTATTCCTAAGAGCTTCGCCACAGAAAGCTTGCTGGCCAATATTATCCTTGGTAAATACCGATATGCGATGCCACTTTATCGCCAAGAATCACTGTTTAGCCAATCGGGTATCGAGTTATCGCGCACAACTATGGCAGGTGGGTTATCCAAGTCAGTGAGAAGTTCAGCCCTCTTTATGAAGCCTTAAAACTGTACTTACTCAAACAAGTCGTGGTGCAGGCAGATGAAACGCCGCTCAACGTGCTCAAAGAAGATAAAAAATGTTATATGTGGCTCTACTGTTCAGGGGCAGACTCACCAGAGGCGGCACTCCCACATGTTAACAATATTGCCTTATACGACTATCAAAATAGTCGCGCGAAAGCATGCCCTATGAATTTTTTAGGTCACTATGATGGTTATCTACAAACGGATGGATATAGGGCTTATGATGGTCTTCATCGCGTAACGAATGTGGGCTGTCTGGCTCATGCCAGACGTAAATTCATGGACGCGAAAAAGCTTCAAGGCAAAGGTAAGTCGGGCAAAGCGGATATAGCACTGGCAAAAATCCAAAAGCTCTATGGGATTGAATCTCGCCTAAAAGGCGCGAATGCCGAAAAACGAAAAGCAGAACGTCAAACGGTCGCCAAGCCCATACTAGATGAGTTTTACGAATGGATGACCACTCAGAAAGTAGTCGAATCTAGCACATTGGGTAAAGCGATAAAATACACGCTTAGGCAATGGCCAAAACTCAGTCGTTATATCGATGATGGTCACTTATCTATAGACAATAATCGCGCTGAACGGGCAATTAAATCGCTGGTTATTGGCAGAAAAAACTGGCTCTTCTCTACTAATCCCAACGGGGCGGAAGCAAGTGCGATGCTTTACAGCATCGTCGAGACAGCGAAAGCCAACGGTTTAATCCTCTATGACTACTTGGTCAAATGCATGCAGGAACTGGCGAAAGCTGAGCCAGATATCGATGCAATTCTGCCATGGAATTTCAAACATTAATAATATCGCCCCGTGGGTTCATGGGGCGGATACATTGGTTCAGACGTACTCCTTAATAGCAAAACGTCAGACAACCTCGCTTTAGAGCTAATAACAATTTACTTATGGTCTGTTACTTTTTTGGGGCAAAAAAGCTACCATCCATGGTGGCAGGACTAACAAAAATTCGTCTTAAAACTCGTAACCTACACCGGCGTAGCTAGTTACTTGCTCTGAACCAGTATCGTAAGCGCCACCTAATTTAACTGTTAGTGACTCATTGATACGGTAGCCAGAACCGATTGCAATTGCATTTGCATCACCAGAATGACCTACTGCAGCCGTCATGTTAATTTTACCCACACCGTATGGGCTAACTAAACCAGCGAACGCACCTGCTTGGGCCATTGAGCCATCAATTTTCTTCGCTTGTGCTTCCAAGTCAGATCTAAGACCATCGATTTCTTTCTTGTTGTCAGCGATATTTGCAGTATTTTTATCTATTGCACCACTATTACTAGCAACTCTAGAAGTTATAGTTTCAATTGAACTATAGTTTTGTGCGGTACTAGGTGCATATGTTGGAGCTGGAGCACTTTGTCTAGTCACGTTTTGATCATCAGTGGCATCACCAGACATGGCCCAAAGATCAGCTTTGCTGTACTTACTAGTCAAAGCATCTTTTTGAAGATCTGCATTGTTACGAGTATCCGCATGACCAAGAATTCGGTCACCATTTTGAAGTTGATCTGGACCTCGTACATCTGGCTGACCATCTTTTCTCACAACGATGGCGTATTCCCCTAATTTAGTAGGTGGTAACGCCTGCCCTGTAATCGTCCCCTCCGTACCCGTAACTATATGCTGAGCAACCGGCACTTCATTACCAGAAGCTACTGGTGCAACTAAACGTTGAGGATGAGCCACTGGTATCAATGTACCTTCCGGTGTTTTTTGCGGTGCAACCAACGCTGTTGGATGAGCAACCGGCACTTCATTACCAGAAGCTACTGGTGCAACTAAACGTTGAGGATGAGCCACTGGTATCAATGTGCCTTCCGGTGTTTTTTGTGGTGCAACCAACGCTGTTGGATGAGCAACCGGCACTTCATTACCAGAAGCTACTGGTGCAACTAAACGTTGAGGATGAGCCACTGGTATCAATGTGCCTTCCGGTGTTTTTTGCGGTGCAACCAACGCTGTTGGATGAGCAACCGGCACTTCATTACCAGAAGCTACTGGTGCAACTAAACGTTGAGGATGAGACACTGGTATCAATGTGCCTTCCGGTGTTTTTTGCGGTGCAACCAACGCTGTTGGATGAGCAACCGGCACTTCATTACCAGAAGCTACTGGTGCAACTAAACGTTGAGGATGAGCCACTGGTATCAATGTGCCTTCCGGTGTTTTTTGTGGTGCAACCAACGCTGTTGGATGAGCAACCGGCACTTCATTACCAGAAGCTACTGGTGCAACTAAACGTTGAGGATGAGCCACTGGTATCAATGTGCCTTCCGGTGTTTTTTGCGGTGCAACCAACGCTGTTGGATGAGCAACCGGCACTTCATTACCAGAAGCTACTGGTGCAACTAAACGTTGAGGATGAGACACTGGTATCAATGTGCCTTCCGGTGTTTTTTGCGGTGCAACCAACGCTGTTGGATGAGCAACCGGCACTTCATTACCAGAAGCTACTGGTGCAACTAAACGTTGAGGATGAGCCACTGGTATCAATGTTCCTTCCGGTGTTTTTTGCGGTGCAACCAACGCTGTTGGATGAGCAACCGGCACTTCATTACCAGAAGCTACTGGTGCAACTAAACGTTGAGGATGAGACACTGGTATCAATGTGCCTTCCGGTGTTTTTTGCGGTGCAACCAACGCTGTTGGATGAGCAACCGGCACTTCATTACCAGAAGCTACTGGTGCAACTAAACGTTGAGGATGAGACACTGGTATCAATGTGCCTTCCGGTGTTTTTTGCGGTGCAACCAACGCTGTTGGATGAGCCATTGCTTGACCTGTAAATACAGTTGCCATAGCGATTGCTGAAGCAATCATTGTTAATTTTCTCATAAATCCTCACATAACCGATATAGAACATCTGTTCCAATTAAAGGGTGGCTCAATAAAGTCAATTTGGACTCTTTTGGGTCACTAGTTGACTTGAATGTATCATTTAATTGTAAGTTTTCATCAGATAAAGTTTGTAAACTAATTTTCCAAATTTAATTTTTTTGCAGCTACCAACATAGAAACAGATAGTTAGCCTATTAAAATGCAGGTAAACACATTGCAGAGACAAATTTATGACTAGGGCGTGTTGATCTTTCGTGAGTGTTTTTTGAACAGCATGGTAAAGGGTTATAATTTGCTTCGCCAAAAGTAAAACCATAACCAATACCACGCCAAGAACAATGCTAACTGCTACTCCAAGTGATGAAAAGTACAAGTCGTATTTACGATAAAGCTGAGCATCGAATGACATTTGAAGGAATACTTTATCGAATGAGAACAGGTATTCCTTGGCGAGATCTCCCCTCTGAGTTCGGAGAGTGGAGTACCGTTTACAGACGATTTAATCTTTGGTCAAAGAAAGGGGTTTTAGATAATCTTTTCAGAAGCTTATCTAGCATGGTTGATTTTGAATGGGTCTTTCTTGATGGCTCTATAGCTCGAGCGCATCAGCATAGCACAGGTGCAGCTACTGAAAGCTCAGAGCAAATAGGAAAAAGTCGCGGGGACAACTCAACCAAAGTTCACTTAGCTGTGGATAGTGGTGGCCTGCCGATTTGCTTTAATTTATCAGAAGGCCAACGCCACGATATAGTGCATGCCGAAAGCTTAGTTGAACAACTCGATGAAGTTAATACCATCGTTTGTGATAAAGGATATGACAGCGAACCTTTCTGTACTCTTGTTAAGGAACGTGGCGGAGAAACGGTCATTGCTAAACGTAATTACGGACAAGATATAGACAAAGACAGTATGGATTAGTGTCTATACAAGTATCGTCACTTGGTCGAAAATGCCTTTGGGAGAATTAAGCATTATCGAGCTATTTCAGTCAGATATGACAAGTTAGAAAGGAATTATGCCAGCATGTTATCGCTGACATTCATGTTGATGTGGCTACCGATGTATTGTTGAACGCAAAATGTACAGCAAAGTTCAACACGCCCTAGACATGGTAATAAAAATACGCTTTTATAAAGGAATTCTTATTTATCTATATCTTAACGTGATATAAGAATTTGATCCGCGGACTACAATTACTGTAGTACTTTTTTTAAAACAATGAGTAAGATAAACAGTGAAGTGTAACGTTCAATACACCTAAATACTTCTGGAGGAATTTATGACGTCGGAACAGTCAATTCTGGCAAAGAACATTCAACAACGAATGAATGACTTAAATATCAAATCAAATTTGGCTTTGTCAAAGGTGTCAGGAGTGAGTCGAGCAGTCATTACTAATATTATGTTGCACCCAGAAAAATCGATAATGTCGGACAGTGCTTTACTTTTAAGCGAAACCCTAGATTGCAGTATGGAATGGCTTCTAACTGGAAAGGGGCCCATAAATCGGGAGCATGAAGTAGATAATCAGAAACGGTCAGGTGCACCATTGCTCTCTCTAAACGATATTTCCGAACGTGGTATTGAGCCGCTTCTTGTCGAAGCTTCTGAAAGTGACTCAATTACACGGTTGATGTGTCCATCGGGAAATGAGCCTGGCATTTTTACTGTTTGGCAAAACCGTCCAATGGGAAGAATAAACCATTCAGGGCATATCTATTTTAACAAGGATAAGAATCCAGTATCAGGACAACTAGTCATCGCAAGAACCACACCGGATGCGCCAGTGAGTTATATGGAATTTTATTGCGCTCATGAAAAACAGTTCTTACGAAGTATAGAAGAAAGTATTCCGGAAAATTTACGTACAATTGAATACGAAGATGGCATGGAGATCATCGCAACCTTTGAATGCTTTGTCGTGACTTAGTCAAATTGAGTCACCCAAATTCAGCATACTTCTCGCAAGCGTAAGTACCCCGTGCATGCACGGGGTACTTACTGTTATAACTCCATACGGAGTTGACCTGAATCCTTTTCGCCCTGATGTCTAACGTAATTAGCTATGACTTGTTCATCCTCGCCTACGCTACTGACAAACAAACAATATTCTCTTTCCGGTAAACCTTACTTAACTATTCTGGTCAAGCCCAATAGGGATCGGTGGTCGCCATTCGACGTTCTTCACTTAACTCACAACTTTTTTGGATGAGTTCCACTCTTGAGCCAATAAACAGGCTTAGCCAACGTAAAATCCACGCAATTTGTTGTTGTGCTTGGCGGTTATAATTCTTCTTTGACATCAGAAAAACATGACCGAGTGGTTTACCTCCGATGTAATAAACCATTCCAATATAGCTTTGCACTTGGAGTGACAATATGGCGCTATCATCGACAAAGACCTCACTCATATCGGAATAATAAACCACATCATCTTGCTTGACGACTCGCTGGCAAGGGGTTCCAAATACATCAAATTCAATTGCGGGGATTTCACCGTCAGGCCCGATAAAACACAAAGGCGTTGCGACTTCCTTTCCTTCTGAAAGGGTGGTCACACAAGCAAAATCCCACTTAGATTCGTCGAGTATGAGCGTTAAGGATTGGCGTAAAATCTCATCATAATCTGTGAGTTTCAATACTTCCCTATGCAAGCGAGATAGCACCGTAAGTATTTGAACTTATTCTGAATGAGACATATCAATATCCTTTTGAAATTATCTAATGAGCTTACAAGATTCGAACGCCAATCGCTTTTTATTCGTTTAGTAAGATTGTCAAACTTACCCTTCGTGCGAAGGAAAAATCACTTGATCAATTAAATCGCACAAGCAATGCAGAGTGAGCATGTGGACTTCATGAATACGAGCGGTGCGGTGGGATGGAATACGGATCTCAACATCCGATTCACCGAGTAAGCCGGCCAGTTCGCCACCGTCTTTACCGGTAAAGGCAATAATGGTCATATCACGGGTGACGGCGGCCTCAACGGCTTTGATCACATTGCCACTGTTACCACTGGTCGAAATCGCAATTAACACATCACCAACTTGACCAAAAGCTCGTACTTGCTTAGAGAAGACTTCTTCATATTGGTAGTCATTCGCAATCGCGGTTTGCGAGATGTTATCGGCGGTAAGAGCCATGGCTGGTAGGCTAGGGCGTTCCGTTTCAAAGCGATTAAGCAGGCAAGAAACAAATTGCTGTGCATTGGCTGCTGAGCCACCATTACCACAACAAAGAATTTTATTGCCATTAAGTAAACTGCTCACCATGGCTTGTGCGGCATGAGTGATCACATCTGGCAGTGATTCTGCGGCGGCGATTTGAATTTGAATGCTTTCTTTAAAACTGTCACTAATGCTGTCGAGCATCATTTATCCTTGAGTAATGGCATTTTTGATCCAGTTAATGTCTTGCCCTTGTTGCTGAATGGCGATGACATCAAAACGAAATGAGGTGGTTTCGGCTGACAGACGTTGTTGCTTTAACCAAATCATGGCGGTCTTGATCAGCTTTTGGCTTTTGGCATAGGTCACCATTTCAGCGGCGTGACCATAATGACTGTGTTTGCGATATTTGACTTCAATAAACACGAAAGTATCACCATCTTGCATGATGAGATCAATTTCGCCCAATCGAGTGTTGAAGTTGGCAGCAATAAATCGATAACCTTGGCGAGTTAAATATTGTTTCGCCAAGGTTTCGTATTGTGAGCCAATGGCTCGCTTATTGTTGGTCGTCGTTGTCTTGCTTTGACTGAAAAGCTTCATGCTCAGACCAGCTTAATTCACGTTGCACCACACAGTTGCTATCAATGCTCAATTTGCCCGTTTCACCGTTAGCTTGGTAACCTGGTACCACTTTCATGCTAGGTAGAGCGTTGATTAAGCTATAAGAATCCATGCCTAATGCATGCAAACGTTTTTCAGTGTTACTGCTGTTTGGCCATAATTGGTCATATTGTTTGGCGGCCGCATCGTCTTTGTTAATTAACATTGGAATATCACTGTAAACAATACCAGAAATATCTTGATATTGACGCACTTTACCGTTGTTGCTCAATGAATTGGAGAACAATTTAGGCGGTTTAGCATCGGGGTTAATCGCCACTTCAATAAATGGTTTGATTAGCGTTAACTGTGAACGAGACGCGGCAATGTAAACCGAGTCGATATCACGACGGCTGCGAGCTTCCGTCTCTAGGTCCATATAAGCAATTTGTTTGATTTGATTGATACGCACTTGGCTTTCAGTTAAACCAAACGCTTTATTAACATTGGCTTGTAATTCAGCGCGGCCACCAAAAGCTTGAGTGGCGGTTGGAGTATTGCTGTATTTCGCCCATGCGGTATTAAAGGCATCGGTGATACGAGTTCCTAATGTTCCTTTCGGAGCAAGGACTAATGGGTATTTAAAACCATTTTCAAATAAGTGTTTTGCTGCCTGTGCAGCTTCTTGTTCAGGCGATAAGGTTAGGTAACAAACTTGCATACCTTCTTCCGCTTGATCAGGGAAGTTAAGCGCCAGCATTGGAATCGCACCATCATCGATATCTTGTAGTTTTTCAACATTATCTTTAATTAATGGGCCGACAATGAAATCAATTTTATCGGTTTGCATTTGTTGATAAATTGCCGCCATATCGGTGTTTGACGTATCATATACCGTCATAGTAAACGCAGGATCACGGCTGCTATCATCCGTCATCGCATGAATAAAACCATCACGAATAAGCTTAGCGGACTTTTCATATTTTCCGCCTAATGGTAGTAATAGTGCTACATTTTTAGGCGCGACAATACTCAGATCAAGGATCGCTTGAACATCAGCTGGCGTATCTAACACAATTGCCTGGCTTGGGTTGGCATCAAACCACTGTTGTAGGTCACTCTGCAGTTTCATTGGATCGTGTATTTTGGTTTTCATTTCAACCGCAACATACAACCAACCTTGCAATTCAACTTCGTTATCTTGCGCGTTAAGTTGCACAACTTCTTCAGCAGAATATTGATTTAAGTTGGCCCAAATACGTTGATTAATAGCAGTGATATCAGCTGGTGCTTGACTGGCGATTGATTGAGAGGCTTTTAATGCAATTAATTCACGATCGGCATTAAAGAAGTCTTTGCCATCTTCAAGCCATTGTGCACGCAAAGTATGGTAGCGAGCCCATTGATTATCGGCCAGTTTCCACTGTGGTTTGAAATTTAAAATTTTCAATGCGGCATCAGAGCTATCGGTGGTCGCTAACATTTGTGCGCGGGCGATTTGCCATTCTGCTTGTTGGCTTTCATTTAATGGCAGTTTGCCTAAACGAGTTACCAAGGCTTTACCTGCGTCGTAGTTTTGTTCAATCACATCGGCTTTTAAGGCCATGATCAACCAGTCGGTTTGCTGCGCCACTTCAAGCGATTGAGCTTGAGTTAAGTAGGCTTTTGAACTCTGACTTGGGGCTGTGGTGATATCAACCTTTCCCTCGTTCGGGTTGGAAGAACATGCCGCTAGAATGAACATCAATACAATTGAAGTAAATAAGCGTGATACACTGAAGCTCTTGTGATTCATAATTTTCATGCGTTCTTATTCTTAGTTTGTAAGATAGTCATGTGAAAGATAGTCTCTATATTAATCGCTCAAGTGATGGTAAACAAATGATAGATAACAAAACCGCTCTTTTAGAGCATCCTGCCTTATACATTGTCCCAACGCCAATTGGTAATCTTGGCGATATTACCCAACGGTCATTAGAGATTTTACACCAAGTTGACCTGATTGCAGCAGAAGATACAAGACATACAGGTCGATTGTTATCGCATTTTGGCATCGCAACCAAAACTTATGCTTTACATGATCATAACGAACAGCAAAAAGCGCAAGTTTTAGTTGAAAAAGTCCTCGCCGGTGATTCTATCGCATTAGTGTCCGATGCGGGAACCCCTTTGATCAGCGATCCAGGGTATCACTTAGTGACAAAATGTCGTCAAGCTGGGGTTAAAGTTGTGCCATTACCGGGCGCATGCGCAGTGATCACGGCGTTAAGTGCTTCGGGTTTACCGTCTGATCGCTTTAGTTTTGAAGGCTTTTTCCCAGCGAAAAGCAAAGGGCGAAAAGATAAATTATTAGAAATCATTAAAGCAGAACGTACCTGTATTTTCTATGAATCGCCACATCGCATTACTGATTCTTTGGCCGATATGCTCGAAATTTTAGGTCCAGAGCGTGAAGTTGTGCTTGCGCGTGAGTTAACAAAGACTTTTGAAACTATTCATGGCGCGCCATTAGGTGAGCTAATTGACTGGATAGAGCAAGACTCAAATCGTAAGCGCGGCGAAATGGTATTGCTTATTCACGGTTACCGTGAAGAGAAGCAAGAAGATGCGATCCCCGATGATGCATTAAGAACTTTAACCATTTTAGTTAAAGAGTTGCCGCTTAAAAAAGCAGCAGCATTAGTGGCCGAAATCCATAATCTCAAGAAGAATGCTCTATATAAATGGGGGCTTGAGAACCTAGAATAAATTATAGTAATGAGAATATACTGGAATGCCTTGTCTTCGAAGGTGGTTTGCGTATAATTCGCCGCGGAGTTGACTGGATAGTCGCTGCTTCGTTGATGTCCTTTTTGGTAGCAATACCAAGGGAGACTGTCGGAGGGGAGGAAAGTCCGGGCTTCATAGAGCAAGGTGCCAGGTAACGCCTGGGGAGCGTGAGCTCACGACAAGTGCAGCAGAGAGAAGACCGCCGATGGCTTAATTCCGATCCTTTCGGGGAGAAGATAAGCACAGGTAAGGGTGAAAGGGTGCGGTAAGAGCGCACCGTGCGTCTGGCAACAGTTCGTAGCAGGGTAAACTCCACCTGAAGCAAGACCAAATAGGCCCTCACATTGCGCTGCTCGCGTAAGGGGGCGGGTAGGTTGCTCGAGCCAGTGAGCGATTGCTGGCCTAGACGAATGGCTATCACCGTTTTTCTTTTTAGGAAGGGAAGCGGAACAGAACCCGGCTTATGATGTCAACTCCACTCATTGATAACCCACCGCAGTCTCTCTGCGGTGGGTTTTTCTTTATCTATAGCCGTCTTACTTGAAGCTGCAGCTTTGTTGGCTGCGCAAACTCACCCCAATCACTTAGGCAAGCTAAGCTCATGGGGCTTCGTTTGCTTGCCGCCTCACTGCAACTTCAATTACTTTGGGTATATAGCCTGCGAAATTGCAGTCGCAGCTTTGTTGATTAAGTTCATTTACCTTAAATTGAATTAAGTTTCTAAGTCATATAATGGCTTTTCTACCTGATTGAAATATTGCATATTGCATCCAAAATAATGGCCGTTTTTACCTGTGTTTAACCAAATTGATTTAATTTGACATAAACTTAGCGTAAATCATGTCATATCTCCGCTCTTTTCTTGCGTTGAGTGCGTGACATGAATATCCTAGTCAACTAATCATTAATTGAGTTAATTACTGCTATGACCGATACCTTTCAACACGTTTCTGTACTTTTAAATGAATCCATCGATGGGTTAAACATTAAACCAGATGGGATTTACATTGATGGTACGTTTGGTCGTGGTGGTCATACCCGCAATATTTTAGCTCGTTTGGGTGAAAACGGCCGCTTATACAGTATCGATCGCGACCCACAAGCGATTGCAGAAGCCGCCAAAATTGATGATCCTCGTTTTACCATTGTGCATGGGCCATTTTCTGGTATTGAAAGCTACGCCGAGCAATATGACTTAGTCGGCAAGGTTGATGGTGTGCTATTTGATCTTGGTGTGTCTTCACCGCAACTTGATGATGCCGATCGCGGTTTCAGCTTTATGAAAGACGGCCCACTTGATATGCGTATGGATCCAACCTCTGGACAATCGGCTGCGCAATGGTTAGCGGATGCCGATCTGGATGATATTACTTGGGTACTTCGTGAATTTGGTGAAGAAAAACACGCGCGTCGCATTGCTAAAGGGATTGTGGCCTATCAACAAGAATGTCGTGAAAATACCGATAAAGCGCCATTAACTCGTACTGGGCAACTGGCTAAGTTGATATCAGATGTTGCGCCTAAGAATTTTAAAGAGAAGAAACACCCTGCCACTCGCAGTTTCCAAGCCATTCGTATTTTTATTAATAGTGAGTTAGATGAAATTGATTTTGCCTTAAAAGGCGCGATGGCCATCCTAGCGCCAGAAGGTCGTTTATCGGTGATCAGCTTTCACTCGTTAGAAGATCGCATGGTAAAACACTTTATGCGCCGTGAGAGTCGTGGTCCACAAGTGCCGCATGGCCTACCACTGACCGAAGACCAAATTAAATTGTTGGGCTCAGCCAATATGAAAACCGTAGGCAAAGCGATTAAACCGACTCAATCAGAAGTCGATGTGAATACTCGCTCGCGCAGCTCAGTGCTTCGTATTGCTGAAAAGCTCGATAAACCCGCCACTGACAGCACAGATTAAACATGACTATTCAGACTCCGCCTAGTTTACCTCGAGCAATATGGAATGACTTATCGTCGATCGGTAAGTTGCCATTATTGTTGTTGGTGCTGATTTTTGCCACGTCAATTGGGGTGGTGTTGACTACTTATCAAACCCGAGGCCAAATTACGCAACGGGATAACCTACTCGAAAGTCGAGAAAAACTAGACAGCCAATGGCGAAATCTGATCTTAGAAGAAAACGCCCTTGCCGAGCATACTCGAGTTCAACGGATCGCAATCAAAGATCTTGATATGAAACGACCGGATTCAGATAAAGAAGTGATTGTGAACCTGAAATGAAAAAGCCAACCAACAAAAAAGTGAAAAAAAAACAACCTAAACGTGTTGTGAAGAAAAACACTCCAATCCTGATTACCTGGCGCTATAACCTAGTGCTGGGTTTTGTGGTTTTAGCGCTACTGACTTTAATTGGCCGTACCGCTTATATTCAAGTTATTCAACCCGATCAATTAATTGAACAGGCCAATATGCGCTCAGTGCGAGTTAAGGCGATCCCGACTGCGCGTGGTATTGTGTCCGATCGCAATGGTGAGCCGCTGGCGGTAAGTGTTCCGGTGCAAGCGGTATGGGCAGATCCTTACACTATCTTTAAAGAGCATGGATTGGATGAAATACAACGTTGGTATGCGTTAGCCAATGTTTTAGGGCTAGATCAAAAAGGTTTAGTGGCCAAAATTGAAAAAAACAAACGCCGCCGCTTTATTTATTTACAGCGCCAAGTTAGCCCTGCGATGTCTAAATATGTGCGTGAACTAAAATTGCCGGGGATTGGGCTTAAAGATGAGTCTCGCCGTTTCTACCCATCAGGCGAAGTAAGTGCACACATAATCGGTGTCACTGGCATTGATGGTCACGGTCTTGAAGGCTTAGAGAAAAGTTATGATAATTGGTTAACTGGAGAAGCGGGTAAAAGAACTATTCGTAAAGACCGCTTTGGTCGGGTCGTCGAAAACATCTCACTGCAAACTCAAAAGCCGGGTAAACCGCTGCAACTGACGATAGATCAGCGTGTTCAAGCGATCGCTTACCGCGCCATTAAACAAGCAGTAGCCGATTTCCGTGCTACTTCGGGAACTGCGGTATTAGTCGATGTCAAAAATGGCGACATTCTTGCTATGGTCAATGCACCGTCTTATAACCCTAATAATAAAGAACAACTGCAAAGCTTTCGGATGAGAAACCGCGCCATTACCGATTCAATTGAACCGGGCTCAACCATGAAACCTTTTGTGATGCTGGCCGGTTTGGATAAAGGCATTATCGACAAAAATACTATTATCGATACTGGTAATGGCATTATGCGAGTTGGTGGCAGCCGAGTCCGAGATTCTGAAAAAGCCGGTAAAGCCTCACTCACCACTATTTTGAAAAAATCCAGTAACGTCGGGATCGCGACCATCGCGCTGCGCATGGATGTACGGGATGTCCTCAGCATGTATAGCGGTGTTGGTTTTGGTAATATTTCGGGCACCCAATTGCCGGGTGAAGTGACCGGTATCTTCCCTGATCGTCGTCGTTGGTCACCATTTGAAGAAGCCACATTGGCGTTTGGTTATGGTATCTCGGTAACGCCACTGCAATTGGCGCATGCTTATGCCACATTAGGCAATATGGGTATCAACATGCCATTGCACATTTTAAAAGACGGTCATCGTTCGGGTAAATCTTTCCGCGCTGCCGATGCTGATGCGGCTCGTCGCGTGATCAATATGCTTGAGCAAGTTACGCATAAAGGCGGTACGGCAGTTGAAGCCAAAGTGCCAGGTTATCGTGTGGGCGCTAAAACTGGTACTTCTCGTAAAGCGAAAGCAGGTGGTTATAGCGATCAATATGTTGCGCTTACCGCCGGTATTGCCCCAATCAGTAATCCACGCTTGGCGTTAGTGGTGGTGGTGAATGAACCGCAAGGCGATCAATTCTACGGCGGTTCGGTAGCCGGCCCTGTATTCTCTGAAATTATGAAAGGCGCATTGCAGATCTTAAATGTTACCCCCGATGCTACACCCGAATCTGAGGTAGGAGAATAACCATGCCGCATACTTTAACCTCATTATTAGCACCGTGGGCGCAATTAGAACTTAGCGCAGAGCAAGATGTCGCGGTAGCTCAACTGCAATTAGACAGTCGAAAAGTAACTAATGGCGATGTGTTTGTGGCGATCAAAGGCCATGCGGTTGATGGACGTCGATTTATTGATAAAGCGATCGAACTAGGCTGCGCGGCGGTGATTGCCGATGCGAGCGAGCAATATCCTGATGCGACGGTTGAGTTTCGACAAACAGTTCCGGTTATTTACCTCGACAATATTGGTCAGTGTTTATCGGCTCTGGCGGCGCAAATTTATCAATACGCGCCAATGCAATTGATCGGCATTACCGGTACTAATGGCAAAACCACCATTTCTCAATTGATTGCCCAGTGGGTTGATTTAATTGGGAAAAAAGCGGCGGTGATGGGCACTACTGGTAATGGTTTTTTAAATGATTTACAACCGGTGATCAATACCACTGGCAACGCGATTGAAATTCAACAAATGTTGGCACAATTCCAACAACAAGGCGCAGACTACGCGGCACTTGAAGTGTCATCGCACGGCTTAGTGCAAGGGCGAGTCAAAGCACTGAACTTTGCGGCGGGTGTGTTTACCAATTTAAGTCGTGATCACTTAGATTACCATGGCAGCATGCAAGAATATGAGCGTGCGAAATTTCAATTATTTGACCGCCATGATTGTCAACATCAAATTATTAATGCCGATGACAGTGTCGGCCAGCAATGGTTGGCTCAACTGCCCAATGCGGTAGCGGTTTCTTTATCACCAATCGAGCAACTACAAACATCTCATCGTGCGCTTTGGGCCAATAGTGTAACTTATTCTGAGCGCGGTATTCATATCGAACTCGATGGACATTGGGGTAAGGCGCAACTCGACACCCCTTTGATTGGCGATTTTAATGCCAACAACGTGATGGTGGCATTGGCAACTTTATTAAGCTTAGGTTTTGAACTTAATCAATTGGTTTCAGTTGCCGAAAGATTAGTGCCTGTAGTGGGACGAATGGAGTTATTTCAAGCTCAGCCTGACGCTCATGATCAAGCGGTATCACCGAGCAAACCGAAAGCGAAAATCGTGATTGATTACGCTCATACACCGGATGCACTTGAAAAAGCCTTAATGGCATTACGAGTACATTGCACTGGTAAGTTGTGGTGTATTTTTGGTTGTGGTGGCGATCGTGATACTGGCAAGCGCCCGATGATGACTGAAATCGCTGAGCGTTTAGCAGATCATTCGATTATTACCGATGATAACCCTCGCAGCGAAGCCCCAAGCCTTATTGTGGGTGATATGCTACAAGGTGCGCTTAACCCTAAAGTAATTAACATTATCCATTCTCGTTTTGAGGCGTGTGAATATGCGCTGCAACACGCAAGTGATAGCGATATTATTTTAGTGGCGGGCAAGGGGCATGAGGATTATCAAATCATTGGTGATAACACCATTCATTATTCTGACCGAGAAACCGCCTGCGCGTTATTAGGACTGACATTATGATTTCATTTTCTCTGCAACAATTAGCAGACATTACTGGCGGTCGCTTAATCGGGCATGATGCTCAAACGAGTGCGAGCATTCAAATTACCTCTGTCACCACCGATACTCGTCAGGTGGAAGCTGGTGCTTTATTTGTGGCATTAATTGGTGAGCGTTTTGATGCACACGATTTCTGTCAGCAAGCGTTGGATAATCAAGCCGCTGGACTATTGGCTTCAAAGTCATTAGATCTGCCAATTGCACAAGTGGTGGTAGAAGATACTCAAATCGCACTGGGCTTACTGGGCGCTTGGATGCAGCAGCAATCTCACGCTCAAACACTGGCATTAACGGGCAGTTGCGGTAAAACCACGGTTAAAGAAATGTTAGCGGCGATTTTAAAGCAAAAAGGGCAAGTACTGGCCACCAATGGTAATTTTAATAATGAAATTGGGGTGCCATTAACCTTATTACGCAGTCAAACCAATGACGATTATGCCGTGATTGAGCTCGGTGCGAATCATTTAGGTGAAATTGCTTACACCACCCAATTAGTGAAACCGAGTGTGGCGTTAGTCAATAATGTTGCGGCGGCGCATTTGGAGGGCTTTGGCTCGATAGATGGGGTGGCAAAAGCCAAAGGTGAAATTTTCCAAGGTTTGCCATCTGGTGGTACTGCGATTATTAATCTCGACAGCAATGGTTTAGAACATTGGCAAGCCACGCTGAGCGATAAAAACGTGGTGACTTTTTCTGAACAAAACCCACAAGCTGACTTTTTTGCCCAAGATATTCAGATGCAAGACAATGGTCAAGCAAGCTTTACTTTAGTGTCTCCACAAGGTCGTGCCAAGGTTTTATTACCTATGATTGGTCAGCATAATGTTGCCAATGGCTTAGCCGCAGCAGCGATGGCGACCCAAGTTGGCGCGAGCTTAGATGAGATTGTTCAGGGTCTGCAAACTTCAACCAATGTATCAGGACGAGTGGAAGCGATTGAACTGACTGATAACATCCGCTTAATCGATGATAGCTACAATGCCAGCGTTCCAGCCATGAATGCGGCGGTGGACTTACTGGCTAATTATTCTGGTAAGCGCTGGTTGATCTTGGGTTTTATGGCGGAATTAGGGCAAGAAAGTGTTGCACTGCATCGTCAAGTCGGCGAGCATGCGGCGCAATTTAATTTTGACTATGTCCTTACTTTTGGAGAGGATACCGCGATAATTAGCCAAGTTTGTCATAATGAGTACACTTGTAGTCGGCATTTTACCTCACATACCGCTATGATTGAGTTTATTATTAAGCATTTAAACACGGATATTCAAAAACGCGATATTCAAACAGCAGCAACACAACCATTAACTAACCCTCTATCAATAGAGGAACAAGCAGAATCTAAACATACTTTACTGATCAAGGGAGCACATAGCTCTCAAATGAGTTTGGTTGTCGCTGCTTTAAAGGAGAACTACGCATGATCATTTGGCTATCAGAGTTATTGCAGCCATATTATTCTTTTTTTCGCTTATTTGAATATCTTTCATTTCGCGCAATTTTAAGCATTATTACCGCCTTAGTGTTATCGCTATGGATGGGACCTAAACTTATCCGACGTTTACAACTTTTACAGATTGGCCAAGTGGTGCGTAACGATGGGCCAGAATCTCACTTTAGTAAGCGCGGCACCCCAACCATGGGCGGGGTGATGATCTTAGCATCCATTTCAATCACGGTATTATTATGGGCAGACTTGTCTAACCCTTATGTGTGGGCGGTTTTAGCTGTGTTGATTGGTTATGGCATTGTGGGTTTTGTTGATGATTATCGCAAAGTAGTACATAAAAATACTGATGGTTTGATTGCCCGTTGGAAATATTTTTGGCAGTCAGTGATCGCGCTTGGGGTTGCCTTTGCTTTATACGCCATTGGTAAAGATACCTCTGCGACATTGTTGGTTGTGCCTTTCTTTAAAGATGTTATGCCACAACTTGGCTTAATGTATATCGTATTAACCTATTTTGTTATTGTTGGAACCAGTAATGCGGTGAACTTAACCGATGGTTTAGATGGCCTTGCGATCATGCCAACCGTATTTGTTGCGGCTGGCTTTGCGGTTATTGCATGGGCGACCGGTAATGTAAACTTTTCTGAATATTTACATATTCCTTATATTCCTCATGCCAGTGAACTCGTGGTGGTGTGTACTGCGATTGTTGGTGCGGGCTTAGGTTTCTTATGGTTTAACACTTACCCTGCGCAAGTCTTTATGGGCGATGTTGGTTCGTTAGCATTAGGCGGCGCATTAGGTACGATTGCGGTTTTGGTTCGTCAAGAATTTGTCTTGGTGATCATGGGCGGGGTATTTGTAATGGAAACCTTGTCGGTTATTTTGCAAGTGGGTTCGTATAAATTACGTGGTCAACGCATTTTCCGTATGGCTCCGATCCATCACCACTACGAATTAAAAGGTTGGCCAGAGCCGCGTGTTATCGTGCGTTTTTGGATCATATCAATGATCTTGGTATTGATTGGTTTAGCGACATTAAAAATTCGTTAATATCATTTTTATATTACTTTAAGTTAAGGGATTAAGCGCGATGTCGAATGCTCAAGCATCACACTGGCAAGGTATACAACAAGTGGTTGTGGTTGGCCTTGGTATCACTGGTTTATCGGTGGTTAAGCATCTACAAGCACTCCCTTACAATCTCACCATAAAAGTGATTGATACCCGTACTACGCCTCCTGGTTTAGACGAGCTTGATGATTCGATTGCAACTCATATTGGCAGTTGGCAAGCACAATGGTTGCTTGAGGCTGATTTGATTGTGACTAACCCTGGTATCGCATTAGCCACAGCTGAAATTCAAGCGGCGCTAGCCAAAGATATTCCGGTGGTAGGTGATATTGAGCTATTTGCTTGGGCGGTGAATGCCCCAGTGGTGGCGATCACAGGTTCCAATGGTAAAAGCACGGTGACCGATTTAACCGGTGTATTAGCCAAAGCGGCCGGTATCAATGTCGGTGTGGGCGGTAATATTGGCGTGCCAGCATTAGAGCTGTTGCAACAAGACTGCGAGCTGTATGTACTCGAATTGTCGAGTTTTCAATTAGAAACCACCTCTAGCCTTGAGTTAGTAGCGGCAGCGTATTTGAACTTGTCTGAAGATCACATGGATCGCTATCCTGGTGGCATGGCAGATTATGGCTTAGCCAAACAACGTATTTTTAAGCATGCTCAAACTGCGATTGTGAATCGAGATGATAAAGCCACTTATCCCGAATCTGCAGTCAATCCAAACATCGACACTATTAGCTTTGGTTTTGATGATGTTGAATTTGGTTTAATCCAAATGATTGATTCATCAAAAGAAAAGAGTTGTGAATTTCTGGCTAAAAATGGCCAAGCATTATTGGCGGTTGATGAACTCAGTTTAGTCGGTCGGCATAATCTCAGTAATGCGTTAGTGGCACTGGCGTTGCTCGATTGTGTTGGTGTGACATTAAAAGATACATTTTCCGTGTTAAAAGCTTACGCAGGGCTAACACATCGATGCCAGTTAGTTGCCGATAATGGCGGAGTGAAATGGATCAATGATTCTAAAGCCACTAATGTTGCCAGTACGCTTGCCGCTTTGTCTGGCTTACAGCTTGATGGCTGTTTACATCTATTAGTGGGTGGTGTGGGAAAAGGGGCGGATTTCTCCGACCTTGCGCCAGTATTAGCGACTCTTAATGTTCAATTGCATTGTTTTGGACAAGATGGCGATCAGTTTATGCCCCTTCACCCTTCAGCTCTGCGCTGGGATAATATTGATCAAGCCATCGCGGCGATAGCGCCAAGTTTAAAGTCGGGTGATGCGGTTATGTTATCTCCGGCTTGTGCCAGTTTTGATCAATACCGTAATTTTATGGCGCGTGGCGATGCCTTTACTCAGTTAGCTTTGCACTACGCGAAGCTTTGATTTTGATTCTGGTTAATGCTGATGGCGTTAACCTATAGCGATTTTTCCAAAGGCTCATTGTGGTTAAAACCAAAGTACATAATTTAAGTAAAGGTGTTAAAGGCTGGGTTAGTAAGCCTTCTCAACCTGTTCTTTACGATCGACAAATTGTTTGGTTGGCATTTGGTTTAATGCTAACTGGCTTAGTGATGGTGACTTCGGCATCGTTTCCGATCAGTACTCGCCTAACTGGTGCTCCATTTCATTTTATGGTGCGTCACGCGATCTTTTTGTGCTTATCTTTGATTGCTGCTTTTGTGGTGATACAGATCCCTCTGGCTCGCTGGATGAGACACAGTGTGCATTTGTTGCTAATAGCGATGTTTTTATTATTAATTGTTTTAGTTGCTGGACACTCGGTAAACGGCGCCTCTCGCTGGATCCCATTAGGATTATTTAATTTACAGCCGGCCGAAGTGGCCAAACTGTCGTTGTTTATTTTTATGTCAGGCTATTTGGTACGTAAAAATGATGAAGTACGCGATTCCTTCTTTGGTGGTTTTATTAAGCCACTTATCGTGTTTGTCTGTTTGGCCTTTTTATTATTGCTACAACCGGACTTAGGGACGGTGGTGGTCATGCTGGTCACCTTGTTTGCGATGCTATTTATAGCGGGTGCCAAGCTAACTCAATTTTTGTCACTATTGGTGGCTGGCATTATTGCAGTCGCTGGTTTGATCATTAGTGAGCCTTACCGTATGCGACGCATGACTTCGTTCTGGCATCCATTTGCCGATCCGTTTGGTAATGGTTATCAGCTCACTCAATCGTTAATGGCGTTTGGTCGTGGTGATTGGTTTGGTCAAGGTTTGGGTAACTCAATTCAAAAGTTAGAGTACCTACCTGAAGCGCATACCGATTTTGTGTTTGCCGTTATTGGTGAAGAGCTTGGTTTTATTGGCGTGGTGTGTGTGTTGCTGATGATTTTTGCTCTAGTCTATAAAGCGTTAAACATTGGACGTAAAGCATTAGAATCGGGCGAAATTTTTGGCGGATTCCTAGCGGTGAGTATTAGTATTTGGTTCGCCTTTCAAACTTTGGTTAATGTTGGTGCTGCGGCAGGTATTGTTCCAACCAAAGGCTTAACCTTACCTTTGATCAGTTATGGTGGCTCCAGTTTAATTATTATGTCGGTTGCGGTAGCATTATTACTGCGAATTGATTACGAATGCCGTGTGGCGGCGTTGCAACGTGGTGATAAACCGGCAAAAAAAATGCCATCTTCGAAGAATAACCAACAAGAATCTGATAACCATGAAGAAGAATAAACGCTTATTAGTCATGGCTGGTGGCACTGGAGGGCATGTATTCCCAGGGCTGGCAGTGGCGAAACAATTGCAAAGCCAAGGTTGGGAAATTCGCTGGTTAGGCACTCCCGATCGTATGGAAGCCGATTTAGTTCCGCAACATGGTATTGAAATTGATTTTATAAAAGTCAAAGGCTTACGTGGACAAGGCGTCGCTAAATTGATTAAAGCGCCTTTTCAAATTATCAATGCTATTTTCCAAGCGCGTAAACATATTAAAGCATGGCAACCTGATGTGGTTCTTGGCATGGGTGGCTATGTGAGTGGTCCTGGCGGTGTTGCGGCTTGGATGTCAGGTATTCCTGTGGTGCTGCATGAACAAAACGCGGTGGCAGGGCTGACGAACCAGTGGTTATCGAAACTGGCCAAACGTGTGATGCAAGCATTTCCTGGAGCCTTTCCTGAGGCCGAAGTAGTCGGTAATCCGGTGCGCCAAGATGTGGTTGCTTTATCTGCGCCTGAAGACCGCTTTTCTGAACGAACGGGTCCTATTCGCATTCTAGTGATGGGAGGGAGCCAAGGGGCGCGTATTTTAAATACCACCTTGCCACCAGTGATGAAAGCACTTGGTGAAGGTTATACGATTCGCCATCAAGCGGGCAAAGGCCAACAACAGATGGTCGAAGTACTGTATCAAGATAATCAAGTACAAGACTATCAAGTCAGCGAGTTTATCGATGATGTGGCGCAAGCTTATGGTTGGGCGGATGTGTTAGTGTGTCGCTCTGGTGCTCTCACCGTTTCAGAGGTTTCCGCTGCTGGTGTTGGGGCTATTTTTATTCCCTTTATGCATAAAGACCGCCAACAAGCACTCAATGCTGATCACCTAGTACAATGTGGCGCAGCATTAATGATTGAACAACCTGAGCTTACGGAACAAGGCTTAGCACAACAATTAAAACAACTGGATCGGACTCAGTTACTTACCATGGCACAAAAAGCCCGCCAAGCGGCGATCCTTGATGCCGATACCCGTGTTGCTGCCGCCATTATCGCGGTATGCAAAGATTGAGATTAAAGCCATGTTAACCAAACAAAATACAAATTTATCTGAACTACGTGCCATGGTGCCAGAAATGCGCCGAGTAAAATGCATTCACTTTGTTGGTATCGGTGGTGCTGGTATGAGTGGTATTGCCGAAGTATTACTTAACGAAGGTTACGACATTAGTGGTTCAGATCTGGGCGAAAATCCAGTCACGCAACGCTTAACTGAAAAAGGTGCCACCATTTATTTTGGTCATCAAGCCAGTAATATTGAGCATGCCAGTGTGGTAGTGGTCTCAACTGCGATTTCAACCGAGAATCCAGAATTAGTTGCTGCTAAAGAAATGCGAATTCCAGTGGTGCGCCGCGCCGAAATGCTGGCGGAGCTGATGCGTTTTCGTCATGGTATTGCGGTGTCTGGCACCCATGGCAAAACCACCACTACCGCTTTAGTAACGCAGATTTATTTTGAAGCAGGTCTCGATCCAACTTTTGTTAATGGTGGTTTGGTGAAAAGCGCGGGTACTAATGCGCGTTTAGGTTCAAGCCGTTACTTGATTGCCGAAGCCGATGAAAGTGATGCATCATTCCTACACTTGCAGCCGATGGTGAGTATCGTTACTAATATTGAAGCCGATCATATGGAAACCTATGGCGGTGACTTTGAAACGCTCAAGCAAACCTTTATCGATTTTCTACATAATCTGCCATTTTATGGCCAAGCGATAGTGTGTATTGACGATCCTGTGGTACGTGAACTTATTCCGCGTATTAGCCGTCAAGTGATCACTTATGGTTTCTCTGAAGATGCGGATGTTCGCTTAACCAATTATCGTCAAAATGGTCAACAAGGTACATTTACCGTGTTGCGTCAAGGTCGTAAAGATCTAGATATTACGTTAAATATTCCAGGTAAACATAATGCCTTGAATGCTTCTGCGGCTATTGCGGTTGCTACTGAAGATGAAATCAGTGACGAAGCGATTGTTCGCGCATTGGTGAGTACAGAAGGGACTGGTCGTCGTTTTGATCATTTAGGCGAATTTGATACCGGTAATGGTCAGGCTATGTTAGTTGATGATTATGGTCATCACCCAAGTGAAGTAGATGTGACCATTCAAGCGGCTCGCTCTGGTTGGGAAGATAAACGTTTAGTTATGATTTTCCAACCGCATCGTTATAGCCGTACCCGTGATTTATACGATGATTTTGCTAATGTATTGGAAAAAGTCGATGTGCTCATTATGCTCGACGTTTATTCTGCTGGTGAAAAACCAATTGCAGGCGCAGATGGTCGTGCATTATGTCGCACCATTCGCAGTCGTGGTAAAATTGATCCTATCTTTGTATCTGAAGTGGATACTCTACCGTCAGTATTAGCTAATTTAATTGAAGATAATGACTTAGTACTTACGCAAGGGGCCGGTGATGTGGGTAAAGTTGCCAAGAAATTAGCCGACTTGAAGTTGAATATTGCTAAAATGAAAGTAAAGAGTGCGTAAAATACTGTATTGTTGTAGTGGACGAATAGCTATTGGTCAGTATAATCGCTGACTAGTAGGCTTTTTAAATGGCAATGATGACCAATAAGCATTCAATTGATAAATGTTGCATTAATATTGATAGGTTTTGCATTAATAATATAAAGCTTTACGGCGCATGGTGAACATGACTGTCGAGGATTTTGATAATCCACCAACCCCATCAACTTCCACTAAAGATCATTTCTTTGGTGGTGTGTTTTTATTGTTGGTGGTGGTGTCTATTATTGCGGTTCTCTATTCCACTGTCAGTTGGATGACTGATGCTGAGCGATTACCATTATCTCAAGTGATGGTCGAAGGGAAATTAACTCACGTTAAACCCAGTGAAGTGCAACAAGCGTTATCTCAAATCCCTCATATGGGAACATTTATGACGCAAGATGTTGATACCCTACAAGCTGCTGTCAAAACCATTCCTTGGGTTAAACAAGTTTCGATTCGTAAACAATGGCCCGATTTGGTTAAAGTTTATATTGTGGAATACCAGGCTCAAGCCATATGGAATGGGAATTCATTACTCAATGATGAAGGCCATGTATTTAATGGTACACCGGCAGATATTGAAGGAAATATCGTTAATCTGTATGGTCCTGATGAAGAAAGCGAAAAAGTATTATCGGTTTGGAAACAAAGTAATAAATTGCTAAAACCGTTAGGGCTTAATATTACTTCGGTAGTATTAAATGACCGACGTGCATGGCAAATGATTTTAGATAATGGAATTCGATTAGAGTTAGGCAAAGATGCTCGTGATAACCGCTTACATCGCTTTGTGCAATTATACCGCCGTTTAGGCGACAAAGCCGATCAAGTCAGTTACATCGATCTCCGATACGACACTGGTGCCGCCGTTGGGTGGATTTCAGATGATGATTCAGCACAAGAGAGTAATAAATAATGAAGGCGTCAGAAGGAAATATTGTCGTTGGTCTTGATGTAGGCACTTCAAATATCGTGGCATTGGTAGGCGAAGTTCTACCAGACGGGCAAATTAATATTATTGGCTCGGGTGAAGGTCTGTCGAGTGGCATGGATAAAGGGGGCGTTAATGACCTTGAATCTGTGGTTAAATCGATTGAACGCGCGATCAATCAAGCCGAATTAATGGCGGAATGCCAAATTAGCAATGTTTATCTTTCATTGTCTGGGCGACACATTGCCAGCCGAATAGAAAAAGGCATGGGCGCAATTTCTGATGAAGAAGTGGTACAAGAAGATATAGATCGCGTTATTCATACCGCTAAATCGATTAAAATCGGTGAAGAACAACGTATTTTGCATGTGATCCCACAAGAATTTACCATTGATTACCAAAAAGACATTAAAAATCCACTTGGTTTGTCTGGTGTTCGTATGGAAGCCAGCGTTCATTTGATATCATGTCATAATGATATGGCTCGAAATATCGTTAAAGCGGTTGAACGCTGCAATTTAAAAGTCGAACAATTAATTTATTCTGGCCTAGCATCCAGTAATGCTGTGATCACCGATGACGAAAGAGAACTTGGTGTTTGTGTGATCGATATCGGTGCGGGTACTATGGAAGTCTCTATCTGGACCGGTGGTGCACTGCGTCACACTAAAGTTTTTGCTTATGCAGGTAATGCAGTTACCAGTGATATTGCTTTTGCTTTTGGTACACCGGTCAGCGATGCGGAAGAAATCAAAATAAAATTCGGTTGCGCATTGAGTGAATTAGTCAGCAAAGACGATACGGTCAACGTTCCAAGCGTTGGTGGTCGTCCTTCGCGAAGTTTGCAACGTCAAACTTTGGCAGAAGTGATAGAACCCCGATATACTGAATTAATGGGTATGGCCAATCAAATCATTGACTCGACCCAAGCTAAATTACGAGAAGATGGTCTTAAGCACCATTTAGCTGCTGGTGTAGTATTAACTGGTGGCGCTTCACAGATTGAAGGTTTAGTGGAGTGCGCAGAGCGCGTATTCCGTAACCAAGTAAGAATTGGTAAGCCCCTAGAGGTCAGAGGGTTAACTGACTATGTTAAAGAGCCGCATCATTCAACGGCGGTTGGATTATTACATTACGCCAAAGACAGCCAGTTTTATGATGAGAATGAATATCAACAGTCTGCACCGAAACAACGCTCCGGTGCATCATTGGCTGAACTCATTCAAAAGCTGCGTAATTGGATAAAAAAAGAGTTTTAACCTGAGGCGAACAGGGAGAGACGGAGAGCACACATGTCAATGTTTGAACCAGTAGAAATGTCTGATGACGCAGTAATTAAGGTCGTTGGAGTAGGTGGCGGCGGCGGTAACGCTGTCGAGCATATGGTCCGTGAATCCATCGAAGGCGTGGAATTCATTACGGTAAATACCGATGCTCAAGCACTACGAAAAGTCAGTGTTAGCAATGTTATTCAAATCGGTGGTGATATCACTAAAGGTTTGGGGGCTGGTGCTAACCCACAAGTTGGGCGTGATTCTGCATTAGAAGATCGTGAAGCGATTAAAGCTTCATTAACCGGTGCGGATATGGTCTTTATTGCTGCCGGTATGGGTGGTGGTACAGGAACTGGTGCAGCACCTGTTATTGCTGAGATCGCGAAAGAACTAGGTATATTAACGGTTGCGGTTGTGACTAAGCCATTTAGCTTTGAAGGTAAGAAGCGTATGGCTTTTGCTGATCAAGGTATTGAAGAGCTGTCTAAACACGTTGACTCATTAATTACCATTCCAAACGAAAAGTTACTGAAAGTACTCGGTCGTGGTATCACTTTGCTGGAAGCTTTTGCTAAAGCGAACGATGTATTGAAAAATGCGGTTCAAGGTATTGCCGAGCTGATTACTCGCCCTGGTATGATCAACGTCGATTTCGCCGATGTTCGTACTGTTATGTCTGAAATGGGACATGCGATGATGGGTAGTGGTTACGCGAAAGGCGAAGACCGCGCTGAAGAAGCATCTGAAATGGCGATCTCTAGCCCATTATTAGAAGATATCGACTTAGCGGGTGCTCGTGGTGTATTGGTTAATATTACCGCAGGTTTCGATATGCGTTTAGAAGAGTTTGAAATTGTGGGTAACACAGTAAAAGCTTTCGCATCTGATAACGCAACCGTGGTGATTGGTACTTCACTTGATCCCGATATGACTGACGAAATCCGTGTTACTGTTGTTGCGACAGGCATTGGAAAATCTCAACCACCCGAGATCACTTTAGTCAAAGGCGGTAGCGTACAACAGCAACCTGCCATGAATGTGCAACCGGCACAAGCAGCAGCAACAACGCCAGCGCCAGAAGAAAAGAAACCAGAACCTATGGTTCGTACGGCTTCAGCGCCAGTAAGTCGCCCAGCGAGTTCGTCGAGTGTAGAGACAAACACAGCGAAAAAACCAGATGAAAATGACAGTGGCTATCTAGATATTCCTGCATTTTTACGCAATCAAGCTGATTGATATTCAAACAATTAACTTGATGCGTATCGAAAATATGGTAACATATCTGACCACTCATTCTTATGGCTGGTATTTGTGTAGCATGAAAAAGGCAGATTAGATGATTAGACAACGTACTTTAAAACAAGAAGTTAAAACGACTGGTGTGGGTCTCCACTCTGGGCGTAAAGTTACGCTTAATCTACGTCCAGCGCCAGCAAATACTGGTATTATCTATCGTCGTACAGATATGAATCCACCAGTGGATTTTCCATCTGATCCTAACTCAGTACGTGACACTGTGTTATGTACCGCTTTAGTTAATGACGATGGTATACGCATCTCAACGGTTGAGCATTTAAATGCAGCATTGTCTGGTATGGGTATCGACAACATCATTATTGAAGTTGACGCACCTGAAATTCCAATTATGGATGGTAGTGCCAGTCCGTTTGTTTACTTGCTGCAATCAGCAGGTATTGAAACACTAAATGCAGCCAAACGTTTTATTCGTATTAAAAAACCCGTACGCGTAGAAGACGGTGATAAGTGGGCAGAATTAGTTCCTTATGACGGTTTCCGCATGGATTTTGAGATCGAATTTAACCACCCAGCGATTGAATCAGATGAGCAGCACATGTTGTTTGATTTTTCTTCGCAAGCGTTTATTCGAGATATTTCTCGCGCACGAACCTTTGGTTTTATGCGTGATATTGAATATCTTCAATCACAAAACTTATGCTTAGGCGGCAGTTTTGATTGCGCTATTGTTTTAGATGAATACCGCATCTTGAATGAAGATGGTTTACGTTTTAGTAATGAGTTTGTGACCCATAAAGTATTGGATGCGATTGGCGACTTATACATGTCAGGCCACAGCATTGTCGGTGAGCTCCGCGCTTATAAAACCGGCCACGCACTGAATAATCAGTTGTTACGCGCATTACTTGCAAACCAAGAAGCTTGGGAATGGGCAACATTTGAAGAAGCTGCTGGATCTCCCGTTGCATTTGGTGACATCACCAATGCCGCGTTAGCTTAATCAATTAAGTTAATTTAAGAATTTAAAAAACCAGACCTCAAGTCTGGTTTTTTTTCGCCTGTTATTTAACATCAAGCTTCTCGGCTATTTTTTACCAAGCTTAGCTAATCGTTCAATTTGGCGCTTTAATTTTGGGGATGCCAGATCGGCAATCATTAATATAGATTGCGCTGCACTTTCACTTAATCCTGTTGGCTGGTATGGAGGCGTCGATTTTTCGTTGATAGGTTCGGCTCGATACAGATCGGGATTCACTTTAAACTCAACCCCACTTAACTTAGAAAATCCATTGGCGCGCAATTGAGACAGAATATGGATACGGTCATAATTTAATTTCATTTGCAGCGAGGCATTGGCCACTTCGATTAATAACTGACTATTTTTGATATTGGCGGCACGGCAATGAGGCCGAAAAGCGGGCGCTAAAATCGATTGCAAGGTTTTATTGATGGCGAGTATGTCACTGACATGCTGATTAAACTGATTCATACGAGGATCAGTGAATAAATCTTTGGTCAATGTTGGGCGATGGTCACGCATAATACTGGGTTAACTCTTGATATGACTCAGGTACAGTCTTTATTTTAACGTATTGAGCATAAATTTAAGTCAGGAATTTCAAAAAAAACGATGTGTGATCAAAAAAAGTGATAATCCCTTAAAACAAAGGCGTTTGTAGATAGAAGATAGCGGCAGAATCCCATACTATATAGCCACTAAAATTTATCCTTGAAAATACAGCACTTCAGCACCATATGATAATAAGACAACCTTACCAGTATTCTTAGTGTTGAAGTATTGGCTGCAAGAGACTGAAATCAGAGATCCCAAGGATCGGAAAGAGAGATTCATAAATAATGTTAACTAAGTTACTGACCAGTGTCATTGGTAGTCGTAATGATCGAACTCTACGACAGCTAAACAAAATCGTAAATAAAATTAATAGTTTTGAACCTGACTTTGATGCCTTGACGGATGAGCAGTTGCAAAACAAAACCGTTGAATTCCGTGAGCGCTACCAAAATGGCGAGACCATCGATCAGCTATTACCGGAAGCGTTTGCTACTGTGCGCGAAGCTTCAAAGCGTATTTATGGTATGCGTCACTTCGACGTGCAGCTTATTGGCGGCATGGTATTAAACGGCGGAAAAATTGCCGAGATGCGTACTGGTGAAGGTAAAACCCTAACCGCAACCTTATCAGCCTACCTTAATGCTTTAGCTGGTAAAGGTGTTCACATCGTTACCGTCAATGATTACTTAGCAGCGCGTGATGCTGAAACCAACCGTGCGTTATTTGAATTTTTAGGTATGACCGTTGGTATCAACGTACCTAATATGGTGCCGCAACAAAAACAAGCGGCGTACCAATGCGATATTTTATACGGAACCAATAACGAATTTGGTTTTGATTATCTGCGTGACAACATGGCTTTCCGTCCGGAAGACCGTGTACAACGTGAACGCTTCTTTGCCGTGATCGATGAAGTCGATTCAATCTTGATCGATGAAGCGCGTACACCGCTTATCATCTCAGGCCCTGCTGAAGATAGCTCAGATCTTTACACCAAAATTAACCTTCTTATCCCTTCTCTTGAGCGTCAAGACGAAGAAGATACCGAAGAATACCGTGGTGACAAACACTACACTATTGATGAAAAAGCCAAACAAGTTCATATGACGGAAACCGGTCAAGAGTTTGTGGAAGAGCTACTGATCCAAAAGGGCATGATGGAAGAAGGGGATACGTTGTATTCACCCGCTAATATCAGCTTATTACACCATGTGACAGCGGCATTGCGCGCGCATGTATTGTTTGAAAAAGACGTCGATTACATCGTAAAAGATGATGAAGTCATTATTGTTGATGAGCATACTGGCCGTACGATGCCTGGTCGTCGTTGGTCTGAAGGCTTGCATCAAGCAGTAGAAGCCAAAGAAGGCGTTAAGATTCAAAACGAAAACCAAACCTTGGCATCAATCACCTTCCAGAACTACTTCCGTCTATATGAAAAACTGTCGGGTATGACAGGTACTGCTGATACAGAGGCATTTGAATTCCAATCTATCTACGGTTTGGATACCGTGGTTATTCCAACTAACCGTCCAATGATCCGTAATGATATGCCAGATGTGGTTTATCGCACTGAAGAAGACAAGTTTGCCGCGATCAAAGATGATATCCAAGAACGTGTCAGCAATGGCCAGCCTATCTTGGTAGGTACGGTTTCGATCGAAAAATCTGAATTGTTATCGAATGCGTTAAAAGCGGCTAAAATTAAGCACAGCGTCTTAAATGCGAAGTTCCACGAAAAAGAAGCTGAAATTGTTGAACTTGCCGGTACACCTGGCGCGGTGACCATCGCAACCAACATGGCTGGTCGTGGTACTGATATTAAGTTAGGCGGTAGCTGGGAAGCCGAAGTTGAAAAACTGGTTGCGAAACAAGGCTCTGCTGCGACTGAAGAGCAAGTTGCTGAGATAAAAGCAAAATGGCAACAAGTACATGATGCGGTACTCGCCTCTGGTGGTCTGCATATTATTGGTACTGAGCGTCACGAATCTCGCCGTATCGATAACCAGTTACGTGGTCGTTCTGGTCGTCAAGGAGATGCGGGTTCTTCTCGTTTCTATCTATCAATGGAAGATTCATTGCTGCGTATTTTTACCTCCGACCGTATGGCTGGTTTAATCCAAAGTGGTATGGATGAAGGTGAAGCGATAGAAAGCCGTGTCTTGTCTCGCTCAATTGAAAAAGCACAGCGTAAAGTAGAAGGTCGTAACTTTGACGTACGTAAACAATTATTGGATTACGATGATGTCGCCAATGACCAACGTAAAGTGATTTACGAATTACGTGATGAGTTGATGGGCGCGGGTGATATTAGCGAAATGCTAGCTCAAAACCGTGTTGATGTATTGACCTCTATGTTTGCCCAATATATTCCGCCGCAATCTCTTGATGATATGTGGGATGTGGCAGGCTTAGAAGCGCGCTTGCAGGCTGATTTTGATCTCGAATTCCCAATTCAAGCTTGGTTAGATGAAGATGATAAATTGTACGAAGAAGTGTTATGCGAACGTATCATCGAACAAGCGGCGACTATCTATAAAGAAAAAGAAGAGGTAGTAGGCGCCGAGGTTCTACGTAACTTTGAACGTCAAGTGATGCTGCAAACGTTGGATACGCTTTGGAAAGAGCATTTAGCGGCAATGGATCACCTTCGTCAAGGTATTCACTTGCGTGGCTATGCACAAAAAGATCCAAAACAAGAATTTAAACGTGAGTCGTTTGAATTGTTTGGTGAATTATTAGATAGCCTAAAATTTGACGTTATTTCAACTTTAAGTCGAGTTCGCGTGCAAGAGCGCGAAGAAGTCGACCGTATGGAAGAGCAACGCCGCATTCAAGCAGAAGAAGCTGCCCGTCGTCAACAATACCAACACCAAGCGGCTGACGGTATTAGCGATGATGAGCAAGAAGGTGCACCTCAACCAATGGTTCGTGAAGAACGTAAAGTGGGTCGAAATGAACCTTGCCCATGTGGTTCAGGTAAAAAATATAAACAATGTCATGGTAAAATTGCCTAATTGATATTGTAAGGTGTTTTTGAGCTATAGATAAAAACAAAAGGTCGCTTCGGCGGCCTTTTTTAATATCCCTAAAAGCCTAAAAGCCTAAAAGCCTAAAAGCGTAAGAATACAAAAATAGCACAACAGGAGAGCCTCATGACTTTAACGCAAACATCTCGGTTACATATTGTGGCTGCGATTATTTTTAACCAGCAACAAGATCAGATTTTTATCACTAAGCGTCCTGCTAAGCTACATAAAGGCGGTTATTGGGAGTTTCCAGGTGGTAAAGTGGAATCTGGTGAAACGGCTGGAAAAGGGCTGATACGAGAGCTGTATGAAGAGATTGACATTGAAGTCACAGCATTGTCTTTGTTTGAGCACTTGGATCATGATTACCCAGAAAAGAAACTAACATTTGATTTCTTTAGTGTCACCGCTTTTAGTGGCAAACCTTATGGCAAGGAGGGGCAAGAGGGTAAGTGGGTTAAGATTGAAGATCTAGTGGACTATCAATTTCCTGAAGCCAATCAACCTATTGTCGAAAAGCTATTAGCAACTCTCGGCTAGGGTATATATGAGTTGATTTAAGTTTTATCAACGCGATAAAAAAGCCAGATTGAGGTTTCCCTTAATCTGGCTTTTATTATTTATAACGCATTTTAACTTAAATCAAAACCTTCTAACCTAAGTATACTTATGCCCAGCCGCCGTTTTTCTTTTTACGACGTGGGATAAGATGAGGAAGCAATAAACCAAATAGTAAACCTAAACCAGCTACACCGCCGCCATACATGAAGTAACGGAGCAATAAGTCGTCTTTTTGGGTGTCTAATTTTGCACGCAGTTCACGAGCTTCAGCTTGAGAGTCTGATAACTGTTGATTAAGGTTACGGTAGTTAGTCTCAAGATCGGAAATCTGTTTGTTACTCACTTTTAGTGAACTGACTAAACCTGCTTTTTCTGTATCCGATGTTTTACGTGCATTAGCTAATGCATCTTTTACGCTAGAAAGCTCTTTCTCAAGTTGTGGCAAGCGAATCGACATACTGACATTCGCCGTCACGTATTTACTTTCAACCCAACCTTTACGGCCTTTGCTATCGACGACCTGAGAGAATCCGGCTGATTTGTTTGAGGTTAAAATCTTGATCACTTCACCTGCATCAACACTACCGATAATACGGTATTGATTACCTGGGCCAGAATGCAGATAAGTGAAAAGATTATCTGAGATATAGAAGTCACGTGCGTATGTCATTGGAGCAAAAAAAGTTGCTAGCAATACTAAGCAAAAAAGCTTTTTCACATTTTGTCCTTTTTAGTGATATGCGCTTGCCTGTGTTTACGATTTGGAAAAATCCCCATCGGCAAAAGCATTAAATAAAATTTGTTAAGGAAATAGTAAGAAGTTTCGACTTAACGTGCAACAAAAGAGGGAGCAAAAGCTCCCTCTTTGTGCATCTAAGCATCAATTATGACACGGCTTTGACAGAGTGTCGGTAATTGCAAGCTTATGCGCCGAATGCTGCTTTGATTGCATAGAAGAATACAATCGATAATACCGCGCCCGCGGGCAAGGTAACAATCCAAGATGCAACAATGTTACGTACTACGCCAAGGTTAAGAGCTGCAATACCGCGAGCAAAGCCAACCCCTAATACCGCACCCACCAGTGTTTGCGTGGTTGAGATAGGAAGACCAGTACCCGATGCAAGAACAACGGTAGAAGCGGTTGCAAGTTGAGCAGCAAAACCACGACTTGGGGTTAGTTCAGTAATACCCGTACCAACAGTAGCCATTACTTTATGCCCCATGGTTGCAAGACCCACCACGATACCAAGACCGCCAAGAGGTAAGATCCACCAAGCTATTTCACTTTTGGCGGTTAATTCACCCATGCTGTGTACGGTTGAAACCACGGCAGATAATGGACCAATTGCATTGGCAACATCATTCGAACCATGAGCAAATGCCATCGCACAAGCCGTTACCACCATTAAGATACTAAAGATACTTTCAACACCAGCAAAGCCATGCTCTTCTTTCTGGTTAGCAAATTTTTTCTGGATATAAATATAACCACCGACCATGACAATAGTCGAGAAAATGACAGAATATAACCAAGCTTCGCCATGGGTTAAATGTAGACCAACGTGCTTAAGACCTTTTTTGATGGTCACAAGTGCAATCACCATAGTGGTCAAGAACATATAAACCGGTACAAAACGTTTGGCATTTGCCATTGGCGTTTCGGTATCAAATATCAGTCGTTGTGCACTGACAAAAATACCATAGGCAAACAGACCCGCGATAAATGGTGTAATTATCCAACTACCCACAATGCCTTGTACCGAATGCCAATCAACCGCTTCAGTTCCGGTTGAGACACAAGCAAAGCCGATAATCGCACCAATGATTGAGTGGGTTGTCGATACTGGCCAGCCCATATAAGAGGCCAGTAATAGCCAAGTACCTGCAGCTAACAGTGCTGACATCATACCGTAAATTAAAATTTCGGGATGAGAGGTATAAAAGGAAGTTTCAATAACGCCATTTCGAATGGTGTCAGTCACTTCGCCACCAGCAAGATAAGCCCCTGCAAATTCAAAAATCATCGCAATAAAAATTGCTTGTTTCACTGTTAGCGCTTTAGAGCCAACAGAGGTGCCCATGGCATTGGCAACATCATTTGCACCAATACCAATTGCCATTAGGAAGCCAAATAACGCGGCTACTAAAATAATAGTTGTGCCGTAGTTTGCGAGGATATCCATCGTAATACCTAGTTTTTTAGACAACAGTTCGGGCAAGCAGACACAGGGAATCACACCCTGAACTTACCACATCAGTTATTTTTGCTATTTTGATTATTTTGTTGAATCGAACTTATGAACGAGACAACATGACTTCTAATCGAGCACCAACTCGTTGTGCTTGATCAGCAATACCGCCAACCCATTCTAAAATCTTGTATAAAAACATGACATCAATAGGATTGTATTTAGATTCAATTGCCATCAGTTGTTGGCGCAATGCAATTTGCATCATGTCAGTATCATCTTCAATTTCATCTAGTTGATTGATCATTTCGGCAACCAGTGTTACTTCACGACCTTTAAAACCAGTTTCAAGTAATTCATCTAGTTCATGGATTACTTTTTGCGCTTGACCTGCTGCATCGAGACAGCGAGCAACATAAGCAATAAACTCTTCATTTAGCTTAGATGGTATTTGCAGTTGACGTCCAATAACTCGACCTGCAATGTCTTTAGCAAGGTTGGCAAGTTTGTCTTGTTGCGTCAATAGCTCAAGCATGTCAGTACGGTCGACCGGCATAAATAAACCACGCGGCAATTTAAGACGGATTTCGCGTTTAAGTGTATCCGCTTCTCGTTCTAGGCGAGAAATGGTTTCACGACGTTTTTTCGCTTCTTCCCAATCACCTTGAGCACATGCTTCAAAGAAAGGAATAAGGTGTGAGCAACATTCATTCACACTAACAACGTGTTCTTGCAAAGGTTTAATTGGGGACTTTGCAAACAAGCCCATTATTGTATTTACTGGCATGGTTATTCAACCTACAAAAAAATATAAATTATAGGACATCTTACCGTTAGATTACGGTCAAATGCTAGACAGCGCTATAAAGTCGCGCATGTTAACTTAATATCTTCGGCATTCATACCCTTTTAGAGCATCCGGTGGATCAATTCTAGAGGATTGGCTCGATCAATTCTTGGTTATTTGTTGCTTGCTCCTTTCATCATTACGCCATATCCTTTCTAGGTTATCAACAACGGACCTGACCATGGAAACTGAGATAGAACTGAAATTTTTTGTATCACCCGATTTTTCCTCTATTTTAAAATCTAAAATAGAAGGAATGAAAGTGCTTCAACACAGTTGTCGAACTCTAATGAACCTCTATTTTGATACTCCGGATCAATGGTTGCGACAATATGATATTGGCATGCGGATTCGTCGCACCGATGATGTCTATGTTCAAACAGTTAAAACTTCTGGCAGAGTGGTAGCTGGCTTACATCAACGCCCAGAGTTTAACGCTGAACATAATAGTAATGAACCTGATTTATCGCTTCATCCAATCGATATTTGGCCAGAAGGCCGTGATTGGCAAGATCTGCAAAATGAGCTGGTGCCATTGTTTGAAACTAACTTTGAACGTGAGCAATGGTTGCTGAGTATGCCGGATGGCAGCCAAATAGAAGTGGCTTTTGATCAAGGTGTAGTGAGTGTTGGAGAACAACAAACGCCAATTTGTGAAGTGGAATTAGAATTAAAATCCGGTCAGACCGAATCATTATTTACCTTAGCTCGTTTATTATCAGACAAAGGCGGTATGCGCTTAGGTAATTTAAGTAAAGCGGCGCGAGGTTACCGTTTAGCACAAGATTACCAAAGCGATCCGGTAGTGAACTTAACCTTAGTTGAGACTCAAGCCGATGAAACGGTTGAGGGCTGCTTTATCGCTTCGCTTGAACATGCACTATCGCATTGGCTTTACCATGAGCAAATTTATGCTGAGCAAGATTCGATAGCCGCACTTGAAGAAATTAATGAATCAATCAGTTTTATTTGTCAATTATTTCATGTATATGGTGGGATCATTCCGCGTCGTACCAGTGCCATTTTACGCCAAGAATTAAAATGGTTAAAAAATGAATTGTTGTGGTTGAAAAATTATCAGTACCTAGATGAGTTGACCGAAGATAAAGGCTATTTATTACGAAAGCTGGATAGCCAAAAATATCTGGTTAATGAATTAAATAGCTTACAACAAGCTTTACCTGATCGTGCTGAGATGCTGGGGTTGTTGCAATCGGCTCGCTATACCGCGGTGTTGCTTGATCTTAGTCGTTGGATATTATCGCGTGGATGGCAACCATTCTTAGATGATAAAGCCAAACAAAAGATGGGTAAAAACGTCGCTTCTTTTGCGAAAAAACAACTGAATCGCAGTTGGCAGGAGTTGGTTGAAGTTTTTCCACCAGAACGTAGCTTCAGCTGCCAAGATTATATTGATCAGCAGTTGTGTTTAAGTCGAAATTTGTATACTGGCTTAGCGTTTGCTTCGTTATTTGAGTTGGAATTAAGAACCCAATTTCGTTTGCCTTGGGTTGATTTGATGCAAGGGATTGATGATTTATTGACGTTAACCCCGCTAGAGCAATTACAAGATCAATTAGACGAGGATCAACAAGATCAACTCGACCGCTGGCTTAAGCGCCAAGAGCATTCTATTTTACATGCTATGGAGCAGACTCGAGCGCATTGTCTTGAGATCACCCCTTATTGGCATGATTAAGTATTAACGCTGGCTTTTAAGTCGTAGTAAAAAGGGATCACTCGATCCCTTTTTTATTATCTGGTGTTTCATTATTGCCCTGTCGCTGGATCTTTTTCTCTAGACGATCAACCTTATCAAGCAATTGTTGTTGCTGGTTTAGAATCTGTTCAAGGTTACTTTTATATTGCGCATTTTGTTTATCGTGTGGTGTGGCGATAATGGATGCTAGCAGCCCTGAAATCATACCAAAAATACCGACCCCGCAAACGATTAGTACCGAAGCCAAAACCTTGCCTGCAAACGTGACTGGGAAATGGTCACCGTAACCTACGGTAGAAATAGTGACAATACTCCACCAAAGTGCATCGGCAGCTGTGTGTATGTTTGTGTTGGGGGCGTTCTCCTCAAACAATAGCATTAAGCTTGAGCCTAAACAGAGCAAAATAATTAACAAGGTGAATATAGTGGCAACGGTGGCTTCTTTAGGGTTTTCTAAGATTTGTTGTCCGATTTTTTTTCGAGATCTCAGCATTAAGAAAATACGAATAATATGTAGCAGTCTAATATAACGAAAAAACTCAATGCCAGGCAAGCTGGCGAGAAAATCTAATGCATGCACTTTTAAATAGCGTAGGCGCAGCTTAGATCGATAACAATCTAAGCTTAATTGAAATAAAAATAGAGCACAAATTGCAGTGTCAATTCCCAACATAGTATGACGAGTATCTTGTGGTAACGGCACAAACAACAAGAAGGAAACTAATATGACGGATACAATTGAAAGTAACAATGACATTAAGCTCAATGGCTTAAAGTCTGCATCACTGTAAAAATTAGACATGTGAATTTCCTTTAGAACTTAAATTTGAAATCATAGTCAGGAACCTTACAACTATTTTAATTAACATGGAACGCGGTACTAACGTCGTAGTAAGAAAAACGGTAGAGTGTTAGTTCAACATAAATATTGCTCAATCGATTAATAATATTTAGGCATTAAACAAGGAAACGTTATGGTTATTTGTGCGCAGCTGCAACTGCAGCAACAAAAATCTCTGGATGCTTTACAGCAAATTCATTCGGCTATATTAACCGATTGGCCATCGGCTGTAATGCAGCAGCTAACACAAGTTTTAGCGATCAGTGATTTTATTGTTGAATCTTTATTGGCAGATGCTGCATTAGTTGCCGCGTTACCGCAATTATTATCGAGCACCAATCGATCTCATCATTATCGAACTGAATTAGCATCGAAATTAGCGGCCTGTGTTGATGAAGCGTCATTGATGCATCAACTGCGCCTGTTTCGTCGTCAAGAAATGGTGATTATCGCGTGGAGAGATTGTCTACTCAAACAAAATCCTAAGGCGAATATATCCAAGACTGACTGGAATTTAGAAAAAAGCTTATCTCACTTGTCGCTATTGGCCGAAGCGATGATTTTTGAAACCTATCAATGGCAGTATCAAGCGTGCTGTAAAGAGTGGGGAACACCGTGCAATAGTGAAGGCATACCTCAACCTATGCTGATTATTGGTATGGGGAAACTCGGTGGTGGAGAGTTGAACTTTTCCTCTGACATTGATTTGATTTTTACTTATCCAGAAAATGGTCAGACTCAAGGCCAACGTCGCAGTATTGATAACTCACAATTTTTTACTCGTTTAGGGCAGCGGATCATCAAGTCACTCGATCAACCCACCTATGATGGTTTTTGCTATCGGGTCGATATGCGTTTGCGTCCCTTTGGTGAAAGCGGCCCATTGGTGATGAGTTATGCGGCGTTAGAAGATTACTATCAAGAACAAGGGCGAGATTGGGAACGTTACGCTATGGTCAAGGCGCGGGTGATGGGCAGTGAAATGTATCCGCAATATCAAGAGCTCCGCCAAATGCTGCGCCCGTTTGTGTTTCGCCGTTATATTGATTTTAGTGCGATTCAATCTTTACGCCGGATGAAGTCGATGATCCGCTCGGAAGTGCGTCGTCGTGGTCTCACTAATAATATTAAATTAGGCGCGGGTGGGATCCGAGAAGTAGAGTTTATTGCTCAAGTATTTCAATTGATCCGAGGTGGTCGTGAACCCAGCCTGCGTGGTCGAGGATTATTGGAAACCTTAACCGCGATTGATGAGATGGATCTGCTTGAAGCTGGCGATGTGAAGGCCTTACGTGACAGCTATTTATTCTTACGTCGCTTAGAAAACCTGATCCAAGCATTGCATGACAAGCAAACCCAAACCTTGCCAGATGATATGCTCGATCAAGCGCGCTTAGTCTGTGCGATGGGCGCAACTGATTGGGGGCAGTTAACCACTCAAATTAATCAGCATATGCAACAAGTGCATTCAGTGTTTGTTGAGCTTATTGGTGAAGATGAAAACCAAGAGCAAACAATCGCCGCGCATTTTATTGAAATGTGGAATATGGCGGCGCAAGCGGATGTCCTCGCCAACATCCTGACCACTGACGTCAAGATAGAGCCAGCGGAAGATCTGGCTGCAATAATTACTCAATTTAAGCAAGATTTGGCTAAGAAAACCTTAGGCCAACGTGGGCGTGAAGTGCTGGTACAACTAATGCCAAAAGTATTTGAGGCGGTGTTTGCTAACCCAGACGCTGAGTTTGGTTTAGCCAGAGTGTTGAGCCTGTTAACCAAGATTGTTACCCGAACCACTTATCTCGAATTACTTGAAGCCCACCCTGGCGCATTAAAACAATTGGTTCGTCTGTGTACTGCGAGCCCGATGATTTCGGAAAAATTGGGGCGTTATCCGATCTTATTAGATGAATTGATCGATCCACAACAGCTTTATAACCCGATCGCGTTATCGGATTATCGCTCTGAATTACGAGACTTTTTAGCTCGTATTCCCGAGGATGATATGGAGCAGCAAATGGAAGCGCTGCGCCAATTTAAGCAAATTTGTATTTTAAAAGTGGCTGCTGGGGGATATTGCAGGGGTATTGCCGGTGATGAAGGTCAGCGATCATTTAACTTACTTAGCCGAAGCTATTATGGACGCAGTCGTGCAGCAAGCTTGGTTGCAAGTGAGTGAAAAGTTCGGTCAGCCTCGTCATCTCGAAGGTCGAGAAGGGAAAGGCTTTGCGGTGATAGGTTATGGCAAAGTTGGCGGCTGGGAGCTTGGTTATGATTCCGATTTAGATGTGGTTTTCTTGCACGATTGTCCGGAAAATATCACCACCGATGGCAAAAAAGAAATTGATGGTAGGCAGTTTTATTTACGCTTGGCGCAACGCATTATCCATATATTTTCAGTGCGTACCCCATCGGGTATTTTATACGATATTGACACTCGGTTACGTCCATCCGGTGCCTCTGGGTTACAAGTTTGCAGCGCACAAACCTTTGATGAGTATCAGCATCAAGAGGCTTGGACATGGGAGCATCAATCCTTAGTGCGAGCGCGCATGATTTACGGTGACGACCCGCTGGAACAAGCTTTTAGTCAGACCCGTTTTACTATCTTGACGCTGGAGCGCGAAAAAGAAAAGTTGAGCCAAGACGTGGCCGATATGCGAGTGAAAATGCGCGAGCACCTTGGGGCGAAAAAAGCCGGCCGCTTTATGTTAAAGCAAGACAAAGGCGGCATTACGGATATCGAATTTTTGGTGCAGTACTGGGTGCTGCAATACAGCCATCAATACCCATCATTAACTCAATGGTCGGATAATGTGCGTATTATCGGCGTAGCAGCGCAAGAGCACTTATTGAATACTCAACAAGCTGAGCAATTAATCGAAGCCTATACTTGCATGCGAGATGAGATCCATCATAGGAATTTACTCAAGCAAGATGCCGATGTTGATGAGTCGCGCTTTATTGAGCACCGAACCTGCATTGAGCAGCAATGGCAAGCGTGGTTACCACAAAGCCCGAAAGCTAAACCCTAATTTAAAGCTAAGACTCTAGGGGCTGTTGATCTTTCGTGATTAAATTTTGTTCGAGATAAAAGCCTTTTAATCGAGGAAAGTCGATTGAAGCCTAGTTATTCTAAGTAAATGAGACTTAACGAAGAGTAAAAGGCTTTTAGCCGAACCCTTCGGGCTGCGTTTGTTGGTCTTTTCTACGTCGTCATCGGCTTTTCGTGTAGCCAGCTACACCACAAAGCCTCTTTCTTGTATAAAAACCCAACAATTCGCAGCAAAAACAACCACGAAAGATCAACAGCGCCTAGAGTTAAGAGTACAGGGACGAGCTTGATTTGATTTTTCGTTATTGGTGAATGTGATATGATCCGCACCAATGTATTCAAATGATTCAATAATTATATTTTAGATTGAGCACCAATAGACTCAATTTGCGGAGAACGTTATGAAACCTATTTTGCCTAACTATGCTGAATCTGGCGTGTTAATTATTGGCGATGTGATGCTGGACCGTTATTGGTATGGCCCAACTGCGCGTATTTCTCCAGAAGCGCCAGTGCCAGTGGTTAAGATTGAAAATAATGAAGAACGTCCAGGCGGCGCGGCAAACGTGGCAATGAATATCGCTGCGCTGGGTGGTAACCCTAAGTTAGTCGGTTTGACCGGTGATGACGAACCGGCGCAAGTCTTAAATCAAAAGCTTTCATCATTAAAAGTGTTGTGTGATTTTGTGGTGATCCCTGAACTGCCAACCATCACTAAATTGCGCGTAATGAGTCGCGGTCAGCAGTTGATCCGTTTGGATTTTGAAGATGATTTCGCGGGCATTGATTCTAACCTTTTGATACAGCGCTTAGAGCAACACTTACCGCAAGTACAATCGTTGATTTTATCGGACTATGGCAAAGGTGCGTTAGAGGGTGTGCAAACGATGATCCAAAAAGCGCGCGCGGCGAAAGTGCCGGTATTTATCGATCCTAAAGGCGCTGATTTTGAGCGCTACCGTGGCGCGACATTATTAACCCCAAATTTGTCTGAATTTGAATTGGTGGCGGGTAAAACCAAAGATGAACAAGACTTGGTTGAAAAAGGGCTCGCTTTAATCGAGAAATTTGATTTTGAAGCTCTGTTGGTCACTCGTAGTGAACACGGTATGACGTTATTGCAACGTGGACAACAACCGTTCCATTTGCCAACTCAAGCGCAAGAAGTGTTTGATGTGACCGGCGCTGGCGATACTGTTATTTCAGTTTTAGCCGCTTCAGTGGCTGCTGGTAAAGACTTAAAAGAATCATGTGCATTAGCCAATGCCGCGGCTGGCGTGGTGGTGGGTAAGTTGGGGACTTCCACTTTATCGACTATCGAGCTGGCAGAAGCAATCCATGGCAGCAAAGATACCGATTATGGTGTGATCAGTGAATCGGCTTTAATCGATGCGGTAAAACGAGCCCGTGGGCGTGGCGAAAAAGTGGTGATGACCAATGGCTGTTTTGATATTTTGCATGCCGGTCATGTGTCTTATTTAAACAATGCCGCTGAATTAGGTGACCGCCTAATTGTTGCTGTGAATACCGATGAATCGGTTAAAATGCTAAAAGGTCCTGGCCGCCCAGTGAATCCAACCGATCGCCGTATGGCGGTGCTGGCCGGTTTAGGTTCCGTTGATTGGGTGGTGCCGTTTAGCGAAGAAACCCCACAGCGTTTAATTTCCACTGTATTGCCGAGTATTTTGGTGAAAGGCGGCGATTATAAACCCGAAGAAATCGCTGGTGGTGAAGAGGTGATTGCGGCAGGCGGTGAAGTCAAAGTGTTGAACTTTGAAGATGGTTGCTCGACCTCTGAGATCATTAATGCGATTAAAGGTGGGAAGGGGTAACCAATAAAAGAAAAAGCGAGATCTCCTATCTGCTCGTTCTACTCGCGTATGGGATGACGATTTTGATATCAATTTTTCACTAAAACACATTGATACGAATAATAAAAATGCCACTTCATTTGAAGTGGCATTTTTTATGTTTGATCAGTTTTAGTTATTTAATCGTTTTCAACGTTGAATGCAGAGAAAAGTGTAAAAGGGCATGGATGGCCTTTTCTCAAGCGGGGCTGCGTCTTTTCGGCGTATTCAAATTGAGCCAATATTAAATAAAACTGGTATTACTTAGTCGCTGCTGTCTTGATCAAGCCGGCATTAATATCTAATACGTCTTGCTCACTCAGTGTACCAACCGCGCCTTTCAATTGAAGAACACTTAAAATGTAGTTGTAACGTGCATCGGATAATTGGCTGTTGGCATCGTATAAACGACGCGTTGCATCCAATACATCAACGATAGTACGAGTACCAACATCATAACCGGCTTCGGTTGCTTCTAATGCAGACTTAGCAGAAATAACCGATTGCTCGTACGCGCGGATGGTTCCGATCGAAGCATTAATATTGTTGTAGTAAGCACGAACGTTTTTCACTACGCCACGGTAGGTTGATTCGAGTTGCTCACTAGCAGATACGTATTGGTATTCAGCTGTTTTGACGTTAGCGCTGGTTGTACCACCTTGATACAAAGGAACAATTAAGTTAACGCCAATGTGGTAATCGTTACTGGTGTAGTTGCCCGTTGCCGAATGGTCATCATGGGAATCAATATCTGAATATTGGTAACCACCATCTAAAGTCAAAGAAGGTGAGTAACCTGAATTTGCCAATGAGATATTACTTTTAGCAATATCTTGACCGATACGGGCCGTCAATAATGACAAGTTCTTTTGTTGCGCTTCATCAACTAAGGCATTTGAATTAGTTTGTGGCGAATTGGCTGAAAAACGTTTGGTGTCTAGCAAGGCTAAATCTTTATTCATTTGGCCGGTGATTTCACGTAATTCTTCATAGCTGTTGGTGACATTGTTTTCGCCAATGATTTCATCGGCTAATACGCTATCGTATTGTGCTTGTGCATCATGTACATCAGTAATAGCAGACAAACCGACATCAAAACGTTGTTTCGTTTGTTCTAATTGACGAGCAACTGCTTTTTTCTCAGCGCGGATAAAGGTTAGGCTATCTTGTGCTTGTAATACGCCGAAATAGGCTTGCGAAGTACGCAAAATCAGATTTTGTTGTTCAGCCGCGTAAGCAGAATCTTGTTGGCGAGCATTTTGCTCTGCGATGTCTAAGTTCACCCAGCTATCACGACGATAAAGTTCTTGAGAGAAGTTCACACCTGCAGTGAAAGCATTATCTTCATTGGCTAAACTCGAAATATTTAAAGGGTCGCTGTTATGAGCGTTAATATTTCGATTAATATTGTAACCCGCGGTTAAATTGATCTGAGGCAAAAGGTCACCACGGCTCGCTTCTATCGCGGCAAAGGCAGAATCACGATCCGCTTTTGAGCGCAGTAGTTGAGGATCATTTTCTTTTGCTTGATTATAAATCTGAGCTAAATCATCAGCGTGCGCAGTAGTCACGCCACCAAGAGCGAGACTGATGATAAGTGGAAGCAGCTTTTTCATTATTCTTTCCCGCTTATAAAATTAATAAACAATAATCTTTTGATTGTAACCTAAGTAACTAAAATGTTATGCAATCTTTTACATTAATTTACCATTTACTATCCGAGTGGGCAATAAAAAAGAAGAAACTAAACTAATCTCACTGTTTTTCAAAAAAAATGACAGCAAAGCTTGTCGAATTTGCCGACTCGTGATTAGATTATCGGTCGGTCAAATCAAGCACCATTATTGATTTTATTCTCTTAACATGAGTTTTACTATTATGAGCAAATCTAAACCGGTTTCGAGTACATTTCATCGTGATGATATTAAAGTCGAGAGCAAAGAAACGCTCTTTCGCGGCTTTTTTAAAATGGTGAAATATACTTTTCGACATCGTTTGTTTGCGGGTGGTTGGAGTCAACCTGTTGAGCGTGAAATGTTTGAACGAGGCCATGCCAGTGCTTTGTTACCCTATGATCCAACTCACGATTTAGTTGTATTAATTGAACAAATTCGAGTTGGTGCGCTCGAACATACTTCGCCATGGCAATTTGAGATCATCGCGGGTATGAATGATGAAGGTGAAAGCCCAGCCGAAGTGGTTCGCCGTGAAGCACAAGAAGAAGCCGGTTTAGCGGTGAATAATATTGAAGCGATCAGTCATTACTACCCCTCTTCAGGCGGATGTTCAGAAACCTTAGATGTATTCGTAGGGCAAGTGGATGCCAGTCAAGCATCCGGTGTGCACGGGCTTGAAGGCGAAAATGAAGATATTTTGGTGCATGTGGTGACCCGTGATCAAGCGTATCAAATGGTGCGTGATGGCACGATTGAAAATGGCGCATCCATCATCGCTCTGCAGTGGCTTGAGCTAAACTATAAAGAATTACAACAACGCTGGTAAATTTACCTTGTGGTTGAAAATTCAGCTTTGTTGGCTACGTTCGTTTCCTTTAATGAATTTGAGTGTTTTAAAGAGACAAAATGCAAAAACCTTATCATGTTGATCTAGCTGGCTTAATGCGGGTTTATGAAACCAATTATGCCAAAATGAACGCCTTGATCCCACACGATCCCGATGTGGGCGAAACCCGTTCGTATCAAGTTTCTCAAATGGCTTATCAACTTGAAGTAAAAGAAGTAACGCGCTACACCACCTTGGTTGATGTATTCCAATGTGATGTCCGCCCAGTATTTCCTCTTCCACGTATGCAGGTACGCCTTTACCATGATGCTCGTGTTGCGGAAGTGTGTGCTAGTGAGCAGATTTCGCGAGTGCAAGCAAGGTATGATTACCCGAATAAAAACATGATGCAAAAAGATGAAAAATTCCAACTCAATCAATTTTTGGGTGAATGGCTCACTTTTTGCTTGAGACATGGGATTACCCGAGCCCCAATCTACTAACCAAGTGCTGATTTATTAACTAAGGTATGCTTAGCAAGTTAAGACAGACTATATAAGAGTTTAACGCATTGAATAACATTGAAACTATCAGCACTACGCAAGATGTAGTGACCTTTGTACAAATCACTGACACCCATCTTTTTTCTGATGAAAAAGGCGCGTTGTTAGGGGTGAATACATTCGATAGCTTTACTGCAATCGTGCAAGACATTCAAACTCAAGACATTGCTTGTCAAGCTTTGTTAATGACAGGGGATGTGTCGCAAGATCATAGTGATGGATCCTATCAACGTTTTGAGCAAGGCATCCAACCGCTGAATAAAGATTGCTATTGGTTGCCTGGTAATCATGACTATAAGCCTAGCATGAGCAGCATCTATCCTTCGGCGCAAATTAAACAAGCAACCCATCTTCTTGCAGGTGAGCATTGGCAAGTCATTCTGCTCGACAGCCAAGTAGAAGGGTGTCCTTATGGCGAATTATCAGCGCAGCAATTAGAGTATCTGGCGCAAAAACTGGCCGAATACCCACAACGTTATAGCTTAATTTTAATGCACCATCACCCAAAATTGGTGGGCAGTGAATGGCTAGATAAACATTGTTTGCATAATAGCGAGCAGTTTTGGCAAGTCGTCGCGCCACATTCTAATGCTAAAGCAGTGTTGTGTGGCCATGTCCATCAAGATTTTCATCAGCAGCACAATGGAATGGAAGTGATCACCAGTCCTTCTAGTTGTGTGCAATTTAAACCCAATTCTAATGAGTTTGCGGTGGATAAAATCGCACCAGGTTGGCGGTCGCTTTCATTACTGCCTAATGGTGATATTGAAACTCAAGTTTACCGTCTATCCGGAACCGATTTCCTACCAGACTTTGATGCAGAAGGGTATTGAGCTCGAATTTATCAGCTAGAATAAACGCGGATTATATATTCAAGTTTGACTAGTATCTATTTCGAGGAGTTGTCCGTGTCTAAACCTTCCATGCTTTTGTATCTCCATGGTTTTAATAGTTCCCCTCTGTCCTTAAAAGCCAATATCATGCAAAGCTACTGTCAGCAGCATCGACCTGATATCAAGCTTGTGATCCCACAGTTACCTAATTTTCCAGCCCAAGCGGCAGAATACCTATCAAATTTGGTACAGCAATATTCAAGCGAATATCAAATAGGTTTAGTGGGTAGTTCACTGGGTGGATATTTATCGACGTGGTTAAACCATCACTACGGTTTTCGCGCGGTTGTGGTCAACCCTGCAGTGCGTCCTTATGAATTGTTGAGCGGATTTTTAGGGCCGCAAGTGAACCCTTACACCCAACAAAACTATGTGTTGGAAGCAAAGCATATTCAAGAATTGAAAGCCTTAGAGATTGAGGTGTTATCATCAGCGCAAGATTTTTGGGTGTTACTGCAAACCCAAGATGAAGTGTTAGATTACCAGCAAGCAGTCACTAAATACGTTAGCAGTAAAGTTACCGTTGAAGAGGGAGGCGATCACAGTTTTGTTGATTTTGAACGCTACCCTGAGCAAATAATCAAATTCTTACAGCTTTAAGTTACCTTGGTAAGAGCCTCCGCCAGTAAGACGAGTGTAGTCTTCTGATTGAACTCGTTGTAAGCTAACCATTCCGCAATGTTGAATTGCCACTATTTATCTAGAGTAATGCTTTTTTATTATGACTGAACAATATAATGCAGGTGCGATAGAAGTACTTAATGGGCTTGAGCCGGTACGCCGCCGCCCTGGAATGTACACTGATACCGTACGCCCAAACCATTTAGCGCAAGAAGTGATCGATAACAGTGTCGATGAAGCCTTAGCGGGTCATGCTTCTAAAGTTCAAGTGATTTTACACCCCGATCAATCTATTGAAGTGATGGATGATGGTCGCGGCATGCCAGTGGATATTCACCCAGAAGAGAAAATCTCGGGTGTTGAGCTGATTTTTTGTAAGCTGCATGCGGGTGGTAAATTTTCTAATAAGAACTATCAATTCTCTGGCGGTTTGCACGGGGTGGGTATTTCGGTGGTTAACGCCTTATCAAAATGCGTTGAAGTCACGATTAAGCGCGATGGTCAAGTGTATGAGATTGCGTTCGAGCATGGCAATAAAGTGTCAGAGCTTGAAGTCACCGGAACTTGTGGTCGTCGTAATACCGGCACCAGCGTTCATTTTTGGCCAGACGCCTCTTACTTTGATTCGGGCAAATTTTCGGTCAGTCGCTTAATCAATAATCTGCGCGCCAAAGCGGTATTATGTCCAGGACTTGATGTCGAATTTATCGATAAAGTGAATGATAAAACGCATCAATGGCATTATGAAGATGGTCTAAAAGATTATCTTATGGAAGGGGTTAAGGGGTATACCCTACTGCCTGAACAACCATTTACTGGTGTATTTAGCGCCCAAACGGAAGCGGCGGATTGGGCGATCATTTGGCTGCCAGAAGGTGGCGAACTGATCACTGAAAGTTACGTTAACTTGATCCCAACCGCGCAAGGCGGAACGCACGTTAATGGTTTACGCCAAGGTTTGCTGGATGCGATGCGTGAGTTTTGTGAATTCCGTAATTTATTGCCGCGTGGCGTTAAGCTAACCGGTGATGATGTGTTTGACCGTTGTGCTTATGTACTGTCGGTTAAGATGCAAGACCCACAATTTGCAGGGCAAACCAAAGAACGTTTATCGTCTCGTCAATGCGCCGCTTTTGTGTCTGGCGTGGTTAAAGATGCCTTTAGTTTGTGGCTCAATGAAAAACCACAAATTGCTGAATTATTAGCTGAAGCTTGTATTGCCAGTGCTCACCGCCGCATGCGAGCCAGCAAAAAAGTAGTGCGTAAGAAAATAGCATCCGGCCCCGCGCTACCAGGGAAATTAACCGATTGTACGGTGCAAGATCTTAGCCGCACCGAACTTTTCTTAGTGGAAGGGGACTCGGCAGGCGGCTCTGCTAAGCAAGCGCGTGATCGAGAGTTCCAAGCTATCATGCCTTTGCGTGGTAAGATTCTAAACACTTGGGAAGTCTCTTCCGATCAAGTGTTGGCTTCCGATGAAGTGCATAATATTTCGATAGCTCTTGGCATTGATCCGGATACCGATAATCTTGATGGTTTACGCTACGGTAAAATTTGTATCCTTGCCGATGCCGACTCTGATGGTCTGCATATTGCCACCTTATTGTGTGCATTGTTTATGCGTCATTTTGAATCTTTAGTCCGCGCAGGCCATGTCTATGTAGCGATGCCGCCACTGTTTCGTATTGATTGCGGTAAAGAAGTCTTTTACGCACTGGATGAAAGTGAAAAAGATGGCATCTTAGATCGCTTAAGCAGCAAAAAAGCAAAAATTAACGTGCAACGATTTAAAGGACTGGGCGAAATGAACCCACTTCAATTGCGTGAAACCACTATGGATCCTAATACTCGTCGCTTAGTGCAACTGACCATCGATGATGATCAACAAACGATGGAAATGATGGACATGTTATTAGGTAAAAAACGCGCTGAAGACCGCCGTGCTTGGTTGCAAGCGTATGGCGATAAAGCTGACGTTGAGCTTTAAGCTTTTCAAAAAAACAGCTTTTAGAATAGATAACTCGCTAAAACAGATAAGTCGCTAGAATAAATAAGCGGTTAGAATAAACAAGGTTAATTAATGAGTTCTGAAATCACATTTGACGGCGTTGAACAGTTAACGTTACGTAAATTCACCGAAGATGCGTACTTAAACTATTCAATGTACGTGATCATGGATCGTGCCCTGCCGTATGTCGGGGATGGTTTAAAACCGGTGCAACGTCGTATTATTTATGCGATGTCTGAGTTAGGTTTATCGGCTGCCTCAAAATACAAAAAATCGGCTCGTACTGTCGGTGATGTATTAGGTAAATACCATCCACATGGTGACTCCGCTTGTTACGAAGCGATGGTGTTAATGGCGCAACCTTTCTCTTACCGTTACCCATTAGTGGATGGTCAAGGAAACTGGGGTGCGCCAGATGATCCTAAATCATTTGCAGCGATGCGTTATACCGAAGCAAAACTGTCTAAATTTGCCGAAGTATTATTAGGTGAATTAGGCCAAGGCACGGTGGAATGGTCGCCAAACTTTGATGGCACTATGAAAGAGCCAAAAATGTTACCGGCGCGCCTTCCTCATATTTTGCTTAATGGTATTACCGGTATTGCGGTGGGGATGGCAACCGATATTCCGCCGCATAACGTACGTGAAATAGCTGGCGCAACGGTACATTTACTCGATAATCCTAAAGCAGAATTATCCGAAGTCATGGAGTTTGTAAAAGGTCCTGATTACCCAACTGAAGCGGAAATTATTTCGCCGCCAAGTGATATCGAAAAAATGTATCGCACCGGTCGTGGCAGCATTAAAATGCGCGCGGTGTGGCACAAAGAAGCCAGTGATATTGTGATTACTTCACTGCCTCATCAAGTCTCAGGCGCGAAATTACTAGAACAAATTGCCAACCAAATGCGCGCTAAAAAGCTGCCAATGGTGGACGATTTACGCGATGAATCGGATCACGAAAACCCAACTCGTATTGTGATCGTGCCGCGTTCTAATCGCGTTGATTGCGATCAGTTGATGAACCACTTGTTTGCTTCGACCGATCTTGAGAAGAACTTCCGCGTCAATCTTAATATGATTGGTACCGATAATCGCCCTGAAGTCAAAGGCTTGATTAAGATCTTGCAAGAGTGGATTGATTTTCGTCGTATGACGGTGCGTCGTCGTTTGCAATACCGTTTAGATAAAATCTTAGATCGCTTGCATATCTTAGAAGGTTTGTTGGTTGCGTATCTTAATCTCGATGAAGTGATTGAAATCATTCGTCGTGAAGATGAGCCTAAAGAAGTATTAATGGCGCGCTTTGGCATTAGTGAAATTCAAGCTAATGCGATTTTAGATACTCGTTTACGTAATCTTGCTAAGTTAGAAGAAATGAAATTACGCGGCGAGCAAGATGAGCTTGAAAAAGAACGTCAAAAACTTGAGTTATTGCTGGGCTCTGATCGTCGTTTAAATACCTTGATCAAAAAAGAGATTCAAGCCGATGCTGAAAAATACGGAGATGATCGTCGCTCTCCATTGATTGAACGCGCCGAAGCTAAAGCATTAACCGAGCGTGATTTGATCCCAAGTGAGCCGATCACGGTAGTGTTGTCGGAGAAAGGTTGGATCCGTCATGCCAAAGGGCACGATGTTGATGCTTCAACGTTAAACTACAAATCTGGCGATGGCTATTTAGCCCAAGCGCATGGTAAGAGTAATCAACCGGCGGTATTCCTAGGAACCGATGGGCGCAGTTATTCGCTCGAATCGCATTCATTGCCTTCGGCGCGCAGCCAAGGTGAACCTATTACTGGGCGTTTAAATATAAATGCGGGCACCAGTGTTAGCCAAGTGATCATGGGTGAAGAAGAGCAACTGTGGTTAGTTGCCTCGGATGCCGGTTATGGTTTTGTGTGTAAAGGCGGGGATTTACTGTCGAAAAACCGTAGCGGTAAAGCCTTGATTAATCTACCTCAAGCGGCTGAAGTATTACCACCGAGTCAGGTTTCCAACCTTGAGCAAGATGAGATCTTAGTGATCACCAATGAAGGTCGAATGTTATTATTCCCAATTAAAGATTTACCGCAATTGGGTAAAGGTAAAGGCAATAAGATCATCAATATTCCTTCGGCCAAAGCCAAGGCGCGTGAAGAGTTTGTCACTCAGCTTATCTCGATCCCTTATGGCGTGACGGTAACCTTGTATGCGGGTAAACGTAAACTAGGTTTGAAACCGATTGATTTGGATAATTTCCGCGGAGAACGGGGTCGTCGTGGGGCGAAACTGCCACGTGGATTACAACGTGTTACTCGGATTGAAGTCGAGAATAATGATAAAGGCAGTGAAGAGTAATATTTCACTTTCATTATCGAGTATTTTAAAAACCAGCATTTGTTGCTGGTTTTTTTATGCTTGTTAACTGAGTTGTATAAAGATGTATTCGTTTGCGTTCTCAAGTTAGCGTTTTTCAATGTAAGTAATGTTTGTAACTAGAGCAACAGGAGATCTTGATGACGAAACTATATTGCCCAATAGGACAATATGCAGCCAAATTCATTGCTAACAGAGAGAGTATTCTCTCATTAAGGTTGAACTCATGGCTTATTTACACTTTTTGTTTGGTTTAATTGTGGTATGCGGCATGGCATTTTTTGCTAGTTTGCTGGTGCGGTAAAAGGTGTGAATGAAGAGAAAGGCAATATGGTGGCTAAGTTTGGTTTACGTTTATTGTACGGCGCAACATTAGTCAGTATTTTATCAGCCATGATTGCTAATGTGGTGATGCAATAATATTTTGATTTGATTTGATTTGATTTGATTTGATTTGATTTGATTTGATTTGATTTGATTTGATTTGATTTGATTTGATTTGATGTTGCGGTGTTCTCACCGCAACATTTATTATTTTAACCCCATTCTATTGAGCTTGTTATTAGCTCCACATCACTAAAATCGCGGCGACAGCGACTAAAGTTAATCCGACGCCATCTTTAATGGCGACCTTTTGTTTTAGCCATAAAAATGAAATCAGCATGGTGAAAAATATCTCGACTTGTCCCAAGGTTTTGACATAAGGAACCGCCTGTAAAGACATTGCGCTAAACCACCCAATCGAACCTAAGCAACTGGCAATACTGGTGAGTAGTGTCAGTTTCGGGCGTTGCCACAATGCGTTAAGCGTACTCGGATCAGTAGAACCGATATAGATAAGCAAGATGATGGTTTGCAAGCTTATCACCAAAAACAACACCCATGCGGCGTCATAGGGAAACGGCAAATGCAGCGCCAAACTGGCTTCTCTTACCCATAGTGAGGTTAATGCAAACGCACAACCACAAGCAAGGCCAAGTAAAACGGTTTTTATCGACAGGCTCTTTATACCGCTGCTGGTACTCAATAGAAAAATGCCAACCCCACCAATAAACACCCCTGTCCATCCTAATAACGTTAAACTGGTACCAAAAAAGGCGACCCCTAAAATGGCGGCGGCTAAAGCTTCACTTTTGGCCAGCCCGGCACCAATAGCGTAATTATTTTGCTTAAACAGTAATACCATTAAGGCAGTTGCTAGGATCTGCATTAATGATGCGGCAATAATATAGCTGAGAAAGATCGGGTTAAATTCGGGTAATGCTGCCGGTTGATAAAGATAAAGCGAGCTTAAATAAATGGCAGCGATAGGACTTGCCCATAAAAAGCGGGCGAGGGTAACGCCTAAGGTTTTGACTTCAGAAGATAACCGGCTTTGAAAAGCGTTGCGCCAAGATTGCATAAAAGCGGCGAAAACGGTAAATGCAATCCATGTCATCTAAATGCCTGCTAAATCTGTTTATAAGGAGGCTCCACCATGAGTGTGATGGAGGCAGGGAAAGAGTTACATTAATCTCTAGGATCTTCACCGACCGTTAACGGTAATTTAAGTGGTTTACCATCTCGTAATATATCTAATTCAATATGAGTACCTGGGCGCAGTTCGGTTATCAGTTCCATCAGGCTTTGGCTATTGACCACTTTCTTATTATTAATACTGACGATGATATCTTTTTCTTTTAAACCGGCATCTGCGGCGGGACCTGAAGGGGACACTTTCAGTACGATAATACCGTTCGTATGTTCTACCCCAAGTAAGCGTGCCGCGACGGCATTCATATCTTGACCATCGATACCAATATAACCACGGATCACACGGCCATCGGCAATAATTTTGGTCATAATTTTATTGGCTAAGGCGTAAGGGATGGCAAAGGAAATACCATAGGTCTCTAGATCGGTGGCTTGTTGGAAAGAGGCGGTATTAATGCCCACTAATTCACCACGAGTATTCACAAGCGCTCCACCAGAATTGCCTTTGTTAATTGCAGCATCGGTCTGAATAAAGGCTTGGCGACCATCGGTGCTGACCGACGAGCGACCAATGGCTGAAATAATCCCAAATGTGGTGGTTTGACCAAGGTTATACGGGTTACCAATTGCCAGCACAATATCGCCAATCTTAGCTTTATAGTTTGGATTTTGTGGGATAACTGGAAGGTTAGTCATATCCACTTTCAGCACGGCTATATCGGTTTGTTTATCTAAACCAACCAATTGGGCATTGGAGACTCGGCCATCTTGCAGCGCAACCACGATTTGATCAGCTTTCGCCACCACATGGTAATTGGTAATAATATAGCCTTTGTCACTGACAATAACGCCAGACCCTAGACCTTGGGTTTTTAATTTTAAGTGATCGCCTTGGACATATTGGCGGCTATAAATATTCGCTACCGCAGGACCGGCGCGGTGCACCGCATGGCTAAAAGAGACATTAACCGCATCAATGGTTTCAACGTCAGGTTGTTTATTGAATAAATTAGGTAGATTTGGACGCAGTGAGGGAACCGCTAATAATAAAATGATGGCAGTTGCTAGGCCAATAAGAATAGGTCGCAGCAAAAATTTTAGCATGTAGCCCTCGGGTATCAGAGATTTGGAAAGAACAAAAACAGGCAATATAGAGTTAAAGAATAACATTGGATTGAAAACAAAGAAAAGAGAAGTTTACGGAGAAACTTCTCTTTTCTACTGTGTGGGTAAGGGGATGAATCGCTTAGATTAATCAACGGCCCATTTTATTGGTACTAAGGCGGTTACTTTATCTTTTCAACTTTTAGTCAATTAGGATGCCTTTTCTAAGTGTGGCGATTGTAGTACCGCTTTTTTCTGCTCTTTCAACACACCGGTTGCGCCATTAGCATAGTCTTTTGGTTGCACATCACTGATTTCATCAGCTTTAGTGTCACTTGTTTCTTCCGTTGATTGAGAAATAAATGGACTGTCTTGTTGTGGCACATTGGGCAGCAAGTCGGTTGAGGTTTGCGCCATGTGTTGATAAAGCTTAGTGTAGCTTTTGCCTAGTGTATCGAGCATGTCAGCCGCACTAGAGAAGTGATCGGATAGCTCTTGGCGATGCTGCTCTAATTCGAATTTAGCGGCCTCTAGCTCTTTTTGTAATTGCTTATGTTTTTTGTATTCAGGTGTCATTAGGCGGGCAATAATAATGCCGATGATAAGACCTGCCAGTAAGCCTATTGCAGCGTAAAGAAAATCCATACAAGTTCCTTATTGTTGTTTTTTAACATGTTTGTTACAAGCTTGTTATGCATGTTGTGATTACATGGTACTATGACATTTCAGCTTGATAAAGCAAAAGCTGCCCCTAAAAACCGCCAACATGATCTTAGACATTCGAGCGGTTGATTCGCAATAGTCGTTGAATAGCTAATTGGTTGAGAATAACGAATTAGTCATGGATAACAAGCTAGTGGTTGAATGAATATAATGACGCCAAAACAAAAATACCAATACGATCTTGAGCATTGTGGCTATCAACACGACTCCGCTCAGCAATTTGCCGTCGACAAACTGGATGTTTTATATCACCAGTTACTAGAGTATGTATCGAGCCCAGTTAAAAAGCCCAACTTTTTTGCAAAAATCTTAGGTCAAGCGCCTAAGGTATTGCCACCGCAAGGTTTATATTTTTGGGGTGGCGTTGGGCGCGGCAAAACCTATTTAATGGATTTGTTTTTTGATGCGCTGCCACACTCTAAAAAGTCACGCATGCATTTTCACCGCTTTATGTTACGTGTGCATGACGAACTCGGCAGTTTGCAAAACACTAGCGATCCATTAGAAGTGGTTGCCGATCGATTAAAACAAGAAGCCGATATTATTTGTTTTGATGAGTTTTTCGTGTCCGATATTACCGATGCGATGATTTTAGGTACGCTATTTCAAGCATTATTCGCTCGTAATATGGTTTTGGTGGCCACGTCGAATATTCCGCCCAAAGATTTATATCGTAATGGTTTGCAACGAGCGCGCTTCTTACCCGCGATTGAGTTGATTGAAAAAAACTGTATAGAAGTGAATGTAGATAGTGGGGTCGATTACCGTTTAAGAACCTTACAACAAGCTGAGATCTATCATTACCCGCTAGATAACCAAGCGGCGCATAACCTGAATCATTATTATTTGCAGTTAAGTCGAGATGAATGTCAGCAAGTGCAAAGTATCGAGGTTAATCATCGCAATATTGAGGTGATGGGTGTGTGTGATGGCGTGTTATTGATTAGCTTTGAGCAATTGTGTGAAAGCGCGCGTAGCCAATCAGATTATATTGAAATCTCTCGTCTGTATCACACTGTATTAGTAGCAGGGGTTAAGCAAATGAGTCGCAACAATGATGATGCAGCTCGGCGCTTTATCGCGATGGTGGATGAGTTTTATGATCGCAATGTTACCTTGATTATTTCTGCTGAAGTTAAGCTTGAAGATTTATATTTACAAGGTCAGTTAGAATTTGAATTCCGCCGCTGTCAATCTCGTCTGGTTGAGATGCAGAGCGTCGATTATCTTGCAAATGAGCATTTGTCCTAAATTTAACGCTTGGGCCTTATCCATTGTTAGCCTGATTGGGGAGATCTGTGGATGTGAATATACGCAAAAACAGAATAAATACAGCCTTGAGCACTAGAAAGTGGCCCTTTTAAGGTTTTTTTACTGCGAAGTTAAAAAAAAAACCTTTTTTGGAGAAAATAGATGCTTTTTAGCTCACACTTCTCTATAATCTTGCGACCCACCGTTACTGCAGGCGTAATTGTTCCTCTTTTTTAAAAAAGAGCAGCGCTATGCCGAGAGCACCAACGACTCGAAGGGGTGATGAATGGGACTCTTAGACAGTGGGAATAAGCTTCTCTTTTATAAGAGTTAAACTTGTTCCTTAAACTATGAATTTTAATTAAACGGGTATTTATTAGCATGAAAACTTTCGTTGCTAAACCAGAAACTGTAAAACGTGACTGGTATGTTGTAGACGCTGAAGGTAAAACTCTTGGCCGTCTAGCAAGTGAAATTGCATCTCGCCTACGTGGCAAACATAAAGCTGAGTACACTCCTCACGTTGATACTGGTGATTACATCATCGTTGTAAACGCTGAGAAAGTAGCTGTTACAGGTAACAAAGCGAAGGGTAAAATCTATTACCGTCACACTGAGTTCCCTGGTGGTCTAAAATCAATCTCTTTTGAAAAGTTGATTGATCACAAACCAGAAATGGCAATTGAACTAGCTGTTAAAGGTATGCTACCACGTGGTCCTCTTGGCCGTGCTATGTACCGTAAGCTAAAAGTTTACGCTGGCGCTGAGCACAACCATGTTGCTCAACAACCACAAGTACTAGACATCTAATCGAGGATTATCGAAATGGCAGAGAATCAATACTACGGCACTGGCCGTCGCAAAAGCTCAGCTGCTCGTGTTTTCATTAAACCAGGCAGCGGCAACATCGTAATCAACAAACGTGATCTAGACACCTACTTCGGTCGTCCAACTTCACGTATGGTTGTTAAACAACCTCTTGAACTAGTTGATATGGTTGAGAAACTTGACCTATACATCACTGTTAAAGGTGGTGGTATTTCTGGTCAAGCTGGTGCGATCCGTCACGGTATCACACGTGCTCTAATGGAATACGATGAAACTCTACGTCCTGCACTACGCGCAGCTGGCTACGTTACTCGCGACGCACGTTGCGTTGAACGTAAGAAAGTTGGTCTTCGTAAAGCACGTCGTAAACCACAATTCTCTAAGCGTTAATTTTCTCTACAGAGTTTTCTCTGTATTGCAAAATCAACGTCACCAGTTTTCTGGTGTGTGGTTTCAAAAGCTCGGCTTCGGTCGGGCTTTTTTGTGCCTGTAATATCTCCTTTTCTCAAGCGACCAAGGACGGAACAGCGTCTTTTCGACGTATTCAAATTGAGAAAATATTAAATGGAATTGGTATTATTCTTCTTATAACGGCCTTAAGTTTTCTGGCTTGTTCTCTTTGCTTTCCCTCCCATTTTTGCTTTCTTATTCCAGCTTAATCACGCTTTTGTGAGTTCACAAACAAATATGCTTCATAAATGTTACGAAAAAGTAGCTTACTCTTGTCTATAAGTCGCTATTTCTTTATCATTTAGCAAGATAGTGCATGCATTGACGTATACAAAATAAAAAAAATGCATGTTAATTACTTTAATTATAGAAATATTAAGAATACTAGGGATTTGGTATTTCTTTTGTATTTATTAAATGAATACAGTTTAAGTGGGAGAATGTTGGATGAGCAATGCGCCTATTAATAATGGCCGTCGGCGCTTTTTGACTGCCACAACAGCAGTTGTTGGTGGGATTGGAGCGGTGGCAGTAGCGGTGCCTTTTATTAAATCTTGGAACCCAAGTGAAAGAGCAAAAGCTGCTGGTGCCCCTGTCGAAGTGGATATCGGCAAACTAGAAGAAGGACAACTCGTTAGAGTAGAATGGCGAGGCAAACCTGTATGGGTAGTGCGCCGTTCTAAAGCAACGTTAGATGAATTGAATTCACTTAACGATAAACTGCGCGATCCAAGTTCGGAACAAGAACAGCAACCTGAATATGCGCATAACGCTTATCGCTCCATTAAACCTGAATATTTTGTTGCTGTTGGGATCTGTACTCACCTTGGTTGTTCACCCACTTATTTACCTGACTCTTTCAGTGAACAAGTCCAAGGCGTTTCATCTGGTTTCTTTTGCCCATGTCATGGCTCAAAATTTGATTTGGCCGGACGGGTATTCCAAGGCGTTCCAGCACCACTAAATTTAGTGGTGCCAGAGCATGGATACCTGACTGATACTCGCATCATTATTGGTGAAGCGGTTGATGCTGGCAACCAGAAAGGAGACGCTTAATGCAAGGTTTATTAGATTGGGTAGAAAAACGTCTACCTGTGATGGATGCGTATAAAAAGCATTTATCTGAATACCCTATGCCGAAGAACTTCAACTTTTGGTACATTTTTGGTTCTCTGGCGATGCTGGTGTTGGTTAATCAGATCTTAACTGGGATCTGGCTCACCATGAACTACGTACCTTCTGGCGAGGGAGCGTTCGCCTCGGTTGAATACATCATGCGTGATGTTGAATACGGTTGGTTACTGCGCTACATGCACTCCACTGGTGCGTCAGCATTCTTTGTTGTGGTTTATCTGCACATGTTCCGTGGCCTTATTTATGGTTCATACCAAAAACCGCGTGAGTTATTGTGGATCTTCGGTATGTTGATCTTCTTGGTCTTAATGGCCGAAGCTTTTATGGGCTACTTACTACCTTGGGGGCAAATGTCTTACTGGGGCGCGCAGGTTATCATCTCGCTATTTGGGGCGATCCCTGTGATTGGTGATGATCTTACTCTTTGGATCCGTGGTGATTATGTTATCTCTGGTGCAACCCTAAACCGTTTCTTTGCTCTGCATGTTATTGCACTGCCGATTGTGTTGTTGTTATTGGTGGTGTTACACGTTCTTGCATTGCATGAAGTGGGTTCGAATAACCCTGATGGTATTGATACTAAAATACCAAAAGGTCCGGATGATAAAGGTGATCACACCACCCAGTTCAAATTCCATAAACAATACACCTCTAAATATAATATTAGAGATTCGATCCCGTTCCATCCGTATGGCACGGTAAAAGATATGGTGGGTATCGCCGGCTTCTTTATCTTCTTTAGTTATGTGTTGTTCTTTAACCCAGAGATGGGCGGTTATTTCCTTGAACCACCTAACTTTGAAGCAGCGAATCCATTGAAAACACCAGAGCATATTGCACCAGTGTGGTACTTCACTCCGTTCTACGCCATTTTGCGTGCGGTACCCGATAAGCTATTAGGTGTGGCCGCGATGGGGGCATCAATATTGTTCTTATTCTTACTGCCATGGTTTGATCGTTGTAAAGTACGCTCGTTCCGTTACCGTAGTAAATGGCATCTGATCAATATTATTCAGTTCACTATTTGTTTTGTGGCACTTGGAATTCTGGGAACCTTACCGGCGACTGCTCTATATACACTATTGGCGCAGATAACCAGTTTAGGTTATTTCATGTTCTTCATTTTATTGTTTGTTTACAGTAAAAATGAAGCAACCAAACCATTACCAGAAAGGGTGACATTCAAATGAAAAAGTGGATTGTAGGGGCTTTTGCTCTAATTTTATCTGCCTTGTTACCATTATCGGTAATGGCAGCGGGTGGCAATGTTCATCTTGATAAAGCCAATAATGACTTAACCGATCAAGCTTCGTTGCAACGTGGTGCGCAAACCTTTATGAGTTACTGTTCGGGTTGTCACTCGACTCAGTACCAGCGTTATCAACGCGTGGCGACAGATTTAGGTATTCCTGAAGATTTAATGAAGGAAAACCTCATGTTTGATCCTAATGCAAAAATTGGCGATCTGATGACCAATTCGATCCCAGAAGATGCGGCTGCTAAATGGTTTGGTGCGCCGCCACCGGATCTCACTTTAGTGGCGCGAGTGCGTGGTGTTGATTGGTTATATACTTATTTACGCTCGTTTTACGCTGATCCTAATCGTCCATTTGGGGTGAATAATATCACCTTCCCTAATGTCGGGATGCCGCATGTGTTAGAAGGCTTGCAAGGGATCCCTGAGCCGGTTTATGCGACCCATACCGTTGATGGTAAAGAGCATAAAGTGGTTGAGTCTACCCGAGTGGATAAAATGGGCGAATTGACAACGAAAGAGTACGATCAAACGGTACGCGATTTAGTGAACTTTTTAGAGTACTCGGGCGATCCGGTTAAATTGGAGCGTCACGCACTGGGTTGGTGGGTTATGGCCTTTTTAGCCTTGTTTACTATTATTGTCATATTACTGAAGAAAGAGTACTGGCGTGATGTGCATTAATTAGCAGAGTACATTAACGAGTGTTCCGATGCGGTTGAGCAAAGTACTTAAGCTAACCCCATTGGATATTGTAAATTGTACGCGGAATAAAAATTCACCCGACCAGTCACAATTGTGCTAAAATCGGATGCTAATTTTTGTGTAATGGAGGCGTCGGCCTCCATTCCTTTTTATTTTATTACCAATTACTTTGATTGGTATTTACCTGCTGGAGGGCTTCTCAATGGCTGTAGCTGCCAATAAACGTTCTGTGATGACTCTATTTTCAAGTGCTTCAGATATGTATAGCCATCAGGTACGTATTGTTCTTGCTGAAAAAGGCGTGAGTGTTGAAGTTGAATTAGTAGAAGAAGATAACCTTCCTGCTGAGTTAATCGAACTGAATCCTTATAAGTCAGTACCAACTTTGGTTGACCGTGAACTTGCTTTGTACAACTCAAAAATCATCATGGAATATCTTGATGAGCGTTTTCCTCATCCACCATTGATGCCTGTTTACCCAGTTGCTCGTGGTAACAGTCGTTTGATGATGTACCGTATTGAACGTAATTGGTATTCTCAAGTAGAAAAAATCATTAATGGCACTGCGGAAGAAGCAGAAGCTGCACGTAATAAATTACGTAATGACCTACTGACTCTTGGCCCTGTGTTTGCTGAATACGAATACTTCATGAGTGAAGAGTTTAGCTTAATTGATTGCTACCTAGCTCCATTATTGTGGCGCTTACCTGTATTCGGTATCGAATTATCAGGCCCTGGTTCAAAAGAGCTGAAAATTTACATGAGCCGTGTATTTGAACGCGATTCATTCTTGGCTTCTCTAACAGAAGCAGAACGAGAAATGCGATTGGTTCGATAGTCATGGATATGGATAAGATGACGCCAAGACGTCCATATTTAGTTCGTGCTTTTTACGAATGGCTTTCTGATAACGAGTTAACGCCACATCTAGTGGTTGATGCCACTATGGTTGGTGTGCGTGTTCCGTTAGAATTTGTTGAAGATGGTCAAATCATTTTAAATGTTGCGCCGCGTGCGGTGGGCAATTTAGAAATGAGCAATGAAGCGATCACTTTTAGTGCTCGTTTCAGCGGTCGTCCTCATTCGGTGATTGTACCTATGTATGCGGTGCAAGCTATCTATGCCCGTGAAAATGGTGCCGGAACCATGTTTGAACCAGAAGATGGTTACGAACTTGAAGTCGAAAAAGCACAAGCGGCAGAAGAGCAACAATTGTCGTCTTTAAGTAGCGTTGATCCAGAGCCTGAGGTTAAGCCACAAACCACCCCTCAAGCCGAAGCAAATCAAGATGCTGCGCCGACAAAATCGAAAGGCCGTCCAAGCTTAACGATTGTAAAATAAACACTATCTGCCGTCTTAGTACGGTTGATTAGTTGAGAAAAAGAGCATCAATACTTGAAAAAGTATGATGCTCTTTTTTATTCGCGTAAATCAAGGCGAAATTACGGATAACTCGTACCTCGTTTCCGCAATGACGGAATTCCACCCAAAAACTGTCATTCCATACGCGAGTAACACGAGCAGATAGGGAATCTCGCTTTTGCTTTTAACCCTCGACATTCTTTTTGCGATTGCTATACTCATAGGTGTTTAGACGTCTAGATTGCTTATGGAGAGAGCGCAATGCCTATTAAGATCCCCGATCAACTGCCGGCTTCCGATATATTACGTCAGGAACGGATTTTCATCATGTCAGAATCGCGGGCGACCACTCAGATGATCCGCCCTTTAAAAGTATTGATACTTAATCTCATGCCAAAGAAAATTGAGACGGAAACTCAATTTCTACGTTTGCTTTCAAATAGCCCGCTACAAGTGGATATCGAATTACTTAGAATCGATGATCGTCCAAGTAAAAACACCCCAGAAGAGCATTTAAATAACTTTTATCGCCAATTTGATATGGTGAAGAATCGTAATTTCGATGGTTTGATTATTACTGGCGCGCCACTTGGTTTGGTGCAGTTTGAAGATGTGGCATATTGGGAGCATTTACAAACCGTGATGGAGTGGGCGAATAATCATGTCACTTCAAGTTTGTATGTTTGTTGGGCGGCGCAAGCTGGGCTCAAGTTGTTGTATGATTTACCAAAACGTACCCGCAAAGAAAAGCTTTCGGGTGTTTATCAGCATGACGTTATTAACGAGTTTCACCCAATAGTCAGAGGGTTTGATGATTCGTTTTTAGCGCCACATTCTCGATATGCTGACTTTTCGCCGGATTACTTAAGCGAACATACCGATCTTGATTTATTGGCAACGTCAGCCGATGCTGGCGTGTATTTGGCCTCAACCAAAGATAAGCGTCACGTATTTGTGACCGGTCACCCTGAATACGATGCACAAACATTGCATACCGAATACAGCCGCGATTTAGCCGAAGGCATGGATCCTGCTATTCCCTTGAATTATTACCCGAATGATAATCCAGATAACAAACCGATCGCGAGCTGGCGAAGTCACGGACACTTGTTGTTTGCCAACTGGTTAAACTACTGTGTCTACCAACAAACCCCATACGATTTAGAGCATTTCTCGTTAGATAAATTTACCCGAGATGATTAACCTAAACTCATAAGCTTGAGCTTCTGGCGAACAGTATTGATCGCGGAAAAATGGTCATAAAAAAAAAGCAGCTGATTAAAGCTGCTTTTTTAGATCTTCAATCAAGCTAATTATTTCTGCTTGTTGGCCGAAGCAGGTTTAGATTCAAGTTCCGCATCATCCATCTTCTTCTGGGCAACTTTTGCTTTGTTAATCAGAGGAATAATGGTTGAGCCTTGGATAAGAATAGAAAATAGAACCACCGCATAAGTCATCACCATAATAATTTCTTTCACATCAATGTGATGATAAGACACGAAGTATTTACCGTGAGGAATAGACAATGCCATTGCTAATGCTAAGCCACCACGTAAGCCGCCCCAAGTTAAAATTGGTACCGTCCAAGGGTTATATTTGCGGAAGCGTTTAAAGCCTTGGAATGGGATCCAGACACTTAAAAAACGGGCCAACAATACTAATGGGATCGCGATTGAGATCATGATTAAATCTTGAATATGGAATTCAAATAATAATAAAGACATACCGATCAGCAAGAATAATATGCCATTGAGGAATTCATCCACGAGTTCCCAGAAATGATCCATATGCTCGGTACTCTCTTTTGAGAACCCAACATAACGTGTCCAGTTACCAATCATGATACTTGATACTACCATGGCCAATGGACCAGATACTTCCAAGACTTCGGCAAAGGCATAACCGGCGGTTGGAATACAAATGGTTAAGAGTAATTCCATCGAGTGATCGTTGGTGGAGCTAATAAGATAATGGAACACCAAACCAAGCACTAGACCATAAGCAATACCGCCGACCGCTTCTTGCAGGAATAAACTGACGACGCCACTAACGCTTGGTTCATTACCACTAAATGCCACAGTAAAGATGGTGACGAAAATAACCAAGCCAAAGCCATCATTAAATAATGATTCGCCTTCCACTTGAGTTGACACCCGTTGTGGGGCTTTCAGTTTTTTAACGATCGCTAATACCGCAATAGGATCGGTGGGTGAAATCAGCGCACCAAATAATAAACAGAAAACCAAATCAAGATCGAGATGAATGAATTGGCAGATCTCGTATAATGCAAAGCCAATAAAGAAGGTAGAAAAAAGCGTCGAACCCAATGCTAAAATGGTGATTTCCCATTTTTGATCAGCAAAGTGCGGTAATTTAATTCCTAAGCCACCCGCAAAAAGCAAAAATCCCAGTATCCCTTGTAGTAAAAAGTCTTCAAAATTGATTTGCGCCATGGTGTGTGAGGCAATATGCAATAAATTGAACCAGCCGCTATGACCCGCAATGAGAATAAATAATGATAAAATCATCGCTCCTGCGGTAATGGCTATGGTGGTCTGCATGCGACCGAACTTACTGTTAATTAAAGCAATAACCATCGCGGCAAACGATAGAAAGCAGAGTATATTGTATACTGACATGGACCAACCTTGGCTGTGTGTAACAAATTGTAATTTGCGTAATTTTCCAGCTGATTATAACAAAGGTCAACTGAAATTTGTCGACTATTAATGGTTAGATTAAAAAAGAATAAAAAAACGATGAATTAACCATAACGAAAACTTATTTTAGACGTCTAGATTTCTATGATAGGATGGATTAAAACGATTAAGGAAGAGGTTGTATTGTGATGGGAAGCACTTTAAATCAACGGATCAACACTCAAGTAGTGTTAGAAAAACTATTAACCCAACGCATCTTATTGATAGATGGTGGTATGGGTACCATGATCCAATCGCATAAGCTCGAAGAGCAAGATTACCGTGGTGAACGCTTTGCCGCTTGGCATAGTGACTTAAAAGGTAACAATGACTTATTGGTGCTAACTCAGCCCCAACTGATTAAACAAATCCATTGTGATTATTTGGCCGCTGGCGCTGATATCCTTGAAACCAATACCTTTAACTCGACCACCATTGCGATGGCCGATTACGACATGGAAAGCCTGAGCGCCGAGATTAACTTTGCCGCCGCCAAACTTGCCCGTGAAGCTGCCGATGAATGGACGGAAAAAACGCCAGATAAGCCTCGTTTTGTGGCAGGGGTGCTAGGTCCGACTAACCGTACGTGCTCTATTTCTCCTGATGTTAACGATCCAGGCTTTCGTAATGTTAGCTTTGATGAGTTAGTGACTGCTTACTCCGAATCTACTAAAGCCATGATTGAAGGCGGCGCCGATCTGATCATGATCGAAACCATCTTCGATACCCTTAATGCCAAAGCGTGTGCCTTTGCGGTTAGCGCGGTGTTTGACCAGCTAGGCTATAAATTGCCAGTGATGATTTCAGGGACTATCACTGATGCCTCGGGCCGTACGCTTTCAGGTCAAACCACTGAAGCTTTTTATAATGCCATGCGTCATATTCAGCCGATTTCATTTGGTTTGAACTGCGCTCTTGGTCCGGATGAATTACGCCAGTATGTGGCGGAGCTTTCGCGAGTGTCTGAGACCTTTGTTTCTGCTCACCCTAATGCCGGTTTACCGAATGCATTTGGTGAGTATGATCTGGAACCGCGTGAAATGGCGCGTCATATTCAAGAGTGGGCAGAAAGTGGTTTTCTCAATTTTGTCGGTGGTTGTTGTGGTACCACACCTGAGCATATTCGCCAAATGGCGCGGGTGGTAGAAGGCATTAAACCTCGTCAGTTACCCGATATCCCTAAAGCTTGCCGTTTATCAGGTTTAGAGCCGGTCACCATCGATAAAGATTCCTTATTTGTTAATGTGGGCGAGAGAACCAATGTCACCGGTTCGGCCAAATTTAAACGCTTAATTGTCGATGAGCAGTACGATGAAGCATTGGATGTTGCTCGTGAACAAGTGGCCAATGGCGCGCAGATTATTGATATCAACATGGATGAAGGCATGTTGGATGCCGAAGCTTGTATGGAGCGCTTTTTAAAGTTGTGTGCTTCAGAACCAGAAATTTCCAAAGTGCCGATTATGGTCGATTCTTCAAAATGGGAAGTGATTGAAGCGGGCTTAAAATGCATTCAAGGTAAGGGCATTGTTAACTCCATTTCGATGAAAGAAGGAGTGGATAAGTTTATCGAGCAAGCGAAATTGATCCGTCGCTATGGTGCAGCGGTGATCGTGATGGCGTTTGATGAACAAGGCCAAGCCGATACCCGCGAACGTAAAGTTGAAATTTGTACTAAGGCTTATCATATTCTGGTGGATGAAATTGGTTTTCCGCCGGAAGATATTATTTTTGATCCCAATATTTTTGCCATTGCCACCGGTATTGATGAGCATAATAACTACGCGGTCGATTTTATTGAAGCCGTCGATGAAATCAAAAAAACACTGCCTTATGCCATGATTTCTGGCGGGGTGTCGAACGTATCATTTTCATTCCGCGGCAATAACTATGTACGTGAAGCGATCCATGCGGTATTCCTCTATCACTGTTTTAAGCGCGGTATGGATATGGGGATTGTGAATGCCGGTCAGCTTGAAATTTATGACAACATCCCAGAAAAATTGCGTGAAGCGGTTGAAGATGTGGTGCTTAACCGTCATTCAGATGCCACTGAAAATCTACTCGAATTAGCCGAAGAGTATCGCTCGAACGGAGTGGGTAAAGTCGAAGATCCAAATGCTTTGATCTGGCGTACTTGGGAAGTGGAAAAACGAATTGAACACTCATTAGTCAAAGGCATTACCGAATTTATTATCGATGATACCGAAGAAGCGCGTTTAAAGCTGGATAAGCCGATTGATGTGATTGAAGGTCCATTAATGGACGGCATGAACGTGGTGGGGGATTTATTCGGTGAAGGTAAAATGTTCTTGCCGCAAGTGGTGAAGTCGGCTCGAGTGATGAAGCAAGCTGTAGCCTACCTTGAACCTTTTATCAATGCCTTAAAAGATGAAGGTCAGCGCTCGAATGGTAAGATTTTGTTGGCCACCGTAAAAGGCGATGTGCACGATATTGGTAAAAACATTGTTGGCGTGGTGCTGCAATGTAATAACTATGAAATCATTGATTTGGGCGTAATGGTGCCTTGTGAAACTATCTTTAAAGTCGCACGCGAAGAGAACGTCGATATCATCGGTCTATCGGGGCTGATCACGCCATCACTGGATGAAATGGTGTATGTCGCCAAAGAAATGGAGCGCCAAGGGTTTGATATTCCATTGTTAATTGGCGGAGCGACCACTTCAAAAGCACATACTGCGGTTAAAATTGAACAAAATTATAATCAGCCAGTGGTGTATGTGAATAATGCTTCACGCGCGGTTGGGGTGTGTTCGGCATTACTGTCTGACAGTTTACGTCCGGCATTTATCGAAAAGCTTAGTCTTGATTATGATCGTACTCGTGATCAACACGCGCGCAAACGGCCTAAAACCAAGCCGATCACATTAGAAGCGGCGCGCGCCAATAAGGTTGATATTGATTGGCAAACTTATACTCCGCCTGCACCTATGCAAACTGGTGTCCATGTGTTTGAACATATTGATGTATCGGTTTTGCGTAATTATATCGATTGGACCCCTTTCTTCCTGACTTGGGGATTAATGGGCAAATACCCTGCGATTTTTGAGCATGAAGAAGTGGGCGAAGAAGCGAAACGTATTTTTGATGATGCGATTGGTTTGCTTGAGAGGGTAGAAAAAGACGGCATTTTAAAAGCCAGCGGTATTTGTTCGATGTTCCCTGCCAATAGCGTGGGGGATGATATTGAAGTGTACGCCGATGAGTCGCGCACCGAAGTCATTAAAGTGCTGCATAACTTGCGCCAACAAACCGATAAACCGAAAGGACCTAACTACTGTTTATCCGATTACATTGCACCTAAAGACAGCGGTAAAGCGGATTGGATTGGTGGGTTTGCGGTCACTGGCGGAATTGGCGAACGTGATTTAGCCGATGCTTATAAAGCGGCAGGCGATGATTACAACGCGATCATGATCCAAGCAGTAGCGGATCGATTAGCCGAAGCATTTGCAGAATATATGCACGAGAAAGTGCGTAAGGAAATCTGGGGTTATGCTGCCGATGAAAACCTCACCAATAACGATCTTATTCGTGAGAAATACCAAGGTACTCGCCCAGCGCCTGGCTATCCTGCTTGTCCTGAGCATACCGAAAAAGGCAGCCTATGGGAGATCCTAAAGGTAGAAGAAAGCATTGGTATGTCGCTGACCACCAGTTATGCGATGTGGCCTGGAGCGTCGGTTTCCGGTTGGTATTTCTCTCATCCAGATTCTCGTTATTTTGCTATTGCGCAGATCCAACAAGATCAAGCCGAAGAATATGCTAGGCGTAAAGGCTGGGATGAAGTGGAGATGGAAAAATGGTTAGGGCCTAACTTGAGTTAAAGCCAAGGCCTGTCACTGAGTATAAAAAAAGAGCGGATCCTGATGGATGCGCTCTTTTTATATAAGAAGTATCGTCATTGAGCAAACGAGGCACGAGTTATCCGTGATCTCGCTTTTTAACCCTATCAGTAAGGATGAAAGCGAGATTCCCTATCAGCTCGTGCTACTCGCGTATGAGGTGATCGTTTTAGATCACCTCACGGTTTGTATTCGTGACAGATGGAATACGAACATATCACTTATTCAAACAAGGCGTGATGCAAAACTTGTATGGCTTGTTTGGATTCATCTTCGCTGACTAAAAAGCATAAATTATGCGGGCTAGCGCCATAACAAATCATACGGATATTAAACTCTTCGAGTGCGCTAAAGACTTGCTTAGCATATCCTTTTTTGCCGCTCATTTTATTACCAATTAAGGCGACCAAGCTTAAATTATGCTCGACTTCAACCGTACACAGTTGTTCTAGTTCTGCACGTGCTTCAATCGGCAACTGCGGTGCACCGCCAGAAGTATTGGTTTGATCTAATGTTAAAGAGACACTGACTTCAGAGGTGGTAATTAAGTCGACCGAGATTTGGTACTTGGCTAAAATGGCAAACACTTGCGCTAAAAAGCCATACGCTTGGTACATTTCTGGGCAGCGTAGCGTTACCATGGTTTGATTGCCGCGCAAAGTTAATGCTCTAAACAACGGGGCGCTCTCGACTTTTTGACGGATCCAAGTGCCACCATTTTCAGGTTGACGAGACGATCCGACAAAGACTGGGATTTGATGGCGCAATGCAGGTAATAAGGTCGAAGGGTGTAAAATTTTCGCGCCAAAATTGGCCATTTCCGACGCTTCACTAAAGCTGATTTCAGCAATAGGAGCCGCTTTGGGGGCAATACGAGGATCGGTAGTGTAAATGCCAGGTACGTCGGTCCAGATCTCTAGCCCTTCCGCTTTAACCGCTTCAGCAATTAATGCGGCGCTGTAATCACTGCCGCCACGTCCTAGTGTGGTGGTATTGCCTTCGCTGTCACTGCCAATAAAGCCTTGAGTGATCACCAGCTGCTTTTGACATAGTGGGACTAAATGTTGTTCTGCAAGTTGCGATATTTCACTGATAATAGGCTCGGCTTTACCATGTTCAGAATTGGTGCGCAGGATCTCACGAATATCAAAACGAACCGCATCAATACCGCGCTCAACCATTAATTGAGTCAGAATATGAGTAGACATTAACTCGCCACACGCCACAATATGATCGGTTAATTTATCACTGGTTTGAAAAGAGGCCGCTTCTGCCATGCTAGCCAGTCGAACTAACACCTTATTGACCGCATCATTGGTCGCTTTGGATTGTGATAGCTGCGCAATGATGTCATCGTGGATAGCGCTGATCTTGGTTAATAATTGCTGTCTATGTTCAGCGTCAGTCACACCTAGCGAAAGCTCGACTAATAAATTGGTCACGCCCGAACAAGCACTGCTGACCACTAGTTTTGTGGCTGGATTGTTTTCTATAATTGTCGCGCAACGGCTCATCGCCTCGAAGTTTGCTACACTGGTTCCGCCAAATTTTGCTACATTAAATGCGCTCACAACCTTGTCTCCCTTAATACCTAAATGGCCTATTCCAAACTAGAATAAGCAAACGTCCAATGTTGAAGAGAAGTCGGTTGAGCGAGTTTACAAGATACATAGAAGCTATAGCTGAGCAGCATAGCCATGTAAATTATAGAAGCTCACCATCAATGATCTTGCCAAATATAGGGTCTCGACATTGATGACAGTTGTTAGGATTCAGCCTAAACAACCGATGATATATCCGTCTTATTGGAATATAGAAACACCCACCATGTTTATTCACCTCGGCGTAACTCTCCCTGAATTTATCGTATCGGCCTTGGGGGGACCACGAAAAATCTGCCTAGGTTACGCTCCTCTCCTTGTTACAAAAAGTACTTGAATGTCACATTTTTGTCACTCTTACATTGAACGGTTTTGCACGATAAATGTCAATATGCATTGTGAATCTTTATGGCTATTTTTAAAACGTTATTACTTATCACCTTATTGCTATTTTACCCGCTCGAATAACAAGAGAGCTTCGCTTATGAGTTTTAATATTAAGTGAGGATGTTCACATCTTGGTAAATGACTTTCGACTGTTGAGTCAGGTTAAATTGCGGCATGTTACAAATTTGTTTACAGTGGAACAAGACGCCACTCAAATTAAGGATAATAAGATGATTCAACGCTTTTACCCACCACGTCGTATTCTCATGGGACCCGGCCCATCCGATATTTCTCCTTATGTATTGCAAGCACTGAGTCGGCCAACCATCGGCCATCTGGATCCGCTGTTTATTGGCATGATGGATGAAGTCAAAACGCTATTAAAATATGCTTTTCAAACTGAAAACGAGTTCACTATTCCTGTGTCTGCGCCAGGCAGCGCTGGGATGGAGGCCTGTTTTGTTAACTTATTAGAACCCGGTGATAAAGTTATCGTGTGCCGTAATGGTGTGTTTGGTGAGCGGATGCGTGAAAATGCCATTCGTTGTGGCGCGCAAGTCGTGCTAGTGGATGATGAATGGGGTCAACCGGTCAGTGTCGATAAAGTGCAAGTTGCGTTTGAACAAAATCCCGATGTAAAAGTATTAGCTTTTGTGCATGCTGAAACCTCAACTGGCGCGTTGAGTGATGCGCAAGCGTTAGCAAAAGTTGCGAAGCAGTTTAATGCATTAACCATTGTCGATGCGGTGACCTCACTTGGTGGCGTGCCATTAAAAGTGGATGAATGGGGATTAGATGCGGTGTATTCAGGCAGTCAAAAATGTTTGTCGTGCGTTCCTGGTTTATCACCAATAACTTTTTCACCCAAGGCCATAGAAAGAATCCAAGCACGTACCACACCCGTGCAAAGCTGGTTTTTAGACCAAAGCTTGGTGCTAGGTTATTGGAACGGCGGCGCAAAACGTAGTTATCATCATACTGCGCCAGTCAATAGTCTGTATGCTTTGCATGAGTCATTACTAGCCTTGCATGAAGAAGGTCTTGAAAATGCGTGGCAACGGCATGCGGATATGCATCAACAGCTCAAAGTCGGTTTAGAAGCATTAGGCTTTCGTTTTGTCGTGGATGAAGCATGTCGCTTACCACAGTTAAACTCAGTGTATTTACCGGAAGGTGTTGATGATGGCGCGGTTCGGGCTAGCCTGCTAGATAATTATAACCTGGAGGTCGGTGGCGGTTTAGGCGCGCTGGCAGGAAAAGTATGGCGGATTGGTTTGATGGGCTACAGCGCGAAACAAGAAAATGTCGCGCTATGTTTAAAAGCACTGCAACAGACTTTAACTCAATAGCGAATTAAATCGACCAATATTGGTTAAAAATCAATGGCAGTAAAAACGGTATGAAAGGGCAAAAAAGGGAGCGGTTGATACGGCTCCCTTTATTTTTTTGGATTATTTAGCAGGAACTTTCGGAGCCATAACCGAATTGCTGAACGCTTGAACTTCCATTGCTTTGCTCGTGGTTAATTCGGTGCTTTCACCCGTTGTCGCTTGCGATTGGGCATGTGACGCACGTTCGGCCTTGGGAATAAACCGCACTTTAGAAAAATCTTGATTCGGGAATAAAAATTCAGCTTCATGACGGATCGCTTGCGCTTTATCCATCTCACCTAAACCTTGATAAGCCACAATCAAACTAGAATAAAATGCTGGGCGAGGTTTGTGTTTAATTATTTCGTTAGCCCAATCAATAAAAGGTTGAATGTATTCTGGTTTTTCCATTACTAACCCAATATTTAATTGGGTTTTATACACATCCCAATCAAAGCGATCTTTCCACACACTCGGGTTGGTTACTTGCTGTAAAAGTTCGGGGTTAACCTGACGACTACGCTCAAATTTATTCAGTACAATATTGGTTTGCAGCGCTGAAATCATATAAAACGTGGTGAGAATTGGCAGCACTAAAGACACGATGCTAAGAAAACTTTTGCTGATAGAGCTAAAGCCCGCTGTTTGATACTGAGAGGTGAGTTGGTCGAGCCAATAAATCAGCATGATAAAGATCACCCAATGCACGGCCGAGTGATAAAAAGGGTACTCTAATTGGGTGTGCAAGACGAGTGGAAAGAATAGTGCAGCAGTGGCTAAACGTGCGCCAGAGCTGACTTTGCGTATTTTTCGTAATACCAATAATGTAGCCAATAATAGGCCCATTAAAGGGACAATTCCGCCTTCTACCGCCCAGTATAATAGTTCGTTATGTGGATGATCCATCGAGGCTAGGCCAGCATGATAATCTGGGGTTATTTGATGCTGTCTGGCGGTATAAACAATATAAGCCGGTTCAAAACGGCCGTAACCATAGCCGGTTAATGGTTTTTCTATCACCATATCTAAGGTTTGAGGAAAGGTGTAACGGCGTGGACTTTCTAGGTTTGATTTTTGTTCAATGAGCTTATTTCCACCATTTGCTTCCGCGATACCATAACCGGCTGCTAAGCCCAGAACCACTGCAAAGCACCAAAGTGAAAATTGTTTGGCAGATAAAAAGCGTTTTAAATAAGGAAGTAACAATACACAACCAACAATGCCGCCTAACCAACCGGTTCTTGAGGCGAGTACCCATAATAAAGGCATACTAATGATCGGGAAAAGGTACAATAATCCATTTAGTAGCGGATGATACTTCTCATTGCTTTGATGTTGGCGCGCCAACAAATAACCTGAAATGACTAAACCGGTGGCAACAAAACTGGCCATCACATTCGGTTGTTGAAAAATACCAAATGGGCGATTGCTGACGGTGTTATAACCGAGTGGGTTGCCAGGTTGGAGGACTAAATATTGGATATAGGCATAAACGATTTCAATCAATACCCCGATCAGAATAAACCACAGCAAGGTTTGGCGTTGTTTGATGCTAAATTGAAATTGTTGCAACATACAAAAAAATAGCCAACCACCCCATAAGCCAATTAAGCGCGTGATAGCATCTTGCGGTACCGAAGCGGAATAAAAGACAGGAATGGTGAGTAAAATACACACCACCAACAACCCGATGGTTAAACTTGAATAGCGCCACGAACGCTTAGCACCAGTTTCGTACAATCCAATCGCAATACAAAAGCTCACCGCCAACCATACCGCAGGATTAAAGGGTAATAATAATCCAGAGCCACCAGGATTAGGTTGAAAAAAATGCATTGCGAGGCAGAAAATCAACCCTATCGACCATAAAAAAGGTTTGATCAGTGTTCGAGAGGCGGGTTGCGTATCGAGTAAGGTACCCTGGGTGTGTAAAGTCGCCATCGCGAGTGTGTTCCTAATTAAACGAAGATTAAATTATTTTGGTTGTGAAACATGAAGCCACAATTATAAAGATGACTATTCTATACGTAAGTAACACGAGCTGCGTCGCTCGATATATGTTGTCATTCCATATGCGAGTAGCACGAGTAGATAGAGGATCTCGCTTTTATTTATATTCAAAAAGCGATATTACGGATAACTCGCCCCTCGCTGCTTTGGCCATGTTAACGTTTTTAAGCGCCTATTTACCAGTTAACAACGGCTGTAAGAAATGCGCAGTATGCGAACCTTTCACCTTTGCCACTTGTTCTGGGGTGCCACAAGCGACGATCTCACCACCGCCACTGCCACCTTCAGGGCCCAAATCGATAATCCAATCGGCGGTTTTGATGACATCCAAATTATGCTCAATCACCACCACGGTATTGCCATGATCCCGCAGGCGGTGCAATACCGTTAATAGTTGTTGAATATCATAAAAATGCAGACCCGTCGTCGGCTCATCTAAAATATACAGCGTTTTACCGGTATCACGTTTCGACAATTCTTTGGCAAGCTTAACTCGTTGAGCTTCCCCGCCAGATAGTGTGGTTGCCGCTTGTCCTAAGCGAATATAGGATAAACCAACATCCATTAAGGTTTTGAGTTTTCGGGCAATTACCGGAACGGGTTCAAAAAATTGATGGGCATCTTCCACTGTCATGTCTAAAACTTCATCAATACTCTTGCCTTTATAGCGTACATCTAAGGTTTCACGGTTGTAGCGTTTACCTTTACAAGCATCACATGGTACATACACATCCGGTAAAAAGTGCATTTCTACTTTTATTACGCCATCGCCTTGGCAAGCTTCACAGCGACCGCCGCGCACGTTAAAACTAAAACGACCTGGTTTATAACCGCGCGAACGCGATTCTTGAGTACCAGCAAACAGCTCACGGATCGGGGTGAAAATACCAGTATAAGTGGCAGGATTGGAGCGTGGAGTACGGCCGATTGGGCTTTGGTTAATATCGATGACTTTATCGAAATGCTCCAAGCCGTTGATCTTTTTATAAGGCGCGGCTTCGGCTGTGGTAGCACCATTTAAGCGGGCATGAGCAATTTTAAAGAAAGTATCGTTAATTAAGGTTGATTTCCCTGAGCCGGAAACCCCTGTCACACAAGTAAATAAGCCAACAGGAATCGACATATCGACACTTTTCAAGTTGTTACCGGTTGCGCCAATGATCTCGACCGTTTTCTTTTTATCGATTGGGGTACGTTGTTTGGGGATTTCGATTTCACGCGTACCACTTAGATACTGTCCGGTTAATGATTCTGGGCAATCTAAAATATCTTGCATTGTGCCTTCGGCGATCACTTGACCACCATGAATACCCGCCCCTGGGCCAATATCAATCACATAATCGGCGGCGCGAATAGCATCTTCATCATGCTCGACCACGATCACGGTATTACCTAAGTCGCGTAAATGAACCAAGGTTTTTAATAAACGTTCGTTATCGCGTTGATGCAAGCCAATCGAAGGTTCATCCAAAACATACATTACCCCAACTAATCCAGCGCCAATCTGACTGGCGAGACGGATACGTTGCGCTTCACCACCAGACAGGGTTTCGGCGCTGCGAGATAAATTAAGATAATTTAAGCCGACATTAATCAGAAAACTTAAACGGTCATTGATCTCTTTTAATATTTTCTCAGCGATTTGAGCGCGTTGCCCGGTTAAGGCTAATTGCTCGAAAAAGACTAATGATTCATGAATGCTCATTTCTACCACTTGTGGCAGTGTTGTTTGACCAATAAACACATGACGGGCTTCGATTTTCAGGCGAGCACCACCACAACTTGAACAGGTTTTATTGGAAATGTATTTGGCTAAATCTTCTCTGACGGAATTGGATTCAGTCTCATGGTAACGACGATTAAGGTTATTTAAAATCCCTTCAAAAGCATGGCGTTTAACTCGGATATCACCGCGATCATTGACGTATTTAAACTCAATTTCTTCTCGTTTGGAGCCGTTTAAAACAATCTCTCTGATTTTCTTTGGCAGCTTATTAAAAGGTTGCTTTAAATCGAATTGATAATGTTCCGCCAAGGCATTGAGCATTTGGAAATAATAGAAATTCTTCTTATCCCAACCACGGATCGCACCATCGGCTAAGCTTAAACTGTCATCTTGGATCACCCGTTCAGCATCAAAAAATTGCTGCACACCTAAACCATCACAAGTTTCACATGCACCGGCTGGGTTATTAAAAGAGAATAAACGAGGCTCAAGTTCACGCATGCTATAACCACAATGTGAACAGGCAAAGTTGGCCGAGAAAATAACATCTTGCTGGCTATCATCATCCATCCAGCTAATGGTGGCGGTGCCGCCTGAAAGCTCCAATGTGGTTTCGAATGATTCTGCCAAGCGTTGTTCAATACCTGAACGTACTTTAAAGCGATCGACCACCACTTCGATAGTGTGCTTTTTATGTAACTCTAAAGTCGGAGGATCGGATAGATCACAGGTTTCACCGTCAATGCGAGCTCGAATAAACCCTTGCGCGGCTAAGTTTTGCAGGGTTTTAACATGCTCCCCTTTACGCTCTTTAATGATTGGTGCCAATAGCATTAATTTACTGCCTTCAGGCATTTCGAGTACTTTATCCACCATTTGAGAAATAGTTTGCGCTGCTAAAGGTGTGTCATGTTCTGGGCAGCGTGGCTCACCTACTCGAGCGTATAATAAGCGCAAATAATCGTAGATCTCGGTGATGGTTCCAACGGTGGAACGTGGGTTATGCGAGGTAGATTTTTGCTCGATAGAAATAGCAGGAGATAAGCCTTCAATATGATCGACATCGGGCTTTTCCATCAAAGATAGAAATTGACGAGCATAAGCCGAAAGCGATTCAACATAACGACGTTGACCTTCGGCGTATAAGGTATCAAAAGCAAGTGAGGACTTACCTGAGCCTGATAACCCAGTGATCACAATTAATTTATCACGCGGAATAGTGAGATTAATATTTTTTAGATTATGGGTTCGGGCGCCGCGAACTTCGATGGTATCCATGCTTGATGCTCTCACTATTAAGGTAAACTTACTGAAGCTAGTATTACATAGCTCTGGGTCTGTGGAAATAGTGAACTGTATAAATAAACAGTTGGATTGCAAGTATAAAAAAACCGTAACGACACAGTGCGCGTTACGGTTTAGATTTTGAATCAAGCACTAATCAATCTACTACCAATCAATAAAATTATTTTTTACTGGTTTTGGTATCGTCTGATTTTAAGTACAGATTTTGGTAGCAGTAGTTAGTCGCTTCAATGTAGCCTTCAACACTGCCGCAATCAAAACGCTTACCTTTAAATTTATAAGCGAGTACACAGCCAGATTTAGCTTGTTTGAGTAGCGCATCGGTAATTTGAATTTCGCCGCCTTTACCTGGTTCGGTATTTTCAATTAGTTCAAAAATATCAGGGGTTAAAATATAGCGACCAATAATAGCAAGGTTGCTTGGTTCTGTGCCTGGTTCTGGTTTTTCGACCATGTCATCGACGCGATAAAGATCGTCTTTGATCATCTCACCCGCAATAACGCCGTACTTGTAGGCTTCTTCTTTTGGTACTTCTTGCACCGCAACAATCGTGCAGCGAAATTGCTTATACAAAGCCACCATTTGAGCCAAAACACCTTGTGCTTCATGGATACATAAATCATCGGCTAATACTACGGCAAACGGTTCATCTCCGACCAATTCTCGGCCAGTCAGAATGGCATGCCCCAAACCTTTCATTTCACGTTGGCGAATATAAGTGAAGTAGGCACTGTCGATGGTGTCACGAATATTAATCAATAAATCTTCTTTATTAGTGCCACTGATTTGGTGTTCTAATTCATAGTTTTTATCGAAGTGATCAGTCAGTGATTGCTTACCACGACCGGTAACAATACACATACCCGTCATACCTGCTTCAATCGCTTCTTCAACTCCATATTCGATTAATGGTTTATTAACGATAGGCATCATTTCTTTCGGCATTGACTTAGTCGCCGGTAGGAAGCGAGTTCCGTAGCCAGCTGCGGGAAATAGGCACTTTTTGATCATGACTGAAACCTTTAAGGGTAAAAAATAAGAATAGTAGAATTAATGCTAACATAGCATTAATTCGTCAGGAAAAACAAACATAGGTAGGGAAAACAACGTATACCTGACACTTGCCTGATAAAACTATCACAATAGAGCATTTTTAGTTGAAGTGGCAGATTTGTTGGCTGCATTAGATCAATACAACGCCAATTACTTTGACCATAGATACAATGAATGTCTTTAATTTAAACAATAATCGAGGGGGATAGGGGGCTTATAAATACAGTTGCGCCCAATTGATCGCTTGTCGTCGATTACTGACATTGATTTTTTTAAAGATGCGATAGAGATGAGATTTGATGGTGTGTTCACTGACAAATAAAGAATCGGCAATATCCAGATTACTTTGTCCTATTTGTAAATGATTGAGGATTTCAAGTTCACGACGGGTTAATGACAACTTAGCTGACATCAGATGTTGATTATTATGTTGGTTAATTCCTTGCCAATATTGAAATAAATTAATCAATAATTGACGAGGTAAGCGATTTTCACCTTGGTTGATATCTTTTAATGTTCGCAACATATCGAAGGTGTTAGCGTTTGATGGAAAGTATCCAGCCAGATTTTTCCATTGAGATAGCAGCAATAAGTTTGCTTGTTGCGGGGCATTAAAAAGCACACATGCGTAAGCCTGGTGGCATACCGGGTGGGTTTGTAAGTCAAACAGCTCTTGTTCAGAAAATTGACCATCAACGAAAATGATATATTTATTCTGGCTTTGTTTTAAGTTGGCGATAGTGGTTAGGTTTAGCGTATTGACTTCAAAGTCCGTAGTGGAGAGCAGTTGTCGATAGAGTGGGTGAGTATGGAAAGCAAAAGGCGATAGAAGGTAGATAGCAGTACGGGCTAATATGGTCATCAATTTACGCTCCCTAAATGTGCTTAAATGCTGAGTGGATTAAGGCTGACATCAACAATGCGACTCAACGGCAACTGAAGCGAGGACATCGTAGGTCAGGGGGAATTTAAAATAGAGAGCATGAAAAAATAAGCTCTGATTTTAAGTTGAATCAGGGAGCAATACACGTCGCATGACAATTAAGTGATAACCATTCTCACTATTGATACTCGATGTCTTTTATAAAGCGATAAGTTGTTAGATGGATTGCAGTTTTACAAAATAATAGATGCAATTTTTTATTATGAGTAATGATGAAATATGAGTTTAAGCGTTTTTTTTCTTGTGATTTAAAGCATTGTAATCACCGTTATCGAGCGACTTATTAGGGTGTAATTTTTTATCTATACATAAAAAATTATGCTATAATTTGGGGCTGAATTTAAATAGATTAAGACGGAGCAGCACATGGCTAGCCGCGGAATAAACAAAGTAATTTTAGTTGGAAACTTAGGGAATGATCCTGAGATCCGTTATCTACCAAGCGGTGGCGCAGTGGCTAACATCACAATAGCGACTTCAGAATCTTGGAGAGATAAAGCAACCGGTGAGCAACGTGAAAAAACAGAATGGCATCGTGTGTCTTTATTTGGAAAGCTTGCGGAAGTGGCTGGTGAATATTTACGCAAAGGTTCTCAAGTATATGTTGAAGGCCAACTGCAAACCCGTAAATGGCAAGATCAAAGTGGTCAAGATCGCTACACTACCGAAGTGGTTGTACAAGGCTTTAACGGTGTGATGCAAATGTTAGGTGGTCGCTCGCAAGGTGCTGGCGCTCCAGCCGGTGGTAATCAGCAGCAAGGTAATTGGGGGCAGCCTCAGCAGCCTCAACAACAAGCTCCACAACATCAGCAGCAACAACAAGCGCCAAGAGCGCCGCAGCAAGCTCCACAACAGGCTCAACCTCAATACAATGAGCCACCGATGGATTTCGATGACGACATTCCATTTTAGATCTTATATAAATTAAAAGTGTAAGAATAATCAGAAGCCGCAAGTTTTTTGTGGCTTTTGTTGTATATATGATAACTAAATGTTGGTTTTTTAAGCTGTTTTAAGCTGTTTTAAGCTGTTTTAAGCTGTTTTAAGTAGTCTGTTAATCTAACAAGCAGGAAGCTATATCCACATAAATTGAAGCTGTAGTAAGCTCAATAGGCAACTAAGCCGCAACTTCAAATTAAGATGGGTATATCCTCAATTTCAATGGAATGCGTTTGATGAGATACACCCCAACACTAAAGTTAAGTACCCGCTTGGTGGCTTTTGTCACTATGATCGTGATCACAGCAATGTTCATCTTATTTATTGGTGGGGTATTAACCTTTCAAAAAATGGGCAATGACTACGTTGATCAAAATTTAGCTCGCCTGACCCAAGTGGTCGACAATGAACTTTCCTCATCACAAGATTTTGATTCTATTCGTCACTGGCTGCCTAAATTGCTGCAAACGAATAACGTGGTGACATTCAAACTCTCATCACCCGCGGGTGTGATCTATCAATTTACCGATCGCGCATTAACCCAACCCTCACTGCAAGCTCAAAGTGTCTTGTTATATCAAAAGCAAATATCCCTTAATCGAAATCAAGGCTACATCGCAGTCTTTGAAGTTATCCCTCCTTATTCTGATAGTAGCTACTCATTTCAAGCTTTTTTCTCGTTAACTTGCGCCGTGTTGCTGGTGGTATTTTGTTTGATTCGAGGGCTTAAATGGTTGAAAGAGCAGCTATCAGGCTCTGAATTATTGGAAGAGCGTGGGCGAATGATCTTAGCGGGTCAAGTGGAGAGGTTTGCTAAAGGCGATGAAAGAGAGTGGCCCTATACCGCCAGTGAGGCGCTTGACCGATTAATTGAGGAACTGCAAGACGCACGCCAAGAAAGAAACCGTTTTGATACATTTATTCGTACTCATACCTTTTTAGATCAATTAACCGGTGCGGCTAATCGGATCTTATTTGACAGTAAACTCGAATCTGTATTGCAAGAAAATGGCGTGGCGGGTGGCGTGTTGATGGTGGCAATCAATGATTGGGAAGACGTAATAGAGAGCAATAATGGCCAATCGGGCGATGCCTTTTTGGTAGAAATAGGACAAGTGTTGTCAAATATTAGTCAACGCTATCCTAACTCTGTTTTTGCTCGTTATTATGACGCTCAATTTGCTTTAATGATCCCGCACCAAACCGAAAAAGAAATCACTACCATGGCAGCGCAATGTGTCAATCAACTGAAAAAACTAACCCCATTAGAAGGGATGGAAAATGACAATTGGTGCCATATTGGTTTGAGTTTATTCACGCAAGGTGAACGGCGAGGCAAGATTATTGATGAAGCTGAAACTGCATTAAAAGGGGTTCGTATAGAACAAGGGATCGGCTGGGGAAAATACAAAAAGCAACATAATCAACAAAATGAGCATCGTGGTGGGGTTCGTTGGAGAAATTTATTTGATCTCACTATAAATATGAACAAGATGTTAATTTATCAGCAGCCTTGTTATCTAATTGGTGGTAATGATAATAGGTCTTATAATAATGATGTGGTGGGTAATCAATATATTGTGCATTATGAATTATTCAACAGAATAAGAGATGAGGCGGGAGTTATAATTAAAGCATCACAGTTTTTAACTGCGATTGAACAAGTTGGTTACGAACGAAAATTAGACCAAGTAAATCTTGAAACAATACTGGTTCAACTTAAAAAAAATGAGACAAACTTGAATTACAGCATCAACCTTTTTGTCGAACCGTTTAAGAAGAAAGCGTATACTAGCTGGCTTAAATATGAGCTTTTACAGCTAACAAAAGACTTAAGAAGTCGCCTTGCTTTTGAGTTCGTCGAAGGCAATTTAGTTAACAATTTAGACTATATGCGTCCCATTATTAAAATGTTGGCGGGTATTGGCTGTAAAATCATTGTCGACCAAGTCGGCAGAACGATTGTTAGTACGCACTACGCGAAAGATTTACCAGTGACATATTTAAAATTACACCGAAGCCTCATTAAACAAATTAACCTTAGAAATGAAAATCAATTATTCATTCGCAGTTTATTAGGCTCATGCAGTAATACTAATATTAAGGTTATTGCCGTAGGTGTAGAAAATGAACAAGAATGGATAGTATTAAAAAAACTTGGTTTACATGGTGGTCAAGGGCGATTTTTTGCATCTGAATCTTGTCTTTCTCCATTGGATGACTTGCCAAAAGAAAAGCCAGTAAAATTAGTCACGCCAGGGCGCAGAAATCGCTGGCGATAACGGTTAGTGATAGCCAATTGTTTGTGTTAAAAAAGGAAAAGAGCAACTCTATGAGTATGAACTCATTAATACAAAGATTGACCGCAAAGAAGAAAGAAAAACCGACGCTGAGTATTGTAATACTCAGTGATGGTATTTATGTATCTAAAGTGAGCGAAGAATTCGGTATTGAACCTGCCGTTTTCTTTGAATTAGAAAATAATAATTGGCAATTCCAATTAGGTGCAGCGCTCGATAGCGAAGACATCAGTAACCTAAAAGCAACCGTCACGCTGGGCTCTCAGTTTTATCAAAGCTACCAATTGGACAAACCTGTAGTACCAAAAGAAGGCTTTGTTGCGTAATTCAAATTTAGAGGTGACAACACTAGAATGGTATTATTTCAATCAATTCGGTAAGTTTTAGGCATACCTAGCCCTGTTAGTTTATTTAAAGCTTTGATCATTGCGTAAGCTTCCCCAACTTGGGCATTATAATTTCTTAAGCTGAGTGTTCCGCCCAATAGCTTTTTCACTCGATGCATTGCCGTTTCTGAAATTGACCTTTTATGATACCCAAACCGTGTTTTCCACTGCTTATTAGAACCATAAAACTGTTGAAACCCGACGGATAAATTTCGTGGATGTCCCTTTTCTCAAAAGACTGCACCAAGTCTTGGAGGCACAAGTGGGGTGGCTTTTTTGATACGAATGGCTTCATAGCATTGTCGAGTATCGTAAGCACCATCGCCTGATACTTTTAAGATCTTTCGACGTGTTTGCTTTAGTAAATTAGGTAGAATGTCTCCGTCACTGACATTCGAGAAAGTGAGTTCTGCCGCAATAATTTCATGAGTAACGACATCAACACCTATATGTAACTTACGCCAGATCCGGCGCTTCCCATCAGTTCCATGTTTCCTGACTTTCCATTCTTGGATAGCTTCTTCATCAATCCAGAAAGTCAGTGAACCACGTTTAATCAGTGATTGATTATATAACTTCCAGTTTTTGGTCTTATAACGAGGTTTTGGCATGAATATCGATGGTTTAGTGGGGAGTAAACGATCTGATCGTCAGTTTCACATTTAGTTCCATCGAATTACGCAACAAAGCCAGTTACCGATCCAACGGAGGATAATGTTAATTTTGATTTTGATGCTAATACAAATGGTAATGAAAGCTTTATAGTTCCAGACGATGCAGACGATGCAGACGATGCAGATGATGATCGCGCTATGCCATTTGATACTGCTCCTGATTTCCGTTATGGCCGCATGACATTGGATAATGTCAGTGGCCCGCAAGGTGGTTCGGTCCAAGTTCCGTTGCGCGCTGAGTACTGGAATGGTAAGTCTTTTGTTCGCAATGAAGACGATAGCGGCAGTGATTTTGATGCCAGTATTTATTGTGTGATGAGCAATGTAGAGAATAGCAGCGCAGCGTTAAGCAGTGATCCAGAAGGAGTGGAAAGCGTTGTGACTGGTAGCAGTGATATTGTTAATGCTGAACAAGCCAATAGTCAGCGTGAAATGGCGCGAATATTTTTACGTCAAGGCGATGACTCGATAGGGATGAACAGCGCTTTGCCTTTACCCGACGCTACATTAAATCAAACCCAGTGTGGTGACTGGAGTGCCAAAAGAGACGATGATGAACAAGCTCAACCTTGGCTACAATTTAACTGGCGTAACTTGGGGGATGAAGACCCATCGACGGTGGTGAACTTTGGTGCTTACCGAGGTAACGACCGAATAATTTACCGTGGTGAGCCGAACTTAATTGCCTATTAATGGTCTTTTATTTACTAATAATTATAAAAATTAACCTCATTGAGTTAACTTTTTGTAAGAATACGCACTATTGTTAGGTGGTTGGTGGTTATTACTTGCCGACAGTGCGAGGCATTGGTACATTTAGCACAATTTTATTTCCTTCTATTGCTCTTAGGATAACGAAGAATATGTTTAAGAAACTTCGTGGTATGTTTTCGAATGATCTTTCTATCGATCTTGGTACTGCTAACACCCTCATTTATGTAAAAGGTCAAGGCATCGTTCTTGATGAACCTTCTGTTGTTGCGATCCGTCAAGATCGTAACGGTACCACTAAAACGGTTGCTGCAGTCGGTCATGAAGCCAAGTTAATGTTAGGTCGTACTCCTGGCAATATCTCAGCTATTCGTCCAATGAAAGATGGCGTAATTGCTGACTTCTACGTGACTGAAAAAATGCTACAGCACTTCATCAAACAAGTGCACGATAACAGTGTATTAAAACCTAGCCCACGTGTATTAGTATGTGTTCCTTGTGGTTCTACCCAAGTTGAACGCCGTGCTATTCGTGAGTCAGCATTAGGTGCAGGCGCGCGAGAGGTTTATCTTATCGATGAACCAATGGCTGCGGCAATTGGCGCTGGTCTGCGCGTGTCAGAGCCAACCGGTTCTATGGTGGTCGATATTGGTGGTGGTACGACCGAAGTTGCGGTTATTTCACTAAATGGTGTGGTGTATTCCTCTTCTGTTCGTATCGGTGGTGATCGTTTTGATGAAGCGATCATTAACTACGTTCGTCGTAACTACGGCAGCTTAATTGGTGAAGCCACAGCAGAAAAAATCAAACACGAAATTGGTTCAGGCTACCCTGGCGATGAAGTGCTTGAAATGGAAGTGCGCGGTCGTAACCTAGCGGAAGGTGTTCCACGTAGCTTTACCTTGAATTCAAATGAAATACTAGAAGCATTGCAAGAGCCACTTTCGGGTATTGTTTCTGCGGTCATGGTTGCTCTTGAGCAATGTCCGCCAGAACTTGCTTCTGATATCTCTGAAAACGGTATGGTATTAACCGGTGGCGGCGCGCTACTAAAAGATATTGATCGTTTATTGATGGAAGAAACCGGTATTCCTGTTGTTGTTGCTGACGAACCCCTTACCTGTGTTGCATTGGGTGGTGGTAAAGCGTTAGAAATGATTGATATGCACGGTGGTGATCTTTTCAGTGAAGAATAATCTTCTGATTGATAAAGAGACTGGCTTGTTTGCATGAAATTGATTTTTGGCCGCGGCCCATCCTTACAGTTGCGATTATTCTTCGCATTGGTTGTATCTGCTAGCTTAATGCTGGCAGATAGTCGTTTAGATACCTTTTCTAACGTCCGTTATTTACTCAATAGTACGGTCTCGCCTCTGCAATATACGGCTAACTTACCTCGCAGTATGTTTGACGGTATGTATGAGCGTTTTAATAGCCTCAAAACGTTGGTAGATAACAATAATGCGTTAAAAAATGAGGTACTAATCTTAAAAAGTGATGCCTTATTATTAAAGCAATATAAGGAAGAAAATACGCGTTTACGTGAGTTATTAGGTTCGCCTTACGTACGTGATGAAAAGAAAATCGTCACCGAAGTGATGGCGGTCGATTCTTCACCTTACAGTCATCAAGTAGTGATCAATAAAGGTCGCACTGATGGTGTCTATGAAGGCCAACCGGTGATTAATGAAAAAGGTATCGTCGGCCAAATAATTAATGTTTCAGCACATAACAGTCGCGTATTGTTACTTACCGACAGTAATAGCTCTATCCCGGTACAAGTTTTAAGAAATGATATTCGGGTGATTGCATCGGGCAGTGGCGATATTGATTCAATTCAATTGGAAGATGTTCCTACAAGTACTGATATTCAAACTGGCGATTTGTTAGTCACTTCTGGCCTTGGTGGTCGTTACCCTGAAGGTTATCCTGTTGGGTATGTCACTAGCGTTAAGAATGATAATCGTCGTCCCTTTGCTGAGATCAAGGCCAAACCGGTAGTAGAATTTGATCGTTTGCGCTATTTACTTTTAGTGTGGCCCGATCAAGCCCGTCAACAGCAAGCTCAAACCATATTGAAATCCGATCAGGCGGTGAATAATGAGCAATAATATTCTCCGTACCAAAGTCATTATTTGGTGTTCATTGCTGATAGCCTTAATTTTTCAAGCCATTCCTTGGCCTGGTCCATTAGAGATGCTGCGCCCAAGTTGGATTATTTTAATTATCAGTTATTGGATTTTAGCCCTGCCACATCGAGTGAATGTAGGATCGGCATTAATTGTTGGCCTACTGTGGGATTTGGTGATTGGTTCTACGCTCGGTATTCATGGCTTAGTGATGTCAATTGTGGCGTATATTGTGGCGTTGAACTTCCAAGTTCTTCGTAATATGGCGCTATGGCAACAAGCGGTCGTGATTGGTTTAATTACAGTATTAGCTGAATTTATTGAGTTTTTTGGTGAGTTTTTGATAACCGATGTTCATTTTGATGCCCACTACTTATGGGCAGGCTTAGTGAATGCAATTCTATGGCCGTGGATGTTCTTGTTATTAAGACGCTTCCGCCGCCATTGGCATATGCGTTAAAAGCAGATTCCCTATCTGCTCGTTCGACTCGCGTATGGAATGACGTTTTTATTGTTCCACTCGCGTATCGAATGACACATTTTAAGCTAAATATAATCCACCTCACCGAGGCTCCGTATGTCTTCTTCATTTCTTCTCGCTTCAGGTTCACCACGCCGTAAAGAGCTGCTCACTTTGCTGGGTTATCAATTTGATATTATCATCCCCAATATAGAAGAGCAGCAGCAACCAGAAGAACGTCCACAAGATTATGTGGCGCGTTTGTCGCGTGAAAAAGCTCAAGCCGGATTAGTGTTATCTCAAGTGCAAAACCCTCAATTATCGTTGCCTGTACTCGGGGCAGATACTATCGTTGTGATAGATCAACAAGTATTAGAAAAGCCAGTCGATTACAATGATAGCAAACGTATGTTGCAACAGCTTTCCAACCGCAAACATCAAGTTATGACTGCGGTCACGGTAGCAACCGAGCAAAAATTTAAAACAACAACCGTAATCACAGACGTGTGTTTCAAACCACTAACAGAAGCAGAAATACAAGCCTATTGGCACAGTGGTGAGCCGTGTGATAAAGCGGGCAGTTATGGTATTCAAGGTATTGGAGGACGTTTCGTTTCTCGAATCGAAGGTAGCTATCACGCCGTGATGGGGTTACCTTTAATGGAAACCGATTTGTTGTTAAGCGATTTCCTATAAGATTATGAGGCGCACATGAGTGTAAGTGCAGAGTTATTAATAAATGTCACCCCAAGTGAAACCCGAGTTGCGATGATTGAGTTTGGGCAATTGCAAGAAGTACACATTGAGCGTGAAGCTCGCCGAGGCATTGTTGGCAATATTTATAAAGGCAAGGTCAGTCGAGTATTACCTGGTATGCAAGCGGCATTTGTCGATATTGGTTTAGATAAAGCGGCGTTCTTACATGCCTCAGATATCGTACCGCATACGGAATGTGTGGCGGAAAACGAAAAGAAACAATTTCAAGTATTAGATATTTCGCAACTGGTACGCCAAGGGCAAGATATTGTGGTGCAAGTGGTGAAAGATCCGCTTGGTACCAAAGGAGCACGTTTAACCACCGATATTACACTCCCTTCTCGTTATCTAGTATTTATGCCAGGGGCTGCACATGTTGGGGTGTCTCAACGTATTGATGATGAAGCTGAACGTAATCGCTTAAAGAAAATTGTTTTACCTTATTGTGATGATAATGGTGGTTTTATTATTCGTACCGCAGCAGATGCCGCCGACAGCGATGAATTAGCCCAAGATGCTGCATTTCTAAAACGGTTATGGCAGAAAATCATTGAGCGTCGCAGTAAATATAAAAGTAAAACCATGCTGTATGGTGAGCTTGGTCTGGCTCAGCGAATTTTACGCGACTTCGTTGGCACTGAAATTACTAAGATTCAGGTCGATTCGCGTTTAGCGTTTGAAAGCCTGCAAGAGTTTACCACTGAATATGTGCCAGAGTTAACCGAGCGTTTAGAGTTGTACGGTGGTGATAAACCGATTTTTGACTTGTACGATGCGGAAAATGAAATTCAACGTTCGCTCGATCGTAAAGTCGAACTAAAATCTGGCGGCTATTTGATCATCGATCAAACCGAAGCCATGACCACGGTTGATATAAATACCGGCGCATTTGTTGGGCGTCGTAATTTAGAAGACACGATTTTTAATACCAATGTTGAAGCCACTCAGGCTATTGCTCGTCAGCTTCGTTTACGCAATTTGGGCGGTATCATCATTATCGATTTTATTGATATGATGGAAAATGAGCACCGCCAACGTGTTATTCTATCATTAGAGCAAGCGTTAGCGACAGATCGAGTGAAGACCAATATTAATGGTTTTACTCAATTAGGCTTAGTGGAGATGACTCGTAAAAGAACACGCGAGAGTATTGAACATGTTCTATGTGGTGGTTGCCCAACCTGCAAAGGTCGCGGCACAGTCAAAACGGTTGAGACGGTTTGTTTTGAAGTATTACGTGAAATTACTCGAGTTAACCGTGCTTATGATGCAGATAACTTTGTGGTGTATGCAGCGCCAGCGGTAGCAGAAACATTGCAAGGTGATGAATCACACGCCTTGGCTGAACTAGAAGTCTTTATTGGAAAACAAGTGAAAATTCAAATTGAGCCTTTGTATGTACAAGAGCAATTTGACGTTGTCATGATGTAATGGAGTAAGCTGTGACCTTTGCCACCCGCCTTTGGCGTTCTTTATTATGGATAGTATTAACTGGCGCGGTTTTATTGGCGGTCATCGTCATAGCTTTGCGTGTTTTTCTGCCTAACCTCAATCAATACCGTGGAGAAATTGAATCTAAAATCTTTCAATCTACGGGTGTTCAGGTACAAGTTGGAAGCATTAAAGGTTATTGGGAAAACCTGACCCCTTCTTTAGCGTTAAAAAATGTAAAGGTTGTTTTACCTGGTGAGCAAGTCCCGATTGTTACCGTTGGTCGAAGCGATCTTAAATTGGATCTCTATTCTTCATTGATTCATTGGCAGCCAAAATTAGATAACGTTACCATTCAAAGTCTGCAAGCCGATGTTAGCCGCTGGTCGATCATTCCAAATAAAGACGAACCATCAAAGGCGGTAGAAACTGAATCAAGTAATCCTAAGTTATTAAAACAAATTAAAGATGTTTTTTTAAAGCAATTAGGTTCATTTTCGGTGCTCGACTCGTCGGTGATCTATTTAGCCCCGAGTGGGGATGTTCGTCAGTTAGATATTGACCGTTTACGCTTCCAAAATAATAACAACCATCACAAGGCTGAAGGAGTGTTAAGTATTGCTGGGGTCAATTTAAATAAAGTTTCAGTGATTGCCAATTTTACCGAACATGGTGACCTTCGCTATCTCGATGGGGATTTTTTTGTCTCGGCACAAAATATCCGTATTACCCCATGGATGACGAAATTCTTGAAAGAGAGAACTACTATTCATTCAGGTAGAGTCAGTGTCAATGGCTGGCTAACCTTAAAACAAGGCAAGCCAACCGATGCATTGGTAGAGTTGCAATCCTCTAATTTACGCTGGGGCGAGGATAAAACGGCTCACCAATTAGTGATTAATCATGGCGTGCTAAAACTTAAACCAGTGAATAAAGGCTGGGCGGTTCAAGGTCAGCAATTTGATATTCAAACCGATAGTAAAAAATGGTTAGCGCCGAAGTTTGCCCTTGATTGGCAACCTAAAACCTTTGCGATTAATGTGTCTCAAATAGAAGTGGATAAACTCACGCCTTTTGTTACCTTGCTTGCCGATCAAAAATCAAACGATGACTTTATTAAGCAACTTCAACCTACGGGATTATTAACCGATATTCGGGTTGATATTCCGCGCGATCAAAAAAAATTGACCTATTCTGCCACCTTGACCGATGGCAGCATCAAGCAACACGATTTGCTGCCTGGTTTTCATAAGCTGAGTGCCAAGATTAGTGGTAATAAAAATACCGCCTCAATTAAAGCCAGTATCAAAGATGATGAACTGCCTTATGGTGAGGTATTCCAAGCCCCGTTACGTATCAAAGATAGCGCCGTTAATTTAGTGTGGCAAAGCGATAATAGTGGTTGGAAGTTATGGGCTGATAAAGTGGAAGTCAGTACGCCAGATCTAAAAGCAGTCGGGGCATTTAGGTTGGACTTCCCCAAAGAAAAATCCCCATTCCTCTCTTTTTATGCTGAAGCTGATGTACTTAATGCGGGTGAAACTTGGCGTTATTTGCCGACATTAGCATTAGGGCGCGATCTGACCGATTATTTATCCGCAGCGATCCAAGGCGGCACCGCGAAAACAGCAAAACTGATTTGGTATGGCCCATTAAGTACCTTCCCTTATCATAATCATGATGGAATATTTCAAATCGGGGTTGGACTTAAAAATGCCAAATTTAGTTTCGATACCGCATGGCCTGCGATCACTAATTTACAGTTGAATTTATTATTTGAAAATGACGCTATGTATTTGGATTCTCATTCCGCTAAATTAATGGGAGTGGACGCCGAACGCATTACCGGTAAGATCCCAAGCCTTGCACCTGATGGCCACATTGAAATTACCGCTAAAGCCAAAGCTGACGGTAAGGATGTGCGTGATTACATGCTGGCAACCCCGCTAGTGGATTCTGTTGGCGCTGCGCTTTCGGCGGTACAAGTTAGTGGTCCGGTGACATCAACATTTAAACTTAACATTCCATTTGATGGTGGTAATGCTCGAGCTTGGGGTTATGCAGATTTGAAGGATAGCCCGATCTCAGTACAAAGCCCACCGATTGATTTAACCAAAGCATCTGGTCGAATTACTTTTGATAATGATGTAGTTAAAGCAAAAGGTATTAAAGCGAACTTGCTGGATCAGCCAATTTCGCTCGATTTTACTGGGCAAAATCAAGCGGGTGGTTATGGGGTCGATGTTGATGTGTTGGGCGAAACCAGCTTAACTAAGCTGCAAAAAGCTATCCCATCGCCTTGGTTAAAACCGCTTAATGGTAGCGCACCATGGAACCTAAATCTCGATCTGAATCTTAACGATGTTGGCTTTACTTACCAAATAGACAGCCAAGCGGATCTTGAATATGTCACTAGCAGCTACCCTGCGCCATTAGGAAAAGGCTTAGGTTTGAAAGGCAAGGCTAGAATGCAAGCTGCGGGTGATCAAGAACATGTTTCGGCGCGTATTACCTTGCCAACGGCTAAGTATCAAGCCGATATTGATATTCGTCCATCTACGCCAGTGATCAAAGCGAGTAACTTTATTGTCGGTAAAGGGGACTTTAAGGTTAGCCCAATTGGCGGCAATTATTTCGCAATAAATACCCCTAAATTTGATGCTGACAAATGGATTGATTTCTTGATGGATGGTGAGCATAACGTGGCGTTAAAACCGGTCGTACCCGATGCCAAACCAACCATACCCGCCAAGACGTCGCTAAGTAAAACTCAAGCAGCTAAAACGCCAGTAAATACGGAAGTTGAAAAGAAAACAGAAAAAGCTGAAATCAATTTCCCAGTACTACCAATGCCAGAAAATGTACACATTACGACTAAGACCTTAAAGTTGGCGGATTTAGATTGGCATAACCTCAAATTTTTAGCGGTACATCAAACCAAGCAATGGCAAATGAACCTCAACAGTAGCGAAGCGGTTGGTTCCGGCCAGTTTGTGAATAAAAAAGATTTACGAGTCAATTTAAGTAGCGCGCATATTTTTGTGCCGCAATGGGAACAATCGGAAAAGAAAACCTTAATCAGTGATCTTGGTAAGGATGATCCGTTGATCAGTGATTTTGACCGTCAGTTCCATAAGTCGATGCCCAACCTTGATTTAAAAGTTTCCGATCTGTGGTTGCAAGGCTACAAAGTCGGCACACTCGATATGCAAATACAGCACGATAAAGACAAGTTAGTGTGGAAAACGTTGGATTTAAAAACAGGCTCTAACCACTTGAAGTCCAGCGGCTGGTGGCAATTGGCCGGCGATAAAAGCCATTCTAACTTTAAGGTCAACTTAACCGGAGATAATAACTCCGAGGTGATGGCGCGTTTTGGGATCAGCTCAGGTGTGCAAAAAGCCTCGTTTGTTATTGATACTTCCGCCGATTGGGATGGTGCGCCTTGGTCAATGAAGACTGATACTTTACAGGGACATTTATCCAGTGAGTTTAAAGATGGTGTGATCACCGATGTCAATGGCGCGGCGCGTCTACTCGGCTTATTTAGCTTAGATTCTATTATTCGCAAAATGAAGCTCGATTTCACCGGCGTATTTGATGATGGTATGACCTTTGATTCGATTAAAGGCACCGGAAAAATGAAGAAAGGGGTATTCGTCACTAATGACTTAGGGATGGATGGTTCGGCAGGGGATCTAAAATTACGTGGTTCAGCGGATTTAAACACTCGCTTAGTCGATGCTGAAGTCACTTTTTATCCAGATTTAACCTCCAGTATTCCCATTGTGGCAGCGTTTGCGGTTACCCCACAAACCGCCTTAGCCGTCTTTGCCTTAACCAAAGTTTTATCGCCCGTGGTGGATGTATTTACCAAGGTGCAATACTCAATCAAAGGTCCACTCGATGCGCCAGATGTAAAAGAAATCTCGCGTAGTAAGGGTGAGTACAAGCTAAACGAAGAAAAGAAATAAGCCCTTTGGTTCTTGAAGCCGCAGCTTTGTTGTCTAGGTTACAGTTTCAATTACTTTGGGCATAGGTTACCCCAATTGCATAGATTTAATGAGCGTTCAAATAATAAATAGAATTGGGATTGCTATTATCATCTAAGAAGCAATACGGCGATCGAGTTCTAAGGAAAGGAGCGGACCATGGCAAAGGTAGGATTAATTCAAATGACCTCAGGACCCGATCCTCAGGTGAATTTGAACAGCATTGAAGCTGAACTCAACATATTACAACAACAGCAAGTGGCTTGGGCTATCGTGCCTGAAAATGCCTTGGTATTTGGTTGTAAGTCTGATTACCGCAAGTTTGCAGAGCGCTTAAATAATGGCCCTATCCAAGCCCAATTAGCCCAATTGGCCAAGCAATATCAAATGTGGTTAGTGGTGGGTTCGTTTCCTATCCAAGAGGGAGATGAAATCAAAACCACTTGTTTGCTATTCTCTGCTTGCGGAAGTCTATACGCTAATTATGATAAATTGCATTTGTTCGATGTTGATGTAGCGGATGCGCATCACAATTATCGAGAGTCCGATACTTTCTTGGCGGGTAATAGAGTCGTGGTAGCGCAAACTCCTTTTGCCAATATCGGTTTATCTATTTGTTATGACGTGCGTTTCCCATCATTATTTAATGCATTAAGGCAACAAGGTGCGCAAGTGATTGTGGTGCCAGCCGCCTTTACCAAACCGACCGGACAAGCACACTGGCAAGTATTATTACGCGCGCGAGCGATTGAAACCCAATGCTGGATTGTGGCGGTCGGGCAAACCGGAATTCATCCTTGCGGACGAGAAACATGGGGTCATTCAATGGTGGTTGATCCGTGGGGCAATATTGTTGCCAGTTTATCCGAGACAGCCGGACACTTAATCGTTAACATTGATACCAAATTAAATGAAGATATTCGAACCCGTATGCCGGTTATTCAGCATCAACGATTCGACTGTCAGCTAATTACTCGGTCTGAAAAAGCCACATCGACAGACCCAAAGAACTAACAGAGCACCTATGACTTTAAATACAGTAGAGCAAGCATTATTAGCCCCAACAGGGTTAACCGACAGTGATATTCAACATACGCTAGAAAGTATTGCCACTCGTCAAATTGATTATGCGGATGTCTATTTTCAATCTAGCTGGCATGAGTCTCTGGTGCTAGAAGATAGCATCATTAAGGATGGTTCATTTAATATTGACCGTGGAGTGGGTATTCGCGCTATCTCGGGTGAAAAAACCGGTTTTGCTTATTCCGATCAAATCGATCTTAATGGTTTAAAACAAAGTGCTATTGCGGCACGCGGGATCGCTCAACAAGGTCAGTCGGCCAGTGTGAAAGCGTTTTCAAAAGTGGTGACGCCGCAAACATATCAAGCGGTTAATCCATTAGACAGCTTGGATAAGCAGCAGAAGATTGAATTACTAAAAGAGATTGATGCGTACGTTCGCAGTAAAGAGCCTCTGATCCAAGAAGTCTCTGTCAGCATTAATGGCGTTTATGAGCAAGTGTTAGTCGCGGCTACTGATGGGACTTATGCTGGTGATGTGCGTCCTTTAGTACGTCTATCCATTAGCGTGTTAGTGCAACGTGGTGATAAACGTGAACGTGGTAGCGCAGGTGGCGGTGGTCGTTATGGTTATCAAGCGTTTTTGCAACAAGAGGGTGATAAATCGGTGGCGCTGCATTTTGCCGATGAAGCCATTCGCCAAGCATTGGTTAATTTAGATGCTGATGAAGCGCCAGCTGGCACCATGCCTATCGTATTAGGCGCAGGTTGGCCGGGGGTGTTATTGCATGAAGCAGTAGGGCATGGTTTGGAAGGGGATTTTAACCGTAAAGAGTCATCGGTTTTCTCGGGTAAACTTGGCCAGAAAGTGACATCAGATCTGTGCACCATTGTGGATGATGGTACTTTAAAAGATCTACGCGGCTCGATTAATATCGATGATGAAGGCGTGGCTGGACAATACAATACGTTGATCGAAAATGGAGTATTGAAAGGTTATATGCAAGATAAGCACAATGCCGGTTTAATGGGAGTGGCGCCAACCGGTAATGGTCGTCGTGAATCTTATGCGCATTTACCAATGCCGCGCATGACCAATACCTACATGCTGCCAGGTGAGCATACCCCAGAAGAAATCATTTCAACCATCAAGAAAGGCTTATACGCGCCTAACTTTGGCGGTGGGCAAGTGGATATTACTTCTGGTAAGTTTGTGTTCTCAGCTTCAGAAGCGTATTTAATTGAAGATGGTAAAATCACTCGTCCAGTGAAAGGCGCAACCTTAGTCGGTTCGGGTATTGAAGCGATGCAGCAAGTATCTATGGTCGGCAATGACTTGGCGATTGATAAAGGCGTTGGCGTGTGTGGTAAAGCTGGACAAAGCGTGCCAGTGGGCGTAGGTCAACCGACGTTGAAGCTAGATGCAATTACCGTGGGTGGTACGCAGTAAAAGCTAAAGACATACTATCATCAAATAAAAAAAGCGATCCTTGTAGGATCGCTTTTTTGTTGCTCGCATTTACGGATATCTTAAAACCCGAAAATATTAAAACTGAAAACCGGTAAAAACCAGCCTTCTAAAGATCGTTTTGTTCGAGCTTTTTCTCTGCCGCTTCTTCTTTCAATTCTTTTAGGATTTGGAAGATTTCACGCGATGCTTTTGGCGGCTTATTGCTGCCTTTTTCTTTTTGCGCTTGGCGAGCCAATTGACGTAAGCGTTGGCGATCAGCGTTTGGATATTCTGCCATTACTTCTTCAATCGCAGGATCAACATCGACCACGATGCGATCACGCGTTTGCTCTAGCTTGTGCAATTCTGCAGTCGCTTGTGAGTGCTTGTTACGCAGTTTATCCAGCTCAGCTTGAATTGGCGCAGGATCAATCTGACGCATCAATTTGCCAATGTATTGCAGTTGACGACGTTTCGCTTCGTTTTTGAAGCGTTGTGCATTGTCGATAGCATGGCGTAAATCATCACTGATCGGAAACTTATCTAACGATGATGCTTTTAAGCCAACTAACTCTTCGCCCAATGCTTGCAAGGCGTTCATATCTTCTTTCATCTCGGTTTTACTGACCCAGATGATTTCCTCTTCTTCTTCCCAAGGCGCTTTTTGATTCTTACGAGCCATAATTTTCTACTTATTTGGTGAACTTACTGGGTATTTTAGCAAGAATTATGGGGATAAAGTGAAAAGCTTGTTATTCTAAGCGTAATTAATTCAAAAAAAGATGAATAAGACTCGTTATGGACGCAAAACAACAGATCGCTCAACAGAAAATTGAATTAGAAATCGCAGTATCAAAAGCATTGGAAATGGCGAAAGTCAGCGCCGATGCGGTTGAAGTGGCGATCACAAAAACGACTGGTATCAGTGTTTCTAGCCACGACTGCGAAGTGGAGAACGTTGAATTTAATAGTGACGGTGCATTAGGCATTACGGTGTATCGCGATCATTGCAAAGGCAGTGCATCGACATCGGATTTAAGTGATGCCGCGATTCAAAAAGCGGTTGAAGCGGCGTTAGATATTGCACGTTATACTTCAAAAGATCCGTGTGCGGGACCGGCGCCAAAAGAATTGATGGTAAAAGAAATTCTAGACTTGGATTTATTTCACCCTGATGAGCCCAACCCTGATCATGCGGCAGAGTTGGCTATTCGTGCGGAACAAGCGGCACTAGCTTATAGCGATAAGATCAAACAAAGTGATGGCGCAAGTTATGACAGCCATTACGGTATTCGTGTTTATGGTAACAGCCACGGTTTGATTGCCAGCAATGCTTCTAGTCGTCACAGTTTAAGCTGTAGCGTGATTGGCGCAGGCAAAAATGGCGAGATGGAACGCGATTACAGTTACACCATGGCGCGTCATAAAGGTGCCCTGTGGACTCCAGAACAAGTTGGTTTGGAGGCGGCAGAAAAAACCGTTAGTCGTTTGGATGCGCAGCGAGTAAAAACGGGTCAATATCCGGTGTTATTTCAAGCCGATGTCGCCACCGGTTTGCTTGGCCATTTAGTGATGGCGATCAGCGGCGGCAATTTATACCGTAAATCATCATTTTTGCTTGATAAACTGGGTGAGACTATTTTACCTGAGTGGTTTAATGTGGCTGAAAAACCGCATGTACTGCGTGGTTTAGCCTCGAGTGCATTTGATAGTGAAGGGGTCTTTACCCAAGATAAACAAATCATTACTGATGGCGTGTTATCGACTTACCTACTTACTAGTTATGCAGCGCGTAAGATGAATATGACTCCAACAGGGCACGCCGGTGGCATTCACAACTGGTTTGTGCAAACTAACGGCCCAGACTTTGCTGGTATGCTTAAAATGCTAGGTACTGGCCTTGTGGTGACAGAGTTGATGGGCCAAGGCGTCAATATGGTGACTGGTGATTATTCTCGCGGCGCGGCGGGTTTCTGGGTTGAAAATGGCGAAATCCAATTCCCAGTGTCTGAAATTACCATTGCCGGTAACTTACAGAATATGTTTACCAATATGGTTGCGGTTGGCAGTGATATTGAAACGCGCTCACAAATTCAAACGGGGTCAATTTTGATTGAATCAATGAAAGTCGCGGGTGAATAAAACGTTGGCGGTTTAATCTAAACCGGCGTCATCTCGGTACGAGGGACGAGTTAGATAAATTCTCGTCCCGTGTTTTGTTTAAATTAAATTCAGCTTAATCATCAAACTGGCTAAGCCTAAGAACGCCGACAAGCCCACCATATCGGTAACCGTCGTGAGCGCCATTCCTCCGGCCAGAGCAGGATCAATGTTCATCTTTTTGAGTAATATTGGAATACTTACCCCAGCAATACCGGCGGCTAATAGGTTGGCAAGCATAGCAACCGACATAATTAAGCCCAGCACAATACTGCCTTTCCATAGCATCACGATACCACCAATAATGATGGCCCATAACATACCATTCAGCAGACCAATCGCGGCCTCTTTGAACAGTAAAGAGCGTTGGTTGGTGCTACCGATGTGACCCAAGGCTAAACCACGAATAACCAGCGCGACGGTTTGATTACCGGCCACACCACCCATTGATGGCACTATGGTCATTAATACCGCCACCGATGCCATTTGCGCTAATGTACCTTCAAACATATTCGATACCGATGCGGCGGCCAGTGCAGCCAGTACATTGGCACCGAGCCAGATACTACGCCGACGAACGGACTTTACTACAGGGGCAAAGGTATCTTCATCATCATCCAAACCCGCCATACTCATCATCGAGTGCTCGGCATCTTCACGGATAACATCGACCACATCATCGATGGTGATACGACCGACTAAGATCCCATTAGCATCGACCACAGGGGCAGAAACCCAATTACGACGTTCGAACAAACTGGCGACATCGGTATCACTGGTATCGACCGAAATAGCTTCATCCGCATCTTCCATAATATCGACGATCGGGGTGTCGGTTTGGGCGGTTAAGAGATCGGTTAAAGACAGATGTCCGGATAATTTGTTGTCACTGTCGACCACATAAAGTGCATCGGTATTTTCAGGTAATTCGCCTTTCATGCGCAAATAACGCAATACCACATCGACATCAACGTCACTACGAATGGTAATAACGTCGGTGTTCATTAACCCACCGGCAGAGTCTTCTGGGTAAGACAGTGCAGTTTCAACCCGTTGACGATCGGCGCTGTCCATTTGGTCAAGCACTTCACGCGAAATATCATCTGGCAGACTACGCAGTACATAAGCGACATCATCGGTATCCATGCCTTCGGTGGCTTCGGCCAGTTTTTCTGGCGCCATTTTGGATACGATATTATCTTTTATATCTTCCGACAGTTCGTCGAGGATCTCACCGTAATCTTCTGGATCAGTCAGTTGCCATAAAACATCACGGCTTTTATGTGGTGAGGCTTCGAGAAGATGGGCAATATCTTCTGGTTCCATATCCTGTAGTTGACGACGGACATGGACAAAACGACCTTCTTCGATCGCTTCGCTAACTTCTTGGAGGGTTTGGTGGGTGAGTTCAAACTCTAATTGTTCAGCCATGCAGTCCTCCAAAAAGAAAAATAAAAAGGTGAGGGGTGCCAAATAGTCGGCGACTTGTGAGCTGAATCTTAGCGTAATTGTGGTCGAATTGTCATTTCTTTCCTGCTGTTAGGTAAAAAAAATGAACCGGAATTAGATATCGTGGCGAGGTTTATTCATCTTCGTCGAATTTTTGTTCAATTAATCCACAAACCGCTTCCAGTGCTTGTGATGCTTGTGGGCCCTTGGCTTGAATCGTCACATGCTGACCTTGGGATGATTCGAGTAACAATAAGCCCATTACGCCATCGGCGATCACTTCTTTATCACCATTGCCGATCGTCACTTGCGCATCAAAACTTTGCGCGAGTTCAACTAATTTTATTGCCGCGCGAGCATGCAAACCTAATCGATTTTGGATGAGTACCGTTTGGCTACAAGACTCCATTTTAATGGAATTATTTGTGTGAGTGGTTTCATTGGTCGGCATTATCGATTTTTCTCAAGTGAAGTATGACGGATCTGAACTTGATGACCGAGGGCTTTAAAATGCTCGCCTAATTTTTGGGTGATATAAACCGAGCGATGTTTGCCACCAGTACAGCCGATAGCCACGGTTAAGTAACTGCGATTGTTTTTCTCAAGTAAGGGTAACCACTGGCTAATAAATTGTTCAATGCTGTTGTTTAGATTTAATACGTCCGGCTGAGCTTCAAGGAATTCAATGATAGGTTGATCTAAGCCAGTGAGGGGGCGTAACTCTGGCACCCAATGAGGATTGGGCAAAAAGCGCACATCAAAGACATAATCAGCGTCATTAGGCAGACCAAATTTAAAGCCAAATGATTCAAATACCATTACCAGATCTTTTGATTCTCGGCCTTGAACGCGGATCCGAACCGTTTCGCTCAGTTCGTGCAGAGACAGGTTACTGCTGTCTAACACCAAATCAGCTTCTTCTTTTAAATTAAGTAACAGGTTTTTTTCTAGCTCAATCGCTTGTTCGAGTGAGCGCTGTTCGCCGAGCATAGAAAGAGGGTGTAAACGTCGGGTTTCACTATAACGTTTTAATAAGGTTTCGGCATTGGCATCTAAAAACAACACATTAACATCATGGGTTTGTTTTAGTTGTTGGAGTGTGAGAGAGACTTCGGTTGGATCTTGCGGTAAGTTGCGGATATCAATGCTGACCGCGACATTTTGTTCGCTACTTCTTACCGAGGCAACAAATTCATCCAGCAAGTTTACTGGCAAGTTATCAACACAATAATAACCAAGATCTTCCAGTACTCGTAAGGCGACACTTTTGCCTGCACCAGATTGACCGCTGACCACAATAATACGCATATTACTGCTGTGTTCATTGTTCACATCCGGATGATGAGATTCGCTTTGCATGATTAACCTTGCATCATTATGTCGTAGAGTTCTTGATCGGACTGAGCGTGACGCAGTTGTTTTAGCGTCGCTTTGTCATTAAGTTTTTCTGCCATCAGTGCCAATGTTTTTAAATGTGTTTTGCATTGTGCATCAGGGACTAATAACGCAAAAAGGATATCCACTGGGCGGTTATCTATAGCGTCAAAATCAATTGGTTGTTCACATTGTAGTAGGACGGCAATTGCTTGATCGCTGTCTAAAATACGGCCGTGCGGGATGGCGATACCATTACCTATGCCAGTGGTGCCAACCTTTTCTCGGTTTAGCATACACTCGAATAAGTAAGTAGAGTCGAGGCCAGTGCGAGTGGCAGCCAGTTCGCTGATCAACTCTAAAGCGCGTTTTTTACTGGTACACTGGACTGCGCTTTTGCTGCAGTCCAGAGAAAGTACTTCATTTAATTGCATAGTTAGTGATTACTCAGTTTCTCTTTGTGTTTGTTTAATTGACGGCTCAGTTTATCGACCAATTCATCAATTGAAGCATACATGTTTTCATTTTGTGATGAGGCGTGTATTTCTCCACCATTGACGTGTAAGGTCGCCTCTGCAATTTGTTGTTGTTTCTCCACCCGCAATACGACATGGGTATTGTTTATATGTTCAAAGAATCGCTCTAGCTTTTGAAACTTAGTATTCACGTAGTCGTTGAGTGCATCTGTTAGATCGACATGGTGTCCGGTAATATTCATTTGCATAGACATTTCCTTTTGTTTTCCGGTGTTATGAGAAATTAATTATCTACATCAGTCGCTTCCGTTGACTTGAAGGGGCAATGTGAAGCGATTCTCGGTATTTAGCAACGGTACGGCGTGCGACTTGAATACCTTGCGCGACTAATAGGGTCGCAATTTTATTGTCACTTAATGGCTTCTTAGTGTCTTCTTCTGCCACCAGTTTTTTGATCAGTGCGCGAATGGCGGTCGATGAACATTCGCCGCCCGCTTCGGTACTGACATGGCTTGAGAAGAAATACTTCAATTCAAAAATACCACGCGGGGTATGCATGTATTTTTGGGTGGTGACGCGTGAAATGGTGGATTCATGCATATCAACATCGAGTGCGATATCATTAAGCACCATAGGTTTCATCGCTTCCTCACCATACTCAAAGAAATCTTGTTGATGTTCAACAATACAACGTGCGACTTTGAGCAAGGTCTCATTTCTGCTTTCTAAACTTTTAATTAACCATTTAGCTTCTTGAGTATGGGCGCGAATGTATTGGCTGTCTGGGTTATTGCCTTTAGCCATTGCCGCATACTGCTGATTCACCTTTAAGCGTGGCACACTGTCGGGGTTTATGGAAACCGTCCACTTACCTTTTTCTTTAAAAACCGACACATCCGGCACAACGTATTCGGTATCATCGGGTGTGATGCTATTACCTGGGCGAGGATCGAGCTGTTGGATCAGTTGCAATACCTGTTTTAATTCATCTTCTTTTAATTTGGTATCGCGATAAATCAGTCGATAATCTCGATTGCCAAGTTGATCGATATGCTGTTCTAGTAGCATCTTGGCTTGAGTTAACCAAGGGGTATCTTGAGGAAAAGTGGCCAGTTGTAATAATAAACATTCTTGTAGATTGCGTGAGGCGACACCTAGCGGATCAAATTGTTGGATCCGCTTTAATACTGCCGTGATCTCATCGATTTCAATTTCTATGTCGCCTAAGCTTTGTTGAATATCTTCAAGAGACTCGGTCAGATAGCCGAAATTATCGAGACCATCTAAAATCGCGTAAGCAATAGTGCGATCGGTTTCACTAAAAGGGGTAAGCTCTAATTGCCAAGCAAGATAATCATGCAAGGTTTCGGTGGTTTCGCCTTGGTAGATAGGTAATTCAGCTTCCGAACTTATGCCTGTGCTGCCAGTATTGGCGCTGTAGATATCTTCCCAACTGGCGTCAATAGCAAGATCTTCGCTAATATTGGATTGTTCAAATTGTTCTGAACTGTCCGGCACTTCGGCTTCGTTGAATTCACTCTCGCTGGTGGTAGCGGATTCTGACTCAGGGCTTGATGGTGTGCTTTCTTCGTTACGGTCTTCTTGTGGCTCTTCCACTTCAAGCAACGGATTTGAGTCGAGCGCTTGTTGGATCTCTTGTTGCAAATCGAGCGTGGATAATTGCAATAAGCGGATCGCTTGCTGCAATTGAGGTGTCATGGTGAGGCTTTGACTAAATTTAAGCTGCAATGAAGACTTCATACAATGTCCAGCGCCTTAATAATAGAGTCTCGGTAGCTAAATGTTAGGTGCTAAGTCGTTAAGTACCTAAGTTAAGAAGCTAAGGAAAGTACCATCCTTGATACTTGAGTTGTCGCGATGCTGTTGATTAGCAGAGTTGAGATAAACCGCCTATAAGCGGAAATCTTCACCTAAGTATACTTTTTTCACTTGCGCGTTATTTAGCACTTCTTCTGGTGTACCATTAGCGATTAAATGCCCTTGGCTCACAATATAAGCATGCTCACACACATCCAACGTTTCACGTACGTTATGGTCGGTGATTAATACACCCAGACCACGGTCACGTAAGTGCTGAATGATCTTCTTGATATCAATAACCGAAATCGGATCGACACCAGCAAAGGGTTCGTCCAATAAGATGAATTGAGGATTAGCGGCTAATGCGCGTGCAATTTCAACACGGCGACGTTCGCCACCAGAGAGTGCCATACCTGCACTTTTACGAATATGTTGAATACTAAATTCGTTTAATAGATCTTCGAGTCGGTCTTGTTTTTCTTCGCGAGTCAGTTCTTTACGTGTTTGAAGTACCGCTAAGATATTATCTTCAACTGATAATTTTCGAAAAATAGAGGCTTCTTGAGGTAAGTAACCAATCCCCATGCGAGAGCGTTGATGCATAGGTAAAATGCTGATGTCTTCACCATCAATACTAATGGTGCCTTCGTCACGAGACACTAATCCCACTATCATATAAAAAGAGGTGGTTTTACCCGCGCCATTAGGGCCGAGTAAACCGACAATTTGCCCTGATTTTACTTCAAGACCCACATCACTGACGACTTTTCGGTTGCCATAGGTCTTAGCTAATTTTTCAGCTTTTAGCATTGCCATATTATTTAGTACCTACTTGATCGGGTTGCAAAACGGTGGATACACGTTGTCCATCACCACTATCGGCGGTAAGGTTTTGAGCTTTAATCAGGTAAGTGATCACTTTACCTTTAATCACGCTATCATCTTGGTGCAGTTCGGCATTGGTGGTCATGATCAGTTTATCGGTCTTGACGTTATATACTAAGGTGTTGGCTTGTCCTTTGAGTAACTTGCCATCATCGGTTTTTTGTGAAAAATGCGATGGTTTGCCATAGCCTTGTAATTCTTCAAGTTGCTGAGTTTTGCTATTACGGATCACGATCAGCTTATCCGCGGTTAAATGAATACTGCCTTGGTCAAGCTCAACATTACCAGTAAACGTCACTTTATTGGTGTTCATATCTAGATGTTGCTTATCCGATTTGATATGAATGGGTTGATGTTGATCGCTGGTCAGCGCCCAAGATGCGTTTGGGATTAATAAGCAAATAAATAAACTAAGGTGTGAGAGTTTCATACTTACCCTGTACTTGGTTAAACAGCGTGGCAATATTGGATTTGAAGTTGCCTTCTAATGCATTGCCGCTATTAGTAAATTGTGGTCCAATCATGAAAACTTTAGTGTCGCTTGAGAAATCTTTACTTTTCAGGTCAATCAACATTTTTTCGGTGTTCATGGTATCAAAACTGGAATCTGGTAGATTGTTTTTAGCCACCACATGCCCGATCAGTGTGAGCTTATGATCTTTATCCAATACCGCAGTATCTGAGTTTACCACCCATTCAACTATTTTACCTTGTTGGTAAATGGTGAGGACCGGCTTATGAAATACGGTGTCGCCACTCTGGGCATAATTTTCGAGGGTGACTGCATAAATTTTATAGTCCCGCGTGCCTTCAAGATTATATTTGACCGAGTTTAAGTCATTACTGGTAAATAATGGATGCTCTTTATCTAAAGTGATCTGGGTTGAATCGCTTGAGGATTTTTGATACAGGTAGTAACCGGAACCACAGGCAATGATGATCAAAATTAAATACATGAGCCGCGAAAAACTCATATGCTTTGCCCTTGGTAGGTTTCGAGTTCATCTCTGGCTTGTAAAATAAGATCGCATACTTCACGCACTGCGCCATGACCACCATTAATATGGGTCACATAGTTGGCGCGTTGAACCAATAGTGGATGCCCATCAGCAACGCTCACTTTTAATGCTACTTTCTCCATTACCGGCCAATCAATCAAATCGTCACCAATGTAGCCAACTTGTTCTGGCTGCAGATTTAGTTTGTCCATGATGTCTTGATAGGCGACGAGTTTATTGTCTTGCCCTTGATAGATGAGTTTAATGCCTAACGCTTGCATGCGATTTTCAACAATTTGAGATTGTCTGCCGGTAATGATCGCGATTTCAATTCCCGCTTGCATTAACGACTTAACCCCGTAACCATCACGAGTGTGAAAAGTTTTGAATTCTTCGCCTTGGTTGCCCATGTACACTAAACCATCGGAAAAGACGCCATCAACATCGCAAATCAATAGTTTGATCTGTTTTGCGATCGCGAGGATCTGATTTGAAGCTTGTCCATATGGGGTGAGAGTCATAGAACTCATTACATTACTCCGGCTTTTAATAGGTCGTGCATATTCAGCGCTCCAACTAATTTACCATCTTGACATAGCATTAATCCATTAATGCTTTTTTCTTGCATCATGTTTAGCCCTTCAACCGCCAGTAAATTTGGATTGGCTACGGTTGGTTTTGCGTTCATAACTTGATCTATGGTCGTAGTATGAATATCGATACGTTGATCAAGTAGGCGACGTAAATCCCCATCAGTAAAAATACCCAGTAGGGTCATATCAGCTTCAACCACCGCCGTCATACCTAATCCTTTTTGGGATACTTCAAGCAAGGCATCACGGATTAGTGCGTCTTTAGATACGGTTGGTAACATGTTACCAGTGTGCATAATATCGGTGAGTTTTAATAATAACTTACGACCTAACGCGCCGCCAGGGTGAGAAAGGGCGAAATCTTCGGAAGTAAATCCGCGCGCTTTCATGAGCGCGATGGCTAAGGCATCGCCCATCACTAAGGTGGCAGTGGTGCTGGTGGTTGGGGCTAAATCGAGCGGGCAAGCTTCTTCGGGCACGGTGATTTGCAGATTAATATCGGCCAGTTTCGCCATGTTAGATTCAGGTTTGCCAGTCATACTGATAATTTTGATATTACGACGCAGCAGCACTGGGTAAAGCGAGAGAATTTCAGATGATTCACCAGAATTTGAAATCGCGATCACAATATCATTGCTGCCAATCATACCGAGATCGCCGTGACTGGCTTCACCGGGATGAACAAAAAACGCCGAGGTGCCTGTGCTGGCAAGAGTGGCCGCAATCTTGTTACCGATATGACCCGATTTTCCCATCCCCATGACTACAACTTTGCCGTCGTTATTCAAAATTAACTCGCAAGCCTGAGCAAAGTGGCTATCAAAATATTGAGCTAGTTGGGTTAACCCTGCCAGTTCAATCGCAAGAACGTCGTTAGCGGCAGCGCAGTAATCAAATGAAGTCGACATGAACACAATCCTAAAAATAATTCAAAGTAGGGAGATCCCTTTGTTACTTAAAGCCGCGTCAAGCTAGGCCTAGTAAAATGGGGAAACTGTCACAAGAGAAATTGCTGTTACTTTATCATGCTCCAACATTGTAAAAAAGGTAACCTTGATAAGCTAAAAAGCAGGTGAACAATATTGCGCCTTCAATACGATTAATAGTACGTGATTTTCCGAGCACCATGATCACGAGTAATACCGAAACACCCAGCATAACCCAAAAATCTCGGCTCATAATGTGTTCGCTGATTGCCGAAGGATGGATTAAGGCTGGTATACCCATTACCGCAAGAATATTAAAGATATTTGAGCCGATGATGTTACCCACCGCCATATCATCTTCACCTTTCATCACACCGGCAATTGATGCTGCTAATTCAGGAAGGCTAGTACCAATCGCAATGATGGTTAAACCAATCACCAGATCACTCATACCAAAATATTTAGCAATAACCACAGCATTATCAACTACTAAATTTGATGAGACGAGTAATAAGACTAATCCGACTACCACCCAGAACAGCGCTTTTTTATTATCGACCCCTTCAGGGATTTCTGATTCTTGTTGTTCAATTAATACGTCATTGGTTAGCTTTTCGTTTTTACTGATCCGTAACATCATTAAAATGAAGCCAATAAATAATACAACTAATGCAATACCTTCATAAAAGCTGAGGTAATTATCCCATAAGATAAAGCCAGAAATAACGGTGACGCCCATCATGAGTGGCAGTTCGCGACGTAAAATAGTTGAACCAATCAATAACGGCTTGATTAGTGCGGTAATACCTAAAATTAACGCAATATTAGCAATGTTCGAACCCAGTACATTACCAATTGCAGTATCGGTTTTACCTGCTAATGCTGCCGCACCCGAAACCATCATTTCAGGCGCTGAAGAGCCCATAGCTAAAATGGTCATACCGATAACCAATGGTGAAATACCCATATTTTTAGCTACAGCCGCTGAGCCATATACGAGTTTATCAGCACTCCACACTAACAATGCTAAGCCAAAAATAAGTAATCCAATCGCAGTGAATAACATGTTTTTTCCTGTAATAAATAGAATTATGTTGTGGTACACCGACTCTAATTGACATTACGCTTCAATAAAATTCAGCATAAAAGCAGTGTTTTGGGGTATTAAATTAGGATTAAATCATAAAGCGCGATTCTGACGTTTAGCGCTTCTAAATGGAAGTGTTTGTAGGTATTTATTCATAATTTATTGTAAATAGGGATTAAAACCTGATACCGGTAGCAAAAATGACTGGCTGACCTAGATTGCAGTGTTAATACACAAACGTGCAGATTACTTTGAATTCAAGCACTAATCACTTATGATGCTTGAGTGTATTGCATTTGTTATTACTTATACAGAGGTCATTATGGAAGATGATTTAATATCCATTCGGTCGATGACCTTTCGTCGTCAACAGCGAGTAATTTTTGATGATATTAGTTTGTCGATCCCCAAAGGAAAGATCACCGCCATCATGGGGCCTTCTGGTATAGGTAAAACCACCTTATTGCGTTTAATTGGCGGGCAAGTGTTGCCTGAAAGTGGTGATATCGACTTTGCTGGCGATAACATCCCGCAATTATCCCGTTCTGAATTATATCGCGTGCGCAAAAAAATGAGCATGTTGTTTCAATCGGGAGCGCTGTTTACCGACATGAGCGTTTTTGACAATGTGGCCTTCCCATTGCGTGAGCATACTGAATTATCCGATGATTTAATCCGAACATTGGTATTACTGAAATTAGAAGCAGTAGGTTTGCGTGGCGCGGCTGAATTAATGCCGAGTGAGCTGTCGGGCGGTATGGCAAGACGCGCCGCACTCGCTCGTGCCATTGCACTCGACCCTGAACTGATCATGTATGACGAGCCTTTTGCTGGACAAGATCCCATCGCAATGGCGGTGCTGGTGGCGCTGATCCAAAGTTTAAATCATGCATTAGGCATTACTTCTGTGGTGGTCTCACACGATGTACCTGAAGTGATGAGCATTGCCGATCATGTCTACTTACTGGCCAATGGCAAAGTGATTGCTCAAGGTTCGCCGCAGCAACTGAGAAATATGGAAGATGAACGTGTTCAGCAGTTTTTAACCGGCAAAGAAGATGGTCCGGTTCCGTTTCATTTCCCCGCCCCGTCACTACAAAAGGATTTATTTGAGCGTGAATAAACCCAAGAAAAATAATAATCGACAGCTTGATTGGATCGCCGATTTAGGGGCCAACAGCCTACAGTTTTGTCAGTCAGTAGGGCGCGCGTCATTAATGCTGTATGGTGCATTGTGCAGTCGACCTCAGTTTAAAAAAAGTTTTCCGCTATTGATTAAGCAATTGTATGTGATTGGCGTGCAGTCATTGGCGATTATCATGGTGTCGGGATTATTTATCGGTATGGTGTTGAGCCTGCAAGGTTATGTAATTTTAGTGGATTATGGAGCAGAAGGTAATCTTGGACAAATGGTGGCGCTGTCTTTATTGCGTGAACTTGGCCCTGTGGTGACCGCATTATTGTTTGCTGGTCGTGCTGGCTCAGCTTTAACCGCTGAAATAGGTTTAATGAAAGCAACCGAGCAACTCTCTAGCCTTGAAATGATGGCAATAGACCCTCTAAAACGAGTGATCGCGCCACGTTTTTGGGCCGGAGTGATCTCAATGCCATTACTGGCGATGATTTTTATGGCGGTCGGTATTTGGGGCGGTCAGATTGTCGGAGTGGATTGGAAAGGGATTGATGCTGGCAGTTATTGGTCTGCGATGCAATCGGCGGTCAATTTAGGCCATGATATTGGCAATAGCGTAATTAAATGTATTGCTTTCGCGATCACTATTATTTGGATCGCGTTATTTAATGGCTACGATTGTGTACCGACTTCGGAAGGGATCAGCCGCGCCACAACTCGTACCGTGGTGCATTCATCTTTAGCAGTATTAGGGCTAGACTTTATATTAACCGCGTTGATGTTCGGTAATTAATGTTAGGTAATTAATCGCTTGGTTTTACCGTGTAGGAATAGAACATAAATGATGGAAAAGGATTATGGATAAAAATCGTCGGATTGAGTTATGGGTAGGCTGTTTTGTGTTAGGCGCAATATTGGCTATTTTAGTGATGGTGTTTAAAGTCGCCAATGTGACCAGTATTGGACCCAGTGATAGCTATACCTTAAAAGCCAACTTTGACAATATTGGTAACTTGAAAGTGCGCTCGCCAGTCAAAGTGGGCGGGGTTGTGGTGGGGCGAGTCAGTGATATTAGTTTAGACACCGAGCAATATATTCCGGTAGTGAGCATGACAATTGGCAGACAATTTGGTCAGTATCCAGAAACCTCGAGCGCACAGATTTTAACTTCAGGCCTTATTGGCGAGCAATACATCAGTTTAGTTCCTGGGTTTTCAATGGACGGTATTGCGATGCTTGATAACAATGATTTTGTGGAAGATACAAAATCGGCATTAGTATTAGAAGATCTGATCGGCCAAATGCTGTATAGCGTAAAAGGGTCGGATTCAGATAAAAAATAAAGTCATTAGAGAAGGAGTCAATGATGAAAGGGATAACTAAAATAATTGCGCTGCTGGTATTCGCGTTAGCCAGTGTTAACTTACAGGCAAAAACTGTCGAAACTAAAGCAATCGACACCAGCGATCCGTATCAAATGATGCATCAAGTGGCAGAAATTACTTTTGCGCGCTTAAAAGCTGAGCAAACTCAAATTCATAACGATCCTAATCATTTAAAAATGATTGTTGATGAAGAAATGATGCCTTATGTTAATTATCAATACGCGGCATTAAAGTTATTAGGGCCAAACTTACGCGGTGCGGATAAACAGGAAGTAGGCGCATTTATTGAAGAGTTTCGGGCCTATTTAATTACCTCTTATGCTCAAGTACTCACTCAATACAGCGATCAAAAAATTCAATTTGAACAAGCTCAAACCATTGCTGAAGATCGCCGCGTGGTGAATGTTCGGGTGGAAATTATTGATCGTTCACGTCCAAATATTAAACTGGATTTCACATTATTGAAAAATAGAAAAAACGGTGACTGGAAAGCGTATGATATGACCGCTGAAGGCATTAGTTTATTGTCGAGTAAACAATCGGAATGGAATACTAAAATTCGTCAAGATGGCATTCCTGCGGTAACTAAAGAGTTAACCGAGTTAGCTAAAAAAGATATTACTTTTGAGGCTAAGAAGTAATGAATCATCCACAGTGGTTGCCACATGATGATCATAGCGCGTCACTTAGCGGTGAACTGACTCGTGACCATATTCCTGCGTTGTGGCAGCAATTTCAGGGCTGGCAGCCGCCCAATTCATCGTTTCAAGTGTGTTTAAAATCGGTTAAACGCGTCGACTCTGCTGGTATGGTCATGTTAATTCACTTAATTGAGCATGCAAAACGACAAAATTGTCATATAATGCTGACTTTCATGCCCGAACAACTGAAAACTTTGTTTGAGTTGAGTAATATAGACGACCTATTTTCACAAAATATTGATAGCCGACTTATTTAACATAAAGAGCCAGCTTTACCACAGAACTGTAATTTTATGTGAATAATAGATGAATCGGTTAGACTAAACACGGTAGGAAACATAATGGACATTATTCAAGTTAAACAAATTTTAGATGACGCGCTCGCATTACAAGAGATCCATGTGAAAGGCGAAGGCAGTCATTATGAAGTGGTTGCCGTCGATCCAACCTTCGAAAATATGAGTCGAGTGAAGAAACAACAATTAATTTACGCTCCGCTGATGGAGTTTATCCAAAGAAATGATATTCATGCGGTATCAATCAAAGCGTATACGCCTACAGAGTGGGCGCGTGATAAAAAATTGATGTCGTTATAATACGTCTTTGAAGCATAAGAAATAATCAAGGTTTTTAATGGAAAAGTTTAAAGTACATGGCTCAGGCCCGCTGCAAGGCGAAGTGACTATCTCTGGCGCTAAAAACGCCGCACTACCAATTTTATTTGCTGCCATTTTGTCCGAAGGTTTGGTTGAAGTGTCTAATGTTCCTGCTTTACGTGATATCGACACCAGTATGGAGCTATTAAAGCGCCTAGGTGCCGAGGTGTCGCGTGAAGGCGAAACCATCTTGGTTAATTCTGGTCCAATTAATGAATATTGTGCGCCTTATGACTTAGTTAAAACGATGCGAGCTTCTATTTGGGCGTTAGGTCCATTAGTGGCACGTTTTGGTAAAGGTCAAGTTTCACTTCCTGGTGGTTGTGCGATTGGTGCCCGCCCAGTTGATCTGCATATCCATGGTTTAGAGCAACTTGGTGCAACCATTATTCTTGAAGATGGTTATGTGAAAGCCGAAGTCGATGGTCGCTTAAAAGGCGCACATGTTGTGATGGATAAAGTCTCAGTTGGCGCGACCATTACTGTGATGAGTGCAGCAACATTAGCTGAAGGTACGACGGTACTTGAAAACGCCGCTCGTGAACCAGAAATCGAAGATACCGCTGCTTTCCTAAACGCACTTGGCGCTAAAATTACTGGCGCAGGGACTGGCACGATCACCATCGAAGGGGTTGAACGCTTAAACGGTGGTAAACATACCGTTGTTGCTGACCGCATTGAAACCGGTACTTTCCTAGTAGCAGCTGCAGTTTCTGGCGGTAAAGTGAAATGCTTAAATACTAAAGCATCATTACTTGAAGCGGTTTTAGCTAAGCTTGAAGAAGCGGGCGCTAAAGTTGAATCGGGTGAAGACTGGATTAGCTTAGATATGACAGGGCGTGAATTAAAAGCGGTCACTATTCGCACGGCGCCTCATCCTGGCTTCCCAACCGATATGCAAGCGCAATTCACCTTATTGAATATGATGGCGAAAGGCGGTGGTGTGATCACTGAAACCATCTTTGAAAATCGTTTTATGCATGTACCAGAATTAATGCGCATGGGTGCTAAAGCGGATGTCGAAGGTAATACTGTGATTTGTGGCGATACTGAGTACCTAACAGGCGCTCAAGTAATGGCAACCGATCTACGCGCTTCGGCTAGCCTTGTGATTGCTGGTTGTATTGCTAAAGGCGAAACTCTTGTTGACCGTATTTATCATATCGATCGTGGTTATGATCGTATTGAAAATAAATTAAACAAATTAGGGGCTAATATCGAGCGCTTTAAATAAAAAACAGCGTCGATGTTATACTCTGGATTAAGAAGCTGAAGTCTTAAGATTTCAGCTTTTTTATTTAGGAAATAAATGTGATTGGAGAACTCAAATGATTGCTTTACTGCGTATGATTGCTGTAGCGATTTTTGCTGTATTGATGTTTATTATCGGTTGTGGTTATTGCTTATTTAGCCCGCGCAACCCTCGCCATGTCTTTACCTTTGGCCGTATGTTTGGTCGTATGTCGAAGGTGTTTGGTATTACGCTTGAGCTAAGAATGCCAGATGACGCTTATGAGCGAGATCAGCACATTTATTTAGGTAACCATCAAAATAATTGGGATTTATTTACCATTTCATCCGCATTAACGCCAAATGTAGTAACAGTCGGTAAAAAAAGTTTAGTGTGGCTACCATTGTTTGGTCAGTTGTATTGGATCACTGGCAACATATTGATCGACCGATCTAATCGAACCAAAGCAATGGGCACAATTGGTCAAGTCGCGGAGCAAATTAAAAAGAAAAAAGTGTCGGTATGGATGTTTCCTGAAGGAACTCGCTCGCGCGGACGCGGTTTACTGCCTTTTAAAACCGGCGCATTCCATGCTGCAATTGCAGCGCAAGTTCCTATTGTCCCTATCGTATGTAGTAGTACCGATAAAATTAAACTGAACCGTTGGAATAATGGTCATGTGATTGTCGAAATGCTGCCACCAATCAGTGTAGAAGGTTACGATAAAGAGAATGTTCGTCAATTGCTTAAAGAATGTCGTAATCAAATGAAAGATAAATTAGAGCAATTAGATAACGAAGTGGTAGAGCTTAACGCCAAGTAAGAACAGAAGTTAAATACCTTTAAAGCCAATGAAGCCGTCAATATGACATCAGCGCTTCGTTGGTTTTTTTGTGCCAGCGACTTAATGACGCCGATAGACTTGGCTTTATTTTATAGTTACATTTTGAAATATCTTATTGCTATTTACTTGCCTAGGCAGTAATATCCTACTCTAGTTTGTTGCCTAGGCAGGTATTTAATTATGACGTCATACACCCTCAATCATGCTTATGCTGCGGCACTGCCCGTAGGAAAGTTGATCCACTTTGTTAATCAATACAAAGATCGTTTACTGGCCGAACATTTATCTCCTCTGGATATCACTCCAGCACAAATAAAAGTGTTGATGATGATTGAAGTTGAGAAAAAACATTCTCCGGCTGAAATCAGTAAAGCACTTTCTATTGATTGTGGTTCGATGACACGCATGATTGAACGGTTAGTAAAAAAACAACTGATTGTTAAATTGCCTAATCCTAATGATAAACGCGGAGTGTTGGTTACTTTGACTCCGCAAGGCATTGAGGTTTTAGATCAATGCCTAGACGTTATCGCTAAACAAGTTGGTCCGGCTTTAACCGGTAATTTATCGTCTAATGAAGTCGAAATCTTACTGGACTTATTAAAGCGGATGCTGCCAGAAGAAGGCTACACTGTTTAATTGCGCTAACGGCATTTCTTTTTTCATTTTTTGAATGGTTGAATCATGGATACACAAAATAAAAACAATAGTATTGCGGCAAAACCAAGAAGCAAACGTAAAGCTTCTTTCCTTATTTTATTGCTTGTTATTATTTGCTTTGCGGTTGGTGGTTACTTCTATTACCTAACCTATTTAAAGTTTTATCAGTCGACAGACGATGCTTACGTTAATGGCAACTTAGTCACCTTAACGCCTGAAATTGCTGGCACGGTGACGACGGTGATGCCGGATGAAGGCGACTTTGTTAAAAAAGGCCAAGTATTGGTTGAATTAGATTCAAACGATACTCAAATTGCGCTGCAAGAAGCAGAGGCCAAATTAGGCTCTAAAGTGCGTGAAGTACGTAGCTTATATGCCACGGCGGATAACTTCAAAGCCAAAGTAGCGGCTAGTCAGGTGAAGTACCGCCAAGCGGTTAATGATTACAATCGACGTAAGCATTTGGTCGAGAAGGGTGCGATCTCGAAAGAAGATCTAAACCACTACTTAGATACGGTTGATGCAACCCGAAGTGAATTAAAAGCTTCTCAAGAAGCCTTAAAAATGACCTTGGCATTAGTGGATAATACGGTGCTAAAAAGCCACCCAGGCATTAAGTCGGCAGTGGCGAACCTACGTCAAAGTTACTTAACCAATATCCGTACTAAAATCGTTGCACCTGTAAGCGGTTATGTAGCAAAACGCGCAGTACAATTAGGCAGCCGAGTGCAACCGGGTACGCCGTTAATGGTGATAGTACCTCTACATCAAGTATGGGTAGACGCCAACTTTAAAGAAAGCCAAATGAAAGATATGCGTATTGGCCAACCAGTGACGTTAACCTCCGATTTGTACGGCGAGAAAGTGGTCTACAAAGGTGAAGTTGAAAGTTTAGGTATTGGTACTGGTAGTGCATTCTCATTATTACCAGCGCAAAATGCCAGCGGTAACTGGATCAAAATTGTGCAACGTTTACCGGTTAAAATTCGCCTAGATGATGCCAACCAAGATAAGTACCCATTGCGTATTGGTTTATCGATGCTTGCTGAAGTCAGCATTAAAAATACCGATGGTAAGTTGTTGTCGGTTGAGCCTAAAACTACGCCAAGTTACAGCACCGATGTGTACACCGATGCTTTATCGCAAGTCGATTCTATCGTGACCAAAATTTTGCACGATAATCTTGGTATGCCAGATGTAACACTTGATGCGCCAACCGATGTTACGCCAGCAAAATCGGAAGCTGCATCAGACAAAGCAATGACATCAACACAGTCTGCTAAGTAGCAGAGGGTCGTATGAAAGATCAAACCTATACGCCTCCTAGCCTGGTTATCGCGACCATTGGTTTAGCATTAGCGACGTTTATGCAGGTACTCGACAGTACCATTGCCAACGTTGCCTTGCCGACCATTGCCGGTAATTTAGGCGTGAGTTCAGAGCAAAGTACTTGGGTTATTACCTCGTTTGCAGTGTGTAATGCGATTGCATTGCCGCTCACGGGGTGGTTCTCTCGTCGCTTTGGTCAGTTGCGCTTATTTATTATTTCGGTTGCCTTGTTTACCGTCACCTCCGCATTATGTGGAATGGCGACCAGTATGCCAGAGCTTATCGTATTCCGTGCGTTGCAAGGCTTCTTTGCCGGCCCAATGTTCCCAATGTGTCAAACCTTGCTATTGGCGATATTCCCCACCACCAAACGAAGTGTAGCCTTAGCACTGATTTCGATGGTGACGGTGGTCGCACCGATTGTAGGGCCGATCACTGGCGGTTGGATCACTGATAACTATTCATGGCCGTGGATTTTCTTCATTAATATTCCAATTGGGGTGTTTTGTTGCTCGGTGGTCTGGACACAGCTGAAAGATCGCGTTGATATTACCGCTAAAATGCCAGTCGATTATATTGGTATTGCGTTGCTGGTGGTTGGAGTTGGCTTCTTACAAGTGGTGCTCGACTTAGGTAATGATGCAGATTGGTTCTCATCGACTAAAATTGTGGTGATGGCGATTGTTTCGGGGATTGCATTAATTTCCTTTGTTATATGGGAATTAACCGACGATCACCCAATCGTAAACTTATACCTGTTTAAAGATAGAAACTATGCCTTTGGTACCTTGGCATTAGTGCTAAGCTACTCTGCCTTTTTTGCGATTAATATTATCTTGCCGCAATGGTTGCAGATATATATGGGTTACACCGCGATTTGGGCAGGTTTAGCATCCGCGCCAATGGGGATTATTCCATTCTTCTTAACGCCATTAATGGGCCGCTATGCGCATAAGTTTGATATGCGAATATTGGCGTCGATGTCGTTTGTGGTGATTGGAACCTCATGCTTTATGCGTTCGGGTTTTAATACCTTTGTCGATTTCGAAACCATCGCATTAGTGCAGTTGTTTATGGGGCTTGGAGTGGCGCTGATGTTTATGCCATTAACCACGATTTTCCTATCCAATATGCATGGCCATGATATTGCCGAAGCGTCAGGCTTAACCACCTTCTTACGAGTGTTAGGCGGCAGTTTTGCTTCATCATTAACCACTTGGATTTGGCATCGTCGCGCCGATTTCCATCATGCGACCTTAACCGAACATGTGAGTAATTACCAACCGGCAGCGGTGGACTATTTGCATAAAATGGGCGGTGAGACGCAAGTGAATCTGGCCGCAGTAGACCATATTATTACGGTGCAATCTTTCATGGTATCGACCGCAGATTATTTCTATCTGCTCGGATGTTTGTTCTTTATCTTGATTGTGTTTATTTGGTTTACCAAGGGGCCATTTATTAAGGCAGGGCCTGCAGCGCCCGCCGCCGGTCACTAACATATCCATTGTGATAGAAAATAAAAAGGAGCTCCTGATATAGGCGCTCCTTTTTTTATGTTTCTAAGCAATATTATACCAATTCCATTTAATATTTGATCAATTTGAATACGCCGAAAAGACGCTGATCCGTCCTTGGTCGCTTGAGAAAAGGCCATCCATGGCCTTTAACACTTTTCTCTGTCTTCAATTTTGAACAATCATTAAAGTTATGGAATGGGTATTACTTAGTGTGAATATGAATTCGAATATTACTTACGCACTGCAATTGCTTCGATTTCAATGCCAACATCTTTTGGTAGACGAGCGACTTCAACACATGAACGAGCAGGGTAGTTAGCAACCTTATGCTCATCAAAGAAAGCGCCGTACACTTCATTAACCGTGACAAAGTCATTTAAGTCTTTTACAAATACCGTCATTTTCACAATATCGCCGACGGTTAAACCAGAAGATTCAACCACCGCTTTAACGTTATCAAGCGATTGACGAGCTTGCGCTTTAATATCACTAGGCACTTCACCTGTACTTGGATTTACTGGGATCTGACCTGACGTCATGATCATGCTGCCAAGGTCAACACCTTGTACATAAGGACCGATTGCTGCTGGCGCTGCGTCTGTATGAAGTACTTTTGTCATGTTTCAATATCCATTTATTAATTCGTCAATATGAACGCTTATCATAACGAATGTTGATGAGTGGTTAAACCGTATTTCGAGCAAACTCAATAGCGATGATTTACTTTTCGGTCATAATGTCGCGCGAGAAGCTTTTTTCACAGTATTTGCACTTCAATCGAATCACATCATTTTTCTCAATCACGCTAAAACTACTCGATACCGGTTCGTTATGTGTAATGCAGTTGCTATTGGCACAACGAAAAACATCCACCACCTGTTTAGGGAGAGTGAGCTCAAGCTTTTTGACCACGGCGTAGTTTTCAATTTGATTTACCGTCGCTTTTGGTGCATATAAGGCTAATTTCTGCGCTTGTTCTTGGCTAATAAAGGTGTTTTCTACTTTTAATAAATCTTTAGCCCCGAGCGCCGATGATGGCAAATTCAAGCCAATAGTGACGCGTTCATTCGAGTTGTGCATATTAAATAGGCGCAGTACTTTTACTCCAACATGCGCAGGAATATGATCGATCACGGTGCCATTTTTAATTGCTTCAACTTGCAAATGATTTTGCTTAGACATGATGATCTCCTTTTATAAAGTTGAGTTAAGGACAAGGGCTAACAACGCGGTACGGGCATAGACACCGTTCTCGGCTTGTTGGAAGTAATAGGCGTGCGGCGTTTTATCGACATCGACCGTGATTTCATCGACGCGCGGCAGAGGGTGCAGCACTTTCAAGTTCTCTTTGGCATCTTTAAGTGAGGCGGCGGTTAATACAAACGCTGATTTAATGTGAGCATATTCAGATTCATCAAAACGCTCTTTTTGCACTCGGGTCATGTACAAAATATCAAGGTTTTCCATCACGCTTTCCACTTCTGAATGCAAGCTATAAGTAATGCCTGCATCGTCGAGTTCTTCGCAAATGTAATCTGGCATGGCCAAGGCTTCTGGTGCAATAAAGTAGAAACGCACATTATCAAACTTAGCCAATGCTTGAGTGAGCGAGTGCACGGTACGGCCATATTTAAGGTCACCGACAAACGCAATGCTAATGCCATCTAATGTGCCTTGAGTTTCATAAATGGTGTATAAATCGAGCAAAGTTTGAGTTGGATGTTGATTGGAACCATCGCCAGCATTGATGATTGGCGTGTTGTTGGAAAATTCAGAGGCTAAACGTGCTGCGCCTTCTTGTGGGTGGCGCATCACAAACGCATCGACATACGATGAGATAATTTGAATCGAATCGGCCAGTGTTTCACCCTTATTGGCATGAGAGGTGTTACCGGCATTATCAAAGCCAATCACACTGCCGCCAATACGTTGGATCGCCGTTTCAAAAGAAAGACGAGTACGAGTTGATGGTTCAAAAAAACAACTGGCAACCACTTTACCTTTAATCAATTCAGGTTGAGGCTCTGCTTTTATCTTCGCGGCAGTTTGAATGATTAATTCCATTTCTTGGCGTGAAAGTTCTGGAATCGAAATAATATGCTTTTGATAGAGCGAGTTTGCCATGTGGGTTCCTTATTGCATTAGCTAACAGTAACTGAATATGAGGCGATATTGCATTGTTAAGTCTATTAATATGAATCGATTATGAAATACCGCAACTGGGTTTAAATAATCCAGACATAAAAAAACCTCCCGATAACAGGAGGTTTATTTATGAATGAAAAGATGGAATAACAACAGCACCCAAGCTAATTCGCTTGTAACATAACTCGGTAATTTTACCTTGCTGTAGCATTTCATCTTCCCTTCATTGATTTGGGAAAATTATACCCACAATCTCTGTTTGCGCAAGCGTTTGCTCACTTAATGCCAACCGAGTTGATGTTGCTCAACTTTCACCCAGCAAAGCGTAACCGATGTGAACGAGTGAAACCTAACTGCCGAGTGTCGCTACCATGATCGCCTTAATGGTGTGCATGCGGTTTTCGGCTTGATCAAAGACAATCGAATGATCGGACTCAAACACTTCTTCGGTGACTTCCAACCCCTTCATGTTGTACTTTGCCGCCACTTCTTTGCCTACCGTGGTTTCATCGTTATGAAAAGCCGGTAAGCAGTGCATAAATTTAACGTGTGGATTGCCAGTCGCCTCAAGCATGGCTTGGTTGATTTGATAGGGTGTCATTAATGCAACGCGCTCATCCCAAGCTTGTGCTGCCTCTCCCATGGATACCCACACATCGGTATACAGGAAGTCACAACCTTTCACGCCGCTGGCCACATCTTCGGTTAAGGTGATGGTGGCGCCAGTTTGCGCTGCAATCGCTTGACACTGACTCACTAATTCTTCTTCAGGCCAAAAGGCTTTTGGGGCAACTAAGCGAATGTCCATACCCATTTTTGCCGCCCCAACCATGAGTGAATTGCCCATATTGTTACGCGCATCACCTAGGTAAGCAAAGCTAATGTCATGCAATTGTTTACCGCAAGCATACTCTTGCATGGTTAAAAAATCGGCCAAAATTTGAGTAGGGTGGAACTCATCAGTTAAGCCATTCCAAACCGGAACACCTGCGTATTGGGCTAGCTCTTCGACAATACTTTGTCCGTAGCCACGGTATTCAATACCATCATACATACGGCCAAGTACCCGAGCGGTATCTTTCATGGATTCTTTATGGCCGATTTGAGAGCCAGAAGGGCCAAGATAAGATACTTGAGCGCCTTGATCGAACGCGGCAACTTCAAAGGCACAACGAGTACGAGTGGATGACTTTTCAAAGATCAACGCAATGTTTTTTCCAACTAAAGTTTTTCGCTCCGATCCGGCATATTTGGCTTTTTTGAGATCGGCCGACAGCGCCAATAGAAATTGGATCTCTTTCGGGGTGAAGTCGAGTAACTTGAGAAAATGACGATTGCGAAGATTGAAAGCCATAATAATGTCCTTATTAATATACCAAACGATATTTATACATAAAAATGCGAATAAAGTGAATTTTTATTTATCGTGTTGATGGTTTTTTTGCTGAAGTTAGTGACTATAGTGACACTAAATTGCGATAATGATGAATTCGATAGTAACAGTTTTTAGTGTTTATGCAGAAAGTGACGCTGAGAATTGTGCGGCATCATGCAGCGCGAGGGGCTTTTATATCAATGCAATGCTACTTTGTTAAAACATAATGCGATTTTATCTTAACATCGCGCATTTTCACTTACCTCTGTTGGCGTTTCGTGGCAAAATAGCGATTCTGAATTAAGCCCATATTGGAGCACGGTTATGTCTAACAATGATCAATCTATGCAAGATGATTACTTATCAGTTGAAGAGCTGATTGAATTCCAAAAAGAAGAAACTCGCGAAATTATCGCAGCATTGATTGAAGATGGCAGTGAACCTGATGCTTTGTATGATATCGAGCACCACTTATTTGCAGAAGATCTCGAAGTTTTGCAAGAAGCGGTTATTGAAGCATTCAAGATGGGCTTTGAAGTATTAGAAGCGGAAGAAACAGAAGATGAAGACGGCACCAAAGTCTTATGCTGCGATGCCATTATGCAATCTGCATTGGATCCACTTCTGATTGATGAGCAAGTTGAAAAACTGGTTAACTTGGCAGAAAAATACGACATCATTTACGATGGCTGGGGAACCTTCTATGAAGGCGAAGACGCTATCTACGATGAAGAAAATGACGATTACGACGCAGAATAAGAGACGCTTATTACTGCCAATAAAAAACCAGCCTGTTGCTGGTTTTTTTATATCTATACTTATCTATAAATGACTACTTTTCACGGACGATTATGCATCAACCTCTGACAGGCTTTTGGCAGTTATCACCATTAACCGATTTAACCCTACCGCAAGCCGATCTTGAATTTCCGGCGGTGCTAAGCTCCGTGCTTCCTGTGCATGTATCAGAGCAACAGATTGCCGAACAAGAATGGCATTTGATGCACGATATCGAAGTCGATGAAGCTATGCTTGGCTTGGCGGCGATTGACTTAGTGATTGAGGGTATCAACCATTACGCTGAAGTACGTGTCGGTGGGGTGGCGGTATATGATTGCGATGGCAGTCGTTATCGTTACCAAAAAGACATTAAAGAATATTTAAACCTAGGCAAGAATCGGATTGAGATATTATTCTTAGATCAAGAAGAGGATTGGCTTATAGATGAACAAGCGACGGTTTGTCATTTGGATCACCAGCAAGCTGAACCTTGCAATAACCGTGTTGGAATTAAACGTGCGCCTTTTTTACGTTTGATCCGCAGCGTCCGTTTGCATCATGTTTCCACCGAGCAGATTTGGCATCATGGTGGCGGTTGTGAGCTTAAAGTCGATGTCTATTACCATTCATTGAAACCGGGTTTAGTGGCGGCAGATATTAAATATAACGGCATGACTTATACGGTGCCGCTCGATATTCGTAGCGATCATGTGAGCGCTATTTTTCAAATCGACGCGCCGCAACAAGCGCTATTATCTGACGATAGTCGAGACGTGTTATCTGGCGCGACACAACTATTTGTTCATTTAGATGGTTATCACTTTCCATTTGATATCGGGCTGTCAGAAACCCAATGTGTGAGCCATTATCCGTTATAGCGCTTTAACCATCACTACTTCACAATCACCATGCCCTGTATTTCCCCACGGGGCATCTAAATGTTCAAAGCCGATTTTTTGATATAAAGCTAATGCAGCGTTAAGTTCGGCAGTCGATTCTAAATAGCATTGTGTATAGCCCAATTGTTTGGCTTTATCTGAACATAACGCGATCAACTGTTGAGCCAAGCCTAGTCTGCGCGCTGGTGGCAAAATATACATCTTTTGTAATTCGCATACTTCGGGCTTGCCTGCTAATGGCGCAATTCCTGCACCACCAACCACGGTATCGTGACTATCCACTAGTACCCAATATTGAGCGTTAACAACATTATAAACGTCATATAATGTATCTAATGTCGGATCAGCAACGCTATAACCTTTATCGGCGGTTAAGCCATGCTCGGCAGAAACATCGCGGATAACTTGAGCAATGGCCGCGTTATCGGTTGGTTGGATGGGACGGATCTGGAAATTAGAATGCATGTTGATGATCATATTGATAAATGAGAATGCTTTAATAACACGCTCAATTTTCAGGGACAAGTATTGCTGCAATAAAAAAGCTCAATGAAGAGGACGTTCATTGAGCTAAAAGGTTGAAAATGCGAAGGCGTATGTCGAGTTAAGCCGATAAGGCATTCTTTTCTAATGGTGCTTCAGATAATTCCTGACCGTGTTGCTGTAAGTCATGATGGTGGCATTGCAAGCTAAACTGGATATTTTGCTTACGTTGCCAAAAACGCTCATGAAAATAAAACACCACAGTATTTACGCTCGGTTCAATGGTCGCCATTAAGCCACCAATAAAGGCGTCGCCGGTTAATAAGTAAGTCACTAAAAATGCAACACTAAAGTGTAATACCGCAAAGCTGAGAGTCTTTTTTGATGGTGCTTGCAGGGCAACTCTTAACAGCTTATTTCGTTGCCATACTTTGTCATGAAAATAGAAAGCGACGGTATTGACCATAGGTTCGGTCATGGCGATCAGGCTGCCAATAATAATATCGCCAGTCAGTAAATAAGCTAAAGAGAAGGCAACGCTAAAATGTAATACCGCAAAAGTGAGAGTTTTTTTCATGAGCTTGCTCCAAGGCATTTGTTGAGCTGATGAAAATATCATAATGTAAATGATAATCATTATCAATTAAGTTTGGCGATTTTATTAATAGGTATTGGCTATTAAAGCTAACAAAAAAGGCCAACCCAATGGCTGACCCTTTATTTTTGTTTCGAATGAAAAGCTTACATTACTACGCTATTTATTACAGCGCGGCAATTGTCGCTTTTTGCTCTTCCAGTTTAACCAAAGTATCTTGGTAACCTTCAAGCTTGCCACGTTCTGCAGCCACTACCGCTTCTGGCGCTTTTGCTACAAAGCCTTGGTTGTTGAGTTTGCCTTCAATGCGTTTGATTTCGCCTTGAATACGAACCGATTCTTTATCTAAGCGAGCCAGTTCAGCGTCTTTGTCGATAAGACCAGCCATTGGGATCATCAGTGTTGATTTACCCACCAATGCGGTTGCACATGCTGGAATATCTTTGCCATCGACCTGAGTATCACCTTCTGCTAATACTTTGATCTCTTCTAGTTTCGCAAGCGAGCTCAGTACGTTTAAGTTGGCTTGTAGGCGAGCAGTGTCGGTAGCATCGGCTTTTAGCATCACAGATAACGCAACACTTGGCGCAATATCGTATTCAGCGCGTAGGTTACGGATGCAAGTGATGAATTGCTTCACCCACTCAATATCCGCCACTGCGGTTTCGTCTAGGTTGTCAGCATTAAACTGAGGCAATGCCTGGGTCATAATGGTGTCCCCCTCAACGCCATCAACCAGCGGCTTGACACTTTGCCAGATGGACTCAGTAATAAATGGCAATACTGGGTGTGCTAAACGTAGCGTTTTCTCAAGGACCGTGATCAAGGTGCGACGAGTGGCGCGTTGCTTGGCTTCGGTGCCTTTCCAAAGGATTGGTTTGGTTAACTCTAAGTACCAGTCACAGAATTGGTTCCAGATGAACTCGTACAAAGTATTGGCCGCCATATCCAAGCGGAAGTTTTCGATATGAGTATTAAAATCTTTTGCTGCTAATTCAAACTGAGATTCAATCCAACGATCGGCGAGTGAATATTCAAGCTCTGCATCCGGTGCAAAACCACAGTCTTGATCTTCGGTGTTCATCAACACATAACGGCTGGCGTTCCATAACTTGTTACAGAAGTTACGGTAACCTTCTAGGCGTTTCATATCCCAGTTAATATCACGACCGGTTGATGCCATTGCCGCCAGAGTAAAGCGCAATGCGTCGGTGCCGTAAGGTTCAATCCCGTTTTCAAATGTCTTACGAGTGGCTTTTTCAATTTTAGCGGCCAGTTTAGGCTGCATCATGTTGCCACAACGTTTTTCAACTAATTCTTCAAGGCCGATGCCGTCAATCATATCGATCGGATCAAGGACGTTACCTTTTGATTTCGACATTTTATCGCCGTTTTCATCACGGATAAGTCCGGTCATGTAAACGGTTTTAAAAGGAACTTGAGATTTTCCGTCTTCGTCTTTGACAAAGTGCATGGTCATCATGATCATACGAGCAACCCAGAAGAAGATGATGTCAAAACCAGACACCAACACATCGGTTGGGTGGAAGGTAGACAAATCTTGAGTTTTCTCAGGCCAGCCCATGGTGCCGAATGTCCATAACGCCGATGAGAACCAAGTATCTAATACGTCATCATCTTGGCGTAGAACCACAACCGGTGCTAAGTTGTTTTGCGCGCGAACTTCATCTTCATCGCGTCCAACATAAACATTACCATCGTTGTCATACCATGCTGGAATACGATGACCCCACCAAAGTTGACGCGAGATACACCAGTCTTGCACATCACGCATCCACGCGAAGTACATATTTTCATATTGCTTTGGTACAAATTGGATTTCGCCATCTTCTACTGCTTTAACGGCTGGTGCCGCTAATGGCGCAGTACGAACATACCATTGGTCAGTCAGCATTGGTTCAATCACCACGCCGCCACGGTCACCATAAGGTACGGTTAAGTCGTGATCTTTTATTTCTTCTAACAGACCAAGAGCATCTAATTCTGCTACCACGGCTTTACGCGCAGCAAAACGTTCCATGCCTTTAAATTGCCCTGGCAGTTCGGTGCTGTAAACATCAGAAGGCTCACCAGTCGTGGTAAATACTTCGGCGTTATCACGAATGTCGGCATTAAGGGTCAGGATATTGATCATCGGCAGTTGATGACGTTTACCTACTTCGTAATCGTTAAAATCGTGCGCAGGGGTGATCTTCACACAACCTGTGCCTTTTTCCATATCAGCGTGTTCATCGGCGACGATTGGGATTAAGCGATTAACTAAAGGAAGTAAGATTTCTTTACCGATCAGATCTTTATAACGAGGATCTTCCGGGTTAACCGCTACGCCAGTATCACCTAATACGGTTTCAGGGCGAGTTGTGGCAACCACAATGTAGTCTTTACCATCCGCGGTTTTTACGCCGTTGGCAAGTGGGTAGCGGAAGTGCCACATGAAGCCTTTTTTGTCTTTATTTTCAACTTCAAGATCCGAAATTGCAGTGTGCAGTTTTGGATCCCAGTTAACCAGACGTTTACCACGATAGATTAGGTCGTCTTCATAAAGGCGAACAAACACTTCTTTGGTGGCGTTAGATAAACCGTCATCCATCGTAAAGCGTTCACGTTCCCAATCAACAGATGCACCAAGGCGACGAAGTTGACGAGTGATGTTGCCACCAGACTCGGCTTTCCATTCCCAGATCTTGTCGATGAAAGCTTCACGGCCATAATCATGCTTGGTTTTATTTTCTTCAGCGGCAATTTTACGTTCAACCACCATTTGAGTTGCAATACCTGCGTGATCGGTACCGACTTGCCAAAGGGTGTTTTTGCCTTTCATGCGCTCACAACGGATAAAAGTATCCATAATGGTATCTTGGAAAGCATGACCCATGTGTAGGCTACCAGTGACGTTCGGTGGCGGGATCACAATGCTGTAAGCTTGTTTTGATGTGTCACCATGAGGCTTAAAGTAACCAGCTTCTTCCCAACGCTGATATAGCGCTTGTTCAATTGATGTTGGGTTATATGTCTTTTCCATAGTCTTCTTTTATCGATACTGTGAGCGTGAAAAATAAGGTTAGTGTCAATGTAAAACGTTATAGCTAAAACAACAGCCTATAAATGATTGGTTTAGCTATAAGGATTTTAGGTTAAGTTGCCGCTTGGTTTTCAATGTTTATGGTCTGCATTTCAAACCCTGCTTGTCGGTAGATTTTATACCTTTCTCGGGCTTGTTGCTTTCCTTTTTCTTCGCAAGCAACGAAGTCTACCACTTGTGTAAAGCTCAGGGCAAAATTTGTCTTATCGTGGCTCATATTGATCACCAGCTGGCGGTTACGATTTGGTCTGACTTGTGAGTAACCAATTTCGATCGGGGTGCCATAATGAGGCCCTTCTCCAACTAAGTTATGCGCTTGATAATTTTCACTTTGTTGCTGCCAAAAATGCTCATCAATCGTTTCTGCTTGAGTTTTATCTTGTGCGTTAATATAAACTTTTGCACCTTGCTCAGCAAAATAGCGAGCTAAAAAAATCACATATTCAATATGACCTATTTGTGTCGCTTGAACGGAATTTGGCTCAATGATGTAAAAAGTCGCAATGCTCATAATAGGCCCATAGCTCAAAGCTCATTGATAAAAGCTCTCAAATGATTGGTAATTGTAAAACATCAAAGATAATTAGAAAGACGAAAACACAAAAAGGGCACAATGGCCCTTTTATATTTAGCTTGTATATCGGTTTTACTTGACACAATAATTTAAGTAAAACAAATATATAATCAAAGTAAGTGGAGTTACAGTGAGGCGGTAAGTTCGTTCAGTCCCATGAGCCTTCTTTTTATAACAAGAAGGCTAGCCTAAGTGATTGGGGTGAGCGAACGAAACCAACAAAGCTGTAGCTTCAATTACGAAGATTATTTATTCTTCTAATAAAACTTGGCCAGTAGAAGCCTTATTCAATAGAAACTGCACCAGCAAAGAAACAGGACGACCGGTTGAGCCTTTTTGTGCGCCAGATTTCCAAGCGGTACCGGCAACATCAAGATGTGCCCAGTTGTACTTTTTAGTAAAACGAGACAAGAAACAACCTGCGGTGATAGTGCCAGCAGGACGGCCACCAATATTCGCCATATCAGCAAATGGACTGTTTAGTTGTTCTTGATACTCATCGGCCATTGGCAGACGCCAAGCGCGATCGCCAGCTTGTTCAGAGGCATTGATTAGTTCATGAGCCAGTGGGTTATGGTTCGCCACTAAGCCACTAATATGATGACCAAGCGCCATCACACAAGCACCGGTTAAGGTTGCCACATCCACCACACAATCTGGATCAAAACGTTCAACGTAAGTTAATACGTCACATAATACTAAGCGACCTTCTGCATCCGTATTTAATACTTCAACCGTTTGACCTGACATGGTGGTCAGAATATCACCCGGACGATACGCATTACTGCCTGGCATGTTTTCACAACCGGCCAGAATCGCAACTACATTAATTGGCAGGTTCAGTTTTGCTAATGTTTTCATGGTGCCGAAAACAGAAGCTGCGCCGCACATGTCGTATTTCATCTCATCCATAGCTTCGCCAGGTTTTAATGAAATGCCGCCTGAATCAAAGGTTAAGCCTTTGCCGACTAGGACAATTGGTTTTGCTTCTGGATCAGGATTGCCTTTATAGCTAATCACCGACATCATGGATTCATTGCGAGAACCACGACCAACCGCTAGGTAAGAATGCATTCCCAGTTTATCCATCTCTTCTTCACCAATAATTTTGGTGGTGATGGTTTCAAAGTCATCGGCTAAACGACGCGCTTGAGAAGCTAAGTAAGCAGGATTGGCAATATTTGGTGGCATGTTGCCAAGATCTTTTGATGATTTAACCCCAGATGCGATGGCTAAACCGTGAGCAATTGCTTTTTCGCCAAGACTGAGTTCACGGCGAGTTGGGACATTAAATACCAATTTGCGCAAAGGACGGCGAGTTTCAGGTTTGTTGCTCTTGAATTGATCAAAGGTGTACAAGCTATCTTTGGTTGATTCAACCGCTTGGCGCACTTTCCAATAAGTATCACGACCTTTGACATGCAGTTCGGTTAAGAAGCATACTGCTTCCATTGAACCGGTGTCATTAAGTGTGCCAATAGTTTTTTGGATGATGTCTTTATATTGACGTTCGCCTAATTCGCGCTCTTTACCGCAGCCAACTAGCAACACACGCTCAGATAAAATACCCGGTACTTGATGCAATAACAGCATTTGGCCTGGTCTACCTTCAAGGTCGCCACGGCGTAATAAAGAACTAATGTAGCCGTCGCTGATCTTATCAAGTTGCTCGGCGACAGGAGAAAGACGGCGTGGTTCAAATACACCGACTACAATACAGGCACTGCGCTGTTTCTCAGGGCTGCCACTTTTTACACTGAACTCCATGCTTACTCCTACATCCTAAAGACAAATCGAATCAAATGATGGATAATGCTTAGTCATGGTCTTAATAGAAAGAATTTGTTCTAAAATTAAGCTAAACACATTTGATGTATAAATGGATTATCTTGTGCTTCAACAGAAACAACCAAGATTTTACAAATTAATATAGTTAAAAATTATCAAAAATAATAGACTCATCGGAAAATTATAGTGATTCCGTCAAAAAAACAAGTTTTGTATAGGTGATACTGCGTGATTATTGTTAGATATTTGATCCGCGAGACACTCAAAAGCCAGTTAGCCGTATTCTTTGTGCTTTTTCTCGTGTTTTTTAGCCAAAAATTTATAAGTGTGCTTGCCGAAGCCTCTGATGGGGATATCCCTGCCAGCATGATCCTACAAGTCGTGGGTTTAAACATGCCGACGATGGGCTTGCTGATGCTGCCTCTTAGTATTTATGTCGGTATTTTGCTGACCTTTGGTCGTTTGTATGCCGAGAGTGAGATCACGGTAATGAACGCCACCGGTATCGGGAATAAATTCTTGATCCATGCCGCGCTTTATCTTGCCATTATTACGGGCGGGATCGCGATGGTGAACTCGGTTTGGCTTGCCCCTTGGAGCCAAGAAAAAGTGGCTCAACTCATGGAGCACCTTTCAACCAGTAGCAGTATCGATTTATTGAAAAAAGGTCAATTCCAGACCTCTCCAGATGGTCAAGCTGTGGTGTTTGTTGACGATATAAAAGATAAAAAATTGACCAATGTGTTTGTCGCGCAACCTGCGCCAAGGGGCTCAACCAGACCTAGCGTAATGTTTGCTAACTCAGGTGTGGCGCAAGAGTTTGCCGATGGTCGTCAAATTTTGACTTTAAAAGATGGGGTGCGCTATGAAGGTGTGCCTAACTCATTAGATTACATGAACACCAGTTACGATGAATATTCTGGTTTGATCGGTCAGCGAGAGGCTAAGAAAAAGAAACGTAAATGGGAAGCGCTGCCGATCAAAGAGTTATGGAATAACCCTAATTTAGAGGCAAAAGCTGAATTGCAATGGCGTATCACTTTGATTGTGTGTGTGCCTTTATTAACGTTAGTGGTGGTGCCACTGTCCTCGGTTAACCCAAGACAAGGGCGGTTTGCCAAACTGTTCCCAGCCGTTTTATTGTATTTAGCGTATTTCTTATCGATCAGTGCGATGAAATCGGGTATTGAAGATGGTTCCGTTCCGGCTTCGGTGGGGATGTGGGCAATCAATGCTGGGCTATTGGTGGTCGGGATCATTCTCAATAGTTTAGATAGTATCTTTGTGCGAAAACTCAAAGATAGATTCAAAAAGAAGAAGGGAATCTAAGCCGTGTTTAAAATTCTCGATTGGTATATTGGCCGCACCATTATTGCGACCTCTTCTTTGTGTTTAGCAACCTTAGTTGGTTTGTCTGCCATCATCAAATATGTTGAGCAGTTACGCAAAGTTGGCAAAGGGACTTACGATTTAACCGAAGCATTGTATTTTGTGATTTTGAGTATCCCACGTGATATCGAAGTATTCTTTCCAATGGCGGCCTTGTTGGGCGCTTTGATTGGTTTAGGTATGTTAGCTGCCAGTTCTGAGTTAGTTGTCATGCAAGCTTCTGGCGTATCCAAACTAGAGATTGGTCTTTCGGTCTTAAAAACTGCAGTTCCGCTAATGTTGATGATCATGATTTTGGGCCAATGGGGTTCACCTCAAGCGCAAAAAATGGCGCGTGATGGCCGTGCATTGGCGATTGCTGGTGGCAGTATCACCTCTGTACAAGATGGGGTATGGGCCAAAGATGGTGATAACTTTATCTACATTGCACGAGTTAATGGCGAGCATGAGTTACGCGGCGTCAGTATTTGGCAATTCGACCATGATAAAAACCTTAAAAATATTTTAGTGTCCGACACCGTTAAATATGAAAAAGGCCAAAAATGGATAATGAAAAACGTCCAAGTCACTAAAATGGAAAATAAAATACAAATATCGAAAACCAATTTACCCAGTTATGAATGGGACACCACATTAACACCTGATAAATTAACCGTCGTTACGGTCAAGCCTGAAGAGTTACCATTGAGTGGTTTATACGATTACGTGAATTACTTAAAAGAGTCAAAACAAGATGCTTCGCGTTACGATTTGGCATTTTGGCACAAAGTATTCCAGCCTCTTTCGGTGGCGGTTATGATGTTAATGGCGTTATCGTTTGTATTTGGACCGTTGCGCTCGGTGAGTATGGGCGCTCGGATCTTATCGGGCATTGTAGCTGGCTTTACCTTTTATATATCGAGTGAAGTTTTTGGTCCTATGAGCTTGGTATACGGCATTCCACCGGTAATCGGGGCCTTGACTCCCAGCGTGTTATTCTTAATCGTTGCCGTCATGCTCATGCGCCGTAAGCTATAGCCAGCCTAGGGGCAGTTGTTCTAAAAAAAAGGGATGCCATTTTAGATTGGCATCCCTTTTTTTTGAGTATTCATTTCGCGCTATTTTAACTTATACCAATTCCATTTAATATTTGATCCATTTGAATAGGCCGAAAAGACGCTGATCCGTCCTTGGTCGCTTGAGAAAAGTCCATCCGTCGCCTTTGATACTTTTTTCTGTACTCAATTTTGAACGATCATTCAATTTATGGAATGGGTATTAACGAATTTGTGGCGAATACACGACTTGGCATTGAGCGCAGATATCTTGCAGTGCTCTTTTATCAGAAGTCACGAGAGAAAGTAGGTTGCCTAACCCAAGCAAGGCAGTAGCAAAGCGAATTAAAGATTGTTTAAAGCTGAGCGCACTACCATCTTGATTCATCACAGTGATCTTCCAAGCACGCATACCAAGCGTTTGTCCTTTTTGCCAGAAGAAGCTAAAAAAGCCAAACCAAACCAATAAAAGATAAGCATGATACAACCAACGCCCAATCGGATGATGGTTCAGTAAGTCGCTGGCATCAATATAGCCGCCATAATCCATTACGCCGAGGTAAACCAAGGCTTCCATGGTGGCGACAATAATCCCCACTGCGATCATCAAAACGGCAATAATGATTAAAGTATCATAAAAAAACGCGCCAAAGCGGCGAAAGAATCCAGCAGGCGATTGATTGGGTAGGGAAGTCATAACACTCTATCATTAGTAAACTTATCAGCAGAATAGCGAGTTGGCCGAGCACTGGAAAGAACTAAAATGTATAAAAGCGTAATTTATGCTGAAAATATCAGCGATCAAATCAATTTCAAAATTAATTACTTGCATGACGTCTTAGCATAAGTATAATTCCTGTCACTCCTTAGCGGCAACTCAAAGCGCGAGCGGATGAGAAATTTAGTGGCGGTATGGTGAAATTGGTATACACGACGGATTCAAAATCCGTTGCCTTCGGGCGTGGCGGTTCAAGTCCGCCTACCGCTACCACTATTTAGAAAAAAGCCGATCCTCATGGGTCGGCTTTTTTGCGTTTAAAGTTTTATTTCTTCTGCCCCACTGATTTTGTTTCTTTTCCTCTCAACACAAAACAGACCTTAACTCCTAAGCACAATCTCAATTTGTAACTAAACTTATCATCTAGGTCGTAGTGACTGACCGGTTAGCTGAATACGTTTAATTAATAGAAAATAAATGCGAACTAAATCACGCTTTAGGTGCCTCACAACTTGCATTTTTTGATCAATAAGACGTTAATTGACTTAAATTTCACTAAGTAATAAATATTTACACTTTTACTTGTCATTTCTCTAACATTGAACTGTTAACTTCAATGTTAGTGAATGATGAGACGATCATGTGGCGGCACTTAAGGTGCGGGAAAGCAACATTAATTTTTGAAAACTAGCGACATGTGAGTGTTTGACTGGTGAATGAGCTAAAGAAGTTCCTGGAGAAAATATGAAAACAGTTTCTATTGTGGTTCCTTGTTTTAATGAAAGCGAAGTTATTGATACAACGATGGACGAGTTACTTTCGGTCACTAAGGGAATTGCTAACTATAAATTTGAATTGATCTTCGTTAATGACGGCAGTTCAGATGATACTGAGGCTAAGCTTTTAGCTCATAGTAAGCTGCATGATAATGTGAGAACAGTTTCATTTTCTCGTAACTTTGGTCACCAACAAGCAGTGAGTGCCGGCTTAGATGTTAGCACCGGTGATGCAGTGGTGTTGATCGATGCCGATCTACAAGATCCACCTAAAGTCATCGAAGATATGATCGTTAAGTGGGAGCAAGGCTTTGACGTGGTTTATGGCACTCGTGCCAGTCGTGATGGTGAATCTTGGTTTAAATTAGTGACCGCCAAAACCTTCTATCGCTTATTGAATTACTTGTCAGAAGTTGAAATCCCATTGGATACCGGCGATTTTCGTTTAATGGATCGCCAAGTGGTAGATCATTTGATTGCGATGCCTGAAAAATCGCGCTTTATTCGCGGTATGGTGAGCTGGATTGGTTTTAATCAAACGGCAATTGAATACGAGCGTTCTCCACGTTTTGCGGGTGAATCTAAATACCCACTAACAAAAATGATTAAATTTGGTTTGGATGGCATTTTGTCGTTCTCGGTTAAACCATTGAAATTATCCGTATTAATGGGCTTTGCTTGTTCTGGTATCGCGATGTTAATGCTGCTTTATTCGGTTTATGTTCGTATTATGACTGATCATTGGGAGTCGGGTTGGACTTCTCTTTTCGTCGCCGTTTTATTTATGGGTGGGGTTCAATTGATCTCCATCGGTATTGTCGGTGAATACATTGCGCGTATTTACAACGAATCAAAAGATCGTCCTCTATATATTATTAAACAACAAAGAGAAACCGATGCTGAAGAAACCAGCCCAACTGCTGAGTAACTTAGTTACTTCTGATTTTCAGCAAAAGTTACGCTTTGCCATCGTAGGGGGACTGAATACTGTCACCGCCTACTTGGCCTTTATGGCGTTTTATGAAATGTCGGGGCGCTATTTGGTGTCCTCGGTTTTATCGTATTTTGTTGGCATGATAGTGAGTTACGCGCTTAATCGTACTTTTGTATTTAAAAGCGAGAAAAAAGGCGGGCAGTTTATCCCGTTTTGTGTGGTCAACTTGACCTCATTGGCGTGTTCAACCGGTTCGCTGTATTTGCTGGTGCATTTTGGTCATTTACATGTGTATATCGGCCAAGCATTAGCGGTCTGTGTCTCAATGGGGATCAATTATTTTGGCTATAAGAAAGTGTTCACAGATGGAGTTTCGATGGACAAGTTAACTCAAGGATTTTACGACAAAAATGGTCGCCTTGATCCGCTACAAGTTATTCAATGGTTAGTGGTGGTTGTATTTGCAGTAGTGACGGTGCTGAATTTGCATTTGGCTATGTCGTCGAATATTGCCCATGATGCATTGCCATATATGAACGGCTACGCAGAGAAGTTCACCACTGAAGGTCGTTGGATTAACTTTGCGCTTTATTATCCTTTACGAGCAATGCCGGCGGTGATGGCGGCGAGCTTAGCCAATATCTTCTTGTTCATCTTTGCTTATAAAGTTGTGATGGGGGTGAAGAAGGATTATTGGTTAGCGATTGCGGTGGCTTTATTAATCATCAATATTCCGTCATTTACCATGTTGTTGAAATGGCCGATGACCTTGCTTCCAGGCTGCTTTATGCTAGCGTTGTTTGCTTGTTATAAAGAGAGCATTCATCGTTCAGCCTTACTGATTGTGGCGGGGATTTTATTATTTGCCACTTACCCGGCCTTTTACTTCTTAATACCACTGCTTTTTCTTTCAAATTTAAGAAATGCAACTTATGGTGAGATCTTTAAGTTTTTATGCTTTTGGATTATCGGTTATGTCGCAGGTTACGCCGTGGCGAATGGCTTGGTGTACTTGTATACCTCGATGTTTACCGATCATGCGACCTTTATTCATTTTGTCAGTTGGCGTCAAGAAACACCATCAAATAGCTTGTCATCATTACTGGCCAATATTGCTAAAAGTGCTGGTAACTTTGATCGTAACGTTGATTACTTTGGCGCGTTAAGTCCTTGGCTTTATATCCCGATTGCTTTGACTGCCTTATGGGCGCTGGTTAAGCACTTTAAATATACTGTCATCGTGTTAATTGTGGTGATCTCACTGTATGCCAGTGTAGTGCCATTAGGGGTGAAAGTGCCACTTCGCTCTGGAGTGACCTTCCCAATTGGTATGGCGGTGCTCTTGATGTTGATCCCGAATAAATGGTGGCGATTACTGACCTTGTTAACCTTGTTTATTCCGTTCTCATATCAAATGCATGCTTATAACTACAGCTACGCCCACAGTCGTGATGTAATGTCGCAGATCTTAGAGCAGCACGATGGTAGAAATTACCTCAAACAGCCAGCGTTATTTGATAAAGTAGTGGTGAGTGTTGATGAGGAAAAAATGAGCAAGTATATGTTAGATCGCACACAATCGACGTCATTTAACATAGAATCGAATTTGCGTTATCACTACATTAAGCCGTTTTTCTATCAATATGGTTGGAAAAATGACAACATTGAAGTAATAAACGATCCTCGCTTAACCGTAAAAGGTGACGCAACGATCAAGAAAGAAGGTCGAGTGCTGTTTATTTCTCTCGATTAATTTTACTTTAGTATCAAAAGAAAGTGAGCCCTAGTCGTGATGACTGGGGCTTTTTTCTATCTAAGCGCTTGAGTTTGTGACACTCTTAAACGAAGCTTTAATAACGCTTGAATCTGATTAGGGGCTGTTGATCTTTCGTGGTTGTTTTTGCTGCGAATTGTTGGGTTTTTATACAAGGAAGAGGCTTTGTGGTGTAGCTGGCTACACGAAAAGCCGATGACGAAGCAGAAAAGACCAACAAACGCAGCCCGAAGGGTTCGGCTAAAAGCCTTTTACTCTTCGTTAAGTCTCATTTACTTAGAATAACTAGGCTTCAATCGACTTGTCTCGATTAAAAGGCTTTTATCTCGAACAAAATTTAATCACGAAAGATCAACAGCCCCTAGTCTTAGAATAAGGAATAGTATGAATCACATAAAAAATAAAACACTTCTGGCTGCAATGCTAACAGAAGGGAAAGGGCTATCAGTATTCAACCCATTTGATGATAGTTTGCTGGCTATCGTCAAAACGGTCAATCAAGCCCAAGTTGAAGATGAAGTTTTAGAGCTTGAAGTCGGCCAGGTTGAATGGCAAAAACGTTCCGCTCAAGATCGCTCAAATTTGCTTAAGCGTTGGCATCAGTTAATTCTTGAAAATATAGACGACTTAGCGCGCATTATTACGCTTGAAGGTGGCAAACCACTAAAAGAAGCATTAGGGGAAGTTCGATACGGCGCATCATTTATTGAATGGTTTGCTGAAGAAGGACGCCGTGCTTATGGTTCGACCATTCCTTCGCCCTCTAGTGACCGAACCTTGCTGACGGTTAAACAAGCGATTGGTGTCGCTGCGGCGATTACACCCTGGAATTTCCCATTAGCGATGATCACCCGTAAGGCTGCCCCTGCATTAGCCGCTGGTTGCAGCTTTATTTGTAAGCCGTCTGAATTAACACCATTAACGGCGATTGCGGTGACGGAATTGGCTTATCAAGCGGGCATTCCGAAAGACGTACTGCGCATGGTGATTGGCGATGCGCATGATATTGGCGAAGCGTTTACTTATCACTCTTCGGTTCGAAAATTTTCGTTTACGGGGTCGACGTTAGTTGGGCGTAAACTGCAAATGCAATGTGCTTCAACCATTAAACGAACCTCGATGGAGCTTGGCGGTAATGCGCCTTTTGTGGTGTTTGATGATGCCGATATTGATAGTGCGGTACAAGGTGCCATCGCGAGTAAATTTCGTAATGCTGGGCAAACCTGTGTCTGCTCCAATCGGTTCTATGTACAAGACAGCGTTTATGATGAATTTGTTGAAAAACTCGTCACTGCGGTTGATAAACTGACCGTGGGTAACGGTTTAGATGACAGTACGGATATAGGCCCACTTATTACCCTACAAGCCAAGCAAAGAGTGTCGGATCTGATCCGTGAAGCGAAAGGGCGAGGGGCCAAGCAAATTAATAAAGAAGTGCAGTTAGATGGACAATTTGTTGCGCCTACCGTTTTGGTCGATGTTGAACATGATCGTCCATTAGTGCAGGGGGAAATCTTTGGTCCTGTATTGCCGATAATTCGTTTTAGCGATGAAGATGAAATGATCAAGATGGCCAATGATACGATTTATGGTTTAGCCGCCTATTTTTATAGTCAAAATATGAACCGTATTTGGCGAGTGGCGCATAACCTTGAATATGGCATGGTTGGCGTTAATGAAGGGATCATTTCAACGGAAGTGGCTCCTTTTGGCGGTGTTAAGCAATCAGGCAAGGGTCGAGAAGGCGGTAAAGAAGGGCTAGAAGAGTATCTAGAAACCAAATATGTTTGTATTGGTGGTTTGACTAACTAGCCGAATTTTCGATAAGCACGCTTGGAAAAATAGCGACTTAAAAATAAAGTTCAGATCTAAAGGGGAGGCTCCAAATTGAGCGAGTCCCCTTTAGATTATACTTCCTTGTATAGGGTGAGGCTGGGGCTGGGGGAAACCTCAGTCTGAACTCATTATAGTTGTTTAGGTTATTAGAAATGGTAACTTACCGCAGCGTAAGCCATTCCAGCCCCCATGGTGTAGGAAGTCTTTTTTAACTTACCATTTTTAATATTTATATCGCTGTCTACACTGAAAGCATCAATTTGGTAGGCAATTCGGAAGCCAACGCCCGATAGGCTAGCTGGGGTGTAATCAAGCCCTAGACCGTAATGCAGAGCGGCAGTATTGTCTTTATCTAGTATTAAAGCATTACCTGTTTGATGTAGGTTGGTTGAACTTAAGCCAATCAATGCAAAGGGACGCAAGCCATTATCAAAGGTATAGCCTAAATTCGCCGCGAGTGAAATCGAGGTTGGCTTGGTTTTTATATCATTTTTGTCGTAAGTCGAGGTTGAGTAATCATTGTAGCCAAGTTCGACCCCAACAATACGGTTAAACATATAGCCGGTATAAACGTTATACGCCACACCACTTGATTTAGGATCACCGCTACCGAGGTCGTCAGCGTAATCACCTGCGCTAAAGATCCCTACCCCAATACCCGCCCCAATGTATGGGCCGGATGTGTCTGCTGCGAATGATGCGCCTGAAGCCGTTAACAAGCCTAATGTAATAACTGGTAATATTTTTTTCATGATAGCTCTCTCTTAAAGTTATTATTTAATAATACAGTGTTTTATATAAAGGTAAATCAAAGGCGGGCTGTTTTTTATGGAAAGTTATTTCTCATTGATGAGGTGAATGTGTAATTTGGATTCGAACAAAACTATTGAGCTAAGCGGATGTCGTCAGCTAGCGATAGATAAGAGAAATAGCGCAGATACAAAAAAGCCTCATCCAAAGATGAGGCTTATTGCTTCTTTCGAAATTGGCTCCCCTTGCAAGACTTGAACTTGCGACATACGGATTAACAGTCCGCCGTTCTACCAACTGAACTAAAGGGGAATTATTCTTTTTTATTCTCACTGCTTATTAAAACAGAAGAATGGTGCCGACTACCGGAATCGAACTGGTGACCTACTGATTACAAGTCAGTTGCTCTACCTACTGAGCTAAGTCGGCTTTATGAAACTTCAATATACATCAAAGTTTCAGAAAGTGGCTCCCCTTGCAAGACTTGAACTTGCGACATACGGATTAACAGTCCGCCGTTCTACCAACTGAACTAAAGGGGAATTATACTTTTTATTTTTCGTTTTATATGCGTTGTCGCAGTATAAACGAGAAAAGAATGGTGCCGACTACCGGAGTCGAACTGGTGACCTACTGATTACAAGTCAGTTGCTCTACCTACTGAGCTAAGTCGGCACAAATTTTCTTCTTTTCTTTTAACTGATGTCTACTTGTCGTGGACACCAACTATAAATAGTGGTGCCCGGAGGCGGAATCGAACCACCGACACGAGGATTTTCAATCCTCTGCTCTACCGACTGAGCTATCCGGGCGACGGGGGGTATTAAACGGTTTTTCGAGGTTGCCGTCAACAGTAAAATGCAAAAAAACATTCGTTTGCTGTTTTTATAATCGCCGCTGTGCGTTTATTGCCACCTTTGCTGATAAAAAGTGTATTTTTTTGCCTTTAGATTGAAAAAATCAACTTGTTATTAATGAGAGGAACTTCAGTAAAACCCAATAAATGGTCAGTTGGAATGAAAAGTGGCTTATTAATGATAAAAAAGAAAGGTTAAATTATCGATGAATAAGGCGATAAATGGATAAAAAAAGAGGTCTTAACACAGAATGTTAGACCCCTTAATGCACACTTTACGATACTTGAAATATCATTTATCGTATTTTAAAGCATTACTGTTACTGTTTTTTCCAAGGCCCACCTTGATCGGGTTGATTGCCTTTCGTCCACCACTGAGCTTTATAATTTGAACCGTTATAACTCACTACATCGTCAGAGGTGTAGACCAAGTTGGATTGCCACTGGGTATCATTCGCATTACGCTGTGCTTCCCACGCGGCAGAGGTATTGGGTGTTTCGCCTTTAATCCACCATTTTGCTGTATAAGTAATCCCTGCAAATAAAACCGTGTCGCCGGTGTTGTAGATAGTATCGGCGTTCCATGTTGTCTCACCGCTATTACCGCCGTCATCATTTTTTTCAGCACTAATCGCGATAGTCACGACCGCTGTAGTGGTTGATGCTGGGTCGCCCACGGAGACCGTAAGGCTATCACTGCTATCAACGTCCGTTACAGCCGCTTGGTAGTTAATGGTAACGCTGGTTGCGGTTTGAGATAGGATAGTGCCTTTATCGACGCTAAACATCAGTGGATCGTTATCAGCATCGCTCACCGAAACATCAAAGATGATACTTTTACCACTTTCAACACTCAATTGGGTTGGAGCGCTAATTACAGGCGCATTATTGCCGGTTTTGACTTCAAGACGTTGGGTGTGGTTGCTATGGGTTAAATAAACTAAATTGCTATATAAATCATTGATTTGATATTCAATTGTTGTGGTTGAATTGTTTTTTAAACCAATTTGGACTTGCTGAGCATATTTTTGATTGATCACGTTGGCTAGATCTTGTCCCCATACATGCTCATCATCATTGGTGACAGTGAATTTTTCGAATACGGTTTCATTGCCATTCTCATCAAATACGCGGAACCATACGCTATCGCCGACACTAGCATCTACGGTCGAAGCCAAATAATTCCCCGAGGTTATCCATTTATCTAATGGGTTATCATTGCCGCCATCGCCTTTGTCATTACCGCTAAATGAAATGTCACTACAGTTATAAAAACCTTCACCGGCGGGATCTTGACGCTGCCAGCGACTATACAAAACCGCATCGCCGCTGCGATCGCTTGGTAGGGTTACTTCCATTTGGTAATACTTTAAACCGTTTAAGGTGACGATAGGTAAGTTGCCAAAATCGGCTATTAGCTCTAGATCGGTCCATGCAAGCGGCATAGTGGCAGAGTCGTAACTTGGCTTGCTTAGGTAGATTTTCCAGAAACTTGGGTTGTGGGGTGTGTTAGCGCGATATTGCAGAGTGATCTTACCATTATTGGTTAAATCCACTTTTGTTTTTTGCCAATCTGGCGATGGGAGGTCAATACCATGTTTGGCTTTATCACCCGCCGAACAAAGATTGCCGTCGGTGATCGCCGTCTCAACCGCTGTTTGATTGTTGTAATTAGAGACTAAAGTGGCAAATTCCGGCTTTTGCACAAACGGTGTCCAGCTTGATTCAATAAATGCCGCACGGCAAGCTGTATTTGGAATGGTATGGCCATCGCTAGAATCCCAATAGCCACCATCTATATCACAGATCTGCTGTCTGGCAGGTGGATAGTCCATATAACCATGAGCTTGCACATTACTCGATAGTGCCGATAAACCAATAACACCCAATAGGGCGCTTATTGAAAGAGGGGTTGTTTTCATTTTTATCTCCATATAAAAAAGATATCCACTAGGTTCAACAATATTGCTTGAGTACATTGTTTTGCTAGATAGAAATAGTGCTAATTGACCGTAAAGTCATTGAGTCTGGAGTGGAATAATAAAAATGTGGAATACAGTTTGCTGACTTTTAAAGTGAGCTCGAACTAATTGTTCAAATGTTGCACAGTAACGTAGGGTTTTGAGGTGTTGATTGAAGTTAACCTATAACCAACAAAAAAATAACAATCGGTTTCTTGCTTAATTGAGGATTTTGTTTTTTATACTTTTCTGAGAGCTGGGGCGATAGAGACAAAAAAGCCTCATCCAAGGATGAGGCTTATTGCTTCTTTCGAAATTGGCTCCCCTTGCAAGACTTGAACTTGCGACATACGGATTAACAGTCCGCCGTTCTACCAACTGAACTAAAGGGGAATTACTCTTTTACAATGCTGATTTACACCAACATTCAATATATGGTGCCTCGAGGCGGAATCGAACCACCGACACGAGGATTTTCAATCCTCTGCTCTACCGACTGAGCTATCGAGGCAAAAGATGGTGCCGACTACCGGAGTCGAACTGGTGACCTACTGATTACAAGTCAGTTGCTCTACCTACTGAGCTAAGTCGGCACACTATATCTTTTACTGTGTTGCTATGTTACCGTTTTAATTTTAAAAATCAAACACCAACAATTTTAAATTGTGGTGCCCGGAGGCGGAATCGAACCACCGACACGAGGATTTTCAATCCTCTGCTCTACCGACTGAGCTATCCGGGCAACGGGCGCTATTAAACGAGTTTTAGCCCAAACCGTCAACTATTTTTTGTAAAAAACCTAAAAAAAGTGTTTGTTTGCTGCGCATTTGAGCGTTTGGTCGGTTTTTTGAACGCTTTACTTCATTGCATGGAATTCTTTTTTATAGCGTGTCACTTTTTCTAAGTAATGTCTCGACTCTGCATTCGGGTGTTTTTTCGTCAATGCCCAGTAAACTTGACTCGGTTGATTATGGTTAATGCTATTAATGGCACTGGTTTTCCCGCCACCAAAAGTATTAAACACACCACCTGCGCCACCGTTATAAGCTGAAATCATACTGTACTGTAATGAAGTCGGGTTACTAATCCCTTTCAAGTAACGCTTTTCAAGAAGGTAGAAGTAAGCGGTACCGGTATCAATATTATTGGCTGGATTGTATAAATATTCTGGACTTGGCATACCAGATTTGCCTTTTACAATATTGAAAACATCGTGTCCGGCGGTTCTTGGAATAATCTGCATCAAACCATAAGCCTTAGCCCAACTCACTGCATACGGATTAAAGTTACTTTCGGTTTTGATGATGGCGTAAATTAAATCTTCAGGAATATCGTATTTTTTCGACGCCTTACGCACGATGTCAGCATATTGATAACTGCGTAACTTGGAGTGATTTTTTACCATTGGAATGGTGACGTAATAAGAGGTTTTAAAATCAACTTGGCGTTTTTGTAATTTATGGGCAATCAAATAGTCGGCAAACTGACTGGCTCGCCATGACCATTCTATTGATTTTCCGTTTTGATCTACTACTTGACCGGCAAGAAAAGGTTTGCCCCCTAATGCGATCTCTTTAGATGAGAATAGATCGACATTACCTGGCTTGTCTGGGGTTAGCAGTGTGGTCACAATCGCGTGGCGTAAGTGTTGCTTGGGATCGGTTGATGCAATGGTCTCGATGGTGACGGTGCCGTTATCGAAATCAATATTTGAGCGGTTTAAGTAATCATCGGTATATTTGACGTAATTTTTAGCCCCAGCCATTTTAATATCATCATTACCCCAGCGTTTGGCGATATCGCCTGAGAACTGGGTCATTAAATTATCTAATGCATCGGTATCTTTTTGATACTGACCGGGTAATGGAGCAAGGTTTTTAGCAAAGCGATTTGAGGGGGTGTAATCCACATCGTACATCCCTTCAACAAACTCACGGCTACAACCAGATAAAATCAGGCAGACTAAGATGAATAACGACGTTTTAATATTCATTGTATTTTTAATTTTATGATTTTAAATGGATGCGGGCGGTATAAGCGAAAATGAGGCGATAACTTTTGCCTCATCATTATTTGCCTTACTTAATATTTATCAGCTATTCGCTTGGTGGCGTGTAACCTTCAATGATGATGTCTTTACCTTCAAACAAGAAATTCACCATTTCAGTTTCAAGTAATTTACGATGTTCAGGATCCATCATGTTCAATTTCTTTTCATTGATCAGCATGGTTTGCTTATGTTGCCATTGTCCCCACGCTTCTTTACTGATGTTATCAAAAATACGTTTACCTAAATCACCAGGATACAATTGAAAATCTAGACCATCAGCGTCTTTTTTTAAGAAACTACAAAATACAGTGCGGCTCATAATGAGTCCTCTTGAATAGAATAAAGGGGGCGCTCGCTTAATGACATAACCATCTTAAATTCAAAAGATAGCGGTGTTACATTCAAAAGAAAGTAGATGCAGCAGTTGCTTGACTGGTGCCGCTAAACCGATCTCTTGCACGGGAGCATTATTTTGTTGTGGTAAGTTATACCAAAGACCTTGCTTATCTTCCATCACCAAACTCGGTTCACGGGTTAAATTAATCAAGATAGGAGTAATATCGAGGTGATAATGACTAAAAGTATGACGAAATGCGGTAAGTACTTGCTTACTGTTAATCATAGGTTCTGTAATAGAACGCAAGTCTAATTGATGTTCAACCTCGGCAGTGTCATGTTGAGGGAAACAAAATAATCCGCCCCAAATACCAGATTGTGGCCTTTGTTCCAGCCATACCTTTCCTTGGTAATGCAACATTACAAACCAAGTTTCTTTGATTGGTTTGACTTTTTTAGGTTTTTTACCCGGAAAGTCAGTTTGGCGTAATTGAGCTTTGGCTTGACACATATTAGCCACAGGGCATAAGTCACACTTAGGCTTAGAGCGAGTACACACTATCGCGCCCATATCCATCATGGCTTGATTGTATTTGTCGACATCTAATGCTGGCGTGTGTTGCTCCGCTATTTGCCATAATTGATTCTCAACTATTTTTTGCCCTGGCCAACCTTCAATCGCAAAACAACGCGCTAAGGTGCGTTTTACATTACCGTCTAAAATTGCGTGGGGCTGCTTATAAACGGAAGATAAGATAGCTGCCGCAGTCGAACGACCAATACCGGGTAGGGCATTCATTTGCTCAATATCGAGTGGGAATTCGCCTTGATATTGCTGTTGTACCATCTTTGCCGCTTTATGTAAGTTGCGCGCGCGAGCGTAATAACCCAGACCAGTCCAAAGGTGCAATACTTCATCTTGATGGGCGTTGGCTAAATCGTTTACTGTTGGGAAGCGCTCGAGAAAGCGATGAAAGTAGGGAATAACCGTAGTCACTTGAGTTTGTTGCAACATGATTTCCGATAACCAGACCTTATAAGCGGTTTTGTGTTGTTGCCAAGGTAGGGTTTTACGGCCATAGTTTTCATACCACTGCAAAATGGCTTGGGAGAATTGGGTCACAACATGCTCTATATGGTTTTATTCTTGAGCGCCGATTGCATCATACCTAGGTTATTAAGTAAACCGGATGTAAATAAAATCACCAATATTGTGGATAAAAGCTTGCACCTTGGGCGTATCTTGGGATAATTCGCCACTTATATTCTTGATACTTGCCGCGGCAACGCCAATTATCTTGAATCATCTTTTATTCTCTTTTTTAAACTTAAACCTTCAGGCGAAATCATGACAGAAGTAACCAAACCCCAATTAACCGAAGATGGCAAAATTGTAAGACGAATTCGCAGTTTTGTTCGCCGTGAAGGGCGCTTAACCAAAGGTCAAGAAAACGCGATTAATGATTGCTGGCCAACTATGGGCATCGACTTTATCGAGCAACGTCTTGATTGGAATGAAGTGTTTGGCAACAATAACCCTGTTGTGCTTGAAATCGGTTTTGGTATGGGCGCATCATTGGTTGAAATGGCAAAAAATGCCCCTGAGAAAAACTTCTTAGGTATTGAAGTGCACAGCCCTGGTGTTGGCGCTTGTTTAGCTTCTGCGCAAGAAGCCGGCGTCACCAATTTACGCGTGATGTGCCATGATGCAGTCGAAGTGTTTGAACACATGATCCCTGATAATAGCGTGCTAACCTTGCAGCTATTCTTCCCAGATCCTTGGCATAAAGCGCGTCATCATAAACGTCGCATCGTTCAATTAAGCTTTGCTGAGATGATCCGCAATAAGCTAGTGTTGAATGAAGGCATTTTCCATATGGCGACAGATTGGGAAAATTACGCCGAACACATGGTTGAAGTGATGAACGCGGCGCCAGGTTTTGAAAATATCGCGAGCGATGGTGATTTTATTGCTCGTCCAGATGAGCGACCACTGACTAAGTTTGAAGCTCGCGGCCATCGTTTAGGTCACGGCGTGTGGGATATTAAATACCGTCACACGGCTTAATGGCTTATTGATATCAGTTAGTTGAAGTCATATAGAATAAAACCAAAAGCCAGCCTCTAATGCTGGCTTTTTTGCCCTTAAAGGAGAGTTCCATGCCTCAAGCCACCCCTGAATTATTATCAAATATTCTCTATCAAGTTCGTCCTCTTATTGGCAAGGGAAAGGTCGCCAATTACATCCCTGCGTTGGCTTGTATTCCCAATGATAAGCTTGGTATTGCTATCTATACCAACGATGGAGAAGTGATCAAAGCTGGTGATGCCGATGAAGCTTTCTCGATTCAATCGATTTCTAAAGCGCTGAGCTTGACGCTTGCCATGCAGTTATATCAGCCAGAAGAGATCTGGTCACGAGTAGGAAAAGAGCCATCGGGGCAGGCGTTTAATTCGATGATCCAGCTTGAAGTTGAGCAAGGTATTCCGCGCAATCCGTTTATTAATGCTGGCGCGATTGTGGTGGCGGATATGCTGCAAACCCGTCTTGCCGCGCCGCGTCAGCGCTTATTGGATTTTACCCGTAAGCTGTGCGGTGATACTGATATTGTGTACGACAAAGTCGTGGCGTTCTCTGAAATGCAGCACAGTGATCGTAATGCGGCAATCGCCTATTTAATGCGTTCATTTGGTAATTTTGATAATGAAGTGATCCCTGTACTCAATAATTATTTTCATGCCTGTGCGTTAAAAATGAGTTGTGTCGATTTAGCCAAAACTTTTAGTTATCTAGCCAATAAAGGTCAATCGGTACAAACCGGTAAACAAATTATTCAACCCAATCAAACCAAACGCTTAAATGCACTATTAGCCACTTGTGGTTTATACGATGGCGCAGGTGAATTTGCTTTTCGGGTTGGCATGCCGGGTAAATCGGGTGTAGGCGGTGGGATCGTTGCGGTGATCCCTGGCGAAATGAGTATCGCAGTTTGGTCACCAGAGTTGGATAAATCCGGTAATTCACTGGCAGGAACCGCGGCTTTAGAAATGTTATCAAACCAATTAGGTCGTTCAATTTTTTAGATAGCGATTCTCTTTAATTTAAATAGCGCTGGATCTCTTTATCTTAAACCAAGAGATTCAGTGCTTTTTTATTCTTCATCTTCTACAAACAGCGCAACTAAGTCATTAAAGAAAAGCTTTCCTTTTTGAGTCACTTGCCAGTCCGTGTCGGTTTGAGTTAGATAACCTTGCTCAATGGCTGTGGATATGTCGCTTTCAATCTCCGCCAGTGCCATTCCGGTGCGTGCAATAAATTCGGCTTTCGGGCAACTTTCAATTAAGCGAAAACGATTCATAAAATATTCGAACGGGCGATCAACGGGCTCGACCAAAATTTCAGTGTCTCGGTAAGGTTTCACTAAGTTTTGATAAGCCGCTAAATAGCCTTTTGGGTGTTTAATTTTGGTGGTGCGAATAATGCGTCCATCGGCAAAACTGAGTTTACCGTGCGAGCCACAACCAATACCAAGGTAGTCACCAAAGTGCCAATAATTTAAGTTATGACGGCATTGATAGCCAGGCTTGCTGTAGCCTGATATTTCATATTGAACATAACCGGCATTAGTTAAGCGCTGGTGGCCTTGTTCAAAAATATCCCATAAATCATCATCATCGGGCAATGTTGGTGGCTTTGAATAAAACAAGGTGTTCGGTTCAATCGTTAATTGGTACCAAGACAAATGATACGGATTGAGCTCAATCGCTTTGTCGAGATCATCTAAAGCTTGTTGCTGGCTTTGATTAGGAAGGCCATGCATTAAATCGAGGTTAAAACTGTTTAAGCCAATTTTATGCGCGAGATGCGCGGCATTGATCGCTTCTTGCTTACCATGAATTCGACCTAAAGCTTGCAGTTTTTCATCTTCGAAACTTTGCACCCCAATTGATATCCGATTCACCCCTTGTAACTGAAATTGAGCAAAACGCTCAGCTTCAATCGTGCCGGGGTTGGCTTCCATAGTGATCTCTATATTATCTTCAAAACCGATCTGTGCTTCGATCCCTTGTAATAATCGGCCGATGCCTGGTGGCGAGATCAGACTTGGCGTGCCGCCTCCAATAAATATTGAATGCAACCGTCGCGGCGCAGTCGATGCTTGCGCTAATTGATAATGCTCAATATCGAGCTGTAAATCTTCTAATAAGGCGTCGATGTACTGACTTTCTGGGATCTCACCTTTTTGGGCGTGAGAGTTAAAGTCGCAATATGGGCATTTTTGTACACACCAAGGAATGTGGACATATAAGCTCAATGGAGGAGGTGTTAGCACGTTGTCGCCTTAATTTGGGGTTATTGACGTTGTCGTTTGTTTCTCTCGACAACGTCAATGACTTTAGGATGTGTTGATTTGATAGAAGATATTATGAGTTAAAAAACGGCTGATCGGCCATTTGAGTAAAGAGTGATTTTAACGCTTTTCCGCGATGGGATAATTGTTTTTTACGCATAGGTTCAAGTTCGGCAGAGGAGCATTGATCCTCTGGCACCCAAAAGATTGGATCGTAGCCAAAGCCGTGTTCGCCCATCGCTTCAGTTAAGATTTTTCCTTCCCATACCCCATGACAAACCAACGGGGTTGGATCATCGGCATGTTTCATTACCACTAAGACACAATGAAAACGCGCACTGCGTTGCTGGGCGGGGACATCTTTCATCGCGGCTAATAGTTTTTCAAGGTTTTGCTGATCGCTGGCATCGGCTCCGGCATAACGGGCTGAATAAATACCTGGCGCCCCTTGTAGGTAATCAACTTCTAAGCCTGAGTCATCGGCAATCGCAGGTAAACCTGTTTCTTTGGCGGCATGACGCGCTTTGATAATGGCGTTTTCAATAAAAGTGGTGCCTGTCTCTTCCGCTTCGATAAGATTGAATTCGCTTTGAGCGTGTACATCAAATCCAAAGTCGGCTAATAAACTGGCCATTTCTTTCACTTTGCCTTGGTTGCCAGTGGCGAGTACGAGTTTTTTCATGAGAGATCCTGCATCGTATTATTAAATTTGATGGAATAAATGTGGTGATTAAACGGGGTTAAGTATTTAACCGTTAATACCTAATTGTTAATATCTATGCCATCTGAGTCTGTTTTATCGACCATAGTGATGGCCAAATATGATTATACCCGTCTTACTTGAAGCTGCAGCTTTGTTAGCTGCGCTAACTCACTGCAACTTCAATTACTTTGGGTATAGAATTACTCTTCCACATAAAATTTTTGCGTGAAGCTAATCGGGCCGCTGCCGGTAGCACCCGCATCAATATTGATATTAAAGGTTAAGTTTTCTTGATCGGAAATGGCAAACTGCGCCAAGTAATAAATCGCCTTACCTTCTTTGATTTGTTTAAATTCAAGTGTCTTGGTTTGCCCAAGTAGGTTTTTAGCGCTGCCAGAAATTTTAGCATCGACGGCAGGTTTGCCCAGTTTAGATTTATCTAACACACTGATATTTAAAATTGCGGAGTGACCATTACGCTTGAGTTGATATTGAGTTGCCACATCGGCAGTGATCAAGCTCGAATTAAACGCAGAATAATGAATTTCGCTATTCTTGATGGTTTTAAATTGTTCGGCATGACTTGGAAGTGAAAACAAAGCGCATAAGGTTAATAGCATCCATTGGTGTAATAACATCCATTTTTTCATTGTGCTTTCCTTTGATTTCAAATTTAAGACTCTTCTTGCTTGAGTAACTCGGCAATGGTGTCGGGTATAAGCTTTGGTGAGCATACTCGAACTTGTTTATGTCGACCGAGTTCACCTTTTTCGATACAAATCGAACCTTTTGATACTTTAAATTGCTTGGCTAAATACTTCGATAAGTGTGCGTTTGCTTTGCCATCAACCGGCGGCGCGGTGATGGCAATTTTTAATTCTTCCCCATGCAAGCCGACGATTTGATCGCGGCTGGCTTTGGGTTGAACGTAAATACGCACAATAAGGTCATCTTGTACGTAATAAACGGCATTCACTATAGTTGATACCAAATAGCGCCAATAAGGTCGCCCATCAAGTAGTTAGCAAATTGCAGAACTAAGAACAATACCAGTAAGCTCAGATCAAAACCGCCCATAGGAGGAAGAATGCGGCGGATTGGTGCCAATAGTGGTTCGGTTAATTGCATCATCACATATTCAACTGGGCTGCGACCTTGGCTGACCCAGCTTAAAATTGCGCGCAATAATAAGATCCAGAATAATAATCCACCCACGGCTTTGACTAATGCGATAGCGCCGAAGATAAGGAAGCCAACATCAAACATAAATTGACCACTGCCAATCATGGTTAAAATTACAAATTTGAGGACGCTTAAAACATAGGCAAAGATCACCGTCGCTAAGTCTACATTACCAATCGATGGAATAATGCGGCGCAGTGGGGCGATGATAGGTTGAGTCGCCTTGACGATTGATTGTGAGAACGGGTTATAAAAATCGGCGCGAGCCAGTTGTAGCCACACACGTAAGATCACCACCATGATATAAATATCAAAAGCCGTTGAGACTAAAAAGTTAACTGAGTTCATTTATGTAAAACCTTGGTTGAGATTAAAATTAACAGCGAGATCACGGATAACTCCTTCGTCGTTTCCGAGATGACGCACTCTCTTTTTTCCTAGCTGATTTTGTTGTTGCTAAACCAGGATGAATATTTGAGCATTGTAAACAGAACGCCATCATCCGATACGCGAGTAGATAGGGGATCTCGCTTTTATCTGTTTTTCAATAACGATCTTAAATTTGTTTTTCCATTTCTTCAGCGCGACGGACTGCCGCTTGCATCGCTTTGGCCACAATGGTCGAAAGGTGACAGTCATTAAAGGTGCGCAGCGCTTCGGCCGTGGTGCCGCCTTTAGAGGTCACTTGTTCGCGCAGGGTCGATAGTTCTAACTCAGGATTTGCCACCACCATTTCAGCGGCGCCCAATGCAGCTTGCTGTACTAAAAGGCGCGCGGTATCTTGATCAAAACCTTGGGCAATCGCTTCTTGCTGCATCGCTTCCATAAACAAGAAGAAGTATGCCGGAGCGCTACCCGCAGCAGCAATAATATTATTAATACCAGACTCTTGTTCTACCCAACAAATCTCACCCACCTTCGACATTAAATCGCCAGAAAATTGCTTATCGGCACTGGATACTTGCGGAGTAGCATAAAGACCACTCATACCTTTACCAACTAATGATGGTGTATTGGGCATCACTCGTACTAAATTAACGCTTTGACCAAGCATTTGATTTAATCGTTGCGCTGAAATGCCAGCAGCAATCGAGATTATCAGCTTGTTGCTTAAATTTATGCCGCTAAACGCAGCGCAAACATCGGCCATCATTTGTGGTTTTACCGCTAAAATAATCACATCTGCGGTTTCAACCGCGCTAATATTATCTGTCGTAGTATGAATACCATAACAATCGCTGAGATCGTTTAATTTAGCCTCATCACGGCCAGTAGCGGTAATGTTTTTGGCTTTGTAACCACTCGATAGCATACCGGCGAAAATAGAACGAGCCATGTTGCCCGAGCCAATAAAGCTAATTTTGCGTTGCTCCATGTAAAATCATCCTTTTTGCTGATAATGCTGTTCGGTTTATAACGGTAATTATGCCTGATAAATGCCATTTTTAGCGACTAATATTGTTACATTAAGCGAACCAATTATTTAAAGGCTAACCCATTATGTAGACGTTAGTTCATAATTTAGAAGCAGACTCATTCTTTAGCCGTCGGGTAATGACGCTCACCAAAAATAGCGGTACCAATTCTGACCATAGTGCTGCCAGCTTCAATCGCCGCTTGCATATCACCGCTCATGCCCATTGATAAAGTATCGACTTGAGGGTAATGCTGCTGCAGTTGTAATTGCAGGTTTTTCAAATGCTCAAAAGCGGCCAATTGAGAAGCATAATCCGATACATTTTCAGGAATCGACATCAATCCTCTTAATGTGAGGTTAGGCAGGTCATTTATCAACTGTGCTAGTGCAAAAGTTTGGGCATGGTCAATCCCTGATTTAGAGGCTTCACCACTGGTGTTGACTTGAATTAAGACTTGCAAAGGTGCGAGGTTGATTCGCTGATCGTTGAGACGCTGCGCTATTTTTTCACGGTCAATTGAGTGAACCCAATCAAAGTTTTCTGCGATGAGTCGAGTTTTATTGGATTGAATTGGTCCAATAAAGTGCCATTCAAGCTCAGTCTGGTTATAGTGCTCATTGAAGTGGTGAATTTTATCCACTCCCTCTTGAACATAGTTTTCGCCAAACTGACGCTGCCCTGATGCAATTGCCTGTTCCAATGCTTCAATTGGTTTGGTTTTGCTGACCGCAAGCAATTGCACCGAATGTGGTTGGCGTGAGAATTTTTCTTCTGCGGTGCGTATTAGCCCTTTAATGTGTTCTATATTGTTTTGAATAGTAGACATAATTTTGGTTTCGGTAAGGAATAGTAATGAATATCGCTGAGTTATTGGATTTTAGTGTAAAGCATAATGCATCAGATCTACATCTTTCTGCTGGCGTTCCGCCGATGTTGCGCATTGATGGTGATATGAGAAAGCTCGAAATGGATGCTTTTTCACATTCAGAAGTGCACACTTTAGTGTTTGATATTATGAATGATGCTCAGCGCAGTGAATATGAAGAAAAGCTCGAAATTGATTTTTCTTTTGAATTGCCGAACGTAGGACGTTTTCGTGTTAATGCTTTTAACCAAGCGCGCGGTTGTGCGGCGGTGTTTCGTACTATTCCGATGAAAATTCCAACCTTAGAAGATATTGGCGCACCAGAGATCTTCCATCAAATGGTGAACTATGAAAAGGGACTAGTATTAGTTACAGGCCCTACCGGTTCGGGTAAATCGACGACACTGGCGGCGATGGTCGATCATATTAACCGTAATCAGAAAAAACATATTCTCACCATTGAAGATCCAATTGAATTTACTCACTCCAATCATAAATGCTTAATTAACCAACGTGAAGTGCATCGCGATACTCATGGCTTTAATGAAGCATTACGCTCGGCATTACGTGAAGATCCCGATGTTATTTTGGTGGGTGAGTTGCGTGATAAAGAAACCATTAGTTTAGCGTTAACCGCAGCGGAAACTGGCCACTTAGTGTTTGGTACTTTGCACACCAGCTCTGCCGCTAAAACCATTGACCGTATTATTGATGTGTTTCCCGGCGCAGACAAAAATATGGTGCGCTCTATGTTGTCTGAATCAATGCGAGCTGTTGTGGCGCAAAAACTGCTTAAGCGTACCGGCGGTGGCCGAGTAGCTTGTCATGAAATTATGATCGCGACGCCAGCGATTCGAAATCTTATTCGTGAAGATAAAGTGGCGCAAATGATGTCGATGATCCAAACCGGATCGGCGACTGGGATGCAAACTATGGAGCAAGCGGCGCGACAATTGATGGCGCAAGGCGATGTTGACCCTGATGAAGTAAGACAAAAAATTGAAGGTATGGATTCACCGTATTAAGTTGGCTGAGATTTTATAAGACATAGGCAACAGCAATAACTTTACATGCAATAGCAAAGGATTTAATCGAGATGCAATTGGATCAAGTTTTAGAAATGATGGTGGGATCAAAAGCCTCGGATATTTATCTTACCGTCGGAGCGCCGTGTTTATTTCGGATTGATGGTGAATTAAAAGCCCACGGCGGCGCACTCGATAAAGGCGCAGTAGAGGCTTTATTGTTTGAAATGATGGATAGCGATCGCCAGCGTGATTTTCAACGTGAACACGAGTCCAACTTTGCCATAATGCGTGACAGTGGACGCTTCCGTGTCAGTGCTTTTTTCCAACGTGAATTACCTGGCGCGGTGATCCGCCGGATTGAAACCAAAATCCCGACGATGGACGATTTACACTTACCCGAAATATTGAAAGATTTCTGTACGGCTAAACGTGGCTTGGTGCTGGTGGTTGGGGCGACCGGTTCGGGTAAATCGACCTCGATGGCGGCCATGACGGGCCATCGAAATGTCACCATGACGGGGCATATTTTAGCGGTGGAAGATCCGATTGAGTTTGTGCATGAACATAAAAAATGCATTGTGACTCAGCGTGAAGTTGGGCTTGATACCGACAGCTATGAAATCGCCCTTAAAAACTCATTACGCCAAGCGCCTGATATGATATTGATTGGTGAGATCCGTAGCCGAGAAACGATGGAATATGCCATGACCTTTGCGGAAACGGGGCATCTTTGTATGGCAACACTGCACGCCAATAACGCCAACCAAGCGCTTGAACGGATATTGCATTTAGTGCCAAAAGATCAAAAAGAGCAATTCTTATATGATTTATCTTTAAACTTAAAAGGCGTGGTGGCGCAGCAATTAGTGCGTGATAAAGATGGAAAAGGTCGTCATGGGGTGTTTGAAGTTTTGATTAATACGCCGCGGATGTCGGATTTGATCCGCCGTGGTGAAATGCACGAATTGAAAACCACGATGCTCAACTCCAAAGATGCTGGGATGCAAACCTTTGACCAAGCCTTATTTCAATTGCTGCAAGAAGATAAAATCACGCTTGATGATGCCATGCACAGCGCCGATTCTGCCAATGACTTGCGCATGATGCTGAAAACTATGGTGGATTCACCGATTGGTGAAAGTGATAAACTCAAAGGCATTAAAATCGATATGGGTTAAATAGCTACTAAATCAATCATCATTCCATGCGTGAGGCTATGCGTTCACCACGTCATTCCATGCATGAGCCTAAGCGAATAGACAGGGAATCTCGCTTTGTTTTTAACCCGGTTAATCAGGCTTTAAGAGATTAAAGCCTGATGGGAGCAGTTACCCATATTGCGCTTCAAACCAACTCTCTAAAATCACCACCGCAGATTGGCAATCGACATTCCCCTTGGTTAATGCTTTATAACCGCCCATAGAAAATAACTCAGCGCGCGCTTCTTGAGTCGATAAACGTTCATCATGCATTTCAACGGTGACGCCAAAGCGGCCAAATAAACGATTACCAAACTTTTTAGCGCGAGTGGTGATAGTCGTCAGATCCTTACCTTCCATATCGGTCGGCAGTCCAACCACAATTAAGTTTGGTTGCCATTCTTTGATCAACTTTTCGATTTCATCCCATTTAGGAATACCGTCCACCGCTTTAAAGGCTTTCAGTGGTGAGGCGGTTCCTGTAATGGTCTGGCCGATGGCGCTGCCAATACTTTTGGTACCGTAATCAAAAGCCATAATGGTTTGGTTGCTCATAAACGTCTCTGATGAATAGGTAAAATGAATTTTGTCGGTTTAGCTTACGCGCGGCCCGATTCAATCGAAAGTTGCGAAACATCAATCCCGAGCGACTGAACCGCTTTTTTCCAGCGCAAAGTAGCCGGAGTATCAAAGATAATACTCGCGTCTGCCGGAGTGGTAAGCCATACATTATCCAATAGCTCTTGCTCTAATTGGCCTGCATCCCAACCAGAGTATCCTAAGGTAACTAAGTATTGTTTTGGCTCCGCTTCGGTGCCGAGAACGGTTAAAATATCTTTTGAAGTGGTGACCGCCAATTGACCATTAATATCAATACTCGATTGGTACTCATCTTTTAAACTATGCAGAATAAAGCCGCGGTCGGTGGCAACAGGGCCGCCATTTAACACCGGTGTGCGTAAGCTTTTGGTGCAAATTTGTGGATGCACAGGTTGCACTTCAATTTGCTTTAGCATGTTACCGACATCAATACCAATAGGGGCATTAATGACTAACCCCATCGCGCCTTCATCATTATGTTCGCAGACATAGATCACGGTACGAGTGAAGTTTGGATCGGCCATGCTTGGCATCGCAATAAGAAAATGATCGGTTAAATCCATCATTTCATTATTGCTGTTATCTTGATTGATACTCGCTTCAGACATCGCTTATTTCTCCGTATCTCTCTGTCGTTAATGAACCTGCCGAGCTCAAAAGAAAGCACCAGCAGGTATGATACCCATCCATACGACTTATTTATTCGCTACTCGACGCTCAATCGCATCCATTAGCTTGCCGGTAATTGAAATATCAAATGCCGCTTCAATTTCTTTAATACAAGTTGGACTAGTGACATTAATTTCCGTCAGCTTATCACCGATAACATCCAGACCAACAAAAATCAGGCCTTTCTCTTTTAGGGTTGGCGCCACCGCTTGAGCAATTTTAAGATCGGTTTCACTTAATGGACGGGCTTCACCACGACCACCAGCCGCCAAGTTGCCGCGGGTTTCGCCTTTAGCTGGAATACGAGCTAAGCAATACGGCATAGGTTCGCCGTCGACCACTAAAATACGTTTATCACCATTACTAATATCGGGTACAAACGTTTGTGCCATCGCGTAGTTTTGACCGTGGTTGGTTAAGGTTTCAATGATCACCGAAACGTTTGGATCGCCTTGTTTCACACGGAAAATAGACGCGCCGCCCATGCCATCAAGTGGTTTTAGGATCACATCGCCATGCTGCTGATGGAAAGCTTTGATTTTTTGATCTTTACGCGTCACCAGTGTGGTCGGCGTGAGCTCTGGGAACCAAGCGGTGAATAATTTTTCATTACAGTCACGCAAGCTCTGCGGTTTATTGACGATCAAGGTACCAAGATTTTCGGCGCGCTCAAGAATGTAAGTCGCGTAAATAAACTCAGTATCAAAAGGAGGATCTTTACGCATTAATACCGCGTCAAGTTCAGACAGTTCGATGGTCTGCTCTGAGTCAAATTGATACCAGTTGGCAGGATCGTCGATCAAAGTGACAATCTTAGTGTCGGCAATGGCAACGCCTTGTTCTAGATGTAGGTCTGCCATTTCCATGTAATGGATTTCCCAGCCGCGACGCTGTGCTTCTAACATCATGGCAAAACTAGAGTCTTTTTTGATATTAATCGATGAGATAGGATCCATTACGATGCCGATTTTCATGTGTTTCTCCTGCTAATGTTACTTAAACCTCGATGAGGGTAACGGTAGAAATTAAAGAATGTAATTAACCAAGATCGCCAAAACGAACTTGTAACGCGGTGATGGCCGATAAACCTGCCGTTTCGGTACGTAGAACGCGCGGACCTAACAAGGTTTCTTCAAACTGATACTCTTGTGTCATTTGGATTTCTGGATCGGATAATCCACCTTCCGGCCCAATCAATAAGCGCACTTTACTCACCGGTGTCGGTAAGGTGTTGATCGAATACTTGGCTCTTGGGTGCAAGTTAAGCTTAAGACCATCATAATCTTCTGCGCACCATTGTTCTAGTTGCATTAATGGTCGAACTTCAGGCACTACATTGCGGCCACATTGCTCACAGGCGGCAATCGCAATTTTCTGCCATTGTTGTAATTTTTTCTCAAATCGTTCGGCATTCAATTTGACGCCGCAACGCTCTGAGATTAAAGGGGTGATGGTATTTACGCCAAGCTCAACTGCTTTTTGAATGGTGAACTCCATTTTATCACCACGTGAAATCACTTGCCCAAGATGTAAATTGAGTGGGGATTCAATATTGCGTTCAATCCGTTCGCGTAATTCAACCGTAACATTTTTTTTAGACACGGCGGATATAATGGCTGGAAATTCTGCGCCACTGCCATCAAAAAGAAGAATTTCTTGTCCTGCTGTCATGCGTAATACGCGGCCAATATGACCGGCGGCATCGTCAGCAAGCGAGAGTTCGCCCAGTCCCAGAATGGTTTCTGGATGGTAAATTCTAGGGGTTCTCATGCGGTAACCTGTATTCGATTAAAAGTCTCCCCTTAACATGGGTGTTTTTAACTGAAAAAACAAGGGCAAAATGCACGATTGAGATGTGATAAATCGATTGGGCGTATCAGTGTTAAGCTTAGATTTGTTAGGTTAAGCTTAGGTTTGTTAAGTTTAGGTTTGTTAAGTTTAGGTTTGGTCGTGAGCCAGTTGGACTCTAACTTGGTTGCGGCCACTATTTTTAGCCAGATACAAGGCTTTATCGGCGCGTCCATAAGGGAGGTCGGTTTGCTCACCTTGCACAATGTCCGTTACGCCAATTGAAACCGTACAACGCAGTCGTGGCGCTTCATGGTTACCATTACTGGCAATAATAAAATGATTGGTCTCGACAGTAGAGCGCAGGTTTTCTATTCGTTGTTCTACACTGGTTAAGTTATTTGATTTAATGAGTAAAACAAACTCTTCTCCGCCAAGACGAGCCAGATGATCGCCCTCGTCACAAAAACCGGCAAGCAACTCAGAGAATTGGATCAACACCGCATCTCCTGCTAAGTGACTGTATTGGTCGTTGACACGTTTAAAGAAATCAATGTCGATCAACGCCATATAATATTGCTCAGCAACACCATTTTGTTGATGGTCATTCATGGTATTGATCAAGTAACGGCGATTGGGGATATTGGTTAACGCATCTTGCTCCGATAATTTTTTTAAACGACGTTGTTTTTTGATTTTATCTGTCACAACCGTAATGAAAGTACACAGCGCCGGTTGGCCGTCCCATATTATTGCGCGATCGGTGATTTCGACGATGGCTGGATTACCAAATAAATCGGTATGGGGGATGATTTTGGCAGGGGTGGCTTGTTTTTCATTCATTGCTTGTTGGTAGCGAATTTGAGCGTCAGCGTGTTCTTCTGAATCAATTAATACCATTAATGAGTCAAGGCTTAAAATTTGCTCGGCACTTTCCAGACCACTAAAACGGGCAAATGCGTCATTCGCATAAAGAGGGCGGAAGTTAACATGCACAACACAGGCGTTAGGATGGATGTCGAGGATATGTTTATAAGCAGTCATGATTTCAATTCACAAGGTATTAGGCGCACATATTAGTAGTCTCAAACAAATGAAGATAGGGCGTTACATATAATATTTAAGCTTACTCATCTTATTTATTTTGTATTATTAAATAAACAAGGTGTTATATTCTATTTTTGTTTGTATTTATTTTTACTCATTCATGTGGGGAATGTTGTTATCACCCAGTTGTTTTTAATGACATTCGTTTTTTAGTTGCACTCGCTTTTTAATTGCAGCTGTTGCTTACATTCAAGGCAGTGGTATTGAGCTTGGTTGCGCATCACTTTATTATGACGACGAATTGATAAATCGTACTGGCGACACTGGCATTGATAAGAGAAAGTTCTACCTTGTACTGAACTGACATCAAACTGGTGACGGGTATCAGGATTAAGTTGAAATACCTTAAGCATGATCGCTTGCCACTCTTTACCATGCGGGCGCACTCGACCAAATTGATGGTAAGTCAGTAAATGGGCGATTTCATGCGGGATCACTTGGTGTAAAAAAGCGCTTTGGTTTTCTAATAATAAAGTCGGGTTCAGCCTTATTTCCCAGCTCTGCAAATATGCTTTTCCTGCCACTTTGCCGCGAACATTATAGTGAACACTTGGGGGATCAAACTTCTCGTCCAATACTTGCTCGGCTTTATGCATGCAGTGTTGCACGGTTTGGTTTATCTGTTGCAGTAACGCTGCGGGAATATCACGACCTGCCATCATTGACCTTAAGTTTAGAATGATACCCAATAAAAAATCCCTACTTTAATGATCAAAGTAGGGAGGGGAAGAATATCGAAGATATAAGCGTTGCGCTATACCTGATATATAAAAATCAGTGTTTACGTTGAATGGTGGCTCGATAACCATGCCAAGTGGCAAAACCTAAGATTGGCATCGTGATGAGCATGCCGATCCCTGCGGTGGCAAACCCGATCAAGAGCCCCACCACAATAAGTGCAGCCCACACCATCATGGCTGATAAGTTGTGCTTTACTGCGTTAAAACTGGTAAAGACAGCGGTCATCACATCGACCCGTCTTTCCATCATTAAAGGTATCGAAAAAGCCGAGATAGAAAAAATCAAACAAGAAAAAATGATCCCGACCACCGAACCTGTGACTAAGAAGGGCATAAAGTGTGATAGCGGCGCGCCTTGCATTTCGGGGTATATGGCATGCAGCAAAGAGGCAATACGCATCCAAAAGATCATCGCGACGCACAGCATCACTGCAAAGCTCCATTGCGATACGGAGTTACGCCGAATGGCAAACATGGAATGCAGTAGTTTAGGTGGGTTATTTTTTTCCATTTGCCAACTGGCATCGTAAAGCCCTAATGCTAAAAACGGACCGATCAGCATATAAACAATTAAACTGGGGAAGACCACTAAGTGCGAGCCTTGTAAGAAAACTAGCCATTCGATACCTGCGGCGGCTAAGGCGAAACAGAGTCCGTAAAATAGGCTGACCATAGGGGCATGAATTAAATCGGTGGCACCTTTTTTAAGCCAACCTAGCGGGGCAAAGGTGGCGATATGATTGCATGGGATGGTGCGAGCATATTGGTTATCAGGCACTTTGAAATCAGATGATTTGGCGGTACGAGGCATAAATCCTCCTATGGATTCTCGATTCGTCACGCTTTAACTATTGGCATGATCCGCTTAAATTACAAATTTATTACTCATTATTTATCCGTTATTTTTATAGCTGTAAACAAAAAGCCCTCACCAAAAAGGCAAGGGCTTGATTAAGCTTGTTTTTATTTTTAGTGGCTTTTATAGGCCAGCAAAGGCGCGTAATGAAGCGGCTTTGTCGGTAGCTTCCCAAGGGAACTCTTCACGACCAAAGTGACCATAAGCGGCGGTCTTCTTGTAGATAGGTTGTAGCAAGTTCAACATTTCTTGTAGGCCGTATGGACGTAGGTCGAAGTGTTGACGTGCTGCTTCAACAATAATGTCGGCTGGTACTTTTTCAGTGCCAAAGGTTTCAACCATGATAGATGTCGGCTCTGCAACACCAATCGCGTAAGACAATTGAATTTCACAGCGATCAGCAAGACCAGCAGCCACAATGTTTTTTGCTACATAACGTGCTGCATAAGCCGCTGAACGGTCTACTTTTGATGGATCTTTACCAGAGAATGCGCCGCCACCGTGACGCGCTGCGCCGCCGTAGGTATCAACGATAATTTTACGACCGGTTAAACCACAGTCACCCATTGGGCCACCGATAACAAAACGACCGGTTGGATTGATAAAGTACTTAGTGTCTTTATTTAACCATTCTTCAGGAAGAACAGGTTTGATGATTTCTTCCATTACTGCTTCACGTAGATCCGGCGTTGAGATTGAATCGCTGTGCTGAGTTGAAAGTACCACTGCATCAATACCGACAATTTTGCCTTGATCGTATTGGAAGGTAACTTGAGATTTCGCATCTGGACGTAAGAAATCCAACTTGCCGCTTTTACGAACTTCAGCTTGCTTCTTCACTAATAGGTGAGAATAAGTGATTGGAGCAGGCATTAGAATTGGCGTTTCGTTGGTGGCGTAACCAAACATAATACCTTGGTCGCCCGCGCCCTGATCTTTAGGATCGGCTTTATCGACACCTTGGTTGATGTCTGGAGATTGCTTACCAATGGTATTTAATACGGCGCAAGAGTTGGCATCAAAACCCATATCTGAATGGATGTAACCAATCTCACGAACGGTTTCACGAGTGATTTCTTCGATATCAACCCATGCAGAAGTCGTCACTTCGCCGCCAACCATAACCATGCCGGTTTTTACGTAAGTTTCACACGCCACACGTGCTTTAGGATCTTGCTCTAGGATTGCATCCAATACCGCATCAGAAATTTGATCGGCAATTTTGTCTGGATGACCTTCAGATACAGATTCTGAAGTAAATAAATGCTTAGCCATGTATGTGTGCTCCACTTAAAACCACGTCATTGAGTATTTGATGGCGTGATTGAGTTAGAAAAGATGCGCCCATGATTGAAAGTTAACATGTCAAGAGAGGTTAACGACAAGGGCTCGCGTCTTTTAATAAACGTTAAAATTGTAGGTGTTTCTACATCTAGACGTCTATTCTAGTTTTGATTGCTCGAATTACAAGCCTTTTTTTAATTCAAGGCTGCGAAAACGATTACATCAGTGACATAGCGATAAAAAAGTTCAAATTAAAATTACGGCATAAATTTAGACCCAATACGACAACGTTTGCGTGCCTAACCCTATATTTTACTTACAATCCAGTTGAATGTGGTGAAATGTGTGATAGGTATAAAAAGCGAAAAAATAAAGCGCAGAATCAACAGATCGAGATCTTAACGTTTGCAGTCATAGTAAGGCTTTGCGACAATATCGGCGACCAAGCGGGCTGAGGTTATTCTAGCCCGCTTATCTAACCTTAAATATTAAATATTTTCGCTTATGCACTCAGGAGCAGACATGACGTCTCGTAAAGATCTAGCAAATGCAATCCGCGCTTTAAGCATGGATGGTGTTCAACAAGCCAATTCGGGTCACCCAGGCGCCCCAATGGGGATGGCCGATATCGCTGAAGTTCTTTGGCGTTCACACTTAAACCACAACCCACAAAACCCTGAGTGGGCTGATCGTGACCGTTTCATTCTTTCGAATGGCCACGGTTCTATGCTGATTTATTCTTTGCTTCACCTTTCAGGTTACGAGCTACCAATTTCTGAGCTGAAAAACTTCCGTCAATTGCATTCAAAAACTCCAGGTCACCCAGAATACGGTTATGCACCTGGCGTTGAAACAACAACCGGCCCTCTAGGTCAAGGTATCACTAACGCGGTTGGTATGGCGTTGGCTGAAAAATCTCTAGCGGCACAATTTAATAAAGAAGGTCACGACATCGTTGATCACTTCACTTACACCTTCCTTGGCGACGGTTGTATGATGGAAGGGATCTCGCACGAAGCTTGTTCTTTAGCGGGCGTTCTTGGTCTTGGTAAACTGGTTGCATTCTGGGATGACAACGGTATTTCTATCGATGGTCACGTTGAAGGCTGGTTTGCAGACGATACCCCTAAGCGTTTTGAAGCGTACGGTTGGCATGTTATTCCTGGCGTTGATGGCCACGATGCTGATGCTATCGAAGCGGCGATTGCGGCAGCGAAAGCGGATCCACGTCCTACTTTAATTTGTACTAAAACGGTTATCGGTTTTGGTTCACCTAATAAAGCAGGCACCCACGATTGTCACGGTGCACCACTAGGCGCAGATGAAATCAAAGCAACCAAAGAACAACTTGGTTGGGCACACGGTCCTTTCGAGATCCCAACTGATATTTACGCGCAGTGGGATGCAAAAGAAGCAGGCGCAGCGAAAGAAGCGGCATGGAATGAGAAGTTTGCAGCATATGCCGCGGCTTACCCAGAACTTGCTTCTGAATTTAAACGTCGTACTGCTGGTGATCTGCCAAATGATTGGGAAGCGAAAGCCAACGCCATCATTGCTGATCTTCAAGCAAACCCTGCCAACATCGCTTCACGTAAAGCATCACAAAATGCACTAGAAGCGTTTGGCGCAATGCTACCTGAATTTATGGGCGGCTCGGCTGACCTTGCACCGTCTAACCTAACCATGTGGTCGGGTTCTAAATCACTGACTGCTGATGATGCTTCAGGCAACTATATCCACTACGGTGTGCGTGAGTTTGCTATGACAGCAATTATCAACGGTATCGCACTACACGGCGGTTTTGTTCCTTACGGCGCGACATTCCTAATGTTTATGGAATACGCACGTAACGCAATGCGCATGGCGGCGTTGATGAAAATTCAAAACATCCAAGTGTACACTCACGATTCTATTGGTCTGGGCGAAGATGGCCCAACTCACCAACCGGTTGAGCAAATTGCATCACTGCGCATGACACCAAACATGAGCACATGGCGTCCATGTGACCAAGTGGAATCAGCGGTTGCTTGGAAACTGGCGATTGAACGCAAAGATGCGCCATCTGCGCTTATCTTCTCGCGTCAAAACCTAGCACAACAAGCCCGTACTGATGAGCAAGTTGCGAACATCGCTAAAGGTGCTTACATCCTTAACGATTGTGTAGGCACTCCTGAGCTTATCTTGATTGCCACTGGCTCTGAAGTTGAACTTGCAGTAGAAGCGGCAGCGAAACTCACCGCGGAAGGCAAGCAAGTACGTGTTGTATCAATGCCATCAACCGATGCATTTGATAAGCAAGATGCGGCATACCGTGAGTCTGTATTACCATCAGACGTAACAGCGCGTATCGCAATTGAAGCGGGCATTGCGGATTTCTGGTTCAAGTACGTTGGCCTAGATGGTCGTATCATCGGTATGACAACATTTGGCGAATCTGCACCAGCAGGTGAGCTATTTAAAATGTTTGGCTTTACGGTTGAGAACGTGATTGAGACAGCTCAAGAATTGCTGGCTTAATATCGTGATGTAGCGATTAGCTAAGATGATTATAAATTAGCTAAAACAGTTAGAAAATTGAAAACCGAGTCCTTCAAAGGGACTCGGTTTTTTTATGTCTCCATATCAAAAAAATGCTGATTGCTTAATTGTCAATCAATGACGTGAATAGTTATGCAGTTTTATCTTACAGATAGAATAAGATTTGATGGTGAATTACTCGCTATATCGTGATAGGTAGGGGGGAGAGAAGGGCTGTTTACAGTGATTTCTTGTGATTTAAATCGCAACAAAATGTTGAAAGTGAGTAATAAACTGTGTTCATAATGAAGAATTGACCAACAAATGACTTGGCGATTAAGCGATTAGAGTGTATAAGTATTCACTACTTGTTACATTTGCTTACTTTTGTCGCTCAATTCGAATCAGATGAGGAATACAATGCGGTTACCTTCACAGCCTAAAGGGCTCTTTCACCTTATAGCCATTCAAATGTGGGAATTCTTCAGTTACTACGGAATGCGTTCGTTACTTATCCTTTTCTTAACTGAAAAATTATTGATGAGCGATCAGCATGCTTATGCCCTTTATGGTGCGTACACCTCATTAGTTTATGTTACCCCGATCATTGGTGGTTATATTGCCGATCGCTATTTAGGTAACTTTTGGTCGGTAGTGGTAGGCAGCGTGCTGATGATTATCGGTCATGCGGTATTGAGTGTACCGAGTGATGCTCACATGACATTATACACTGCGTTAGCTTTGATTATTTGTGGTTATGGTTTCTTTAAAACCAACTCAAGTTGTTTGCTGGGTGAGTTGTATCATGAAAATGAAGATGCGCGTGAAAGTGGTTTTTCTATTTCTTATATTGGTGGCAATATCGGTTCTGCTGTATCACCATTAGTGTGTGGCTATGCTGCCAGTCGTTGGGGGTGGCACGTCGGTTTTGGTTTGGCTGGTATTGGCATGTTTATCGGTTTATGCTTTTTCATTTCAGGTAGCGAAAATTTTTCCCATGTTAAAAAAGGTAACATGCCCGCTTTATTAAAAAAGAGTGCTGGCATTTCACATTGGCAATGGTTGCTTGTTGGTTTAATCGCCAGTGTGGTTGGCTTGATCTTTATACTTAAAGACTTATGGGCCGGTTACATTTTAGCCGCGATTTCGGTGGTATCTTTTACTCAAATCGTTGGCTTGTACAAAAAAAGTAACGCACAAGATCGTAAAAATTTGAATTCAATCTTGTACTTTATGGTATTCGGAATGGTGTTTTGGGCGTTTGATCAACAAGGTGGTAGTTCTATCAGTTTATTTATCGAGCGTAATATGAATACCAATATTGGTGGTTATCAGATCCCAACCGCATTTTTCCAGTCGATTAACCCCATCGCAGTGATCGTTGGCGGAGTCGCAGTGACCTGGTTATGGAAAATGTTAGCCAGTAAAAGCATTTCGGTTCGAACCTTAACTAAGCTCAATATGGGGCTGCTATTATTAACGGCCGGTTTTAGCCTGATCACTTTGTCAGCCAAACTTGCGATGGTAACCGGTAAGACCACCTTCTTTTGGCTGTTGATTGGTTTGTTCTTTATTGGGGTGGCAGAGTTATTTATCGATCCTGTGGCGTTGTCGGCGATCACTCGCTTAAACCCACAAGGTGCAACGGGAACGTTGGCGGGCATCTATATGTTGGCTGGTGGTTCGATTGCGAATTTCTTGGCTGCCAATATTGCTTCTTTAACCGCATCGGATACCCCTCAAAGTGATAATGCGGTCGATTTAATTATGGCAGCAACTCAATATCATCATGTTTTTCAATCGATTCTAATGGTAACGGTTGGGGTGTTGGTTCTAGGTTTACTGGCGGATTTCATCCATAGAAAAGAGCCGGTATAACGAGATTTCAGTATAAATAGGTTTCAGTATAAATAAGTATTCCACAGTAGAACTCATCACGCTATTTAAGGCCTCGTACATGTTACGAGGCTTTTTTTTTGATGTTTTTTTAAAAGTGACTTGCTAAAATTACGTTTAGTTTAACTTTACCTTTGTTCTGTTTTATTAGATTGTTCTAAACAAGAAAAATATTTAATATGTATTCAAAATACATACAGAGGTAAAGTCATGAAATTCATCACCACATTAAAGCAATCCACAACAGGTCTATTGATCATGTTAGTGATGAGTATTGCGTCTTTTCAAATCGCTGATTTACAATTTATGAAGCAATATCAAATCAGTTCGTTAACGATTTGTATCTTGCTTGGTATGATTATTGGTAATGTATTTCCTAAATACTTACCTAAAAGCAGTGAGCCTGGTATCAAATTTAGCCAACAGAAACTCCTTCGTTTAGGTATCATTTTTTATGGTTTCTTTATTACCTTCCAGCAAATTATTGCGGTCGGTTTACCTGGCTTAGTTACCGATGTCATTATCATTGCAACGACTTTCATTGGCGGTACTTTTATCGGTATGAAAGTGTTAGGTCTTGACCGTGAAATCGCAATGCTCACCGCGACAGGTTCTTCTATTTGTGGTGCTGCGGCAATCTTGGCGGCAGAGCCAGTGGTAAAAGCGAAACCTCACCAAACCGCATTGGCAGTGTCAACCGTAGTGATCTTCGGTACGACCGCAATGTTCGTTTACCCACTTATCTTCCATGTATTCCATATCGATCCAAAAGTCATGGGTATCTATACCGGTGCGACTATCCACGAAGTCGCACAAGTGGTGGCCGCGGGTAACGCGATGAATCATGATATTGCGGTAACCTCTGTGATTGTTAAATTGACCCGCGTGATGATGCTGGCTCCATTCCTTGTGGCATTGAGTATTTATCTTGGTAAAAAAGTCTCAACTACTGGTCAAGCAAGTGAAGAAAAAGCCAAAATCACCATTCCATGGTTTGCGGTTATGTTTGTTGGTGTTGCCGGTATTAACTCAATGAATATCATTCCAGCTGAATACATTCCGTATCTAACGAAAGCGTCAGTCTTCTTACTAACGATGGCAATGGGCGCACTAGGTGTAGATACCAATATTTCTAAAATTCGCGGTGTAGGTATTAAACCTATTATCTTGGCGGTGATTTTATTCGCATGGTTGATTGTGGGTGGTTACGGTATTACGACTGGCGTATTGAGCTTGTTTAGCTAATCCATTTGAGGAGTTTATGATGAAATACCAAAATATTATGTTAGCGGTTGATCTTACTTCTGATTCAAAAGAATTAGTAAAAAGAGCCGAAGAGATCGCCATGTTACATCAAGCTAAGTTGAACCTGATCCATATCGATCCGAACTTCTTAGATACTTATGACGGCGTGATTGATATTAATACCGATGAGTTTCAAGACCGTGTTCACCATGAATCTGTGGTTGAAATCAAAAACATGTTAGCTGAATCGAATGTGATGGTAGATAAATACTTAGTCAGCACAGGGGCGATTGAAGATGAAATCATTCAAGCCGTCTCAGCTTACAATATTGATTTAGTGATGATGGGACACCATAAATCAAGCTTACTACGTCAGGTATTATTATCTCCCTCTGAGCCGCTAGTTCGCGAAATGCCATGTGACTTGTTGTTTATTAAATTGTAATCACGGTGAATCGAAGCGACTTGCATCGCTAAATTAAACCCGAACAAATCCCTTTAACCTTTTAACTAGAAATAGATTATGGTTTAAAGGGATTTTTGTATTTCATCATAGATAGGGTAAACTTAGCCGCACGTGAATCCCCCAGTTGTATATAGAAGAGTGAATACGGATGTTAAGAGTCGCCATTAATGGGTTTGGCCGAATTGGTCGCAGTGTGCTGCGCGCTTTATATGAAAGTGGTAAAAACCAAGATATTCAGGTGGTGGCGGTCAATGAACTGGCAGAACCTGAAAGCATGGCGCACTTGCTGCAATACGATTCAAGCCACGGGCGTTTTTTTAAAAAAGTGACCCATGAACAAGAACATCTCTTTATTCATCATCAAGATGCGTCATTCGATGCCATTCGTATTCTGCATTTAAAAGACATAAAATTATTACCGTGGAAAGATCTTAACGTCGATATCGTATTAGATTGTACCGGAAAGTTTGGTAATCAAAGTGATGGTCAATTGCATATCCAAGCAGGGGCCAAAAAAGTATTGTTTTCACATCCAGGTGGTAACGATCTCGACAATACCATTATTTATGGCGTTAACCACGACAGCTTATTAGCTGAACATAACGTGGTATCGAATGGCTCTTGTACCACTAATTGCATTATTCCTGTGATTAAAGCATTAGATGAAGCGTTTGGAATTGAGTCCGGCACCATCACCACGATTCACTCGTCAATGAATGATCAACAAGTTATCGATGCTTACCACCCCGATCTACGCCGTTCTCGCGCCGCCAGTCAGTCAATTATTCCGGTCGATACTAAGTTACATTTAGGCATTGCCAGAATTTACCCAAAATTTGTCGATAAATTTGAGGCAATTTCGGTACGAGTTCCTACAATTAATGTCTCTGCGATGGATTTAAGTGTCACAGTTCACAAAAACGTAAAAGTTGATGACGTAAATCAATCTATTATTGAGGCATCTCGTTGTACATTGGATGGCATATTGGATTACACCGAAGCGCCATTAGTGTCGATTGATTTTAATCACGATGCCCACAGTTCAATTGTGGATGGTTCTCAAACTCGCGTCAGTAATCACCGGCTAGTAAAAATGCTGGTGTGGTGTGATAACGAGTGGGGGTTTGCTAATCGTATGCTGGATACCAGTGTCGCGATGGGGCGATTTTTGTAAAATTGCACATCATTTGAATAAGGTGCGACAAAAAAGCACCTTCGTTAAATGAGAAATAGCTTTGCGCTGATATTTTAGGCGGTTTATTATTTTTACTCTTGAAATAATAAAAGTTAAACCCCAGTATAGAGGTAGATTAAATACGCCTTCCTGACAGAAAAGGAAGATGAGAGTGAAATGCTCTGCCGCCGTTGAGTCACTCCGGCCGCCAAGATCACGCGCACTTTATAGCGTGCACGAATATCATTGCTTGGTTACTTACCGCAGTAAATGGTAAAAACCAAGGGATAAAATCTTCACTATTTTTATAATTTAAACTTCACTAACATTGAGAGAACAAACATGTCTGTAATCAAGATGACTGACCTGGAACTTGCAGGTAAGCGTGTATTTATCCGTGCTGACCTAAATGTGCCAGTAAAAGACGGTAAAGTAACTTCTGATGCTCGTATCCTTGCATCACTTCCAACGATTAAAACTTGCCTAGCTGCAGGTGCTAAAGTGATGGTTACTTCTCACCTTGGCCGTCCTACTGAAGGTGAATACAACGAAGAGTTTTCTCTTGCGCCTGTTGTTAACTACTTAAACGACGCACTAGACTGCGACGTTAAACTAGCAAAAGACTACCTAGACGGTTTAGAGCTTAACGCTGGTGAGTTGGTTGTTCTTGAAAACGTTCGCTTTAACAAAGGCGAGAAGAAAAATGAAGAAGAGCTATCTAAAAAATACGCAGCACTTTGTGACATCTTCGTGATGGATGCGTTTGGTACGGCTCACCGTGCACAAGCATCAACTCACGGTGTTGGTATGAACGCACCAATCGCTTGTGCTGGTCCTCTTCTTGCTGCAGAGCTTGAAGCGCTTGGCAAAGCAATGGATAACCCAGAGCGTCCACTAGTCGCTATCGTTGGTGGTTCTAAAGTATCAACTAAACTAACCGTACTTGAGTCTCTATCTAAAATTGCTGACCAGCTAGTAGTTGGTGGTGGTATCGCAAATACCTTCATCGCAGCTGAAGGCCACAATGTTGGTAAATCTCTATACGAAGCTGACTTAGTTGAAACCGCTAAGAAACTAATGAACGATTGTGCAATCCCCGTTGCGACTGATGTTGCGTGTGCAAAAGCATTTGATGAAAACGCAGAAGCTGAAATCAAAAACGTTGCTGACGTTCAAGACGATGACATGATCTTCGACCTTGGTCCAGATTCAACGAAAGTATTGGCTGATATCATCATGGGTGCAAAAACCATTCTTTGGAATGGCCCAGTTGGCGTATTTGAATTCAAAAACTTTGAAGCAGGTACTGCAGGTATTTCTAAAGCAATCGCTGAATCTGCAGGTTTCTCTGTTGCGGGCGGCGGTGACACATTAGCGGCTATCGACAAGTTCGGTATCAAAGCTGACGTATCTTACATCTCAACGGGTGGCGGTGCTTTCCTTGAGTTTGTTGAAGGTAAAGTGTTACCTGCAGTAGCAATGCTAGAAGAGCGTGCTAAAGCATAATATTGAATAAAGCGAGGACAGGTGTTCTCGCTTTTTACGTTTGCTACGCAATTTATGATGATGTTTATGGTTGTTGTCGTACCTTCTTTCTTAGATACCTTGTTGTCTAGATAGCTTGTTGTTACAATCCCGCGCGCTAATCAAGCAAACGTTTACTACATAATTTAAATGATAGAATAAATAGGACTCAACCCATGTCTAAGATCTTTGATTTTGTAAAACCTGGTGTTATCTCTGGTGATGACGTACAAAAAGTTTTCGCAGTAGCAAAAGAAAACAAGTTTGCGCTTCCTGCGGTAAACGTTGTTAACACTGATTCTGTTAACGCAGTATTAGAAGCGGCTTCTAAAGTTAAAGCTCCAGTAATCGTTCAGTTCTCTAACGGTGGCGCAGCTTTCTTCGCAGGTAAAGGCATTAAACTTGAAGGTCAAGGTGCACAAATCCTTGGCGCAGTTGCTGGTGCAAAATACGTACACGCAATCGCTGAAACTTACGGCGTTCCAGTTATTCTTCATACTGACCACGCAGCTAAGAAACTTCTTCCTTGGATCGACGGACTACTAGACGCAGGTGAAGAATACTTCGCGCAAACTGGTAAGCCACTATTCTCTTCACACATGCTAGACCTTTCTGAAGAGTCTCTAGAAGAGAACGTTGAAACTTGTGCTAAGTACCTTGAGCGCATGGCTAAAATGAACATGACTATCGAAATCGAACTAGGTTGTACTGGTGGCGAAGAAGATGGTGTTGATAACTCTGGTATGGACGAGTCTGAGCTTTACACTTCTCCTGAAGATGTTGCTTACGCTTACGAAAAACTAATTGCAGTAAGCCCGCGTTTCACTATCGCGGCTTCTTTCGGTAACGTACACGGTGTTTACCAAGCGGGTAACGTTGTTCTTACTCCAACTATCCTACGTGATTCTCAAGCATACGTTTCAGAGAAATTTGGCCTTCCAGCTAACTCTCTAAACTTCGTATTCCACGGTGGTTCTGGTTCTTCTGAAGCAGAAATCCAAGAGTCTATCGGTTACGGTGTTATCAAAATGAACATCGATACTGATACACAATGGGCAAACTGGGATGGCGTTCGTGCATACGAAGCTGAAAACCGTGATTTCCTACAAGGTCAAATCGGTAACCCAACTGGCGAAGCTGCGCCAAACAAAAAATACTACGATCCACGTGTATGGTTACGTGCTGGTCAAGCGTCTATGGTTGCGCGTCTTGAGAAAGCATTCTCAGACCTTAACGCAAAAGACGTACTATAATTTGTCTTTAACGGTTAATCATTAAAACATATTTAAGCCTTACTTTAATCAGTAAGGCTTTTTTTATAGCATGAGATCTTGATTGTGAAGTTGTGAAGTTTGTTCACTTTGACGTAACAAAGTGTTTTCATTGCACTGAAAAGTCGATATATTATGTTGTAGCTTTAGGATTTAAATGAATGTTCAATGTATTTGCATTTGTCTTAATTAGGCAGCATAAAGATTGAATATTTAAAAACTTAGTCAGGAATAAGGAAGTAACGATGGATGAACAAGATGTGACAGAAGTAGCTTCTGCTATTGCCCCTAAATTAACCGATTGGTTGACGCACAATTCTGATTTATTGGTGCAATATGGCGTCAATATTCTTTCAGCAATTGTTATTCTTTTTATCGGTAATATTATCGTTAAGAAGATCGGCAACAGTGTTGCTAAAATGCTCGAAAAGAAACAAATGGATCAAGCGGTTGTAGACTTTGTTAGCTCCCTTGTACGTTATGTTCTATTTGTCATTGTTTTGATTGCCGCTTTAGGCCGTGTAGGCGTTGAAACCGCTTCTGTGGTTGCGGTTATTGGTGCAGCAGGTTTAGCCATTGGTTTAGCTCTTCAAGGCTCACTAGCTAACTTTGCAGCCGGTGTATTGATTGTTGCTTTCCGTCCATTTAAATCTGGTGATTACGTTGAAATCGCAGGTGTTGCAGGTAGTGTTGAATCGATTCAAATCTTCCAAACGGTATTAACCACACCAGATAACAAAATGATTGTGGTGCCAAATGGTGGCGTTATCGGTGGTCCAATTGTCAACTATTCTCGCCATGCAACTCGTCGTATCGACCATGTAATTGGTGTTTCTTATGGCTCTGATCTTAAGAAAACCAAAGAGGTTATCAGTAAAGTATTAGCCGCAGATAGTCGTATTTTGCAAACGCCAGCCCCTACGATTGGTGTGGTTGCACTTGCAGATTCTTCAGTTAACTTTGTGGTTCGTCCATGGGTGAAAACAGAAGCGTATTGGGATGTATACTTTGATTCTTTACAAGCGATTAAAGAAGCGCTTGATGCAGAGGGTATCGAAATTCCATTCCCACAAATGGATGTGCACATGAATAAAGTGGAAGCGTAATTTCCTCTTTATGATGTAACAAAATACCAAAAGGCGCCTCGTGCGCCTTTTTTGTTGCTACACTGTTTTTATTATTTTACCAATTCCATAAATTTAATGATCGTTCAAAATTGAGTACAGAGAAAAGTGTCAAAGATCATGGATGGCCTTTTCTCAAGCGGCCAAGGACGGATTAGCATTTTTTCGGCGTATTAAATTGATCAAATATTAAAGGGAATTAGTATTGTTAGCTGGCCAGATAGCTATGTTGTTGGTATTACTACGATTGTTAATAAAGAGGTAGGTATGAAAATGTATCGTCGTGTGGTGTTATTACTGAGTTTAAGTGTATTTTCGGCTATGAGTTTAGCCGATGGTGCGGTATCGCATGCCATTTTATCGACCACAGGTTTTGGTCAAGTGGTTGCCAAGCCTGATATGGCAGAGTTTACGGTGGCGATTCAAGCCCAGCGAAGCCAAGCAAAAACGGCTAAGCAAGCAGTCGATAAAATCGTGACTCAGTTTGTTGCTGCTTTAGATGAGCAAGGGATCAAGCGCGCTGATATTGCGAGTGGTAATTTACGCTTAGCACCACAGTATCAATATGAGAAAGATAAAAAGCCAGAGCTGAGTGGTTATCAAGCGAGTCGACATATTACGGTGTCGGTATATCAACTCGACAAGCTCAATCAGTATTTAGATATTGCATTGAAATCTGGGATAAACCGAGTCGATGGGATCCAACTAAAAACTCAAAATGAAGCCAAGTATAAGCAACAAGCGAGACAAGCAGCGATTGAAGATGCCAAGCAAAAAGCAAAAGACTTAGCCAAAGGGTTTGATACCCAATTACTTGGTATTCGCTCTATCCATTATCGTGGTGATATGACCGCTCCTGTTGGCGCTAAAGTGATGATGATGAAAAGTCGTACCAGCGATCAAAGTTATCAAGATCAAAGTATGCTGATCCGCGATCAAGTCGATGTGGTGTATAAAATCAAACAATAGTGTGACCTTTTATTAAGCGCTCAAGGGTGAGGCTGCATCTTTTCGGCGTATTCAAACTGAACCGATCGTAAGTGGAATAGAGATAAAAAAACAGCGACTGAAATAGTCGCTGTTTTTGACTGTCGTTTGATTATGCTGCTAGGACAAATTAATGAAGAAGTCGAGCACGGATAGTGCCTGGTACTGCTTTCATTTTCAGTAGTGCCTCTTCAGAACGTTCCGCTTCTACATCGATCACTACATAACCCATTTCGGCATTCGTTTGCAGATATTGACCGGCAATGTTAATACCTGCATCTGCAAAAATGGTGTTGAGTTGAGTTAGGATGCCAGGACGGTTCTCATGGATATGAAGCAAACGAGAAGTGCCAGTATGCTCTGGAAGTGATACTTCAGGGAAGTTAACACAAGATAATGTTGAACCATTATCAGAATATTTAGCGAGCTTGCCTGCAACCTCAACCCCAATGTTTTCTTGCGCTTCATGGGTTGAACCACCAATGTGAGGTGTCAGGATCACATTATCAAACTTCATTAACGGTGACTCAAATGGGTCGTTATTGGTTTTAGGTTCTGTTGGGAATACATCCACCGCCGCGCCACTTAAATGCCCTGATTCTAACGCGTCACATAATGCAGGAATATCAACCACAGTGCCGCGGGCAGCGTTAATGAAAATTGCGCCTGGTTTCATTTGAGCAAATTCTTGTGCGCCCATCATCTCTTGAGTGCTGGCAGTTTCAGGAACGTGCAAAGAAATAACATCACACTTATTAAGCAGTTCACTCATGGTCGGAACTTGGGTGGCGTTACCTAATGACAGCTTATTTTCAATATCGTAATAGTAAACGCGCATACCGAGGTTTTCAGCTAAAATACTGAGTTGAGTACCAATATGACCGTAACCAATAATACCAAGACGCTTGCCGCGAGCTTCATAAGAGGCATCAGCGCTTTTCTTCCAAATCCCACGATGAGCAAGTGCGTTTTTCTCTGGAATGCCGCGCAGCATTAATAACAGTTGTCCAAGCACGAGTTCTGCCACACTGCGAGTGTTGGAGAATGGGGCGTTAAAAACAGGAATGCCGCGCTTTGCTGCCGCATTTAAATTAACTTGGTTAGTACCAATACAGAAACAACCAACGGCAACGAGTTTTTCTGCCGCATCAAATACTTCTTGAGTCAGATTTGAACGAGAGCGGATTCCAACGAAGTGTGCATCTTTAATTGCTTCTAACAGCTCATCTTCTGGTAGCGAGCCCTTATGGTATTCAATGTTGGTGTAGCCAGCCGCTTGAAGTACCTCAACGGAAGATGGATGTAAGCCTTCCAATAGAAGAATTTTTATTTTGTCTTTATCGAGAGAGTTTTTGCTCATTTAACGTCGTCCTTAATTATCAATGAAGAGATGCGCACTTTCCAAAACTGCCAACAAAAATTGGCAAGTATAAGAGTTTTTGTGATCCATGTGCGTCTGTGTAGATTAAAGTATCAAAAAAATGTGAACTTGGGTAAGACTATTCGCATATAAAGTATAAAAAAACGGCATCAATGAGATGCCGTTATAAGTTTGGAGATAAATAATCAGAATTAACTGGCTTTAATTATGCTTCAATTTTTGCGCCTTCAGCGGTACCTGTGATCACGACATCAGCGCCACGATGAGCGAATAAACCGACCGTAACCACACCAGCTAAACCATTTATTGTGGTTTCTAATCCTTTAGGATCGACAATTGCAAGGTTATGCACATCGAGAATGATGTTGCCGTTATCGGTCACCACACCTTGACGATATTCAGGAGTGCCACCAAGTTTGACTAGTTCACGTGCCACGTAAGCGCGAGCCATTGGGATAACCTCAACCGGCAGAGGGAACTTACCGAGAACATCGACCGCTTTAGTGCCATCCACGATACAAACAAAAGTTTTAGACATCGCCGCAACAATTTTTTCACGCGTAAGTGCCGCGCCGCCACCTTTGATCATGTCGCGTTGGGCGTTGATTTCATCTGCGCCATCGACATACACATCTAAGCCTGCCACTTCATTTGAATCAAACACTTCAATGCCTAATTCTTTTAATTTTTCCGTTGAAGCAACTGAGCTTGATACCGCCCCTTCAATTTGACCTTTCATTGTCGCTAGAGCATCAATAAAGTGATTAACCGTTGAACCAGTACCAACACCAACGATGCTGCCTGGTTTTACGTAATCTAATGCAGCCCAACCGGCGGCTTTTTTCATTTCATCTTGGGTCATGCGTAGCTCCTAGCTATGGATAGAGGGGGGATTAAGTCTGATCGATATAAACGTTTGCGCAGGATTATAACGCGTTAAAATTATTTTCCCAGTGCCAAATCTGTTTTGGGGTCACAATTGTGGCGAGCGGAATATCCCACAGTTGGATTGGCAGCTGAGCGACTTTTTGGCAATCATGCGCTAAGCCAATGGCGCTTGCCCCTGTGCCAGTCTCAAACCCTCTTTCTAAGGTGCGATCATAATAACCGCCGCCCATGCCTAAGCGTTGTCCGCTATCATCAAACGCGACTAAGGGGGTGAAAATAATATCGACACTGGCAAGCGGACATATTTGAGTTTGATCGAGCTTGGGTTCCAATATGCCATATTGATTGGCGATCATCGGTGTGGTCGGGGTGTAATTAAGAAAAAGCAGTTGGCCTTTAGAGAAAGGATGAATAACCGGAAGTAGCACTTTTTTATTTTGTTGCCATAGCCATTGGATGGTTGGCATGGTATCGACTTCACCATCAACGGACAGATACAGTGCGATTTCTTGAGCTTGATCTATTTGGGGGAGTTGTTGGATGTGACTAAGCAGATCTAATCCTGCTTGGGTTTGCTCTTGTGCAGAGAGAGTTTGTCGTTTTTGTCGAATAGAGGTGCGGATTTGGTCACGCGAGAGAGCGTCGTTCATAGCTGACCTCTAAAAGAGAATACCCCAATGTGCCGTTGAGAATCGATGGACCTATGAACCAGCGAGTTCAAGGCGGATCAGTAGTGTTAACCGTAGGCTTCTCGATACGAGCCGAGCTTGCACAATAGCTTTCAAATACTAATCCTGGTTTGTTGCTTATCGGCTCAGGGACTTAAATCCTCTGACAAACACACCAGGGTATATTTTGTTGCACCGTTTACTGAGTGTTATTGGAAACATTCAATAGGATGCAATTTTTTTGTTGTGACTATAAATTAAGCAATATTAATGATTTAAGACTTGTTCGGTAATGCTTGCTCTAATGTTAAGGTCAAATGCTCTAAGCGCTCATTGATTTGAGCCGAATTGTGCACTTGTTGCTGCAGTTCATTAAGTTCATAACAGGCATTAAGAGCGGCAATGATCAGTAGCTGTTCAATGTTGCTTACCTTAGTACGTTCAGTCATCTTGTTCAAGCGTTGATTCAGCTCATCAGCGGCAGCCTGCAAGGATTTTTCTTGTCCTGAAGGGCAGTTGACACGAGTGAGTTTTCCTAATATTTCGACTTCCACTATGGTGTACTCTTTATTGCTGATGATAAAACAATCAACTCATTCACATTATGGTTAATATCCATACATTCTAAACGAACTTGATCTCATTGAAAGGCAAACTATAGGCTAAACCCTTGCTATTGTTCAAGCATTTCAGCGCATAGAAGGGGTATTTTGCTGATTGTTGAGCAATTCGATTATAAAGTAACTTAATTATACTCCGATTATGGTTTTCGGTAGCCGCTGGGAATTGATATACTCGAACTCATTATCATTAAAGAATGCCTGCTTATTTGTATCGCTTTCTTTTTTATTGATTCATTCATTACCATTATAGCCAAGTGAGATATTTCATGACTCAAATTCGCCTGCCTGAATACACCTTAGCCCAAACTGAACTTACTGCCGCCTCGTTATCGGTTACTCCTGCTGAATTGCAAGGTTTGATCGCCGGAATGTTATGCGGTGGTTTGCCTTTAGAGGGACAAAATTGGAAGGTCTTACTACAAGATTACACCAATGAAGGTTTGGGTTGGGGCAGCAAAGCGATGCAAATGGCAGAGCTCGTCTATGCGGTTTCTGTGGCAGAGTTGACCGGCACTGACATGGAATTCAATTTACTATTACCAAGTGATGATGATTTACTAGCGTACGCAGACGGTACATCCGACTGGGTGAATCATTTTATTTCTGGTCTTGGGTTATCGGGCGCGACTTTAACCAAATTATCGACTGAAACCAAAGAAGCCTTAGCGGATCTAGAAGAAATTTCGAAATTGGGTATCGACGAAGACGACGATCTACAAGAGCAAGCTATTTTACTTGAGCAAGTGCTTGAGCATGTGAAAGTGTGTGTCTTAACTATACATTCTGATCTAGGTGCAAAACCGGCCATAAACGCAGAAGTTTCGAGCAGTAAAACATTACATTAATGCTTGCGGGTTCAAGTTAACGACAGGGTCTTTCAGCCACAATAGTCGTTAATCAAAAGTGTGTTTTTAATAACCAGAGAGACTTATGAAGCAGTATGATGTTGTGATTGTGGGCGCGGGAATGGCGGGCTCAACCTTGGCTTTAGCTTTACATCGTTTGTGTCACGGCAAGCTTTCTATTGCGGTGATTGAAGCGCATCCAGTTAATAGCGAGCAACATCCAGGCTTTGATGCTAGAGCGATTGCTTTATCGTATGGCACCGCCAATATCTTAAAAACACTCGGGTTATGGGATAAGTTTTCAGCAATCACAACCGCCATTACGGATATTCAAGTTTCAGATCGAGGACACCTTGGTTTCACTGATATTGATGCTAAATCACAAGGGGTGGATGCACTTGGTTATGTGGTCGAACTGGCGGATGTTGGGCGATTATATCAAGCTGAATTAAACAATACCGAATTAAACAACACCGAATTAAATCATGCCGCCATTGACTATTTTTGTCCCGCTCAAGTTAAACGCATTGAGCGTAGTGTTGAACAAGTAGTGATTGAACTTAACGATGGCAATCACCTCCAGGCAAAACTATTGGTTGCCGCGGATGGGGCACTATCTCAAAGTTGCAAGTTACTGGATATTGAACTCAATGAAGTTGATTTTGAACAACATGCCGTGATCGTGAATGTTTCTACTCAACTGCCACCCAATGGTAAAGCATTTGAGCGTTTTACTTCATCTGGCCCTTTGGCCTTTTTGCCGATGTCGGATCAGCGCAGTTCAGTGGTGTGGTGCTTACCACCGCAACAAGCAGAGCAAATACTAGCGCTTGATGAGCAGGCATTCACTCAAGCGTTACAGCAACAATTTGGTTGGCGTTTAGGGGCGATCACGAAAGTTGGCGTGCGTGCCAGTTATCCATTATTGTTACGCTATCGAGAGTCGGTGATCTCGCATCGTTTTGCGGTAGTGGGAAATGCCGCGCAAACCTTACACCCTATTGCAGGGCAAGGGTTTAATTTAGGGATCCGCGATGTGATGAGCCTAGCGGAGAGCATCACTCAGGCATTTGAACAAGGACAAGATATTGGCGCATATACTGTGTTGTCGCAATATCGTCAATCTCGCGAGCAGGACCGAAATCAAACCATGTCACTGACATCCAGTTTAGTGAATATATTTTCTAATGATTGGCTTAGCCTGCGGGTGGGTCGCAACCTTGCTTTAATGGCAATGGGTAATCTATCTTGTATTAAACAGCCTATAGTTAAACGAACTATGGGATTAGTGGAGCGATAACATGCAAAGTTTTGATATTGCTATTGTGGGTGGCGGCATGGTGGGACTTGCCTTAGCGGCGTCTTTTGCCGACTCTAACTTGCGAGTCGCCGTGATTGAAGGTGTTGAACCCAATCAAGAACTCGACAGTATGCCAGATACACGGGTGTCGGCATTAAGTCGTGCCAGCGAGCTATTTTTAAAGAACCTACAAGCTTGGGATGGTATCGCTGCCCGCCGTCTTGCGCCTTATGTTGCAATGGAAGTGTGGGAAAAAGACAGCTTTGCCCGCCTTGAATTCCATGCGGATGAATTATCCCAATCGAATATCGGCCATATTGTTGAAAACCGAGTGATCCAATTAGCGTTATTAGAGCGAGTAAAAAACCTTGCTAACGTCTCATTATTTATGCCTAATCGTTGTAGCAAGATGGTGGTTGGTGAAAGCGAAGCTTGGATCACGTTAGAGACTGGTGATTCACTTACGGCAAAATTAGTTGTGGGTGCAGATGGCGCGAATTCGTGGGTAAGAAAACAACAAGACATTCCGCTGACCCATTGGGATTATGGCCATAGTGCGATTGTAGCTAATATCCGTACCACTGAACCGCATCAAGGTGTTGCACGCCAAGTGTTTACTCCGCAAGGACCTATCGCGCTGCTGCCATTGTCTGATCCTCATTTATGCTCATTAGTCTGGTCAACCGAACCTAATCGCGCCGATGCATTGGTTGAGCGTTCCGAAATGGCGTTTAATCAAAGCTTAACCACTGAATTTGATGTGCGTTTGGGTGTATGCCAAGTCGAAGGAACTCGCAGCGCATTTCCATTAAAAATGCGTTATGCGCGTGATTTTGTGCAAAATCGAGTAGCGTTAGTCGGGGATGCCGCGCACACCATTCATCCACTGGCGGGGCAAGGGGTTAACCTTGGTTTTCTAGATGCAGCAAGCTTAGCGGAAGAAGTGCTTTCTCTATGGCAAAGCGGTGAGGATATAGGTTTACATCGTAATTTGCGTGGCTATGAGCGTTGGCGTAAAGCTGAAGCGGCCAAAATGATTGCTGCGATGCAAGGCTTTAAAGATTTGTTTGCTGGTGGCAATCCGGCTAAGAAGTTAGTTCGAGGCTTAGGTATGCAATTTATTGGTCATATGCCGGGCATGAAAGAAGAAATGATGAAGCGAGCATTAGGAATTACTGGGAAGTTACCTAGCTTAGTCAAATAAGATCATTTAATCTTTGATCAATTTGAATACGCCGAAAAGACGCTGATCCATTCTTGGTCGCTTGAGAAAAGGCCATCCATGGCCTTTGACACTTTTCTCTGTATCCAATTTTGATCTATGATTAAACGCTTTCAATGGGGCGAATATCCACATCAGAAATAGAATTAAAATGGCATAAAAAAGGCTTGATCGGTAAACGATCAAGCCTTTTTTATGCACAATACCTGAGCAGCAACTTACTGTGATGGGTCTTACATCGCAAAGGTGCGAATACGGTTGATGGCTAAATTAATTTCTTTGACAGTTTGGTAGTGTTTATTTTCTGGCTGAGCTGGAACCATTAACTTGGCATTGTCGAACTCAAACTTACCCATACCGTCAATTTCGATATAACCTTTAAATAGGCGGCTAATGTGCTTGGCGATTTGTTCTGGAGTGTAACGTTTAAACAGTCTCATACTAACATCCTTATAGTAATTGGCGTATATTATACAGGATGATGTGTTACAGAAGTGTTTCAATGTGATATTAAATGTGACAAGAGTTGGGTTTTGATTATTTAAAGTGGTAGTCGAAAGCTTGTTTTTTAGCCGTTAATTCTGATTTTTTATGTTTTGATGGTGACAGATTTGTTTTAAGTATTAGTTGCTGGTTTATTGGACTGTGAGTCGGTTGCCTAAGATCGAGGTTGGAAAGTGTGGGTTGGGGAAAGTTGATAGGGTGGAAAAGATGGAAGACTTCACGGGTTGCTAGAGACAAAAAAAAACCGCATTTAAGGTGCGGGCAAAATCACAGATGCATTATATAAAGTGAATAGTTAGGAGTTCAACTATAGCGGTTGTTCCAACCATCAATCACTTAACTTGTTACTTGGTTAGGAAAAAGGCATCCACCAAAGTAAAACAAGTGTCATTACCATACATTATATCGATACGTATGGGTAATTATTCACAATTAGTTAATATAAATTCTATATTATTGGCAGTTGTATGAGAGCGATATTGCTTTTAAAAGACGATAATGACATCTTTTTTCTACAAAAAAGAGATCTTAATCGATACACCTCTAATCATCTTGTTGTAGAGAATAAGGCAAGCTGCCAAACGTCAGTTCACTTTCAGGCTGTTGAGTTAAGCGCAATCGAGTGTCAGTGTCTAAGTTATTCGGTAGTACCGCTAAGCCAATCAGTTTGTTATCTGAGTAATGATAGTGTGCCAGAAGTTTACCTGCATTACGCCAGTTCTCTCCTACTTGGCGCTCAACACTAAGATCATCGGGTAATGTGCTACCCGCTTGGCCTTCAAGTAAGAACATGGCACGCTTATTAATGCCGCGATATTTAGCACGAGCAATAGTTTCTTGACCGGTATAACACCCCTTAGTAAAAGAGATGCCGTCAAGCGCCTGCAAATTCATCGCTTGCGGAATATGTTCTAATTGCTCGGCAGCATCTAGACGAGGGCGGGCGGAGATAACATCGGCCCAATCCCAAATACTTTCATCGCAAAGTGTCGCACCCGCTGATAATGCACTTTCTGCGCACGGGGTTACTTGCTCATTTGATATCAACAACAACCAACGATTACGGTCTATTCTCACCGCGGTTCCGCCGGCAATCGCTCGCACATCGCTATCGTCATCGTTTAAACCATTAATGAAGCTATCCGCTTGCTCGCCGATTAATCCAATACAGACATCATCACTTTGCAGGATCTCAATTTTAGAGAAAACCGCGTATTTTTTAATTTCGACCAGTTCTTTTTCAATCGCAGAACGTCGTTGAAATAACGCATACCCGTGATTGTGGTGGAATAATTGAAATACACTCAGCATCTTTCCTTTTGCATCACAATGCGCGCCTAATGTGCTTTTATTTGCCTCCAAAGTCACCACGTTATTGGTGATTTGTCCTTGTAAGTAAGATTTTTTATCATCACCGACCATGGTAATGCTTGACCATGAAGGTAATGGGCACAAAATCAAATCAGGTAAGGTATCTGTAGAAGAGAAAGATAATGGTGATACAGAAGGAGTCCAATTCATCATAAAGCCCTGAGATAGAAAGTTGTGGTTATGGTAAACCTGTCGCTTAGATTTGTCACCTTTCCCTTATTGTCGGTCTTTGAAGTGTCGATAAACGAACTATGCTTAAAAGCCACCGTCGTTAACTACGGTAGTTTAGCGCTGATTTTTTATGACAATGTGATAATGATACTAGTGAGAAAAGGGTCAGACTGGTAGACTTAAGTGATTAAAATAATGGATGGAACGATTATGTATAAACCTGAAGAAAAAGCACGAATCAAATGGGCTTGTCGCCGTGGTATGTTAGAACTTGATGTCGTGATCATGCCATTTTTTGAAGAATGTTTTGATGACTTAACAGAATCAGAGCAACAGCAATTTGTTTCGCTACTGGAGTGTGATGATCCAGACCTCTTTACTTGGGTAATGGGACATGGGCGTAGTGAACACTTAGGTCATGCCAAGCTAGTGGATAAAATCGTTGCCCATAATCTCAGTAAAGTGCGTTAATCCCGAGCAACTGGTTTACCGCCGTCATCATTTTCACTATCAAGACACAGCAATCCCTCATATTATCGCACTGATTTTCTTTCTGGTGCTGAATTGGGTGATTGTTGTTTCTCTATCTCCGCTACTGCTATCGCTGCTATTAATACAACTATCATTCAAACTTTACTTTGATTCTGATCGCTTTGATTTTGAGTGGCAGGATAATTGCGCTTCTTATCCGCTAGAGTCTTTATTTGTGCCTGTGAAATCGGTTCAAACCGAACTTAGAATGTGGTTAATACAAATTCGACTTGAGGGAAAAGTGATCCACTTATGGCGGCATCAATTTAGCGATCCTGACTATCGGCGTTTGTTGGTATTATTAACCCAAGAAAGTGCCCACAATGTAGGCCGATTAGAGATAAAAAAAGAGCCGTAGAACTTATCAAGATCACGACTCAAATCTATGGTTATTAAAAGAATTAAAACAACGGATTGGTGGTTCTAAAGGTTTCAGGTTCTAAAATAGTTGGGCCGCTACTTTCTAACTTGTCTGGGTAGTCTAGGGTGTAATGTAACCCACGACTTTCCTTTCTTGCCATCGCGCAGCGCACCATTAACTCCGCTACTTGCAATAAATTACGCAGCTCGAGTAGATTATTAGAGACTCGGAAGTGGCTGTAATATTCATGGGTTTCTTGTTGCAATAATTGAATCCTGCGCATCGCTCGTTCTAAGCGTTTATCGGTGCGCACAATCCCCATGTAATCCCACATAAATAAACGTAATTCATGCCAGTTATGTTGCAAGATGACTTCTTCATCCGAATTGGTGACTTGGCTTTCATCCCAATAAGGTAATGAGGCTGGTAAGGTCGCTTTATCAAAATTGGCAATAATATCGTTAGCCGCAGACCATGCGTACACCACACACTCTAATAATGAGTTAGATGCAAGACGGTTGGCACCATGTAATCCGGTATAGGTAACTTCCCCAACAGCATAAAGATTTTTAAGATCGGTTTGACCTTGCTGATTGACCATAACACCGCCACAGGTATAATGCGCTGCCGGTACAATCGGGATCGGCTCTTGGGTCATATCAATGCCAAGATCTTTTAAGCGCATATAAATAGTCGGGAAATGTTTCTCGATAAAGTCAGCTGGTTTATGGCTAATATCAAGATACATGCAATCGGCGCCTAAACGCTTCATCTCAAAATCAATCGCTCGCGCCACAATATCGCGCGGGGCCAGTTCGCCGCGCTGATCAAAATCGTGCATAAAGCGCGTACCATCTGGGCGTTTTAAATAAGCGCCTTCACCGCGCAACGCTTCGGTCAGTAAGAAATTACGCGCTTCAGGGTGGAACAAGCAAGTAGGGTGGAATTGGTTAAATTCTAAGTTAGCCACTCGACAGCCTGCGCGCCACGCCATCGCAATACCATCGCCAGAAGAGACATCAGGATTTGAGGTATATTGGTACACTTTAGATGCGCCACCGGTGGCCAATACCACAAATTTCGCTCGTACTGATTCAACATGTTCTTGGTTACGGTTCCAGATATAGGCACCAACGATTTTTTTCGCATCGCCGCCAATTTTATCTTCGGTAATTAAATCTAAGGCATTGTAACGTTCAAGGAAATGGATATTAGGATGACGAGCGACATTATCTTGTAGTGAGGTTTGCATTGCCATGCCAGTTGCATCGGCTGCATGAAGAATGCGGCGATGACTATGCCCACCTTCACGGGTTAAGTGATGCTTTGGATTGGCGCTTTTATCGTTTTCATCAAAATCAAATGGCACCCCGCCATCAATTAACCACTGCACACATTCTTTAGAATTTTTAGCAATAAAGTTGACGGTGTCTTTTTCACAAATGCCAGCGCCGGCGATTAAGGTATCTTCAACATGAGATTCAATACTGTCATTTTCATCGAAAACCGCAGCAATACCACCTTGGGCATAATAAGTTGAGCCTTCTGACATCGGTCCTTTGCTGAGCACCATTACCTTGCCGAAAGCGGCAACACGTAACGCCAACGATAAACCGGCCGCGCCACTACCAATCACCAGAACATCACATTGGTGCTCATTACTATTTGAATTCATAAGCTTGTATCAATCCCTAATTATGTGGTTGAATCAATGAATTACACTAAGTTAGCCTAGGCGGCATAATTCATTCTTGTTATTTGACTCATAATTGTTACTTGAGCGATATAAATAACAAAAAAAATACTAATTAATGTATAGATGCCCTTATAATGACGGCCATAAATGAATAAGCATTCCCCTGCATCAGCGTTACAGTGGCTGATTGGGTGATCTGAGTGAATGATAATTACATCACACTTTATAATTGAAAAGCGAAAAATTTTAATTTATGGAACTTTTTTTGTTTTCCCAAGTCATAATTAGTGATCGGCTAAGCTGTGATGTCCATTTTCAATATACAGAAACAGCGTTCATATCTGAGAAGATAAGAGCATAACAACAGGGGTAGGTGCTCGAAATGAGCGAGCAGTTGACTGATCAAGTCTTAATTGAGCGGGTTCAAAATGGTGATAAGCAAGCATTCAATCTTTTGGTCATCAAGTACCAAAACAAGGTATGCAGCTTAATATCACGATACATAAAAAACCCAGCAGATGTGCCGGATGTTGCTCAAGAGGCGTTTATTAAAGCCTATCGAGCCATTCCGGGGTTTCGTGGTGAAAGTGCTTTTTACACTTGGTTGTATCGCATTGCGGTCAATACCGCTAAAAACCACATTGTCGCTCAATCACGTCGACCTCCAGCCAGTGATGTCGATGCAGAAGACGCAGAATATTACGAATCTGGTAGTGCATTAAAAGAAATATCGAACCCTGAGAACTTAACGTTGTCAGAAGAATTAAAGCAGGTGGTTTTTCACGCAATTGAAGCACTGCCTGAAGATTTGAAAACAGCAATGACCTTACGCGAACTAGATGGTTTAAGTTACGAAGAAATTGCTGAAGTGATGGATTGTCCTGTTGGGACCGTTCGTTCTCGGATATTCCGGGCTCGTGATGCAGTGGAAAAGAAAATAACCCCACTTATGCAGCGCCAATAGCCTTATAAATACGGTGATGAATATGACCAGTAAACAACAGATCTCAGCTCTAATGGATGGCGAGCTTGTCGATCAATCATTGATAAGCGATATTGAAAACGATGCTGAAGCACAGCAATCGTGGAGTCATTATCATTTAATCGGTGATACGTTGCGCGGAGAAGCGCCGCAGAATATGCCCGCTTGGGATATCGCAGCAAATGTTGCGATGGCACTGGATGCAGAGCCTGCGCATTCTACCCATAACCAAGGGTTAACCAATGTAACTCCGATGATAGAATCGCAACCTAAACCACAAAAAGCACGTAAAGCGATGCCTGCGTGGTTATCGAATATTACTCAGATTGGTATTGCCGCTTGTGTGTCTATGGTAGTAGTGCTTGGAGTGCAACAATATTCTGGTAGCAACTCAGCACCAACTGATGCCGATCAATTACCCGTTCTACAAACGATTCCTTTTGCTGGATCGGCAGAGCCTGTGAGTTTAACTCGTGATTCAATCCGCCCTCAATCCGGTGAAGCGAAAGCGATGGAACAGCACCGACGCATTAATGCTTTAATGCAAGATTATGAATTGCAGTTACGTCTTAATCACACCAGTGAATAACTGCTTAACACCAGAGCGGTAACATAATGAAAAAACTACTGATTAGTATTGGATTACTATTCAGCTTATTTAGTCAAATTGCCTCAGCAGACGATACTGTCTCTGCTGAGGCTTTGTTGCATCAGATGAGCGAAGCCAGTCAAACCCTTAGTTATGAAATGTCTTACATTCTGATTAAGAAAAACAGCATTGAACCGCTGCTTTATCGTCATGCGGTCGATAAGAACAAGCAACTGGCGCATTTAGTCTACTTAAGCGGCCCGATCCGTGAAGTGATCCGGCGTGCGGATGAAGTGAGCTATGTCGAGCCTGGCATCGAGCCATTTAGTATCAGCTCTGGCAGCATGGTCGGTCCTATCATACCTATGATTAATACCAATATTGATCAGCTCGCTCAGTTGTATGACTTTGTCAAAATGGGCCGTGCTCGTGAAGCTGGCGCTGCCTGTCAAGTGATCCGCGTAGTGCCAAAAGATGGGCTGCGTTATTCCTATGTGGTTTGGATTGATGAGCGCACTAAATTGCCTTTACGCGCTGATTTAGTGGAACGTAATGGTGAAGTGTTAGAGCAATATCGCACCATTTCTTATGCGGTTAGCGAACACATCACCAATATACTTGAACGTTTAAATACCATTGAATTACCGGATGTTCTAACTATTCCTAAGCCTCAACCAACCCTTGCCGATTGGAAAGTGAGTTGGGTGCCAAATGGTTTTAAAGCCAATGATTTGAATCGATACCGTATTCCGATCACCGATAGCGTGGTTGAAAGCCAACTTTATAGCGACGGTTTATTTAGCTTTTCGGTGTATGTTTCGGATCTAGATTCACCAGATAGCAAAGCACAAATTTACCGTCAAGGTCGTCGCACGTTGCAAACCTTTGTTAAAGATAATAAAGAGATTTCAGTGATCGGTGACATTCCCGCGGTAACGGCGAAACGTATTGCCGATTCGGTGGTATTTACAGCGGCAACAAGTAATAACGCCTCGAATACCAATAAAGCAACCACAGCCCAAGGTGGTCAAAAATGATGACTGCTTTGGCAACTGTCATCGATGTCGCAAGTCGCAGTGGTAAGCTGGTGGTCAAAGTGAGTTGTGAACAACAGACCAGCTGCAATCATTGCAAATCGCAAAAAAGTTGCGGTACTGGCATGGTATCTAAAGCGCTAGGTAATAAATCGCATGAATGGCAATTGGACTCAGATCAATTAGCTCAAGCCGGTAAAAGCCTGAAAGCAGGGCAAATTGTCGAGATCGGTCTACCTGAAAAAAGCCTAGTGCTTTCTGCGTTAACTGTTTATTTGTTGCCTTTAGTGGCGATGATGCTTGGTAGTTTGATCGCGCAAGTGTGGTTACGACCATTATTGGGCGGCGGAGAAGGCATTGTGATCTTTATGTTCTTCTTATTTGGTGGTGTGGGTATTTACTTTGCAAAGCCTCTCACCGATTGGTTAGAGACCAAAGTTGGCCGTGAAGTGAGTTTAATTCGAGTGTTAGGCCAGCCTATTTGTTGATCCCATCGCCCCTTCTTACGCCAGTGACAGTGATAACGCTGTTGCTTCAAGTTACGTCTTCAAGTCATAAGGGTATAGCTACCTTGCTTGAAATTGGGTAGAATCCCATCCACTTTAATGAAACCCGCTTATTGAGCGTGCGTTTCTATTTTTCATTTTTTAAATTGAGTATCGTCATTAGCATGAAGCACATTCGTAATTTTTCGATTATCGCCCACATCGACCACGGTAAGTCGACCCTTTCTGATCGTCTCATCCAAGTTTGTGGAGGCCTATCTGAACGTGAAATGGCGGCTCAAGTATTAGACTCAATGGATCTTGAGCGTGAGCGCGGCATTACCATTAAAGCACAAAGCGTTACCTTAGATTATAAAGCCAACGATGGTGAAACCTACCAGTTGAACTTTATCGATACCCCAGGACACGTTGATTTCTCATATGAAGTATCTCGCTCTCTAGCGGCGTGTGAAGGTGCGTTATTGGTGGTTGATGCCGGTCAAGGGGTTGAAGCTCAAACTTTGGCTAACTGTTACACCGCGATTGAAATGGAACTGGAAGTGGTACCAATCTTAAACAAGATTGATTTACCTGCGGCCGATCCAGAACGCGTAGCAGAAGAAATTGAAGACATCGTAGGTATTGATGCGATGGAAGCGGTACGTTGTTCGGCCAAAACCGGTATCGGCGTCGATCTGGTATTAGAAGAAATTGTTAAATCTATCCCCGCGCCAGAAGGTGATCCAGATGGGCCACTGCAAGCACTGATCATTGACTCATGGTTTGATAACTACTTAGGTGTAGTGTCTTTGGTTCGAATCAAAAATGGTTCACTGAAGAAAAATGACAAAATCAAAGTGATGAGCACTGGCCAAGTTTGGGGAGTGGATCGCATTGGTATCTTTACACCAAAGCAAATCGATACCGATGGTTTGAACACTGGTGAAGTAGGCTGGGTAGTATGTGGTATTAAAGATATTTTAGGCGCGCCAGTGGGGGATACATTAACTCACGCTAAAGGCGGCTGTGAAACTCGTCTTCCAGGCTTTAAAAAAGTAAAACCTCAAGTCTATGCTGGCTTGTTCCCGGTATCATCGGATGACTATGAAAACTTCCGTGATGCACTGGGCAAGTTAAGCTTAAACGACGCCTCATTATTTTATGAACCAGAAAGCTCAGCCGCATTAGGCTTTGGTTTCCGTTGTGGTTTCCTTGGCATGTTGCACATGGAAATCATTCAAGAACGTTTAGAGCGTGAATACGATTTAGACTTGATCACAACGGCGCCAACCGTAGTGTATGAAGTGGTAAAAACCGATAAAACCATCATGTATGTTGATAGCCCTGCAAAACTGCCCGCTATTAATGATATTGATGAAATTCGTGAGCCAATTGCCCGTTGTAATATTTTAGTGCCAGCCGATTACTTAGGTAACGTGATCACTTTATGTATCGAAAAACGTGGTACTCAAGTGGATATGGTTTACCACGGTAACCAAGTTGCCTTAACTTACGATCTGCCAATGGCGGAAGTAGTGTTGGATTTCTTCGATCGTCTAAAATCAACTTCACGCGGTTATGCATCACTGGATTACAACTTCCAACGTTACCAGTTATCAAGCATGGTACGAGTGGATGTATTGCTTAATGGCGATACGGTTGATGCACTGGCGATCATTACTCACAAAGACAACTCACAAAATCGTGGTCGTCAATTAGTTGAGAAAATGAAAGAATTTATCCCTCGTCAAATGTTTGATATTGCGATTCAAGCGGCGATTGGTAACCACATTATTGCCCGTTCTACCGTGAAACAATTGCGTAAAAACGTAATCGCAAAATGTTATGGCGGCGATGTGAGTCGTAAGAAAAAGCTATTGAAGAAACAAAAAGAAGGTAAAAAACGCATGAAGCAGATTGGTAATGTTGAATTACCACAAGAAGCGTTCCTTGCGATCCTTCATGTTGGTAAAGATTAATTTTCCAAGCATTGATGTTAGCAAAGCTTGGGTCTGACAATATCTTTACTCGATAACCAGAAGTGAAAGAGTGCGCTCTTTCACTTTGCTTGTTTTTGAACAGCCTAGTTTTTCACTGTTCTTATTAGAAAATTATAGGGAAGCCAAATGGCGAATACATTTTCATTGATTTTAGTACTTGTGACCATTGTTACCGGTATTGTGTGGGCATTTGAAAAATTGGTGTGGGCGAAAAAACGTCAACAAGCCGTGGCTGATATTGAAACCAAAACCAATGAACCATTACCGAAAGAAGTGGTGGCAAAGGTCAATCGCCAACCTTGGTGGGTCGAGAACAGTGTGTCTATCTTCCCTGTGATCGCGTTTGTTTTGATCTTGCGTAGCTTTATCTACGAACCATTTCAAATACCGTCAGGCTCGATGATGCCAACCTTATTGGTCGGTGATTTTATCTTAGTTGAAAAATTTGCTTACGGGCTTAAAGATCCAGTATTTCAATCGAAAATTGTTGAAACTGGTGAGCCAAAGCGTGGGGATATTATCGTATTCCGTTACCCACCACAGCCAAATATTGACTACATTAAACGTCTTGTTGGCATGCCTGGCGATACGATCCGCTATACTGAAGATAAACAAGTGTGTGTTCAGTCGCCTGGCAGTCAAGAATGTAAGCCAGTGCCACGCTCTGATGTGAAAAAAAGTGACTTCTTCCAAGATGGTGTTCCGCTGATCCAAGCGAAAGAACAACTTGGCGATGTCGCGCATAGTATTTTAATTAGCCCTGTTCGACGCGATAACGTGGCGGCTTACCAGCCAAGACCTTATCAAGCAGAATGGGTCGTGCCTCAAGGCGAGTACTTTATGATGGGTGATAACCGTGATAACAGTGCAGACAGTCGCTATTGGGGATTTGTACCGGAAGCCAATCTAGTCGGAAAAGCAGTAGCGATTTGGATTAGCTTTGAATTTGATCGTGATGCGGATAGCGTATTACCTTCGTGGATCCCATCCGGCGTGCGATTTAATCGTATCGGCGGCTTAATATAATTGAGAGAGCATGAATTCTCAGATACCTAAGTTAGAAAAGAAGATCGGTTATAGCTTTAATAGCGCCGATCGTCTTAACCTCGCACTGACTCACCGCAGTGCGAATAGCAAACATAATGAACGTTTAGAGTTTTTGGGCGATTCAATTTTAAGTTTTGTCATTGCTGATGAGTTGTATCATCGCTTCCCTAAAATTAATGAAGGGGATATGAGCCGCATGCGCGCGACATTGGTTCGCGGTCAAACGTTAGCGGAGCTTGGACGTGAGTTTGAGCTAGGAGACTACTTAAAATTAGGTCCAGGCGAATTGAAAAGTGGCGGTTTCCGTCGTGATTCAATCCTTGCTGATGCCGTTGAAGCCATCATCGGTGCTTGCTACCTCGACAGTGATGTTGAAGTGGTGCGTGGCGTGGTATTAAATTGGTATCAATCGCGTTTGGAAGCCATTAAACCGGGTATTTCACAAAAAGATCCTAAAACTCAATTGCAGGAATTTCTGCAAGGTCGTCGCAAACCTTTACCGCTTTACACAGTGGAAAAAATTAAAGGCGAAGCGCATAACCAAGAGTTTACTGTTTCATGTGACATTACCGGTGTTGCCAATCCTGTCGTCGGAAAAGGCACCAGTCGCCGTAAAGCGGAGCAGTCTGCAGCGGAACTTGCGTTAGGAGTACTGACCAATGACAAATAAGAAAGATCAACAGAACGATCAAATTGATGCCCAAGATAATGAGCAACCAGAGTTTGATCTTGATGCCTATTTTGCTGGCGAAGCACAACCTTCTCAAGTTGAAGCCACCATTGATGAGAGTGAACAACATTGTGGTTTTATTGCCATCGTTGGTCGCCCGAATGTCGGTAAATCAACTTTACTGAATCATTTATTAGGTCAGAAGCTTTCGATCACTTCGCGTAAGCCTCAGACCACTCGTCACCGCATCATGGGTGTCGATACTGAAGGTGCTTTTCAGGCGATTTATATTGATACTCCTGGGCTTCATATTGAAGAAAAACGCGCAATCAACCGCCTAATGAACCGTGCGGCCAACAGTTCTTTAAGTGATGTAAACTTAGTATTATTCTTAGTGGATGGTACTCAGTGGACACCGGATGATGAAATGGTATTAAACAAATTGCGTACAGCCAATTTCCCAACCATTTTATTAATCAACAAAGTCGATAATGTCAAAGATCGCACGCACGTTATGACTCACATGCAACAATTGTCTGAAAAAATGGATTTTGTCGATATCATTCCAATTTCAGCTAAGCATGGTCGTAACACTGATGCGATTCGCCAACGTGTTCGCGAAGCTCTGCCACAAGCGGTTCATCATTTCCCAGAAGAGTATGTGACCGATCGTTCTCAGCGCTTTATGGCATCGGAAATCATTCGTGAAAAGCTAATGCGTTTTACGGGTGAAGAACTGCCTTACTCGGTTACGGTTGAAATTGAACGTTTTGATTACAACCCAGATACCGATGGTTTCCATATCAATGCCTTAATTTTGGTCGAACGTCTTGGCCAGAAGAAAATGGTAGTCGGCTCTGGTGGTGAAAAAATCAAAACCATCGGCCGTGAAGCTCGCCTAGATATGGAAGAGTTATTTGACCGTAAAGTGTATTTAGAAACTTGGGTTAAAGTGAAGTCAGGTTGGGCGGATGATGAACGAGCACTACGTTCACTTGGTTACATTGATGACTTATAAGCTTTAGTCTGACAATAAAGCGAATCTTAAAAAATAAAGCGATCCTTAGTCCTAAGACAGGATCGCTTTTTTATTTGAACTTAGCTCATGGCTTGTGAGTTATACTCCCTCTAGTAAGTTATCACTAGGAACCGATAATGTCTGACGCTTTGGGTCTTCAACGTTGTTTTGTGCTCCATCGTCGCCCTTATACTGAAACCAGCCTGATCTTGGATGTGTTCAGTGAAGAATATGGGCGGGTCAGCATTCTAGCCAAAGGCGCACGCAGTAAACGCTCTAACCTAAAAGGCGTACTGCAACCTTTTACCCCACTGTTACTCAAATGGTTTGGTAAAGGCTCGATGCGCACGCTAAGAGAAGCGGAGGCGATCAGTCTTGGTCTGCCACTTTCTGGCATTAATCTTTACTCAGCCATGTACGTTAATGAATTAATTGCGCGAGTGATTGAAAGCGAAACCGCTTACCCAGAACTTTTCCATGATTATCTTGCGGCGTTAACTGAACTAGCACAATGTGATAACCCAGAGCCTGCCTTACGCCGTTTTGAACTCGCCTTATTATCATCGTTAGGTTACGGAGTTGATTTCCTGCATTGCGCTGGCAGTGGTGAACCTGTCTCCGATAACATGACTTATCGCTACCGTGAACAAAAAGGCTTTATTGCGAGCGTCAGACAGGATAACTTATCCTTTCTTGGTAATGAATTAGTCGCGATCAGTGAGCGCCGCTTTTTAACCAAATCCCAACTGCAAGCGGCAAAGCGATTTACTCGCATGGCATTAAAGCCGTATATTGGCAGTAAACCATTAAAAAGTCGGGAGCTATTTGTGATGATAGCTTCTAAGAAATAGTTACTATATTTGGTATTTTATTCAAGCTGAAACAGCTGATTACAAGGAATGAGAAAATGAGTGAGATTTACTTAGGCGTCAATATTGATCATATCGCAACCGTTCGTAATGCGCGTGGCACTAAGTATCCCGATCCGGTACATGCGGCTGAAATTGCCGAACGTGCAGGCGCAGATGGCATCACGATTCATTTGCGTGAAGATCGCCGTCATATTAAAGATCGTGATGTACGCATCTTGCGAGAAACACTGCAAACCCGTATGAACCTTGAAATGGCCGTCACCGATGAAATGGTTGAGATTGCGTTGCAAACCAAGCCAGAGTACGTGTGTTTAGTACCTGAGAAACGTGAAGAACTGACCACCGAGGGCGGTTTGGATGTGGTCGGTCAACTTGAAAAAGTGAAAGCAGCTACCCAAAAACTCACTGATGCTGGTATTAAAGTATCCCTATTTATTGATGCATCGACCAACCAAATTGATGCCGCTAAAGCCTGTGGTGCACCGTTTATTGAACTGCATACTGGCCATTATGCCGATGCTGAAACCGATAGTGAGCAACAAGCTGAATTTGAACGTATCGCGGCGGGTGCAACTTATGCACACGGTTTAGGCATTAAGGTGAATGCGGGGCATGGTCTGACTTATCAAAACGTGTCCGCCATTGCCGCGCTGCCTGAAATCTACGAATTGAATATCGGACATTCAATTATTGGCCGTGCATTATTTGATGGCTTAGATAAAGCGGTCGCCGATATGAAAGCCGTGATGCAGCAAGCGCGCCGTTAATTATGGCGATTGTTGGACTCGGCACCGATGTCGCCGATATCGAACGAATTGAAAAAAGCCTTCAACGCTCTGGCGAGTCTTTCGCCGAGCGTATTTTGGTGCCATCCGAACGGGCGATATTCGATTCATTAAAGTTTCAAGCCCGTTATCTAGCCAAACGTTTTTCCGCCAAAGAAGCGGCCTCTAAAGCACTCGGCACCGGCATTGCCTGTGGCGTCAGTTTTCAAGATTTTGAAATCTGCAATGATGAGTTGGGTAAACCGGTATTAACCTTGCATGGGCAAGCAAAAAACGTGGCCGAGCAAAAAGGGGTTAAGCATATCCATTTATCGATTTCAGATGAAAAACGCTATGCGATGGCGACGGTGATTTTGGAGAGTTAAGTGTTGAAATCTTGTTCTAATGCGTGGAACCATAGTAGCTTATTTGAATCTTGATTTAGTGGTGAATTCATCACACAGCCTTCGGCGACCAACCTTTTTTCAACCGCCAAAAAAGGTGGTAAAAAGGCCGCTGCTAGAAATTTTGTTGACCTTGGTTACAACACTCTACTTTGCTAACGGCTTCAACCGCACATCCATGTGCGCAAGAAGCCTCACCAATCATCCATGATTGGGGTATCAAATAGAGCCTTTCCACCAAGCAAAATTTAGGCAGGGTTGGCGCGTTTCTGCCGAATAGCGATTTAGCTCTTCACTGCATATCAAAGCAACAACCCGCCCCAGCCCTCCCTTGGCTGACAATTCAGATGTTTAACGGCAATACATCTGGTAAAGGGAGGGGGTGGTTGGGTTGTCGTAGCTATTTCAACGATCACCAAACAAGCTCTTCCCCTTGATTGATATGGTCAATTGATAATGATAATCAATAGAAGGGGAAGTTGGATGGGGTTGCTGTTGAAATCTCGCTTTAATTCTAAAGGTTACTCACTGTAATAATTGGCTCCCTAAATCCAGTTCTCGCTTTCTCCATCGCATTAAATCGAGTAAAAGCTTTAAAAAAGCTAATAATGGCGTATTTTATGACAATAATTTAATCGATTAGTAACGATCGTGTCGGAAAAATTTACTGGTTTACCCTCGTTTCTTGCTAATACACTGTTATGTAACAGGAGGCAGATGGTATGAAGATCGAAACTAAACGTTTGAAAATGGAAGTAATTACAGAAAACGATTGGGCGTTATTTTTACAACTACATTCTAATCCTGAAGTTATTTCACTGTGCTTCGATAAACCAGATGTTGAGGTCGTCAGAGATAAATTTGAATCCCGATTAGTGCCATGGAATATGGACTCCAGTTCATGGTTATGCTTTGTTATTTTTAATAAACAATCAGGAAACGCTATTGGTATCACGGGTTTTACTGTTGAAAATAATGTTGCTGAAGTCGGTTATCTTTTATTACCTGAATTTTATAGTAATGGCTATGGTTCTGAATCTCTTGCTGGGCTATTGGATTGGGCTGAGTCGGTTCAAGAAATTAATGCTTATAAAGCTGTGGTAACTGAAGGAAATATTGGTTCAGAGAAAGTGTTACTTAAATGTGGGTTTCAGCTTGATCGCATTATTCCAGACGCTTATGAAATTGGTGGGAAATTATTTGCGGATCATGTTTATTCTCGCGATGACAAAGTTACATAATAATCGCATCAACACGATTTGCTACATTCGGTATTCTAGATTTTCTTTGGGTTTACCGCATTAAGTGGTAAATTTCGGCTTAATTTGCATAGTAGCAAACGTGTTATTGGGCACTAATCAATCTTTTACTAATTTAGTCAACTCACTTCACCATCGCATTAACCTAAATACTCATCTGCTGCTTGTACTATCTTCGCCATCTCATCTTGTAATTCAAATAACTCAGGTTCGATATCTTCAATTGATTGCTCTGCTCGCAGTGCGGTTTCAATTGTGGCGCACACATTTTGCAGCTTAGGCACACCACAGTAGGCGCAGCTGCCATGAAGTTTATGCACGATTGCCAATAATTCGGCTTCTGCGCCTGCAGGGGTTGCTAATGCGGATTCGATTTGTTGATCCACTTGCGGAATAAACTCAACCAGCATGTGTAGCATTTCTTGGGCTAAGTCGGTTTTATTGGCCGCTTGTTTTAATGCCATTAGCCAATCAATACAACCATCAGATAAGCTTAATGGGTTATGCGTTTTGTCTTGCTTATCTTCCGGCGATTCTAGTTTTTCAATGGTTCCTGATACCGTGTATGGGTTCCAATGTACTAATAGCTGATGCAATACATGCTCTTCAATTGGTTTTGATAAATAATCATCCATGCCGGATTGCAGCAGGCGTTCGCGCTCACCATCGATAGCATGGGCAGTAACGGCGATTACTGGGGTATGACTGTTTAATTGCGATGCTCGAATATGCTCACATGCGGTCACGCCATCCATGTGCGGCATTTGGATGTCCATCAGAATAATATCAAAGCTTTGCTGACTGGCTTTGGCTACGGCTTCGGCGCCATTGGAGCAGGTGGTGACGTGCATAACTTGCTCATCGAGTAACGCACTGATCAATTTTAAGTTGGCAGGATTGTCGTCCACCGCCATCACTCGCACTGGTAGTTTTTCATTGTGCGGCGCTTCAGGGGCGGCGAGTAGCATCGATTGCGCTTGATTAGGCAGCATCATTTGCAGCAGTTTTTTGCGAATAATTGGCTTGGAAATACATTGTACCGGATACAGTTTTATCAAGTTTTCTGCCAATGCCAGTTCGGTACTTGGTAAGCCTAAAATCATTTTGGTCGAAATCGCTAAGCCTTGTTGAATTAAGAAGGCGATCTGATTTTGATCAACCGTGGCGCTTGGTGAGATATTAAGCAGCAATATATCGAATGAAGCTTGAGTCTCGGGCAGGTGATCGGAGTAGGTCACTGTCATGCCGCTTTCAAGCAATTGTTGCTCGATAATATGAGCCGATTGATGATTTGGCTCGACCAACAACACGGATTTATCTTGTAGCTGACTCACATCAATCGCCGGAGATAGCGGCATATTGGTGGTTTGGAAGGTAATGGTAAACCAGAAGGTAGAACCTTGGTGCAAGCGACTGGTTAAGCTGATCTCGCCGCCCATTTGTTCGATCAAGTTTTGAGTGATCACCAGACCTAAGCCTGTACCGCCGTAACGACGAGAAATGCTGGCATCGGCTTGGCTAAAGGCTTGGAATAGTTGAGCTTGTTGACGCTCTGAAATACCAATACCGGTATCGCGCACAATAAATTGCACTTCGGCTTTATTTTCACTGCTGGAGCGCAATTCTACTGAAATATCAATATTGCCACGTTCGGTAAATTTGATTGAGTTCCCGACTAAGTTGGTTAGGACTTGCTGAATGCGTAATGAATCACCGACTAAGGCCGGTGGCAGTTTTGGATCAATATTAAGCGTGATCTCCAGTCCTTTTTCATGGGCGCTGGTGGCTTGTAAACTCACCACTTCATCTAAGGTTTCTTGTAAATCGAACGGAATGTTTTCGAGCAACAGTTTACCCGCTTCAAGCTTGGAGAAGTCTAAAATATCATTAATGATCGAAAGTAAACTTTGCGCTGAGCGTTCAATGGTTTGCAGGTAATCGGCTTGGTTTGTGGTGAGTTCGGTTTTGAGCATTTGACGCGCAAAGCCAATCACACCATTAAGCGGCGTGCGTAATTCATGTGACATATTGGCTAAGAATTCAGATTTCACTCGCGCCGCTTCTTGAGCGCGTTTTTTGGCAATATCAAGCTCGATATTTTGGATCTCAAGTTGCTCTAAGGTTTCACGCAAATCTGAGGTCGCTTGGTCGATACTGTGTTGCATTTCAACATGATATTCCGACAACGACATCGCCATGGCATTGATACCACTTTTTAAAGTGTCGAGTTCGCCATGTAATTTGCCCTCAATTCGGACATCCAAATGACCACGACGAATTTTATCCACCACACTCACCATGTGAGAGATAGGCAAGGTCACATCGCGCATTAAGCGATACGCAAAAAAGCCAGATAAACCAATACCGAAAATAAGCACCATCAAGGCGGCAAAAATTTCTTGGTATTGTTGCAAGCGCAGCGAGGACATATCCAGCTCAATTGCAATATAACCTAATGCTTGGTTGGGTGTGGCTTCTTTGCCTGTCGGGTTTTCAAATTGACCTTCGGCTAAAATCGGCGAGCGTAATATCAATATATTGGCATTATTTTTGGATTGCTCGATGGTACTGATAAGCGGGATCGGCTTGGTTTTATCAAAGGTTAAAGATTGGAAGTTAGGGTGAAAATTGGAGGTAACAAATAACTCATGATGCGAATCAAATACCGCAATACTGCGAACAATGTCAGAATGCTTGCGATGGGCATAACTAATTAAGCGCCGTACTGCTTCACGACTTTGCTGGGTCATACCGTATTCACTGGCAATCGCCAATGGCTCGATAATATCGGTGCCAGCTGTAATAAGTTGATTTTCCAAATCATTATAACGATTTAGAGTGAAGAAACCGCTTAACAATAAGCCAATAATTAATGTTGGCGCTAAGGTTAGCGTGATCACGCGGGCGCGTAAGCCATAACTTGTCATGATTGTTTAATTACAAGCCTGTCTGGATATGGGAAAATAGCGTTCTGAAAAATATGTCGTTGTGAATATGGTATTTATACCGGTCTTACCCACCGCTTAACTGCAACTTCAATGGGTTTGGGTATATACTCTGGTGACGTAATTCAATTTTCAAGAAAGCTCGATAAGTGCTTAGCTTAATCAACTATAAGCTTTTCGACAATCATAGAGTTAGATATTCATAACGAAACGCAAGATTAACCGTGATTGTTACCGTTTTGCCGCTATTTGGTGGAACCATCGCATTTTTAAACCGTCCATATTAATAAGTATAAGCAGGTAGTGAGTCGTAATGGCCAATTTTTATCAAACTAAAAAACCACAAGCAAGTCGAGCGCAGCATCAACTTGTGACTATCGAACGCCTCGATCATCAAGGGGCAGGGATTGCTTATCAAAATAAAAAACCGATCTTTGTGGAAGGTACCCTGCCTAGCGAACGTGTTTTAGTTCAAATGGTGGAAGAAAAAAGTAAATTCTCTAAAGCGAAGCTGATCAAAGTTGAACAAGCAAGCACCCAACGTATCGATGCTTTTTGCCCGCACTATCAAGAGTGTGGCGGTTGTAACTTGCAGCATTTGAGCCATGATGATCAGATTGCACATAAAGCTCAGTCATTAACTCAATTGATGACGAAATTTGCTGGCAAGGCGTTAAAAAACAGCATGGAAAACCAAGGTGAATTGCCTTTAGCTGCGCCGATTATTGCGAATGATACCGGTTATCGTCGTCGTGCTCGTATCAGCTTAATGTTTGATATTAAAACCCAATCGCTGCAATTTGGCTTTCGTCAAAAAAGCAGTAAAAATATTGTCAATGTCACCGACTGCCCCGTACTCGAGCCGCAATTAAATGCGTTGTTGCCAAGCATTAAAGCATTGCTTGATACCTTAGAGCAACCAAGAAAACTAGGCCATGTTGAAGTGGTATTTGATGGTACTAATAAAGCGATGTTGCTACGTCATACCGCAGCCCTTACGGCGCAAGAGCATCAGTCTTTAGTCGATTTTGCCAAGCACAATGCGCTGACTTTATACTTGTCGCCAAATCAAGGTGAATTAGATTGTGTGGTGGGTGAGGCGTTAGTTTGCCAAGAAACCGGTAGTAAAATTGCTTTTTTACCGAATGATTTTATCCAAGTTAACCAAAATGTGAATCAAGCGATGGTCGAGCAGGCGGTAGATTGGTTAGGATTAACCTCTCAAGACCGAGTGTTAGATTTATTCAGTGGTTTGGGTAACTTTAGCTTTTCAATGGCTAAGCAAGCGGAGCATGTTGTTGGCATCGAAGGGGTCGAAGCGATGGTGCAACGCGCGACTGAAAATGCCAAATTGAATAACATTGAAAATGTCGAGTTCTATCAAGCTGATCTTGAACAAGATTTGTTGCAAGCGCCTTGGGCCAAAAAACAATTTAATAAAGTGCTACTTGATCCGGCTCGTGCGGGGGCATCTGGCATCATAGAGCGAATTGCTTCACTTGGCGCGCAAGCCGTTGTGTATGTGTCTTGTAATCCTGCCACGTTAGCGCGCGATAGCCAAAACCTGCTCAATCAAGGCTATGAGCTGCATAAACTAGGGATGTTAGATATGTTCCCTCATACCAGCCATCTCGAATCCATGGCGTTATTTATCAAGACCGGAAAAGTGAAAAAAAACACCACCAAAAAACCAGTTAAATTCAAATTATAACCGGTGACATAGGCGCTAAGACAAGATGCGAAAAGCGAAACTCAATACGTTTTAAGCATCTTGCAGCCTAAATTTTTCGCCGTTATTTAAAGGAAGATGTAATGGTCGCAGTCAGAAGTGCGCATTTAAATAAACATGAAGAGTTTGAGCTAGAAGCTTGGATTGAAAGCCTTCATCAAGATGGAAAAACCAGCAATAAGTTAAAGCAAGTTTATCAGCAATGTGAAGAAATGCTGGTGGGCGAAAGCAATAAAGAATTATTACTGTGGCGCGGTCGTGAAATGATCGAGATTTTGATCACCCTGTCGATGGATCGCCCAACACTGCTTGCTGCCCAACTTTTCCCGATTGTGTCGGAAGGCTTATTTGAGCGCGAAGCATTAACCGAAATTTATGGCAAAGAAATCGTTAAGTTGATTGATGGCGTGGATGAAATGGCGGCAATCGGCCAACTTAACGTCAGTATGAATGATTCCGAAGCCTCTGAGCAAGTCGATAATGTCCGCCGCATGCTATTGGCGATGGTGGATGATTTTCGTTGTGTGATCATCAAATTGGCTGAACGTATTTGTAATTTGCGTGAAGTGAAAAATGAGCCGGATGATATTCGTCAAGCGGCTGCCAAAGAGTGCGCCAATATCTACGCACCACTGGCGAACCGTTTAGGTATTGGTCAGCTAAAATGGGAAATTGAAGATTACGCCTTCCGTTATCAATGTTCTGATACCTATAAAAAAATCGCCAAACAATTGTCAGAGCGCCGCATTGTGCGCGAGCAGTATATTCACGATTTTGTCACCGATTTATCGCAAGATATGAAAGCGGCAAATATCAATGCCGATGTGAGCGGGCGACCAAAGCATATCTACAGTATTTGGCGCAAGATGCAGAAAAAAAATCTTGAGTTTGATGAACTGTTTGATGTGCGAGCGGTGCGAATTATTGCCGATCAACTGCAAGACTGTTATGGCGCACTTGGCATGGTTCACACCAAATATAAGCATCTTCCAAGTGAGTTTGATGATTATGTTGCCAATCCGAAGCCTAATGGTTATCAATCGATTCACACTGTGGTACTTGGGCCTGAAGGCAAAACGATTGAGATCCAAATTCGTACTAAGCAAATGCATGAAGATTCCGAACTTGGGGTCGCTGCGCATTGGAAATACAAAGAAGGCAGTAGCGCGGTACGCAGTGGTTACGATGAAAAAATCACTTGGTTGCGTAAACTGATCGATTGGCAAGAAGAGATGGCGGATTCTGGCGAAATGCTGGATGAGTTACGCAGTCAGGTATTTGACGACCGTGTGTATGCCTTTACGCCAAGAGGTGATGTGGTTGATTTACCTATGGGGGCTACGCCTCTTGATTTTGCTTATCATATTCACTCTGAAGTGGGCCATCGTTGTATTGGTGCCAAAGTGGGTGGGCGTATTGTCCCATTTACCCATAAATTGGCGATGGGCGATCAAGTTGAAATTATCACCCAAAAAGAACCGAATCCATCTCGAGATTGGCTAAACCCAACGCTAGGGTTTGTCCATTCTGGTCGCGCGCGCGCAAAGATTAACGCGTGGTTTAGAAAACTCGGACGCGATAAAAACTTAGAAGCGGGGAAAGATATCCTCGAATCTGAACTGCAAAAGATTGGCGCGACATTAAAAGATGCGCAGAAATATGCCTTGAAGCGTTTTAACGTCAACACCAATGATGAATTGTTTGTTGGTATCGGCAGTGGTGACTTACGCATTAACCAAGTAGTTAATCATATCAATGCCTTGGTCAATAAGCCGACCGCTGAAGAAGAAGATAAACAAGCGCTCGCTCGACTACAAGAAGCGAAAGCGACCCATGAAAGCCGCCCAAGAAAAGATGCAGTTGTGGTGCAAGGGGTGGATAACTTAATGAGTCATTTAGCGCGTTGTTGTCAGCCGATCCCAGGTGATGAGATCCGTGGCTACATTACTCAAGGTCGTGGCATTTCAGTCCACCGCAGTGATTGTGAGCAGTTAAGTGAGCTCAATCATCATGCCCCAGAGCGTATTATTGATACTGTGTGGGGTGGGGGTTCAAATGGCGTTTATATCTTAACCATAAGAGTGGAAGCGTTAGAGCGAGTGGGCCTATTAAAAGATATCACCACCTTGATCTCGAACGAGAAACTGAAAGTGAACAGCATGAACAGCCGCACCGACTATAAACGTCAAATGACCATTATGGATTTCCACTTAGAAGTTCACAATGTTGAGGTGCTGGCGCGAATACTGGCACGGATTGAGCAGATAAAAGATGTGCTTAGGGTTAAGCGCTTGAAATAACCGTTATCAAACACCGCTTATCTTAGCGGTGTTTTCTTATCCCCAAAGTCTTTGACGCTGTTACTTCAATGACTTTGACGATGTGACAGAATGAGCGATGAAAAAGATGAAAACCGAAGTAAGCAAAATCGAACAAAGTATTCTAGACTCAATATCAACATCTTTGCCTGCACTTGAAAGGGCTAATCAGATCCAACATAAAGTGGCTCAATATGGCTTTGATTGGCCCACGCTTGGACCTGTGGTTGATAAAGTACAAGAAGAAATTGCAGAGGTGATGGAAGAGGCCTTGCAAGTCGATATTAACGAGCAAAGAGTCGAAGAAGAGTTAGGCGATCTGATGTTTGCGGTGGTGAACTTGGTTCGGCATCTTGGAAAAGATCCTGAAATGGTGCTTTGCAAAGCCAACAATAAATTTGAACGTCGCTTTCGCGGAGTGGAAACTAAGATTCAGCGAAAAAATAAACCTTTAGAGGATTGTGCTTTGGAAGAGCTTGATCTCGCTTGGGATGAAGTGAAAATAGAAGAAAAGCAGAGTATATGATGGTTTATGCTGTTAAGTTAGACAAAGAACGCGCCCAAGAATTACATTACTACCTCTTAGGTACAAGGGAAATTGATTTGAAGCAAAAAATTAAATTACCGACTGTGATAGATTTCACGTTGTAGCGGAAAAGCGCTTCTGGTATATTTTTATCCCGTCCAGAAGCACCTATTTTCCCTCATTCACCCAATTTCAGGTTAAGCATGACAACAAATTACATTTTTGTTACTGGTGGGGTTGTATCCTCGCTAGGTAAAGGTATTGCAGCCGCATCACTGGCAGCTATTTTAGAAGCTCGTGGTCTTAAAGTGACCATGATGAAACTTGACCCATACATCAACGTTGATCCAGGCACAATGAGCCCGACTCAACATGGTGAAGTATTCGTCACGGAAGATGGTGCGGAAACCGATCTCGATCTTGGTCATTACGAACGTTTCATTCGTACCAAGATGACTAAACGTAATAACTTTACTGCTGGTCGTGTTTATGAAGATGTTCTTCGTAAAGAGCGCCGTGGTGATTATTTAGGTGCAACCATTCAGGTTATTCCTCACATCACTAACTCGATCAAAGATCGCGTTATTGCTGGTGCTGAAGGCCATGATATTGCTTTAGTTGAAGTGGGTGGCACCGTTGGTGATATCGAATCTCTACCATTTATGGAAGCGATTCGTCAGTTAGCGGCTGAAGTTGGCCGTGAACGCGCAATGTTCATGCACCTAACGTTAGTACCTTACCTTGCCGCAGCGGGTGAAGTGAAAACTAAACCGACTCAACACTCGGTAAAAGAATTACTATCTATCGGTATTCAACCAGATATTTTGGTTTGTCGTAGCGATCGTATCATTCCTGCCAATGAACGTAAGAAAATTGCGTTGTTCTGTAATGTGCAGGAAAAAGCCGTGATTTCAATGAAGGATGTAGATTCAATCTACAAAATCCCACAATTGATCCACGCACAAGGTCTTGATAACTTAGTGTGCACACGCTTTGGTATCAATGCACCTGAAGCTAACTTGACTGAATGGGAACAAGTTATTTACGAAGAAGCCAATCCAACTGGTGAAATTACCATTGGTATGGTAGGTAAATACATCGAATTACCAGATGCTTACAAGTCAGTTAACGAAGCTTTAAAACACGCAGGGTTGAAAAACCGTTTAAGCGTAACCATTAAGTATGTAGATTCTCAAGACGTAGAATCTAAAGGTACCGAATTACTAGAAGGCTTAGACGCTATCTTAGTTCCTGGTGGCTTTGGTGACCGTGGTATTGAAGGCAAAATTATGGCCGCGCAATATGCACGCGAAAACCAAGTTCCTTACTTAGGTATTTGTCTGGGTATGCAAGTGGCGTTAATTGAATACGCACGTAACGTTGTTGGCCTTGAAGGCGCACATTCAACTGAGTTTAACCCAGAGACAAAATTCCCTGTGGTTGGCCTTATTACTGAATGGGTCGATAAAGAAGGTAAGGTTGAAGAACGTACCGAATCATCAGACCTTGGCGGCACTATGCGTTTAGGTTCACAACTTTGCCACCTTGAAAAAGGCACTAAAGTACATGAACTTTACGGCAATGCTCAAATTCATGAGCGTCATCGCCATCGTTATGAAGTCAATAACAACTTGCGCCCTCAATTAGAGAAAGCAGGTTTGAAAGTTTCAGGACTTTCTGCCGATAAAAAATTAGTGGAAGTGATTGAGAACCCGAACCATCCTTGGTTTGTAGCGGCTCAATTCCATCCTGAATTCACTTCAACGCCGCGTGATGGACACCCATTATTCGCTGGTTTTGTGAAAGCGGCGGGTCAATTCCAACGCGGTGAATTTGAAGTAGCAGCAGACGTTCAGAAGTAACGTAGCGAATACAAGTAAAAGCAGTTTCAACACTTCTAAGGTTAAGCTCATGTTTAGCCTTAGAGGATTTAAAAAGTAAGATGTAAAAAAGGATACGGATAGTTGCAAAATTTGTGCTGCTATCCATTAGTTTGACATTTAAATTTTAAATTAAACGAGGAAACATTCATGTCTAAGATCGTAAAAGTTCTAGCTCGCGAAATCATTGATTCACGTGGTAACCCAACAGTAGAATCTGAAGTTCATCTTGAAGGTGGCTTTGTAGGTATGGCTGCTGCTCCTTCTGGCGCATCAACTGGTTCTCGTGAAGCTCTTGAATTACGTGACGGCGACAAATCACGTTTCCTAGGTAAAGGCGTTCTTAAAGCTATCGAAGCAGTAAACGGCGAAATCGCTACTGCTCTTGTTGGTAAAGACGCGAAAGACCAAGCTGCAATCGACCAAATCATGATCGATTTAGACGGCACAGAAAACAAATCTAAGTTTGGCGCTAACGCTATTCTTGCTGTTTCTCTTGCGAACGCAAAAGCAGCTGCAGCGGCAAAAGGCATGCCTTTGTTCGAGCACATCGCTGAACTAAACGGCACTCCTGGCGTATTCTCTATGCCTCTTCCAATGATGAACATCATCAATGGTGGCGAGCACGCTGACAACAACGTTGATATCCAAGAATTCATGATTCAACCTGTTGGCGCTAAAACAATCAAAGAAGCTGTACGCATGGGTTCTGAAGTATTCCACAACCTTGCTAAAGTACTTAAAGCTAAAGGCCTAAGCACTGCAGTTGGTGATGAAGGTGGTTTCGCTCCTAACCTTGAGTCTAACGCTGCTGCTCTTGCTGCAATCAAAGATGCTGTAGAAGGTGCTGGTTACGTTCTTGGTAAAGACATTACTCTTGCTATGGACTGTGCTGCGTCTGAGTTTTACGACAAAGAAGCTGGAAACTACAACATGAAAGGCGAAGGCAAAATCTTCACTTCTGAAGAATTTAACTTCTACCTACAAGACCTTGCTAACCAATTCCCAATCGTTTCGATTGAAGATGGTCTAGACGAATCAGATTGGGATGGCTTCAAGCACCAAACTGAACTTCTAGGTGGCAAACTTCAAATCGTTGGTGACGATCTATTCGTTACAAACACTAAGATCCTAGCGGAAGGTATTGAGAAAGGCGTAGCGAACTCTATCCTTATCAAATTCAACCAAATCGGTTCTTTGACTGAAACTCTAGCGGCTATCAAAATGGCGAAAGATGCTGGTTACACTGCAGTTATCTCTCACCGTTCTGGTGAAACTGAAGATGCAACGATTGCTGATCTTGCTGTTGGTACTGCTGCAGGTCAAATCAAAACAGGTTCTATGAGCCGTTCTGACCGTGTTGCTAAGTACAACCAACTAATCCGTATTGAAGAAGCTCTAGGTTCTAAAGCACCTTTCAACGGCCTTAAAGAAGTTAAAGGTCAAGCTTAATTCTTCTGCCTTTGGGCAAAGTATTAACTGATTAAACTTTTGAAATCCCTGTCTAGCAATAGACGGGGATTTTTTTGTCTGTAGAAAATCACTCAATCCCGTATAATCATCGACTGTTAAAAACCAGCACCCGCGATCGTCATTCCGTACATGAGCCTAAGGGAAGAAGATACGGGATCTCGCTTTTGCTTTACGGCAAGAAGCATAATATTTAAGGTGCCGGAGACTTAATCTCAATAGAATAAAATGACTGTATTTAATAGCGACGGAATCTTTAATGCCCCAATTTAGTCCCCAAGATGAACAATTTATGCGCCGTGCGATAGAGCTGGCATCCCAAGCTGAAGCCAATGGCGAAGTGCCTGTTGGGGCGTTGTTGGTTAAAGACGGAATCATCATCGCCGAAGGCTGGAATGCGGCTATTGGTGAGCATGACGCCACCGCCCATGCTGAAATATCGACCTTACGAAAGGCTGGGCAAGCATTAGAAAACTATCGCTTACTCGACACGACCTTATATGTCACGTTAGAGCCTTGCCCTATGTGCGCCGGAGCGCTGTTACATAGTCGAGTCAAGCGTATTGTTTATGGCGCGCCCGATTTAAAAGCAGGAGCGGCAGGGACGGTATTGAATCTGTTTGAAAGCCAAGCATCGTATCATTACGCCGAAGTAGAAGGTGGGTTGCTGGCCGATGAATGCCGTGAGCAGTTGCAACAATTTTTCCGACGTCGCCGTAAGGAAATTAAGCAAAAAAGAAAAGATGAGCGTTAATCATTGAATATCAATCAGCTCAATAAAAAGGATGGTTCGGCAAATTAGCAATGATCCATTTGCCGCAGGTTGTGTTGGTTATGGTGCTGTTAGAAGTGATAGAAGTATTGCAGTCGTTATTGGGTAAAAGGTATTCATTCAAATAACAGAGGTAGGGTGAACTATGACACGACCTCAGCACAAAACACGAAGCTACGATGTCGCCAAATCACTTTCTTTTTGTTGTTCGATAACATGCGCTTTCTACGGGTTGAGCTTGAATTGCGTGAAAATAATGAACTGGTGATTTTTTTTCGAGAGAACATTGGTATATCTCCTTAGTCATCGTCATGTATTGATGTATAAAGCATTTTCTATATGAAGCACCTTGGTATAGATCATTGCTACATACATCAAAGGTGAATATCTTAAGTATAGTGACTTTTTAAGCCTTCCTTTGCTAAGTCGATCTCAGTCTAGATAATCAATGTGACAGTTAAATGAATGGGCTAAGTATGTGTGTACTTAGCCCATGCTGTTTTCTCTTTTTTGTTTCTATAGATGCTCTATTTTGATTCTGCGGCTGGTTGCTCGGTGTTGGTTGCAGTACTGACCGCCGCGCTCACCGCACTACTCACGGGGGCATCAATCACCGTAAAATCGGCATCAAGATTGTCGTTACGGATTTCTTGTTTTTCTTGTGCTTCATAACCAATAATTGTTTGGTAATAACGACGGATATTTTCTACATAGTTCTTCGCTTCACTCCCTCGGGCATAGCCATAACGGGTATAACGGTAGTAACCAGGAAGTTGCAGTTTCGGTAAGCGTGCCTTCACATCTGTCCAAGAATCAGGATTGGCCTTTTGCGCTTTAGTCAGTCTACGAGCATCCATAACATGACCAAAACCTAAGTTATAGGATGCTAAAGCAAACCAGATTTTTTCGTGCTCAGGGATTGAATCGGGGATCCGTTTCACAATGCCGCGTAAATAAGTCACACCACCTTGGATCGATTGAGCCGGGATCAGTCGGTTTTTAACATTCACCATTTTAGCGGTTGATTGGGTCAGCATCATCATGCCGCGCACTCCAGTTGGAGAGGTGGCGTAAGGGTTCCAATGCGATTCTTGATACGATAATGCCGCAATTAAACGCCAATCAAATTCTTTCGAATAGGTCTGAAATAGCTTTTTATATTTAGGTAATTTGCTGTCTAATGAGCGAATAAAAGCACGAGTATCCACATAGTCAAAACTTTGAATATGGCCAAAATACTTCTCTTCCAGACGGGCTAATTTACCTGATTGGTTCATGTTACCGAAAAACTCTAGCATCATGGCGTACAGAGAATCATTATCTGATTTGCGGATGTACCAAGAAATAGGTTGATCTTCGGTGAGTTCAAATGCTGTGGCTAAGCGGGGATGTAGCCTTTGGTTGATTGATAATGAAATGGAATCGACCACCGTAAAATCGATATCTCCAGTTGATACTTTTTTTAACAGATCGTTAGTATCATTATTTTCGACGGTTTCCCAGGTTAATTTTGGGTTGTCTTTGGCGAGGTTTTGTAGTGTTTGATCGAATTCAGATCCTTTAACCACCACAAAGTTTTCTTTATTTTCGCTGCTTTGTTTTTCGATTAACTGTTTCAGGTTGCGTGGTCGCCAAGTACCTTTGCGGTAGACCACTTGTTGGCTAGCATAGTAATAAGCCGGACCAACATTGAAGTGTTTTAATCGCTCAGGCGTGTGGCTAATTCCCGCGGCAATCATATCCACTTCATGATTTTTTAAGGCTGGGAAAAGCCCACTTGAGTGATAAGCCGGTTTAATTTCTAGCTTTACTCCAAGCTCTTTGGCGAATCTTTGCGCAAGTTCATAATCCAATCCGGTCGGACCATCGGTGCCGATAAAATAAGAAATTTGATTGTTCAAAGTTCCAACGCGTAATACACCACGTTGTTGGATCTGCTCTAAGTCAGACAAAGGCTTAGTATCTGGTTGGCAAGCGGTTAATCCTATTAGGATACATAGCACCACTAACCAGCGTTTATATTGGAAATGAGAGTGAAATTTAGTCAAAAAGGGGATCTCATAAAATGTTTAGACCTCCTTTATACCAAATGCAGCGGTTGTCAGCAAAGTTGTCAGAATCAGCTTATGATCTGGCTGTAACTTATAATGTTTTCGATATAATACGATTCAAATTTATCTCATTTATATTTTTTGGATTAGGCAATGAAAATAATTTGCGCAAACGGTTGCTTTGGGTGTTACTTCGAGTGGGGATTTCCTCTATAATGTGCGCCAAAGGCCACCTGTGAGGTAAAGGTGAGATTGAAATAACTTCGATATTTGATTTAAGTCGTTGAAATTATTTCAATATCACTTTGTTGTGATGACGTATTTTATAAACCAACAGCCAAAGAGACCTAAGTACATGAGAATTTTGCGTGGTTCACCCGCTTTATCCGAATTTCGTGTCAACAAGCTTTTAGAGCTTTGTCGTGAGTTAAACCTACCTGTGTCGAGCATTTATGCTGAATTTGCGCATTTTGCTGACCTGACTTCTGAACTTGATAGCAAAGAAGTTGAAAAGTTAGAAAAGCTGCTTACGTATGGTCCTACCATTGAAGATCACGAGCCTCAAGGTCTACTACTATTGACCACTCCTCGCCCTGGCACCATCTCGCCTTGGTCATCAAAAGCCTCTGATATCGCCCATAATTGTGGTTTAAGCAAAATCAAACGTCTTGAGCGTGGTACGGCTTATTATGTTGAATCCTCAGTCGAATTATCAGAACTGCAATTATTAGAGCTTAAAGCACTATTGCATGATCGCATGATGGAAGTGGTGTTTTCTGATTTTGAGCAAGCAGATGCCTTGTTTAACGTCGCGCAACCTGCGCCAGTCTCTGAAGTTGATCTATTAACTGGTGGACGTGCTGCGCTAGAAGAGGCCAATGTTAGCCTTGGTTTAGCCTTAGCCGATGATGAAATTGGTTACTTAGTCGAAAGCTTTACCCAAAAGTTAGGCCGTAACCCAACGGATATTGAATTGATGATGTTTGCTCAAGCGAACTCAGAGCATTGTCGTCATAAAATCTTTAATGCTGGCTGGACCATTGATGGCGTTGAACAAGAAAAGTCTTTGTTCAAAATGATCAAAAACACCATGGAAGTAACACCGGATAACGTATTGTCTGCTTATAAAGACAACGCGGCGGTGATGGTGGGTTCTAATGTGGGTCGTTTCTTCCCAGATCCAAAAACACGCGAATATGGCTACAGCCAAGAGCTCGCACATATCTTAATGAAAGTTGAAACCCACAACCATCCAACTGCGATCTCGCCTTGGCCGGGCGCTTCAACCGGTTCTGGCGGCGAAATTCGTGATGAAGGCGCAACCGGTATCGGTGGCAAACCAAAAGCTGGTTTAGTCGGTTTCTCGGTATCGAACCTTAAGATTCCAAACTTTGTGCAACCTTGGGAAACCGATTTTGGCAAACCAAGTCGTATCGTCACAGCATTGGATATTATGCTTGAAGGCCCACTAGGCGGCGCGGCATTTAACAATGAATTTGGTCGTCCAAACCTACTCGGTTACTTCCGTACTTACGAACAAAAAGTTAACTCTCATAACGGCGAAGAAATTCGTGGATACCACAAGCCAATCATGTTGGCTGGTGGTTTAGGTAATATTCGTGACGAGCATGTTCAGAAAAAAGAGATCCCAGTCGGCGCGAGCTTAATTGTGTTGGGTGGCCCTGCGATGAATATTGGTCTGGGCGGCGGAGCGGCGTCTTCAATGGCATCGGGTCAATCGGCAGAAGACTTAGATTTTGCTTCAGTACAACGTGAAAACCCAGAAATGGAACGTCGTTGCCAAGAAGTGATCGACCGTTGTTGGCAGTTGGGTGACGATAACCCGATCGCCTTTATTCACGATGTGGGCGCCGGTGGTATCTCTAATGCCTTACCTGAGTTAGTCGATGATGGTGAGCGTGGCGGTATTTTCCAATTGCGTGATGTACCAAACGATGAGCCAGGAATGAGCCCATTAGAGATTTGGTGTAATGAATCACAAGAACGTTATGTTATGGCCGTCGCGCCAGAAAACATGGCTGCATTTGAAGCGATTTGTCAGCGTGAACGCGCGCCTTATGCCGTTGTGGGTGTGGCAACACAAGAACGCGAATTGAAGTTAGAGGATTCACATTTCGACAATACGCCGATTGATATGCCGATGGATGTTCTTTTAGGTAATACGCCTAAAATGCACCGTGATGCCAAAACATTAAAAGCCAATAACCCAGCGATTGATCGCAGCGAAATTGAGCTTAATGAAGCGCTGGATCGCGTACTTCGCTTGCCAACAGTGGCGGAAAAAACCTTCCTTATTACTATTGGCGACCGCTCGGTAACCGGATTAGTGGCTCGTGATCAAATGGTTGGTCCTTGGCAAGTTCCTGTGGCTAACTGCGCAGTAACGGCAGCAAGTTATGATACTTATCATGGCGAAGCAATGTCGCTAGGTGAGCGCACGCCGGTTGCCTTACTCGACTTTGGCGCCTCTGCGCGTTTAGCGGTGGGTGAATCCATCACTAACATTGCAGCGACTGATATTGGCGATATTAAACACATTAAATTATCGGCAAACTGGATGTCTCCTGCAGGCCACCCAGGCGAAGATGCCGGTCTTTATGAAGCGGTAAAAGCGGTTGGTGAAGAACTTTGTCCTGCGCTTGGTCTTACCATTCCGGTCGGCAAAGACTCAATGTCGATGAAAACCAAATGGCAACAAGATGGTGAAGAGCGCGAAGTAACCTCTCCGTTATCTTTGGTGATCACCGCCTTTGCGCGTGTTGAAGATGTGCGTAAAACCATTACTCCTGAATTAAAAACCAATCAAGGCGAGACCAGTCTTATTTTGGTGGATTTAGGCAATGGTAAAAACCGTATGGGCGCGACCGCATTGGCTCAAGTTTATAACCAATTAGGCGATAAACCGGCGGATGTTGATAACGCGGCGCAATTAAAAGGCTTCTACACTGGCATTCAAGCTTTAGTCGCTGAGAGCAAGTTATTGGCTTATCACGACAAAGGTGATGGTGGTCTATTAATTACCTTGGCTGAAATGGCGTTTGCCGGTCACTGTGGTATTAAAGCGGATATTGCTGCGTTAGGTAATGATGAATTAGCAGCATTATTTAATGAAGAGTTAGGCGCGGTCATTCAAGTGCGTAATGATGATCTTGAATCGGTTCAAGCAACACTTGCAGCTAATGGTTTAGGTGAGTGTTCGCATGTGATTGGCTCGGTAGAAGCATCGGATTCACTGCTGATCACTTCAGGTAACACTGTGGTTCTTGAGCGTAATCGTACCGAACTACGTATGATTTGGGCTGAAACCACAAACAAGATGCAAGCCATGCGAGATAACTCAGCGTGTGCGGCGCAAGAGCATACTGCTAAAGCAGACAACAGCGACCCAGGCCTAAATGTTAAACTGAGCTTTGATATCAATGAAGATGTTGCCGCGCCTTATATTGCGGCTTCGATGATAAACACTGGCGCGAAACCTAAGATGGCGATTTTGCGCGAGCAAGGGGTTAACTCACACGTTGAAATGGCTGCCGCCTTTGACCGTGCGGGCTTTGCTACCACTGATATTCACATGAGCGACATTCTAACCGGACAAGCAGCACTAGAAGAGTACCAAGGCCTAGTGGCATGTGGTGGTTTCTCTTACGGTGACGTACTCGGTGCCGGTGAAGGTTGGGCGAAATCGGTATTGTTTAACGATAATGCGCGTGACCAATTTGCTGGTTTCTTTGAGCGTCAAGATACCTTCTCGCTTGGCGTGTGTAATGGTTGTCAGATGCTATCTAACTTGCGCGACCTTATTCCTGGTGCTGATTTATGGCCACGTTTTGTACGCAATGAATCAGAGCGTTTTGAAGCGCGTTTCAGTTTGGTTGAAGTGCAAAAGTCGGATTCAGTTTTCTTTAGTGAAATGGCTGGATCTCGCATGCCAATCGCCGTTTCTCACGGTGAAGGTCGTGTGGAAGTGCGTGGTAATGAGCATCTACAAGCGATTGAAAATTCTGGCACGGTGGCGCTACGCTATGTGGATAATATGGGTAATCCAACTCAGCAGTATCCAAATAACCCGAACGGTTCACCCAACGCTATCACAGGTTTAACCACCGACGATGGCCGCGTGACCATCATGATGCCGCACCCAGAGCGTGTATTTAGAACTGTAGCGAACTCATGGCACCCAGAGGACTGGAGTGAAGACAGCCCATGGATGCGTATGTTCCGTAACGCGCGCAAGCATATCGGTTGATAGAAAGGCCTAACTTGTTAACTTAATAAAAACGATCACTTCGGTGGTCGTTTTTTGTTGGCGTTATTTCAATTAAATATGCATCTTTTTTGATCAAACTGTGTTTTAATGCGCGCCTAATTTAGCTTTGCGCCTAAGCGAAATGTTTCACCATGGGGCAGGGTAGGTAAAAGAGTATTATGAGCAATAAATATAGTTTTCAATTGGTTGAGAAGCGTAACGGTTGGTCTGCAGAAATCGTTCGTCAAATAACTTCACGCCGTACTATCATTTCTAAGCGTCAACTAGGTTTTGAAACCGAAGCTGAAGCGACGCAGTGGGCTGAAAAAGAATTGGTTGAATTCCAAAAAATCCAGACTGAACGCAATAAGCGTAAATCAGCTGGCAAGCGTAAGAACGACGACGAGTAAGTCGAAGTTGCAACAAATATAAAAAAAAACGGTCGCCTTATGGTGACCGTTTTTTTATGGATCCAATTTAGTGCTAACACCAAAGCAGCGTCTTTTCTTAGTATCTAAATTGATCCAATAATCAATGTCATGGTTATCAACCTAACTGTTCTACCCACTGTTGTACTTGAGCAAATGGATACTGCTCTAACTTGCCGACCCCTTCCATTTTACTGGCTTTAAGCTTATTACTCAGTGGGGTGGAAATGCCACATAAGAATCTTGTGATCGCCTCAGAAGTTAATTGCATTTCTTGTTGGTGTGGGCTGCCTTCAAAAGCGGCTTTAAATGGCGCTACCCACTGATCGATGTTTGCTAATGGCACATCATCTAAATAAGGTTTTGGTAGCACCGCGACTTTACCGCGACACACGCTACAATGGCCGCAAGCATTTGGTACATCATGATCTAAAAAGTACCCTGCAAGCTTTGAGCTCAGGCAGGACGGGCTTTCAAATAAATTTATCAAGGTTTGAATTCGGTTTAGATCACCATGTTCCTTTTGCTTGAAAAGTGCACTAAGCTCATTGGCTACCTCGGTATTATCACGTTGAGTTTCGGGATGATCCGCCCCTAACACTTGATACACATCGGTGATTTGTTTGCTTTCTAATTCAATCAAACCTTGCTCATGAAAATAATCTAACGCCGCCACTACACGGCTACGTTCGGCTTGATAACCCATCCATAAAGCATCGAAATCGACACTGCGCCAAGTCTTAGCAATTTTTGAGCAGCTGAAAATGGCTTGAATAAATTGATGCCTTTCAGCGTGAGCGCCATGTTGCGGAAAGCGAGCTAAAATATCCGCTTCGCTAACAATATGTTTAAAACGATAATCGGCATAATAGCTGTACTTTGCTTGAATAATGCCTTGCAGTTCGAGATACACTAAGAGCGTTTTGAGCGGCAACTGACGAATATTTGAATCACGAGATAAGCGCGTTAGCATGACCTCCCATAACCCCGATTGGCTTTGGTCATCATAAATCGACTGCAATACGTGTTTAAACGAACAAGTATCGGGCGTATCACCATAAACAAAGTTTTCGAGCACATTAATGCCAGAAGTATTGGCCAGTACTGTGCAATAGGATTTTTCGCCATCACGACCCGCGCGGCCAATTTCTTGTGAGTAGTTTTCTATCGATTTAGGCAGGTCAAAATGCACTACGCGGCGAATATCGGATTTATCTATCCCCATACCAAATGCAATCGTAGCGACAATGCATGGCACTTCTCCGCTCATAAATTGCTGCTGAATATGTTGACGAAGATCGGAATCTAACCCTGCGTGATAGGCGAGGGCATTCATCCCATGGCGTTGTAGGTATTGCGCTACTTGGGCTGCGGTGTGTTGTAAGGTGACATACACTATGGTAGGAAGATCGGGAGTCGAACACAGTAAATCAACCAAGGCTTGGGGTTTATCTTCTTCTTCACAAGGCAAAACGTTGAGATCAAGGTTGGGGCGATAAAAGCCAGTAATGGTAATGTTATCTTTAGCAATATTGAATTTATTACTCATATCCTCAATAACCGCAGGTGTCGCAGTGGCGGTTAATAATAACACTTGAGGGATCTGCAAACTTTGGCAGTAAAAAGGCAGCTTTAAATAATCAGGGCGGAAATTATGTCCCCACTCAGAAATACAGTGCGCTTCATCCACCACTAGCATCGAGATCGGCACTTGTGAAATAAACTGACGAAAGCGTTCGTTTTTCAATCGCTCAACCGAAATCATCAACACCTTGATTTCGCCGCTACGAACTTGCTGCATAATGCGATTACTGGTTTCACGGTCTTGAGTTGAATCGAGTGAGGCGGCAGCAATGCCTTTGGAATGAAGGAACTCAAGCTGATCTTTCATTAATGCTAGTAAAGGGGATATCACTAAGGTCAGATTAGGCAATAACACCGCCGGTAATTGATAACACAAAGACTTGCCGGAGCCGGTAGGGAAAATAGCGGCGGCAGAATGTCCGGCTAAAATGGCCTCGATAACTTGTGATTGCCCACCTCGTAATTCATTAAAACCAAAGTATTGTGTTAATGCTTGCTGGATTTGGCTCATTATCAATTTCCGTTTGTCGATTAAGATAGAGTGGTATAATGCCAACCGTAGTCACGATCGATCATCTCATTACTTTGCTTGTTATAATACGTTATTTCCTCGCGTCTCACAGAGGCAAGTTTGAGAAAATTATTCACTTATTACCCATTCATTTATGACACATCCACTCATTAAAATAGGTTAGACATTGATAGACAAGAAAAGCGTCGATAAATCCATGTTGCATCGGGTCATCATTCAAAAACTAGAAGCGGTGTACGCCAGTTCTTTAGCCGCGACAAAAACTGCGATTGATACCGCGACCGACAAAGAGAATGTGCCGCAGCATAAATACGATACCTTAAGTTTAGAGGCATCGTATTTAGCGCATGGGCAAGGTCAGCGCTTGCAGCAATGTTTGCGTGAACTTCACAGCTTTAAAGCACTCCCCGTCAAAGATTGGTCGGTTGAAGATGCGGTGTCTATTGGCGCTTTAATTGAGCTGTTTGATGACAATGATAATAGCAATAAATGGTTTTTCTTAAGCCCTGTAGCGGGTGGTCTGAATGTGTCGTTTTCAGACCATAGCATTTCATTAGTGACGCCAGAGTCGCCATTAGGTAAAGCATTAAATAAAAAAATGCGAGATGATGAAGTGGTGGTAGACATTGCCGGCCGAATTAAATGTTACGAAGTAATGTCTATTTATTGATTCGATAAATGTTAAGGTTGAGGTTATTGGTAATTTGACCTTTCACTGACTCCTGAATTCTGGCTTAAGTGGATTAAATCTTGCTAGTATTTTATTCCAATGTTTTTTTACTCATCTCTAATGAGGCTTTATTTTATGAAACGGACTTTACTCTCGGTAGCGTTAACCCTTACTTCTGTCTCCGCGATGGCGCAAGTGCCACGTTGTGATATCAATATCGACAATGAATTACACCTCAAAAACGAACAAGTTTCGGTTTATCAGCAAGGTAAGCCAAAGGTTGTGATTGACCAAAATAATGATTTATTCATTAATGGCAAAAAAATCACCCTTAACCAAACCCAAGAAAATGCGGTCAAGGCCTATCGTGAGAAAGTGAGTGAGTATATCCCGAAAGCTAAAAAAATTGGTGATGATGGCATGACACTTGCCAATCAAGTGATTGATGATATTAGCGCTAGCTTTAATAACAGCAAAGCATTTGATAACGTTAAAACCGCCGTTGATGGCTATTATGCGGATATCGAATCTCGTTATTACATTAATGGCGAGTGGGTGATCAAAAAAGATGCGGTTAAGGATGCGCTATCCAATTGGAAGCAAGAGTCGGCCGCTGCAATGCAAAAGTTCAATGGTGAGTTTTTCTCTAGTGCCTTTGCGGTGTTATCGGAAAAAATGAAAACCGATGGCAGTGTGAATTTGACCGAATTGCAAACCCAAATGACAGATATGAAAAAGCAGATCGAAACCCGTCTTCAATCTCAATCCCAACAGTTGCAAAAAGAAGCCAATGCTTATTGTGGTAATTTACATGATCTCGTAAGCGAAGAGAAAACCTTACATCAACAAGTGCCTCAGCTTAAAAATTACTCGGTGTTTGTTGAGTAACCAATAGTTCTAATCTGAAGAATAAAAATGCCAGCTATGACGATCGTGAAATCGATAATCATAAGCTGGCATTTTAGTTTCTAACTCAGAATCAAAAGCACTGAGTGAGAAGTGGATAAGATCAATTACTGATCTTTATTCATCTGAGTTAATTTATCTCCAATCGGTTCAGAGAATTATAGGCGGAGAGTTCACCTCTCCAAGCAATTGGACGTTGTTTTTATTTTAAGTTAAAGTATGATTTAACTCACAAAGCTTGAGTTATCTCCGATTTATATTGATAACAATGGTATTGGTTGGGTGAACAAATTGGCGTTTAGTGCCAATATTGATGGATAAGTATATCAATCAATATCCTAATTACTCTAATGAGAATATTTATGAATGCAATTATCCCATTGATGGTCATTATAACCAGTTTACTCTCTGCCAATGTGGCGGCCGAGGAAGTGAAACCTAATAAGTGGCAACCCGGCTTTTCTGGCACCATTATGGGGATGTTTGGTGGAGTACAAACTCAAGATCAAGCGGATTCTGGCGATAAAAAAATCAACTCTTTGGATGATAAAGCCGAAAAAAAGAATAAAGCCTTCTTCTTACCGATCAGTACCGGCATTTTGCAATACACTTTAGACAGTGGCGAGCAACAGTTCTACATCGGTACCGACCAATCGGATTTGGCCATCGGTCGAGTGCATTTTGAGCTGGGGTATAAACAATATGTTAAACAGGCAGGCACCTTTAGTTTAGGTATCGTTCCAGGGTTATTGAAAAGTGATACTTGGGAAGACCCTTATTTAGTCGGTGAAAATCGGGATAAAACCAAAGCGGTTGTTCGTGGCTTACGTTTTAAATACGAAAATATCATGGCGTCACAATTTTCGATTGAATTGGCTGCGGGCAAACAAGTGATTAAAGATGAACAAAGTGCTTCAGGAGCTAATTACACCGATCAAGAAAGAGCGTTATTGCAACGTGAAGGTAATGTGTATTTTGCTCAGTTATCTCATGTGAATCCTATCACCCAAAGTTTTTATCTACGGAGCGCTTTATCTTATAAGCGTTTAGATGCCGATGGCGCGGCAATGGCATCAAATAGCTATGGTGGTGACTTATCCTTTATTAAGGTGCTGCACAGTTCCAATTTAGTCCTAAATATTCGGTATCACCATATTGATTTTGATGAAAGCAACCCTGTATTTGAGAACACTCAATCTGATAACAAATATGGCGTGATCGCGACTTACGTTTATAAAAACCTATTTGGTTGGAAAGGCGTTGGGGTCGGTGCTGCGGTGGGCTACATCGTTGGAGATTCAAATATCGACTTTTATGATAGTTCTAATGCGCTTGTGAGCACTGGCGTGAGTTATTCATTTTAATTTTTTAAGGCTTTAAAGCTTTTGAAAAAGAAGTACAAGGCAGAGATAAAGAAAAACAGCAAGCCTACCAAACGTTTTTCATTGAATTGGCAAAAACTTGGCGTTCAAAATATCGTGAAGATATCTTAGTGCGGATCATCAGTTCTGATCCTCATCCACCAGGCATCTATCGAGTCAATAGCACACTAATGAATATGTCAGCGTTTCAAAAGGCGTATCAAACTAAACCGGGTGATGGCATGTATCGAGCGCCAAAAGATCGGGTAGAATTATGGCCGGATTTATAACCAAAAAATAGATAAACCGAGGTGGTTGAAGGGGGGATTGGCGTTGCGCTTAATAAACGGCAACGTCAATTGATTGAAATAGTGCTTAGGTATAGCAGAGTTTGACACTGCTCAAACGTTAACAAAAGGTTTCAGGTGTTAATTAAATAGTGTGTTCTAATATAAACTTCATGTGTTCAGGGAGGTTATTGCGTGAAAAGGATTTTACCAGTAATCGGCATTACTAGCCTTATGATGAGTAGTCAGCTGTATGCTCAATCAGAGCTAAGGAAGGCTGGTCAAGCCTATTATGAGCAATTATTTGCCTCTACGGTGGTGTTGTCGGATAACGATCTCATTTCGTTGGGTATCCAAAGCTTTGATCCCAGTTCGGTGTTTCATACCGATAACGATAATTTTGGTAACGAGGATACGGTACAAAATCGTAAAAACATCGCCGTCTTTACCTTGCCTTTGCACTTTAATTTGAGCGAGCCGGATAGTCCGTTCCAACATAATCTGCAATTTAGGCTCGGTTACCTTTCCATATCGCAAGACTTGCAACTCGCTGACGACACCCCAATGGATAACTTTAAACAGGAAGTGTATAGCGGTTTTTTTAACTATTTGTTGAAGTACAGACTGACCAGTAACTGGGCGCTAGGTTATGGTTTTGGTAGCTATCTCATGTATGCCAATAATAGTTATAATTTTAACTCGCAAGAATCACAAATATTGAAACCTTTCTTAGATGATGCGATTACCAACAGTTCGGCTTGGTCAACGATCATAGAGCCTCAGATTGAGTTAGATTATGAACAACATCAAGCTTGGGGTAAGTGGGGCTTTTCCTCTCAATGGCATTATTTTTATGGCAAGAACTGGGGGCAAGCAAATGATGGTTACCTTGGAAATCCTGAAGGTTGGCGGATCAGTAATGGAGTGAAGTTTCAATATGATTTATCCCACAGTTTTACATACACACCGTCACTGTATTCGAGTATCAAGCGTATTGATATTGGCGGTGATGCTACCCAAATCTTAGAAACCAATAGTTATTATGAAGCCAGTTTTGGGGTTTTGTTATCGGATTTATTTGGTAAAGATGGCTGGATTGAAACAGTAGGAATAGGGGCCAATATTAATTACGGCAGTGCTTTACGCGGCGGGAGTATTATTCTTTATGTGAACCCGTTTTAAGAAACACCCGCCAGAATTTAACTGTCAAATATGTGCTCTGACGGGGGATAAAATAGATGGGGTTTAGCGGAACTGCTTCACTTCTGGTAAGTAATCAAAGCCAGCAGAGCTGAGTTTTTCAATCAATTTCGCTTGGTCGATATCGAAGAATTTGACCAGATTTTCTAAATCGCCAAACTCGTCACGGATCTTCATATTGACGATGCTCATCAACATGATTGGATCCATTTTTTCAAAGTTGGTTAAATCCATAGCATCGTTCCTTATTCTATCAATTGGTTAATCTTCAAAATCTGAAATCAAAAGATTAGCAGCAGCAAAAGCGGCGCGCTCACGGGTTTCTTTTGGTAGCGATTCATCAGCAGCGATGTCATTAAAGGTTTTTAAAGCGCAAGTGATGGCTTGAGGAATATAGCCTTGATCACCACTGCCAATTTGAGCGTAAAGTTCGCGAATTAACTCACAACAATCGTAGATTTTCATTATTACGGTCTACCTATTTTAAAATATGCCTCATTATTACACATTGATGTGATAAGAGGGAATGTCGTGAAACCTAAAGTCACACAAGTTTCAAGCAAGAACCATGCATGACTCCTTTATTAAATGATATTAAGGCTGATTTTGAAGATACTCAAACACAAGTTATTAGATATCTGTAAACCATCGTGGATACTCGCTATTTTGGTGGCGATTAACGGTTATTGGTTTATTAAGCCCGTCGTTCAACATACATTGGAAATGTTACCAAGCGTATTAAATTGGTCGTTAGATTGGTTAGACTTGATTAATGATATTGGCTTAGCTGAATTGCCAAGATTACTGCTTGGCGCAGGCTTGATTATTATGTCAATCGGCCTCGCTTTACAGGCGCGTTTAGCTTGGGCATTCTCGCTGATCTTGTTGTTAGTGGTGGCCGCGATCAGTTTTTTATCTTCGGCACCAGGCTTATTATTACTTTCATATACATTGGTTGTCACCTTGTTGCTGCTGATGTATTGGAAGAGTTTTGATAGTTCGAGTATTGCCGCAGGTAGTTTATTTGCTTTAACCAGTACCGGTGCATTAATGCTGTATGCGGTATTTGGTAGTTTATATTTAGGCGATCAATTTAGCGCCCCCATTGTCGATATGCCAACCGCGTTTTATTTCTCGATTGTAAGTATGTCAACGGTGGGTTATGGCGATTTATACCCTGTGACGTCAACGGCGAGATTGTTCACCGCCTCGATTATCGTCATGGGCATCACCGTTTTCGCGACTTCGATTAGTGCCATTATTGGGCCGGTGATCGGTGGTAATCTTAAAAAAATTGTAAAAGGTAGGATATCGAACGTGATGAGAAAAAATCATTTTATTATTGTCGGAGTGTCACCCACTGCGCACAGTGTGTATGCCGGGTTAGTTGAACGTGGCGATGCAGTTACGGTAGTAGCGCCCGTTGGCGCAGAGCATGAATATCCCGCCGATGCGGATATTGTTTTTGGCGATCCTAGTTCGGCCGATGTGTTAGTCGAAGCGGGTGCGTCAAAAGCGAAATATATTCTCGCGCTTCGTAATGAAGATGCCGAAAATGCCTTTATTGTATTAGCTGCCAAAGAAGTGGGTGACAGTGATACCAAAACCATTGCCTTAGTGAACTCAAGTAAGCATATCCCTCAAATTCGACGAGTAAAGCCAGATGTGGTGTTCTCATTACAACTACTCGGTAGCGAGCTATTGGTCAGAACCTTAAAAGGCGAGACCATAGATAATAAACTGATCACGAAACTCTTCTTTGGCGCAGAGTCGACTGAGTAAAGGTGTGTATTCGCTGTATTGTGACGGAGTTCTAGCAGCGGCCTTTTTGCCACCTTTTTTGGCTGTTGAAAAAAGGTTGGTCACCGAAGGCTGTGTGATGAACTCACCACACAATCAATATTCAAATAAACCGCTATGGTTCCATACTCTTCAGGATGGCTTTTTCTCAAGCGACCAAGGGCGGATCAGCGTCTTTTCGGCGTATTCAAATTGATCAAATATTAAATGGAATTGGTATAAGCAATACGTCAAAAATAAGCGAAATACAAAAAAGGCAGCGATTCTGCAATCACTGCCTCTTTTATTTCAGTTAATTAATCGCTTAACTTTAGCTAAATTGAGACTGGAGATGCTCAATAATACTGTCGATCGCGATGGCTTCTTTAACGCCTTCACGACGATTTTTATATTCAAAGTTGCCTTCATCCATACTGCGATCACCGATCACAACGGTGTGTGGAATGCCGATAAGTTCGATATCTTTAAACATCACACCTGGGCGCTCTTTACGGTCATCAAACAACACTTCAATTCCCATTGCGGTTAAGTCTGCGTACAGTTTTTCTGCTGCTTCTTTCACGCGTGGTGATTTTTGCATGTTCATTGGCACAATCGCCACTTTAAATGGTGCTAGTGCGTCTGGCCAAATAATGCCGGCATCATCGTGATTTTGTTCAATGGCAGAAGCCACAACACGAGAAACTCCGATACCGTAACAGCCCATTTCAAGAATGACATTTTTACCGTCAGGACCAAGCACGCCACAGTTCATTTTCTCAGAGTAGTTTTTACCCAACTGGAAAATATGACCGACTTCGATACCGCGTTTTAGCATTAAGGTGCCCTGGCCACATGGGCTTGGATCGCCTTCAACTACATTGCGTAAATCTTCTACTTGAGCCAGCTCTACATCACGACCCCAGTTAATGCCGAAGTAGTGTTTGCCGTCAACGTTAGCGCCTGCGCCAAAGTCACTCATTACTGCAACGGTACGGTCAACAATGAAAGGCACTTCAAGGCCGACAGGTCCAAGAGAACCTGCGCCTGCACCGACCAATTGTTGCATTTGCTCTTCGGTTGCCATTTCAAGAGGAGCGGCAACTTGTGGAAGGTTTTCGGCTTTGATTTCGTTGAGATCGTGATCACCACGAATGATCAAGGCTACGATTGGAGAATCGATTTCATCCGATGCTTGAACAAATAATGTTTTAACCGTTTTTTCGATTGGCAGACCGTGTTGCTCGACCAATTCTGCAATGGTTTTGGCATTTGGCGTGTCAACTAAGATCATTTCTTGGGTTGGCGCAGCGCGTTCTGCTGTTGGAGCTAAAGCTTCGGCTTTTTCGATGTTGGCAGCATAATCAGACTCGGTTGAGAATACGATCAAATCTTCGCCGCTTTCAGCTAATACGTGGAACTCTTGCGAGCCATTACCACCAATTGCGCCGCTATCGGCAAGCACTGGGCGGTAATCTAAGCCCATGCGATCAAATGCGCGGCAGTAAGCGTCATGCATATCGTCATAAGATTTTTGTAGACCGTCTTTATCGATGTCAAAGCTGTACGCATCCATCATGCAAAATTCGCGAGCACGCATAACGCCAAAGCGAGGACGGCGTTCGTCACGGAATTTAGTTTGAATTTGGTATAAGTTCAGCGGCAGTTGCTTGTAAGAATTAACTTCACCGCGCACTAGGCTGGTGATCACTTCTTCGGCGGTTGGGCTGAGTACAAATGGGCGAGAATGACGATCGGTAAAGCGAAGCAACTCAGGGCCCATTTTTTCAGAGCGACCGGTTTCTTCCCATAACTCAAACGGCTGAACAACGGGCATTAAAGTTTCTACTGCACCGGCATTGTCGATTTCTTGACGAACAATGTTTTCAACTTTACGCAAAACACGCAGACCTGTTGGAAGCCAAGTGTATAGACCTGAAGCCAGTTTACGGATCATACCTGCTCGTAGCATTAACTGATGGCTAATGACTTCGGCATCGTTTGGGGTTTCTTTTAAAGTTGAAACAAGGTATTTGCTGGTGCGCATTATGTTACCCGCTTAAGTTATTGAGTGATGTGCGTTGCTCACATGGAATGATCCAAGCGGCAAATTAGCCCCGTATAATATCAGCCCGAGCGCGTTCTCAAAAGGCTTGTATGCTGGTTACTCGAATGAAATTGCGATTTATTGCGTCAATTGGTGCTGATAAGTCGCTTTCAACTTGAAATTTGACGTTCCAATCGAACAGATGCACCGCGTATTCTTTATTATCGGGTTTATTTTTCTTATAGGCTGGACGAGGATCTTGCCCTAAGACTTGTTCTATCACCGCTTGAATATTTCGATAGTCAGGATGTCTTTGCAATGTCAGTTGAGCATTTTCGGAAAAAATCACCCTCAGTACCTCCGGCTCTTTTTCCGCAAAGCCGCCTTGAGCATTTGGCAAAGAATCGGAGTAGGGGATATAGGGTTTTATATCAATGATAGGGGTGTTATTGACTAAATCCACGCTCCCCAATTCTAGCCAAGTTTGATTGCCCTCTTGCGTCACGCCTTTTAATTCTACCGCCGACATACCAATACCATTAGGGCGAAAAGTGGCGCGTGAGGCAAATACTCCAATACGCTCATTGCCGCCTAAGCGAGGAGGGCGCACAGTCGGTTTCCATCCTGCGGCGAGATTTTGGTCAAATAAAAACAACAACCATACATGACTAAATTGCTCTATGCCGCGTACCGCTTCTGGGCTATTGGCCGCGCCGAGCAATTGAATTCTGGCGCGAGCGTTTGGGGCCAGTCTAGGTTGCCTTGGTACGGCGAATTTTTCTTTATAAGGGCTTTGAACAAGGCCAATAGGCTCGATGGTATAAGGCATAATAGTCGGTGTTTATGATGGAAAAGATAAGCATGAAAATAGCATAGCTCTCTATTTTACGCAGATTTTTATTTTAAAAATGGGTTTAGTTTGAATGAACAAATGTGCTTTTTTACCACTTTGGCTTGTGATTTAGATCGAAGTTATCAATTGTGCCATTTTTTAATGAAATAGCTTAATCATCATATTAGTTGCTGCTATCTATCTAATTACTAGTAATTTTATGTGGTTATTGTGGTGAAGTGATGGTTTATTGTGCTGACTTTGTAATATTAGTTAACATATTCACCTTTTGTATAGCTTTAATAGTCGAGTAATCTTCGGTCATCTGTTTTGCAGTGCGGTATTCCCTTGTCATAAGGGGGGGGCCAAATTGCGGTCATTGACTAGGAGGGCAAATGACTACATCCATTTCAAACAAACAACCCGAACAAAAAAGAAAGCTGTTTACTCGATTTTTAGATTCGGTTGAATACCTCGGAAATTTATTGCCACACCCAATCACTTTATTTGCAATTTTTTGTGTGGCAATTTTAGTCGCGTCTGGCATTGCCGGCTACTTTGGTGTTTCAGTTGTCGATCCTCGCCCAGAAGGCGCAGCGGGTCGTTCTGCTGACGGTATTATTCATGTAGTGAGCTTATTTAATGCCGAAGGCTTACAGCTGATCGTGACTAATTTAGTCAAAAATTTCACCGGATTTGCACCGCTTGGAACCGTATTGGTTGCGATGCTCGGGGTCTCGATTGCTGAGCATTCGGGTATGTTATCTGCGGCAATGCGCGGCATGGTGATGGGCGCGTCAAAACGCATGGTTACCTTTACCGTGATCTTCGCCGGTATTATTTCAAATACAGCCTCAGAGCTTGGTTATGTGGTGTTAATTCCATTGGCAGCGATGTTGTTCCACTCTTTAGGTCGCCATCCATTGGCCGGTCTTGCGGCTGCTTTTGCGGGTGTATCCGGCGGTTATTCTGCCAACCTATTGATTGGTACGGTTGATCCTTTGTTGTCGGGCATTACCGAAACCGCTGCGCAAATGATTGATCCAAATTATACCGTTGGCCCTGAAGTTAACTGGTATTTCATGTTTGTCTCGACTTTCTTCATTTCGATTGTTGGTGCATTTGTGACCGAGAAAATTGTTGAGCCGAAATTGGGGGTGTATAACCCAGAACAAGCTGCAGAAGATCTCTCGCAAGATAAAATGGGCGCATTAACCCCTGTTGAGAAAAAAGCTCTTAAGATGGCGGGTTTGGCAACATTAGTGGTGTGTGCAGTACTGGCATTAACGATAGTGCCTGAAAATGGCGTGTTACGAAATCCAGAAACGGGCACGGTTGCCGGCTCACCATTCTTAAAGAGTATTGTGGCCTTTATCTTTGTGTTCTTTGCTATTCCGGGCTTTGTGTACGGCAAGATAGTCGGCACCATGAAAAATGACCGTGATGTGATTAATGCGATGTCAAAATCGATGTCATCGATGGGTATGTACATTGTATTAGTTTTCTTTGCCGCGCAATTTGTGGCGTTCTTTAAATGGACTAACTTTGGCCAAGTCTTTGCTGTCGGCGGCGCGGACTTCCTACAAAACATCGGTTTAACCGGCCCAGCACTGTTCTTTGCTTTCATTTTTATGTGTGGCTTTATTAACTTGATGATTGGCTCAGCATCGGCGCAATGGGCGGTCACCGCACCTATCTTTATCCCAATGTTAATGCTAGTGGGTTATGCCCCTGAAACCATTCAAGCGGCTTACCGTATTGGTGATTCAGTGACTAACTTGATCACCCCAATGATGAGCTACTTTGGTTTGATTTTAGCGGTCGCCAGTCGATACGTTAAGAATCTAGGGATCGGTACCTTAATCGCCACCATGTTGCCATACACACTCTGCTTCTTGGTCGGTTGGAGTATCTTGTTCTACATCTGGGTATTCGTCCTCGGTTTCCCTGTAGGACCCGGCGCTGCAACCTATTACACTCCATAATTTGAGTTGGTAGAGTAAGAGAAAACAAAACGCCCAAGCAGTTGATGCTTGGGCGTTTTTGATAGTATCAGCTCTAAACAGATTAAAGCTTAAAACATATTACAGCTATTCTGGTTTAAGCATATTGCTTCATTAACAGTTGCCATTGCAGTTGTTGTTGTTTGAAGTGCTGTTGCATTTGTTCAAAGCGCACCTTTAAAACCGCGTGCTCATATTGCTCCATTAAGCGTTCTTTTCTATCCGTGATCAATTGCTTTTTGAGCCCATAATATTCCGACATTTGCAGGATCAACGCATCGTATTCAGTGTGCATGCGTTCCGCAATAAGGGTGTGATCGGGCAGGTGCAGGATCTTTTTCTTGGTGTCATTTAATAACTGTAATGCGCGAGATTTTTCGATTTTTTCTGCTGGAGTGACACGCAGTTTATCGGCCAGTTTCATCCAATGACAGGTTTTAATTAACCATTTAGTGGGATCGTATTGCCACCAGTAAATGCCATTGCGGTAATCATTTTCAAAAATATGATGGAAGTTATGATAACCCTCACCAAAAGTCAGCACCGCCAATATGCCGTTATCGCGGGCAGTATTCTTATTGGTATAAGGTTGGCTACCCCAAATATGCGCTAATGAATTAATAAAGAAGGTGGTGTGGTGATTGAGCACCAAACGAACAGCGCCAACCATTAACAGCATACCAATCACATCGTGATAAATAATACCAAGCAAAATTGGCACGCCTAAGTTCATCAGTAACGCTAACGGCACATAGTATTTATGCTGCCACATGACGATTTTCTCTTTTTGCAAATCACGGCAATTAGAATAGTCATGGTAGATTTCAGGCGTTTGATAGTGACGCAGCATCCAACCAATATGCGAGAACCAAAAGCCGCGCTTGGCAGAGTATGGATCTTTGTCATTATTATCAACATGGCGATGGTGAACTCGGTGATCAGAGGACCAATGCAGCGCACTGTTTTGTAGGGCAAAGGCACCGCCGAACGCGAAGATAAAGCGCAGTGACCAATGGGCTTGATAAGTTCGATGTGACCATAAGCGATGATAACCGGCTGTAATGCAAAGGTTGCAAAAACTAAAGGTGATAAGTAGCCAAACCCAATGGGCGGCTTGTAAATCATGATGCAAAAAATACAGTGGCGTGACCACTACGGCCAATAGAAAGCTGGTGGTAAATATGATCACATTTAGCCAGATCAGTGGGGGAGATTTTTGTTCCATTGTCATCACCATATTATTTCAGGGTACAGTTGTACGCCATAATATCAGCGTACAGGTGTAAGTCTAGATGCGATCATTAAAAACTCGATCTGTGCTGCAGCAAATTTTTGTTTCAAGCTACGAATACATGAAATGAGAGTTATGGAGGTAATAGCAACGGCAATAATTTTATGATTGAGCAAATCGAATTGGAATGAGTATAAGGCGATCAAAAAAGGGCAGCCGCAGCTACCCTTTGAATGTTTTAAAATGAAGTAAGCCGGATTACCAACCTTTTACAACGCCACCTTTAAACAGCTTTTTAGCCGCTTCATAAACTTCTTCTGTTTGATAGGCTTTGACAAAGTTCTTCACATTGTCGTTATCAGCATTATCTTCACGCGCAACAATTAAGTTGGTGTATGGAGATTCTTTGTCTTCAACAAAAATGCCGTCTTTTTCAGGCGACAAGTTAATGCTGCTAGCGTAAGTGGTGTTGATGATCGCAATCGCCACATCTTGTAATGCATTTGGCAGTTGTGGTGCTTCTAGCTCAACAAAGTCCAATTTCTTAGGGTTGTCGATGATATCAAGCGGTGTTGCTTGTAGACCTGATTCTTTACTTAGCTTGATCAAGCCTTGCTCTTGAAGCAGCAATAAGGCACGACCTTCGTTAGTTGGATCGTTTGGAATGGCAATGCTGTCGCCTTTTTTCAGCTCATCCAGTGATTTGATTTTTTTCGAGTAGCCCGCGATAGGGTAAACAAAAGTATTGCCGACCGCTTTGATTTTATAGCCGCGATCTTTGATTTGTTGATCAAGATATGGCGTATGTTGGAATGCATTGATGTCGATAGAACCATCATCTAACGCGGCGTTTGGGATCACATAATCCGAGAAAATGGTGAGCTTTACATCCAAACCGTATTTTTGTTTTGCCACTTGTGCGGCAACCTCTGCTACTTGCGCTTCTGCACCTGCGATAACCCCGACATTAATGCTGTCGGCTGCGGCTGCAGTATGAGCAAAAATTAGTGAAGAACTGATCACGGCTGCGCTAAAAAACTGTTTTAATTTCATACTTAACTCCATGTAATTTTAGTATTTATAGTTGTAACTATTTGGGTGTCAATTTTATGTTTTCTTTCCCACTTAAGATGACTTGTTAAGTGGAAGAGTATTACCTGTGATCGACGCGAGCGGCAACTCTATCGCCCACCATTTGAATAATTTGTACCACAATCACCAACAACACCACGGTAATAAACATAATATCGGGTTGGTAACGTTGGTAACCATAACGCATCGCGACATCGCCTAAGCCGCCGCCACCAACCGTCCCTGCCATAGCAGAATAGCTGACGAGCGTCACAAGAGTAATCGTGATGGTATTGACAATAGAAGGCAGCGCCTCGGGTAGCAATACTTTGGTGATAATTTGCATTGGGCGTGCGCCCATCGACTGCGCCGCTTCAATTAATCCGGTCGGCACTTCAACTAAAGCGCTTTCCACTAAGCGAGCAATAAACGGGATCGCGCCAACGGTTAACGGCACAATCGCCGCCGTGGTACCAATAAATTTACCAATCAATAGTGTGGTAAAGGGAATAATAGCCACCATCAACACTAAGAAGGGTACAGAGCGACCAATATTGACGATTGCGCCAAGTACTAAGTTAACCAGTCTATTTTCGGTTAAGCCGCCTTTCTTGGTGATATGTAGAATGACGCCCATAGGAATGCCAATCATAAAGCCAATCAAGCCAGCCACGCCGACCATGTAAAGGGTTTCCCAAGTGGCTGCCCAAATCAGACGAAAAGTGCGATGATCGTAATACCAATCCATGATGTGATCATAAAACATAGCCAAGTACCTCGACTTTAATATTGTGTTCTTTTAAGAAAATTAATGCTTGTTCAGCTTGCTCTTTTTCGCCAAAGAATTCTGCCACCATCAAGCCAAAACGAACGCCGCCAGCGTAATCAATATCTGAATTTAAAATACTGACATCGATATCAAACTTACGGGAAATTTGGCTTATCACCGGAGCATCAATTGACGCGCCCGTAAACTCTAATCGCACCAAAGGAATCGACCCTTCTACCCGCGTTTTTTGTAAGCGCGCTTGGTAATCATCAGGGATTGATAAGTCGAGAGTAGAGCGGATAAATTGTTGTGCCAATTCGGTTTTAGGGTGGGCAAAAATATCACTCACTAAACCTTGTTCAACCAATAAACCGCCCCCAATGATCGCCACTTTGTCACAGATATTTTTTACCACATCCATTTCGTGAGTAATGATCAATATGGTTAAGTTTAATGTTTGATTGATGGTTTTAAGCAGTTCTAAAATTGATTTTGTGGTCGCAGGATCAAGCGCGCTGGTGGCTTCATCACACAATAATACTTTAGGGTCGGAGGCTAACGCACGAGCAATCGCCACACGTTGTTTTTGTCCGCCACTTAAATTAGCAGGGTAAGTATCTCGTTTATCGGCCAGACCAACCAGTTGCAGTAGCTCTGATACTTTGGTTTCAATTTGCGCGCTTGGCACTTTTGCGAGCTCAAGCGGCAGCGCAATATTATTAAACACGGTGCGAGATGACAACAAATTGAAGTGTTGGAAAATCATGCCAATATTACGACGAGCATGGCTTAATTGAGTATTGGAAAGCTGAGTAAGATCAACACCATCGACAATTACATTGCCTGAGGTAGGAGCTTCTAGCATGTTGACACAACGGATAAGCGTGCTTTTTCCGGCACCCGATGAGCCGATCACACCGCAAATCTCACCTTGGGGAACGGTAAGGTCGATGTCTTTCAGGGCGATGATTTGTTTACTTCCCTGATAAAAGATTTTGTTAACTTTTTTTATTTCAATCATTTAACAACCTAAATTGTATCCATACAATATATTTTTTTTGCATAATGCACGAAATACAGTGGAAAAGTACAGCGTGTTTGCAATCTATAGTCGATGCTATTGTTTTGTGTGCTACAAGTCAATGGCTATTTATACATCTAGACGGCTAAAAGTTAAGGGTTGAACGGTTTGATGGATAAATGCACAGAACTATTTTCTAAATCATTGATTATATACAGTGATCTAATAACAATATGATGCTAATGGGCTTATGTCAGTATAAAAAAGAATAAGCAGATGAAGTCATAAATAAAGCGTGCGATAATTAGCGGCAATAACACACGTCATTTTGTCGATGAAGTGCCAGTAATGAACTCACAGAGAGAGTGCTATTTTGTCTAAACCAGCCGTTTTTATCGATCGTGATGGCGTAATCAACGTTGATCATGGTTATGTTAGTAAAGTTGATGATTTTGAGTATATCGATGGTGTTTTTGACGCAACGAAAGCGATCAAAGATCTAGGTTATCAATTAGTACTGGTGACCAATCAATCGGGCATTGCTCGTGGTTACTACACCGAAAAACAATTCCTCACGTTAACCGAGTGGATGGACTGGAACTTTGTTGATCAAGGTGTTGAGTTTGATGGTTTCTATTACTGCCCACATCATATTGAAGGCAGTGAAGAGAAATACGTACAAGAATGTGATTGCCGTAAACCGCAGCCGGGCATGTTCTTATCCGCTCAAGATGAACTCGATATCGATATGCCAAATTCAATCATGGTGGGTGATAAAGAAGCCGATATGCAAGCGGCGATCAGTGCCGGTGTCGGTACGCGTATTTTAGTTCGTAGTGGTAAAGCGGTTACCGATGCAGCCGAAGCCTTAGCGACAGTGGTTCTCGATAGCATTAAAGATGTGCCGAAGTATTTGGCTGAGAATAACTAGCTAAACGCTGCCTGAGTCTTGTGACTAAATATTGCGTGGCTAAAAGTAAAACTTGCTCGGGCACTTGGAAGTATTCGTTTGAAAAAATCCGCTTGGAAATATCTGTATAGAAGTATCCACTTGGAAGAATGAAAGCCAGATCACGGATAGCTCCTTCGTCGCTTCCGAGATGACAAGCTTGATGTTGATTGTAATCAAAGGGCTACTTAGGTAGCCCTTTGTTATACCCGATGTAGTTTGAAGTAATACTAAGCTTGTGACGTAATGAAAATTGGCGTCATCCCATACATGAGCCGAGGCGAATAGATAGGGACTCTCCTACAAAGTGTTGAGACTTAACTGGTTGTAGGCTTTGATTTATCAGTAGCTTATTTGAATCTTGATTTTGTGGTGAGTTCATCGCACAGCCTTCGGCGACCAACCTTTTTTCAACAGCCAAAAAAGGTGGCAAAAAGGCCACGGCTAGAAATTTTGTTCACCTTGGTTACAACTCACAATTTTATCCCCAAAGTAATTGAAGTTACAGTGAGGCGGCAAGTAAGCGAAGCCCCATGAGCTTAGTTCACTAAGTGATTTGGTGTGAGTGAACGCAGCCAACAAAGCTGTAGCTTCAAGTAAGAAGGGGATAGATATCGACTTCAACCGCACATCCATGTGCGCAAGAAACCTCACCAATCATCCATGATTGGCGTATCAAATCGAGCATTTCCACCAAGCAAAATTTAGGCAGAGCTGGCGCGTTTCTGCCCAAAAATGAGTTTCAATCTTTGTTACCCACCGACACTAACCTGAAACTGCAACTTTGCTTTTATTGGCTACGCTAGCGCGACGCAATCCCAATGAGTTTGGACATACACGACACTAGCCCTTAAATACCGGCAACATATCTAACATAGTTAAAATATGAAACACCGCTGTTGCCAAGCCAAATAATAAAATAAAATAAGGTACGATGTTGCCGCCACCCACCACAAAACCTTGTGCGCTATCTTTACGTTTACGCGCTTTCAAAACTAATAACGCTGGAATAATACAGGTCCAAACTGTTGCCGCTGCGCCAGCGTAGCCAATCGCCAAAATAAAGCCGAATGGGAATAATAACGACAAAACAAGAGGCGGCATAAAAGTGACGGCCCATGTTTTAGTACGACCTGTTTTGCTTTGATCAAAATGGAATAAATCCGCTAAGTAATCAAACACCCCTAAACCAACGCCAATAAAAGAAGAGATGATAGCCGCCATTGAAAAGGCATTAATAGCTTGAGCGACATTTTTGGACTCCACCACGCCACCTAAGGTTTTAAGTAACACATCGACATTACCATCTTGCGCAATGATAGGACCAAAAGAGCTGCGCGGTAGGTTGCCAAAAATACTGAGCACCCAAATTACATATAAAGTCAGCGCGATCAAAGTGCCACCTAAAATGGCGTATTTGGCGCTGCGTTCTTCTTTATAGTAAGCGCGCATTGAAGCAACTGAGTGATGATAACCAAAAGAAGTCAGCGCAATTGGTAATAACGCCATCGAATATTTTGCATATTGCCCTTGCTGATTAATGGCATCAAATAAATGAGAAGCATCTATTTTGGCTGTAAGACCAAACACACCGAAAACAAAGGTTAAGATCATGGTCGCGATCAACACAATCGAGATACGATCGACTGCTCGAGTGGAGTGCCACACCACACTAGACGCGACAAACACAAACAACACCGAGGCAATATTGCTGTCGAGTCCCAATGACCCTTGCAGGATCAAGCCGAAAGAGGTGGTGTATGCGTAAAGTAAAATCCCACCGACAAAATACACGGTCAGGTTATTAAACAGGTTAACCTTGCTGCCAAGCATATCGAGAGTGACGGTATTAAAAGACACCGATAAATCATAATGTTTGAAGGCTTCAAGTAGCAACCAGCCCGAAACGGTCATCACTGCCATGGTTAAGGTGATGGCAAGAATAGACCAAACCGTCCAACTGCCTGCGCCTGCACTTGGTAGCCCAAGCATTCCTGCACCGACACACACACTGGCAATAATACAAGCGCCGCCTAATAATGATGGTTTCTTTTCCATAGTGATTCTCTTTAAGCACAATATAAAACAGTGTAACCCACTGCCCAACAACATCTAGCTTAGAAGGACGCTTGCCGTAAAACTGAATTCAAGGAGAAAACAACCGGCTTCAATGCTAATGAAGGAACATCATAGCGGTAAAAGTAAGACTAGTAAACTAGTTAGGTAGTACAAAATAAAAAGTGCGATGAATATCAGACATATTATGCTTTTGCTGTACTACGGTTGATATATTCTATGCTTACTCACACCCTCTTCATCACACCTAGCGCAAATTCCTCTTCCCCGTTACAATCAATAACTATAATCTAAACAGCAAGATATGATTTTGATGCATAGGGAGTGTTGGGTAATGGTGACAGGCTGGATGGGATGCTAGCGTATATTTTAAGACGACTGCTATTGGTGGTTCCAACTTTTATTGGCATTACCCTGCTGATCTTTACCTTAACGCGCTTTGTGCCAGGTGGGCCGGTTGAGCGTATGTTGCTGAGTTTACAGATGCAACAAGGCGATAAAGCGGTGTCAGCCCAGGTCACTAATGGTTCAAGCAATGCCTTGTCTGACGATCAAATCGCAGAATTAAATGAATTTTATGGCCTAGATAAACCAATCCCGCAAGCTTATTGGGCGTGGCTTACTAAGTTGGTAAAGCTCGATTTGGGCGAATCAACCCGCTATTACGAACCGGTGACCGATATGATCGCCGAGCGTCTACCCGTGTCGCTATTTTATGGTGGCATGACTTTTTTGATCACTTATCTTATCTCCATTCCACTTGGATACATTAAAGCCATGCGTCATGGCAGCGTGTTGGATGCCTCCAGTTCGATCTTCATTTTTATTGGTTTTGCTCTGCCCGGTTATGTGATTGGGGTATTGCTAATTAGTTTGTTTGGTTTCCATTTAGAATGGTTTCCTATGGGCGGTTTTGTCAGTGACGACTTTGATGATTTTACCCGTTTTGAACAAATTAAAGATGTTTTGTGGCATGCGGTATTGCCGTTATTTTGTTACTTGATTGGCGATTTTGCGCTGCTTACCATGACCATGAAAAACAACTTAATGGAAAACTTGGCCGCCGATTATGTACGCACCGCTATTGCCAAAGGTTTGCCCTTTAAATTAGCGGTGCGTCGTCATGCACTGCGCAATAGCCTTATTCCTGTCGCCAGTTCATTTGGTAACTCCTTGATGTTCTTTATGACCGGCTCATTCTTAATTGAAGTGATTTTTAATATTAATGGCATTGGTTTATTGGGGTATGAATCGATCATGGAGCGAGATTATCCGGTGGTGATGGGGCTATTTGCGATTAATGCCTTAATGCTTTTGATTGGTAATATTTTGTCGGATATCTGTGTTGCGCTGGTGGATCCGCGCATTCGGTTTGGAGCATAAAGATGATGACATTTGATCCCATGACGCATAAAAAAATCCAACGTTTTAAAGCGATCAAACGTGGTTACTGGTCGCTGATCATTTTAACCTTGTTGGTTGTAGTGGCGATTGGCGCTGAATTATTGGTGAATAGCCGCGCGTTGGCGGTTAAATACGATAATCGATGGTATTTCCCTACCTATGGTGATGTATTGCCCGGCACCACCTTTGGACAAGATTACCAATCAGAAACCAACTATCGCCAATTACAGCTTTTGTTTGAACAACAAGATAAGCAAAGTGTGAGTGATGATAATGGCACTCATGCGGCAAATAAAAAGAGCATCGATAATAAAGTGATCATGCCACTTGTGCCTTGGAATCCGTATGAGCAAGATTTTGACGGCGACTTCCCTCCGGCTGCGCCCAACGCTGAGGCGAAACATTACTTAGGCACCGACACCATAGGACGCGATATTCTCGCACGCTTATTGTATGGTTTTAGGATAGCGATGGGCTTTGCGTTTCTAACCATGATGGTGTCTTATGCGATTGGGGTCACCGTGGGTTGTGCGATGGGATTTTGGGGAGGTAAGTTTGATTTATTCTTTCAACGCTTTATTGAAATTTGGTCGATGGTGCCATTTTTGTATGTGATCATGATTTTAGTCTCGATCATGCAACCCAGTTTTATGTTGTTTAGCTTTATCAATGTCCTGTTTGGTTGGATGGGCATGACTTGGTACATGCGCACCATGACCTACAAAGAAAAAGCGCGTGAATATGTGATGGCCGCGCAAGCCTTAGGAGCCTCAAATTGGCGAATTTTGTACCATCATATTTTGCCTAATACTATGGTGATGATCGTCACCTTAGCGCCATTTACCATTGTTGGTAATATTACCGCATTAACCGCGCTTGATTATTTAGGGCTAGGATTAATGCCGCCGACACCAAGTTGGGGCGAGTTATTGCAGCAAGGTAAATCAAATTTAGATTCACCATGGATTGTGTTGTCGGTGGTGTGTTCCATTGTTTCAGTATTGGTGATGGTGACCTTTATCGGCGAAGCGATTCGCGAGGCTTTCGATCCCAAACGCTATACCCTTTATACTTGACGTTGCCGCTCTGGGGTTAAGTTTCTTCACCTCGATCCGTTAGGCGAGTTAAGCTCATGAGTATCATAAGCTTACCGCTTCGCTGAAATGGCAATCAGTTTGGGTGAGCACCAAATAGAGATAAGGATTTTATAATGAAAAAAAGGTTATGGACGCCACTGGTTACGCTGGGCTTATGCTTCGGTGCGCTACCACTGTCGATGTCGTTACAAGCGGCGAATCTACCGACTAATTTAACATGGCAAACCAATGCTAATGAGCCCATTTTTGCCTCTCCAGACGCGAAATTTGGCGGGACTTACCACACTTTTATTACCAGTTTTCCGCAAACTTTTCGTACCGTTGGGCCAGATGCTAATGGCGGCTTTGCCTCATGGACTCGCTCTTCACTTGGCCTGTTAGATAGACATCCTAATACCGACAAATGGCTGCCTTCAATCGCTTCTTCTTGGGCCTTGGGGGATGATCATAAAACCGTTTATTTTAAAATTAATCCTAAAGCGAAATGGAGTGATGGAGAGCCGATCACCGCGCAAGATTTTACTTTTATGATGAAAATGATGCGCTCTAAAGACATTGTCGATCCTTGGAGTAATGATTTTTACACCAAAGAGGTAAGCGACATTATCGTCTACGATCCACTGACGATAGCCGTGGTATCGGGTAAGCAAAGAAATCCTGATGAGTTAATGGATTACGTTAACCTTCAACCTCGCCCCGCGCATTTTTATGCCAAGCCAAGTAAAGATAAAAATGGCGATGGTATTGCCGATGATTTTGTTCGCCGCTTTAACTTTAAATCAGAGCCGACAGCGGGTCCTTACGCGATTGATAAAATTAATAAAGGCAAGGGGGTCACCTATAAGCATGTAAAAGATTGGTGGGGTTACGATATTAAGTATTACCAACACCGATTTAATGTTGAGAAAATTCAAATCAAAGTGATCCGCGATCAAGATATTGCGTTTAAATACTTTGAAAAAGGCCAATTGGATTCATTTGCTTTAGTGCGCCCGACGCTGTGGCATGACAAAGCCAAAGGTGAGTTGTTCGATAAAGGTTATATCCATAAAGCATGGGCGTATAATCAAGCGCCCACCGGAGCCGGTGGAATTTGGATCAATACTGCTATGCCGCTTTTGGATAATCTTGAGGTGCGTAAGGGCTTAATGTACGCCGTCGATTATGATGGCATGATCAACAAAATTTTGCGTAATGACTATGTGCGTAAGCCAAATCCTATGGGATCTGGGCATGGGGAGTATGACAACCAAGATATAAAAGCGCCGAACTTTGACCCTCAACTGGCCGCCACCTATTTTAAAAATGCGGGTTTTAATAAGATCGGCCCTGATGGTATTCGAGTCAATGATAAAGGCCAGCGCTTAAGCTTTGCAGTCACCTATTCGACTCCCGCCCATACGCCTCGGGTAGCTTATTTACGCGAACAAGCCAAGCTGGCAGGGTTGGATTTAACCCTTAATCTGATTGATGGTTCGAGCATGTTTAAATATGTGTTAGAGAAAAAACATCAGCTGTCTTTCCATGATATGAGTAATTCTAAAATCCCAGTTTACTGGCAGTATTTTGCCTCAGAAAACGCCAATAAACCGCAAACCAATAACTTCACAAATTTCTCATCACCAGAGCTTGATAAGCTAATTAATGCCTATCGAGAAGAGTTTGATTTAACTAAAAAACACGATTTATCTCGTCAAATTCAAGCCAGAATCAATGACTCGAATAGCATCATACCTGGCTACATTGTGCCGTATGCAAGAGAAGGGTATTGGCGTTGGTTGAAATTGCCAGCCGAAATGGCGACTAAACAAACCGAGTCGTTATTTTTCGCCAATGGATTTATGGGCACCATGAGTACTTTTTGGATTGATGAGCAAGTTAAAAAAGAAACCAAAGCGGCGATGAAAGCAGATAAAGCCTTTAAGCCGGTCACGATAATTGATGATAAGTATAAGTAGTTCAACATGACCAACCAAAGCGTTCTGACCATTAACGATCTTTGTACCGAGTTCACGACCGATGATGGGGTAGTGCGAGTGCTCGACGGGGTGAGTTTTGATGTACCGAAAGGCAAAACTTTAGGCATTGTTGGTGAATCAGGCTGCGGTAAAAGTGTGACGGCGATGTCGATCATGGGTTTATTACCTAAGCCTTTTGGTCAAGTGGTGGCCGGCTGTATCGTGTATTCTAACCATGATGCCGGTGCGCCAAGCGATGTGGATTTATTGCAATTACCAGTCGAGCAAATGTATCGCATGCGTGGCAATCGGATCTCGATGATATTCCAAGATCCGATGACCGCATTAAACCCTGTACACACCATTGGCAAGCAATTAATCGAAGTTTTGCAATTACATCGCTCAGAACTCAATAAGAAACAGCGCTATCTGGCGGCATTAGAGATGTTAGAAAAAGTCGGCATTCCTTCGGCGAAACAACGAATGTTGGAATTTCCGCATTTGCTCTCTGGTGGTATGCGTCAGCGAGTGATGATTGCCATGGCTTTGGCGTGTCGGCCGGATGTACTGATTTGCGATGAACCGACTACCGCACTCGATGTGACGGTACAAGCGCAGATCTTAGATTTGATGCAGGAATTGCAAGCCGAAACGGGCATGTCGATTATTTTTATTACCCACGATTTGGGCGTCGTAGCGGAAATTTGCGATCAAGTGGTGGTGATGTACGCAGGAAAAGTGGTGGAGCAAGCCGATATTTTTGAGCTGTTTGATCATCCAAGTCATCCTTATACTCAAGGTTTATTGACGTCTATGCCCAGTATTAACGGTGTGCCAAAATCGTTATTGCCGACCATTGAAGGCTCGGTGCCAGCGTTAAGTAATATGCCAACGGGTTGCCGTTTTGCGAGTCGTTGTCAATATGCACAAGCCTTGTGTCACCAAAGTGAGCCAGAGTTATCATCCGTTTCCGAGCCGAAAGTCTCTGAGTTACACCTAGTCAGTTGCCATTTTTGGTCGCAGCTAGATTCATTGAGTCAGTCAGGAACCGTGACATCGGCCAACCCCTCTCTCACTGGAGAAAAACATGTCTGAGTTAATGAAGGTTGAAAATTTAACCCAGCATTTTGTTTCCGGTAAATGCTTGTTTAAAAAAAGCTATACCGTGCATGCGGTTGATGGCGTCAGTTTTAGGGTTAACAAAGGTGAAACTCTCGGTATTGTAGGCGAATCTGGGTGCGGAAAAACCACGTTAGGACGCAGTTTGTTGCGTTTATACCAACCCACCTCAGGGCAGGTTTTTTTTGAAGGGCAAGATATTTGTCAGTTGGATAATAAAGCGATGCGCAGTTTGCGACAACAAGTGCAGATGGTGTTTCAAGATCCCAGTGAATCCCTTAATGCGCGCCATACGGTTGGTAAGATCCTACAAGAACCGTTTGTTATTCATAATATTGGTTGCGCGAAACAGCGACAACAATGGGTGGCAGAGTTACTCAATAAAGTGGGGTTGCCTGAAAGTGCGGCGCTGCGATACCCACATGAATTTTCAGGCGGCCAGAAACAGCGTATTGGCATTGCGCGCGCTATTGCTTTAAAACCCAAATTAGTGGTGTGCGATGAATCGGTATCGGCATTGGATGTGTCCGTGCAAGCGCAGATCTTAAACCTGTTACTTGAGTTGCAAAAAGAGATGCAACTGACCCTAATTTTTATCGCCCACGATTTATCGGTAGTGCGGCATATCTCAGATAATATTGCGGTGATGTATCTTGGCAAAATCGTTGAATATGGTGCTGCCGACGCTCTCTATCGCGATCCACAACACCCTTATACCCAATCACTGTTATCTGCGATCCCTATTACCCACCCAAAGTATCGTGATGCCGCATTGCGCCAACAAGAGTTAGGTATTGGAGAGCGAATATTACTCAAGGGCGATATTCCATCGCCGATCAATATTCCGCAAGGCTGCCGCTTTGCTTCACGCTGCCCACAAGTCATGCCACAATGTCAGCAAAGCGAACCTGAGTTGATTGATTTGATGAAAGAGGCAAACCATCAACCTAGCTCACAACAATCGATTGAAAAAGAGCGTAAAAATAACCGTCAAGTGGCGTGTTTTTTATATCAATAACATTAAATGCAAAAAGGATTGATTCATGAAGGGCGTATTACTCGTTAGCTTACCTTTGGTTTTACTGGCAGGCTGCACCACTGTGATTGAACCAACGGTTAAGCCGACCACTTCGACTTCAGTTAATGGCGTGGATGTGACCAGCGTGGTGTATCAATGCAGCAGTGAACCCAACAGTGAAACCGCCAGCAGCAAGCTTAAAAGCCATTTCTTAGTTGAGCATTTTAGCAAAGATAAAGTGATGTTAGTGACGCGTGAAGCTTCTTATCCATTAATTCGTATTCAAGCCGCTTCTGGTGAAAAATATGCCTCGACCGATGGCGCAGAAGAATTTTGGAGTAAAGGTGACAGCGCGATGATCAAAATTAACGATCAAGATTATAAACAATGCATAGCAAAGCCAAATAACTGAGCACAGTCGTGACCGCTGATGTAAATCATGGTTATGGATATAGTTAGGTTATGGATATAGTTATGTGCGTTTTTTCAACACATTAAAAATTATATCCAAGGTATGAGCCAATAATGGCAGAGTTAACTTGTGTTTTTATAAGTCCTGACCATATTTTGGTGTTAATGCATGGTTAACCTATGTTTGCAAAGTGTTGCTGGTTTGATTTTTTGCGCAATGATGTAAAACCTGAGTTTTGAGGCAATTTAAGCTCAAGATGAATATTTCTTATGTGATGTATTAAATTTTCGCGTGAAGAAATTAACTATTGCTACTTTCTGATTTTGAACAAATTAGGTAGAATAGCCAGCATATTAGCACTACGACGAAAACGTTTGCGTAAGTGCTTGATATTTTCATGCCTACAGCTAAGTGAGTATGATTATTGACCATTTTTATTAGCATGAGTTTGTTAACATTTAATGTCAACAGACTGGTGTTTTTTGGGAACTTTCAGATTATCTGAGTTAGGAGAGACAAATGCTTAAGCGTGACATGAATATTGCGGATTATGATGCCGATTTATTTACTGCGATTCAGGAAGAAACCCTTCGTCAAGAAGAGCATATTGAACTTATCGCTTCAGAAAACTACACCAGCCCGCGTGTAATGGAAGCTCAAGGCTCTCAGTTAACCAATAAATACGCCGAAGGCTACCCTGGTAAGCGTTACTACGGCGGTTGTGAGTTTGTTGATAAAGTCGAAACATTGGCGATTGAGCGTGCGTGTGAATTATTTGGCGCAGAATACGCAAACGTACAACCACACTCTGGCTCTCAAGCCAATAACGCGGTTTACATGGCGCTATTAAATGCAGGCGATACTGTTCTTGGTATGAGCTTAGCGCACGGTGGTCACTTAACTCATGGTTCTCCAGTGAATTTCTCTGGCAAACTTTATAACATCATTCCATACGGTATCGATGAAGCCGGTCAAATTAACTACGAGGAAATGGAAGCGCTGGCGATTGAACATAAACCAAAAATGATCATCGGTGGTTTCTCAGCGTATTCTCAAGTTTGTGATTGGGCGCGTATGCGTGAAATCGCCGACAAAGTGGGTGCTTACTTCTTTGTTGATATGGCGCACGTTGCCGGTCTTATTGCGGCAGGTGAATATCCAAACCCAGTACCACATGCACACGTTGTGACCACAACAACGCATAAAACATTAGCCGGCCCTCGCGGTGGTTTAATTCTTTCTAATGCCGGTGAAGACCTGTACAAGAAATTAAACTCGGCGGTTTTCCCAGGTGGTCAAGGTGGCCCTCTAATGCATGTTATCGCAGCTAAAGCGGTGGCGTTTAAAGAAGCACTAGAGCCAGAGTTTAAAGAGTACCAAGCACGCGTGGTACTGAACGCTAAAGCGATGGTGGCAGAATTTTTAGCGCGCGGTTACAACATCGTGTCAGGTTCAACTGAAAACCATTTGTTCTTGGTGGATTTAATCGACAAAGACATCACAGGTAAAGAAGCCGATGCCGCATTAGGTTCAGCTAACATTACGGTTAACAAGAACTCAGTGCCAAACGATCCTCGTAGCCCGTTTGTTACTTCTGGTATCCGCGTTGGTTCGCCGTCTATTACTCGTCGCGGCTTCACTGAAGAAGACGCCAAAAACCTTGCTGGTTGGATGTGTGACATTCTAGACAACCTAGGTGATGAGTCTGTGATTGCCGCAACCAAAGCAAAAGTATTAGAAATTTGTAAGCGCAAGCCAGTTTACGCTTAATTTCTTCGCGTAGCTGAACTGACGTTATAACCACTAAAAAGCCAATGTCATCTGATGTTGGTTTTTTTTGTCTATTTATACTGTCATTATTGCTATTATGGCATTTCATTTATTGCATGGATTGTATTTTTAAGCATGAAGAAGCTCATATTTTTATTCTTGTTTTTACCTTTGATAGCCAATGCCGCCGATTTTGATAAAGGCATAGAAGCGTATTCAAAGGGCGATTTTAAAGAGGCTTTTAAAGAGTTTTTGCCACTATCAACTATCGGGAATTCGAGTGCGCAATTTAATTTAGGACTCATGTATAGCAATGGACTTGGTGTAATTCAAAGTGATGAAGAAGCGGCAAAGTGGTACCAAAAAGCGGCAGATCAAGGTGTTGCGAGTGCTCAATTTAATCTAGGCAATATGTATAGCGATGGCCGTGGTGTGATTCAAAGTGATGAAGAAGCGGCAAAGTGGTATCAACAAGCCGCTGAGCAAGGTTATGCCAGTGCTCAATTTAATCTCGCCATAAGATACCTCGATGGGCGAGGTGTTATTCAAAGCGATAAAGATGCAGCCAAGTGGTTTCAAAAAGCCGCTGCTCAAGGGCATAAGAAAGCTCAAGTTAATCTGGCCTCTATGTATAGAAGTGGACGTGGGGTGCTTCAAGTTTACACTGTGGCGGCAAAGTGGTACCAAAAAGCGGCTGAGCAAGGCTATGCGGTTGCTCAATATAATTTAGGAACACTGTATAGTAAGGGGCAAGGCGTTAACCAAAGCTATATTTATGCCTATATGTGGGCAGATATTGCTGCTTATAATGGCTTTGATGCTTCCAGATTAAAAGTCGAACTAACGCAAGAAATGAGCAAGGAAGATATCGCAGAAGCTCAAGAAATGTCGGCGCAATGTTTTGAATCAAACTATGAAGATTGTGACGGTTGAAGATCAATAATTAGTATTGATGAAAGCGCATATCAAGTTTTAAAAATGCTTATTGTAGAATAAATACTATTAATTCAGGTAATTCAATGAAACTGTTAATCACACTCCTAAGTATCACGCTCTTATTAACGGGTTGCGCTGAATCCCGTTCTACCTATACTCCAGCGAAAAATACCAGCAATTATAACAACACTTTTGCCAATTTATTAGAACCGGCTAAGCGAGGTGATGCGAGTGCGCAGGCTCAACTCGCGACTCGATACTACAATGGTGATGGGGTTGAACAAAATTATCAACAAGCGGCAATCTGGATGGAAAAATCTGCAGCTCAAGGCTATATGAATGCACAATTTAATTTAGGCAGTATGTATCAAACTGGTTTAGGTGTATCGCAGGATCTACAAAAGGCTGCTGAGTTGTACCAAAAGTCTGCCGATCAAGGGTATATGTATGCCCAATTTAATTTAGGCCGCATGTATCAAAATGGTCTAGGTGTTCCTGAGGAACAACAAAAAGCTGCCGAGTTGTATCAGCGATCTGCAGAGCAAGGAAATAGGTATGCACAAGCTAACTTGGGTGAAATGTATCTCAATGGACAAGGTGTCGATCAGAATGATCAAAAGGCGGCAATATGGTTTGAGAATGCAGCACTCCAAGGAGATGCGAGTTCACAATATTATTTAGCGGTGCTGTATCAAAATGGTCGAGGTGTGACTCAAAGCGATATTAATGCGTATATGTGGGTGAATATTGCCGATTATAATGATGCTGATACTAAGCAATTAAAATCAGAACTGACAAAAGTGATGACTAATGCTGATGTGACCAAAGCTCAAGATCTATCACTGATCTGTCTAGAGTCTAATTACAAAAAGTGCGGTTAGTTGTATGGATGACTAGTTTATCTATATAACCTTACTTCAATAACATTATTAATTTTACTACAAAAAAACGCAAGCCCATGACGGTGCTTGCGTTTTTTGTTCAATTAATAATAAAGGTACTAATCTTTCTTGTTAATACTGATCATTGAGCCTGACTTACATTTGAACATGTAGTAGCGGCTGCTTTCGTTAAACTGACCTAAACCACCGCCTGAGCAGTAAGAAGCATTTAAGTCTTGCATAGTATCTAACGTTTTGGCGTTATCCATTGCGAACTTAGATCCGTCAGCACAAACAATGCGTACTTTGCCGTCATCGCTAGTCGAGAACACTTTAACTTCAGTATTACAAAGTTGGAAAGACGCATCTAAGTAGTTGTCTTCTTGAGTGGTTGATGAACAACCAGAAACCGCCAATACCAGCAATCCAGCTAATCCTAAATATTTCATTATATTCTTCCTTTGTGCATCGGTTGAGAAAGGTTAACTCAACTTAAATATTAAAAGCTAACGAAAAGGTTATCTTTAAAAATAGTTAACTAAGTGTAACCGTATAATAGACTTAGCTCAACATTTAAGCGGCATAGCTGGTCGCTAAGCAACAATATTTCGGATAAACTAACCCGATAAGATTTGAGGATTTAAGGAAAAGTTATGCATTGTCCATTTTGTGCTGAAAATGACACCAAAGTGATTGATTCTCGCTTAGTGGCGGATGGTCATCAAGTGCGTCGTCGTCGCCAATGCTTGGCGTGCAGTGAGCGATTCACCACCTTTGAAAGTGCTGAATTAGTGATGCCGAAAGTAATAAAAACCAATGGTAATCGTGAACCGTTCAATGAAGATAAAATGATAGGTGGACTGCAACGCTCACTAGAAAAACGCCCGGTCAGCGCCGATGCGGTCGAGCTTGCTATTAGCCACATTAAGTCACAATTACGCGCCACCGGTGAGCGGGAAGTACCAAGCGAAATGATTGGTAACTTGGTAATGAACGAGCTAAAAACCTTAGATAAAGTGGCCTATATCCGCTTTGCATCTGTGTATCGTAGTTTTGAAGATATTCGTGAGTTTGGTGAAGAAATCGCTCGCCTAGAAGATTAACACTCACAAACAAGACAGCCACATGATAAAAAACATGATGAATGAGTTATGCTGAATAATCCAAAAGGGTAGATATGCCATTTTCCGATTTTGATCACCAGATGATGTCTCAAGCCTTAACCTTAGCCAAGCAAGGTGTTTTTACTACTGCGCCAAACCCCAATGTGGGTTGTGTTATCACACTTGAAGATAAAGTGATTGGTGAAGGGGCGCATTTAAAAGCGGGACAACCGCATGCAGAAGTGCACGCATTAAAGCAAGCCTCAGAGCAAGCAAAAGGCGCAACGGCTTATGTGACGTTAGAGCCGTGTTCCCATTTTGGCCGTACGCCGCCGTGCGCAGAGGCGCTGATTAAAGCGCAAGTCAGCCGAGTGGTGTGCGCGATGCAAGATCCCAATCCTCAAGTCGCAGGTCGCGGTATTAAAATGTTGCGTGATGCAGGGATCCAAGTCGATGTTGGCTTATTAGAAGCCGATGCTGTTGCGCTTAATCGCGGTTTTATTAAACGCATGCAAACCGGTATGCCATTTGTTCAGCTTAAATTAGCGGCCAGTCTGGATGGTAAAACCGCATTTAAAAACGGTGAAAGCAAATGGATCACGGGCCCTCAAGCGCGTCAAGATGTGCAAGTGTTTCGAGCCAAAGCCGGCGCTATTTTATCAACCAGTAAAACCGTGCTCGATGATAACGCTTCGCTCAATGTTCGTTGGGATGATTTACCCGCATCGGTTTCTCAAGTTTATGAACAATCCTCGCTGCGCCAGCCGCTGCGTGTCATTTTAGATCGCAGTGACAAGCTAATAGAAAACACCGCCTTGCGAGCGAAAAGTAACTTAAACCTGTTTAAATCCTCGGGTGATATTTTATTGATCAAGGCTATCGATAATGTACCTACTGATAGCAGACCTGTTGAGAGTACGTCTGTTAATCGTGCCTCTGCCGAAAGCGCAGCTCTGATTGACGATAGTGTTGTATCCGTGCAGGCAAGATTAAAGCAAGTGCAATTAAATCACGCGCAACCCGTACAGTTTGATCTATCTTTATTATTAAAGCAGTTGGCTGATGAGCATAATATCAATCATATTTGGGTGGAGGCGGGGGCAACTTTAGCCACCAGTTTTATTGAGCAGGGCTTGGTTGATGAGCTGATTGTGTATCTTGCACCAAAATTGATGGGCACCGATGGACGTGGTTTAACCCAAATTACAGGTTTAGAATCAATGCAGCAAGCGATTGATCTCACCATTAAAGATTGCCGCATGGTCGGCGACGATATTCGCTTGATTGCGACCCTTAATTCAAAATAAAAAGAGATTGTATGTTTACAGGTATTGTTGAAGCCGTTGGCACTATTTCTGCCATTATCCCTAAAGGGGAAGATGTCACCATTACAGTTGACTGCGGTAAATTAGATATGTCCGATGTGAAGTTGGGCGACAGTATTGCTACCAATGGCGTATGTTTAACTGTGGTGCAATTTTCTAGCCATAGTTATAGCGCTGACCTCTCTTTAGAAACATTAAAACGCACCGGCTTTACCCAATATCAAGTGGGCGATAACGTCAATCTTGAAAAAGCGATGCTACCGTCGACTCGTTTTGGCGGTCATATTGTGTCTGGTCACGTCGATGAAGTTGGAACGATTATTGAGCGTCAACCTGTAGGTCGCGCAGTGGAATATTGGGTGCAAGTACCCAGTCATTTATCACGTTACATTGCCGAAAAAGGCTCGATCACCATTGACGGTATCAGCTTAACGGTGAACGATGTGCGTAAAGACAGCTTTAAAATTACCATCGTGCCGCATACCTCGGCAGAAACCACGGTCGACAGTTTTGTGGTTGGGCATAAAGTGAACTTAGAAGTGGATATCATTGCACGTTATTTAGAACGTTTGATTTCAGGTAAGGCGCAAGATGAATCAACGCCTGAATCACTGGTAACGATGGATTTATTACAAAAGAATGGTTTCGCTTAATTCTCTCAATCAGCGAGACCTTAATCTCAAATTTAAAGGACTTTAGCATGGCAATTAGCAGCTCAAAACAGATTATTGAAGATATTCGTTTAGGTAAGATGGTCATTCTTATGGATGATGAAGATCGCGAAAATGAAGGCGATCTTATTATGGCTGCCGAGCATATTACCCCAGAAGCGGTTAACTTTATGGCCACTCATGGGCGTGGTCTAATTTGTCTAACCTTAACCAAAGAGCGTTGTCATAATCTTGGCCTGCCACCAATGGTGCAAGATAATAACGCGCAATACACCACCAACTTTACCGTATCAATTGAAGCGGCAGAAGGGGTGACGACCGGTATTTCAGCCGCCGATCGCGCAGTCACCGTGCAAGCGGCAGTGGCAAAAAATGCCAAAGCAGTCGATTTAGTTCAGCCTGGACACATCTTCCCATTAGCGGCGCAAGAAGGCGGAGTTTTAACTCGCGCTGGCCATACGGAAGCGGGGTGCGATTTAGCACGTCTTGCTGGCCTTGAACCTGCGTCTGTGATTGTTGAAATATTAAACGAAGATGGCACCATGGCGCGCCGTCCTGATCTAGAAATATTTGCTGAAAAACACGGGGTTAAGTTAGGCACAATTGCTGATTTGATTGAATACCGCAATAACACTGAAACCACGATTGAACGTGTTGCCAGTTGCCAACTGCCCACCGAGTTTGGTGATTTTGAGTTAGTGACCTACCGTGACACCATCGATAATCAAATCCATTATGCTTTGCAAAAAGAAACGGTTAAAAAAGGTGATGCACCGTTAGTACGGGTTCACTTACAAGATACGTTTACCGATCTTTTGCATTCAAACCGTGCCGCCGATCGCAGCTGGAGCTTAGATCGCGCGATGCAACGTATTGGCCGTGATGGTGGCGTGTTGGTAGTATTGGGGCACGAAGAATCACCTCAATCGATCATTAATAAAGTAAAAGCCTTTGAGCAACAAGATAACGCTACCGCGCCAGTGATGGCGAAAAAGCTAGGAACCTCACGCCGAGTAGGAGTAGGCTCTCAAATTCTTGCTGATCTAGGGGTGACAGATATGCGTTTATTGTCTTCGGCAACCAAACGCTATCATGCACTTTCTGGGTTTGGTTTGAATGTTGTCGAGTACGTTACCGAGTAATTATTTTCTTCGTACTTGAAGCTGCAGCTTTGTTGACCGCGTTTATTCCCCCCAATCATGTAGGCAAGCTACACTCATGGGGCTTCATAAACTTGTCGCCTCGCTGCAACCTCAATTACTTTGAAAATATAAGCGAGGGCATCTCGTTACTTGTTGATGGAAAACGCTTTTATTTGAGCGAGACGCTTTCAAGCAACGAGATGCGAATTACCAATGGATATTGATCACAAATTTATGATAGAATCCGCCGATTCTCACTCTATAGAAAAACAGTTTAAGGATAACTTATGAAAGTAATCGAAGGTGATTTCTCAGCACCGAACGCAAAAATTGCGATCGTGATTTCTCGTTTCAACAGTTTTATTAACGAAAGTTTACTTTCTGGCGCGATTGATACGTTAAAACGTCATGGTCAAGTGGCTGATGATAATATTACCGTTGTTCGTTGTCCTGGCGCGGTTGAACTACCACTGACTGCTCAATATGTAGCAAAAACAGGTAAGTACGACGCGATTGTTTCTCTAGGTACTGTGATCCGTGGTGGTACACCACATTTTGATTACGTGTGCAGCGAGTGTAATAAAGGTTTAGCTCAAGTGTCTTTGGAATACAGTCTTCCAGTGGCATTTGGCGTATTAACCGTTGATACCATCGATCAGGCGATCGAACGCGCAGGCACCAAGGCTGGTAATAAAGGGCAAGAAGCGGCTCTTAGCGCACTAGAAATGATCAACGTTTTAAATGAAATTCACTAATTTTTTGCAATCTAATTCCTAATGGGGGCTCGCGTGAAACCAGCCGCACGTCGTAATGCACGTCAATTCGCACTACAAGCGATATATTCTTGGCAAGTCACAAAAGAAAATGTGGCAACTATTGAACATCAGTTTTTAACCGGTGAAAAGTATGATGAAGAAGAACATCATTCCAATGAACCAAGCCTAAAAGCGCCTGAAACCGATGTGGTTTACTTCCAAGATTTATTGTCTGGTGTTGTGAACACTAACATGGAACTAGACAGCAAGTTGCGTCCATACCTATCTCGCCCTATGCAAGATTTGGATATGATGGAACTGGCGCTACTTCGTCTTGCTATGTACGAAATGACTAAGCGTGATGATGTGCCATATAAAGTTGTGATCAATGAAGCGATTGAGCTAGCAAAAGTCTTTGCAGCCGAAGATAGCCATAAGTTCATTAACGGTGTGCTGGATAAAGCGGCGCCGCACGTACGCAAAAAATAAAATATTCGTATTTAGAATATTTTTCGCGAGAATATTTTGCGTTAAAATAAGTAATGAAAAGGTCAGCCATGTGCTGGCCTTTTTTGTATAATCAATCCAATGTTTTCGCTCTAGTCTGATTTTATACCAATTCCATAAATTTAATGGTCGTTGAAAATTGAGTACACAGAAAAGTGTCAAAGCCAATGGATGGCCTTTTCTTAAGCGACCAAGGACGGATCAGTGTCTTTTCGGCACATTCAAATTGATCAAATATTAAATGGAATGGGTATTATTCAACTTTTGTCATTGTTATAAGTAGAGTTCGTATGTCTGGTGAATTTAATTTAATCGACCGGTATTTTTCTCATCGTCAGGAAAATCGTTCGGATGTACAACTGGCTCTTGGGGATGATTGTGCATTGCTGACGGTGCCAACAGGCTATCAATTGGCGGTCAGCACCGATACTGTGGTGCTTGGAGTGCACTTTTTAGCCGACGCTAATCCGGCTGATATTGCCTATAAAGCTTTAATGTCTAATATCAGTGATTTGGCCGCGATGGGTGCTACGCCAGCTTGGTTATCAATGGCGATAAGCATGCCCAAGTTTGCTCAAGAGGTTGAGAATAATGCTACTCTAGGCACGGATGATTGGTTTACTGAAAACTGGCTAGAGGCATTTTGTGACAGTATGTTTACTTTGGCCAATCAGCATAATTTGCAGTTAATTGGCGGTGATACCACCAATGGCCCACTGACGATCACCTTCACTATTCAAGGTTTTGTGCCATCAGGACAAGCAATGACACGAAGTGGCGCTAAGTTGGGTGATTGGTTGTATGTCAGTGGTAACCTTGGTGACAGTCAGGCTGGGTTAGAGGTAATATTAGATCCAAGCAAATCAAACAGGCCGCATGCGCAATATTTAGTACAACAACATTTTCGAGCTCAGTCTCGCATCAATTTTTCGCAATCTTTGCGTGGTTTAGCATCAAGCTGCATTGATATTTCCGATGGGCTGACTTCTGATCTTCTGCATATTCTCAAGCGTTCAAATGTTAGTGCTCGCTTGAATATTGATGCGTTGCCTGTTTCAATCCAAAGCTGTGACTTTTACGGCTCAATGGCACAAGCCCAACAAGCAGCGTTAACGAGTGGTGAAGAATATGAATTGTGTTTTACTGTCCCCGATCAATATAAAACAGAAGTTGATAAATTAGAGGCAACGTCGAATGAAAACTTTGCTAAGGCTTATTGTATTGGGCGAATTATTGCACATCCAGAATTAACTCAACAACCAGAAATTCAATTGTATCTCGATGATAAATTACTTAATTCAAACAATAGCAGTAAACTGTTAACTGGTTTTGATCATTTCAAATCTTAATAACATCTTTAACGCTTAATAAAAAGGCAACAACATGTCCAATCAAGCAAGCAATGTAAACCCAAAATCGAGGATTAAACTTTCTAATCCATGGCACTTATTAGCGGTAGGGTTTGGCAGTGGTTTGTCTCCGATCATCCCTGGAACCATGGGAACATTAGCTTCTATCCCTTTCTATTACCTCTTGGTTCAATTGCCGTTAATCGCTTATATCGTAGTGGTAGTGGCGTCTTATTTTATTGGTGTAACCATTTGCCAGAAAACCTCCGATGATATGAAAGTGCATGACCATGGCTCTATCGTATGGGATGAGTTTGTTGGCTTTTGGATCACCATGCTCGTAGTGCCTTTAATGGGGATCTCTATTTGGAACTGGCAAATGGTGGTAGCGGGTTTTGTGCTATTTCGCTTTTTTGATATGGTAAAACCTTGGCCAATTAGCGTGTTAGATCGCCGTGTTGGTGGCGGTTTTGGCATTATGATTGATGATGTTCTGGCCGGTGTTATGGCGGCAATCGTATTGTATTTTGTCAGTGGTTATTTAATCTAAAATAGTATTATTTTAAAAGTTAGCTAGGAAGAATTATGTCTAAGAAAGTTTATTGTGTGGCTCAGTTTCAACCGAAAGCCGGCAAGGAAGATGAATTATTTGCAGTGCTGCAAGCATTAGAGCCCAATACATTACGCGAAGATGGTTGCATTCAATATGTGGTGACGCGTCATCGCACCAGCCCTTACGCGGGCGGTGAAAGTTATCCGATTGCGTTCCATGAGATTTGGGCAAGCAATGAAGCGTTTGAAGCACATTGTGACCGTAAAGAAATTGGTGATTTTTTCCAGCAGCAATGTGTGGCAGAAACTGGCTTAGTGGAAAAATCGAATGTCGCGATTTACAGTGATGAGCCGAATAATTTTGATGCACCTAAAGTTTAAGTGGTGGAATAAAAATATAAAAAAACGAGCCTCAATATGAGTCTCGTTTTTTTTTGTTTCAATGCTGGTTCTTTTATTTGAATAGAGGCGAGTGCTTAAGCTAAATAGGCCTTAATCTGCTTTTCTATTCCTGCTGCATCTAACTCAAGATCAGCATATAACTCTTGCTGTGTGCCTTGAGAAACAAAGCGATCGGGTAAACCAAGTTGCAATACCGGTTTGAGTAGTTTTTGCTGCATCATAAACTCAATAACACCAGATCCTGCGCCGCCAGCAATTACATTTTCTTCCACCGTGACCAGTACATCGTGTGTATTAGCCAGTTCACGGATCAGAGCTTCATCGAGCGGTTTGACAAAGCGCATATCTGCCACGGTGGCATTAAACGCTTCAGCGGCTTTTACTGCATCTGGCAGGAAAGTACCAAAACATAAAATCGCCACTTTAGGTGTTGTTTTATCGTCCTTTTGGCTCGTGCGAACAATACGCCCTTTGCCTATTTCTAATGCGGTCATATCTTGTTGGATCTCTGTGCCACAACCGCTACCGCGTGGGTAACGAACCGCACTTGGTCCTTGGTGCATATGACCGGTGTAGAGCATTTGACGACATTCGTTTTCATCGCTTGGCGTCATGATCACCATATTCGGAATGCAGCGCATAAAACTGAGATCAAACGCACCTTGATGAGTTTGACCATCAGCGCCAACCAGACCGGCGCGATCAATTGCAAACATCACTGGCAAATTCATGATCGCCACATCGTGGATCAGTTGATCATAACCACGTTGTAGGAAGGTCGAATAAATGGCCACGATAGGGTGATGGCCTGAAATCGCCATCCCAGAGGCCAGCGTAACCGCATGTTGCTCGGCAATTGCGACATCAAAATATTGGCTTGGGAACTCTTTAGAAAAACGCACCATGCCAGAGCCTTCACGCATAGCAGGGGTAATTGCCATGAGTTTCGGATCGGTGGCGGCCATATCACATAAGAAGTCACCGAAGATTTTAGAGAATGTCGGTTTGCCGCCGCTGCTTTTTGGCAACGAACTTTCTTCTGGATCAAATTTTGGCACGCCATGATAACCAATGGGATCTTTCTCGGCAGGCTCATAGCCTTTGCCTTTTTTGGTCATCACATGCAAAAATTGCGGCCCTTTAAGGTTGCGCATGTTCTTTAATGTTTTAACCAGTTCATTGACATCGTGTCCGTCAATTGGGCCAATGTAGTTAAAGCCAAGTTCTTCAAACATGGTACCCGGAACCACCATACCTTTTAAATGTTCTTCAGTGCGGCGTACTAACTCTTTGATTGGTGGCACGTTAGAGAGCACTTTTTTGCCGCCTTCACGGATAGAAGTGTAAAAGTTGCCGGTTAATAATTGAGCTAAGTGATTGTTGAGCGCGCCAACATTTTCCGAAATCGACATCTCATTGTCATTTAAGATCACGAGCATATCAGAGTGGACATCACCGGCGTGGTTCATGGCTTCAAATGCCATACCCGCAGTAATAGCACCATCGCCGATAACGCTAACCACTTTACGATCTTTCCCTTCTTTTTGTGCGCCAATCGCCATGCCTAACGCAGCACTGATTGAGGTGGAAGAGTGGCCGACCGATAAGGTGTCGTATTCACTTTCTTCGCGCCACGGGAAAGGGTGCAAGCCATCTTTTTGACGAATGGTTGAAAGGCGATCGCGGCGTCCGGTTAAAATCTTATGCGGATAAGCTTGGTGACCCACATCCCACACGAGCTGATCAAAAGGGGTGTGATAGACATAATGCAAAGCGACGGTGAGTTCAACTGTGCCAAGACCAGAAGCTAAGTGACCACTGGATTGGCTAACAGAGTTGAGCAAATAGGTACGCAGCTCATCACATAATTGAGGTAAGCTTTCTTTTGGTAACGTGCGCAATTCATCCGGCGTATTGGCGAGTGCGAGCGTTGGATATTTTGAGATATCAAGAGTCATAAGGTAGTCGCGCTTATTATGTTAGTTCTTATAATTTTAATGGCTACGCTCGACGGCGTATCGTGCGAACTCTTCGAGTAATCGAGTATTGTACGGTATTGCTTGCAGAGCGAGTAGTGCTTCTTGCAGCAAGTTTTGCGCTTTTTGTTGTGCGCCCTCTAATCCTAGCAGAGCTGGGTAGGTGCTTTTATTCAGTTCTTGGTCTGAGCCTTGGGGTTTGCCTAACGTTTCAGTGTCACTCGTCACATCTAAAATATCATCGTGAACTTGAAAAGCCAGACCGACTGCATCGGCGTATTTATCTAATTGTGGCAATATTTCAATACATTTGGCACCGGCGCATAATGCCCCCATACGAATGGCACATTTGATCAGTGCACCGGTTTTGTTGCGATGAATGTTTTCAAGCTCATCGAGTGTAACTGACCGGTTTTCAGCTTCTAAATCTAACGATTGGCCCATGCACATGCCAAGTGCGCCAGAAGCACGCGCCAGTTCTTGGATTAAACGAATACGTTGCGGTTCGCTGATTGGATCTAAATAACCTTCAGATAAAATAGTAAACGCCAAGGTTTGCAGTGCGTCACCGGTTAAAATGGCGGTCGCTTCATCAAATTCAATATGGCAAGTGGCTTGACCACGGCGCAATTCATCATCATCCATGGCGGGTAAATCGTCATGGATTAATGAATAAGCGTGAATACATTCAATCGCGGCAGCCGGCGTATCAAGTGCATTAGGCTCTAATTCAAACATTTGACCCGTTATATAAACTAAATACGGGCGTGCGCGCTTACCACCTAATAACAAACCGTAGCGCATCGCTTGAGTGAGGGCTTGTTTTTGCTGCGGAATGCGGTCTAACCACGCATTAAGCTGTTGAGTATTACGGGTTTGATATTCGGTTAACGCCATTTTCATATTAAATATCGCTTTGTGGATCAAACGGAATTAACTCAGCATCATCACTGTCGTTTAATAAAATTTCGACACGCTGTTCTGCTTCGCTCAGTTTGCCTTGGCTCACACGGGCAAGAGATATACCGCGTTCAAACTTTTTAAGGGCATCTTCAAGATCTAAATCACCGTTTTCAAGTTGATCCACCAAGCTATCGAGCTCAGCAAGTGATTCTTCAAAACTCATATTTTCAGGTTTTTTATTGGCCATATTCTTCTGCTTGGTCGTGATACCCGTATGAGAGTGAAAGCCTTGGCTTAACGCGGGTATTTTAGAAGGTTAATTGTATTTATCCCTAGAGACTGAAACAAGGGCTAATCTCATGTTTGTCACATTCATTTCAATATATTTTTAACTTTAATCTAGTAACAGGGGAAATCAATTTTGTCGGTGGATAATGTAGTGTATAATTTTGCGCCTCAGATTTGGCGATATCTTAACCTAGTTGATAGCGATGAGCTTCAGTTGAATAAGCTCTTAAACTTAAACATAGAGAATGAAGGTATTGCGCTCCGTAACCCGATTAAAAGCGAATCATAATATGAAGTTTATTGTTAAGCCCCATCCAGAAATTTTTGTCAAAAGTGACTCGGTCCGTAAACGTTTTACCCGAGCTCTGGAGCGCAATATTCGCACTATTATCCAACGTAGAACGGACTCTGTTGCGGTATTTAACCGTCGTGACCATATTGAAGTGGCGGCTAATAGCGATAAATATTTTGCCGAAGTGCTGGAAATTCTCACCCATACACCGGGGATTCATCACTCACTTGAAGTGGTGCAGTCAGAATTTACCGATATGCACAATATTTACGAGCAAGCATTAGTGCAAAGCCGTGATCTTATTGTTGATAAAACCTTTGTTGTGCGTGTTAAGCGCCGTGGCAAACATGATTTTACCTCAATTGATGTAGAACGTTACGTGGGTGGCGGTTTAAACCAAGCGGTAGAATCGGCCAAAGTGAAACTCAACAAGCCGGATGTCACGGTTAATATTGAGATTGATGGCGATACGCTCAATCAAGTAGTGGCGCGTCATAAAGGTTTAGGCGGTTTTCCTCTTGGTACTCAAGAAGATGTATTAAGCCTGATCTCTGGTGGTTTTGACTCAGGCGTTTCAAGTTATTTACACATTAAACGCGGCTCTAAAACCCATTTCTGCTTCTTTAATTTAGGCGGTCCTGCGCATGAGATTGGCGTAAAACAGGTGTCGCACTTTATTTGGAATAAGTACGGTTCGTCAGCCAAAGTGAAATTTGTCGCTGTCGATTTTGAACCGGTTGTAGCTGAAATTCTTGAAAAAGTTGATGATGGCCAGATGGGCGTGGTACTTAAGCGTATGTTTATGCGCGCCGGTGGCATGATTGCTGAAAAATTTGGCATTGAAGCTTTAGTAACAGGCGAAGCGCTTGGACAAGTATCCAGCCAAACCTTAACTAACTTACGTTTGATTGATAACGTCACCGACACATTAATTCTGCGCCCGCTGATCAACTGGGATAAAGAAGACATCATTAATGTGGCGCGTGATATCGGCACCGAAGACTTTGCCAAAGTGATGCCAGAATACTGTGGTGTGATCTCGAAAAAACCAACCGTTAAAGCGGTCAAAGCCAAACTTGAAAAAGAAGAATTGAATTTTGATTTCGATATTCTAGAGCAAGTGGTGATGAATGCGCGCGTGATGGATATTCGAGATATTGAAGCACAAAGCCAAGAGCAAGCGCCAGAAGTGGAGCAAGTTGCGGAAATCGCAACAAATGCTGTGGTGCTGGATATCCGTAGCCCAGATGAGCAAGAGACCAGCCCACTTAAGATCGCCGATGTTGAAGTGAAACATTTGCCGTTTTATAAATTGGCCACTCAATTTGGCGATTTAGATCAAGCTAAAGAGTACTTATTGTATTGCGATCGTGGTGTCATGAGTCGCTTGCAAGCTTTGTATCTACAAGATCTTGGTTTTAATAATGTTAAAGTGTATCGCCCTTAGTTTTTTGACTCAGTGAATGATTAAACGGTTCAAGTTAATTATTTAAAATAACGCTCTAAAGTAAAAAGTAAAATGCCGACATTGACGTTATTTCAATTGTCGGCATTTTTGTATTATTACAATAAGCAAAAAAAAAGCACAGCCGACTAAAAAGCCGACTGTGCGCAAAGTTTGATAAATAATCAAAATACTATAAAAGTAAAGCAATGAGGGACTATCGCTTTACTGAAAACTCAAAAAGAGTTAATGCAAACACAACATTAGCATTAGTAAATTACAAGGTGATCCTTGCGAATACATCGAGTAAGTCATTAATGTGGGATGAAATATAGAGTTTTAATGGTAGTTCAGCAATGGACAATTTATAATACTTCGCATAAGAAAAATTAATGAGTAGGTTTTGATTATGGCACGACGTTTACCCCCACTAAATTCATTGCGCGTTTTTGAAGCAGCCGCACGTTACTTGAGTTTTACACGCGCTGCTGAAGAATTGTTCGTTACCCAAGCGGCAGTCAGTCATCAAGTCAAAGCATTAGAAGAATTTTTAGGAATGAAGCTGTTCCGCCGTCGAAATCGCTCCTTATTACTGACTGAAGAAGGCCAAAGTTATTTTCTCGATCTGAAAGATATTTTCACCGCCATCTCTGATGCCACTGATAAAGTATTAGAGCGCAGTGAAAAGGGCGCGTTGACGATCAGCTTGCCGCCGAGTTTTGCCATCCAATGGCTAGTGCCTCGCTTGGCCGATTTTAATGCTCAAGAGCCGGATATCGATGTGCGTATTAAAGCGGTCGATATGGATGATGGTTCTTTGTCAGATGATGTTGATGTGGCGATTTATTATGGCCGTGGCAATTGGCCGGGTGTTCGCGCCGATAAACTCTATTTAGAATGTTTGATCCCCGTGTGTTCACCGCAGTTATTACTGGGGGCGAAGCCTTTTAACTGGGCTTGAAGATTTAAAGCATCACACCTTGTTGCATGACAGCATGCGTAAGCATTGGAAAAGCTTTATGAAAGAACATCAAGTGGATGGTGTTAGTGTGAATCATGGCCCGATCTTTAGTCACTCGATGATGGTGATCCAAGCGGCAATGCATGGTCAGGGGATCGTTGTCAATAATGTATTGGTGCAACCTGATCTCGATGCTGGGCGTTTGGTGCAACCGTTTGACGAAGTGTTGATGAGTAAAAACGCCTTCTATGTAGTGTGTGATAATAAACAAGCCGATAGCGGCCGTGTGGCGACCTTCCGTGATTGGATGATAAGCAAAGCAGCAGCAGAACAAGATGTGTTACTCGACAATGATTTAGAAGAAAACCATTTAGGCAATCAAGCATGAAACTTGCGCCTGAAAGAGACCTGAATCGCGAGCAAAAAATCGTGATTGATGACATCGATATACCCGTGTTAGTTGATGGCAATGAACATGCCGCTATCACGGTTTTGTTGGCTCATGGCGCTGGTGCGGGAATGGATCATGAGTTTATGACTGATATCGCGCAGCGTTTAGCTTGCGAACAAATCAAAGTGGTGCGCTTTAATTTTCCTTACATGGCCAAGCGGGCGATCACAGGCAAGAAGAGTCCGCCGGATCGCGCACCAAAATTATTAGCCGCGTTTGAAGCGTTAATTGCCCATTATACTCAATCAAAAACCTGCTTATTTTTAGCGGGTAAGTCGATGGGGGGACGCATGGCAAGCCATCTATCTCAACTTGAAACCGTGCGCGGCGTAATGTGTTTAGGTTTTCCTTTTCATCCGCCAAAACAGCTTGAAAAATATCGTGGTGAGCATCTTGCCTGTGTGACTAAACCTATGTTGATTGTGCAAGGCGAGCGCGATACTTTCGGTACCCGTGAGGAGTGTAGTGCGTTTGTACTGTCATCTTCTATTGCACTTGAATTTATCCCAGATGGTGATCATGGTTTTAAACCTCGAGTGCGTTCTGGTTTTACTGAAACGGGCAACCGCGAATTAGCCGTGACCAAGATGCGTGATTTTATTGAGCGTAATACTGGCGCGATGAGGAATGACAATGACAACAACATCTAAAGTGTTTGCATGCAAAGGACAGCGTTTACTGGCCGTTGCGGGTATCTCTGGCTTTATCGTGGTGGCGCTAGGTGCATTTGCCGCTCACGGATTAACTAAAATGTTGCCAGAGTATTTGCTAGCGGTATTTAAAACCGGGGTGCAATACCAAGCGTGGCATACCTTTGCACTGTTGGCGTGTGGCATTTTATTGCAAATAACGGCCCAGCAGCAACAGATGGGCTCGAAACAACAACAGGCGGATTCGCAAAATCAACAGACGGATCCTAAGCATCAAATAAACCGCTATAATGAAAAAGCACGAAAAGGGCTAGCTTATGCTGGTGGTTGCTTTATCATCGGCATCCTTTGCTTTAGTGGTAGTCTTTATGCGCTGGCACTAACCGGCATAAAATGGTTTGGTCCGATTACCCCACTCGGTGGTGTGTTCTTTATGCTGGGCTGGATCATTTTTACCCTTTCTGTAATAAGACTTAATAAGGTGACATCGTGAAACACGTTTTACTTTACTGCCGCTCTGGCTTTGAAAAAGAGTGTGCGGGTGAAATTCAAGACAAAGCCAATGACCTAGAACTTTTTGGCTTCCCGCGTGTTAAAAAACAATCGGGCTATGTTGTGTTTGAATGTTACCAAGACGGTGATGCCGATAAGCTGATCAGTAAGATTGACTTTAAAACTCTGATCTTTGCTCGTCAAATGATGGCGGTCAGTGCTGAGCTATCCAATTTACCGGTGGAAGATCGTATTTCTCCGATTTTAGCGGCACTGGAAGCGCAAGATAAATTTCCAATGTGTGGTGATATCCGGATTGAAACGCCAGACACCAACGAAGCCAAAGAGCTACTGAAGTTTTGCCGTAAATTTACCGTACCAATGCGCTCGGCATTACGTGGTAAAGGCTTTTTGTTTGCTAAAGATAATGCCAAAAAGCCAGTCTTGCACGTGTGCTTTACCGCGCCAGGCCAGTGTTATGTGGGCTATTCATTGCCGCAAAACAACTCGCAGTTTTTTATGGGGATCCCGCGTTTAAAATTCCCATCCGATGCACCGAGTCGTTCGACTTTAAAACTCGAAGAAGCGTTCCATGTGTTTATTCCTAAAGATGAGTTAGATACTCGTTTAGCACCTGGCATGTGGGCAGTTGACCTTGGGGCTTGCCCTGGCGGTTGGACTTACCAATTGGTGAAGCGTTCGATGTTTGTACACGCCGTCGATAACGGTGCGATGGCGCAAAGCTTAATGGATACCGGCCAAGTGAAGTATCACGCTGCCGATGGCTTTAAGTTTATCCCACCGAAGAAAAACGTGACTTGGATTGTGTGTGACATGATCGAGAAGCCATCACGTGTTGCTCAGCTAATGGGTGAGTGGTTGATCCGTGGTTTGGCGAAAGAAGCGATTTTCAACCTTAAACTGCCAATGAAAGGCCGTTACGATGAAGTGCTGGATGATATTGAAAACTTGAAGCAGTTCTTCGATGAAAATGAAGTGCCTTACAAGCTACAAGCGAAACATTTGTACCATGATCGTGAAGAAATCACTGTCCATGTGCAAGTATTGAAAAATATCTCCCCATACTAAAAAGTGATTTAGGGCGAGCTGGACAGCTCGCCCTTGTTTTTAACTTAACTTGTGTTGTGACAAGAGAGAAAATAAATAATTAAATTAGGCTATCTTACAAGCGAGATTCCCTGTCTATTCGCTTAAGCTCATACATGGAATGACAGTTGTGAGTCGATTTTGATTCCGTTGTTACGCTTTATTCTCAAACCTCACATCCTGCAAATTAAAGCCAAGCTTCATATCGGTTTTTAAGGCAGCGATCTGCTTGCAGGTTCTGGCCAGTTCAATATGTTCATCCAATTTCTTTCGATATTTGGGTGCTAGATCTTCAGCGGCATAAGCGCTTTCAATATCGCCATATTGTTGCAATATTTCTTTGGCAGCTTTAGGGCCAACACCAGGGACGCCCGGTACTTTACTGGAACTGATCCCAGTCAATCCCCAATAATCGGCCAGTTGCTGTGGTTGTACCCCAAACTCTTGCTCGATAAATGGTGCGTCTAACCAGCGGTGTTGGAAGTAATCACGAATTTGGATATTGAGCGTCAGCAGTTGGCAATAGCCTTTATCGGTCGAAATAATAGTCGTTTTCTCTCCAGCAGAAGCCACTTTACACGCCAAGGTTGCCACTAAATCATCGGCTTCATCACCATCGGATAACAGAGAATCAATCCCAAATTCCCACCATGCCGCTTGAATCGATTCTAAACCTGCGAGTAACGCTTCAGGCATCGGCTTTCGATTTTCTTTGTAACTTGGCAGTACTTCGGCGCGCCAGCCACGGTTTTGCAAATGATGATCAAACACCGCAATAATATGAGTCGGTTGGGATTCATTAATGATTTTATGCAAGGTTCGAGTAGTGGTCTCAATGGTGCGGGCGATATCATTGGGATCGGGCTGAGCGGAATGGACGCGGCGAATTAAGTTGAGCGCATCAATGATCACCAAATGAATCGACATAGTTTTCCTTGCTGAGTATTAAATATACCCGTCTTACTTGAAGCTGCAGCTTTGTTGGCTGCGCTAACTCACCCCAATCACTTAGGCAAGCTAAGCTCATGGTGCTTCGTTTACTTGCCGCCTCACTGCAACTTCAATTACTTTGGGTATAGAAAGTGATAGAACAGGTATAAAAAAGCTTCTGGCACGTCATGTACCAGAAGCGTATTAGCTTAACATATTCGTTGCGGTTGATCTTTGATGATCATTTGGCGATTTGATAGCAAGGAATGTATTCAGAGCCAGGTAATTTCATGCGTTGCTGAGTCACGAAATCATTGAGCAAAGTATCCATTTTGGCCATTAAATTACGGTCGCCATCAATAATAAATGGACCATGCTTTTTGATCTCTTTGATCCCTTCCGATTTTACATTACCCGCTACAATGCCAGAGAAGGCTTTGCGTAGATTGGCCGCCAGTTTTTCTGGTGGTTGTTCTAAATGTAAATCCAACGCGGCCATTGATTGATGGGTTGGGATAAATGGGGCTTGGAATTCTGGCTCAATATGCAAAGACCAGTTAAAACTGTAGGCATCTTCATTGGCTTTGCGGTGCTCTTTTACTTCCACCATTGCATCTTTCATAATGCGTGCGGCTTGGGCCGGATCATCAATCACGATCTGGTAATGTTTCTGCGCGTCAGGCCCTAGTGTGTCATGGATAAATTGATCGATTGAGCGGAAGTAAGCTTCACTTTCTTTTGGCCCCGTTAACACTAGTGGCAAGGGTTGATCGGCGTTATTTGGATGCATTAAGATGCCAAGTATATAAAGCAATTCTTCGGCTGTGCCAGGGCCACCGGGGAAGATAATGATCCCATGTCCCATGCGCACAAAGCTTTCTAAACGCTTTTCGATATCTGGCATGATGATCAGCTCATTAACCACTGGATTTGGCGGCTCGGCGGCAATAATAGAAGGCTCGGTTAAGCCAATATAACGCTGATTAGTATAACGCTGTTTGGCATGACCAACTGCCGCGCCTTTCATTGGGCCTTCCATTGCGCCAGGACCACAGCCGGTACAAATATTCATTTCACGCAAACCAAGCTCGTTGCCCACTTTACGCGTATATTGATATTCAATTTCGTTAATCGAATGTCCACCCCAACACACTACAAGATTAGGATCAAAACCGGCGTGTAAGGCTTTGGCATTCCGCAGAATACTAAACACTAAATTGGTGATCAGAACCGGTTCAGTCAAATTTAATGCTTGTCGGTCTGCCAGTTGCATGTGCAAAAACACAATATCGCGCAGCACTGAGAATAAATGCGATTGGATACCTTTAATGATGGTGCCATCGACAAAGGCATGCTCGGGCGGATCGGTGAGTTCAATTTGGATCCCGCGTTCACGGCGTAAAACTTCAACTTCAAATGAGAGATTTTGGCTGAGTAATTGCTCTGAGTTATCGGTGTGACTGCCTGAGTTGAGCACGGCTAGAGAACAGCTACGATATAATTGATAGAGGTCACTAGAGGCGGCTTTTTTGAGTTTGCTAACTTCTAATTGGGATAATAAATCTAAACTGCCCATTGGGCTTATTTGGGTGATCATAACAGATTCCTTCCAACTTGATCTTCTATACCCGTTTAACTTAAAACGCTAGCGCCAAATTAAGCGGGTATAGAATCGGGTTTGTTTTTATTTTTCTTAACATTACACCGATTCGTCAAGCGATACTACAAGCTTTGTTGTGTAGTTAGAAGTCAGGCTTTTCATTGCGGATGATTTCTTTGGCTAGCTCATCATTACCACTTAAGGTTTGAATTTTTATTAGTCCTTGGTTGACCGCTTGTTGGCAAGCTAAGCGAGTGTTATCGGACGCAAAGCTGGCTGCTGGAGCATTTTTAATTGCCGATAAATGGATCCATTGACTTTTGGTTTCGCCTTCATGCTTACTCATTTGACGCCCGATATAAATGGCCATTAATAATATATCGATTAACTCTTTATCGTTAATGGCGGTGTAGGCTTTCGGTAAAAACGGATATTCCGCCATCCCCATTCTTATGTGGCGTTTAATATCAGTATCAGTTTGAAAACCTTCGACCCAAGAATTGATTTTTTCAAACATTTCTTTAGCCGACCCTTGGTGGGTAGCTTTGGGTTCAATATATAAAAATCTCCCATCAGCAAAATGATAGAGGCGAGCAGGGGCGGTGACAAAGGTTTTTAAATGTGCGCCAAATGCTTGTTCTATTTCTAGCCCTGCTTGATAACCGCGTTTTAGATAAACATTGCGTAAGAAAGTGACATCAAACATCACGAAATACAGTCGGTCGATCAAAGGTTCGTTAATTAATTCGCCCAATCTCCACTGTTCAAATACCGCACTACTGCGTTGTAATGATTTGGGGAGCTTAACATTGAGTAGCTTTAAATTTTGTAATCGTGAACGAGTGTGGGTATAGAGTTCAAGAGTTTGCTCCTCTAGATCTGCCCGTATTTTCGTATTCACAGAGCCGCGATAAATGATAAGAGCTAGCATTAAAAAGCAAACAAATAACAATATAAAGGTGGATTTTTGATATTCACTATATTGCTGCTGACTGCGCGCAAGGTTATCTTCTAAACCTGCATAATGGAGAGATTGTTCAATAATATCCTTTTGTTGACGAAATACTTCGTCATTAATCGCATTAAATTGTTCCTGCTGGTTTTTCCATAAAGCTTGGTAGTGCTTCTGTGTTTTAAAAGCTTGCTGGTAATTCCCTTGTTGTTGATAGGCAGAGGAGCGAATGTTATAAGCATCCATTTTGAGGCGATTGTTTCTTATTTTATTCGCAATGGTTAACGCATGTTGACTACTGTTTAATGCTGCGCTCGCATCATTATTGGAGAGCGCTAATGCGGCCTGTAATAAATAAATTTCGGCATCTCGCCCCGAGTAACCGCTACTTTTTACCATGGCGATGGTTTGGGTGAGGTAAATTTCAGCATGGGAAAAATCAAATAATTTCAGATAGGTATTGGCAATGTTAATTTTCAAATCAATGATTTTTTCAGGTTTTTTTAAGGCTGTTTCATTGTCTAATACATTGAGATAATTGACTAAAGCAAGGTTATATTTACCTTGCTGAAAATAAGTGTCAGCCATTAGTTTCAATGTGTCAGATAATGCCTCGGAATAGGGGTAATTATCATAAAAATCGGCGGCTTCTGTGGTGTGCTCTATCGCTTTGTCAAATACCTGGCGAGTATAAAACAGTTTGGCGAGTAATAAGTTTGCTTTGGCTAATTCGATACTATCGCCTTCTTTTACCGCCATCCAATAGGTAATAAGAAGTTGGGTAAGCGAGTCGTCGTACTCGCTTTGCTCAAGGTAATATTGACCTAAAGTGAGGTGGTAATCGATGGTAAGTAAGGTCGATTTTAACGCAATGACGTAGTTTTCAGCTTGTTTAAATGCTGCTTCTGCTTTGATTGTGTCACCTTGATATGCATAGATTTTAGCTTCAAACATATAAAGATTATAATGGAACTCTTGCTTCCAGTTAGTAGCTTGTGCTTCTTGCTGTAACTGATTTTTTATCTGGGTGATTTTCTGGTTGATCGAACTAATATTATGATTTTGTTGCCACAATAATTGGCTTTGGATCAGTTGCGAATCGAGTAGAGGTTGAGGTAATTGATAATGTTGTGCAATGCTTTCGGCGTTTCTGATGGTGAGCAGTGCTTGCTGTGGCTGGTTGCTGTGTTGATAAGCCAAAGCCATAATTTGCAGAGCTTCAATGCTGGTGGCGGGCGTGCGGATGCTATTTTCGCTGCCATCTTTCGATAAGGTGTAATCTTGACTGTTAGTGGCCACCAGTTTTCGGGTCGCCAAAAACTGCTTGGTGACTTCAAGCGATTTTTGTGGATTAACGCTTAAGAGTCTTTCCGCTTCTTGCGCAACTGGCGATAGGTATACTTTAGCTTGTGCTAGGGTGCTAAAAAGTAAGCTACTCAATAAAAAACTGAGCACCATAAGGCTTTGAGCCAATCTATTCATTGCAGTGTATATTCTCTTGAAATTAAAATTACTGACGTGCCATACGTTGCATATTCGTCGGGTGTGCACATTTACTCGAGCGATAAGGATTGATGTCTAATCCACCTCGACGAGTATAGCGGGCATAAACGGTTAATTCTGTCGGTTGGCAGTATTTCTGGATATCACAAAAGATACGTTCCACGCATTGTTCATGAAATTCATTATGTTCACGAAAAGAAACCAAATAACGTAATAGTGCTTGTTGTGAAATTTTATTGCCTGTGTATTGAATTTCAACACTGCCCCAATCGGGTTGGTTGGTGATCAAACAATTGGATTTTAATAAATGGCTGTGTAGGGTTTCACTGACTTGTTGGTCGCAAGTGGCATCTTGTAGATATTGCTCATTAAATTGGTAATCGGTGATTTCGATATCTTGATTATCAATGCATAACCCTTGCATGCTGACGATCGGTTGTTGATTGTAGTGATCAACATGATGCAAGCACACCTCAACGGGTTCTCCAGCACAGGCTGATAAATCTGCTTTTAAAGTCTCTTCGACTTGCTGCCAATTCTCAAAACGAGTTTGGTTGATGCTATTTAAATACAGCTTAAACGATTTTGATTCAATTAAATTAGGGCTGGTGAGCGGCAGTGATACATCACCAATGGCAACTTGCGGCAAACCTTTATTATTGAGCCATGATATCTCATATAACGTCCAGATATCACAACCAATAAAGGGCAGATTTTCGACTTGATGTAATCCCAGATCTTGACGATTTAAACTGCGCGGCACACCTTGCAATAAACTGGCGTCATAATCGTGACGATATTGAGTGTGTTGACCTAATGTTAAGCCTTGTAATTCTTTAGCATTGGCATATTTGGTGGAGCTGGTTTGGGCAGATAAAGATTTAGATTTTTCAGGGTTAGTCATAGTAGAATCTTGGTTTGTTACAATTACCCGAATAGTAATACCAATTCCATTTGGTATCTATACAATAGCCATATAATTTTGAATTTGGAGCCTTGAATGAACCATAATATTGCTCACACTTTAGCGGCGCTCACTTCCGATTTTGTGACTCAATGGGAACAAGCGTACCAAAGCCGCCCAATTGCCAATGAAATGCAAGGCTTACCTTCACCGTGTTTACAAACTAGCCTCGGCAGCAAAGAGGTTGAGTGGCTACCACAAGAGCGTGACCAAGTAGCAGATTTTGGCAATTTAGAACGTGGTATTGAGCTGATTATTCATTCTGATATCAAAGCGTTCTATGGCTCACAATACAGCGCCGATTTAACCCTTTCGTGGAACAATAAACCATTCACTTTATTGCAAGTGTGGAGTGATGAGGACTTTGTGACTCTGCAAGAAAATATCTTGGGGCATTTAGTGACTCAGCGCCGTCTAAAATTAAAACCCACCGTGTTTATTGGCACCACTGATGCCGAGTTAGATGTGGTGTCGATCTGTAATATGACTGGCGAAGTGATTTTAGAACGTTTGGGCACCGCCAACCGCGATGTATTAAGCCCCAATATCGAACAGTTTTTAACCCAATGCCAAGTCGAAGTGTAAGAAGGAAGTCGAGTGTACGTTGTAGAGTTGCAATTTGAATGTTTTGATAACACCACTATGGATGCGGTTGAAAAATCGATCAATGGTTTATTAGATGCGTTACGTTTTAATGGCCAGATTTTAGGTCGTGAATTTCCAATCATCATTGGTGAGGGGGAATTTCGGGTTCGCTTAATTTGTCCAGAATCCGATAGTATGCATCCGCAGTATCACTCGGCGTATGTCAAAGTGTGCTTGCAGCGTTTAACCGAAGCGAAAGTCTTAGCGCCTAAAGTAAGAGTGTTAGGGCAAGATTTAAACTCAGAGCAGACGGTATCGCATCAAGAGACGGGGCAGTCGAGTTGGCAGATTTTGTACACTACTTTTGTGCATTCTTGTTCGCCATTACGCTGCGGTGATACCTTTAGGCCAATCCCGTTATACCATAATCCACCCACGTTAAATGGCGATCATAAAGCGATTATTAAGTGGCAAACTGAATGGCAAGCGTGTGATGAAATTCAAATGGCTGGCGCGACCCAAGCCGAACATGCGACGCTAAAAGAAATCTCCGATGTGAGCAGTTATTTGTTTCGTCGTGGTTGGGATTTGCGCGGACGCCTAGAATACTTAACGAAAATCCCGACCTATTACTATTTATATCGTATTGGCGGCGAAAGCCTAGAAGCGGAAAAGCAACGCCGCTGTCCACGTTGTGATGGTGACTGGAAACTGGAAAAACCTCTGCATGATATTTTTTATTTCAAATGTGATGATTGCCGGATCGTGTCAAATATCTCGTGGGATCAGCTGAAAAGCTAAGTTTGTCCGGCTCAATCATCTTGCTACCTTAAAGAGAAAAACGAGTGATTAATAATGACTCGTTTTTTGTTATTTGGCTCTGGCTAAAATCTTATCCAAATGATTCGCAAACTCGCGTTTATCGGTTTGGGATAGAGGTGCTGGGCCACCGCTTTGCAGTCCGCTAGAGCGCATGGTGTCCATAAAATCACGAATATTAAGACGCGCTTTTATGGTGTCTTTGGTATAAAGCTCACCGCGCGAGCTTAATGCTTGACCGCCTTTGGTGATCACTTCATCCGCCAGTGGGATATCTGAGGTGATCACCAGATCGCCGCTTTCAACTAAACGCACAATTTCGTTATCGGCAACATCAAAACCACTTTCTACTTGAATAGAGTGAATGTTGACGCGCTTTGGCACTGGAACTTGGTGATTGGCGACAAAAGTGGTGGTGATGCCGGTTCTTTCGGCGGCGCGACAAATGGTTTCGCGAATGGTTTTCGGACATGCGTCGGCATCAACCCAAATCTTCATATTATTTCTCTTCTTTGTTTGCTTTAAGTTGCTGCTCTAAGCTGGTCACTCGTTGCAGTAGGTCTAGAATTTGCTGTTCAAGTTGCAGGATCTTAGCATCGCTGTCATTAACAGGCTGTTGAGCTGCAATTTCAACTTTAGGGACTCGGTTGGAGGCTTTCCACGATTTAATAGTGCTAATAATCGCAGGCATAGGCACCGCAACCGACATGCGAGCTTTGACTAATGCCACGCTCGGTTCTTTGCCTTCGGCGCGTAATGCTGATAACACTTGATGCAGTTCTTCAGTAATGTTTTGGGTATTCATTTTGAAACCTTTTTGAGTATTTGGCCTACAATGTTGTTTTTAATGGCCTGCGGTTTTTTAATCATACCGAGACGGTTAATAATCATAGTTGTCGACCATTCTATACGGTGGCAAGCGAAAGTGGGTGGCTTTAAAGCCTATCATGATCATTGTGCCTTGGTAGCAATCATCACCGCGAGAAGAAAATTCAAACTGGTATTGCGAATGAAAACGCCAGCGGCCATCGGGTAGCTTTATTTTATAGCGCAGTAACGAAGTAGAAAGAACCTGTAAATCCAGTTGTTCGCAGTGGCGCAAAATGGCTTGGTGAGCCAATTCCGATTGACGACGTTGTTGCCAAAACAATAAGGCAATAAACATCACCAATAGAATCATTAATAAATCCGTTATCATCCAACTTTCCTTGGGCTTATAGCTTCAATTTGATTTGTGGCTTCAATTTAACGTATAGCTTAGATGTATCTCATAGCTTAGATGTACGTTATAGTTTCGATTTACGTCAATACTTAAATGTACGTTATAGCGTCGATTTGATTTATTGGCCTGATTTGGTCTGCTGTTGCAAAGTGATTAATGCATTGGCGAGCTCAGGGCTTGGAGTATTATGCAATAAAGGCAAAAATGTCATGCGCAATTCTGGCAGCATCACTAAATCGGCAAATAATTGGTTAAATAAATTTTGGTTGTCAGTTTGGGCCAAGCGCAATAAAAACTTGCCTGCTCGCGCTTCTGTGGTCAATTGTGACCAACAGCGGCCTGCAATCGCGATCAACACTTCGGCGTGGCTTAATTCTGGCTTAGCTAAAATTGCTTCAATCACTGCTTGTAATTGAGTTTCGTCACCGCCAGACAGTGCTCGCACATAAGCCGATAATAAAAATAAATCGGGTTGAGCGTGTTGGCTTTGCTCAAGCGCCAGTTCAGCAATACGTTGACTTAATTTTTCATCTAAAGTGACATGCTCAAGCGCGCCAAGTAAGACATACAAGGCTGGGTGGCATTGAGTGTCTTTGGCCAGCTGTGGCAGGGCTTTACGAATGGCAACGGTATTTTGATTGTCCGACAGGCGAGCGCACATATCGGTGATACCTTGTAATCCAACGGTCTGCCAGTTAGCCCAACCTAAATCGCCACTAAAGTAATGCTGCGCATGCTCATAATATTGGCTGGTGGCTAAGTTTAAATGGGCGCGGATCAAGCTATGAAATGCCGCCATTTTGTCATCTTTAGGAGTAAAAGTGTAAGGGTTGTCGGCAAGGTGCTGTTGTTGTTCTTCAGTCAAGCTTTGACCCAGTTGCGCGCCCATTGCTTCGGTGACGTACTTTAAGAAATTACCAACATCACTTTGGTTTAACAGGCCGCGTTCATCAAGTGGGAATTTTAAAAACCAGATCCAAGGTTGATTTTGCTCGGTCCAGTAAGCGACCGCAATATGCGCATGACGTTGCAATGGAAATGGGTAGGGTTTTTGTCCCATTTCGACTTGTAAAAAAGTTTTTTGATTGATGGATTGAATGCGGCGACCTAAGTCAAAAATTTGGTATTGGCACTGACTTTTTTCTAATAACTGGCTTAAATTGTGTATCGCATTCATGATGAAACCCAATGATAGATGAAGGTAATATAATAAAACTTATTAATTAAATGGTATCCTAGTACTTCAATATCAAGGGGACAGCCGCGAAAATGATTGATTACACTAAATTAATAGATGCACTTGAGCAATTAGAAGACAAAATGATTGAACTCACCTTTTGGGAAGCGCAAGCGCCATCAGCGGAAGCGTTAGCCAGTAACCAGCCTTTTTCGGTCGATACTTTATCGCCAACCCAATGGCTGCAGTGGGTTTTTATGCCCAAAATGCGTTCATTAATGGCGTCCGATTGTGAGATGCCGGGTGGTTTTGAAATCAGTCCTTATTTTGAACAAGCTTCGGTTCGAGATACGTCTTTAAACGATTTATTACTCGCCATTAAACGAATAGATGACGCGGTAAAATGAGTCCAATAATGAAAACACAATCAGATTCACATGATGAAGCAAAGCGCGATGGTTCGATTGATGAGCCACTGCCAACCGATGAAGAGATGGTTGAATTAGAGATCATTTATCGTGATGAGTTCTTGATCGCAGTAAATAAACCGGCGGGAATGTTGGTGCATCGTTCGTGGCTTGATCGCCATGAAACGCGTTTTGTGATGCAAACCTTGCGCGATCAAATAGGTCAGCATGTGTTTCCTTTGCATCGACTTGATCGCCCCACCTCTGGGGTGTTGTTATTTGCACTTTCCAGTGAGATGGCATCACAGGCCGCGCCAATGTTTGCCGAGCATAAATTTGAGAAAACCTACCATGCGATTGTACGCGGCTGGGTTGAAGAGGGAGCGCGGCTCGATTACCCACTTAAAAAAGAATTGGATAAAGTGGCCGATAAATTTGCCAAGCAGGAACAAGAAGCACAGTCGGCAGTGACTGATTATCAACCTCTGGCGAAAGTGGAAGTACCGTATTCAACCGGACGTTTTCCAACCAGTCGCTTTGGTTTGGTTGAAATGAAACCACTGACAGGGCGCAAGCACCAATTACGCCGACATATGGCGCATTTACGTCATCCCATTATTGGTGATACTTCGCACGGTGATGGTAAACAAAATCGACTGTTTCGAGATAATCTTAATGCTCATCGCTTAATGCTGCATGCGACACGATTAAGTTTTATTCACCCGATCACCGAGCAGGCGATCGTGATTGAAGCTAAGTTTGACGAAGTGTGGCAAGCTTTATTTGCCGAATTCGAATGGAATATGGATGATTTAATAGCTTAATAGCTTAGCTTGCCTAAGTGATTGGGGTGAGTTAGCGCAGCCAACAAAGCTGCAGCTTCAAGTAAGACGGGTATAGCTGTGGGCGTGACGAGCAATTTATACCAATGCCATAAATTTAATGATGGTTCAAAATTGAGTACAGAGAAAAGTGGCAAAGACCATCGATGGCCTTTTTTCAAGCGACCAAGGACGGATCAGCGTCTTTTCGGCGTATTCAAATTGATCAAATATTAAATGGAATTGGTATTAACACCCGTTACGCCGCTAAGTTATCGCTGCTTGAAATGACTTAACTGCCGCTACTTCAGTTTTTCTAAATCCGCTTCAATTTCGGCAATTTTTCCTGATACCACTTTTTCTAAATGGCGCAAATCGGTCAGGATTTTATGTTTGATATCAGCGCTGTCCATCGCTTTTGGTTTGGTGATTTTATTTAATTCAGTCATTATTTGAGTCAGGTTAGGGCTGACTTCGGTGGTCTCTTTATAACGACCTTGGCTGTTTTCTAAGCGAATGCTTTTGCGTTGGCGTGGATACTTAAACTTAACGCTTTTAGCAAACAATTCGCCTTTTTGTTTGTGAAAATAGACTTTAAGTACATCAACTTGAGCTTCTTGACGCAAGCTGTAACGGGCGATTAGTTTAGGCTCGGTAATGCCAAGCTTTTGCAGGTTTGGATACATAAATATTCACCTCGATTCTTCTGATTTTACATGATCGAATAACCATTATTTTAGCGCTTATTTTTATTTAATGTGGTGACAGTTGCGCGATTTTTGTCATCAATAGTGCTCGAATAGCTTGCTCTTCCTCTTCTTCTAAGCGGCCTCCGGCTGGCGAGGTTAAGATAAATAAATCTTCTGCGCGCTCGCCAATGGTGGTGATCTTAGCGCCATGCAAATGTATGTCTAATTCGGCAAACGCTGAGCCGACTCTTGCCAATAATCCTGGCGTATCTAATGCGACTAATTCCATCAAACTGCGCTTGCCTGTTTTAGTCGGAATAAAGTCGATGCGAGTCTTAACGTTAAAATGCAATAGTTGACGTGGCGTTCGTCTTAAATTAGCGATTTTTGGCTTTGCTGTTTGTAAGATAGTACACAATTGTTGTTGTAAAATTTGGTGTCGGTCATCGTCAATCGGTTCGCCGTTATGATCCAGTACCATAAAAGTATCGAGCGCATACCCATCTTTGCTGGTCATGATTTGTGCATCATGAATACTCAGGTTTCGACGATCAAGCTCTGCGGCCATAGTGGCAAATAAACTGGCTTTATCTTTCGCGTAAATAAACACTTCGGTGCCGCCTCGTGAAGCATTTTTGCTGATCAAGACTAACGGCTGTTTATGGTCGTGCTTGAGTAAATGCTCACCATGCCAAGCGATTTGTTTGGCGGTATGGCGCAGAAAATAGTCGGCTTTAAAGCGCTGCCATAACACTTCGATTTCTCTTGGCGTGAAGTTTTCTTTGCGTAACATTGCCGCCGCCATGTGTTGATTGTGGCGAATACGGTCACGCACATCGACCGGGTTTTCTAAACCGCGACGCAGGGCTCGTTGGGTAGAATAAAATAATTCGGCTAACAAAGTACGCTTCCAACTGTTCCACAGTTCAGGGTTGGTGGCACAAATATCGGCTACCGTGAGGCACACCAAGTTCTCTAGGTATTCTTCGTCACGCACTTTTTTAGCAAATTCGGTGATCACATCGGGATCATAAATATCACGGCGCTGAGCGGTCACCGACATCAAAAGGTGGTTTTGTACCAACCAAGACACCATTTTTGCTTCCGGTTTGGATAGGCCATGTTCGATACAAAAATCATAGGCTTCGACTGCGCCAATCTCGGAGTGATCGCCACCGCGACCTTTACCAATATCATGGAAGATAGCGGCGATAATAAGCAGGTTTTTCTTTTGAATACGAGGGTAAACATCACAACAAATCGGGTGGATAGCATGGTTGTCTGAATCACTAAACGAATGCAGTTGTTTTAACACTCGCATGCTGTGTTCATCGACGGTGTAAACATGGAATAGGTCAAATTGCATTTGGCCGACGATCTGGCTCCATTGCGGCAGATAAGCAGCTAATACCCCTAAACGATGCATTAAACCAAACGCGCGGTGCAACGAATTAGGGTGACTGACTAGATCCATGAATTTTTCGCGTGCGGCAGGAATGGTGTGCAAAAAGCGATTTAAACGACGGCGCGCGGTGCGCAATTGGCGTAATGTCGGAGGGCTAACCCCTTCAATCGATGAGTCATTGGCAATATGAAAAAACATATCCAAAATGGTTTCTGGACGAGCTTGGAATAACGCCGGTTTGCGCGCTTCAATTAAGGTGCCCCGACGTTGAAAATCTGCCGATAGCACTTCAATCTCTAGCTTTTTGCCTTTATTGGTGATCGCTTGATCAAACAATTTTAATAGCATGGTGTTGAGTTCGGCGACACGACGCAAAGTGCGGTAGAACTCTTTCATCATCATTTCAATGCCGCGATTACCTTCGGCAATAAAGCCGAGGTTTTCAGCAACACTGGCTTGATGACCAAAGGTGAGGCGGTTGTCGTAGCGATTAAGTTCAATATGCAGCGCAAACCGAACTCGCCATAAGAAGTTCTGACATTCGACTAGTTCGCGGTATTCCGCATCGGTTAAAAAGCCGGCATAGCTCATTTCTCGTAACGAGGTGGCGCCAAAGTGCCGACGAGCGACCCAACTTAAGGTATGAATATCCCGCAAACCGCCAGGGCTAGACTTGATATCTGGTTCTAAATTATACGTGGTGTCGTGATAGCGAGAATGACGCTCACGTTGCTCTTGGAGTTTTGCTGGATAGAAAACCTCACTCGGCCAAAAGGTCGGGGCGCTGATTTGTTCCATTAAATCATCATAGGTTGCTTCACTGCCAGATAAAAAGCGCGCTTCTTGTAAGTTGGTGGCAACGGTAAGGTCATCTTGCCCAACTTGAATACACTCGTTGATGGTGCGAACACTATGACCCACTTCTAAACGTAAATCCCACAGCAAAGTGATGAACTGACTCACTTTAGCGCAGATGTCATCAGATATAGTGTTTTGGGAAAGAATTAAGATATCAATATCTGATAACGGGTGTAACTCTGCGCGACCATAACCGCCCACTGCAATCAAACTCAGAGAGGATTCTTGTTCAAAATTAAAATAGGTCCATAAACGAGATAAAACTGAATCCATATAATCAGAGCGTGCCAGCACTAATTCTTCAACCGGCTGGTGAGCCAGAAAAGCTTCTTTTTGATGGAGAGAAAACTGTTCAAGTTGAGATTTTAATTCGGCCGGACAGATTTGGTCATCTTGTAAACTGACAGGGGATTGGTAAGGCATGCGCATTCCTTGCAACAAATATGAGCTTATTTCGATAATACCGTTTCAAGCATAGAAAACCAATGCTCCACGGCAGAGAAATCTTGGTTTGATAGTAATAAAAAGCCCTTGTTGATAAATCAGCAAGGGCGAAAATTTTTGTGCTTTAGGCTTTTAATATCAAGCGTTATGCATAATACGAGGAATGGTTTCATCCGAACGTAAGGTCATCACTTCACAACCGGTTTTGGTCACCACAATCGTGTGCTCAAATTGGGCTGAATTTTTACCATCGCCCGTATAAACGGTCCAGTCATCCATTGCATCAACCGTGACACCAAACTTACCGGCATTGATCATAGGTTCGATGGTGAAGATCATACCTTCTTTTAAGATACGGCGATCGGTATTTTTATAATGCACCACTTGCGGTTCTTCGTGGAATTCATCGCCAATGCCATGGCCACAAAAATCTTTTACGATAGAGAACTTATTACGTGGGTTTTTCTTGTTATTATCTTTAATGTATTTTTCAATCGCAGTACCAATTTCACCCAGTTGCACACCAGGTTTGACTTTACGCATACCGACATAAAGCGCTTCTTGGGTCACCATGCATAAACGTTTATTGGCCGGTGTTACCTCACCAATTAAAAACATTCTTGAGGTGTCACCATAGTAACCTTCAGGTCGCACACTCAGATCAGCATTAGGATCATTGGGTACAATCACGGTAATGTCGATATTTAAGATGTCGCCATTTTTCAGCACTGCGGGTTTGATTTGACCGTTGCTGCCCACTTCATCTTGAGAAGCTGGAATGCCATGACAAACGATATGGTTGATTGAGGTGCAAATCGATTTTGGATAGCCGTGATAATCTAATGGCGCAGAATACGCACCATGTTCAAGACCATAATCGTGGCAGATTTTATTCAGCTCTTCAGTGGTCACGCCTTCTTTGACGTAAGGTGCGATCATCTCAAGGGTATCGGCCGCTAATTTGCAGGCGATACGCATTTTTGCAATTTCTTCGGCAGTTTTAATTCTAATCGTCATGTGACAGGGGCCTTATATTTCTATTACCACGCGATACCCTTTAAAATTGAAGTTATCACTTTAATGTCAGGGTAAATAACTATTGCAATAGTGTATTCAGTGGGAGCGCTAATCGCAATTGAAATCCGTTATCATCGACATAATTGCGATAAAAAAACAAAAAAATAAAAAATGCACCCGAGATAAGCGGTTTTTGTGGATTTATAGCCGTGTTTTATGATATAAAGCGCACCGAAATTGGCATATGTTCACTCCTGTATTTGGCGGAGCATTGTGAGTTTCACATACTATTTCTTAAATCACACACATTCCGACACGTGATCCGGGGTGCTCGAGCCAATCATTGGCTTAGAGTCGGACTCATGGGGGATGTGGAGGCCTAACCCCATTAAAGAGGATTATATAATGGCAACTGTATCAATGCGCGATATGCTTAAAGCTGGTGTTCACTTCGGTCACCAAACTCGTTACTGGAACCCAAAAATGAAGCCTTTCATCTTTGGCGCTCGTAACAAAGTTCATATCATCAACTTAGAAAAAACAGTTCCTATGTTCAACGATGCATTAGCTGAGCTAAGCAAAATCGGTGAGCGTAAAGGTAAAGTACTTTTCGTAGGTACTAAGCGTGCCGCTTCTGAAGCAGTAAAAGAAGCCGCAATCGCTAGCAACCAGTACTACGTAAACAACCGCTGGTTAGGCGGCATGTTGACTAACTTTAAAACAGTTCGTCAATCTATCAAACGTCTTAAAGAGTTTGAAGCTCAATCTCAAGACGGTACGTTTGAAAAAATCACTAAGAAAGAAGCTCTAATGCGTACGCGCACAATGGAGAAACTAGAAAAATCTCTTGGTGGTATTAAAAACATGGGTGGCTTACCTGACGCATTGTTCGTAATCGATGCTGACCACGAGCACATTGCAGTTAAAGAAGCAAACAACCTAGGTATCCCAGTATTTGCAGTAGTAGATACTAACTCTGATCCAGATGGCATTGACTTCATCATTCCTGGTAATGACGATGCAATCCGTGCGGTACAGCTTTACCTAAACGCTGCTGCTGAAACAGTAACTGAAGGTCGTAACAAAGACGTAGTTGCAGTTTCTGATAAAGACAGTTTCGTAGAAGAAGCTTAATATCACTGCTCCTTGTCACTTAGTGTTGACGGTCTTATTGGCTAGTTGAGATTAAGTTATAGTTAGTAATAGGGGCCATGCTTATTCATTTGAAATTAGCAGGCCCCTGTTTTTTACCATTTTTGGAAACAACCGAGGATTATACAATGGCAACAGTAACAGCTGCTCTAGTTAAAGAATTGCGTGAGCGTACTGGCGCAGGCATGATGGATTGTAAAAAAGCGCTTGTTGAAGCGAATGCTGATATTGAATTAGCAATCGAAAACATGCGTAAAAGCGGTGCTGCAAAAGCGGCTAAAAAAGCGGGTAACGTTGCTGCTGAAGGTACTATCCTAATTAAAGAAGGCGAAGGTTTCGCAGCACTTCTAGAAGTGAACTGTCAGACTGACTTCGTAGCAAAAGATGCTAACTTCCTAGGTTTTGCTAACTCTGTTCTTGACGCAGCAATCGCTGAACGTCTTGACGTTGAAGCACTTCAAGCTAAGTTTGAAGAAACACGTATTGCTCTAGTCGCTAAAATCGGTGAAAACATCGGCGTTCGTCGCGTTGTTTACATTGAAGGCGCTAAAGTAGGTTCATACCGTCACGGCGAGCGTATTGGCGTAGTTGTTGCGGGTGATGCAGACGAAGAAACTATCAAGCACGTTGCAATGCACGTTGCAGCTTCTAAGCCTGAATACGTAAACCCTGAAGATGTTCCAGCAGACGTGGTAGCTAAAGAGAAAGCGGTTCAAGTTGAAATCGCAATGAACGAAGGCAAACCACAAGAAATCGCTGAAAAAATGGTCGTTGGCCGCATGAAGAAATTTACTGGTGAGGTTTCTCTTACTGGTCAAGCATTCATCATGGAACCTAAGAAAACTGTTGGTGAATTCTTGAAAGAGAAAGGCGCTACAGTAACTAGCTTCGTACGTTTAGAAGTTGGTGAAGGTATCGAGAAAAAAGCTGAAATGAGCTTTGCTGATGAAGTTGCAGCGGTACAAAAAGGTTAATCCCTGTTTTGTATAGCGAACCTAAAGGACCGTAGCCATGCTGCGGTCTTTTTGTAATAAGTTTTTAATTGTTATGAATAAATAACGAAATTACTAATCTCGACACTGTTTATTAATGCTTAAGTGAAAAGTGTTACAAGCGATGAGAATAGGATGATGTTTATCCATAACAGTTAATCAAATCACATTATTTGAGGGTACACTCCATGACAACGAATCCTAAGCCTGCATATCAACGTATTTTGTTAAAACTCAGTGGTGAAGCCTTACAAGGTGCTGAAGGTTTTGGTATTGATCCAACGGTTTTAGACCGCATGGCTCAAGAAGTGAAAGAGTTAGTCGAACTTGGTGTTCAAGTCGGTGTCGTGATTGGCGGCGGAAACTTATTCCGTGGCGCTGGTCTTGCAGAAGCTGGCATGAACCGTGTTGTGGGCGATCATATGGGTATGTTGGCAACCGTGATGAATGGTTTAGCCATGCGTGATGCACTTCACCGTGCTTACGTTAATGCGCGTGTTATGTCTGCCATTCCACTTAAAGGTGTATGTGATGATTACAACTGGGCCGATGCGATTAGCCAATTACGTCAAGGTCGTGTGGTTATTTTCTCTGCCGGTACAGGCAATCCTTTCTTTACTACCGATTCTGCAGCGTGTTTACGCGGGATTGAAATTGAAGCAGATGTAGTATTAAAAGCCACCAAAGTGGATGGTGTTTATACAGCCGATCCTGTGGCTAACCCAGATGCAGTTTTGTGTGATAAGCTAACCTACAACAGCGTATTAGATAAAGAATTAAAAGTAATGGACTTAGCTGCCTTTACTTTAGCTCGTGACCATAAAATGCCAATCCGCGTATTTAACATGAACAAGCCTGGGGCACTACGTCGCGTGGTAATGGGTGAGCAAGAAGGCACATTAATTAGCGATACTGATCAAGCTGAATAAGTTTGACCTGGCAATTAATCGATGGAACTGATACTAAACAGAGTGGATGGATTCATTCGCTTTAACAGATAAAACACAAGGTGATATTGTGATTAACGAAATTCAAAAAGACGCTCAAGAGCGCATGCTAAAAAGTGTCGATGCACTTAAAGGTAACCTATCAAAAATTCGTACCGGTCGCGCGCACCCAAGTATTCTACAAAATATCTCGGTTGAATATTACGGCGCACCAACACCGCTTAATCAACTTGCCAATATCATAGCCGAAGATGCACGTACTCTGGCTATTACGGTTTTTGATAAAGAGCTAACCCCAGCGGTAGAAAAAGCAATCATGAAGTCTGATCTGGGTTTAAATCCAATGTCAGCCGGTACCGTTATTCGTGTTCCACTTCCAGCATTAACCGAAGAACGTCGTAAAGATCTGGTTAAGATCGTACGTGCGGAAGCGGAAGGCGGTCGTGTCGCTGTGCGTAACATCCGTCGTGATGCTAATGGTGACTTTAAATCATTACTGAAAGATAAAGAGATTTCAGAAGATGAAGATCGTAAAGCACAAGAAGATATTCAAAAAATCACTGATGTCGCAATTAAAAACATTGATGAGCTGCTAGCGGTTAAAGAAAAAGAGTTAATGGAAGTTTAATTTTTTTAAGTATAAAGCGCTATGCAGGCTTGTTCTACCTTGCCCAGCATAGCGTTTTTTAATTTTGCCACTCCGCTATTTGGACATTCCTTTTAATAGTCGGATTTATTCTAAAAGATATTGATATGGCCGATCCCCAAGTTTCAGCAGAACTTTTACCGCAACATATTGCCATCATTATGGACGGTAATGGACGTTGGGCAAAGCAACAAGGTAAACCTAGACTTTATGGGCACCGTGTTGCGGTAAAAGCTGTGCGAGAAACGATCAGTACCGCATCTCGTTTGGGCATTCAAGCGGTGACATTATTTGCATTTAGCAGTGAAAACTGGAGAAGACCTCAAGAAGAAGTCAGTTTATTAATGGACTTGTTCATGATGGTATTGACCCGGGAAGTAAAAAAGCTGCATAAAAATAATTTAAAATTGCAGATCATTGGCGACAAAACTCGGTTTAGTTCACCATTGCAAATAAAAATAGCGAAAGCTGAAGCCTTGACCCAAAATAATACGGGTACGGTCGTTAACGTAGCCGCTAACTATGGCGGCAAATGGGATATAACCCAAGCAGTTAAACAATTAGCCATGACGGTTGATAGCGGTGAACTTGCGCCAGCAGACATCACCGAAGAAACAATTTCTCAGTACTTGTGTTTATCTGATTTGCCGGATGTCGATTTGATGATCCGCACCAGTGGTGAATGCCGCATTAGCAATTTCTTATTATGGCAAATGGCCTATGCAGAATTGTATTTTACCGATTTATTTTGGCCAGATTTTGGTGAGCAGCCATTATTAGATGCCATTACTTGGTTTATTAACCGTGAAAGACGTTTTGGTTGTACCAGTGAACAATTGCAATTATTTATGAGCCAAACCGCGTAAGGATAACAGTTTGAAACAAAGAATTATTACCGCCTTGATTTTAGCCCCGTTGGTTGTATTGGGTATTTTCCTGCTGCCTATTCCATTTTTTATTCTCGCGTTAACCGCGATTGCCATGCTTGGTTTTTGGGAGTGGACCCAATTTGTCGAACCAAAATCTCGTATAATGAGCCTTCTCCCAGCGTTGGTTGCTGTAGCCGCAAGTTTTTTCTTTATTCCATTTGATAGTGTCAGTTTGGGGCAAGCTTCAGACGTTCATTACGCAATTTTATCAACCGGCAGTATGTGGTGGTTAGTGGCAAGTTTGTTAGCCTTAACCTATCCTAGAAGTACCTGTGTATGGCAAAAAAACATCCCATTACGACATATTTTTGGCATTTTATCCCTACTGCCGTTTTTATGGAGCGTGTTTATGCTACGAGCCGTAGATTACGCTTTCGATCCGCTGCATGGTGCTAAACTTGTGATGTATGTTTGTTTACTGGTTTGGGCAGCTGATACGGGGGCGTATTTTACCGGTAAAGCTATTGGAAAGCACAAAATGGCACCCAAAGTCAGCCCCAATAAAACCATTGAAGGTTTGCTAGGTGGCGTGGTGTTGGCGATGGTCATTGGTTGGTTTGTGGCTAAATTATTTAATATTCATTTTGCTAGCCTGACCACGATGTTGTTGATCACCTTTGTTACCGTAGTGATCTCGGTGTTGGGTGACCTCGTTGAGAGCATGTTTAAGCGTGTTTCAAATATTAAAGACAGCAGTAATATTATCCCTGGGCATGGTGGTATTCTTGATAGAATCGATAGTCTAATGGCGGCCTTCCCAGTCTTTGCGCTGTTGTATTTCTTCTGCCAGTAGCTTGTACTGCGTCGTTTCTCTCTTTTTAGTGGTTTGATTTTATGCAAAAGATAACGATTTTAGGTGCAACTGGTTCGATAGGTGAAAGTACGCTTTCCGTTATTGAGCACAATCCTGAACAATTTAGTGTGTATGCCTTAGCGGCAGCATCCAATGTGGATAAAATGTATCAGCTTTGTGTTAAGTGGCAACCTGAATATGCCGCAATGGCCGATGTTAGCGCCGCTTTATTGCTTGAAAAAAAACTTAACGATTCCAATGTCACCACCAGAGTTGTCGCGGGTTTAGAGGGCTTATGTGAAGTGTCCTCTGCCGACGCAGTTGATATGGTGATGGCGGCGATTGTAGGGTCGCCAGGATTATTGCCAACCATGGCCGCAGTAAAAGCAGGTAAACGAATTCTCCTTGCCAATAAAGAAGCACTCGTGATGTCGGGGCAGTTTTTTATTGACGCAGCAAAACACTATGGCGCGCAGATCCTACCGGTTGATAGCGAACATAATGCAATATTTCAATGTTTGTCTCAAAGCGTGCAAACCGATTTAGGTTATTGTGACCTTGATGCGAATGGTGTGCATTCGATTTTACTGACCGGATCTGGTGGACCATTCCGTTATAGTGACATCGCCTCGTTAAGTGATGTGACCCCAGAAATGGCAATTGCGCATCCTAATTGGTCGATGGGCCCTAAAATTTCAGTCGACTCTGCCACTATGATGAACAAAGGCTTAGAGTTTATTGAAGCTAAATGGTTATTTAATGCCAAACAAGAGCAACTCAAAGTCTTGATCCACCCACAATCTGTTATTCATTCTATGGTGCAATACAATGATGGTTCGGTGATTGCTCAAATGGGGGAGCCCGATATGAGAACGCCAATAGCACTGTCGATGTCATATCCAAATCGTATTCCATCCGGCGTAAAACCGATTAATTTTACCCAACTTAATGAATTGACTTTTTTAGCCCCCGATATGGCGAGATACCCCTGCTTACAGCTCGCGATAGATGCTTGCTATACCGGCCAGCATGCCACCACTGCTATTAATGCAGCCAACGAAGTATCGGTTGAGGCATTTTTAAATCGACAACTTAAATTTACCGATATTGCACTCATTAATGAGGCAGTAATGTCGAAAGTGTGTGGCTTATCCACTCTTGATACTCAGAGCTTGGAAAGCTTATTAGAGCTAGATAAAATAGCTCGCCAATACGCAAGAGAATTATCAATAGAGCGTTCATAATGACTAGCATAATATGGAATTTAGCGTCGTTTATCGTCGCGCTTGGCATTTTAGTTGCCGTGCACGAATTTGGTCACTTTTGGGTGGCGCGCCGTTGTGGTGTAAAAGTTGAAAAATTCTCGATTGGTTTTGGTAAATCAATCTGGAGTCGTAAAGCCAAAGATGGGGTGGAATACACTATCGCGATGATCCCGTTGGGGGGCTTTGTAAAAATGCTCGATTCGCGTGTCGATGATGTGCCTGATGAGCAAAAACATCTCGCTTTTGATCATAAAAGCCTCTGGCGTCGTAGTGCGATTGTGGCCGCCGGACCCGCCTTTAATTTTTTGTTTGCCATCCTTGCTTACTGGTTAGTCTTTATGATCGGTGTACCGGCACTTAAACCGGTAATAGGTGATGTCGCTCCCAGTTCTATAGCATCAAAAGCTGGGATCACATCTGGGATGGAACTAAAATCCATTTCTGGTATCGAAACCTCTGATTGGGAGTCTGCTCATATGGCATTGATCTCTCATATCGGAGATAAGCAGATTGTGCTGAAGGTTACTTCGCCACAAGATGTTGGTATTGAAACCAGTATCACCTTGGATACCCAAGATTGGTCTTTTGATCCTGAAACGGATTCAGTAATGCAAACGCTAGGTTTTCAGCCATATCGACCAGCCTTAACCATGGTGATTTCTAATGTCAGTAAAGACAGCGCAGCTGAACAAGCCGGATTTAAAGTTGGTGATAGATTATTAGCGATTAATAATAAACCTGTCACCCAATGGCAAGCTTTTGTTGATGCAGTAAAATTCAGCCCAGAAAAAATGCTTAATTTACAGATTGAGCGTAATGGTCAGCAACAAACAGTGGCATTGATTCCACGATCAAAAACATTAACTGATGGGACTAAAATTGGTTTTGCTGGTATAGCACCATCAATGGAGTCTTGGCCAGAAGAGTACCGGTTTGAGCAAAAATACGGCATTTTTGCGTCAATCCCCAAAGCTATCAATAAAACAGGACAAATCATTGATTTAACCATTACAATGGTCAAGAAACTGTTTACTGGCGATGTCGGAATTAATAACTTAAGTGGTCCTATCACAATAGCGAAGGGCGCTGGAGCAACTGCCGATTATGGCTTAGTGTACTTTTTAGGGTTTTTAGCGCTAATCAGTGTTAATTTAGGTATTATTAACTTAATGCCGCTCCCCGTTTTAGACGGTGGGCACTTGTTATTTTTTGCAATTGAAGCCATTATTCGCCGACCTGTTCCCGAGAAGGTACAAGAGATTGGTTATCGTATTGGTAGTACAGCTATTTTCGCTTTAATGTTAATAGCCATTTTTAATGATTTTGCTCGCCTGTAGTGCCAGTAGTGGTTTTAATAAGGCATAGATGTCTAAAGGATTTATGAACAAGTTTATAGCGATCAAGCGCATTTGGATTTTAGCTTTACTGATAGTTAGTTCAGTAGCTCACGCCGACGCATTTAAGGTGTCGGATATTAAAATTGAAGGCTTACAGCGCGTTGCACTCGGTGCCGTGCTATTAAAGATGCCTGTCCGTGTCGGTGATAGTGTCGATGAGCAGGATGCTTCTGCAATTATTAATGCCTTATATTCTTCAGGTAACTTTGAAGATGTGAAGGTGTATCGTGATGGCACCGTTTTGTTATTGAAAGTAAAAGAGCGCCCAACCATTGCTGATATTTCTTTCTCTGGCAATAAAGCGATCAAAGATGAGCAGCTACAACAAAACCTTGATGCTTCTGGTATCCGTGTCGGTGAAGCTCTGGACCGCACTAAATTAAGTACCATAGAAAAAGGGTTAGAAGACTTTTATTACAGTGTGGGTAAATACAACGCCACAGTGAAAGCGGTCGTCACCCCGCTGCCTCGTAACCGTTCCGATCTTAAGTTTGTCTTTACTGAGGGGGTTTCGGCCAAAATCCAACAAATTAACTTTATCGGTAATAAAGTGTTTACCGATGATCAGCTAGAATCGCGTTTTGATCTTAATGCCGATGTGCCATGGTGGAACTTTCTCGCCGATGGAAAGTATCAAAAACAAGTGCTAGCAGGTGATATTGAAAACCTCAAAACCTATTATTTTGATCGCGGTTATTTAAAGTTCCGTGTGACGTCTACCCAAGTTTCGATCTCACCGGATAAAAAAGGCGTGTATATCACGCTCAATGTGACTGAGGGTGAACCTTATATCATTAAAGGTGTGAAGTTTCGTGGTGATTTAATTGGCAAAAAAGATGACTTTAAAGCCATGATCCCATTTGAAGATGGGGATACTTATAACGGCTCTTTAGTGACCAATCTTGAAGATGGGATTAAAAAAACCTTAGGTGAATCTGGCTATGCTTATCCAAAAGTACAAACGATTCCTGAATTTAATGATAAAACTAAAGAAGTTTCCCTAACAGTGCAAATCGATCCGGGTAGCCGCATGTATGTGCGTGATATTCGTTTTACCGGTAATACCATTACTAAAGATGAAGTATTGCGTCGTGAAATGCGTCAAATGGAAAGTTCGTGGTTAAATTCTAAATCGGTGGATACTGGTAAAGCGCGTTTGAATCGTTTAGGTTTCTTTGAAAAGGTAGATGTACAAACTCAGCGTGTACCAGGTACCGATGACCAAGTCGATGTAGTGTACAAAGTAAAAGAAGCTAACTCAGGTAGTATGAACTTTGGTATTGGTTACGGTACTGAATCCGGGGTGAGTTTTCAGGTTGGCCTACAACAAGATAACTTCCTAGGTACCGGTAATAAGATTGGTATTAATGCCATGACCAATGATTACCAGAAAAACATTAGCTTGGACTATCGCGACCCGTTCTGGACATTGGATGGCGTAAGTTTTGGCGGTAAAATATTCTATAATGAATTCGAAGCATCTGAAGCGGGTATTGTCGATTATACCAATGAAAGTTACGGTACTAGCTTGACTTGGGGTTTCCCTATGGATGAGCTGAACTTTATTGAATTAGGGGTCGGCTATACCCATAACAAAATCTCGAATCTTGACCCTTATGTACAGAACGAAGGATTCCTTACCACTCAAGAAGCGGCGGGAAATTATGATCAAGAATCAGGTGAGCTAAATGTTAATGACTATGATATCAACATTTCATGGACACGAAATAACTTAAACAAGGGGTATTTCCCAACGGCGGGTAACCACCAAAGAGCCTTCTTCAAGATCACAACACCAGGCTCGGATGTGCCATATTATAAAGTTCAGTATGATGCTAAACAGTACATTCCGTTGACTAAAAAGCAAGATTTCACCGTATTATTACGTGGACGTTTAGGTTACGGTAATGGCTATGGTTCAGAGAATGGTAATGATAACGTGTTCCCATTCTATGAAAACTATTATTCAGGTGGTTTCTCTACTCTGCGTGGTTTTGGATCAAACTCAGCCGGTCCGAAAGCTGTGTATGATGAAGGTGGTTCAACTGGTGGTAACAACCCTAACTATGTTGCAACCGATAATTCAGTCGGTGGTAATGCCACTATGGTTGCCAGTGTTGAGTTGATCGTACCAACACCGTTTGTATCAGAAGAGTTGGAAAATTCATTGCGCACTAGTATCTTTGTTGATGCTGCCAGTGTGTGGGATACTCAGTTTAACTACTTAGAACCGGGTAATAATATGGCGGGTAAGAAGTATTACTACGATTACTCAGACCCGTGGAATTTCCGTTATTCTGCCGGTGTGGCAATGCAATGGATGTCACCAATGGGACCACTTGTGTTCTCAATTGCGACACCACTTAAAATTTATGAAGGTGATGATGATGAATTCTTTACCTTTACTATTGGACAAACATTCTAATTTTAGATTCTCTTTGTAAGGAAATGATTGTGAAAAAATTAATTAAAGTTGCTAGCCTTAGCTTAGTGGTATTGACCGCATCTCTAACTGCGACAGCGGCTCAAGCAGATCAAAAAATTGGCTATGTTGACACAGCAAAAGTATTCCAAACGGTGCCTCAAGTACAAGCTGTAGAACAAAAGCTGGAGAAATCGAGTAAAGACAAACGTGCAGAGTTAGATAAATTGAAAGGTCAAATTCAAGCAAAAGCAGAAAAACTCAAACGTGATGCACAGTTAATGTCATCAAGTGATGTTGATAATCTGCGTATCGATATTCAATCAATGCAAGCCAAGCTAGAAGTGAAAGGTAAATCTTTCCAAGCTGATATGAATAAAATGAAGCAACAAGAAATGCAGAAAATCAATGTGAAGATTAAATCAGCTATTGATAAAGTTGCGAAAAAGCAAGGTTATGATGTTGTGCTAAATGGTCAAGCGCTTGTTTATGCAACGCCGGCAGCTGATATGACTGACGCTGTTATCAAAGAATTAAAATAATTACCATTAATCACTAGAAAGATTCAACCTATGCCAAAACTAACACTTGCTGAATTAGCCACAATTACGGACGCAGAACTACACGGAGACGGTGATTGCATCATATCTTCTGTTGCTGCGATGGATAAAGCAGGTGTTGGTCAAATTACTTTTTTGACCAATGCAAAATACCGTAAACATTTATCCGAGTGTCAGGCAAGTGCGATACTGATCAAAGCTTCTGAGCTGGAAGTCTGTAGCACCAATGCACTCGTAGTAGATGATCCATACATTGCTTATGCCTTAATCGCTCAAGCATTGGATAGCACCCCTAAACCAGCCGATTGTATCGAATCAACCGCTGTGATTGCATCCGATGCGATCCTTGGTGAAGGGGTATGTATTGGTCATTACTCGGTTATCGAAACGGGTGTTGAGCTTGGTGATAATGTGGTGATTGGCGCCGGTTGCTTTATTGGTAAAGATACTAAAATTGCTGCGAATACCACCATATGGGCTAATGTAACCGTTTACCACGGTGTGACGATTGGTGAATCTTGCTTAATTCAAGCGAATACCACCATTGGCGCTGATGGTTTTGGTTATGCTAATGCGCGTGGTGAGTGGATTAAAATTCCTCAAACAGGTGGTGTGGTAATTGGTAACCGTGTTGAGATCGGTTCTTGCAGCACTATTGATCGTGGCGCATTAGATGATACCGTGATTGAAGATAACGTTATTTTAGATAATCATCTTCAAATCGCCCATAACGTCCATATTGGCTATGGCACAGCAATGGCTGGTAGCAGTACGGTTGCGGGTAGTGTTAAAATTGGTAAATATTGCATCATCGGCGGTGCATCTGTGATTAATGGTCATATTGAAATTACCGATGGCGTGACTATTACTGGTATGGGAATGGTGATGCGCAGCATTACTGAAAAAGGGGTCTACTCATCAGGGATCCCATTACAAACTAATAAAGAGTGGCATAGAACCGCGGCTCGCACTTTGAAAATTGATGATATGTACAAACGTCTAAGAGCGGTTGAGAAAAAACTGGCAGACTAAGTTTTATAGTTAAGAGCAACGATTGTTATTTTAGATGGCTCTTAAGATGACAAAAGATCTGCTAGTAGCAGATCTTTTTCGTCTATTATCAATGATATATTAAAAACATTTATAGGAAGTTGATTGTGACTACTGAAAAGAAAACATTAAATATTACAGAAATTAGAGAACTACTGCCTCATCGTTACCCATTTTTGCTAATCGATCGTGTGACCGATTATGAAGAAGGTAAATATCTGATTGGTTTGAAAAATGTTTCTGTTAATGAACCTCAGTTTACAGGCCATTTCCCTCAACTACCGATCTTCCCTGGTGTGCTGATTTTAGAAGCAATGGCACAAGCGACCGGTTTATTGGCCTTTAAAACCTTTGGTGCGCCAAAAGAAAACGAGCTTTATTACTTTGCTAGTATCGATAAAGCGAAGTTCCGTAAGCCGGTAATGCCGGGAGATCAACTGATTATTGAAGTCGAATTTATTAAAGATCGTCGCGGGATCGCGCTGTTTAATGGTGTGGCCAAAGTTGACGGTGAAGTTGTGTGCTCGGCTGAGCTTAAATGCGCGCGTCGTGAATTTTAAAAGGTGACCGCTATTATGAAAACAGCAACAGCGATCCATGAAACGGCTCAAATTCATCCTTCAGTTGTGATTGAAGAAGGCGTGAAAATTGGGGCTAATGTCAAAATCGGTCCGTTTACCTATATTGGTGCCGATGTTGAAATTGGGGAAGGAACCGAAATTTACTCGCATGTTGTGATTAAAGGTCCAACAACCATTGGTAAAGAGAACAAAATTTTCCAGTTTTCCTCTATTGGTGAAGCTTGTCAGGATCTAAAGTATAAAGGTGAACCAACTCGCTTAGAAATTGGTGATCGCAATGTGATCCGTGAAAGCGTGACCATGCACCGTGGTACTACCCAAGATAAGCATATTACCAAAGTTGGCAGCGATAACTTGTTTATGGTTAACGTCCATGTCGCTCACGACTGTGTGATTGGTAATCGTTGTATCTTAGCTAATAACGTGACTTTAGCCGGTCATGTCACGGTCGAAGATTTTGCCATTATTGGCGGTATTTCGGCGGTGCATCAGTTCTGTCATATTGGTCAGCATTGTATGGTTGGCGGCGCTTCTGGTGTGGCACAAGATGTCCCTCCGTTTGTTATCGCGCAAGGTAATCATGCCACTCCGTTTGGAGTTAACTACGAAGGGTTAAAACGTCGTGGTTTTGAAAAAGCAGAAATTCATGCCATTCGCCGAGCTTATAAATCTCTTTACCGTAATAAAAACACCCTAGAAGAAGCAAAAGCAGAAATGGCGCAAGATGCAAAAGAGTATGCTTCTGTGCAAGTGCTGATTGATTTTATCAATAATTCTTCTCGTGGCATTATTCGTTAGTTTACGATTTTAGCCAATAGTCTCAATATTATTGATATAAAAAGGCCTAACCTGTTTAGGCCTTTTTTTGTTTAAAAGGATAAAATGTATGGATCGTCCATTACGAATTGGTGTGGTTGCGGGTGAATTATCAGGTGACACTTTAGGGGCCGGGCTAATCAAAGCGATTAAAGCCCTTCACCCAGATGCTGAGTTTGTCGGTATTGGCGGTCCACAAATGATCGAACAAGGCTGTGATTCTTTGTTTGATATGGAAGAATTGTCAGTGATGGGCTTGGTTGAAGTGCTTGGTCGCTTACCACGTTTACTTAAAGTGAAAAAGACCATTACCAACTATTTTATTGATAATCCGCCCGATGTTTTTATTGGTATTGATGCGCCTGATTTTAATCTGCGAGTGGAATTAGCACTTAAAAAATCGGGAATTAAAACTGTGCATTATGTCAGTCCTTCGGTCTGGGCTTGGCGTCAAAATCGCATTCATGCCATCGCGGCGGCCACCAATTTGGTGTTAGCATTTTTGCCGTTTGAAAAAGCCTTTTATGACAAATTCAACGTGCCTTGTGAATTTATTGGCCATACTTTAGCCGATGCTATTCCACTGCAAACCGATAAATTAGCCGCGCGTCAAAAGCTGAATTTAGATGCCAATAAAACTTGGTTGGCGGTATTACCTGGCAGTCGTAATGCTGAGTTGAAAAAGCTGTGTGAACCTTTCATTCAAACTTGTCAACGATTAGCTCAAAACCATCCTGATCTTGGGTTTGTGGTGGCGCTGGTCAATCAAAAACGTCGTGACCAATTTGAAGCGGCTTGGAAGGAACTTGCGCCAGAGCTGGATTTTAAATTAATTGATGGCACCGCTAGAACAGTGTTAGAAGCTTCCGATGTGGTGATGCTCGCCTCTGGCACGGTGGCATTAGAGTGCATGTTAGTTAATCGCCCTATGGTGGTGGGTTATCGTGTTAATGCATTATCGGCAGCCATTGCCCGTCGAATGTTAAAAACACCTTATGTCTCATTGCCAAATATTTTAGCCGATCAACCATTGGTCAAAGAGCTACTACAAGAAGACTGTACCGTTGATAATTTAAGCGCAGAAATTGAACGCTTAATGAGCGCAGAAGGCGAAGTGATGCAAGCTAAATTCAACCAGATGCATCAGTGGATCCGTAAAGATGCCGATAAACAAGCCGCGCTCGCGGTTTTAACCTTGATTGATCCAACCCTTGTCGATATCAATATTGTCCCTTCAGATCAAAATATAAAAAGTGATGTTTTATGAAAGTAGAATACCCAGAGTTCGAATATCCACAAGGTTTCCTCAATATTGCCGGTGTCGATGAAGTTGGTCGCGGACCCTTGGTTGGCGCCGTGGTCACCGCTGCCGTGATCTTAGATCCAAATAATCCGATTGAAGGGTTAACCGATTCGAAAAAATTATCAGAAAAAAAACGTCTGGCGCTATTCCCCGAAATAAAACAAAAAGCGTTGGCGTGGTCAATTGGCCGTTGTGAAGCATGGGAAATCGATAAACTAAATATTTTACAAGCGACGATGGTGGCGATGCAGCGCGCGGTAGAAGGGTTAGATATTCAACCTGATTTTGTCTTGATTGATGGCAACCGTGTGCCGAACTTAACCATGGCCAGTCAAGCGGTAGTCAAAGGGGATTTACGCGTGGCCGAGATTAGCGCCGCCTCGATCATTGCTAAAGTGACACGCGATCAAGAAATGAAACAACTGGATGTGCAATATCCACAATTTGGTTTTGCCAAGCACAATGGTTATCCGACTAAAGCACACTTAGCCGCGATTGAACAATTTGGTATTAGTCATGATCAAGCTTTACTTGAGCAGTACCGTAAAAGCTATAAGCCGGTAAAGAAGGTTTTAGGACTAACGGATTAATACTTTTTTCATTGTGATGGCTTGCGTTAAGCCGTAAACTTTCATCTATTAAAAATTGAACCACTCAAGCACACAACCTGAGCAAAAATTAAAATTTATGTCTGATCCTAAATTTGTACACCTGCGTATTCACAGTGACTATTCGATGGTCGATGGCCTGTCTAAAGTGCCGCCATTGGTAAAAAAAGTCGCTGAATATGGTATGCCAGCGATGGCGCTCACTGATTTTACTAACTTGTGTGGTTTAGTGAAGTTTTACGGTAATGCGCATAATCATGGCATCAAACCCATTATCGGAGCGGACTTTACCCTTCAATCCGCCGATTTTGGTGATGAACTGACCTCACTCACGATTCTCGCTAAAGATAATGTTGGTTATAACAACCTGACCTTGTTGATTTCAGAAGCCTATCAGCGCGGGCATGTACAGCATCAACCGGTTATTGATAGAGAATGGTTGGTGAATCATAAAGAAGGATTGATCATTCTTTCAGGCGGTCGAGTTGGTGAAATTGGGCGCGCTTTACTGAAAGGCAACAAGCCCTTAGTCGATGGTTGTATCGAATTTTATCAAACTCATTTCGCCGATCATTTCTATTTAGAACTCAGCCGTACCGGTCGCGCCGATGAAGAAAGTTATCTGCATTTTGCCTTAGATCTGGCTGAACAATACAATTTGCCAGTGGTCGCAACCAATGAAGTGGTGTTTCTCTCGGCTGATCAATTTGACGCCCATGAAATTCGGGTGGCAATACATGATGGCTATACCTTAGTCGATCCTCGTCGCCCTAAAAATTACAGCCCGCAACAATACCTGCGCACCGAAGATGAAATGTGCCAGTTGTTTGCCGACATTCCTGAAGCGCTGCAAAACTCGGTTGAAATTGCTAAACGTTGTAATGTTACCGTTCGTTTAGGTGAATACTTCTTACCGAATTTCCCCACCGAAGGGATGTCAATTGAAGACTTCTTGGTCAAAAAATCGCAAGAAGGTTTAGAGCTTCGCTTAGCATTTTTATTTCCAGATGAAAAAGTCAGATTAGAAAAACGCCCAGCTTATGATGAGCGTTTACAGATTGAACTCGACGTAGTGAACCAAATGGGATTCCCCGGTTATTTCTTGATCGTTATGGAATTTATCCAGTGGGCAAAAGATAACGATATTCCAGTTGGACCTGGGCGTGGGTCTGGTGCCGGTTCATTAGTGGCCTATGCCTTGATGATCACCGATTTGGATCCATTGGAATATGACTTACTGTTCGAACGTTTTTTGAATCCAGAACGTGTTTCTATGCCCGATTTCGATATCGACTTTTGTATGGATAAACGCGATCAGGTTATCGATCACGTAGCTGAAATGTATGGTCGTGATGCGGTATCCCAAATTATCACCTTCGGTACGATGGCGGCCAAAGCGGTGATCCGCGATGTGGGCCGCGTGCTCGGTCATCCGTATGGTTTTGTTGATCGTATCTCAAAAATGGTGCCACCGGATCCTGGCATGACACTGGCAAAAGCCTTTGACGCTGAGCCGCAATTAGCTGAAATTTATGCTGCCGATGAAGATGTCAAAGAACTGATCGACATGTGCCGTATTTTGGAAGGTTGTACCCGAAATGCCGGTAAACATGCAGGTGGAGTGGTTATTTCACCCACCACCATCACCGATTTTGCACCAATTTATTGTGACTCAGAAGGCCACTTCCCAGTTACCCAATTTGATAAAAATGACGTCGAAACCGCTGGCTTAGTTAAGTTTGACTTCTTAGGGCTAAGAACGCTAACCATCATTGATTGGGCATTAGGATTAATCAATCCCCGCTTGAAAAAAGAAGGAAAAGAAGCGGTACGGATTGAATCGATCGATCTGCAAGATCCAGCTTGTTTTAAAGTGCTGCAAAATTCAGAAACCACCGCGGTATTCCAGCTTGAATCGCGTGGTATGAAAGATTTGATCAAGCGTCTACAACCGGATAGCTTTGAAGACATTATCGCTTTGGTGGCGCTATTTCGACCGGGGCCGTTGCAATCGGGCATGGTAGATAACTTTATCGACCGTAAACATGGCCGCGAAGAAGTATCATACCCTGATGCAACTTGGCAGCATGAGTCACTAAAAGAAACTTTAGAGCCCACTTACGGCATTATCTTGTATCAAGAACAAGTGATGCAGATCGCCCAGATCTTAGCGGGTTATACCCTAGGTGGCGCCGATATGTTACGTCGTGCGATGGGTAAGAAAAAGCCAGAGGAAATGGCGAAGCAACGTTCGGTATTTAAAGCCGGCGCCGAAAGCATTGGCGTTGATGGCGAACTATCAATGAAAATCTTTGACTTGGTAGAGAAATTTGCCGGTTATGGCTTTAACAAGTCACACTCTGCAGCTTATGCTTTGGTGTCTTATCAAACCCTGTGGTTAAAAACGCATTATCCGGCTGAGTTTATGGCTGCAGTAATGACCGCCGATATGGACAACACCGAAAAAGTGATTGGTTTGGTGGATGAATGTATCCGCATGAAAATCACCTTGCTGCCGCCAGATGTTAACTCCGGCCTCTATCGTTTTAATGTCAATGAAGAAGGCGCAATTGTCTACGGCATTGGTGCGATTAAAGGGGTGGGTGAAGCGCCGATTGAAAATATTATCGCTTGCCGTGAAAAAGGTGGTCATTTTAAAGATTTATTCGATTTCTGTGCACGGGTCGATTTAAAAAAATGCAATAAACGCGTGATTGAGAAGTTAATTCAAGCGGGCGCATTAGATCGGTTAGGACCGCACCGCGCAGCATTGATGGCGTCAATGGAAGAAGCGGTCAAAGCGGCAGGGCAATTTCACCAAGCCGAATCATTTGGCCAATCGGATATGTTTGGGGTATTAACTGAAGCGCCAGAAGAAATCGAACAAGCGTACGCCCAAGTGCCTGAGTGGCCAGAAAAAGTATGGCTTGAAGGTGAGAAAAATACCTTAGGGCTGTATCTAACCGGTCACCCGATTAATGCTTACCTAAAAGAGCTGAACAAATATACTCAATGTCGCCTGAATGATTTACAGCCAACTCGTCGTGATCAATCGTTAACCGTGGCAGGGTTAGTGATCGCATCACGCGTTATGACCACCAAGCGTGGCACCCGAATTGGCTTAATGACATTGGATGATCGATCCGGTCGAGTGGAAGTCATGCTATTCTCAGATGCACTCGACAGGTATGCCGAATTACTCGAAACCGATAAAATAGTGATAGTTTCGGGACAGGTCAGCTTTGATGATTTCAATGGTGGGCTTAAAATGTCGGCGCGAGAAGTCATGAGCTTGGCGGATGCGCGCGAAAAATACGCACGCGGCTTATCGATTTCATTAAATGAAACGCAAATTGATGGCGTATTCTTTGAGCGGTTCACCCGAATTTTAGAACCTTACCGAGCTGGAACTGTGCCGGTCAATATTTATTATCAACGCCAAAATGCCCGAGCAAAGTTGGTGTTAGGCGTTGAATGGCGAGTGACACCAGAAGATGAATTACTCGACCAATTGAAACTTCTTCTCGGTTCTAAGCAAGTAGAACTCGAATTTAACTAAAAAACAGGGCATTATTAACGCATTAGCGAAAATATGCACTGACTGTGTCTTTTATTCGTACTTTGAAGGCGAGTAAAAAGCAACTAAATGATATTAAAGGATCCATTGATGAGCCTAGATTTTCTTGAATTTGAAAAACCTATCGCAGAATTAGAAGCCAAAATTGAAGCGTTGCGTGAAGTTTCATTACATGGTGGTAACTCTTCTGTTGATTTAGGTAAAGAGATCAGCCAACTAGAAACCAAAAGTTTAGAGCTGAAGAAAAAAATCTTTGGCGATCTTGGCGCATGGCAAGTGGCACAACTTGCCCGTCACCCAAGACGTCCTTACACTTTAGATTACATCGAACACGCATTCACTGAATTTGATGAATTAGCAGGGGATCGCGCCTACGCCGACGATAAAGCTATTGTGGGTGGGCTAGCGCGCTTAGATGGTCGTTCAGTGATGATTATTGGTCATCAAAAAGGTCGTGAAACCAAAGAAAAAATCCGCCGTAATTTTGGTATGCCTCGCCCTGAGGGTTACCGTAAAGCGTTACGTTTAATGGAAATGGCGGAACGTTTTAATATTCCAGTCATCACCTTTATTGATACTGCGGGCGCCTACCCTGGCGTTGGCGCAGAAGAGCGCGGTCAATCAGAAGCCATTGCTCGTAACCTTAAAGTCATGTCTGGCCTTAAAGTGCCAGTGATTTGTAATGTGGTTGGCGAAGGTGGTTCTGGCGGTGCATTGGCGATTGGTGTTGGCGATTACGTTAACATGCTGCAATACTCAACCTATTCTGTGATATCACCAGAAGGTTGTGCCTCTATTTTATGGCGTGATTCAGATAAAGCGCCACAAGCGGCGGAAGCGATGGGCTTAGTTGCACCTCGTTTGAAAGAGCTTGGCCTAATTGATCAAGTGATTGAAGAGCCATTAGGCGGCGCGCATCGTGATAAAATTGAAGTGGCAGAGAACGTGAAAGCGGTGCTCTTAAAGCAACTTGAAGAGCTCGATCAAATGGATCATGACAACTTGCTTGAGCGTCGATACCAACGTCTTATGAGCTACGGTTACTGCTAAACGCCAACTACTTTGAGTGTTTAGGATTGGTTATATATAACTATATGAATTGAAGCGGGCTGAGGCTCGCTTTTTTTATATCTATTGATTATTATCAAATGCTCTATTGAATTAGCTTATCTAACGAGTTATTGATGTTATATCCCGCGTTCTGCCAACAACTTAATGATCCTACGTTATCCCACGCCCAGCCTTCGACTCATTTTGTGTTGGGCCTAAGTGGTGGGGTCGATTCACGGGTAATGCTGCACTTGCTCGGGAAATTTAAAGCGCAGTACCCAAAGCATCAATATCGCGCGGTGTATGTCCATCATGGTCTCAGTGATAACGCTGATCATTGGCAACGGCAATGTGAGCAATATTGCCAGCAAGCCGATATTGATTTTCAGGTTGAGAAAGTGACCTTAGCGTTAGGCGCGCAAGTAAGCATTGAACAAGCGGCGCGTGAGGCTCGTTATCAAGCATTGTCTAAGCATATTGATTCAAATGGGGTGTTATTAACCGGCCAACATGGCAGCGATCAAGTCGAAACCTTTTTATTAGCGCTTAAACGAGGCAGTGGTCCCAAAGGGTTATCCGCTATGCCCGCGCAAGCCGAGTTTGGTAAAGGACGGTTGCTTCGCCCATTTTTAACTTTACCTCAAAGCTGTATTCAAGATTATGCCCAGCAGCATAAACTTAACTGGATAGAAGATGAAAGCAATCAAGATACCCGCTTTGATCGCAACTTTATCCGCCACCAAATCACGCCAATATTAAAAGCACGTTGGCCACATATTGAAAGTACCATTGCTCGTAGCGCCGGACTGTGCGCCGAACAAGAAGACTTACTGCAATCGCTTCTTTCTGAGCGCCTGAAGAGCATGATGCTGCCGGATGATTCCATATCAATCGAAAGTCTTAAACAGCAAACTAAGCCTGCGAGAGACGCCCTACTGCGCATGTGGATAGGGCAGCAGCACCATTTAATGCCAAGTGCCAAGCAATTACAGCAAATATGGCAAGATGTGGCACTGGCTAAAACCGACGCTGCGCCTAAGTTTCGTTATGGTTTAACTCAGCTAGGTCGGTTTGAAAATAGATTGTATGTGTTCGTGGTAAAACCGGATATTAGCAGTCAAGTATTGGAATGGAATGTAGCTGAAGAACTTGAACTTCCCAACGGATTAGGTCATCTGCAACTTATCTCTGGTAATCAAACGGGTGGATTGATGGCGGAGGATGAGAATATTATCACTCTGCGTTTACCTGAAGATATTCAGCACTTACAAGTGCAGTTTTCATTTAATGGCATCACCGCTCACCCTGAATCGCGTCAACACAGCCGCAAGTTAAAGAAACTGCTGCAAGAGTATAAAATCCCAACTTGGCAACGTGATCAAATTCCTTTGTTAATGGATAAGGGAGAGCTGGTGTCGGCGCTGGGCTTATTTGTGTGCAAACCTTACAGTGGTTGCTCGCACCAGTTAAGATGGTTCAAGATGGAAAATGATATTTAATTAATCTAAAACTCAGATGTTACGCTCTTTTCAGTCTTGAGCGAGATGCGTATACTAAGCTAATATTTCAAGCATTTAGGGACAAAGTAATGAAAAAAATTGAAGCAATCATTAAGCCATTTAAACTAGATGACGTGCGTGAAGCGTTAGCTGAAGTGGGCATTACCGGTATGACAGTATCAGAAGTTAAAGGCTTTGGTCGTCAAAAGGGTCACACAGAGCTTTATCGCGGCGCAGAGTACATGGTCGATTTCTTGCCAAAAGTAAAATTAGAAATCGTGGTGTCAGATGATGTGGTAGAAGATTGCATCGATTGCATTATTAAAACCGCGCAAACCGGTAAAATTGGTGATGGGAAAATTTTTGTCTCTGATGTATCACGCGTGATCCGTATTCGTACCGGTGAAGAAGACGATGAAGCGGTATAAATAATAAGCTATTTGTTTTAAATCATTGCAATCAAGATGGTAAAAGGGGAGCATTATGCTTCCTTTTTTGTTTTTGATTCACTAGGTTACGAGCTATGAAATTTAAGCGATTGAGCAAGCCGTTAGGTGCGACGGCGGCGGTGACTTTGCTGGGTTTTGTTGGTTTTCAATGGGTATTTTCAGTACCGGATAAACCGCAATTGATATCGATTGATGATAATCAGCAACATATCGACTGGAACTGCTATCAAGCTGAGCAAACGAGCAGCAGCGAAAACCAATCTTCTCCGATAGATAAACAAGGGGAATTGAATGTGCTGGTGTGGAATATTCACAAACAAGGTGATCAAGGTTGGCAGCAAGCACTGCAAGAGTACAGCTCTCAAAGCAACTTGATGTTATTGCAAGAAGCCAGTTTAACCCCAGAATTGAATCAATGGATTGGCGAGCAAGCATGGGGCGCCAGTTATGTTAATGCTTTTAAAGCGTTTGGGGTGAGTGCGGGAGTGCTTAATTTATCCGACGCTCTGCCGATTAAAGCGTGTGCTTATACTGCGCTAGAACCATGGATTTTATTACCAAAGTCTGCGCTATTCGCACAATATGCTTTATCGAATGGACAGCAATTGGGGGTGATTAACCTGCATTCGATTAATTTCACCTTTGGCACCAAAGAGTTCCAATTACAAATAAACCACTTATCTCAAGCGGTAAAAAGTCATATTGGTCCGTTAATCATTGCGGGTGATTTTAATACTTGGAGTGAGACTCGCACCAAAGAAGTGCGAGCTAAAATGGCTCAACTGGGGATGCATGAAGTCCATTTTTCGGTTGATAACCGACGTCGCTTTATTAATGGTTTAGTGTTTGATCATGTTTTTTATCGTGACTTAGAATTAAACAGCGCCATGTCACCTAAAACGACTGCTTCAGATCATAATCCAATGTTGGTGAAATTTACGCTACAAAACCAACATTAGGACAAAAGCTTCTCGCTAAAAATGATAGGGTAAAAAGCAAAAAACGTCTTACCAAAATAAATGGTGAGACGTTTTTTTGTTCGTACTTTAGTCAATGAGCTTAGACGCTGCCTACTTTTTTCACATCAACATGGAGCTTGAGTTTTTGTCCCGGCTTTAAGTACTTTTGTTTATCAATGCCATTCCAATCAATAATATCGGCTGATTTTACTTTGAATTTTTCAGCTATATCACCAAGGGTGTCACCATCACGAACACTATAGTAGACGGTACGCATAATGGCACCGCTGCTATTGTTCTTCCAAATTACTAACTTCTGGCCACTGCGTAGTGAATCTTTTGGCGCCATGCCATTCCAACGAGCTAAGGCATCTACGGTCACTTTATGTTGCTTGGCAATTGACCAAAAGCTATCCCCACTGGCAACAGTGTAATTGGTCTTATATTTACCGCGTGCGACCGATTGGGTTTTAGCTAAGCGGTTATTTGCGCTTAAAGCATAAGCTTTATTATTTTTAGTTGAGCGTGGCACTAACAAATATTGACCAATACGGATGTTGGCGTTATCTAAACTATTGGCTTGTTGGATCACTTTAGTGGTGGTTTGATTTTTTTTGGCTATCACACTTAAGGTATCGCCAGATTTCACTTTATAACGAATTAATTTTACGCCTTTCCCGCGATTTTCGACCGATTTTTGATTAAATTGTTCAACTTTCTCAATTGGGATCAAGAAGTTGTAAGGTCCATTAGGCGCGGTGGCCCATTGATTAAACCCAGGGTTATAGCTTTGAAGTTCTTTAACTGAAATACCGGCGTATTGAGCAGCAATCGCAAGATCCACTTGCTCGTTCGGGTTGACCTTTGCCAATACGGGTTTATTGGCTATCGGTGGAACTTCAATCCCATACTCTTTCTCGTGGGCTAAAATATCGGCCAAGGCTAATAGTTTTGGTACATAGCTACGAGTTTCTTTCGGTAGATCCAATGAGAAGAAATCGGTCGGTTTGCCCGCTTTCTTATTTTTACGAATGGCGCTAGAAACACGGCCACCACCACTGTTATAAGCCGCTATCGCATTTTCCCAATCACCATCAAAGCGATTGCCTAGGTAAGTCATGTAATCAAGCGCAGCATCGGTTGCGGCATCGACATCGCGGCGTCCGTCATACCAGTAGTTGCGCTCTAAACCAAATCGGTCTGCGGTAACAGGTACAAACTGCCATAAGCCTGCAGCACTGCCAAAAGAGTAAGCAAACGGGTCAAATGCACTTTCGACTACGGGCAATAAGGTGAGCTCTAAAGGTAAACCACGATCTTCAATACGAGTGGTGATCATGTAAAGAAAAGGTTCGGCACGTTTCGAGACAGTTTTCAGATGATCGGGATGCGTTAAATACCAAGTGCGATAGTAGTTGACGGTTGGATCATCATTTGGGATCGGCAGAGTAAACTGCATCGAAATACGCTTCCATAAATCGGTTTGTTGCTGCGCCGTGAGCGGTTTAGGTGGTTCCACTGGTTTTACTTTTGTCGGTTCTGCTTTGACTGTTTTTGCTTCGTTGTCCGATATTTTGGCATTATCGTTAGTTGAAGGGGCAGTTTGGCAGCCGGCTAAAAGCAGGACCAATATCCAGATAAACGGTTTCATTCATGTCGCCTTTTCGAAAATGGTTGCAAATAATACGTGGATTAGTGATTTACTGGCAAGTTAGAAAACGGTCAAATTAGCATAAACTTTGATTTTAATGGCTTTTAAAATCGTAACGGGTTGTATATAGCGACATGGTTAATATTTACACTACGACCGTTTGATGTTTTTTATCACTAGGGTTACATATTGCTTACAAATTTAACAAAAAAGGTGCAAGTTATTAGAAGTCGTTTTTCCAATCGCGCAAAGCGGTGAAAACAGAAAGCGCGGACAGATCATCGGTTCTGGCTGATACCGCTTTCATGACATTAGGCTCTTGGCAGCGCAGAAAAGGGTTGATCCACTTTTCTTGGCGCAGTGTGGTTGGGATGGTAGGTTTATCTTGCGCTCGTAAGCGGTTCACTTCATCACGATATTGATGTAATAAATCGTTTTCTGGCTCTACCGCTAATGCAAAAGAGAGATTGGCCGAAGTATATTCGTGAGCGCAGTAAACTTGGGTCTCTTGTGGTAGAGAAGCTAACTTTTGTAATGAGTCGTACATTTGTTGGTAAGTGCCTTCAAATACGCGGCCGCAGCCAGCCGAAAATAACACATCACCACAAAATAATTTTCCATCACCCACATAGGCAATATGCCCAGCAGTATGGCCGGGTACATCAATGACAAGGAAAGTTTCGCCAAAAATATCGATACGATCGCCACCGTGCACTGATTGAGTCAGCATCATAACCGGATCATTGGCCGGACCAATCACTTTGGTTTTTGGATAATGACGTAGCAACTCGGCAACACCACCAACATGATCGGCATGATGATGGGTCAGAATAATAGTGTCGAGCTCTAAGTTATGTTGCTGTAGATGAGACAGAGCGGGCGCAGCTTCACCGGGATCGACTAATACACAACGTTGATCATGATTTTGAATCGACCAAATGTAGTTATCATTAAATGCTGTTATGGTTTCTATCGTTAAGCCAGTTATCGATAGTCTTGCTATATTTGTTTCTGTTAACATTGTGATACTCCAATCTTGCCGCTAAGAGATAAAGTCTATGAAGCCAGCACGAATTCAAAAAACGTTTGCCCAACCGCATTCTTGGCAGCAATTGAAAAATGCGCAATGGGCTTTTGATTCGATCCAATCTCGTCTTGATGAATGGTGCCCTAAATTGTTTGGCTACCATATGTTAAAGCTGGGTGGTTTAAGCTGTGAGCTTGAAACAAGCCACTGTAATATCAAGCATCAAGTCCATCTTGATATTACTAACCCACGCCATACGATTATTGCCGACGCTTTCGACTTACCTTTTATTGAAAAGAGCATTGATACCGCATTGGTTTGCCATCAGCTCGACTATTGTAGCGATCCTCACCGACTGTTGCGAGAGGTTGATAGAATAATTATCGATGACGGCTATATTATCCTGACCGGTTTTAATTCAATCAGCTTAACAGGATTGGCAAGATGGTATCCGTGGCGCAAGAATAACTTACCTTGGAGTGGGCGTATGTTTAGCCCTTATCGCATCAAGGATTGGTTAGGGGTTTTGAACTACGAAGTTATTTATTCTGATTGCAGTGGTTTATTTCCGTCTAAAAAAGGAGAAAAGCCGTTCTCGATATGGTTGGAGCATAGTTTAGGTCGCTGTGCTTCTACTTTTGGTGGGATGTATTTTATCGTAGCGAGAAAGCGCACTTGCCCATTAAAACCTCTTAAACCTCACTGGGAACTCAAGCGTCGTTTAGCACCTGCCAGTGTGGGTTTTAACAAAAATGCCTCTAGTAAAGCATCTTGCAATAACCAAAATCGCCTTAAATAATCGTAAAGGAACAGTATGAATTTCCCATCCCATCCATTTGGAATTGAGATCACCGAGCAACACGTGATTAAAACCATGCAATCTTTTACCAGTTGGGAAGATCGTTATCGCCAAGTGATCATGTGGGGGAAATTATTGCCTAAAATACCGCCACAATTAAAGCAAGATAATGATCTGGTTTCTGGTTGCGAAAGCCAAGTGTGGTTACTCTCTGAGTTTGATGGTGAGGTTTGGCATTTCTTTGCCGATTCGGATGCTCGCATTGTTCGTGGTTTGATTAGCTTGGTATTAGCGGCTTTTAATCATAAAACCCAGCAACAAATTGATGACTTTGATACCCAAAGATATTTTGAACAGTTAGGCCTCATTGAGCATTTAAGTGAAACTCGTGGCGATGGACTGCGCGCCATTGTCGATAACATTAAGAGTGCATAATCTTAAGTTGCATTTAAAATACTACTTTATGGGAATGTATTGAACACAATGAAAGGCATAAGCTGTCTTTTCTATTGAATTAGTAAGGTGAATGAATATGTCGATGCAAAGTGGTGAACATAATTTAACCCAAGACCAGCTACAACAGCTAAGTGAATTGCCATTAGACCAGTTAACTGATGTGATTGTGGCGGGGCATCATGACTATATTCGAGCCACTGGACCTGAATTAATTTGCCTTGGTGATACATTATTGAATGTACATGGCGCAGACTCTGACATTATTCGTGCATTGGTGCCGTTAATTCACGCGCTGGTGGATGATTTAACCCCGCATTTATATAAAGAAGAACAGATCTTATTTCCTGCGATTCAAGGATTGGTAACCGGTCAATCGGTGCAAAGCTGCTTTGGTCATGTGAGCAACCCTATCCGCATGATGATGCACGAACATACCGAAGCGGATAATCTTGCCGTGGCAATGCAAAAAGTGACCAATCATTTTAATGCGCCAGAAGGGGCTTGTAATACCTGGCGTAAATGCTACCAATTGCTAGAAGAATTCTGCCAAGACTTGGTTAATCATATCCATGTTGAAGATACGATTTTGTTCCCTAAAGCGATTACCTTAGCGGATGCTTAATCTCTAATCTCTAAGATCTAAGCGTAAGCAACTGATTAGGTAATCTACCCTGATAAGTTTCTAGCTAAAATCGACTGTTACCGTTCTGTATCTGTATTGTTCATGGAGAAAAGTGTCAAAATACATGGATGTATTTTTCCAAGTGCCCATGGATGGTTCAAACGTCTTTTCGTAATGGGCAATATGGATTGGATACTCACAAGGATATCCCTAAAGCAATTCGATACATTTTGTTAAGGCGTGTAATAGTGCCTTGATATCATCACTATTGGTATAGATACCAAAAGACACGCGAACGGTTCCATTAATCCCTAGCGCATCCATCAATGGGTGAGCACAATGGTGACCTGAACGCACCGCAATGTTTTGTTGATCCAGCAAGGTCGCAATATCTTGATGATGGATCACTTCGCCTTCAATCACCAACTGAAAACTCACCACCGAACTATTTGGTTGTAAGCCGATAAGCACCACTTCATCTAATGCGGTTAAACCTTGAATGAGCTGTTGATGCAAATGATGCTGGTGGTTATGGTGTTGCGTTTGATCAATCTCCGCTAACCATTTAATCGCAGTAGCCAGTGCAATTGCGCCTGCGACATTGGGGGTCCCCGCCTCAAACTTCGCTGGCAGCTCAGCAAAAGTGGTGTTATCAAAACTGACTTGTTGCACCATTTTACCGCCGCCGTGCCAAGGTGGCATCGCTTCTAATAAAGCCAATTTACCATACAACACGCCAATGCCTGTCGGGGCGTACAATTTATGCCCTGAGAATACATAGAAATCACAATCAAGATTTTGCACATCGACGCTTTCATGCACCACACCCTGCGCGCCATCGATCACCGTCACCGCATTATAGTGATGCGCCGCTTGGATGATCGCTTCAATTGGTTGGCGAGTTCCGGTGACATTGGTCATGTGCGCCGCGGCAACGATTTTGGTTCGGCTGCTTAATAAGGCATGAAAGGCATTCATATCCCATTGGCAGTCTGGCGTCATTGGCACTTTAATCACTTTGGCGCCAGTTTGCTGGGCCACAATTTGCCAAGGTACGATATTAGCGTGGTGCTCCATTTCACCGACTAAAATTTCATCGCCCGCTTGTAGGGTGTTGCGAGCGTAAGTTTGAGCAATAAGGTTAATCGCTTCGGTTGCGCCGCGCGTCCAAATGACTTCTTTATGCTGTTTTGCCTGAATAAAGCGTTGTACTTGGCGGCGAGCCTCTTCAAATTGCGCGGTGGCATTGGCGGTTAAGCTATGACTGCCTCGGTGAACATTAGCATTTTGCTTGTGATAATAGTCACTGATGGCATTGATGACACACAAAGGTTTTTGAGTGGTAGCGGCGCTATCTAAATAAACGCTGCCATCAGGTGAAGTCAGAGCCGGAAATTGAGAGCGGATAGTGTGGACATCAAAAGTCATGCAACAACTGCCAAAATAAAGAATGAAACGGGCGCTTAGTATAAATTAAATCTGACCAGTCTCTAGTTTTTTTCAATGCGCATTTTTTACTGCATATGTTTCAGCGTGCATTGATGAGCTGATGATACAACGCAAGGTTAGTGGGCACGTCAATATTATGCTGCGCTGCGCTACGAATGAGGTAGCCGGTGATAAATTCGATTTCGGTTGGGCGTTGATGGGCGACATCTTGTTGCATGGAAGAGTAATTATGCTGAGTCGCATTGATCACTTGATAGATAGCCTTATGTAATGCTTGCTTTGAAATCGGAACCGCTTGTGCTTGCATCACTTGATTAATTTCTGCGATCAACTTGGATAAGGTTGCGTCAAAGCGGTTATTGGCCAGTTCACCATTTTTGCATTGATGAATGGCGGTTAATGGATTGATGGCGCAGTTAATCGCCAGTTTATGCCACAATGCGGTTTGAATATCATGGTGCCAAGTGACGGGCGCAAGAGCGTGGTTGAGCGCGGTAAGGATTCTGGGGTTGATGATGCTATTTTCGATTGAATTTCTGTGTACAGAGCTTGCCTCATAGGCACCAATGAATGTTTCTCCTAAGCCGGTATGTTCAACCTGATTGGCTTGTGGTTTAAATGCCGCTTGGGTGGTGGTCGCAAGATAGGTTGGAAACCGGTTTAATTGATCTTGGAATACATCGATAGCGCCCATGCCGTTGTGCATAAAGATGATGGTAGTATTTGAGGATAAATACGGAAACAAAGGCGTGATGGCATCCATGACTTGGGTCGATTTTACCGTCACGAGCACGCATTCACATTGAGCGAGTTGTTCAAGATTGTTAGCATCAAAACGACAAGTAGGGCGATTATCCAGTTGCACCTTAATGTGGCTTTGGTTGGCATGACGAGTATAAGCATAAACATTATGACCGCTTTGCTGCAGCTTGACCGCCCACAATGATCCTATTGCGCCTAATCCCACAATGCCTATTTTCACCTTGTTTCCTTTTCATATTTGATTTGTGGGTAGTTTATATCCATACACATACCCATTGTTGATGATATTAAAGTATGGGGTGAGTTAAAAATAGCACAAAAAAAGCGCAGACTTCAAAGTCTGCGCTGTTTAAATTTTGCTTAATATCAAGCTATGTATTCGAATCGATTAGAACTTGTAAGTGACGTCGAAGTAGTGAGCAACACCTGATGATTCAAATGATGACGTATCTTTAATGCCATAGATGTTGTGGTATAGTTTTAGACCGTAACCAATAGCATAATGTTGGCTGTGCCAGTAAATACCGTTAAACATCGCGCCGCCATTGCTTGATGTTGCATATTCGTCTTTCATACCAAATTGGTAATCGATGTAGCCTTGGTAAGAAATAAAACTATCATTACTAAAGGTGTAGAACGGTTTGAACCAGTTAGTTGATATCTGGTAGCCATTCCAATCTTTTAGATTTGAATCATAAGTAGCGTATAAGTTTAAGCCCATCTTGCCAAACCAAGGTACATTAACATCAGAACCTAGACCGACTTTTTGAGTGTTAACACCAGGTTTACCACCTAATTCGTCAACACCATTTGAATCAGTATATGTAGAACCACCGCCGCCCCATTCCATAAGAGTGGCAAAGTAAAGCTCTTGAACTGGGCCAAAAGATAAATCTTTACCGGTTAATGCATCAAGTGATACTCGTGGAGCGAACTTCATAAAGATTTTTTCTTGTCCATCTTTATCGTTATCGCTGCCATGGCCACTTGCCAGGTTAAATACATCCACATAGCCGTAAAGATCGAAGATCCCAGAGCGACCGCCGTATTCCATTTCTAAATAATCGTGACCAGTATTTCCTGCATCTGATGGTTGTGGCTTTTCATTCAAAGCGTACATCAAATTAAAGTTTAGGAACTTGTAATCATTCTTGTGAATATTGTCTGAGTAGTCAGCGGCTAAAGCAGGTGCTGCAGCAGCAACTAGGCTAAGAGCTAAAAGTGTTTTGCGCATAAGTGGACTCTCTCGTCATTAAATGGCTGTGTGCATCCATCCGTGATGCGGTGTTCCTTAATGGGGCTGATAATATAGGTTTCAATCTCATTTGTAAGTGAAATAGGCTGCAAATTGGCGATTACTTTGTGACAGCGATCACACTAACAAGATCTTGCTGGAACTTTAAATAAAAAGTTGAACAATAAATTATCAATTGAATAAAAAACACCCAAGGCAAGCGATTGCCTTGGGTGTTTAGAAGTTTAGTCACGAAAGTTCAGCTTTGCTTAGTATTTATCTCAGTAATATAAAAGCCGTTATGGTTTATATTTGGCCTTTTCCAGCAAGTCATTAAAATAGTGTCGCAGTGAATACAACATAATAAGACTTGGGATCACCATCAAGGCGGTAATGACAAAGAATAATGGCCAGTTATTTAAGTGATCGACCAGCTCACCACTAAAGGAGGCGAGGGTGGTTCGACCAAAGTTGCCTAAAGAGGCCAGTAACGCGTATTGAGTGGCCGAGAAGGCTTGACCAGTTAATACCGTTAAGAAGGAGACGAATGCCACGGTAGAAAACGCAGTGGTGAAATTATCGACCAATATCGTGGCAAGGAATAAATGCTCATTGGGCCCGACTGAGGCTAACCAAGCAAACATCAAGTTACTGCTTGCCATGGCCACACCGCCAATCATTAAGCCTTTAACGATACCAAAGCGGACGTTAAACATGCTGCCGACAAAAGTGAATAGCATGGTTGCGCCCCAACCAATTAGCTTAGAGTAGTCTCCAATTTGTTCGTTACTAAAGCCGACTTCTTTATAGAAAACAATCGACATCCGGCCTAAAAAGGCTTCACCGATTTTGAATAGGAAAACAAACAACAATAAGGTGATCGCAACTTGTACACCATTGCGACGGAAGAAATCAAGGAAAGGTTCAATTAAGGTCACCGATAACCAAGCGGTAATTTTGGATTTAATCACTTTATTATGACGTTGTTCTGCTTGATGCTGCAATTCGTCTCGGTTAGTGACAGGCTCGCGAGCCAATAAGGTAAAGACCATCAGCAAGCCAATCACGCCAGTCATACCATAGTAAATATTGTTCCAACCTAACGCGTCGGCATTGGCAAAAGCAAAATAGCCGGGCAGTGAGTAACCGGTCCACCAACCAATTACTGACATAGCTGAAGCTTGCGGTAATTTACTGTTGTTGCTTTTAGGGAAGCTATCAATACGAAAGGCATCAATCGCGATATCTTGAGTGGCGGAGGCTGTTGAAATCGCCAGTGCAATTGCCGACATTAAAATAAGATTATGAGTAGGATTTAGCCCTGCAATATAGAAGGTGCAAACTAAAATAATCGCTTGGCAGAAAAAAATCCAACTACGACGCTGGCCCAATAAAGGGTGCAGAAAAGGTAATTTGACCCGATCCACTAACGGCGCCCATAAAAAGTTTATCGCATACACCGCAAATACTGAGCCAAAATAGCCAATCGCGCTGCGGGTAAGCCCTGCATCGGTTAACCAACCAGACATGCTTGAGCCAATCAGTACCCATGGAAAACCGCTTGAACAGCCCAACATAAAAACCCACAACAATCGTTTGTCTAAATAGGATTTAAAGGTTTCTTTCCACGTCATTGAAGCCATTCAATATTCCTCGGTACCGCTGAATTTATTAGGGGATATATGAGTAAGCCATCACAGGGATCTATGATGGCTTTAGATGTCGCGTATTTACGGTCGCTGGATTACTTAACTAAGGTCATTTTGGTGATCAAAATTGGCGTAACCGGTACATCTTGCATACCACCTTGAGTAGTAGTTGGTTTTTGCGCCATTTTTTGTACTACATCAAAGCCCTTGGTTACCTTACCAAACACGGCATAACCTGGGTTGCTACGCGCGTAGTTTAGAAAATCGTTATCGGTCAGGTTAACGAAGAACTGACGTGTGGCAGAGTTAGGATTACTAGTACGCGCCATTGCAACAGTAGCGGTATTGTTTTCTAAGCCATTGGTTGCTTCGTTGCGAATAGGTTTGTAAGAGGATTTTTGGTTAAGATCTTTATCAAAACCGCCACCTTGCGCCATAAAGCCTGGGATCACACGGTGAAATTGGGTGCCCACATAACTGCCATCATTGACATAACGCAAAAAGTTTTTCACTGAAATTGGTGCCATTTTCTGATTTAAATCGATAGTGAAATTACCTATTGTCGTTTCAACATTGACCAGTGGGGCCGCAACACTTGATACGCTAAATAGCATGGCAAGAGAAATTAGAAGCTTCTTCATTAAAAGTTACCTTTCATATAATTAGTGAGTTCAGAATCTTTAGCAATATTGGCTAATACATTACTTGAAACGCGATTGAGCACTTCTTCAATGTCTTTGGTGTCGGCAGTAAAAGAGCCGGTTTTAGTCCCGCTGCCTTGGTAGCTTTTAACAAACTTGCCATTTGGGGTTTCAGCGGTGATTTGAATGGTCACTTTACCGTCAATGGCATACTTGACCGGTTGTTGAGCAACTTTAACCACAGAGTCAACCACTTTGACATTTAAGGTGTTATTGCTATTTTTGGTTTTGGCAAAACCTTGCGAATAGAATTGCTGATAAATCGCATTAGCATAAGCCTCACGGACATTTTGTTTAGCATGCAAAGGTTGAACTTGTTCTTGTCCATCCATTTTTATTTCTGCTATGTATTGTGCAGTGCGGATATCTTGACTGGTTAAAGCGAAGGTTTTACCGCTGACAATTTGATTGGCGCTCAAGGTTGAAGAGGGAACTAAGTTGACCAAATCATTTTGAGAAATACTGGCACAAGCAGAAAGCATCACAGTGGCGCTTATTGCGAGCAGTGTTTTGAATTTTTTAGGTTTTATGAAGTTCATTATTAACGTCCTTTTTGCAGATCATTCTTTTTCAGATCATTGTTCTTGATAGCTTCAATGATCATAAATTTTGAGTTTTCAGCCACAATCGCCACTTGCTGTTCACCAAATAAACGCTCGAGTTTAATGTGATAATCAAGGTGACGATTTCCTACGACCAACAATTTACCATCATGGTTCAATGTATCTTTCGCATCACAGAACATTTGCCAAGCGATGTGATCGGTAATGGCATTTTGCTGGTGGAAAGGAGGATTACAAATAACCAAGAAACTGCTGTTTTGTTTCATACCATCAAGGCAGTTATTGGCCAGTACTTGGATGTTGCGCTCTGAGCCTAAGTTGCGCTCAAGATTCTTTTTAGCTGATTCCACCGCCATATAGCTTTCATCAATACAAGTAATGCGAGCTTGTGGGTTGAGTTGACCGGCTTTGATGGCCAAAATGCCATTACCACACCCTAAGTCGATAATATGGCGTAAGTCGTCAACTTGTGGCAAGTAATCGAGCATAAAACGAGCGCCAAGATCTAAGTTTTCACCTGAATACACATTGGCATAATTAGACAGCACAATATCTTCACCATCGACTGGCCATTCGCATTCGGCCGCGACAGGGTGAATGGTTGAACAGTTAGCATGAGAAAACACTAAGCGGTGCTTTTTCTTGGCAAGAGAGGTGGTAGTGGTGCCAAGATGCTTTTCAAATAAATCGAGCGTCGAAGTATGAATTTCTTTGGCTTTATTGACACCAATTACCGGGCAATCAGCCGATAACGATGCGCGTAATTTAGACAATTGCCAAGTCAGTAGGCGATTACTTTTAGGCAATTGCATTAAGACTAAATCGATCTTGGCTGGGATGTCATCAAGGCAGTTAAGAAATTTGACTCGGTTGCATTGATTTCGTTGTAGGTTTTTAAGTGCGCCGCGATGAGAGATAAAAGAATCGCTCATCATGGTGACGGTATGGTGTTCGGAAAACCAGCAAGAGAGTGCGCCAAAATTATCATTTAAGATTAAAATATTTTGACCGTCTGGAAGGGCTTTTTCTGTAATGTGGTTAATTAAGTATTCATCACCGGCATCCCATGCTTGTAGCGTTTCATTGGCACGCTTGGGAAAACGGAAAAGTGACAGTTCGCGATCATGTAAAGCTAATAATGTATTCATCTTCAATCTATAATATTGAATCGCATGGCTGCGATATTTGGGCACAAATCGTATGATAGCACGTTAAAAGTCGCTACAGGTTAACTCGGTCATGCAATAATGACGAAAAAATGACGTGAGCGAAGAAAAAACAACCATGTAGCATCAAAGTAAACCCGTCCACATAACTTAATATCTTATAAGGGTAAATTATGATCCAAGACCAAGTTGAAAAAAAATTGCACCTGACATTTAATCCAATCCATTTACAGGTGATCAACGAAAGCTATATGCACAATGTTCCCGCTGGCTCTGAAAGTCATTTCAAGGTGGTAGTGGTGAGTGAGCAATTTGAAGGTAAGCGTTTATTAATGCGTCACCGTGCCATAAACAGTGCGTTGGCTGATGAGTTAGCGAATCATATTCATGCACTATCGATCAATGCTTATACCGATAGTGAATGGAAATCCTTAAGTGGCATTCCTGAGTCACCAAAGTGCGCTGGTGGCGGGAAATAAAGAGGTATATCGCGAACAATTAGATCTCAGCAGATTTTTTGAAATGACTATCGAGTTACTGTCAAATAAAGCGTGTAAAAAACCAACCAAATGTTTAATTTACGTACATAACTATGTAACGAAAAGGCTGACAGAAGCTAGCGTGTCTAATTGGTTCGGTATTTATTTCTAAGCGGTGATAAAGCGTTTGTTATATTTGTGCGGTGCCTCAAAAAAATGCGTTTTAACGTTGGTTTGATGTCGGTCGAGGGTCAAATAAATGTAGGAATCCTGTGAATCATCATGGCAAGGGATTCCAAAAAAGTGTTAGAATATGTCAACTATAGGTTTGTTAATGTTAAAAACCGCTCTAAAAGCCGAAATTGAATGAATTCGGCTTTTTTATATGGATGTTGCGATTTTGGTTACTGATAACTGAAACCGGACACAATAAATTGTCGTGTCTTAAATTGCGCAATAAAGAATCTTATTTCCTTAAATAAAGTAGTGCAAGTGCGTATGATTACAATAAAAAAGGGTCTGGATCTTCCTATTGCTGGAGTTCCTGCTCAGGTGATTAGTGATGGTCCTACCATCAAAACAGTCGCCTTGCTTGGCGAAGAGTACGTGGGTATGCGTCCAACAATGCATGCTCGCGTGGGTGATGAAGTGAAAAAGGGTCAAGTTCTTTTTGTCGATAAGAAGAATCCTGGCGTGCAATACACTTCACCTGCAAGCGGTAAAGTTATCGAAGTGAATCGTGGTGCAAAACGTGTTCTTCAATCGGTTGTGATTGAAGTTGCAGGTAATGACCAAGTGACTTTCGACAGCTACACAGCCGATCAACTGGTGAAACTAGACCGCAAGGTCATCGTTTCTCAATTGGTTGAATCAGGCATGTGGACTGCATTGCGAACTCGTCCGTTCAGCAAGGTTCCAGCAATCGAATCGACTACTCAGGCGATTTTCGTTACTGCCATGGATACCAATCCATTAGCGGCTGACGCGTCGGTAGTGATTAATGAACAACCAGAAGCTTTTAAAGCCGGTTTAGATCTTCTATCCGCTTTAACTGCTGGTAAAGTTTATGTCTGTAAAGGCAATCAAACGCTACCAACGTCTTCTCAATCGAATGTTGAAGAGCATGAGTTTGCGGGTGTGCATCCAGCCGGTCTAGTCGGTACACACATGCATTTCTTGTACCCTGTTAGCTTAGAAAATATCGCTTGGAACTTAAATTATCAGGATGTGATTGCATTCGGTAAATTATTCCTAACCGGTGAAATTAACACCGATCGCGTGATTTCTTTAGCGGGTCCTGCAACTAAGAATCCACGTCTTGTTCGTACTCAAATAGGTGCGAACCTTGAGAACGTCACTGAAGGTGAAGTATTACCTGGTGAAGTGCGTGTTATTTCTGGTTCAGTTCTATCAGGTACTCAAGCTTCGGGTCCACACGCTTACTTAGGCCGTTATCACATGCAAGTTTCTGTATTGCATGAAGGTCGTGAGAAAGAGTTCTTAGGTTGGGCTATGCCTGGTAAGAATAAATTCTCAGTAACGCGCTCATTTTTAAGCCATCTTTTCCCTGGCCGTGTATTCAATATGACTACAACGACCAATGGTAGTGACCGTGCCATGGTACCAATTGGTAGCTATGAACGTGTTATGCCATTAGACATCGAACCAACAGTGTTGCTTCGTGATCTATGTGCAGGAGATTCAGACGGTGCTCAACGCTTAGGTGTGTTGGAGCTTGCTGAAGAAGATTTGGCATTGTGTACCTTTGTATGTCCAGGCAAATATGAATATGGCGAATTACTTCGCGATTGCCTAGATACGATCGAGAAGGAAGGGTAATTCATGGGCCTTAAGAAATTTATTGAAGATTTAGAACCGCATTTTGAACCTGGTGGTAAGCATGAGCGTTGGTTTGCTTTATATGAAGCAGCCGCAACCTTAGCTTATACCCCTGGTACGGTTACAAAGCGCAGTTCTCATGTTCGTGATAGTGTTGATTTAAAACGTCTTATGATCATGGTATGGCTGGCTGTATTCCCTGCTATGTTCTGGGGAATGTACAATACTGGTCATCAAGCGATTGATGCTTTAAACCATATGTATGCGGGTGATCAGCTTGCTTCTATCATATCAGGTGATTGGCATTACTGGTTTACCGAAATGCTCGGTGGAACGATAGGTGCGGGAGCCGGTTGGGGCAGCATGATGCTGCTTGGAGCGACTTATTTCTTACCTATCTATGCGACGGTATTTTTGGTCGGCGGTTTCTGGGAAGTTTTATTCTGTATGGTGCGTAAGCACGAAGTGAATGAAGGTTTCTTTGTTACCTCTATTTTATTTGCGTTAATTGTTCCGCCAACCCTTCCTCTTTGGCAAGCAGCTTTAGGTATTACCTTTGGTGTGGTTGTCGCAAAAGAGATCTTTGGTGGTACAGGTCGTAACTTCCTAAACCCTGCATTAGCGGGTCGCGCCTTCCTATTTTTTGCATATCCTGCTCAAATTTCAGGTGATGTGGTTTGGACGGCTGCAGATGGTTTCTCTGGCGCAACTGCATTAAGTCAGTGGGCTCAAGGCGGACATGGCGCATTAGTGAATACCGTTACAGGTCATTCAATTACTTGGATGGACGCCTTTATTGGTAATCTTCCAGGAGCCATAGGTGAAGTATCTACATTGGCGCTAATTCTTGGCGGCTTAATGATCGTTTATATGCGTATTGCATCTTGGCGTATCATTGCTGGTGTCTTAATTGGTATGGCGGCCGTGGCTACCATCTTTAATGTCATCGGTTCAGCAACTAATCCAATGTTTGCTATGCCTTGGTATTGGCACCTAGTATTAGGTGGTTTTGCTTTTGGTATGATTTTCATGGCAACCGATCCTGTTTCGGCTTCATTTACTAATAAAGGTAAGTGGTGGTACGGAATGCTGATTGGCGCAATGTGTGTATTAATTCGAGTGGTTAACCCAGCGTACCCTGAAGGTATGATGCTAGCGATTTTGTTCGCTAACCTATTCGCACCATTGTTCGATTACTTTGTCGTTGAGAAAAACGTCAAAAGGAGATTAGCTCGCTATGGCAAATAATAATGATAGCACCAAAAGAACGCTGATCACGGTTATCGCATTGAGCTTAGTGTGTTCAATTGTCGTATCGACAGCAGCGGTAGTATTAAAACCGAAGCAAGTGGCTAATGCCAAGCTTGACGTGCAAAGCAATATCGTTGCAGTTGCTGGTTTTGATGCTAAAAGCGCAGCTGAAATACAGTCAGTCTATAAGAAAAATATCGAGCCTCGCTTGATTGACTTCAAAACCGGTGACTTTATTGAAGGCGATGCCGCAGACTTTAATAGCCGTGTAGCAACCAAAGATGTGAAGCAGTCAATTAAGTTGACGCCTGAGCAAGATAAAGCAAAAATCATTCGTCGTCCTAACCAAGGTTTGGTTTACTTGGTAAAAGATGGTGACAAAGTGACTGAAATTATCTTGCCAATGAACGGTACGGGTCTGTGGTCAATGATGTATGCCTTCGTTGCGGTTGAAACCGATGGTAATACGGTTAAAGGTATTACTTATTACGAACAAGGTGAGACTCCAGGACTTGGTGCTGAAGTTGAAAACCCTAAATGGCGTGCTCAGTTTGTAGGTAAAAAATTGTTTGATGAAAACAATCAACCTGCAATCAAGATTGTTAAAGGCGGCGCACCTCAAGGTTCTGAACACGGTGTCGATGCGCTTTCTGGTGCTACATTAACCAGTAATGGCGTTCAGCATCAATTCGACTTCTGGCTAGGTGATATGGGCTACGGTCCTTTCCTTGCAAAAGTACGAGCAGGAGAGCTTAACTAATGGCGAGTATTAAAGAATTTAAAAAAGTCGTTATTGCTCCGGTTTTAGACAATAACCCTATTGCACTTCAAGTGTTGGGTGTTTGTTCCGCGCTAGCAGTAACCACTAAGTTAGAAACCGCATTTGTTATGACAATTGCGGTAATGTTAGTAACCGCATTTTCTAACTTTTTCGTATCTTTGATGCGTAACCACATACCAAGCAGCGTGCGTATTATTGTTCAAATGGCAATTATTGCGTCATTGGTAATCGTGGTCGATCAGGTATTACGGGCTTACTTCTACGATATTTCAAAACAGCTATCTGTTTTCGTTGGTCTTATTATTACCAACTGTATCGTAATGGGGCGTGCGGAAGCATTTGCTATGAAGTCACCACCAATTCCATCTTTTATTGATGGTATTGCAAATGGACTAGGCTACGGTTTTGTCCTTCTTGTGGTCGCTTTTTTCCGTGAATTGCTTGGCTCAGGAAGATTATTTGGTATGGAAGTATTGCCATTAATTAAAGATGGTGGCTGGTATCAACCAAATGGCATGATGCTACTTGCACCTTCAGCATTCTTCTTGATTGGTTTCTTGATTTGGATTATCCGAACCATTAAACCTGAACAAATTGAAGCGAAGGAGTAATCATCGTGGAACATTATCTTAGTTTGCTAGTTCGTTCGATTTTCATTGAGAACATGGCACTGTCTTTCTTCTTAGGCATGTGTACTTTCTTAGCGGTATCGAAAAAAGTTAAGACTTCTATTGGTCTTGGTGTTGCTGTTGTCGTGGTATTGACTCTGTCTGTACCGCTAAACAACCTAGTGTATACCTATGTACTTAAAGATGGTGCCTTGATTAAAGGTGTCGATCTAAGTTTCCTTAACTTCATTACTTTTATTGGCGTTATTGCGGCATTAGTACAAATTTTGGAAATGGTGTTAGATCGCTTTTTCCCACCTTTGTACAACGCATTGGGTATCTTCTTACCACTTATCACTGTGAACTGTGCCATTTTTGGTGGCGTATCTTTCATGGTGCAACGTGACTACAACTTTACCGAATCTATCGTATACGGCTTTGGTTCTGGTGTTGGTTGGATGCTTGCGATTGTAGCATTAGCTGGTATTCGTGAAAAAATGAAATATTCAGATGTACCACCAGGACTTCGTGGTTTAGGTATTACCTTTATCACGGCTGGTTTAATGGCGTTAGGCTTTATGTCTTTCTCTGGTATTCAACTGTAGGGTAAGCACCCAATAAATAAGGAAAATAGTCAATGGACATTATTCTTCTTGGTGTCGGATTGTTTACTCTGATTGTATTGGTTTTAGTGTTAGTGATTTTATTTGCTAAATCTAAACTGGTACCAACAGGTGACATTACGATTTCCATTAACGGTGACCCAGCGAAAAGTATCGTTACTTCTCCTGGTGATAAGCTACTCAGCGCAATGTCGAGCAAAGGTATTTTTGTATCGTCAGCTTGTGGTGGTGGTGGTTCATGTGGTCAGTGTAAAGTGAAAATTAAATCTGGTGGTGGCGATATTCTACCAACAGAATTGGATCACATCAGCAAAGGTGAAGCTCGTGAAGGTGAACGTTTAGCTTGTCAAGTGGCAGTGAAAACGGACATGGAAATCGAATTACCGGAAGAAATCTTTGGTGTTAAAAAGTGGGAATGTGAAGTTCTTTCTAATGACAACGAAGCGACTTTCATTAAAGAATTGGTACTTAAGATCCCTGATGGTGAAGAAGTACCGTTCCGCGCTGGTGGTTATATTCAGATTGAAGCTGAACCACATCATATTAAATACGCTGATTTTGATATTCCTGAGGAATACCGTGGTGATTGGGATAAGTTTAACTTGTTCCGCTATGAGTCTGTGGTGAAGGAGCCTTCAATTCGCGCATACTCAATGGCTTCATACCCAGAAGAGCGTGGCTTGATTAAGCTAAACGTACGTATCGCTACTCCGCCACCAAATAACCCAGACGTTGCCCCTGGTATTATGTCTTCGTATATTTGGTCACTTAAAGCGGGTGATAAATGTACTATTTCTGGTCCGTTTGGTGAGTTCTTCGCCAAAGAAACTGACGCGGAAATGGTCTTCATCGGTGGTGGTGCAGGTATGGCGCCAATGCGTTCTCATATCTTTGATCAGTTATTACGTTTGCAATCTACTCGTAAGATGTCTTACTGGTATGGCGCACGTTCTAAGCGCGAAATGTTCTACATCGAAGATTTTGATAAGCTAGCAGCAGATAACGAAAACTTTGTTTGGCATTGTGCATTATCTGACCCAATGGCTGAAGATAACTGGGATGGTTACACTGGTTTCATTCATAACGTTCTTTATGAAAACTACTTGAAAGATCATGAAGCACCAGAGGATTGTGAGTACTACATGTGTGGTCCTCCAATGATGAATGCGGCAGTGATCGGCATGTTAAAAGATCTTGGCGTAGAAGACGAAAACATTCTATTGGATGATTTTGGTGGCTAATTATAGCTAAGTGATTGATAGTAATGGCTGACTTTCTAAAGTCAGCCATTATTTTTTGAAGTTAAAAATAATGAGAAATATATCATTGCTATCGCTAACGATATTCTATGGTCTATTCCTCATTCTTGTTTTTTACGTTAAGTTAAGTTAAGGAGTCAGCAGGTGAAACTGAGAACTATTCATCTTGCAAAGCGAGTGAAATACTCGTTGTTAGTCGTGGTTTCTACCATGTTATTAATGGGGTGTTCAAAGCCCGCACAACAAGTGCACTTATCTGGCCCTACTATGGGAACCAGTTATAATGTGAAGTACTTAGTAAGTGATGGTCAACCTTCAGCTAAAGATCTGCAAAAAGGTATTGATAAGGTTCTTGAAAAAGTAAACGATGAGATGTCGACTTATCGTCCAAACTCAGAGCTTAGCCAATTTAATCAGCACCGTAGCAATCAACCTTTCACCGTATCAGAAGATACCGCGACTGTGATTCGCGAAGCATTGCGGATCAATAAAGTGACTGAGGGCGCAATGGATGTCACAGTGGGGCCGATTGTGAATTTATGGGGCTTTGGCCCTGAAGACCGACCGGATCATACGCCAAGTGATGAGAAGCTTGAACAGCGCCGCGCCATTACGGGGATTCAGCATTTACAAGAAACCGGTGATGCCTTAATCAAAGATATTCCAGACCTGTATGTCGATCTTTCTAGTATTGCCAAAGGCCGTGGTACGGATGAAGTCGCGAGTTACTTAGAGTCGATTGGTATTAACGATTATATGGTTGAGGTCGGCGGCGAGATCCGAGCTAAAGGTAAGAACCAGCAAGGCGTGGCTTGGCGCATTGCGGTAGAAAAGCCTGTTATTAATGAACGTGCCGTCGAAAATATTATCGAACCAGGTAATATGGCAATTGCAACTTCAGGCGACTATCGAAACTACTTTGAACAAGACGGTGTGCGTTACTCTCACATCATCAACCCTAAAACTGGAAAACCGATTAATAATAAAGTGGTTTCAGTGACGGTACTAAATCCATCCTGTATGACGGCAGATGGTTTGTCTACCGGGTTAATGGTGTTGGGTGAAGTGGATGGTATCCGCATTGCTAATAAAGAAAATATTCCAGTGTTGTATATTGTTAAAACGAAAGATGGTTTTAAAGAGTACGCATCAGAAGCATTTAAGCCTTATCTTAAAGATAAGCAGAAATAAGCGAGGGTTTTATCATGGCGATATATTTGATCACTTTTTTGGTGTTTTTATTAGTAATAACTGCAATGTCTGTTGGCTATATTTTTCAAAAGAAAGTGGTTAAAGGCAGCTGTGGTGGTCTAGGTTCGGTTGGGGTGGATAAAGTCTGTAACTGCCCCGAGCCTTGTGACGCGCGCAAAAAACGGGAAGCAAAAGCGGCGATCCGTGCGCAAAAGTTAGCTGAATGGGAAAATAACCGAATTCAGTAATATGCGTTATAGCTTATGACTCGATAGCAATGCCCTGATCCTAACATCAGGGCATTTTTTGTGGTTAATTCTTATCCTTAAACTAATGACTATATTGATCGGTCATTAAAAAAATTTAGTTGTTATTTGACCTAGCATAACGCTATGATTGAGACTGTCTTTATATACAGTATTTAATATGGCAAACCGAAAAATTATTCATGTCGATATGGACTGCTATTATGCGGCAGTTGAAATGCGAGACTTTCCTCAATATAAGGATGTCGCATTAGCGGTTGGTGGCAATGAAAAACAAAGAGGCATTATCAGTACCTGTAACTATAAGGCGCGTGAATATGGTGTACATTCGGCGATGCCTACCGCGCAAGCTTATAAACTGTGTCCACAACTGGTGTTAGTGCCTGGACGGATGTCGGTCTATAAAGCGGTTTCAACGCAAATTCGGGCTATTTTTGCTCGTTACACCGCGTTAATTGAACCGCTTTCATTGGATGAAGCCTATTTAGATGTGACTGATTGCACCATGCATCATGGTTCGGCAACGTTGATTGCAGAGGCTATTCGACAAGATATTGAACGAGAACTGAACTTAACCGCTTCTGCCGGGGTCGCACCGCTCAAATTTTTAGCCAAAATTGCCTCCGATCTCAATAAACCCAATGGTGTGGCCGTGATCCCACCAAATAATGTTCAAGCCACTATTGATACGCTGCCGCTCGAGAAAATCCCAGGAGTGGGGAGGGTCAGTATTGCTAAATTACATCAAGCTAATTTATATACCTGTTTGGATATCAAGCAATCTAACTATGCCAATCTATTACGTCAGTTTGGTCGTATGGGCGCGTCACTGTGGCAGAGAAGTCATGGCATAGATGAGCGTGAAGTGGTGGTGGATAGGCCAAGAAAATCGGTCGGGGTTGAGCGAACTTTTAGCGTCAATATTCAGTCTTATGCCCAATGCTGGCAGTTGATAGAACAAAACCTTTATCCAGAGTTAGAGCGTAGGTTAGTTAAAGCCAGTCCAGAGAAAAAGATCTTGAAGCAAGGCATCAAAATGAAATTTGCGGACTTTCAACAAACTACCATAGAACATAACCATCAAGTATTGAATTTAGACGATTTTAAAGGCTTGTTAGAAGCTATTTTGACCCGAGCTAATGGACGACAGATCCGCTTATTGGGATTGAATGTGATGTTAGTTCCAGATGAAATGAACAAACAATTATGCTTGTTATAAATAGATGGTTTTGTACTCAATTTTGAACGATCATTACATTTATGGAATTGGTATTACCAAGTGCCCTAGACGGTTTAAGCGTCTTTTCGAAATAGGTAATTGGGAGAAGCTTTCTAGGGATGTTTCATTTGGTATCAAAGGTGATTTTTGAGTCACTTAGCATAAAAATGCCTCGATAATATATTACCGAGGCATTTGCTTGTGAAGCTGATTAAAAGCTATCGAGCTGTATTATGCTTTTTCTGGGATGTTTTCTAAAATAGCAATCATTTGTTCCCAGTATAGTGCCACAGTGGCGATCTCTACTTTCTCGTCTGGAGAATGTGGGAATTTAATCGTAGGACCAAAAGAAATCATGTCCATTTCTGGGTAAGGTTTTTTGAATAAACCACATTCAAGACCCGCATGGATCACCATGATGTTTGGTTTACGGCCATAAATACCTTCATAGACATCGCGGAATACGTGCATGATTTCAGAATCTGCATCGGGTTTCCAGCCTGGGTAAGCACCGTCCAGTTTTAAATTCGCATCGGCTAATTGAGCCAGAGAAGCTAATGTCCCTTCGACCATCTCGCGACCTGAGTCAATCAATGAACGAATCAAACATAAGATGGTGATTTTGCCAGCTTCAGTGGTGATAACACCCACATTCAAAGAGGTTTCAACCACACCTTCAATTTTGTCATCCATACGGATCACGCCATTTGGACAAGCATTTAAGCTCGCAATAAAGCGCGCTTGGTCTGCTTGACTAAGTGGTGAGAATTGGCTTGTTTCTGCGGTTAATTGTGTTTCAAGTGCGGTTTCTACTTGTCCTAGCTCTTGCTTAACCGTTTGAGTATATTGCTCAAATGCGGCAACCAATTCGGCTTGTTTATTTGCTGGTAGCGCTACAATGGCTGACGCTTCACGCGGGATGGCGTTACGCAGGCTACCACCTTGGAATTCAATCACTTGTAGAGCAAGATCTTGCGCCGATTCAGCAAGGAAGCGGCCTAAGATTTTATTGGCATTGCCACGACCAGTGTGAATATCACAACCAGAGTGACCGCCTTTAAGTCCTTTAACCGCAAGTTTTTGTTGTACTACGCCGTCAGCCAGAGTACTACGTTCAATATCAAATACTAATGAAGCATTTACGCCACCGGCGCAGCCCATGTAAATTTCGCCTTCTTGCTCTGAATCGGTATTTAGTAGGATATCGGCTTCAAGCCAACCTGCTTTTAACCCAAACGCGCCAGTCATGCCCGCTTCTTCATCGATAGTCAGTAAAACTTCTAATGGACCATGCTTAATTTCGTTTGAGGCTAAAACTGCTAGGCAAGATGCCATGCCCATACCGTTATCTGCGCCAAGCGTGGTGCCTTTTGCGGTTACCCAGTCACCATCAATGTATGGTTGAATAGCATCGACTGCGAAATCGTGATCAGTGCCTTCATTTTTTTGTGGGACCATATCAATGTGTGCTTGTAGAGCAACAGTCTTCTTGGTTTCCATTCCAGCAGTGGCTGGTTTTTTGATAATAACGTTGCCGGTTTCATCACGGCGAACTTCTAAATTTTGTTCTTGTGCCCAAGATACGATGTATTGCGCGAGTGCTTCTTCGTGCTTAGATGGGTGCGGAAAAGAACAGATTTTATCAAAGAATTGCCAAACAGGCTGAGGGGATAGTTGGCTGATTTCAGAATGAGTTTTAGACACAAATGACTCCTAATGCGTAAATAGCAGTGGAAAAATAAAAGAACGTTAGAATAATGCACCTTGGATGCAAGGATGTACAGTGGAAATAGGCTGATAATCGTGACTAAACAAGCTTTTTATGATGTCACAACGAGCTAAGATATTGCATTGTTCAACATCGGGTTTAACCTTTGGTGCGTTGTCAGAAGTACGCTCAATTATAGATGGCGATAAGGAAGAGCGCCAACGTACTCATGCGCCTTATTAATAGCCTGGCACATGCTAAACGATGCGAATTTTACCTTGGTTAATATTACGGCAAGATTTACCCGAACATGAAATAAAGCCAGTAAAAATGTTTTTATACTACGAAAACTGGTGATCTAAATCTCATTTCTAACCAAATTGATTATTTAGTAACTTTTCATTGTAATTTAATTACCATTATGTATAATCTCTTCACTCCTTGATATTGGCGATTTTTAGTGTCAATAGCGAATAGCTTATTCAAATTGAGCGTAGTCGATACTTGAGTGGTCGTTTCTTGCTTTTACGGCTTTTCATCCTACGATTTTGATTTGATTATTGTGTTTAAATACCCCTTATATTTTAGAATTTCTCTAGCCATGATGGCTTTTTTAGATTCTACCAACCACCTTTGATAGGTGGTTTTTTTTTGCCTGTTAATAAAATACTCAACGGTCTTAAATTCCGATTGCTTTGTGGCGGTTTTTTTGGAAAAATACACCACATTTTTTATCAATCGGTTGCGCAAACGATTAATTGTGATAAAACGCCAACCTTTAGGAATATAAACATGTTAGAGAAGTACTTTAAGCTGTCGGAACACGGTACCACGATTAAAACCGAAATTTTGGCGGGAATGACCACATTTTTGACTATGGCTTATATCATTTTCGTCAATCCGGCTATTTTATCAAGCACTGGCATGGATCATGGTTCGGTGTTTGTGGCAACGTGTTTAGCGGCCGCGATTGGTTGTTTCATTATGGGGCTTTACGCTAACTACCCAATCGCTCAAGCGCCAGGCATGGGTTTGAATGCCTTCTTTACTTACACTGTTGTACTTGGCATGGGGCATACATGGCAAATGGCATTAGCGGCGGTATTCTGCTCTGGTGTTTTATTTATCCTATTAAGCTTATTTAAGATCCGTGAGTTGATCATTAATGCTATTCCAGTTTCACTTCGCCTAGGTATTTCAGCGGGTATTGGTTTGTTCTTAGCGCTCATCGCACTAAAAAATGCCGGTATTGTGGTGGGTAACCAAGCCACATTAGTCGGTGTTGGTGATCTGACCTCGATCCCTGCCATTCTTGGCGCAGTTGGTTTTATTCTGACGATTGTTTTAGTACAACGTGGTTATCGCGCTGCGGTTATGATTGCCATTTTAGCCACCACGGCTTTAGGTATTTTGGTCGGCAATGTTGAATATCATGGCGTGGTTTCTATGCCGCCAAGTATTGAACCGACTTTCTTACAATTAGATTTCTCGGCGATGACAGATGTCGGTATGATTTCTGTGGTGTTTGCTTTCTTATTTGTCGATTTATTTGATACTGCCGGCACTTTAGTCGGTGTAGCAAATAAAGCAGGCTTTATCGGTAAAGATGGTAAAATCCCACGTCTTAATAAAGCATTATTATCAGACTCAACCGCCACCGCAATTGGCGCATTGTTAGGTACATCCAATACCACATCATTTGTTGAGAGTACCGCTGGCGTTGCAGTCGGTGGCCGTACAGGTCTAACCGCGGTAACCGTTGGTGTTTTATTCTTATTTGCATTATTCTTTTCGCCATTAGCTGGAATGATCCCTGCTTATGCGACCACTGGTGCATTATTTTACGTTTCAATCTTGATGATGTCTGGCCTTGTTAATATTAAATGGGATGATTTAAGTGAAGCAGCTCCGGTTGCGGTAGTTTGTCTCCTTATGCCGTTAACTTTCTCTATCGCCGAAGGTATTGCGATGGGATTTGTCACTTACGCTGCGATTAAATTGCTGAGCGGTAAAGCGCGTGAAGTGCATATTGGTGTTTGGATCCTAGCAGCTATTTTCTTGTTGAAAATTGCTCTCACTGGTGCGTAATTTATTTACGGATCAGAAACATAACTATAATTGAAAAAACAGGTTTTTATTATGAGTACTAAATTTATCGTAACTTGGGACAATATGCAGATGTATTGTCGTCAATTGGCAGCTAAACAAATGCCAGCTGAACAGTGGAAAGGTATTGTTGGCGTGAGCCGTGGTGGTTTAGTTCCTGCGGCAATTTTGGCGCGTGAATTAGGCATCCGATATGTCGATACTATTTGTATCTCAAGCTATGACCATGATCACCAACGAGAAATGAAAGTACTTAAAACCATTGAAGGTGATGGTGAAGGTTTCTTGATCGTCGATGATTTAGTCGATAGCGGCGATACTGCTCGTCATATTCGTAAATTGTACCCGAAAGCCAAGCTTATCTGTGTGTGTGCTAAACCTGCAGGTCAAGAATTGGTTGATGATTACATTGTCGATATTGCGCAAGATACATGGATTGAACAACCGTGGGATATGACTCTGCAGTTTGAAGAGCCGGTTAATCGTAAGCAAAAATAATCGATACCCTTTAATTATTTTGGGTATTACGCTCTGGTTACTTAAAGCGGCAGTTTAAGTCTTAGGGAACGAAGTATTTAATTACTTGAAAAGCCTCATTAACGATACTAACTCGTTAATGAGGCTTTTTTATTGTTATGATGAAGCATGTTGTGAATAGAAGTAGAAATCACGGAGATAGGAATATGGCTAACTTTACTCATGATCCTAAAGTGGGTCGCTATCAAGTTGAAGTGGTGAGCGATCATTGGGCGCATCTCGATTATCATCGCAATCAAAATACTCTGGTTATCACCCATACCTTTGTGCCAGATGAGTTGCGTGGTCAAGGTTGCGGTAAGATTTTAATGGAAACAGTATTGGCTGATATTGACGCGACAGGTCATAAAATCTTGCCAGTATGCCCTTTTGTTGAGGTTTATATTCAACGCCACCCACAATGGCAACATCTGCTAACCGATTAAGTTAATGTAATGGCAGGTTTTCAGGTAAAATCATGCTCATCAATGGAGTGTCACCATTGCACTTAGGCGCTGAGGTATAAGCTTTACTAGCGAAAGGACGTTTACCGTGGAAGAGAAAAGTAAAAACATATCAGAATCGTTGTTTAAAAAGCATCATCATGCGAGTGAAACTTCCAGTTTGGTTCAATACTTGTCTGAGAGCCAAACCTTATTAGAGGCAACTCAAGAGCGAACGCAAAGCGCTTGGTATCGAACCTTGCGTCGGGTGCAATGGAGTTGGCAAGGATTGGATCCGATTGAAACAGAATCAGTGCTCGCTCGAATCGCAAGCTCGGCTAATCATCACCAAGATTCGCCTTGGTTGGATACCATTGCCGGTTACCGCCCAGGAAATTGGTCTTATGAGTGGACACAGCAAGGTATGTCACACCAAATAAAAGCCAATGGATTAAAAGGGGAAGGGGCTTCCAATCAATGGTATCTCGCCAGTTTATGTTTCAGTATCGCCAGCTACCCTCATTTGAATACCGATACCTTATCGCTACAAGCACAAATTTTGGTGAATAAAGCCTACTCAGAAGCGATGGAACACAGTCAATATATAACTAAAAAACTGTCGATCCCTTTTGAAAATAAAAAAATTGAAGCGAACTTACACCTTCCTCATACCGAACGACCATTACCCGTTGTGATTGTTTGTGCCGGTATTGATAGTTTACAAACCGATATGTGGCGTATTTTCCGTGATTATCTTGCTGAGCATGAAATCGCGATGTTAACCATAGATATGCCAGGTATTGGCAGTAACACCAACTGGAAGTTAACCGAAGATTCTTGTCGGCTGCATCGCGCGGTATTGCATGAGTTACGCAATATTCCTTGGGTCGATCATTTTAAAGTTGGCTTATTAGGCTTACGTTTTGGTGGCAATATACTGACCAGAATGGCATTTTTAGAGCAAGAGAAGGTGCACGCTTGCGTCTCACTCGGGGCGCCTATTCATGGTTTACTATCTACACCAGATAAATTTGCCCAAATGCCCAAAATGCATATTGATACCCTAGCATCGCGTCTAGGTAAAAAAGCGATAGATATTCCAAGTTTAGCCAAGCAGATGAGCGCTTGGTCTTTGAAATCGCAAGGGATCCTATCCAGTCGTAGTACGCCAGTGCCTATTTTAGCCTTGGGTTTAGAGGGGGATCCGGTCGGCAGTAAAGAAGATAATCAAAGTGTTGCTCGTTTCAGCCAAGGTGGTAAAGCGATGCAATTGAGTAGCAAGTCAATTCACCAAGGGTATGAGCAAGCGCTCAAAATTGCAGTTGATTGGTTAAAAGATGCGCTTAAGTAGTGACAAGTATAAGTAAACCGTTAACATGGATGTAAATGATTGATGCAGCAAATGATTGCATCAAATAATAATAAGAAAAGGGAGAAACACTATGACCGATATTGCTGCGGGTCCAACACATTTTCGTCTATTGAGTGCTTTAAGGGCTGTGGGGCCTTACTTGAGGGAATCAGATTGCCAGCCTGGCTTGTATTTATTTGATTGTTTATCAGTTTGTGTTGATGAAACCAAATCACCAGAATTACGAGAGTTTTGGGGGTGGTGGTTAAAGCTCGAGCGCGTTGAGCAAAATTTTGTGGCCAATTACTCTTATGGCAAATATGACGAAAAAGGACAATGGCTTGATCTTTCGGTTCCAAACAATGCGCAACCAGAAGTCGAGCGCACACTGGACGCCTTTCATAAAAAAATTGAAGCTGTATTGGTGACTCAATACGGTTTTACCATTAGTTCACATCAAGATTCCGTCGCAACTGAGTCTTAATAAAAAGCATAATCGAGTGTGATAGGTTGTTTTTTAGCTCTTAGCTCGAAATATTCTCAATAAAGGCGCATTGTTGCGCCTTTTCTGCTTGTGAAATTCGGTTTGTATTGATAAAACAAAGGGTATATCTAATATAGGTGTTTTCACCTTAACGTTAACCTTTGACAGGAAATCCATGTCTGCTCAAACACAGCATAAATCTCATACGATAGTGGTTAAGCTTGGTACTAGTGTACTGACTGGCGGATCGCTGAAAATCAATAAAGCGCGTATGGTTGATCTGGTTCGCCAATGCGCGATCCTCAAACAACAAGGCCACAAAGTGGTGGTGGTATCTTCTGGCGCGATCGCCGCAGGGCGTGAACATCTTGATTACCCCGCCTTACCGAATACCATGGCGAGTAAGCAATTGCTAGCCGCGGTTGGTCAAAGTCGTTTGATTCAAGTGTGGGAATCCTTGTTTGAGCTCTACGATATTAAAATTGGTCAAATGCTACTAACCCGCGCCGATTTAAAAGATCGTGGGCGTTTTCTTAATGCGCGAGATACCGTCAATGCATTAACGGAGCAAGGGATCATCCCGATCGTGAATGAAAATGATGCGGTATCGATTTCAGAAATTAAAGTTGGCGATAACGATAACTTATCGGCGTTAGTGGGGATTTTATGTGGCGCAGACAAATTATTATTATTAACCGATCAATCGGGGCTTTTTACTGCCGATCCGCGTAAAGACCTTAATGCGGAGCTGATCCGTGAGGTTAAAACCATTGATGAAACATTACGTCAAATTGCCGGTGGCAGTGGCACTACGTTAGGCACGGGCGGTATGGCAACTAAACTGCAAGCGGCAGACATTGCTCGTCGTTCTGGTATTGAGGTGGTGATTGCCGCAGGCAGTAGCCCGAATGTGATTTTAGATGCATTGAGCGACAGCCCGCAAGGCACACGCTTTCTACCACTGCAAGAATCGCTAGAAAACCGGAAACGTTGGATTTTAGCCGGCCCTGCTTCGGTTGGTGATTTGGTGATTGATGCTGGCGCGGCCAAAGCGGTGATTGAGCGTGGTAGCAGTTTATTGGCCAAAGGCATTACCGGAGTACAAGGAAATTTCTCGCGGGGTGATGTGGTTCGTCTGCGTGATCAAGTCGGACAATTACTGGCCAAAGGTATTGTGAGTTATTCCAATTGCGAATTAGAGCAAGTGATTGGTAAGCATAGTAAAGATATTGAAGCAATCCTAGGATATGAGTATGGTTCCACCATTATTCATCGGGATGATCTGGTGGTGATCCAGGAATAAAACGTCAGGCTGTTGCTGGCGAGAATACAATCAAATTAGGGAAAAATTGTGGACTTAATCAAGATGGGCCAAGCGGCCAAAAAAGCTTCATTTCAATTAGCAACCGCGCCTACCGCGCAAAAAAATAATGCTCTGGCTATTATTGCCGATGAACTTGAAAGTAATGCCACCGCCATCTTAGCGGCGAATGCGAAAGATATTGAACTAGGTCGCGCTGCCGGTTTGACCGATGCGCTACTTGACCGCTTATTACTCAACCCACAACGTTTAGCGGATATCGCGGCAGATGTACGTAATGTGATTGGTTTGAACGATCCGGTTGGCAGTGAAATTGACAGTAAAATGCTCGAAAACGGCATGTCATTAGCGCGTCGTCGCGTCCCTCTTGGGGTGGTTGGGGTGATCTATGAAGCTCGCCCTAATGTGACCATTGATATTGCCGCACTGTGTCTTAAAACCGGTAATGCCAGTATTTTGCGTGGTGGTAAAGAAACCTTTTTCTCGAACGTGGAACTGGTGAAAGTGATCCAAGTGGCGTTAGAAAAAGCCGGATTACCTGCCGCATCAGTGCAATATATTGAAAAACCGGATCGTGAATTAGTCTCACAATTATTAAAGTTAGATGATTATGTCGATATGATCATTCCTCGTGGTGGCGCGGGTTTGCATAAAATGTGCAAAGAAAACAGCACCATTCCTGTGATCATTGGCGGCTTTGGTATCAGTCATATCTATATCGACGATAGTGCCGATTTAGCCAAATCAGTGGCTGTGGTTGAAAATTCAAAAGCGCAGCGTCCATCAGCGTGTAATTCATTGGATACTTTGTTGGTGCATGCAAGCGTCGCGGCGGAATTTTTATCGCAGCTGACGGATAAAATCAATCAACAAGTGACTTTTGTGGTTGCCGATAGCGCCAAAGCTTTTTTAAAGCAAGCCGATAACAAACGTGATGCAGTAGACGGCGATTTTGATACCGAATGGTTAAGCTACACGCTAGGCATTAAAGTAGTGAAAAATATTGCTGAAGCGATTGAGCATATGCAAGTACATAACGCCAGTCACTCCGATGCCATCATGACCGAGTCGTTACGTAATGCTGAGTTATTTATTAATTCAGCAGGTTCGGCGGCTGTGTATGTTAATGCCTCTACACGCTTCACTGATGGTGCTCAGTTTGGTCTAGGAGCCGAAGTTGCAGTATCGACCCAGAAGTTGCATGCACGCGGTCCTATGGGCCTAGAAGAGCTAACCAGCTATAAGTGGGTAGGAAAAGCGGATTACTTGATCCGTAATTAAACTTAAAATCAAATGGACAAAAAAAAGCCCAAATCAAAACGATTTGGGCATAAAACAATTTTAGGAATTAATATGAAAAAGCAGAAGTAGGATAAGTTTTGGTTAACTTGACGGCCTGTAACCAAAACCAGAATCTTGCTTGCTACATATAATAGGACTCGGCTTTTTTAGATAAGTTCAAAATTAAATGAAAAAAATTGAAAAAAGGCGAAAGATAGATAATACCTTTCGCCTTTTTAGTGTTCAATTAACGATAAATCTATTTTATTTCAATGCCTTGTGCTTGCATGTCTGCATGGTAACTAGAGCGAACAAATGGGCCACAAGCGGCGTGAGTAAAGCCAAGATCAAGTGCTATATCTTTTAATTCATCAAATTCAGATGGCGGAACATAACGTTCAACCGGAAGATGATGACGGCTAGGCGCCAGATATTGACCCAAGGTTAGCATCGTCACGCCATGTGCACGTAAATCTTTTAAGACTTCGACGATCTCTTCTTTAGTTTCTCCAAGTCCCATCATGATGCCAGATTTAGTCGGAATATCAGGGTGCTGCTGTTTGAATTTTTGCAGCAACCGCAGTGACCATTTGTAATTGGCGCCTGGACGAGCACGGCGATATAGGCGCGGCGCAGTCTCAAGGTTGTGGTTAAATACATCTGGCGGATTATCGTGCATAAGATCCAGAGCCACATCCATACGACCACGGAAATCGGGAACTAACGTTTCGATCTTAATGTGTGGGTTTTGTTCACGAATGGCTTTATTACATTCAGCAAAGTGTTTGGCTCCGCCATCGCGTAAATCATCACGGTCAACCGAGGTGATCACCACATATTTTAGCTTCATATCTTTGATGGTCTGAGCCAGTTTTTGCGGTTCGTTGCTTTCTGGTGCATTAGGGCGACCATGAGCAACATCACAGAACGGGCAACGGCGAGTACAAATCGCGCCTAAAATCATAAAAGTTGCGGTGCCGTGATTAAAGCATTCGGCAAGGTTAGGGCATGAGGCCTCTTCACACACAGAATGAAGATCATTTTTACGCATCGCCGCTTTGATTTCTTTAATGCGGGTACTGTCGGATGGCAGTTTGATTTTCATCCATTCAGGTTTACGCAAAACCTCGGCTTTTTCTACCACAACGGTTTTGGTGGGAATGAGTGCCATTTTATCCGCGTCACGATATTTAACGCCTTGTTCCATTTGAATTGGTTTGCTCATGCTACCTACTTATCAAAGCTTATGCTTTTGTGGGTGTATTCAACCTGGTCGTAACCAAGTAACTCGGTAATTTTTTTGATTAAAATAGATTGTACTTCAGGTACGCTATCTGGGCCGTTAACATCTTTCACTTGTACCATTTCCATGCCCGCGTAGCCACAAGGGTTGATGCGAAGGAAAGGGGTAAGATCCATATTAACGTTAAGGGCTAGTCCATGAAAAGAGCACCCCTTGCGAATACGTAAACCCAGAGAACATATTTTTCTATCGCCAACATAAACGCCTGGTGCGTCAGGATGGGCAGTAGAATCAATATCAAAATTGGCTAAAGTTTCAACCACAATATTTTCGATATGCGTGACCAATTCACGCACACCAATTTTTTTGCGGCGTAAATTGATCAAGAAATAAGCCACGATTTGACCTGGGCCGTGGTACGTCACTTGACCGCCACGGTCACTTTGCACCACTGGGATATCGCCAGTATTGAGTAAATGTTCTTGTTTACCTGCTTGGCCTTGAGTAAATACAGGGTTGTGCTCAACCAACCAGATTTCATCAGGGGTTAAGCTATCACGTTGATCTGTAAATTGGTGCATATCTTGCCAGACAGGCGCGTAGTCTTGCCTACCTAGTTGGCGAACGATCAATTGTTGTTCAAGTGGGCCAGTAACCGGACTGTGATTGATGGTTGGATCGGCTTGATGCTGCATACCTCGTTTATCCTTAATCCGTCCGACTGTTTAGTCGGCTTCCATGTAAAAAGAGAGGGTGATACTGATTATCTATACTCAAGTACGACGGGTATAAGTTTTGGCGTATTATAACCCCCTTTAGTTGGCGTCACTAGAGGTCAACGATAAGGGGTTATTTTATAGTGTAGAAAGTGAGTCTAGCGACCCATAAGCTCAGGCTTAGACTTAAAGCACCATACGCACGATGTCGATCTCGCCTAATTCTTTATACAGTATCTCTACTTGCTCAATCGATGTGGCAGTAATACTAACCGATACCGCATTGTAAGTGCCTTTTGCGCTAGGTTTCACACTTGGACTGTAATCACCCGGTGCATGTTTTTGGATCACTGCAAGGATCAGATCTGGTAGCTCTGGCTTGGCATAGCCCATGACTTTAAAGGTAAATTTGCACGGGAATTCAAGTAAATCTTTTAGGGTTGCTTGTTCTTGCATGGGGGACTCCAAATAAAACATTGAGCTTGTATGGCGAAATAATAATGCTATTAGTGTGAGATCACAACTTTATGAGCTTATATGTAATAACGATGTGATCGATTATCAAGGGGGTGATCGAAAAAAGCCACCGAAGTGACTTTTTTAATAAAGCGAATCATTTATTCTAAGTGGAATGTTTAGAACCAGCTTTTAAATAATAACACTACGTAATCAACTAAACGGCTGAAAATACCGCCTTCTTTTACGTCTTCTTGTGCAACTAGTGGGTATTGAGCGACATCCTTACCATTTAATTGGTAGAACAATTTACCCACCACTTGGCCTTTCTTAAGTGGTGCTTTTAATTCTTTATCAAGAACAAAGCTAGCGGCTAAGTTTTTCGCTTGACCACGAGGCACGGTGACATGGGTATCTTCGCTCACACCTAAAGAGACTTCGCTCTTATCGCCCATCCAGATTTTCTCTTTAACGAACTCTTCGCCAGCTTTATGTGGTGAAACGCTTTCAAAGAATCGGAAGCCGAATTGAAGTAGTTTTTTACTTTCTGCTTTACGCGCATTTTCTGTTTTAGTGCCCATTACAACCGATACTAGGCGCATATCGCCTTCAGTTGCTGAAGTGACTAAGTTATAACCTGCACCACTGGTGTGACCGGTTTTAATGCCATCCACGTGCATGCTTTTATCCCAAAGTAGACCATTACGGTTATATTGGGTGATGCCGTTGTAGGTAAATGATTTTTGCGAGTAGATTTTGTATTCTTCTGGCACATCGCGAATAAGTGCTGCACCTAAAATAGCTAAATCGTGGGCAGTTGAGTAGTGCTCATCGTTATCAAGACCATGAACGTTCATAAAATGTGAATTTTTCATGCCAATCTTTTGTGCCCATTGATTCATTAAATCAACAAATGCATCTTGCGAACCAGCAATATGTTCAGCCATTGCAACACAAGCATCATTACCTGAATCAACGATGATGCCTTGGTTTAACAAATCAACGCTGATGGTTTTACCTACTTCAATGAACATCTTTGATGAATCAGGGAAGTTTTTCGCCCAAGCTGCATTACTAATGACAACATCGTCATCACGAGAAATGCTACCGGATTTAATTTCTTGACCGATCACGTAGCTAGTTAACATTTTAGTTAAACTGGCTGGGTGACGACGTTCATCCATATTTTTTTCAGCTAAAATTTTACCTGAATGGTAGTCCATTAAAATATAACTAGCCGCGGCAATATTAGGAGCATTCGGTACAACAATAGGATCAGAAGCTAAAGCACTCGCCGAGATAAGCGATGCTGATAATGCCAATGATGGGATGAGTATAGTCTTTAGATATTTAGCAGTATTTTTCATGAGATATAGGCATCTATTAGTATAGGTGGACGTAAACTGTCCGTATCTTAGCAGATTCATTTGCGTAAATCAGATATGGATTGTGTTTTTCTAAAATGAAAATAAAACTCAATTGCTTATTTTCGTGTTTGGTGTTTCATAAATGCAGTTTGATAGCCTGAACTTTGTAGTTTGAGTAGCGCCGCATTGGCAGCGTCTTGATCTTTCCACGGCCCAAGCATAATGCGATTTATTTTGTTTTGAGTAACAACGCTATAAGGTGCTGAGTAGGTTTGACCAAGTTGTTTGGCTAAAGTTTCCGCTTTATTTTTATTAGAGATGGCAGCCACTTGGATCAGGTATTCATCTTTAGAATAGGCTTGATCGACTTTGGTTTTTGGCGTAGTGATGTATTCCACTTTTACCGGCGCGGTGCCCGCTTGATACACACCAAGTTTGTAGGCAGCAGCATAACTTAAATCAATAATGCGACCTTCATGGAAAGGACCACGGTCGTTGACTCGCACAATCACGGTTTTGCCATTGTCAGTATTGGTGACTCTGACATAGCTTGGGATTGGCAAGGTCTTATGCGCAGCCGACATCGAATACATGTCATACACTTCGCCGTTAGAGGTTAAATGGCCATGAAATTTTTTGCCATACCAAGACGCATAACCGGTTTGGGTGAAGCCCTTAGTCTCTTTAACGATCTTATAATCTTTTCCACGCAAAGTGTAATCACGGTTGCCACTACGACTAAAAGGTTCATAGCGAGGATGCGCGTCTTCCACATGAGAGACAGAAAGGGGCTTTTGTGGTGCTACATCATCACTTAGCTTATAGCGATCGTTTGATGAAGAACAGCCCGCTAAAATCAACAGCACGCTAATTAGTGCATAGCTAGTCAAACGTTTAAGATATATCGTCAGTGTCATTAATTTAGTTCGCCTTTGAAAGCATTTTACGATGAGTATGAATCGACATTAAGATACCGAAACCTGCCAATAGTGTCACCATGGAAGTACCACCGTAACTGATTAATGGCAAAGGTACACCGACCACGGGTAAAATACCACTGACCATGCCCATATTGACAAATACATATACAAAGAAGCTTAAAACAATACTGCCACCCATCATGCGACCAAAAGCGGTTTGTGCTTGAGTGGCAAGATATAAGCCGCGCGCAATAATAAATAAATACACCGCCAGTAAAATACTGACGCCTATGATGCCCCATTCTTCTGAGATCACTGAGAAAATGAAGTCGGTATGACGCTCGGGTACAAACTCAAGTTGTGATTGTGTGCCATGCAGCCAACCTTTACCGGTTAGGCCACCCGAACCAATGGCGATTTTACTTTGAATAATATGATAACCGGCGCCAAGAGGATCGGACTCTGGATTAAATAAGGTTCTCACTCGCACTTTTTGGTACTCGTGCATTAAGAAGAACCATAAAATTGGAATAAAAGCGCCAACGGTTATTGCCGCTGCTGAAATGATCTTCCAACTAATGCCGGCTAAGAAAATAACAAAAATACCCGATGCGGCAATCAATATTGAAGTACCAAGATCCGGTTGCTTGGCGATTAAAATGGTCGGGACAAAAACCAGAACCAGAGATATGACTAAGGTTCTAAACGTCGGCGGTAGGGCTTGTTTACCAATGAAACGAGCCACCATTAAAGGTACCGCGAGTTTGAGTAATTCAGAAGGCTGAAAACGTACGACGCCTAAGTCCAACCAACGCTGTGCGCCTTTAGAGCTTTCTCCAAAGAAAAGTACTCCCAGTAATAAGACAACGCCCATGACATATAAAATAGGCGCTAATGATTCAAAGGTTCTTGGGGTGATTTGCGCTAAAAATAACATCACACCAAGAGATAGCAGCATACGCATTGCTTGGCGATCCATCATCTCGGGATTTTGACCGCTGGCGCTGTACATGATCACCAGCCCAATCCCCATTAAAAGTAGGATCCCGAGTAATAAAGGTAGGTCGATATGCAGTCGTTCAAAAAAAGAGCGATTTTTGCCGTTTGATAAGTTCATACCCATATTATTTTTTATCCTTAGCGGATTCGTCTTGGTCTTTACCTAAGATAATGTGATCGAAGATTTTTCGTGCTACCGGGCCGCCGACTTTGGAGCCGCCGCCCGCATTTTCAAATACCATGGAAACGATGACTTGTGGCTTTTTAAGTGGTGCAAATCCCATTAATAATGCATGGTCACGAAGGTGTTCTGCTACTTCACTGGCTTTATATTTCTCACCTTCTTTAAGTCCATATACTTGAGCTGTACCCGATTTTACTGCTGGCTGATATGGAGTGCCATAAAATGCGCGTCGGGCGGTACCACGACTGCCGGTTGCGACAAGGTGCATGCCTTCTTCCGCTATATTCCAAGTAGACTCTTTTACCCCTGTAATCGATGGGAATGTCTTGATCGGGCTTAAAACAGGTTTTGGGTTTGGTTGGGTTTTATCTATGGTGGCACGCAGCAAATGCGGCGCGCGCACTTTACCATGTGAGACTAACACCGATAATGCTTTAGCTATTTGCATTGGAGTGGCGGTCCAATAACCTTGCCCTATACCTACCGGAATAGTGTCGCCTTGATACCACTGGACCCTATGACGAGCAAGTTTCCAGTCGCGGGTTGGCATGTTAGCGCTGCTTTCTTCATGCAGATCGATACCGGTGAGTTCACCATAACCAAATTTATTCATCCAAGTTGAAAGACGATCAATGCCAAGGTCAAACGCCACTTGATAGAAAAAGGTATCGACCGATTCTTCTAGTGCCTTTCTGACATTCACTACCCCATGTCCCCAGCGGCTCCAGTCACGGTAACCTTTGTGGTTGCGTGCATGAGGAATATACCAAATACCCGGATCATTACGAGTGGTTTGTGGAGTGATCACCCCTTCGGTTAACGCCGCCACTGTAATTAAAGGTTTTACCGTTGATGCGGGTGGGTAAATGCCTAACGTGGCACGGTTTACCAATGGACGGTTAGGATCGTTTAGTAATTTGCTATATGCCTTACTACTGATCCCATGCACAAACGCATTAGGATCGTAACTAGGACTTGAGACCATGGCCAACACACCATTATCTTTGGGATCCAGAATAATGATCGCACCACGGCGGTGGTCCATTAAATGGAAGGCATATTGTTGTAAGTCGATATTCAAATTGAGCACAATATCTTTGCCCGGAATGGGCGGTACGTATTTTAAGGTGCGGATGATGCGTCCACGACTGTTGACTTCAACTTCTTGATAGCCGGATGTCCCATGTAAAACATCTTCGTAATAACGCTCAATGCCTAATTTACCGATATCATGAGTATCTTGGTAATTGGAGATTTTGTCTTCTTCGGTTAAGCGGCGAATATCTCTATCGTTGATGCGAGAAACATAACCTAAAACATGAGTTAGAGTGGAGCCATAAGGGTAGTAGCGCTTCAATGCTGCGGTCACTTCAACCCCTGGAAATTTGTATTGCTGCACCGAAATTTTGGCCACATCTTCATCGCTGAGTTGGGTCAGAATAGGAACCGATTTAAAACGTCTGGTTTGACGGCGCTCTTTTTGGAATGCTTCAATTTGTTCGTCAGTAATAGGAATAATTTTACGCAGTTCGGCGATGGTTTTATCCAAATCTTTTACTTTTTCAGGGGTGATTTCCAAGCTGAAAACAGGGCGGTTAGAGGCCAGTAATTTTCCGTTACGATCATAGATAAGACCACGATTTGGCGCGATCGGAACGATCTTGATACGGTTATCATTTGAGCGAGTTTTGTAGTCTTGATATTGCTCTACTTGGATGTAATACAAATTGGCGAGCAAGATCCCAACCAAAGCTAAGATACCAATAAACGCCACGATTGCACGGCGAGTAAAGAGTTGAGCTTCAGCGGTATAATCACGTATTTGGCTACGTCTACGTCTCATTCTAGATTATTCTCGGTGGTAAGGATGATTGGCGGTTACGCTCCAAGCGCGGTATAAGCTTTCGGCCATGATCACGCGAACTAGTGGATGTGGTAGCGTCAGTGGCGATAATGACCAACTTTGATCGGCTGCTGCTTTACATGCTGGCGCTAACCCTTCAGGGCCTCCGATTAAAATAGAAACATCACGGCCATCAAGTTTCCAGGCATCTAATTGCGCAGCCAGCTCTGGTGTGTCCCAACGTTTTCCTGGAATATCCAATGTAACAATGCGGTTGCCTTTAGGTACTGCTGCCAACATCGCTTCGCCTTCTTTTTGTAAAATACGCGCGATATCAGCATTTTTACCACGTTTTCCGGCCGATATTTCGATAAGATCGAATGGCATATCACTCGGAAAGCGTCGTTGGTATTCATGAAAACCAGTTTCAACCCATTTAGGCATTTTGGTTCCGACGGCAATGAGTTGGATCTTCATGGCGATGATTCCGTAGTGTTTTGTATAATCAGGTATGACGGGGTATCAATGAGCATGCTCGGTTTAGTCAAGAGAAAGCATACTCATTTATGTTGAATTAAAGGTGTAGTTTTAACTCCACAGCTTCTCTAATTGATATAATTCACGATACTGTGGTTGCATCACATGCACCATCACATCACCAAGATCGACGACAACCCATTCACCTTCTTCTTCGCCGTCCATACCTAATACTGCTACACCGGCTTCTTTGGCTTCACTTGCAACATTTTCAGCGATAGAAGCGACGTGACGTTTAGAGGTGCCAGTACAGATAATCATAAAATCCGTCACGCTTGATTTGTCCGTGACATCCAAAGTGATCATATCTTCGGCTTTCATGTCGTCGGCTTTGTCGGCTAAAAAAGCTTTTAGTTCATTGATTTGCAAAGTGAAACCTCATTTATTTAATAATAGTCACGCAAATTAAGTTGCGCTGCGGTGCAATAGTAATAAAAAGTCGTTAAGAATAACATGGATAATTATAGCGAAAGGCGTTGTTTATGCTTGGTATGGCACCTAAATAGACTATAAGTTTGGCATGCTCACGTTATTTTCAGGCAAACAAAATGCTAAAGAAAACAGGGCTAATTGGAGCCAGCTGTCTTGGCTAAAGGTTGTTTTGACCGTCAATTCTAATGTAGTGAGTTGCTGAATAAGTTGTCGTAATTGCGATGAATTAAGTCGTTGTAGTGCAGCGGTGTAAAAAGGGCGCTTATTTTGCCAGATCCGATGTTGATCAAAAATATGACCAATTGATTGTCGTGCTGCTAAGGCTTGTTGCATTTCATGTAATAAGAACAGCTCTCTTTGTACAGTACGCAATAAAATAATCGCTTCTTGTCCTTCCGCTTCCAATTGACGCAAAATCCGTTGTGCTCGCTTGGCTTGACCTGTCAATAAGGCATCGGTCCATTGGAATGGGGTGAAATGATTATGACGACTGAGCGCCGCTTCAACCCGCAATAATGTGAGTTTTCCGTCCGGGTAGATCAGTGCCAGTTTTTCAAGGCTTTGTGCTAATGCCAATAAATTGCCTTCATGCCATTGAGATAGCATTTGAATCGCTTCTGCATCGGGAGATAATTTCAGTTTGCGGCAGCGTTGCTGAACAAATTGTGGCAGATAGCGTAATTCAGGGCTGTTGCATGACACCAACGCGCCTTGAGCATGCATGGCTTTAAACCATTTAGTATTTTCTTGAGCGCGAGTCAGTTTATTGGCAATAATGATCAATAAAATATCGGGATTTAATTGCGTTGCTAAATTAGCTAACTCTTTGGCTGAAGCGGTACTCACTCCGGTTTCAGGTATCTCTAATTCGATGATCTGTTGGTTTGAAAATAAACTTAACGCTTGGCAGCAGTCGTATATCTGCTCCCAATTAAGTTGCTTATCCAGACAAAAGCGATGTCTTTCTAAGAAACCTTTTTGCTTGGCTGCTTGATTAATTAAATCTCGGCTTTCTTGTAGTAATAGTGGTTCGTTGCCCATAACGAGGTAAACGTTATGCAACTGACGAGATAATTGTTGCTCTAATTTATCGGCAAAAATACGCATGGTGATTATCGAGCTTCGCTATTGGCTATAGCTTCGGTTGTGCTGGTTTGTTGCACCCCGTTGTCTAAATCTTGAGTCGTCGGCTGAGTATCATCAATATTGGTTGGGAAGTCTTTTGGCTGTGTTGCATCTTCAGCTCCAACAGGGATTAGCTGAGTTTGGAGTGTTGCCATTTGACGCAACATTTGTTCGGCAGCTTGTACGCGCATTTCATCTAAAATCAGATCTTTTTCGACAGATTTAGCCAACGCTGCCATTGGGTTATCAAGGTAACTACGCGTGACATGTACGCTGTAAGCTTTCGGGTTATAACCTGGAACCGTGACGATATAACTGGTGTTGTAGCTCAGTTCATATTCGGCGGCACGCGCATTTTGATAAAGAGATAACGTGCGATCACTATCGCTGTCACTTAATACGTGTAGGTTAGAAACGTTTTTCGCCGGTGGCACGATCTTAACCCCATTCATCAATAATTGTTTTTTTACTTCACGGGTGATCATGCCGTAGTCATCAAAACTGGTGACAGAAATGGTTTTGACATCATCAGGCAGAAGATAATCCCCACGTAAATGGAAGCTACACGCAGTACTCATCATTGCACATGCGGCAATGATCAAAAGACGAAAATGGAATTTAGAAAACAAACGTGTCACCAAGTTATCCCTCTGTGGCAGTGTTATATCCCCGATTTCCTTGAAACGACAGTTTCAATTTTGGGGTATGAATTTGAAAAGCTTATCTTATGCACTTTCATCAATGTTAAAGCAAAAGTGACAAAAATGTATAAGATAAGCGTAAATAACCGTGTATTGGTTACTTACGCTTTAATTTTTAAATTAGTTTGCGACTAGGTTGAGAAGTTTACCCGGTACATAAATCACTTTACGAATGGTTAAACCATCGGTGAATTTAATCACATGCTCGTTAGCCAGACCAAGCGCTTCGACTTCTTCTTTAGTTGCATCGGCAGCCACGGTCAGTTTAGCTCGCAGCTTACCGTTCACTTGTACAATGATAAGCTTTTCATCTTCAACTAAAGCTTTTTCATCAAAAGTTGGCCAGTCACAGGTATCGACTTTTTCGCCACCTAATGCTGCCCACATTTCAAAACAGATATGTGGAGTGATTGGGTACAGCATGCGAACCACTGCTTTTAATGCTTCATCTAGGATGGCGCGATCTTGCTCATTGGCTTGAGGCGCTTTACCCAGTTTGTTCATTAATTCCATGATGGCGGCAATCGCGGTGTTAAAGGTTTGACGACGATCGATATCATCAGTCACTTTAGCAATGGTTTTATGCACATCACGACGCAGCGCTTTTTGGTTACCAGTTAAAGAGGCCGGATCAAGTGCAAAGCTATCGCCTTGGGCTGTATGTTCACCCACTAGTTTCCAAACGCGTTTCAAGAAGCGGTTTGCGCCTTCTACACCAGATTCTTGCCACTCGAGTGTCATGTCAGCGGGCGAAGCAAACATCATAAATAAACGCACAGTATCGGCGCCGTATTTATTGACCATTTCTTGTGGGTCGATGCCGTTGTTTTTTGACTTAGACATTTTGATCATGCCTGAGTGTTCAACATTTCGGCCTTGATCATCAACCGCTTTTTCAATGCGACCTTTACCATCACGTTCAACCGTTACGTCAGTTGGTGCAACCCATTCTTTGGTGCCTTTCTCATTGGTGTGGTAGAAAGCATCTGCGAGTACCATACCTTGGCAAAGCAATTGTTTGAATGGTTCGCTTGAAGTGACATAACCGGCATCACGCAACAATTTATGGAAAAAGCGCGAGTACAATAGGTGCATACAGGCGTGTTCAATACCGCCAACATATTGATCAACAGGCAGCCAGTAGTTGGCTTTTTCAGGATCTAAAATATCGTCAGCTTGTGGGCTACAGTAGCGAGCGTAATACCAAGACGATTCCATAAAGGTATCGAAAGTATCGGTTTCGCGTAAGGCATGTTCACCATTAAAGGTGGTTTCAGCCCACGATTTATCCGCTTTGATTGGGCTAGTTACGCCATCCATCACTACATCTTCAGGCAAGATAACTGGCAGTTGGTCAGCTGGAACAGGGTGCACAACGCCATCATCGGTGGTGACCATTGGAATTGGTGCGCCCCAGTAACGTTGACGAGATACACCCCAATCACGCAGGCGGAAATTGACGGTTTTCTTGCCTTTGTTTTCAGATTCTAGTTTGGCAGCAATGGCATCAAATGCGGCTTGGAACTCAAGACCGTCAAATTCACCAGAGTTAAATAACGCGCCTTTTTCAGTGTACGCCGCTTCAGAAACGTCTGGTTGGTTACCTTCAGCATCTAAAATAACTGCTTCAATATCTAAGCCGTATTTAGTGGCAAATTCAAAGTCACGTTGATCGTGCGAAGGAACCGCCATAACTGCGCCCGTGCCGTAATCCATTAACACAAAGTTGGCGACAAAAATTGGCACTTCACGTCCATTTAATGGGTGAATTGCTTTAAGGCCAGTGTCCATGCCTTTCTTTTCCATGGTAGCAAGCTCTGCTTCGGCTACTTTGGTGTTTTTACATTCGTCACAAAACGCAGCCAATTCAGGGTTGTTTTTCGCCGCTTTAGTCGCCAGAGGGTGACCGGCTGCAATGCCCACATAGGTCACACCCATTAATGTATCTGGACGAGTGGTGTAGACTTCGAGATCCGATTGACCGTCGACTTTAAATGATAATTCAACCCCTTCAGAGCGACCAATCCAGTTGCGCTGCATGGTTTTTACCATATCAGGCCAGCCATCAAGGTTGTCTAAATCATCTAATAACTCTTGAGCGTATTCAGTGATTTTAATAAACCATTGTGGGATTTCTTTTTGCTCAACTGGGGTGTCACAACGCCAGCAGCAACCATCTTCTACTTGCTCGTTGGCCAGTACGGTCATGTCGTTTGGACACCAGTTAACCGAAGAGGTTTTTTTGTACACTAAGCCTTTTTGATACAATTTAGTGAAGAACTCTTGTTCCCAGCGGTAGTACTCAGGAGTACAAGTAGCAAATTCACGCGTCCAGTCATAACCAAAACCTAATAGTTTTAGTTGGTTTTTCATGTATTCAATATTTTCGTAAGTCCAAGGCGCTGGCGCAGTTTTGTTTTTTACCGCCGCGTTTTCAGCAGGAAGGCCAAACGCATCCCAACCAATTGGTTGCATCACGTTTTTACCTTGCAAGCGTTGAAAACGAGAGATCACATCACCAATGGTGTAGTTACGAACGTGACCCATATGCAGTCGTCCACTAGGATAAGGGAACATCGACAGGCAGTAGAATTTCTCTTTATCAGCATCTTCAGTCACTTCGAAGATTTTATTGTCATTCCAGTACTGTTGAACTTTTTGCTCAATGTCTTGTGGATTGTATTGCTCATTTAATTTCGCTACTGGTTTTTGCATCTGGGTATCCGATTTCGTAAATTTGTGAGATCCGTTAGATCAGGCCATACTTGATCAGCATAGAATACCTTAAAGCAGTGACACTCAACAATAGCCAAATCATAATAGACAGGAGTCCGCTATGCCAAAACGCCAACAGGAATACAAACAAGTTTTAGAACAATTATTAGAAAGAGTGAAGAAAACACCCGAAGAGCTTGAAAAAGCATTAGAAACACCGAAAGAAATGCTCGATGCAGTCAAAGATATGACCAAAGATGAAATGGCATTGATCCAACAATATTTAAAATCAGATTTAAAAGAATTTTCAGACAGCTACCAAAAAAGCCAAGAGGACGAAGATGATCCGTTTATGACGGTGGTTGCTGAATCTATTTGGGAAGGTTTACTTGAAATTACCGATAGAACCCAAGTTGAATGGCGAGAAGTATTTAAAGATATCGAACATAAAGGCTTATATGAAGTGGGCGATATTATTGGTTTAGGCGCGTTGGTGTGTGAAAAATGCGGTCATCGCCAAGAATACACCCATCCTCATGAAATCATCCCTTGTATGCAATGTGGTAATCATGCTTTTACCCGTATGCCATTGAAGCCTTAATTCACATTACTATTACTCGTTTCTATTCATCATAAATATAATATTTAACTATTTATGCTGAACGAGTAAGGTTGCTACTTTGTTTGTGGTTGTAAGGTTTATTGTTACAGGCGTGTTCGGTTTTTTGTGTTTTGGTATGAGTGTTTTTTGATAAAAAGCACTTGTATCGATAAATTTTCGTGTTACAAAGAAAAAATTGATAAAGATTAAGTTTTCTCATTACGGCATTTGATAGGTTGTGTGCCAACAAATATTAAAAATGATGATTGTTAATCAAAACACATCGCATAATTTAAAAGGCAAACAACTATGTTAGAACTATTAATCGGTCTTGCTGTGACCGTTGTAGTGGGTTATTTCATTGTAAAAGGCTACAAACCTACTGGCGTGCTATTAGCTGCGGGTACCTTCTTACTTCTTATCGCACAACCTCTTGGCCATTCGGTTCTTCCTCAAGGAATGGAATCAACGGGGAACTTCTTCACCGATTCATTGATGTTTTTGAAATCGACATTACAAAGTTACAGCGGCGGTTTAGGTCTACAAATTATGCTGTTATGTGGCTTTGCGACTTATATGACGCATATCGGTGCCAATAATATTGTGGTGAAACAATTTTCAAAACCACTGTCTTTTATTAAATCACCTTATATCTTATTAGTTGCGGCTTATATTGTCGCTTGCTTGATGTCTCTAGCGGTAAGCTCTGCTACTGGTCTTGGCGTGCTATTGATGGCGACATTGTTCCCAATGATGACCGCGATGGGTATTTCTCGTCCAGCCGCTGTGGCAGTATGTGCGTCTCCTGCTGCTATCATCTTGTCACCAACGTCTGGTGATGTGGTTATTGCCGCGCAAAAATCAGGTATTCCTCTGCATGTGTTTGCGGTTGAAACTGTATTACCTGTTTCTATCTCTGCCATTATTGTAATGGCGATTGCGGCGTACTTCTGGAATAAATATCTCGATAAAAAAGACAACACTCCAATGGAGAAAGTTGATATTTCAGATATGGATACCAGCGCTCCAGCTTATTATTCTATTTTGCCATTCTTACCTATTTTTGGGGTTTTCCTATTCAACGGCCAAACCATTAAAGGTTTAACATTAGATATTTATACCATCGTGGTGTTGTCAATTTTCATTGGCGCGGTGGTGCATTATGTTTCTAACCGCTGTAATGGTAAGAAAGCACTCGAAGATCTTGAAGTGTGTTATCAAGGTATGGCTGAAGCATTTAAAAGCGTCGTCATGCTATTGGTTGGTGCTGGTTTGTTCGCTCAAGGCTTAATGTCTATGGGGGCGATTGATAACCTACTTGCCCTTGCCAACAATGCAGGCGCAGGTGCGGTCGCGTTAATGTTGTTATTAACCGCCATTACGGTCGCAGCGTCGGTTGCAACCGGTTCTGGTAATGCCTCTTTCTACGCATTTGTTGAACTTGCGCCATCACTGGCGGCGAAAATGGGCATTAACCCTGCGTTCTTGATCATCCCAATGCTACAAGCGTCTAACCTTGGTCGTACTATTTCACCAGTTTCTGGGGTGATCGTGGCGACATCGGGTATGGGTAAAATCAGTCCGTTTGATGTGGTTAAGCGCACCTCGGTTCCTGTATTCTGCGGTCTAGCAACCGTGATCATCGGTACGGTGTTCTTAGTGCCAATGATGGCGTAACCCCGATACACCTTTGATAATGCCCATGACTTTCTAGCTGAGAGTTGTGGGCTTTTTTTTAATTCTTTTGAGGTGAGATAATGACTCAGTCTTTTGATTTACAACGTTATATCCAGCAACTTGAAACTTTAGTCAATGTGGATTGTGGTACTCGTACTGTGCAAGGTGTGGCGAAAATAGCCGATATTCTTACGCCAATGTTTGAACAAATTGGTTTTAGCGTCACTCGCCATCATGTCAGTGACGAAGCGGGACCTTGCTTAGAAATAACCAATAAACCAAATGCAGAATTTTATGATGTGATGTTAAGTGGCCACATGGATACGGTATTCCCTGAAGGCACGGTAGCAAAACGTCCGATGAGTTTGGATGAGCAAAAAATCTATGGCCCTGGCACATCGGATATGAAATCGGGCATTTTAAGTGCTTGGTATGCATTGCAGCAGTTGAGCGATGAAGAACGTGATCGCTTGGCGATTGTGGTGGCACTAAATTGTGATGAAGAAATTGGGTCACTGTATTCTCGCACTTGGATTGAAGAAATGGCGCGTAAAAGTCGCCGTGTTTTAGTATGTGAAGCGGCACGTACCAGCGGTAACTTGATCCGCTCACGTAAAGGTAATGCCAAATACGAACTGATCTTTAATGGTGTAGCCTCGCATGCAGGTTCGGCTTTAGAAGAGGGCGTATCGGCTATTTATGAATTAAGTCATTGGGCGCTGGCGATTAAAAACTTAGTTAACCTTGAAACTGGTACCACTATGAATGTGGGTGTGATTGAAGGCGGTTTAGTGGTTAACGTAGTACCAGATTTTGCCAAGGCGACGGTTGATTTACGTTTTTGGAGCAATGAAGAAGCACAAATTATTGATGATACCCTGCGCGCGATGGCCAAAACGCCATTTGAAAAGGGGGCAAGTGTGGAAGTTAACCGCTTAACCTTTAAACCGTCGATGCAACCAACGGATGCCACGCAAGTGATGATGACAATTGTTAGTGAAGAAGCGGATAAGCTTGATATTCAATATGGTTGGGAAGATGCGGGTGGCGGCTCTGATGGTAACTTTACTGCCAATGTCGGTACACCAACCTTAGATGGTTTTGGTCCAATGGGATCGGGGTTTCATTCGGATAAAGAATTTCTATTAATTGACTCGATCAAACCAAGAATTGATTTACTCGCTAATGTGTTAAAGCGGTTGTAACGGTCGATCTAGCGTAAAGTGAAATACTCTACATAAACCATAAATAGGAGCCGATGTGCTCCTATTTTTTTATTTATTGATAATGTCTGCGATAAACATCTAAATTTCGTAGACATGATTCCTATAGAAATGATATTTTGCACGCCATTTTGAAAATTTAGAGAATCAGATATTGGAAATTTTTAAGTCGTTCTTCGGTGTGTTATTCCCTGTTGTTGCCATGTTTGTTATTGGCCTTATTCTTCTATCTATGTCGCGTATTTGTTTGTGCGTCTGGAAGCGTGAGCGAGTTAAAAAAGCCAATGGCTTAAAAGCAATTTTGATTTCTGGCTTGCGTATGGATGTGGTGACGCTTTGTTATCTACTGATTCTACCAAGTTTATTAACTTGTTTATTTACTGGCTTTGATGCGATTAGTGGTGTTTGGCTAACCGCATTACGTATTTGGTTTGTGGCTGGTTTATGGTTGTTAGTCTATATGGAGATCGCAACCCCAAGTTTTATCGATGAGTATGACGTTCGCCCCAATCGTTTCTTTGTTGAATATCTGATTTACCCGAAAGAAGTGTTCAGTATGCTGTGGACGGGCTATAAATTAGAGCTGTTTATTGGCCTTGTGGTGTCGATGTTAACCTTATATTTAGGCTGGTGGTTTACTGGCCTGTTAGTGTCTGATATTGCCAGTCCTGCTTGGTATTGGCGTTTACCGCTAGGTTTAGTAGCGGTAGCTTTATGTGTGCTTGGGGCTCGTTCAAGCTTTGGTCATCGTGGCATCAACCCATCTATGATTGCTTTTTCTCATGATCACTTAATGAATGATTTTGCGCTAAATTCAACTTATTCAGTTCTGTATGCAATTAAGCTAATGCGTACTGACGAAGATGCGTCTTCTTACTATCCAAAAATGTCGCAAGACAAAGTTATTGATCTTATTCAACAATCGACCCATATAGATCAAGCTCAATATATTCATCCTGAATTACCAACCCTAGTTCGCCGTCCTGCCAGTTATCAAGGTAAGCCAAAAAACTTGGTGATTTTATTGCAAGAAAGTTTAGGTTCACGTTTTGTGGGTGGATTGGGCGGTTTACCATTAACGCCGAATTTAGATGAAATACTCAAAGAGAGTTGGTATTTCACCCGTCTATATGCAACCGGAACTCGCTCTATTCGTGGTATTGAAGCGGTAACCAGTGGTTTTTCACCAACACCGGCCAATGCAATTGTAAAATTGTCGAAAGGGCAGAAAAATTTCTACACCATTGCGCAAACACTATTTGATAAGGGCTACCATACTCAATTCATTTATGGTGGAGAAAGCCATTTTGATAATATGAAGGGTTATTGTTTGGGCAATGGCTTTACTGATATTCAAGATCTGCCTACTTTTATTAAGCCGCAGTTTATTGGTTCGTGGGGCGCATGTGATGAAGATTTATATGATAAAGCACATCAGCAATTTACCGAGTTAAACAAAAGCGATAAGCCGTTCTTTAGTTTTGTGTTTACTACCACCAACCACTCTCCTTATGAATATCCAGAAGGTAAGATTGAGCTGCATAACACGCCTGCAGCGACGCGCGAAAATACCGTGAAATATTCTGATTTCGCTTTTGGTGAGTTTATTAAGCAAGCCAAAGCATCAGATTACTGGGACGACACTATCTTTGTGGTGGTGGCGGATCATGATTCACGCGTTTGCGGTGATCAAGCGGTGCCGGTCGATTACTTTAACATTCCAGCGATTATTTTCGGCGGTGGTGTTGAAGCGAAAAAAGATGACCGTATTGCCAGTCAGATTGATTTACCACCAACGTTATTATCTATGATCGGTATTGATAACTTTGGTCCAATGATTGGCCATGATTTAACCCAAGATATCGAAACCTCGAAGCTGCGTGCCATGATGCAATACCATGATACTTTTGCTTGGATGAATAACGATAATCAAGCGGTAGTGTTTGAGGCCAATAAGCCAGTCAGTTCTTATCAATATAATCCTCAAACCCATCATTTAGATGCGATGGATTTACCGCAAGCTATGATTGATATTGCCAATGCTAACGCCTTATGGGGCAGCTTGGCTTATAAGAATGACTACTGTCACTGGGGTAAGATCAAGCAAGCGATGTGATAGCAAGAGACCTAAGCATGCGAATCTATAGCGTGGTATGAAAATCACGGGTAACAAAAAGGCAGCCTATCATCATTGGTGATAGGCCGCCTTTTTTATTGCTATTTGCTTACAGAGTTGTTTTCGGGTAAATACGATAAGAGTAACCTAAACCTAAACCTAAACCTAAACCCCTAGCGTTGCTTATAGCGATTACGCAGCAACCAAGCGCCACCTAAACCAATAACACTCCACAGGTACAATAACCAAGAACCAATAGATCGGTAAGGGGTATTACCTGTTGTAGATGTGACTTCAGCGTTTAACACTTCGGTTTTAAACTGTGGTACTTGTTTAGTGATACGGCCTCTGTAGTCCGTTACCGCGGTAATGCCGTTATTGGTTGCACGAATGAGTGGTTTACCCAACTCTAAGGCTCGCATGCGGGCAATTTCCATATGTTGGATAGGGCCGATAGAATGTCCAAACCAAGCATCATTTGATAAGGTCAGAATAAAGTCAGTATCATTGGTGACATTTTGTCTGACTTGCTCGCTGAAAATGATTTCATAACACAAAGCGGCCAATAAATGACGGCCGTTCGCCACCAAGTTAGGCTGAATAAAAGCACCACGTTGGAATGATGACATTGGTAGATTAAAAAATGGTGCGATCGGACGCAATAAATCACCAAATGGCACAAACTCGCCAAAGGGCAGTAAATGGTGTTTGCTGTAACGCTTAGCAGTATCGTAATCGTAAGGGCCTTGACCATCTTTACCAAGGGTTAAGACATTATTGTAAAAGCGACCCATATCATCTTGCGATAACACACCCGTGATCAACGCGGTATTGTTAGTACGCGCAGCGGTATCAAGGTTTTGCAGGAAGGCAGGTAAGTCTGATTCTAATGCCGGGATCGCAGCTTCCGGCCAAATAACAATATCAGATTGCCAGTTCTCACGACTCATATCGGTGTATTTCATTAAGGTTGGCCAGCGGTGGCTTGGCAACCATTTTGATTTTTGATCGATATTACCTTGGATTAACGCAAATGAGGTTTTACTGGCCGGATTCAGCTTAACCCATTGCACTTGGTTTAAAGCATAACTTAAACCTACAATGGCGACAGGAACGGCGAGATATTGCCATTTTCGACTGCGCAACACGTACACGAGGCTGCCGGCAATGATCCATAGCATTAGCGTAATCGACTCTACGCCTGAAACAGGGGCAAAGCCATTGAGTGGGCTGTCGATTTGGCTGTAACCCAACCATAACCAAGGGAATCCGGTAAACACCCAACCACGCAACCAATCATTAAATAACCAGAATATCGGCGCGGCGATCAATAAACGACGACGATTATTAGTCGGGAAAAAACGGTTTAAAAAGCCACCAAAAAGAGCTGGGTAAATGGCAAGATAGGCGACCAGAAGGGTCATTAAGAAGACGCTCGCCGCTTTAGGCATGCCGCCAAAGGTATCGATACTGACATGAACCCAATGGATCCCAGTACCAAATTGACCTAGACCCCAAGCAAAGGCAATCCAAGCGCCGGCTTTTGCAGTTTGTGAATCGAGTAGCAAAAGTAACAGGAATGGGCTAACCAGCGCGATCGGCCAGTAACTAAAAGGTGCAAAAGCAAGTGTGGTGGTGGCGCCAATAAAAGCGGCCAAAAGAGGCCGCCATAAGCGCTGAATCAAAGTTGATATCATTCGCGGTTAATGCTTCTTAATTATTGGTTGTCTCAGGTTCAATATTTGTCTCTGAGTTATTTGGGATGGTGACTTGCAGTTGATTGACGCGGCGATTATCACAAGCGGTCACTTTAAAAGTATAACCATCTATATCTACCGACTCGCCACGTTCTGGCAAGTGACCAAAGTTGATCATGACTAAACCACCGATGGTATCGACTTCGTCATCACTGTAAGTAGTGTTAAAGGCATCGTTGAAATCATCGATGTCGGTTAAGGCTTTAACCGAAAAAGTATGTTTACTTAACTGGCGAATATCGGCGCTTTCTTCATCGTCAAATTCATCTTCAATTTCGCCAACAATTTCTTCTAAAATATCTTCGATGGTGATAAGACCGGACACGCCGCCAAATTCATCGACCACAATCGCCATGTGATAGCGTTCTTCACGAAACTCTTTCAATAAGCGATCGACACGCTTACTTTCAGGTACCACCACGGCAGGGCGTAATACTTCATTGAGTGTAAATGGCGTACTGTCTGACACCAAATAACGTAATAAATCTTTTGCCAGCAGCATTCCTTCAACATGATCTTTGTCTTCGTTAATCACAGGATAACGAGAGTGAGTCGCGTCGATAATTAAGGTTGCAAGGGTATCTAAATCATAATCACGACTGATAGTGACCATTTGAGAGCGAGGGATCATAATATCCCGTACACGCATTTCTGAAATTTCCATCACTCCTTCGAGCATGTCACGAGTATCAGGGTCGATTAAATCGTTTTCTTCTGAATCTCGAAACACTTCCACTAGCTCTTGGCGATCTTTAGGATCACCTTGAAACATTTGAGCTAAACGGTCGAAGAAGGACTTTCTACTGGGACCTTCAGATTTGTCGTTCTTACCTTCTGCATGAGAAGGTGAGTTATCATTGTTCATGTTTACTCTTTAGTTATACCAAACACAATAATTGTGAATCTTGAAGTATTGTGGTTGGCATGATGACTATCAACAGCGGATAGCGCGCTTATTTATTAATTATTCTTTTTCTGAGATGTAAGGGTCGTCAAAACCCAATTTTTGCATGATCTCAGTTTCGATGGTTTCCATTTCTTCCGCTTCGTGATCATCAATATGATCATAACCTAACAGATGAAGCGAGCCATGTATAACCATGTGTGCCCAATGTGCTACCAGAGGTTTATTTTGCTCTTTCGCTTCAGCTTCAACCACTTGTTGGCAAATGATTAAATCACCCAGTAAATCTATCTCAATACCAGGTGGCGCTTCAAACGGAAAAGATAGCACATTAGTTGGCTTATCTTTGCCACGGTAATCACGATTGAGTTGTTGGCTTTCTTCCGCTTCAACAATCCGAATGGTTAATTCCGCTTGCGGTTGAAATAAAGGGATCACCGCGTCTAACCACTCTTGAAATTGAGCTTCTGGTGGTAATAATTCGTCATTTTCGACGGCAATTTGAAGATCGAGTTCAATGCTCATGGATTAATCCTTTGGCTGTGCTGGTGTACTATCGACACCAGCAGTCTTGTCAGCATGATTAAAGATCGCTGCGGCTTGTGCTTCACGTTGCTCACGCTCTTTACGACGACGTTTGTCGATAATATCGCGTTCTTTTTGATCTTTGGTTTCCCACTTCTCGTAGGCGTTAACAATGCGAGCAACCACAGGATGGCGCACTACATCATCGGCAATAAAGAAGTTAAAGCTTATATCACTGACATCCGATAACACTTCAACCGCATGACGAAGCCCTGAGCGAGCACCACGAGGTAAATCGATCTGAGTCACATCACCGGTTATCACGGCGCGAGAATTAAAGCCAATACGCGTTAAGAACATTTTCATCTGCTCAACGGTGGTGTTCTGGCTTTCATCTAAAATGATAAAGGCATCATTTAGAGTACGACCACGCATATAAGCCAGTGGCGCCACTTCAATCACGTTACGTTCAATCAGTTTTTCAACCCGCTCAAAGCCGAGCATTTCAAATAATGCATCGTAGAGTGGACGTAAATAAGGGTCGACTTTTTGGCTTAAATCACCAGGTAAGAAACCGAGTTTTTCACCCGCTTCAACCGCAGGGCGAGTCAATAGAATACGGCTGATTTCTTGACGCTCAAGCGCATCTACCGCCGCCGCAACCGCCAAGTAAGTTTTACCCGTACCCGCAGGACCAATACCAAAAGTAATGTCGTGAGTCACAATATTAACTAAATATTGACCTTGGTTTGGGGTGCGAGGTTTAATGATGCCTTTTTTGGTTTTTATAAAGACTTCTTTACCGTATTCAATCACTTGTTCTTGTTGCTGCTCTAAAATACCAGACTCTTTCACCGCAAGATGAATGTTTTCAGGTTCAATGTCGGCAATTACACCACGAATAGGAGAAGTATCAACATACAAGTCTTTAAGAATATCTAAACCCGCGGCGGCAGTATGAGGCTTGCCAACAATGGTGAAAAAATGACCGCGATGGTTAATTTCGACACCTAAACGGCGTTCAAGATGTTTGATATTGTCATCAAAAGGGCCACATAAACTGGCAAGTCTGTGGTTGTCGGAAGGTGTTAAGTTGATTTCAAGTGTGACGATTTTATTACTCACTAGGTCCCTCTCATAGTTTTGCGGTTCAATATCCCCGTCCTACTTGAAGTCGCAGTTTTGTTGTTTATAAACAATAGGTGGTTACAATCACTCACCCCAATCTCTTAGACAAGCTCTCTGTTTACAAAAGCTAAGCTCATTGGGATGAGTATCCTTACCGCCTCACTGCAACTTCAATTAGTTTGGGTATAAAAAGTTGACCGCTTTTTTATATCATTATAGAAGGATATGGAGTTAAGGAACGAAAGTCACAACCCCTAAATCATCTTCTTTGCGTGTTTTTTTCATCATATCGGTTGGTGATACCGCAGAACGTAAGCCCATTTCTGCTTCAGTTCGCACCAATTTACCGCGTAATGAGTTTGGCAATACTTCAGTGATTTCGATATCAACAAACTGACCAATCAGATCTGGCGAGCCTTCAAAGTTCACTGAACGGCTATTTTCAGTACGTCCAGTCAGTTGCATCAAGTCTTTTCTCGATGGACCTTCCACTAAAATACGCTGAGTCGTTCCAAGCATTAAGCGCGAGTATCGCATAGCTTGTGCGTTAATTTGTTGTTGCAGTTCATACAATCGGTCTTTCTTCTCTTGCTCGGGAATATCGCAAGGGAAATCGGCCGCAGGCGTGCCAGGACGAGGCGAGAATACAAAACTAAAGCTCATATCAAAATCAATCTCTTTGATAAGCTTCATGGTATCGGCGAAATCTTGTTTGGTTTCACCAGGGAAGCCAACAATGAAATCAGAACTGATTTGAATATCTGGACGCGCTTTACGCACTTTACGAATGATAGATTTATATTCAATCGCAGTATGAGGGCGCTTCATCATCGTTAAAATACGGTCTGAACCACTTTGAACTGGCAAGTGTAAGAAGCTCACCACTTCCGGGGTATCTTTGTACACTTCAACGATGTCATCAGTAAATTCTAATGGATGGCTGGTGGTAAAACGAATGCGATCAACGCCATCAATTGAGGCGACTAAACGCAGCAAATCGGCAAACGAGCAGATATCACCATCAAAGGTTGGTCCACGGTAAGCATTGACGTTCTGACCTAATAAATGGATTTCGCGTACACCTTGATCGGCAAGTTGAGCCACTTCAAATAAAACATCGTCCATCGGGCGGCTAACTTCTTCACCGCGAGTGTAAGGCACGACACAATAAGTACAGTATTTTGAGCAGCCTTCCATAATCGAAACATAAGCGGTTGGGCCTTCGGCTTTTGGCTCTGGAAGATTATCGAACTTTTCTATCTCAGGGAAAGATATATCCATTACTGGACCGGATTTTGCTTGAGACTGTCTGATCATCTCAGGTAAACGGTGCAAGGTTTGTGGACCAAATATAACATCAACAAAAGGGGCACGACGACGAATGTGATCGCCTTCTTGAGTGGCGACACAACCACCGACACCAATCACCACGCCTTCTTTTTTGTCTTTTAATGTTTTCCAACGACCAAGTTGGTGGAACACTTTTTCTTGTGCTTTTTCACGGATCGAACATGTATTTAAAAGTAATACATCTGCTTCCGCTGGATCTTCGGTCAGTTCGTATCCGTTTGCGGCACCTAGTAAATCGGCCATTTTAGATGAATCATATTCATTCATCTGACAGCCCCAAGTTTTAATTAGCAGTTTCTTACTCATTATCACATTCGCTCGTATTAAATCGGTTTTGGGTTGAGCTTTTGCTCATCATTATTGGTTAGACTTAAGCAGTTTGTGCCACAGGGATCTAGCCAGCGGCGTATTGTACTGCTTTAAACCTCACCTGACTAGGGGGGAGAAGTAACAAAGCAATCTCTGCATAATAGACCTAAAAATGCTATGGATAATTGCGGTGGGAAAGTTGAATAATTTGAACATCATGGCTGCAAGAAAGTGGGAAAAGGGTAGAATGTGATCATTAACGATTATGAGAATAAATATGTCTAAGTTTGATGTGGTGGTAATTGGTGGTGGTATGGTCGGTGCCGCGGTTGCACTTGGCCTAGCTAAGCAGAAAAAACGAGTCGCTTTGGTTGAGGGGGTTGAGCCGTTGGCTTTTGAAGCTTCGCAACCGACGGATCTGCGCGTTTCTGCTATCTCAAAAGCATCGGTTGATCTTTTGCAGCAACTTGGCGCATGGGACAATATTGCGACTAAACGAGTGTTACCGTATTTGGGGCTAGAAACTTGGGAACACCCTGAATGTCGCACTCGCTTTCATGCCGATGAGATTGGTTTAGATAAACTGGGTTATATGGTTGAAAACCGCTTGTTGCAATTAGGTTTGTGGCATCAGTTTGAGCAATACCCTAATCTCGAATTATTTTGCCCAGATAGCCTTGATCACCTCGAATTTAATGACGCATACAACAAAGTAGTCTTAGCTTCGGGTCAGACTCTAGAAGCTTTGTGGGTGGTGGGAGCCGATGGTGCTAACTCGAAAGTGCGTCAACAAACTAATATTGGTATTACCGCTTGGGATTACCGTCAGCGTTGCATGCTGATTAATGTCGAAATGCCACCTCAAGCCAATAATGCTCTACGTGATACCACATGGCAATGGTTTACTCCGACCGGTCCACGTTCATTTTTGCCCTTAGCACCACTGGCGGATGGGCGTGAACAAGGCTCATTAGTGTGGTATGACACGCCACAGCGAATCAAACAATTACAGAACATGCCGGTTGAAAAATTACGTGAGGAAGTGCTCACTCATTTTCCTGCCGAGCTCGGTGATATTAAAGTATTGCAAGCGGGATCGTTTCCTCTGACTCGTCGTCACGCACAAAAATACTTTGCTAAACGATGTGTGTTAGTCGGGGACTCTGCCCATACTATTAATCCATTGGCAGGTCAGGGGGTCAACCTTGGTTTTAAAGATGTATGGGCCTTACTTGAAACCATTGCTGATAAAGGTCTTGAGTCTGAACAAGCGTTTATTGACTATCAACAACGCCGCCGCAGCGATAATTTACTGATGCAAACGGGAATGGATTTTTTCTATAAAACCTTTAGTAACGATATCGGTCCATTAAAATTGGTGCGTAATACGGTATTGAAAGCCGCGCAACATTCCGGCGAAGTTAAGAAACAAGTGCTTAAATATGCGCTTGGTTTATAGGCTTAGTTATTAAATATCAACCCTCGAAGAATTTGACACATACCGGCATATCAATGAAAAGACTATGTCCGGTATGTTGAATTCTGCCATCGAATACATTTCGTTTAAAACTCACCACGCTATGATCATTTTGATTGGCCACGACTAACCATTCACCATTTTCTGAAATGGCAAAATCTCGTGGAAAATCACCACCACAATCAACCGAATATTGATGGTTTACTGTTCCAGTTTGGTTATCAAATGCAAAACAACTGATGATATTTTGACGCCGTCCCGAAAGATAAAAAAATCGCTCATCGGGTGACAGTTTAATCGCGCCGCCAGCCTGTCCATTGTCCGTATTTGGAAAAGCAGCTTGAGCATTGATTATCTGCCATTGTTGCTGTTGATCGTGAATGACAATCAATTGCTCCGACACTTCACATAAGAGTAAGCCAAATTGTTCATCTTGAGTAAATTCAACATGTCTTGGCCCCGAGCCTGACGCTAAGTCTAACTCTTGACGGTTTTGAATTGAAAAACACTCATGATGTTGGTCATACGGATAAAAACTCAACCTATCTAAGCCTAAATCGACGCTTACTAGCGTTTTAGTGTGATTTAGGATTATGGCTTGATGTGCATGCGACACTTGCTGCGCTGATGCTTTCGAGGTGCTATCTATGGATTGGAGGTGTTGTTTTAAATCTAATGAATCATCGAGTTGGAATACATCCACATGACCGCTGCCATATTGTGCGGTAGTCGCCAGTTTGTGTTGGGCATTCATTGCGATAAAGCAAGGTGAATCACCACTAATATCAAATTGGCCTGTTTTATTACATTGAACTTTGCATAGTGAGTATTGGTGAATTTGTGGATGATGATCTGCACTGACTTCTGAAATGGCATAAATTTGGGACTGATAAACATCAAAATAAGACGGATCTTTGATTGGTATCTCTAATAGGTTGGCTTGTAATTCGCCGGTGACGCTATTGAGGTCAAGTCGATGCAAGCCATAAGGACTCGTGGGAGTATAGCACCCTAAAATTAGCGATAAGGTTTGAGGTGGGGTTAACGGTTCCACAAGCATAGGTTTATCCATTAGAGGGGTTTATATCAATTGGCTTTATGGTGCGTAAAATTCACATAAATTGGAATGCGTGATGGGAAGTATTTTCGAGATGTTTATCTCATAAATAAAACCTTAGCAAAGCAGTACAGAAGGAGGATAAATAAGAAGGAGATAAAATAAGCATAAGCCAGAAACAACAAAACCCACTAAAAAGTGGGTTCGATTGAATAATGGTGCGGTCGGAGAGACTTGAACTCTCACACCTCTCGGCGCCAGAACCTAAATCTGGTGCGTCTACCAATTTCGCCACGACCGCAGCGCTTCTTTTACAAGAAGAATTTTATAGTTAATAAGATATTGGCAATCTTGTTAACGTTGTAAATGGCTGGCCTACCTGAAATGAAACCAGGGAACTCTTTGGGTATGTCATCAAAAGCCAATGGCTTATCTAACTAACCTACCATTTTGAATAATGGCTGGGCTACCTGGATTCGAACCAGGGAATGCTGGCATCAAAAGCCAGTGCCTTACCGCTTGGCGATAGCCCAACAGACGAAACTCACAAGGAGAAACGTTTTGAATCAATGGTGCGGTCGGAGAGACTTGAACTCTCACACCTCTCGGCGCCAGAACCTAAATCTGGTGCGTCTACCAATTCCGCCACGACCGCAGCGCTTCTTTTACAAGAAGAATTTTATAGTTAATAAGATATTGGCAATCTTGTTAACGTTGTAAATGGCTGGCCTACCTGAAATGAAACCAGGGCACTCTTTGGGTATGTCATCAAAAGCCAATGGCTTATCTAACTAACCTACCATTTTGAATAATGGCTGGGCTACCTGGATTCGAACCAGGGAATGCTGGCATCAAAAGCCAGTGCCTTACCGCTTGGCGATAGCCCAACAGACGAAACTCACAAGGAGAAACGTTTTGAATCAATGGTGCGGTCGGAGAGACTTGAACTCTCACACCTCTCGGCGCCAGAACCTAAATCTGGTGCGTCTACCAATTCCGCCACGACCGCAGCGCTTCTTTTACAAGAAGAGTTTTATAGTTAATAAGATATTGGCAATCTTGTTAACGCTGTAAATGGCTGGGCTACCTGGATTCGAACCAGGGAATGCTGGCATCAAAAGCCAGTGCCTTACCGCTTGGCGATAGCCCAACAGACGAAACTCACAAGGAGAAACGTTTTGGATCAATGGTGCGGTCGGAGAGACTTGAACTCTCACACCTCTCGGCGCCAGAACCTAAATCTGGTGCGTCTACCAATTCCGCCACGACCGCAAAACCCGTGACTAGAAGTTAAAGTATTTAAACTTAACATCCAGTACTCGATATAAACCAAGTAAATTGATTGGAGACAATCTACTTATCGAGTGACACATTTCGAAAAATCAAAACATGTATTTTATATGGTGGCTACGACGGGATTCGAACCTGTGACCCCATCATTATGAGTGATGTGCTCTAACCAACTGAGCTACGTAGCCAAATTTTGTATTGTAAAGTTACTTAGTAACTTTTCGAGCCAGAGAGTATAACTAACCATCCTCTGAACTTCTAGTCTCAAATAGTAAAAAATACTTTTTGAGCGACAAACCTCGCAAAGTGAAGTTTGTTTCAATAATGGCTAGGCTACCTGAAACGAATTCAGGGAACTATTTGGGTATGTCATCAAAAGCCAATGGCTTTATCTAACTAACCTACCATTTTGAATAATGGCTGGGCTACCTGGATTCGAACCAGGGAATGCTGGCATCAAAAGCCAGTGCCTTACCGCTTGGCGATAGCCCAACAGACGAAACTCACAAGGAGAAACGTTTTGAATCAATGGTGCGGTCGGAGAGACTTGAACTCTCACACCTCTCGGCGCCAGAACCTAAATCTGGTGCGTCTACCAATTCCGCCACGACCGCAAAACCGTGACTAGAAGTTAAAGTATAAACTCAACAACTAGTTACTCGATGTAAACTTAGTAAATTGATTGGAGGCAATCTACTTTATCGAGCGTCAAATTTCGAAAAAATCAAAACTTGTAAAATTTGGTGGCTACAACGGGATTCGAACCTGTGACCCCATCATTATGAGTGATGTGCTCTAACCAACTGAGCTACGTAGCCAAATTGAGATTTTCACCTCTGCCTCAACACGTTTAACTGTGTAACGAGAACGGAGCGCATTATGCGGATTAGGGCTGCAAGCGTCAATAGTTTTTTTGAATAAATCTTCTAAAATGAATCGTTCGCATTTTTTTTAAACAAAAAGCGTTATTTGTAAGCAAAAACACCCATTATATTGCGGGTCTGCTGGTTTTAAATATCTCTTGGTCAGATCTGATTTGACGATTTTCAGAGTGAATAAAAAAGAAAAAGTCAGTGGCGGGACCACTGACTTTAAAAAATTATTAGATTGTTAGCTAAAAAAACTTAAACATTAAAGCGGAAATGAACCACATCACCATCTTTAACAATGTAATCTTTGCCTTCTAAACGCCATTTACCCGCTTCTTTTGCTCCGCTTTCACCTTTAAATTGGATGAAGTCTTGAAAAGCAATCACTTCAGCTCGAATAAAGCCTTTTTCAAAGTCGGTGTGGATCTTACCCGCAGATTGTGGAGCAGTAGCACCAACAGGAATTGTCCAAGCGCGAACTTCTTGTACACCCGCGGTAAAATAGGTTTGAAGCTCTAATAATTCGTAGCCAGAACGAATAACACGGTTAAGACCTGGCTCTTCAATACCGAGATCAGCTAAGAATTCGTCACGGTCTTCTTCTTCAAGTTCCGACATTTCAGATTCAATTGCGGCGCAAACTGGCACCACTACCGCATTTTCGCCTTCGGCGTATTCACGAACTTTATCTAAAAATGGGTTATCTTCAAATCCATCTTCGCTCACATTGGCGATATACATGGTTGGCTTCAAGGTTAAGAAGTTTAAGTAGCCAACTGCTGCTAATTCTTCTTTGCTTAATGCAACACCGCGAGCCATGCCGCCTTCAACGAATACTGGCAGTAATTTTTCTAATACGGTGATTTCGTATTTAGCGTCTTTATCGCCGCCTTTGGCTTTTTTTGCTTGACGTTGAATAGCACGTTCACAACTATCAAGATCGGCCAGAGCAAGCTCAAGATTGATGATTTCGATATCTTCAATCGGATCGATACGGCCAGCAACGTGAACGATGTTTTCGTTCTCAAAACAACGAACAACGTGACCGATAGCGTCAGTTTCGCGGATGTTGGCTAGAAATTTATTACCTAGACCTTCACCTTTTGATGCGCCAGCAACCAAACCTGCAATATCAACAAATTCCATTGTGGTTGGCAAAATGCGTTTTGGGTTAACAATTTCTGCTAATGCATTAAGACGAGGATCCGGAACCGGCACAACACCAGTGTTAGGTTCGATAGTACAGAAAGGGAAGTTAGCCGCTTCAATACCTGCTTTAGTCAGTGCGTTAAATAGAGTTGATTTACCTACGTTCGGTAAACCGACGATCCCACATTTAAAACCCATGTTATAAACCTTCTTTCATTCAGCGTAATTGCCGATGTTGTTGTAATTTAATTGTTTTGCTTAATGATCCAAATGATCTATTCAGCTTTAAACGTATGTAAACGATTCTGCGCTTTGGCGAGATCATCTTTTAGTAGTATGTCTAAGCTGCGAACCGATTCATCAACTGCAGCATCAAGTAATTCTTGTTCTTTGGTTGGCGCTTTGCCCAATACATAACCTGCAACGCGATCTTTATGACCTGGATGGCCAATACCAATGCGTAAGCGGTAAAATTCTTTATTATTGCCTTGCTTGGCAATGATGTCTTTTAAACCATTATGGCCGCCATGACCGCCGCCTTTTTTAAATTTAGCCACGCCAGGGGGAAGATCCAATTCGTCGTGTGCGACCATGATTTCTTCAGGTTTGATTTGATAAAACTTGGCTAATGCGGCGACCGATTTTCCCGATAGATTCATAAATGTGGTCGGGATAAGCAGCCGTAAATCTTGACCGTGCACCATAATGCGCCCAGTTAGGCCAAAGAATTTACTTTCATCCTTTAAACTAACATTGTGCACTCGTGCTAATTCTTCCACTACCCAAGCACCCGCATTATGACGAGTGCGGACATATTCAGGCCCAGGATTGGCGAGGCCAACCAGTAATTTGATCGATTGAGTCAAGATTTAGCTCTCTTTGCAAATTTTAAAAGCGCGGCATGATAGCATATTTTTTAAAAGGGTGGGCAGAGTGACAAATAATAAAAAACCACTTCACATGATATGAAGTGGTTTTAAAATTTTGAGCTTTAAGTAAGAGGAAGTCTCTTAATTAAACATCGCCGAGATAGACTCTTCGTTGCTAATACGACGAATCGCTTCAGCCAACATGCTAGATAAAGTCAGTTGAGTGACTTTACCTGTCGCTTTTATCTCATCAGATAATCGGATTGAGTCAGTCACAATAACTTGATCAATCACAGAGTTAGCAATGTTTTTCGCTGCGTTACCTGAGAATACTGGGTGAGTCGCATAAGCAAATACACGCTTTGCACCACGTTCTTTTAGGGCTTCAGCTGCTTTACACAGTGTGCCACCGGTATCGATCATGTCATCGACGATCACACAATCACGGCCTTTAACATCACCAATCAAGTTCATCACTTCAGAAACGTTAGCACGTGGACGACGTTTATCAACAATTGCGATATCCGTGTCATCTAACATTTTAGCGGTTGCACGAGCACGAACAACACCACCAAGATCTGGAGAAACAACCACAGGATCTTCTAAGCCGCGAGATTTCATATCTTCCATTAATACCGGAGTACCAAAGATATTATCCACTGGAACATCAAAGAAACCTTGGATTTGTTCAGCGTGTAAATCGATAGTCAAAACGCGGTCAACACCCACGTTAGACAAGAAATCAGCAACAACTTTAGCAGTGATCGGCACACGAGACGAGCGAACTCGACGATCTTGGCGTGCGTAACCAAAGTAAGGGATGACGGCAGTAATACGGCCAGCAGAAGCGCGGCGCATTGCATCTATCATAACAACCAATTCCATGAGGTTGTCATTGGTTGGGGCGCAGGTAGATTGGATGATAAACACATCACTACCACGGACGTTTTCATTAATTTTAACAGCGACTTCGCCGTCAGAAAAACGATCAACATCTGCATCACCAAGGGAAATGTATAGACGATCTGCAATACGTTGGGCTAGTTCAGGTGTGGCGTTACCAGCAAATAGCTTCATATCAGGCACGGTGGAAACCTCGGGTTGAGTCCAGTTTTAAATTGAGTTGTGGTTGGCTTGTTTATAGTCAGCCAAAGTCTTATAAAGGGAAGAAGTATTCATTCCCTTGGCGATAAAGCCAAAGACACTATTTGAAAATTCGGTCGACGCTAGGTATTCAAGCACTTGTTCGGCTTGCTGTTGAGTATCAAACTCAGCAAAAAGACAAGAACCGGTACCAGTTAGTCTCGACGGCGCATATTGTAACAGCCATGAAAGTTGCTTAGCAACCTCTGGATACAGCAAAGTAACGATTTTTTCGCAATCGTTTTCGTAACCTTGCTGTAAAAGCGTGCTTAAAGCCTGTTTAGGCGTGTTTCTAGTCAGATCTGGGTGAGTGAAAATATCCGCAGTGGCGATGTTCACATCAGGCTTTAAGACTAAATACCATTTTTCGGCAGGATGAGCGGGCTCGAGTTTTTCACCCACACCTTCCGCAAAGGCGGCTTGGCCTCGCACAAAAACAGGCACATCCGCGCCTAAAGCTAAACCAATTTCCGCTAAGGTATCAATATCAATATTTAAATTCCAAAGGGTATTTAAAGCAACTAGCGTCGTGGCCGCATTAGAGGAACCGCCCCCTAAACCGCCGCCCATTGGCAGTATTTTATCAAGTTGAATATCTACGCCCAGCTTGTGTTGTTCTATATTGGATTGAGATCCGCATGAACCATTTTGCTGCGCATAGACTTTCAACGCATTGGCTGCTTTCCAAATCAGATTCTGCTCCAGTGATACCCCCTCAATCGCAGGGGTGATGGTTATCTCACCGGTATTATTGACATCAAAAAATAACGTGTCGCCAAAGTCAATAAACTGAAATAAGGTTTGCAGTTCATGGTAACCATTATCGCGGCGACCAGTAATATACAAAAATAAATTAAGCTTGGCAGGAGAAGGCCAAGCGATGGATTTTGCTTTTAGAGTTTGAATGTTGTTCGCCGGCATTAAAAAATCCACTTACTGATCACGATTTTAATTTGAGTTTTATCTTGTTGTAAAAACAAATGACTTGGCAGCATAAGGTCGGGCTTAACCGACGTAGCTTGCGGCGCATAACTTAAGTAATCGAGTTGCCACTGCTTTGTATCAATTTCTTTTTCTAAACTGGCCACATTATTCATGTCGTTAAACGTAATGTTATCAGCGCCAGTTGGCAGGCCTTTGATCCAATCGGGTAGTTCAGAAACCGGAATGGTTAAACCAGTTAATTGCTTGATTAATTGATTGGCTTGCGCTGCGGTGGTGACTTTGCCGTCTGAGGTGGTTAGCATCGCGCCACTAGGTAACATTTGCAGTGTCATTACTGTTTGACCAAAAAAGCTCAGCAATTTTAATTGATCGTAATGAGAAGCATGAGTTAATACAAAATTAAGAGACTGACGATGCTCTGGATCTTGGTAACCAATTTTGCCGGTGACTTTAAAGGTATTTAATTGAGTGAGATCTTGCTGTTGTTGTTGCCAGTCAACGCTGGTGTTAGAAGGCGGTGTTGAACTACAACCGACCAGTATTAACGTGATTGCGCTAAGGAGTAAGACCGTAATACGACGAAAAATTGGGAGGATAGGCAAAGAAAATCCTTACTGATGAGTGAGTTTCTTGGCAATTGTAGCACTTTATTTGTGAGCGCTTCAGCACAAATGTAGCTTGAAATAGACGAATGTTAGCTGAAATGGAGGAATACAGGCTCTAGCCCTTTCATTAATACTGCCCATCAAGTAAAATTGCCGCCTCAATAACTATTATTTTAGAGTATTCCCACTACATGTCTTTGCTTGCTATTGGTATCAATCACAATACAGCGTCGGTTGAGTTGCGAGAAAAAATTGCATTTTCACCAGATAAACTGTCTGAAGCCCTTGCTCAGATGGCGGAAAGTCATGCCATAAAAAGTGGAGTGATCGTCTCGACTTGTAACCGTACTGAAATTTATTGTGATCTACGCAAAGGGGTCAGCCAAGGCTACATTATCGATTGGTTGCTGGAGTTCCATAAAGTGGATCCAGACGCTTTAATGTCTTGTATTTATAGTTATGAAGAACAAACCGCAGTGCAGCATCTAATGCGCGTTGCCTGTGGGCTTGATTCGTTAGTTTTAGGCGAGCCGCAAATTTTGGGTCAAGTCAAACAAGCCTACGCGGCCTCGGTTGAACATAAAGCCGTCAATGGCATGACAGAGAAACTGTTCCATAAAGCTTTCTCAGTGGCTAAAAAAGTGCGTACTGAAACGGCAATTGGTGGCAGTGCAGTTTCGGTCGCTTACGCCGCTTGTATGCTCGCGAAACAAATTTTCGAATCGATGAAAAATATTACCGTATTGTTGGTTGGCGCGGGTGAAACGATTGAATTAGTCGCCAAACATTTATCATCGACCCATTGCAAAAATATTATAGTGGCCAACCGAACCATTGAACGCGCTAAACTACTAGCTGACCAATTTGATGGTGAAGTGATCACACTCTCCGAGATCCCTGAGCATTTATCTCGCGCCGATATCGTGATCAGTTCAACCGCTAGTCCATTGCCGATCATTGGTAAAGGCATGGTAGAAAGCGCTTTAAAACAACGTAAGCACCAACCTATGTTATTAGTCGATATTGCGGTTCCACGTGATATTGAAGCGCAAGTCGGCGATCTTAATGATGCCTATTTATATAGCGTCGATGACCTGCAAGGGATCATCAACAAAAACATGGAACAACGCAAAGTTGAAGCCATTCAAGCAGAAGCGATTGTGAGCGAAGAAAGCGCCGCGTATATGATGTGGCTGCGTTCACTGCAAGCTGTTGATAGCATTAGAGACTACCGCCAACACGCCAACGAAATCAAAGATGATCTACTGGAAAAAAGCTTAAATACCTTAGCCGCCGGTGGCAATCCTGAAAAAGTATTACGCGAATTAAGCAACAAACTCACCAACCGATTAATCCATCAGCCAACTCGAGCCATGCAAGTGGTTGCCGAGCAGGGCGAGCCAGAAAAGTTAACTGTTATTCGTCAAAGTTTAGGTTTAGATGAACTTTAGCTATGCTCTTATGCAAGCGATGTAATTAACAGCCCCCATCAATAGCAACATGACATTTAAGATAAAATTATGAAATCGTCAATTTTAACCAAGTTAGAAACGCTGGTTGAGCGTTATGAAGAAGTGCAGCATTTATTAGGTGATCCAGATGTGATCGGTGATCAAAATAAATTCCGCGCGTTATCAAAAGAGTACTCTCAATTAGAAGAAGTGACTTTGTGCTTCCAAGCATACCAACAAGCACAAGAAGATTTAGTCGCAGCTGAAGAAATGGCGCAAGAAGATGACGCGGAAATGCGTGAGATGGCGCAAGAAGAAATTAAAGAAGCCAAAGCGAGCATTGAACGTCTAGCCGATGACTTACAAATTCTGCTTATTCCAAAAGATCCAAACGATGATCGTAACTGCTTCTTAGAAATTCGCGCCGGTGCGGGTGGTGATGAAGCGGGTATTTTTGCTGGTGATTTATTCCGTATGTACAGCCGTTTTGCCGAGAAAAAAGGCTGGCGGATTGAGGTAATGAGCAGCAATATTTCAGAGCAAGGCGGCTTTAAAGAAATGATCGCAAAAGTAAGCGGTGATGGCGCTTATGGCGTATTGAAATTTGAATCGGGTGGTCACCGCGTACAACGTGTTCCAGCTACTGAATCTCAAGGGCGTGTGCATACTTCAGCTTGTACGCTTGCGGTCATGGCTGAAATTCCAGAAGCCGAAATTCCAGAAATTAAATCGTCTGATCTGAAAATTGATACCTTCCGTTCATCCGGCGCGGGTGGTCAGCACGTTAACACCACCGATTCTGCTATTCGTATTACTCACTTACCAACGGGTACGGTGGTGGAATGTCAGGACGAACGTTCACAGCATAAAAACAAAGCCAAAGCGATGGCGGTTCTTGCGGCACGTATTATTAAAGCAGAAGAAGCCAAACGCGCAGCAGAAGTGTCAGACACTCGTCGTAACTTGCTAGGCTCGGGCGATCGTAGTGACCGTATTCGTACGTATAACTATCCGCAAGGTCGTGTATCGGATCACCGCATCAACTTAACCTTATACCGTTTAGCGGAAGTGATGGAAGGCGATCTACAAAGCTTAGTTGATCCGGTTATTCAAGAGTATCAAGCCGATCAACTGGCGGCACTTGCTGAACAAAATTAATGAACTCGATCGAAGGGCAATTAAAACATGCCACCCAAGCATTAATCAATGGTGGCAGTGAGTCACCGTCATTAGATGCGACGGTATTGTTGTGCCATGTGTTAGATAAGCCGCGCAGCTATTTACTCACATGGCCAGAGCGAGAGTTGAGCGCTGAACAAAGTGAGCAGTTTGATGCCTTGTTACAGCAACGATTGGAAGGCAAACCGATTGCTTATTTGGTCGGTGAACGTGAGTTTTGGTCGCTGCCATTAGACGTATCGCCAACCACGCTGATCCCGCGCGCCGATACCGAACGTTTGGTGGAGTTAGCGCTAGATAAAGTTGCGTTACTGTCCAAGCAAGGTATCAGCGGTGATATTCTGGATTTAGGCACAGGTACTGGCGCGCTAGCATTGGCTTTGGCATCTGAGTTGCCTTGCTTGAGTGTGACAGGGATAGACTTACAGCCTGAAGCACAACAACTGGCGACGCGCAATGCACAAAAGTTAAATTTAACCAATGCGCAATTTTTGCAAGGCAGTTGGTATGAACCTTTAGGCGCTGATGCTCAATTTAGTTGTATTGTGAGCAATCCGCCTTATATTGATAAACAAGATCCGCACTTAGCCTTAGGTGATGTACGCTTTGAACCATTAACGGCTTTAGTGGCTGAAGATAAAGGTCTGGCGGATCTGCGTTTTATTGCCGACCATGCGCGTCAATATTTGCTGCCAAATGGTTGGCTGTTAATGGAACATGGCTTTGAGCAAGGCGGCGAAGTGCGAACTATTTTAACCGAATTTGGTTATCAGCAAGTGAGTACTGAAAAGGATTATGGCAACAATGACCGAGTCACTTTAGGTTGCTGGACTAGCATTAAGTAAGCCACAAATGGAGAATGGAATACCATGATATATGCGTCAATGAAACATATTCACCTATTATCGATTGTGATCAGTGTCTTTTTACTGACCTTGCGTTATATCTTGATGATGATGGATTCATCGTTATTGCATAAAAAATGGCTAAAAATCACCCCGCATATCGTCGATACGGTATTGCTTGCCAGTGGTATTAGCTTGATTTTTATTACCGGTTTTATGCCTTTTACCGCCAGCGCACCGTGGTTAACTGAAAAAATCACCTGCGTCTTTGTGTATATCGCATTAGGTTTTGTGGCGTTGAAACTGGGGAAAACCAAATTTATTCGTAGTATCGCTTTTTTTGGCGCATTAGGTTGGTTGTACTGGGCTGCCCATCTCGCGATCACTAAAGTTCCAACGTGGTAATCAATAATGTCTGAACAATTAGTTGAAGCTGAAATAGATGAAATGCCACTTTTTGAGCAAGATCTGGATGAAGTCAGCTTGCTTGAAGGGGCGATCGAATTAAATTCGTTGATCAAGCCAACCTCGGATATCCAGTGGGTGAAATCGCACTTGGACGAGATGCTGGCCGAGCTTGAGCTGGCATTAATCAATGTCGGTGATTCATCTGATACTAGTATTCAACAGCAAAAACAACAGTTTGCTGCATTTATCGAGTATTTTTATCATCAGTGGCAATTTAAAGGTGATCACGAAACCTTCTTTGATTCGCAAAATACCTTTATCGAATCGGTACTGAAACGCCGCAAAGGCATTCCGGTTAGCCTCGGAGCCTTGCTGCTATATTTTGGTGAAAAGCTCGGTTTTCCGATTGAAGGGGTCATGTTTCCAAGTCAATTTATCGTCAAGGTTAATTGGAATGGGGAAACCAGTTTATACATTAATCCGTTTAACGGTGAGTATCTTACTAAGCAAGTATTGCGTGCTTGGCTGATTGGTTACGATGGCCCATTAGCAAGAATAAAACCACAAGATCTGGCTACGACTGATAACCCTGCGGTGTTAGGTCGTTGGCTGGCGGTGACTAAAGGCTCATTAATGCATGAGAATGATTTTGCCACCGCCTTAGAGTGCTCGAATATCGCCTTAAGTTTCTCCCCTGATGACCCATTTGAAATTCGTGACCGTGGTTTTATTTATCAACAACTCGATTGTTTGCACATGGCGGCAGAAGATTTCCAATATTTTATTGATAACTGCCCAGAAGACCCTTCTGCGGAAGTGCTAAAAGTTCAAGTTTCCTTGCTCAATCGCGGGCAAATTACCTTACATTAATGTCGAGATCCCCCCCATTAAACAGGTGGCTAGACAGTTTATTGATTGACGGAGTAAAAACGATGCAACAACAAAAAATTGTACAAGTGGGTGATATCCCTGTCGCGAACGACAAACCATTTACTCTTTTTGCTGGTATGAATGTGTTGGAATCGCGCGATCTTGCGATGCAGATGTGTGAGTATTACGTCAAAGTGACCGAGAAATTGGGCATTCCTTACGTATTTAAAGCCTCTTTCGATAAAGCGAATCGTTCTTCAGTACATTCTTACCGTGGCCCTGGTATGGATGAAGGACTGAAAATTTTTCAAGAACTAAAAGATACTTTCGGCGTCAAAATCATCACCGACGTGCACACCGAAGCGCAAGCTCAGCCGGTTGCCGATGTGGTTGATGTGATCCAATTGCCCGCTTTTCTTGCTCGCCAAACCGATCTAGTGGCTGCGATGGCCAAAACTGGCGCGGTGATCAATGTGAAAAAACCCCAATTTATGAGCCCAGATCAAGTGGGTAATATCGTGGATAAGTTTGCCGAATGTGGCAACGAAAATATCATTCTTTGCGAACGCGGTTCTTGCATGGGTTACGATAACTTAGTGGTTGATATGCTGGGATTTGGCGTAATGAAAAAAGCATCAAACGGCAGTCCAATCATCTTTGATGTGACGCACTCACTGCAAATGCGCGATCCATCTGGCGCGGCATCGGGTGGTCGTCGTGAACAAACGGTAGAATTGGCTAAAGCCGGTTTAGCGACGGGTATTGCGGGTCTATTTTTAGAAGCGCATCCAAACCCAGATCAAGCGCGTTGTGACGGTCCATCGGCATTACCATTAGATAAGCTTGAACCTTTCCTTAAGCAAATGAAGCAGCTTGATGATGTGATCAAAGGTTTTGTGCATATTGATATCAAATAATAAATAGTCAAAGTCTTTGAAGCTACCACGTCAACGACTTGGGCTATAGGCAATATCTCGAAAGCTTTACAACACCAATCCAGAGATCCTCGATCTCTGGATTTTTTTGTCTTTTTTCTTTCCCGTTATCGTTTGCGTGTGATCGCGACATCAGAACGTTACGAGTAATATCCCATTGAGAATGAGTTGAGTTACACTGATTGCACGGCTGATGTGAGTTCTAATAAACTTATTCGGTCTACCTTTTCTATTTCCCTTTTATAAACAGGTATTCATTGATGAAACAGTTTGTATTTAAGGCATCGACGATTGCACTTGCCATCGCCTCACTTGCCGCATGTTCTACTCAAAATTCAACGTCTAGCCAACATGAATGGTTAGCCGATAAAACCTATAAACTTACCGTCCTTCACACCAACGATAACCACGGCCGATTCTGGCAAAATGATGATGGTGAATATGGTATGTCGGCGCGTAAAACTCTGATTGATAGTATTCGTCATGATGTTGAAGCCGAAGGTGGCAGTGTATTACTTTTCTCTGGCGGTGATATTAATACCGGCGTACCAGAGTCGGATCTACAAGATGCTGAACCTGATTTCAAAGGCATGGACAAGATTGGTTATGATGCTATGGCGGTCGGCAACCATGAGTTCGACAACCCGCTTTCGGTACTGATGAAGCAGCGTGATTGGATTAACTTCCCGATGCTATCGGCCAATATTTACAATAAAAAAACCGGTGAGCGTTTATTCAAACCGTATGAAATCTTCGATGAGCAAGGGATCAAAATTGCCGTTATTGGTTTAACCACCGAAGACACCGCTAAAATAGGCAACCCTGAATACATTGGTGATGTTGAATTTAAAGACCCGAAAGCCGAAGCGAAAAAAGTGATTGAGCAACTGGAAGCCAATGAAAAACCGGATCTGATTTTTGCTGTGACGCACATGGGACACTACGATAACGGTCATAGCGGTGTTAATGCGCCGGGCGATGTGACTCTGGCGCGTTATTTGCCAAAGGGCGAGCTTGATATGATTGTCGGCGGACACTCGCAAGAGCCTGTGTGTATGGAGTCAGACAATCATCGCCAAGTGGACTATAAGCCGGGTGAGAAATGTATTCCTGATCAGCAAAATGGCACTTGGATCGTACAAGCTCACGAGTGGGGTAAGTATGTTGGTCGCGCCGATTTTGAATTTAAAAACGGTCAGTTAAGCATGGTAAGTTACGATCTGATCCCAGTAAATTTAAAGAAAAAGGTCGTGATAGATGGCAAGAAGCAAAAAGTGCTGATCCAAGATGAAATAGCTCAAGATGCCGAACTGCATAAGTTCTTGAAACCTTATCAAGAAAAGGGCCAAGAAAAGCTGATGGTGAAAGTGTCTCATACTGATGGCAAGCTTGAAGGTGACCGAAATGTGGTGCGTTATAAGCAAACCAATTTAGGTCGATTAATTGCTTTGTCACACATGGAACGCATGAACGCAGATTTTGCGGTGATGAACTCTGGCGGGGTACGCGACTCTATTGCCGCGGGTGACATCACTTACAAAGATGTGCTGAAAGTGCAGCCGTTCGGTAATATCGTCACTTATATTGATATGAAAGGCAGCGATGTGTTGGATTATCTTAATGTGGTCGGGCTGATGCCAATTGACTCTGGCGCTTATGTGCAATTTGCGGGTGTGGCAATGACCGTGGCAGATGGCAAAGTCCATGATGTTAAAATTGGCGGTAAAGCATTAGATCCAAATAAAATGTATCGCTTTACCGTGCCAAGTTTTAACGCCGCGGGTGGCGATGGATATCCTAAGATCTCCGATAAAAAAGGCTTTGTGAATACAGGTTTTGTGGATGCGGAAGTTTTAAAAGATTACCTAGAGAAGCACAATCCGATCAAAGTGTCAGATTATCAGCCAAAGGGTGAAATCCAATATAAATAACCCAATAAGATCGTGATTTTTGTCACCATATTTTGGTAAATTAATAAGCAGTATCCACGTCAGTGGCTGCTGCTTTTTTTATATTCAATTTCAAGGGACTACCATGACGCCTGCTATCAATCTGGCCAAAAAGAAAAAAATCGCCCACAGCGTACATCAATATAAACATGAACCAAGTGCGGCAAGCTATGGATTGGAAGCGGCAGAGGCATTAGGTCAAGATCCGGCGCAAGTATTTAAAACCTTATTGTTTTGTTTAAATGGTGAGGCGAAAAACTTAGCGGTGGCGATCATTCCGGTGGAAAATAAATTGAATTTGAAATTAGCCGCCAAAGCCGCGGGCGGTAAAAAAGCTGAAATGGCCAATCCAGACATTGCACAAACAGTCACAGGTTATGTGGTAGGCGGCATTAGTCCACTGGGGCAGAAAAAAGCCTTGCCCACTTTTATCCATAGCAGTGCACAAGGATTTGACACTATTTGTGTCTCAGCAGGAAAACGAGGATTAGAAATTGAATTAGCGCCACAGGATTTGGCTAATTTGACGAGAGGTAAATTGGTCGATCTTTGTGGCTGATAAACGAGGCTCAAAATCAGAGCCTCGAAAATAGACAATTAAAGAGGTTTACGCTTTGCTTTTTGGAGACCACTTTTTGATGGTGCTGCTGTTTGAGTTACCAAAGCGCGAGCCCTTTGTGGCCGGTTTTGTTTGGCTTGCGCTGCTTGGTTTATCTTGGTTGCGGCTGCGGTTACCACCAGAGCGATCCGCGTCTTTATTCGGACGAGCTTTACGCTCAAACTCACCTTTACCGCTATAGGTTTTAAATTGCGGTTGTTGTTCGCTGAGTTCTTGACGCTGCCTTGCAAACTCACGCTCTTTTTCCGCTCTTGCTTGTATGCGGGCATCGTGCAGTTTGGCATCGGTGGCTTTAGTGATGGTGTGTCCATCCGCATCGACCATTGAGGCTTCTTCGGTGCCGACCGAGCCTTCAATCATGGCATGGATCTCTGCCATTTCAGCATCGGTTAAATAACGCCATTTGCCATTCGGTAGGCCATCAATTGAGATGTTCATAATACGCACGCGACGCAATTTATATACATCATAACCAAGTGCTTCACACATACGACGAATTTGGCGGTTTAAGCCTTGAGTTAGCACGATACGGAATGAAAAGTCGGTTTCTTTGGTTACTTTACATGGCAAGGTTATGGTATCTAAAATCTCAACCCCAGACGCCATGTGCTCAATAAATTCAGCGGTGATAGGTTTATCAACACGCACCACGTATTCTTTTTCGTGTGAATTGCCTGCGCGTAGAATTTTATTGACGATATCGCCATCATTGGTCATAAAAATCAAACCATCAGACGGCTTATCTAAACGGCCAATTGGGAAGATACGTTTATGGTGGCCAATGAAATCAATAATATTACCTTCAATATGACGCTCAGTGGTACAAGTAATACCTGTTGGCTTATTGAGTGCAATATAAATAGGTTTTTCTTTGCTGCGCACCGGTTTGTGATCAACCATTACCTCATCGCTTGGCAGCACTTTAGTCCCCATTTCAGGCACAATGCCATTAATAGTGACGCGACCTTGATCGATAAGTTTATCGGCTTCACGGCGCGAGCAAAAACCTGAATCACTGATGTATTTATTTAAACGAATAGCAGAAGGGGTGGCAGTCATATTGATCTCTCTTTTGACGTTTCACAACGGAAATCTCAAGGGGGGATATTTAAGAAATCCCCCCTTGAGAAAATAAGGAGGGAGAGTATAGCTGATTGGTTTAAAAAGAGACAGGTTAATACGGTTAAGATGCATCGTGTGGAGATGATCATTACTTAAAAATAGGACTTTATTTTTTCTCGCAACCACATATTTGCCGCGCTTCGCCGCTCTCGGTTATGGGTTAATAAACGATACTTAACCGGTTTAGATGTAAATGGGCAATCTAACATTTGTATATTCAGTTTATCGGCAAACGCTGTTGCGATACTTTCGGTCACCATCGCAATGCAATCACTCGTTGCGACCATTGACATTAATGACACAAGAGATGTGCATTCTGCGGCTACTTTTCGTTCGCTGATACTTTCTTCGGTAAAATAATCTGCCATGTGGCTATCTTCACGGCGTAACTTCAAAGTAATGTGTTTCTCGGCATAAAACTGCTTGCGTGTAATAGTATCTTCTATTCTTGGGTGACCTTTTCGTGCTATCAGTCGGATCTTATCTTCAAAAAGTTCTTCAATAAAAAATGAGCGTGCTGAATAGTTAGATAGTTCGATAGCAAGATCGGCTTGATGTTGATTAAGAGCTTGGATTAGTGCTTCTTGATTGGAGTGGGTGGGTTGCAACTCAATAGTGATATTGCCCAAGTTACAGTCTGCTTCTAACTTAGGTAGCAGCATTAACATCACGGGTTCCGATGCGTATATAACAAACTTACGTGGGTACTGGATCGAAAACCCTTCCAACCCTTCGAGTGCGTTATTGATTTGAGCCAATGCTGGTTCAACATGGCGAATTAACTCTTTGGCATGCTGAGTTGGGGTAATCCCTCGGCCAGATCGAATAAATAGTTGGCTCCCCACCTGCTGTTGTAAACGCTTAAGTAAGCCGCTTACTCCTGGCTGAGTTAACCCCATCTCTTCTGCGGCTAAGGTAATCGATTTGTGGCGATAAACCACTACAAACACTTTTAACAAGTTTAAATCTATATTCGAATCCATCCTTTCCTCAAACATAACATTTCATGATGTATTTAATACAGTTTCATGCATGTATTGCTATGTGTCAATACGCTAAATTAGCACCATACCAATACGAATTACCAAAGAGGTTCCCTATGAAAACTCGTTTTACTCTTTCAGTTCTTTCACTCTCTGTTATGGTTTCATTTAGCGCCGCAGCTAATGACTATGCATCTATTGATACTTATGAAGGAAAACCAGCATCTAAGTTCACCGAAAAGGCAAATATCACAGTGGCAAAAATGCTTCCTTGGAAAGACATATCTGCATTTGAACGTACTCGCCGTGGTCTTATTGCTGAGTTTGGTACTCACGAAGCAGGTGAGCTTAAAAACCGTTTTGAATACATGGCGGATAGATCTGTAGACGATTTACCACCATCTGTAAACCCATCAATTTGGCGTCAAGGAATGTTAAATTATGCTGCCGGCGGTCTATACAAAGTGACGGATGGTGTATATCAAATTCGAGGTGCTGATTTATCAAATATGACTATTTACCGCACTGATAATGGTTATGTGATTCACGATCCTCTTTTATCCCGTGAAGCGGCAGCAGCGTCGTGGAAATTTGCGAAAGAACATCTACCGACGATCAATGGTGAGCATAAAATTACGGGTATGATCTACTCACACATGCACGCTGACCATTTTGGTGGTTCTCGTGGCGTGTATGAATCAGGTGATTTTGCAAAAGGTGCTGAGATCTACGCACCAAAAGACTTCATTAAAGAACTGGCTGATGAAAATGTTATAGCAGGTACCGCAATGGGCCGTCGTGCAAATTACCAGTACGGGACGACACTGGGCAATAACACGAAAGGTATTGTTGATAACGCTCTTGGCTTAGGTACATCACGTGGTGAAGTCACACTCGTAGCGCCAACAATCGAGATTCAAGAACGTGAAAAAGTCATTAATATCGATGGACTAGAATTCCACGCAATTAATATGCCTGGTGCGGAAGCGCCTGCAGAAATCATACTGTATGTACCAGAATACCGTTCTCTGAATACAGCTGAGCTGACTTATGACGGTATGCACAACATCTATACCTTCCGTGGGGCAAAAGTACGCGATTCTCTAATTTGGACTAAATACTTAACTGAGCTCAAAATGCGCTTTGTAGATAGTGGTTTAGTGGATAATATTCACGCAGCGCACTCCGCTCCAGTATGGAATAATATGGATACTGACGTAAACGAAATTTCTGAATACATAACGCTGCAGCGTGACAACTATGGTTTTATTCATAACCAGTCTATGCGTCTAGCCAATCATGGGGTGACCATTCATGATGTTGGCCGCCAAATTGAAGAGATCGTTCCACAATCTCAAATTGATACTTGGCACACGAACGGTTATCACGGTTCATACAGTCACAATGCTCGTGCCGTTGTAAACCTGTACCTTGGCTACCATGATATGAACCCTGTCAATACTAACCCATTGCAAACGAAAGATAAGTCGTGCGTATATGTGAATGCAGCAGGTGCAGACGTACTGTATAAAGCGGGTATGACTCACTTTAATGCTGGTGAATACCAAGAATCGTCTCAATTGTTTAACGATCTAGTACAATGTGATCCGAACAATACTGACTACCGTTTCGCACTAGCAGATAGTTTCGAACAGCAAGGTTACCAGTCTGAAACGATGGCGTGGCGTAACAGCTACCTACAAAGTGCCGTTGAGCTACGTACTGGTGAGATTGAAGAGTCAATCAAGCTTGCTTCACCTGACGTCATTGCGAATACTCCAACGGGTATGTTCTTAGATTTTATTGCTGTTAGTTTGAATGCACCAAAAGCTGAATCTGCGAGTCTTGATTTCAACTTTGGTGTTTACCATCCAGATCTTGGAGAGCGTTACTATGGTGAAGTGTCTAATGCGAATATGGCTAACATTGAAGTCGATACGTTACCAAAAGTTGACTTTGAGCTAATTATCAACAAAGCAGATTTCACAAAAGTCGTTCTTGGTGAAACAACATTAGAGGCATTATTCAAATCTGGTCAAGCGAGTGTGAAAGGCGATGAATCGCAGCTAAGGCAATTGGTTGGCACACTCGATAAGTTTGATGGTATGTTTGAAATTCTCCCAATGCCAAGTAAGTAAATAACCCGTAATGAAAAAACCTCTCTTCATGGGAGGTTTTATTAAAACTATTGATAATGCAGTGTGAGTGTTGAGGGCGTTCAGAATTTTGTGTCAGTTAATTTTGACTAAATATCTAAGGCATCATCCAAGCGGCCTTAAATATGAATCGCGACTTGAGGCAATGTCATATTCCCGTTTTGACTTGGCATTGTTCACTTCTTAGATGCGTTCAATTCCCCAGTATACAGCAGCTTAAGCAAGCTGATTTCATTTGGGAACCCACTGTTAATTTGATTCATTTCGTTTAACTCATACGCTTTTGATGGCGCTCTTTATTGTCTAGCTTCATTTCTGCGCTTTTTTTCAGTAGTACATACACCGCACCAGACCCTCCATGAAAAGGTTGGGCGCTATGGAAACACATCACATCGGCGATTTGTTCGAGCCATGCCGCAAGATAACTTTTGATTAAAGCCGGAGGATTAGATTGCGCTCCTTTACCATGAACAATCAGCACACTACGTGTATCAAGACGTTGCGCTTGGCGTAAAAATGACACTACATCGTCACGCGCCTGTGTGAGAGTACGGCGGTGCAAATCGAGCTTAGCGGTAATGGGGTATTTACCTAAGCGAAGTTTACGAAAGACGCCATCTTGAATGCCATCTTTTTTATATTCCAAGATCGCATCCGGTTGCAGCATTGGGGCGTTATCTAAAGACAAATATTCGTCATTTTCATCGGCAAGAGAAACCGCAGCCACACGACGCGCTAAATGTGCATCAGTTAGTGAGCGATCTTTAACACGAAGAGTGGTGTCTTGTTCGATCGGTTTGACATCGCCCATCATCTGTTTAAACAAGTCATCATCGTTGTCATCAATCATAAGAGTGCCTTTTAAATGGAACGAATTGGGAAATTATAACCATTCTATTTGATTTGTGAACGATGGTTGTTTAGTAAGTAATCAATTAAACATTATTTTGAAATTTATCAAAATAATTGCCCTGATCCCCTTGCCATTGCTTATAAAATCCGTAATATACGGCTCTCAGTCAGCGACAACATGTTGATTGAATCTCGGTGAATAGCGCAGCTTGGTAGTGCATCTCGGGTTTTAGGATTAGCGGACCAGAGGGTGACCCTCGGTTTGGCAACCTAACAAATAGCAACAATTTCGGTGAATAGCGCAGCTTGGTAGCGCATCTGGTTTGGGACCAGAGGGTCGGGGGTTCGAATCCCTCTTCACCGACCACATTAAGAAAAGGCTCTGCAGAAATGCGGAGCCTTTTTGCGTTTAAGCCTGACAAGTCGGGGGTTCGTCTGATATTAGAATCTTGGCTCTTCACCGACCACTTTAAAGAAACCGCATCAGTAATGATGCGGTTTTTTGCGTTTAAATTATAGATAGTTTATGCATCTGAATCTCGGTGAACAGCGCAGCTTGGTAGCGCATCCGGTTTTGAAAACAAGAAGCGGACCAGAGGGGCGGGGGTTCACAGTTGTTTAAGAGCCGGCTCTTCACCGAGTATCACTATTTGGTGAGATCTAAACAGAATGATTGTCATCGTTAAGGGAGCAAGACCAAATATATATTTTTTGCTATTATCTCGCTACTTTTTCTAAAATGATCTATTTATGTCTATTTCAAATACTCACGTCACCATAGGGTTAACCAACCCGAAAAGCCCTTCAAATGTTGGTTCAGTTATGCGAGCCTCAGGGTGTTATCGTGTCGACGCGGTTCGCTATACCGGTGTGCGATATGAAAAAGCAGTGAAGTTTCATACCGATACTAAAAGTGTTGCGCGTCATATTCCGCTGGATGGTGTGGCGGATATGCTCGAAGGGCTTGATGCGGAGACTAAAATTGTCTGTGTAGAGCTGGCAGAAGGGGCAACCTCTTTACCGCAATTTGTGCACCCAGATAAAGCGATCTATGTGTTTGGCCCAGAAGATGGCAGCATTGATCAAAGTGTGGTGTCTAAAGCCGATGCGGTGGTGTATGTGCCAACGGTGGGTTGTATGAACCTTGCTGCAACAGTGAATGTATTGCTTTATGATCGCTTAGCCAAATCAACGCAAGTTGAAATGGGCGATGAGTTAATCAAAAAGAGCCGCGATAACCGTAATCATTTAATCGTGAAATAGCACCAATCGCAGTAACGATCTGATCATCTAATGACTTTAATTGCTATAAAGCCAATTAAAGTCACTATTTGATCAATTTAAATACGCCGAGAAGATGCTATCCCGTCCTTGGTCGCTTGAGAAAAGGTAAGACATGATCTTTGACACTTTTCTCTATGCTCAATTCTGCTCCATCATTTAATTTATTCAAATGAACAATCCGTGCTGGTGGAGTGAGAGACTTGCTGCACCTGATAACCTTGTTGTTTGAGTAGCGCCACTACACTATGCTGGCCGATAAAATGCATGGTACCGACTGCAATAACATACTTGCCTTGTGGTGAAATAAAAGCAGGGTCGATGAGCTGTTTTACCCAGCGTTGATTACGATCATTAAGCAAAGCATGAGTGGTTTTATCATCCCATTCGGTGGCGGTTAACATTTGATTGAGTTTGGCAGAATCTCCTGCTTGCCAACTGTCTAGCATACAAGCATAAAACTCTTGTCCTTTATCCCAGTTTTCCAATGTATCTGTGAGTAAGTCTTTGCCATCGTTAGGCAGATTGTTGAGTAAATGAAATTGCTGCGCTAAGGTCTCAAAGCTCAGCAAAGGGATGCCTTGCTGGTGTGCCTGCTGCATTAAAATGTTATCCACCCCTAATTCTGGCTGCAGTTTGAGGGTTTTGTAACTTTCATTTTCAAGTGAAATCGCCGCGATCCACGGTGGTTGATTTAAGAGCGTATCGGGATCGAGATTAAGTTGCTTAGTAATGGTGATTAAGCGGCGCTGTTGGGTTGAAGATAGATAATTTTTGCTTGCGATTGCGTGGGATAAATCAAGCTGCGGCATAGGTTGATTGATGTCGGTTTCAACAATCAAACCATCACTATGCATTAAAAATTGGTTAATTTGATTGGGGAGGGGATACATACTGGCTTGCCCAATATGTACCGTGCCTATCATCATTAAGGTTTGCTGGCCTTTGGTGGCTTGCCAAATTAAGGGTTCAGCTTGAACTTGTGTGCTGACCACTTGGCTGCCAAGTAAGCAACCGAGCAAGTAACAAGGCAATTTGAACCATTTATTCATTTGATTATTCTCATTGAGATTTAGAGTTATATTGCGTTTGGCTTGGTTTAAATAAGCGTAAACGGTTGGCGTTACTCACTACGGTAATAGAGGATAATGCCATTGCCGCGCCAGCAAAAACAGGGCTAAGCATAAAGCCAAACATAGGATATAACACCCCAGCCGCTACGGGAATACCCAGAGAATTATAAACAAATGCACCAAATAAGTTTTGTTTAATATTGCCGACGGTGGCTTGGGATAACTCAATTGCATCGACTAATGCCAAAGGCGAGGAATGCAATAAGGTCATTTGCGCACTTTCAATCGCCACATCTGAGCCACTTCCCATCGCAATTCCGGCATCGGCTTGAGCAAGAGCTGGCGCATCGTTAACCCCATCACCCACCATAGCGACTTTGGCTTGTTTTCCCTTAACGCGTTCGTTTTGCAGCTCGATGATTTTTTCCGCTTTTTGTTGTGGTAGCACTTCGGCAATCACATGTTTAATGCCTAATTGATCACCAATAGCTTGCGCGACTTTTTGATTATCCCCTGAAAGTAATACCACTTTGATACCTTGCTTTTGCAGTGCATCTACCGCAGGTTTGGCGTCATCACGGATTGGATCTGAAACGCCTATCAATGCCACTAGTTGGTCATCAATTGCGACGGCGATCGGGGTAAATGCGCGTTGTTCAAAGTGAGTTAATTGGGTTTTACTAACGTCGATATCAATATTATTTTGACGTAAATAGCGTGGACTACCGATATATACCGTTTGGCTCTGACCGTTATCTGAAATGCTCGCTTGAACCCCTAAACCTCGTTTGGCGCTAAAGCCAGTCACCGCAAGATTATTGTCAATATCAATGTTTTGCTGTTGCTTAATATAAGCACAAACCGCTTGAGCTAGAGGGTGTTCCGATTGTGCTTCAACATGATACACCGCGGTTAAAATAGCGGTTTGATCGTGCGATCCAAACCGCTCAACTTGCTGAACGCTAGGTTTGCCTTGGGTGAGGGTGCCGGTTTTATCAAACACCACGGTATTGATTTGGCTAGCGGTTTGCAAAACTTCGGCGTCTTTAATTAAGATGCCAAGTTCGGCGGCTTTCCCAATACCCACCGTCACCGATAGCGGCGTCGCCAAACCTAATGCGCATGGACAGGCGATAATCAGTACGGTTGTGACCACCACCAACATATAGCTTGCTTGTGGCGCAGGGCCAACCGCATACCAAACCAGCGCCGCAAAAATAGCAATGCATACGACAACCGGCACAAATACCGCTGAAATTTTATCGGCCAATTTTGCCAGTTGCGGCTTACTGCTTTGAGCTTGGCGCACCATTTTAATAATGCGAGCAAGTGTGGTGTGTGAACCAACCATAGTCGCGCGGATCACTAAACTGCCATCTTGGTTAATGGTACCAGTAAATACGGCATCATCGATTTGCTTGTAGGCCGCCAGTGGTTCGCCGGTAAGCATCGCCTCATTAATATAGGACTCGCCTTGTACCACTTTGCCATCAACGGGGATTTGCTCACCAGGTTTCACGCGGATCTGCATACCAGCGGTGATTTTTTCGATGGCGAGAGGAGTATCAATGCCATCAATGATCACGGTGGCGGTTTTGGGTTGTAAGTCGATTAAAGCTTGCAGCGATTGAGTGGTGCGGGCTTTGGCTTTGGCTTCAATATAATGGCCAAGAGAAATTAAGCCAATGATCATCGCGCTGGCTTCAAAGTACACATGCCTTGCTTCAACGGGGAACCAGCTCGGAGTGGCAACCACTAACATAGAATAAAACCATGCCGCGCCAGTGCCTAATGCCACTAAAGTATCCATAGTGGCGCGTTTATGTTGCAGCGCTTGCCACGCATTGCTAAAAAATGGTCGCCCTGCGGTGGCGAGTAAAGCTAAGCAAACTAGCCCAATCACGCCCCAAGTCAGTTGGTCGGCGCTATTTCGGATCATCATATTGCCGCCCAATACTCCCCAAGCCATTAATGGTGTACCAATAATAAGACCGGCAATGGCATTATTTTGGTTGATTTTTAAGCTCTGTTGAAATTTGGCTTGTTGCTGCTCACGCATACTCGCTTCATCAATCACTAACTCAGCTTGATAACCGGCGTTTTTAATCGCATCCGAGATAATAGTTGCCTTATCTGCTGAAATTGTCGGGGCGGTAACCCACGCGGTTTGCTCGGCTAAGTTAACTTGTACTTTGGTTACGCCCTCGATTTGGGTAATCGACTTTTCTACCGATGACACACAACTGGCACAGGTCATGCCGTTAATAATAAAGTGTAAATTGGCTTCTTCGCTTTTTTTCTCATCGACCGCTACTTTACTGCGCTCTGCTTTTATTGCTTCAGTAGACATTGCTTCAGCAGGGATGTCGTCTTGGTTCGATTTCGCTATTTGAGCCTCAAATCCAAGAGCCTCAATCTGTGAGATCACCGCTTCAACTTCAAATTGTCCACAAATAAAGAGGTGCGTTTTTTCAACTTGCAGCTCATCAACAGTTTGCCACTGCTCAAACGCGGCTTTTACTTTGGCTACACAGCGACCGCAATGTAAACCGGATAATGAAAAGTGAAGTTGTTGCGCTGTCACATAACCAAAAGGGGCTAAGGCTTGATTCAAACTAAACCAAGTCTCATCGCTGAGGATTACCGCTTGGGTAGGAGTAATACTTTGCACTTGCGTATTGGGCAACGCATTGAAAGCTGCCTCTGCTTTGCGTGCACAACCCATGCAATTTAAACCAGTGAGGTGTAATTGATATTGAAACATGACAAACACTCTTCAGTTGAAAACTAGTGACACTATAAACCTTCCCACAACGTCATGGTCAAGTTGATTTGAATATTTCAATATTTTAATTATTTTTATATACCGTCGTTTTATCGTGCTTAGAAAACTTATTTGGTAAGTTTAATTAAGTGGGTGTTTTGGTGGTTTATTAGTCAGGTTTTTGAACTTGAAGGTATGAGTTTCCGTAAATGGCACGAGGGCGAGGGAATTAAACGAAATCTATTGGGTTAGTGTAAGCAACTGAAAAATAGAGTATTGACGTTTTTGACGGTGGTGTATTTGCGGCTTGGTTCAAACTTTGACGGCTTTTTGGTCTAAATGGATGTTTATAGTTGTGAATGTTGAGTGATCTACGTCACCAAAAAACACTCTAAAAGCAAATGTAAGCGACATTTATCACATCGGATTGGCCTTTATGTTTTTTTATATTTTACTTAACTTATTGTTTTTAATTGGTTATGTATTTTTATTCTTTGCCGGATTTGAAGGTGATCAAGTTTTATTATTGATTTAATTCTCGATTAAAAAAAAGGTGACATGATGAATTACGTTAAGTAAGAAACGCAACAAACAACAGTCAGGACGACTGGGAATTAATTATAAAATTAAAGTTAAATTAGGGGTTATATATGAAAAGCGTTTTTAAAAGAACAGTATTAGGAGCGGCGGTCTCGTCAATGCTACTAGGTATGGCTGCATACTCAACTGGTGCTATGGCTGCGGATGATGTGGCATCAGGTGATACATCAATTGCGGGTGAAGGGGTTGTTGAGAAGCCGTATGAAGGCGGCTTCTTCGAAGATGCTGCTATTAATGGTGCAATTAATTTCTGGATGCGTGACCGTACTCGTGCTGGTACCAATACGACAGATGGACGTAACGGTAAAGATACAGCAAAAAACACCAATTTAGATCATGGTACCATTTATGCTGCACTTGACTTTAAATCTGGCTATATTGGTGATGTTGCAGGTATCGATTTAAATGTTTATACCACTTTTGATATGTGGAACAACGGTTCACCTGACCACGAAATGAACTTCTGGAATGTTAACAATCCATACGATACGGATCCTGGTACTCGTACAGGTTGTACTGGCACATGGGATTCATCTTGTACCGATAATGGTGGTGCATTCCAAACAGCGGCGGCAAAATTTAAGTTTGGCGAGCATATTACTGCTCGTGGTGGTTACTTCCAACCTAGTGTTCCATCAACCTTAGGGGTTAACTGGTCTTACGCTGCCGGTACTTATGAAGGTGGTGAAGCGGGTGCAACTTTTGGTCCAGTTAAATTAGGTTTCGCGTTTGTCGATAAATACCGTGCACCTTGGTACAAAAAACAATACAACTTCCGTACTGGTACCGGACATACTGCAAAAAATGCAGGTAACATCTATTCGTTGGGTATGCGTTACTCTATCAACGATGCAATGTTGTTAGATGTTGCATACGCTGGTATGACGGAAGGCGATCGTAAAAATGCTCACGTGAAATTCAAGTGGACGACCGATGGTGGTTGGTATGTATCGCCACAAGTTTACGTAGTGGATGATGATAACCAATACGACAAAACGGCGTTCCAATTGGCTTTCTTAAGTGCTAAATCTTTTGGCCAATACAACTTACGCTTAGAAAGTACTTACACCTCTGCTGATTCTGAAGATACTCGTCATAACGTAGGTAACCTTGCTTACCGTATGACAGAAGCTTACGGTGGTTCTAACGGTGCATACGATATCTGGTGGAACAACCGTTCGGATTTCAACCATGATGGCGAACTTGGCTTCTTCGGTGAGTTGAAACGTGATCTTTCGGACCTAGGTGCGCCTGGTCTAACCGTTGGTCTAAACGGTGTTTATGCATTTGGTGCTGAATACGAAGGATCGGATGACCTAGTGGAATACTCGGGTAGTGCGTTTGCAAACTATGCAATCCAAAGTGGTGCGTTAGAAGGTGCGACTTTCGGTATCTACTACACCCATTACGTCAATGACTCTAATACAGCAGATTGGGTTGTGTACTCAAATGGCTTCAACGATGAAAATGACTTGAAGGTGACATTAACCGTTCCTTTTGGCATTAAATAATAATGTAAAAAGGCAATAGAGCAACACTTATGGAGTCAGTAATGATTCCATGAGTGCCGTTTTTCGGCAATGGTTAGGGCCGCAATCATGTCGATATTGACGTTCATTTTTGAATAAAAAACAGAATTTCAAGACTAAAAAACGGACATAGCGAATACTCTAGACATAGAGTATGTAAAACAAAAAGGGAGATAGTCCGCAAGGATCATCTCCCTTTTTCTATACTCGGCTTAATTGACGCTGCTGCTTTATTTGAATATCCCTGTGGGGGCTACTTGTTAGCCGAATTCATGATTGCTATTTGAGTGTTTGAAATTGAATGGTAGAATACGCGCAACTTACTGCCTTCGCCTTATATAGCCTTATTATTTGAGTCTATTCGCGAGTTTGGCAAATCTTATCTGTGCACGTTTCAAAAAGGTAACTTAAATGACGGTTAAAACACGTTTTGCTCCTAGTCCAACTGGCTATCTTCATGTCGGTGGTGCTCGTACCGCGCTTTATTCTTGGTTATACGCCAAAAGCCAAGGTGGTGAATTTGTTTTGCGTATTGAAGATACTGATATCGAACGTTCTACTCAAGCGGCTGTGGATGCGATCTTAGAAGGCATGCAATGGATGGGGCTAGATTGGGATGAAGGTCCTTACTACCAAACCAAACGTTTCGACCGTTATAATGAAATGGTTGATAAACTGCTAAGCGAAGGCAAAGCCTATAAATGTTACGCGTCAAAACAATTGCTGGATGAGATCCGTGCCGAGCAAGAAGCGAATAAAGAAATGGCACGTTATGATGCCAAACACCCTAAAATTGTGGCAGCAAACCAAGCCGCAACAGAAGGTGATCCATGCGTGATCCGTTTTCGCAATCCAACCGAAGGCAGTGTGGTTTTTGAAGATCAAATCCGTGGTCGCATTGAAATTGCCAACAGCCAATTAGATGACTTAATCATTCGTCGTACCGATGGCGCGCCAACCTACAACTTCTGTGTGGTGGTGGATGACTGGGATATGGCGATCACCCATGTGGTTCGTGGTGAAGATCATATCAACAATACTCCTCGCCAAATCAATATCTATAATGCCCTTGGCGCACCGGTTCCGACTTTTGCCCATTGTGCGATGATTTTAGGTGACGATGGCGCGAAGCTTTCAAAACGCCACGGCGCGGTTAGCGTGATGCAATACCGTGACGAAGGCTACTTACCGAATGCACTGAATAACTACCTAGTGCGTTTAGGTTGGTCTCATGGCGATCAAGAAATCTTCTCTCAAGCTGAGATGATTGAATTGTTTAGCCTAGATAACGTCAGCAAATCAGCGTCGGCCTTTAATACCGATAAACTGCTTTGGCTAAACAACCACTACATCAAAACCTCTGAGCCAGAATATGTCGCTAAGTACCTTCAATGGCATTTAGATGAACAACAAATCAGCCTTGATAACGGTCCTGCCATTACGGATGTGATCACCTTAGTGGGCGAGCGTTGTAATACTCTTATTGAATTGGCGCAGCAATCTCGTTACTTCTATCAAGATTTCGCAGAATTTGAAGCTGGCGCCGCTAAGAAGCACTTACGCGGAGTCGCTCGTGGTCCATTAGAACTCGCGCTGAGCAAAATTGAAGCGTTAACCGATTGGAGCACTGAAAGCCTACACGGCGTGATTGAAGCAGTATGCAGCGATCTTGAAATCGGCATGGGTAAAATCGGCATGCCATTGCGCGTTGCCGTGACTGGCGGAGGTCAATCTCCATCGGTTGATGCCACCATGCAATTGATTGGTAAAGCGCGTGTTGTGACTCGTATCAATATGGCGCTAGCGTTTATTGCAGAGCGTGAAGCTAACGCGCAATAAATGACGTAAGAATATGACAAAACAAAGCCGCTGAATGTTCAGCGGCTTTTTTGTATCTTAGACATTTATCGTTTCTTATTATTATCATCTACTGGAGCATCGATATGGTTCGGTGTAGTGCACGAAGTATTTATGCTAGGCGCTGTTTTGCCTTGCATTGATTCGGCAAAAGAGAAAGTAGAAAAAGCTAAAGTAATAACAAGCAGAATTGAAGTTTTCATGCTGACCTCACTTGTAGTGAAAGGGGTCCTTATGAGAAGAATCAACTTCCTTGTCTGTTTAGTATAGAAGATTAAAATGATTTATAGCAATAGACGATAAAATTTAATTGCTAATGGTAATTATTATCATTAACTTTTGGGTTTGGTTAAGTTAGAATACTTTGCGTTAAGAAAATGCTAACTTGCTTTATACCTAAAAAGGTATCGCTAAATTTACTCTAGACGGATTTAATCATGCTGTTTTTTCGTTATTCTCCTGTTACTTCTTCTCTTGCCTTGGCGGCATTGGCGACATCATTAACGGTGCAAGCCGATAGCCTTGATGCCGCCCGCAGTACCCAAGCGCACACCAATCAAGTAGCCAAAACGGCTCAGATCAAGATAGATAAAAATTCCGATCAAAGCTTTCAATTGCAAGCGCAGGTCGAGCAACTGCAAGCGCAAGTGGATAATCTCACCATCTATCAACAACATTTAACCAAACTGGTCGCGTCACAAGAGCAAGAAAAAATCGCCACCCAAGCTCAAATTGAAGAGATAGCCAAAACTCGCCAAGGTGTGGTGCCATTGATGTATTACATGCTCGATGGTTATAAATCGCTTATTCACCAAGGCACACCGGTGCGAATGGCAAGCCGTGAACAACGTCTAGCCGATCTTGAATTATTGATGGGGCGCGCCGACATTTCTGAAGCTGAAAAATATCGTCGTATTTTAGAGGCTTATCAAATTGAAATTGATTACGGCACTAAATTGGGATCGTATGAAGGCGAAATTACCCTTGCCAATAATGATACTCGCCAAGTCGATCTGTTGTATTTAGGCCGAGTGAGCTTACTCGCGCGCAGTAAAGATACCGAGCATATTTGGTTATGGGTACAAGCATCAAAGCAGTGGCAAGCGGTGGACAGCAGCCAGCGAGTTGAGATCAATAAAGCCTATGCACTGGCCAGTAAACAACAAGCGCCAAGCTTATTGAATTTGCCTTTGTCGCTTTCAAAACTTGAATCTCAAACTAAAGCTCAAGAGCAAGACCAATCTCAAACACTGGAGGCCAAATAATGATGTCTCTTATGTGTCAATCAATTAAAAAAAATGCCGTTATCGCCTCATTGATCTTGACGGCGAGTATGATCTTTTCTGTCGGTGTGAATGCCAATACGGTTAATGCCAATAATGCGAACGCCAATGACTTATCATCGTTAAGTGCTAAGGCAAAAGCAGAACAAATCGTTGAAAATAAGCATAATCATCAACGAGTGGTACTTAGTGCCGAGCAACGTGCGAAGTTACAATCTCAACGCGATCAACTGGCAAAACAACTGGCGCAAATAGAAAAACAAAACGCCCAGCTGAGTGAGACATTTGCCACCAATGAAAAAATCTTGGCAGAAAAAAGCAAAACATTACAACTGGCTACGGGCAGTTTAGGCGAATTATTTGGCGTCGTGCGTCTGGCGGCCAAAGAAGTGCAAAGCAACTATCAAGACTCATTACTAGGCGCACAAGGTCAACGCTTTGAGGCTCAATTAGATAAAGTGATCAGCACCGATGCTCTGCCATCTTTGCCTTTACTGACTGATTTGTGGCAGGCAATGAGCTATAAAATACGTACTAGCAGTGAGTTAAGTTCGGTGTCGATTTCGTATGTGGAAGGAGATGGCAAAACCTCAACCATGCCCGCTATTCGTCTAGGAGATATCGGTTTAGTGTCCTCAAAAGGGTATTTGAATTGGGATTTCACTCGTCAGCAAGCGTCTAATTATCTCGCGCTGCCTTCTGATGCGCCTAATTTAGAAAGCTTAACTGCAAATTTAAAAGAAGGTAATAAAGCGGTATTACTCGATCCGACTCGCGGGGTATTATTGGCGCAATTTGCCAATCAACCGACTTTAATGCAACGCATTGAGCAAGCTGGAGTGGTGGGAAAAATCATCTTAGCTTTGCTGGCGATTGGTTTGATTATTGCCCTGATCCGCGGCGTGAAACTGATGCAAACCCAGCAACAGATTTCGAAACAATTAAAACACCCCCAAACCCCAACCGATAACCCATTAGGTCGCATTTTAAATGTGTATCAAAAAGAGAAAAAACAGTCGGTAGAATCATTAGAATTACGCTTACTTGAAACTGTGTTAGATGAACAACAAGGGCTCGAACGCGGTTTATCTATGCTGAAATTGTTTGCGGCATTAGCACCGATGTTAGGTCTACTTGGTACCGTTACCGGCATGATCGAAACCTTCCAAGTGATCACTGAGTTTGGCAATAGTGATCCTAAAGTGATGGCGGGGGGGATTTCGATGGCGTTGATCACCACGGTATTAGGTTTGGTGGCGGCAATGCCATTATTACTGGCGCATAACATTTTATCTAATCGTGCGGAAAGCATTCGTAACACCCTAGAAAAACAAGGTGTGAGTTTGGTGGCTGAGCGAGCAGAGAAAGAATCGGATACGCGTAATGAAAATAACCCCGTGCCGGTTGGTGGGTAATGACTTGGCTTGCGAGTATGTTGCCAGATTTATTTTCTTCGCCTTTGTGGGATTTTATGGCGCGCGGCGGACAAGTGTTGTGGTGGCTTGCAGCTGTGGTGTTTGTTTGCTGGCTATTGATCATTGAAAGAATTCTATTTTTGAGTTTTTCCTATCAACACGCCAAAGCCGCTTGGGTTGCTCGTTGGAAATGTCGCTTGGAACATGACTCTTGGTTTGCTTTAGCGCAAAAAGAAGGCATGTTGCAGCAAGCCAATATGATGCTGACTCAACATTTAGACTTGATCAAAGTCTTGGTGAGTTTATGCCCAATGCTCGGGTTACTAGGAACCGTGACCGGAATGATCACCGTGTTCGATTTAATGTCGGTGTCAGGCAGTAGTGATCCCAAATTGATGGCTTCCGGTATTTCAATGGCAACCCTTCCTACTATGGCCGGTATGGTAGCTGCGTTGGCTGGCATGTTTGCCCATTCTCGATTAGTGAAAGTGGCCACGCGGAAAGCTTTACACTTAGAACAACAATTAAGGAGCGGCGAATGAGATTAGTTCGTCCCACAAAAGCAAAAGAAGAAGCACAAGTCGATCTTACCTCGATGCTCGATATCGTATTCATCATGTTGATTTTCTTCATCGTGACCAGCTCGTTTGTGCATGAATCTGGCATGGAAGTGAATCGCCCAGCCGCCTCGCATTCTACCAGCCAAAGCAACAGTGGTATTTTTGTGGCGGTGACGGCTGCCAATGATGTTTACATTGATAAGCGCCGAGTGGATGTCGAACGGGTCCAAGCCACATTAGAAAAACTGATGATGGATGATCCACAAGCCAGCCTTGTGATCCAAGCGGATAAACATGCTTATAACGGCACTGTGGTTGAAGTGATGGACGCGGCCAAAGGGGCTGGCATTAATAAAATCGCCATTGCGACCCAAACCAAGCAGTAAGGTGAATCAAATCGCGATGAATATGTTTAATCCACAGCACGATCAACACCATGCTTTTAAGCGGATGTGTATTGCGTTGCCGTTAGCTTTCATCACCGCTATCGCCTTGTTTTGTTTTATGTCATGGATGGTGGGAAGTGTTAAATCGAATGTTGGCGATGATCAGCCAGCAGTGATGTTTGATATGGTGATGCAAGATAAGGACTCAAGCTCTCAGCGTCGTCAACGTCAACTGCCTGAGCCGCCCAAAGTGCCCGATCAGCCTCAACTACTAGCGCAGCCGCAAGCGTTATCGACACCGTCTAACCCTGCTATGGTCAGTCGTCAGGTTAATGCTCAACAAGCCTCGCTAGATACCAGCTTGGCGCTGTCGGATTTTGGCGTTTCCGTCAATATGCCAACCATAGATAGCACAATGGCAAATGGTCCGAGTGTGGCGGCGGTGACAGGCGAGATAGGGCAGCAACAACAAGCGATGCCGTTATATCGCGCCCAACCGACTTATCCGGCTCGGATGCTGCAACGTCGGGTAGAAGGCTATGTAGTGATGTCATTTACCATTGATGGGCGTGGCAAACCAGAAGATATTCAAGTGATTGAAGCGAAACCGAGTAAAGCATTTGTTCGTTCGGCGGTTCAAGCATTAAGACATTGGAAATATCAACCCAAAATCGAAGGTGGCTCTGCGGTGAAGCAATCTAATCAACAAGTTAAAATTGAGTTTAAGATCAGCCAATGAAGATGCTTACCACAACATTTTGCTCTCTTGTGACCTCAAACACCCTCTTTAAGCGTGGTGTGTCTTTGGCGCTCTGGTGTTTGTTAATGAGTTTTTCTAGCGCAGCCGTCAGTCAAGCGACCAATAAAAGCGTCACACCTTATACAGGCAAAAAATTGGTGCAAGCCAGTCAGTTAGCGCAAGAAGAACACTTATTAAAAGCGATTGAAGTGTTAAACGGTTTTATCCCTAACAATGATTACGATAAAGCATTCGTCAATCGAGTATTAGGCATTTATTACTGGCAAGCCGAGCAACCAAAACAATCGATTAGAGCCTTAACCACATCAACCAATTTGCACGCATTAGAACCTAAAGCGCAATGGCAAACGCAACGTATGCTTGGCGATATTTTATATTCTCAACAAAATTTTGCGGCAGCCGTTTTAGCCTATCAAAAAACCTTAGCGGTAAAATATGACGCCAAAGGTAATGAACGAAAAATGCATGCAAAAGAGGTTAATCAACTTTATTTTCGTATTGCCGCCAGTTATTACCAACAGCAAAACTGGCAACAAGTCAGGCGATATATTGCTTACTACCGCGCGCCAGATGCCAAACAAACACTGCAAGCATTGCGTATGCAAGTAGTGGCGGAGTTACGCCTAAAGCAATGGAAAAACGCAGAGATGACCTTAGCGGATTTGATCCGACTTGAGCCCAATAACAAAGGCTGGTGGCAACAACAGATCTCGGTGCAATTGCAACAAAAGCGAACTCAAGCGGCATTAGAAACTTACGCTCTAGCGAAACAGCAATCGATTATCAGCAAGCAGTCGCTAATAAGTAAGCAAGCACTCACTTTTAACATCAATGATTATAAAACTTTGGCGCAGTTATACGCGCAAAATAAAATCCCAGAGCGCGCAGCACGGATTTTAGATGACATGTTTGCTCAATTTCCAGACAGCAAAACTATCGCCAACCAAAAGCGGCAAGCACAATATTGGCAAATAGCGCGCGAGTGGCCGCAAGCGATCAGCGCTTGGCAAAGCTTGGCACATCGTGATGCTCAATATTATTGGCCACTGACTCAATTGCTTATCCAACAAAAGCACTACGCACAAGCCAATAAAGTCATCGACCAAGCCAAGCCTTATGCTAAATTTAATGAGTTCGCATTGGCAAAAATTCAACTATTGTATCGCTTAGATAAATATAATGACGCATTGGCACAAGCGAAACGTTTGAATGAAAAGCAGCCTTCAGCCTCGGCGCAAACATGGATTGTCTATTTGGAAAATAAACTGCAGTAGTTCTGGGATTTCAAACGAGTTTTTTAAAGTGGATAGCGATACAGTTTACATCTTACATGTCACGTTGTAAGTGTATGATTTTTTGGTCTTTGCGGGGTTGATGTACGATTGGCTATTTTATTGCCGCTTAATAAAGCGTTCTAAATTTTAGAGGTATCTATGGAAACCGTAATCAAAAAAGCGATTGAGTTACGTAAACAAGGTCATTATCAATCATCTCGATTTTTACTGGAAAATTTACTGACGAATGATAATTATGCAGCTAAAGCTCACTTACAAATAGCTTGGTCTTATGATAATGAAGGTAAAGAGCAGGAGGCAATAGATCATTATTTAGCATCCTTGTCCGGAGCTCTTTCTTCTACAGAACGTTTTGATGCGTTATTTGGTTTGGCGAGTACTTATCGAAGTCTTGGTGTGTATGACGAAGCTCTGAGTTACTTTGAGCAAACTTTGGATGAGTATCCAGATTCAATCGAAGTGAAACCTTTTTATGCTATGTGTTTGTATAACACAGGGCAGCACAAAGAGGCGACATCATTGTTACTCGATCTCTTAATTTCAACAACCAATAGCGATGCCATCAAAAAATACCAAGTTGCGATTGAGTTGTATGCAAAAGATTTGGACAAAACGTGGTGAAGCGCGGTAATAGAGCGTTTGAACTATGATCTGACCAATTAAAAAATGACATTATATCCGCGTGATATGTTGCATGGTCTATCCCTGTGAAGGCCGACATTTATGTGAAAACTGCCCAAGAAAAGCAAAACAACAAAACTAAAATAGGGTACTATCGCCAGCCTTTTTGATATTTGGCGAGTGAGGCTTTTGATGTTTATTGGTTTTGATTACGGTACGGCGAACTGCTCCGTTGCAATGATGGAGAGTGATACCCCAACGCTACTGCCTTTAGAAGCAAATAATCATTATATTCCGTCCACATTATGCGCGCCGACGCGTGAGTCGGTCAGTGAATATCTGTATCGCTTTATGCAAGTACAACCTAAAGATGCGCAAGGTGAACAAGCCCTACGCCGCGCGATCAATCTAAACCGCGAAGAAGACATTCAACTGCAACTCGGTGATATGCAGTTTGGTCAGCAAGCGTTAGATACCTACCTAGACGATCCGCAAGAAGTTTATTACGTCAAATCACCTAAATCGTTTTTAGGCGCAAATGGGTTGCAACCGATGCAATTGAGTTTTTTTGAAGATCTGGTTTGCGCCATGATGAAAAACATTAAAACCAAGGCCGAACACACCACTCAACAAGACATTGAACAAGCGGTGATAGGCCGTCCGATCAACTTTCATGGTCGTGGTGGGGAAGAGGCGAACCGTCAAGCGGAAGGTATTTTACGCCATGCTGCGACTCGTGCGGGTTTTAAACAGATTGAATTTCAATTTGAACCCGTGGCGGCAGGGTTGGAATATGAAAGCACACTCAGCGAAAATAAAACCGTTTTAGTGGTCGATATTGGCGGCGGTACCACCGATTGTTCATTAATTGAAATGGGGCCAAGTTTTTCTACCATGTCTGATCGCAGCAGCAGTTTATTAGGCCACAGTGGGCAACGTGTCGGCGGTAATGATCTTGATATTTATCTCGCATTTAAACAGCTTATGCCTTTGTTTGGCCTAGGTTCTAAAATAGGGGGCTCTAAAATAAATGGCTCACGGTCACTCAGCTCGGCCAAAAACAGTGATATTGAAATGCCGATCACTCAATTTTGGAATCCTATCGCGATTAACAATGTGGTGGCGCAAAAAGACTTCTACCAAGCCAGTAACTTTAAAGCGCTAAAGTTACTTCAAAAAGAAGCGCAGAACCCAGAAAAACTGGCACGTTTATTAGCCACCTATCAACATACTTTAGGTTATCAAATCGTGCGTAAAGCCGAAGAAGCCAAAATAGGGTTATCGGAGAGTGACACGCATTCTCTGATTATTCCGGTTGCCAAAGAAATACTGGAGGTTGATATTCACCACGATGAAATGGTTGCGGCGGTGCAAACGCCAACGTTAAAAATGATGGAGTTGGTGACCGAAGTGATGAAGCAAGCGACTAAACAGCCGGATGTGATCTTTATGACGGGCGGCAGTGCTCGTTCACCTTTCTTACGTCAGGCACTCGAAGCACAATTGCCGAATATTCCAATTGTCAGTGGTAATTATTTTGGCTCGGTGACCGCGGGTTTAGCGCGTTGGGCACAAGTGGTTTTTAGTTAGATATCGTGTATAAAAATATAATAAAACGTATTATTTGCAGCGAAATTGATGCCATTCCGCTTGGATTTCATTTATTTTCTGCATTTTATTCGCCTTCATTGTCATAGGTGTCAATGATACTCTTGTCGTTTAGGCACTGTGAGAAATAACTTATGACGAAACGAACCTCTCCATATTGTGAAAAAAATCAGCAGCCCATTTTAGAGCATCTTTTTCAGCATTTTAAAGACGTAAAACATGTACTAGAGATAGGTTCTGGTACGGGGCAGCATGCGGTCTTTTTTGCTAAACAATTACCTCATCTTATTTGGCATACCAGTGATATGACTGAAAATCATGCCAATATTGACGCGTGGCTGGGTGAGTCGGAATTGGACAATGTTGTCTCACCAGTAGCATTTACCCTAGGTCAAGACCCATTTCCAAATGTGGCGGTAGACGCCGTATTTACCGCTAATACCACTCATATTATGCAACCACAAGAAGCGCAACAAATGATGGAATTGGTGGCGGCCAATTTACCGGCTGGTGGGGTGTTTTGTCAGTATGGACCGATGACGGTTAACGGTGAGTTTACCACTGACAGCAATCGAGAATTTGATGCAAATTTAAAGAGCCGAGGCTTGGGTGGTATTCGTGATATTGAACAGTTAAAACAATGGGCGAGCGGCATGGAGTTAATCCACATGCACCCAATGCCAGCCAATAATTTTTTGTTGGTATGGGGTAAATAACCAACGCTTTCCCAATCGTATTTGAAGTGATTGCTTTGTGGTAAATTGCTTTATTTCAAATTGCTTTGTTGCAAATTGTTTGGTCGTAATTAGCTCTTCTGCCCGCGAATAAGCAATAGTAAGAAATAACTGCCGCCCACAATCGATACTACGGTTCCTGCGGCGATTTGCATTGGGAATAAAATGGTTTGGCCGATCCAATCAGACACGAGCATTAATAGGCCTCCTGCCAATCCTGCCACCAACAATTGTGCCCGCGCTTGTTTTGCGCCGAGCATTACCGCCATGTGCGGCGCGAGTAATCCAACAAAGGCTACCGGCCCCATGGTGGTGGTCACTAAGGCGCACAACAAAGCAACACTGCACAATAAAATCACGCTGGTGGCTTGCACATTTAAACCTCGCGCGGCGGCAAATTGTCGCCCTGCGGAAATTAAGGTTAGCCAGCGCGATACACATACCAATCCAATAAAAATTATCGCCACATTCAGCGCAAGGGTGGTCGCGCCAGTACTGGTGACTCGATAGGTCGAACCTGCCAACCAACTAATAATGGTGTAACTGTCTTGTGTTCCTTTGGCTAAAGAAAATTGTACCAAAGACTCAATTAAGGCGGTGATCGCAATGCCGATCAACACCATACTCGATGGGGCAAATTGGTTTTTACGCCCAAGTAATAACAGCACCGCCAAGACCGCCATGCTGCCGCCAAAGGCAAGAATGGATCCAGAGACAATCATGGAGCCAGAGGCAAAAATATGGCTGCCAAAAAATACCGTGCCAGCCACTAACGCAAAGGTGGCCCCTGCCGAAATGCCTAAGATATCAGGGCTTGCCAATGGGTTATAAATAAGACGTTGTAATACTGTTCCGGCGGCGGCAAGCGCAACGCCTGCCGCAAGAGCCGTTACAAAGCGAGGCCAGCGAAGATCCCAACTAAAAGCATCTGGAATGGCAAAAGACAAACCGTGGTCACTGATGCTGACGGTTGCGGAAATGATTAGCATTATTACAGTCAAAGCGATAAATAACGGGATCACCCAAGCCGATAACTGCGCTTTGCTTGGTGGTAACTTGATGGAGATTTGATCTTGAGCTTTTAACGCGCGGCGGCTAAACCATACTAATGCAGGTGCGCCAATCGCAGCAGCCGTCGTGCCACTTGGGATCATCTCAAGGGTTAATTGGCTAAGTGATAAGGCTAAAATATCAGTCAACATGAGCGCCATGCTGCCGACCAACATACTGGTATATAATTCCGCCTTGGCAGTTCTTGCCCCCAGAGCACGAGCAATATTAGGGGCCAATAATCCAATAAAACTGATCACGCCAACAGCTGTGATCGAGGCCGATACAACCCATAAACCCAACACAATCAGTAGTATGAAAAATGGGATCACATTTAAGCCACGAGCCTCAGCGCCTTGGTGCCCTAAGCGCATTAAGGTTAAAATTGGTGGCGCAAAAATCAATAATAATGCTGCGACTGAAATGCGAGGCAACAACCAAAAGACCTTATCCCAGCCATTTTGAGCTAAATTTCCCGCCCCCCAAATAAACACATTTTGTGCGTATTGATCGTTGAGTAAAATAATCGCGGTGGCAATCGCGCCAAATAAAATATTGACCACCATACCGGATAAAATAAGCGGTAAACCGGTAATGTTTTTAGGGCCAGCTATGGTGATCACAAGTCCTATAGCAAACATTGCACCCACCATCGCAGCCAGCGCGGTAAAGTCCGCGGCGAGTGATGGAAAGAATACATTAATGATGATTAATGCCAACCAAGCGCCAGAAGATGTGCCTAATGTTAAGGGTGAGGTGAGTGAGTTTTGGGTCAATTGCTGCATTAAACTGCCGACTAAACCCAACATTGCTCCCACGATGATCGCCATTACTAAGCGTGGAAGTTGCGCATAAACAAACTGCATATGAGCAAAATCGAAATCGGCTAACTCAGATGCTTTGGAACCTATAATTAATTGCCACTGTTGGCTCAGAGGTAATGAGTGACCGATTTGTAGGTTGGTAAAAGCAATCGCAATAAAAGCAATAACAACAGCGATGACGGTGACAGGGCGGAGTGGGCGCATAAAAATAGATTCTTAATGATTTTGGTTATTGATTATTTGTAAATGATTAGTGGCTCTATATAAAAATTATGTTTGAGCTTGGATTTCTAGCAAACTTTTGCAGATGGACTCCGCAATATATTGCATCGACATTGCGCCGCCATAATTCCAGACCGCATCCGCCTGATTAACCTGTCCGTTGCGTACAAAGGGCATGGCTTGCCATAACATAGATTTATTGAGTTGAGCGTTTTGAGTGGCGCTAAATGGACCAAAATAAATCACGTACCCGTCTTTAACATGTTGTAAATCAGTAAGACGTTTTTGCACTATGCCCCATTCTTTGGCCGGTTGTGGTAGGGCAGTGGTTAAGCCTAACTGCTTGAGTACATAGTCGGTGGTGGAGTTTTTGGTGTATAGATAAATCGAAGTTTGATTGGCAAAACGAATTGCTGCCACACTGGGCATCTTGCCATTAAAGGCTTTGTTGAGTTGTTGTTTTAACTCTAAAAAGCGCTGTTGCATGGTTTGTAATTTTTGCTCGGCCAGATCGTTTTTATCGACCATCTGGGCAATATGTTTAAAGTTAGCTATCGCCGCTTTAGCGCTGTCTTGTTGTGCGTTGTAGGTTTGATAGTAAAGTACTGGCGCGATGGTTTTCAGACGTGGGATCAGATCTTTTTGCGGCTCGGCGACTAAAATAACATCTGGCTTTAATGCGGCCAGTTTTTCCATATTCGGCTCGGCGCGAGTACCAATATCTTGCACAGAAGCTGGAATAGCCGGTTTGACGACCCAAGTGGTGTAATCCTTAATATTAGCAATCCCGACAGGCGTGACGTCTAACTCGAGCAACTGTTCCGCCAGATCCCAATTTAACGCCACAATACGTTTTGGCGTGGCAGGTAATTGATGCTCTCCAAGGCTATCGGTGACGCTAATGGCAGCTTGGGTGGAGAAAGTGAATAGCACCGTCAAGAGCAATCCAATACGACGAATAATGGTGTTCATAGCTTATTAATACCTTGTAACTTATAAAAATTAACAATAGCTTCACTGAAAGTAATCCATGACAGTGAAAGCGAGATCCCGCATCTTCTTTGCTTATGCTCATGTGCGGGATGACGAAATTGGCTTTGGCTTATACCAATTGCATAAATGTAATGATCGAGCAAAATTGAGTACCGAGAAAAGCGACCAAGGACGGGGCAGCGTATTCTCGGCGTATTCAATTATTCAATTACTCAATTACTCAATTACTCAATGGAATTAGTCTTACATGACCACCGCAATTTTTTGCTCGGTTTGCTTGGGGTGATCCAGTAGTTGAATATCGGTTTGATAGAGTGCGCTCAATCTTTTTTCATCGAGTAACAATGATATCTCACCATTAAATTCAATCTTGCCTTGCTTGAGCGCGACGATATGAGTGGCGTAACGCAGTGCCAGATTCAAATCATGCAAAATAACGACAATGCCACAACCGGTTTGTTGATTGAGCGTTTGTAGCAGATCCATTAAATGATATTGATGATGAATATCGAGAGCAGACGTCGGCTCATCTAAAATTAAGAGCGGGGATTGTTGCGCTAATAACATCGCCACCCAAGCGCGTTGTCTTTCGCCACCCGACAGTTTATCCGCCAGATTATCGGCATAGTGCGCCACGCCAGTTTTGTCCATTGCTTGTTGGATAATGTGTTGGTCGTTATCTTGCCAGCGACCAAAAACCCCACGCCAAGCAAAGCGTCCAAGCTTGACTAATTCTTGTACTGTTAAACCGGCTACATCGGGCAGTTTTTGCGGCAAAAAGGCAATTTCGCGCGCCAGTTGTTTTTGTGAAAGTTGACCGATTTCAGTTTGGTTAAGTCGCACACTGCCACAATCAGGCTGAGTTTGACCGGAGAGCAAATTAACTAAGGTCGATTTACCACTGCCGTTATGGCCGAGTACCACAGTAAAGCCATCGGTTGGAATAGTGAGTTCATCAATGGATAAAATATCGCGGTTATCACGATGAACACGGACTTGGTTTAGTTGCAACATAATGGCGATTCTTCTTTTTCTAAAATAAAGATCCCGAACCTCAGTGTTTAGGGGCTGTTAGTGTTTCTTGTGTTGATGATACGATCACCAACGGTAATTGAGGGTCGCTGTAGCAGACATTTCTTCACCGTAGTAACAGTAATAATCACAACTGGAGACATACTCTTTATTGGTTAAGTTGTTGACGTTAATTTGAGCGCGCCATTTTTTTGTGATGTCGTATCGAGCCATAGCATCGAACAATGTCACGCTCGGCACATGCAAGATCCCCGCACCATCTGACGTGTGTCCCACCGACGAGCCCATATAACGAGAACCTGCGCCTAGTACTAATCCATTTAAGCTATCGAAACCAAGGTGGCTGAAATCATATTCAAGCCATGCCGATGCCATATTTTGTGGGATCAAAGCGGTACGTTGCTTATTGCCTAAGCCGTCATCCGATTGAGCGTCGGTATAGGTGTAATTGGCGCGTGCTAACAAGGCTTGGGTGACTTGAGCGACGGTCTCAATTTCAATCCCTTGTGAAGTGAGTTCTTGGGTTTGAGTTTGTTGAGCGGTGGTTGGGTCGTACACTAAACCATTTTTTTGATTGACGTTAAACCAAGCGACATTGACATAACCATTGATGAAATCAGGTTGATATTTAAAGCCGGCTTCGGTTTGTTGACCTTCAAGTGGTTTATAAGCTTTGCCGGTACTGGCATCGAGCGAGGCAATCACTTCAAACGATTCTGAATAACTCACATAAGGTGATAAACCAATATCACTGAGATACATCAAGCCACCGCTTAATGATAAATTGTCATTGTGGATATCTTCGTGGGTGCTGGTGGCGGCAGTGTCATTTTGCAGACGCACGATATCGTAACGACCACCAAATTTAGCGATGAACTTATCGTTGAAGGTGACTTGTTGCTGGGCGTAAATACCCATTTGTTCTTTTTTGATGTTAACCGGCGTGGCGCGATCGTCAATGGCGATAATATTGCCATGTACTGGGTTAAACGCATTAATACCAGAGGTGGTACCACCATTAGCATTACCCCAATCATCGGCTTGCATGCTGTCGTTTTTAAACTGCTGAACATCCACCCCGAGTAAGCTGGTGTTGGCAGTGTTACCCATATCCCAATTGGCAATAAATTGGTTATCCATGCTAAGCATTTGGGTGGAACCGTCACGGTAAACAATGCCACGGTTTAAATCGGCGCTGGTTTCACTGCCAAAAGCATAAGTACTGCGTAGCAATAAGTCGGTATAGGCGTAACGGGTATTTTGTTTGAACTGCCAAGTGTCGTTAAAATGGTGCTCGAATTCATAGCCAATTGAATATTGATTGCTTTTATTCTTATCGTAATCGGGCTCGCCTAAGTTAGTACTTGGGTCGATTTTCCCTTGCGGTGTGTCGAATAAGGTGCCGTAAGCGGGTAAAAACCCTGAGGTAGGAACACCATCATCTTGCTGCCATGAGGCTAAAAAAGTCAGGCTGGTATCGGGGCTAATATCGATGGCAAGGCTTGGGGCAATATAGGTACGATCATTGTAAGTGCCGTCTAACACGCCATCTTGACTGCTCATCATTGCCACTAAACGAAAACGCACATCGCCGTCATCGTCCACAAAACTGGTGGTATCGATACCAATTTGTTGTAGATTTCGACTGCCCCCTTTGACTTCAAACTCACCTCCCTCAACATAACCAGGGCGTTTACTGACTGCATTAACCACACCACCTGGAGGCGCTTCACCATACAATAATGAGGCTGGGCCTTTAAGTACTTCAATTTGCTCTAAACCAAATGGTTCTAAATTCCAACCATAATAACCGGTATTAAATAATCGATTACCATCAAGGTAGGTGGCGGCATCAAAACCACGGATCTTAAACCAATCGGTATTGTTATCGGAGCCGTAAGGTTGTGTCATCACACCCGGTTGGTAGCGCAGAGCTTCATCTAATTTGGTCGGTTGCTGTATCGATAATTGATCTTGGTTGATCACTGAAACGCTACGCGGGGTTTGAGCTAGCGGGGTGGCAACTTTTAGCGCCGAGGCGGAAACAGTAATCGTTTCAACCGAATCAGCGCTGTCATTCACAGCCGTGGTAGGATCGTCTTGAGCAAAAGTGGGCACAGCAAAAAGAGCCAAAGACAGTCCAATAACGGGGTTAAAGCGCAAGGAGAGCGCTTTGGATAAAGGGGACAAACTAAACAACATGGTTGATATCCATTCAATGCAAGTGAGATTCTTTATGCGAATCATTATCGTTCGCAATGGTAATCGGTTATGATGTGTTTATCTAGTGTTAATTGGTGAAATTATCAATAAAAGCATAAGTGCCATGATCAAAATCAAACCAGTGGGAAAATATGACGTTTGGCTTTATCATGGTAAGCAGTTCAATGATGTGTTTTTCTGACCGTACCTTTTCAATGGAACCCTTTTTATGTTCAAGTTTTTTGAAGGACTGACCTCAGCCTTTCCCAAAGATAAAATAGAAACACCCCCCAATACCTTATTTGCATTTTGTAAGCATTACAGCCGTGATTTTTTATGGCCGATTATTATTATGTCGGTGCTCAGTGCATGTATCGCTGTAGTTGAAGTGTCTTTGATGGGGTTTATGGGCGCTTTGGTTGATATGCTTTCTACTCACACGCCAGAAACACTATGGGCAGCAGAGGGGACGCGCATTATGGGCATGGGCGTGGTGATCCTTATCGTGGTGCCAGTGCTGTCTTTCTTCCATTCAATGATCATGCACCAAACTTTACTCGGCAATTTTCCTATGTCGATTCGTTGGCTGGCACACCGTTATTTACTCAATCAAAGCATTACTTTTTATCAAGATGACTTTGCCGGTCGCATTGCGACTAAAGTGATGCAAACTTCGCTCGCTATCCGCGAAACAGTAATGAAGTTTGCCGATATGGTGGTGTATGTGTCAGTGTATTTTGCATCGATGATTGTGCTGATTGGTAAAGCGGATCTTTGGCTGATGATCCCGGTATTAGTGTGGTTAGTCGCCTATGTATTAACTCAAGTTTACTTTGTGCCTAAGATGAAGCGTATTGCCACCGCACAAGCCGATGCTCGTTCATTAATGACTGGTCGTATTGTTGACAGTTACACCAATATCGCGACAGTAAAATTGTTCTCTCATACTAACCGTGAAACCGAATATGCAGAAAAAGGAATGCAGTCGTTCTTAAAAACGGTTTATGGATGAACAGCATGATCACAGTTGGCGCGATTGCGATTGCGGTCAGTTTGGCGTTGCGTATTCAAGGCATGTCGAAGTGGATCATGTGGGAAATTAGCTCAATGTTTGAAAATATCGGTACAGTGGTCGATGGCATGAATACCCTGTCTAAACCGGTTACCACCGAAGATGTGGATAGCGCGCCGACACTTGAAGTTAAACAAGGCGGGATTGAATTTGACCATGTTAATTTCCATTATGGTGAAGAAAATAAATCGATTATTAATGACTTACATTTCAATATTAAACCGGGTGAAAAGGTCGGTTTAGTTGGGCGCTCGGGCGCGGGTAAATCGACCTTAGTTAACTTGTTATTGCGCTTTTACGATTTAGAAAGTGGCACCATCCGTATTGATGGACAAGATATTGCTAAAGTAAAACAAGATTCTTTGCGCGGCAATATAGGCATGATCACTCAAGATACCTCATTACTGCATCGCAGCATTCGCGATAACATTATGTATGGTCGCCCAGATGCCAGCGAAGAAGAACTTCTTGCCGCGACCAAGCAAGCCCATGCGCATGAGTTTATCGACACCCTAACCGATACCTTTGGTAATGTGGGATACGACGCGCAAGTGGGGGAGCGAGGCGTGAAACTTTCAGGCGGACAGCGCCAACGGATTGCGATTTCTCGAGTGTTATTAAAAGATGCGCCAATCCTTATTATGGATGAAGCAACCTCGGCGCTGGATTCTGAAGTCGAAGCGGCAATTCAAGAAAGTTTGTATGAATTAATGGAAGGGAAAACCGTGATTGCAATAGCACACCGTTTATCCACCATTGCCGCAATGGACCGCTTAATTGTGCTTGATCAAGGCCAAATCTTAGAGCAAGGTTCGCATCAAGAATTGATCGCACAAGGTGGGGTTTATGCACAATTGTGGGCGCACCAAACCGGTGGATTTATTGGTGAAGAAAATGAAAACCAAATGGCAGAATAAAATCATAGCGTAGAGAGATTTTAGGAAAAACAGTCTGATCTTAAAGAGCTTGTCATGAAAATGTTAGGCTCTTTTTAGTTTTTAGAAAATATTTTTGGCGATCGAGTTTTTATATTGCAAATACGATAAATAAAGTGTGTATTTATCTTGTTAATTTTGGGTTTTTTACGGAAAAATGCTAAAATTCGCAACCATTTTTCAGATTGTTGTGTTGCTTTTTTACATAAAATACGACAAGTCTTTTTACACAATTTCAGGCAATTCATGAGCAAGTCTTTTATGCCGACTCAATGCATCGACAACGCAAAGAAAAAGATCATTTGCGCAAAGAGATCAGCATTGACCCTATGACCGGATTATTTAATCGCCGTGTATTGGATAATCAGATGATGGAAGTGATCAGTCATTCCCGCATAAAAGAAAAACAAATTGCGTTAATTTCGATTGATGCCAATAAGTTTAAGCAAATTAATGATAATTATGGCCATTTAGTGGGCGATCAAGCCATTTTACATATCGCTAAAAGCATGTTGTTGTGTTCTGGCGAAAATGACTTTTCAATTCGTATGGGCGGCGATGAATTCTTATTAGTGATGCCTGACTCATCGGCCACACTCGCTCAACAGATGACCGAACGACTAGAGCGGCATGTGCTCGAAACCTCAACCAAAGATATTGGTATTGAAGTATCGATCAGTGCCGCTTATACCATGCTTGAAAATAGTGAGAGTTTTGATCAAGCCTATCGACGAGTAGATTCAGTGTTGTACACCAAGAAAGGCTTAACGATTTAGTCGCTATGACATTCAAATAATGGTGGGGTTATTATCACCATTAGCAAGTAAAAACCAAAAGGCCAAGTGAGTGATCACTTGGCCTTTTGACATTTAGAAGATGAAGAATGGTGTCCCCTACAGGATTCGAACCTGTGTCTAAGACTTAGGAGGTCCTTGTTCTATCCAGCTGAACTAAGGGGACGCTATCTTTTGTGGCAAGAATAATACGGATTTTCGCCGCTGATGCCAAGTCTCAATCCGTGATTATTCGCCTTCTTAGTGAGGGGATCTTGTTATCTGGGCAAAAAAGCAGCGTAAAGAGTACTCAGATCGAATAACCGTTATTCATTTGTTGCGTTCTAGTTAACTTAAACCTTTAATTATTAATCTATTTTATTTTTTGACGGAGTATGTTGATGGCATCTCGTTTATCTCGTGATCATCTTAGGTTTGTGATAAATCGCTTCAAAGATAAGCTTTGGGTTAAACCGCTGTGGATGTGTATCTGTTCTGTGTTAGCGGTGTTTGTGGCAAAGATTGCGGATCATCTCGATATTGTTTTTTTTGTGCTGCCACTTAGCCTTGATTCGTTAGTGGCATTATTGGAAATTATGTCTTCGAGCATGTTAGTGATCGCAACTTTTTCAGTCGGTTCTATGCTGTCGGCTTATGCGTCAGCCAGTACTTCGGCGACCCCAAGAGTATTTACTTTGGTGGTGTCGGATGATGTGTCTAAGAATGCATTGTCGCGTTTTATTGGCTCATTTATTTTTAGCATTGTGGCATTAACGGCGGTGAAAAATGAGTTTTTCGATGCGCCCGGTCTGTTAGTATTATTTGTTTTAACCATATTTGTATTTGCCTTGGTGGTGTTGACGTTTATTCGCTGGGTAGACCGATTAGCAAGGTTGGGTCGAGTCGGAAATACCGTCGACCGAGTCGAAAAAGTAGTGATGGAATCGCTTGTTCGTCAGCGAAATTGCCCTAATTTATCAGGTGCGCCATGTGTTGATACCCGGCAAGGTGAAACAGTAGTGGCAACAGAGGTTGGTTATATTCAACATGTGGATATTAGCCGCTTGCATCACTGGGCAGAAAAAAATGATCTGGATATTGTCTTGGTATCAATGCCGGGGGATTTTGTCGCACCGGGAACCGTGTTAGCTCGAGTGCTAGTGGAGGATAAAGATGAAGAGTTTGATTACAAAGGGGTGATTGCAGCGTTTCAAATTGGCGTTGATAGAATATTCGATGATGACCCAAAATTCGGTTTGATTGTGTTATCGGAAATTGCCAGTAAAGCGCTGTCGCCTGCGGTGAACGACCCAGGTTCGGCTATTAAAGTGATTGGCAGTTTGGTGCGAGTGTTTGCTATTTGGTCTGAGCCGGTTCAGCAAAAAGATCAACAGCAACCTTGTTACGACCGAGTGCAAGTTCCTGAAGTCAATATTAGCGATATGTTTAATGATGCGTTTACCTCGATTGCGCGCGATGGAGCAGGGTGCTTAGAAGTGGTCATTCACTTGCAAAAAGCCTTATCGGCGCTGCATCTATTAGGGGATGAACCAATGAAGAATGCCGCAAAGACCCACGCCGAAATGTCACTTAAACGCAGTGAGGATGCGTTAACCTTGCCGGAGGATTTACAGGCGGTACGCAACGCCAGTATGTTTAAAGTATCAGCAGATAAAAATGAGAACTAACGCCAAGTATTTACACCACGAATTTGACTGAAATCATGAAACTATCGAATAGCACAAACTATACCTCTTTGTGGTTATGTGGCTTGATTGGCATTTAGTTAATATAACCAAAGAGAAAGGCGGGTTTTTAGTTAAATTGAATTAAATCGTCTTCTTTTTAATCACAATCATGATGTTTTAATTGTATTTTTGTGATAATCCAAACATTACCTGCAAGCTTTGTACTATGGGGCTTTCGAGTCTTGGCTTATGTGGTAATATAACGCTCTTTCTTTAACTGTAGATGATGTCAAATGCTTGAAGTGTGTGGTTTAACCGCTATTCGTGGTGACAAGGAACTGTTCCAAGACGTTAGCTTTACGGTTAAGCCAAATGATCTTGTGCAAATTGAAGGTCGTAATGGTTCAGGCAAAACTACATTATTACGCATAGTGACGGGGTTGGCCGATTGCGATGGCGGACAAATTCTCTGGCAACAGAAAAGTACGCATAAAGATCGCGACGCGTTTCATCAAGATTTACTTTTCCTTGGTCATCAAACAGGGGTAAAAAAAGAACTGACTGCGTTTGAAAATCTTTTATTTTATCAAAAAATGAATGGCTCAGAAGGCGTTACAGAACAAGATATCTGGCTTGCCCTAGCAAAAGTCGGGCTGGCAGGTAAAGAAGATATTCCGTCTGGTAAGCTTTCTGCTGGGCAACAACGTCGGGTGGCGTTAGCGAGGTTATGGTTAAGCAAACACCCATTATGGATTTTAGATGAGCCGCTCACGGCCATTGATAAACAAGGGATTAAAGTGATAGAAGCACTGTTTTTAGAACATACTGAGCGAGGTGGCATGATCTTGTTCACCACTCACCAAGATATGTTCACTGGTATTGATTCACTTAAAAAAATAAAGTTAGGTGAGTAATGCTGGCTAACATGGGTCATATCATCCGCCGTGAACTATTGATTGCATATCGCAGACAAGCCGATGTGTTTAATCCGCTCTGGTTCTTCATTATTGTTATCACACTCTTCCCTTTAAGTATTGGTCCTGAGCCTAATTTGTTAGCGCGTATTGCAGCTGGGATTGTTTGGGTAGCCGCATTGCTTTCTGCTCTGTTATCGTTAGAGCGCTTATTCCGAGATGACTTTCATGATGGAGCACTCGAGCAAATGATGCTGCTGCCGATCCCGCTGCCTTTAGTGGTGATGGCCAAAGTCATTTCTCATTGGTTATTGACCGGTCTGCCACTTATTTTAATTAGTCCATTGCTGGCGGTATTGCTGTCACTCGATTTTAATACTTGGTTAGCGGTGGTGGTGACATTATTAATTGGTACACCAACTTTAAGTTTTATTGGCGCAATAGGCGTAGGCTTAACGGTTGGATTGCAAAAAGGTGGGGTGCTGCTGAGTTTGTTGGTGCTGCCTTTGTATATTCCTATTTTGATCTTTGCCACGTCGGCAATTGATGCAGCCGGTAGCGGCTTTCCTTACTCTGGGCAATTGGCAATTTTAGGGGCAATGTTACTCGGTTCGATAACCTTAACGCCTTTTGCCATTAGTGCATCATTACGGATCAGTGTTAATTAGAATTCACTTTATACAGCGAGAAGCATCATGTGGAAATGGCTACATCCTTATGCAAAGCCTGAAAAAACCTATCAGCTTTGTGGCGCATTATTGCCTTGGTTTACGGTTTTCGCCGTCCTGTTAATTGTGGCAGGAACAGTATGGGGCTTGGCCTTTGCTCCAGCCGATTATCAACAAGGTGACAGCTTTAGAATTATCTATATTCATGTGCCCGCAGCAATGTGGTCGATGGGTATTTATGTATCAATGGCGATTGCTGCTTTTGTCGGTTTGGTATGGCAATTAAAACTGTCGAATATGGCCGCCGCGGCTATGGCTCCGATTGGCGCTGTGTTCACTTTTATTGCATTAGTGACGGGTGCTGTATGGGGTAAACCTATGTGGGGCGCTTGGTGGGTATGGGATGCTCGCCTAACATCAGAACTGATTTTACTATTCTTATACCTTGGGGTTATCGCGCTTTATCATGCGTTTGATGATCACAAAACAGCTGCCAAAGCAGCGGGTATTTTGGCCATTGTTGGGGTGATTAATATTCCAATTATTCATTATTCGGTTGAATGGTGGAATACACTGCATCAAGGCGCGACGATCACTAAAATGGGCAAACCTTCAATGTCGCCAGATATGTTATGGCCTTTGCTACTAAATATCTTTGGTTTTGCCAGTTTTTCTATTGCACTGACTCTGGTGCGTTTTCGTACCGAAATTTTACATCGAGAAAGTCATCGACCTTGGGTACTTGAACTCGTGAAAGCACGTTTTTCATCCCATTCAAATACAGCCAAGCATGAGGTGAAGTAATGTATTTTGATTCTTTTTCAGATTTTATTGCCATGGGTAATTATGCCGCTTATGTTTGGAGCGCATTTGGTATTACTTTCGCAAGTTTAGGGATTTTGTGCTGGAGCAGTATTTCGCAAAATAAAGCATTATTTAAAGAGATTCAGCAAAAAATGGATCGTGAAGCGCGTATTCAAGCGGCTAAAAAAATGGAAAATACACTATGACCCCAAGACGTAAAAAAAGACTCGCGATTATCCTCGCCATCTTGATTGGTGTGGCTGGTACTGTTGGCCTAATCATGTACGCCCTTAATCAAAATATGAATTTATTCTATACCCCGACTGAAATCGTCAATGGTAAGGATGACGGCACTAAACCGCATGTAGGTGAAAAACTGCGCATTGGTGGCATGGTGGTAGTGGGGTCGGTTAAGCGCGATCCAGATACCCTTAACGTCAGTTTTGAGTTAGAAGATATTGGCCCAAAAGTGACGGTTAATTACACCGGTATCTTGCCTGATCTGTTCCGTGAAGGACAAGGCATCGTGGCACAAGGCACATTAAAAGATGCCACGACGATTGATGCTTTTGAAGTGCTGGCAAAACATGATGAAAATTACATGCCTTCGGAAATTGAACAAGCGATGAAGAAAAAGCATCAACCCGGATACAACACTGAAACGCCTGATCCTAAATCGGAAGCGTCTCCATCAACATCGGAACAAGGAAGCGGGCAATGATTGCTGAACTTGGACACTTTGCCTTAATCTTAGCGTTGGGCTTTTCAATTTTATTAAGTATCTTTCCGCTGTATGGCGCAAGTACCAATAATAGAACCTTAATGGGGATGGCGAGGCCGCTATCTTGGGGCATGTTCCTGACGTTATTGTTCTCGTTTGGTACGCTATTATGGGCGTTTTATAGCAATGACTTTACCTTGCAATATGTGGCCAGTAACTCAAACAGCCAACTTCCTTGGTATTACCGTTTAACCGCGGTTTGGGGCGCACATGAAGGTTCATTATTGCTTTGGGTTCTGATCCAAGCAATTTGGACGGTGGCCGTTGCCTCCTTTAGCCGTGGTATGCCGCTTGAATCTATTTCACGCGTACTGGCGGTCATGGGGATGATCTCGGTCGGTTTCCTATTGTTTATCATTCTGACTTCCAATCCATTTTTAAGTATTTTACCTTACTTCCCGGTTGATGGTCGCGATCTTAATCCGTTGTTGCAAGATCCTGGTTTGATTATTCACCCACCGATGCTGTACATGGGTTATGTCGGCTTCTCGGTTGCGTTTTCATTTGCAATTGCCTCATTAATGACGGGGAGTTTAGATACAGCGTGGGCGCGTTGGTCTCGTCCTTGGACAACCGCCGCTTGGGTATTTCTAACCGTGGGTATCGCGCTAGGTTCTTGGTGGGCTTATTACGAACTTGGCTGGGGTGGTTGGTGGTTCTGGGATCCAGTTGAAAACGCATCCTTTATGCCTTGGCTTGCTGGTACTGCATTAATGCACTCATTAGCGGTCACTGAGAAACGTGGCACCTTTAAAGCATGGACGGTATTACTGGCGATTTCTGCGTTTTCATTAAGCTTGCTCGGCACCTTCTTAGTTCGTTCCGGTATTTTGGTTTCAGTGCATTCATTTGCATCTGATCCGGCGCGCGGCATGTTTATTTTGGCTTTCCTTGCCATCGTTATTGGCGGTTCATTATTGCTGTTTGCGATTAAAGGCTCAAAAGTTCGTGTCCGTGGTAACTACTCATTGTTCTCGCGTGAAAATGCGCTGTTATCGAATAATATTCTGTTGATTGCCGCGTTAGTTGTGGTGATGATCGGGACGTTATTGCCATTAGTGCATAAACAAATTGGTATGGGTTCCGTTTCAATTGGTGCGCCATTCTTCAATTCATTATTTACTTGGTTAATTGTGCCATTCAGCATCATTTTAGGTATTGGTCCATTAATTCGTTGGAAGCGCGATAATTTATCTAGCGTCAAGATGCCAATCTTGCTATCGGCGGTTATTTCAGTGGTGTTAGCGGTCGTGATTGGCTTAATGTCAGCTGAGCAATTTAAACCACTGGCGACGCTAGGTTGGTTCTTAGCGATTTGGATTGTGAGCATGCATTGCTTTGAGTTATATCAACGTGCCACTCACCGTCATTCGTTTATGGTGGGCATAACCAAACTTCAACGTAGCCATTGGGCAATGATGTTAGGCCATATTGGTCTTGCCGTAACCATTATTGGTATTGCGATGGTGCAAAACTACAGCATTGAGCGTGATGTACGTTTAGAACCAGGACAAACCTTTGATATTCAAGGCTATCAATTCCACTTTGATGGTTTACGAGATCATGATGGTCCTAACTATGAAGGTTTCATCGCCGATTTCACCATTACCGATGATGGTAAGTTTGTGAATACGCTGCATGCTGAAAAACGTTATTACCACACGGCAGGTTCGATGATGACCGAAGCGGCGATTGATGCGGGCCTTACTCGTGATCTCTACATCGCGATGGGTGAAAAATTAGACGGTACCGACAATGCTTGGGCTGTACGAATTTACTATAAACCTTTTATTCGTTGGATTTGGTTAGGCGCAATCTTTATGGCGATTGGTGGCATTCTCGCCATTAGCGATAAACGTTATCGCTTTAACAAGAAATCAAAATTAAATGCCAATAAATCAGGTCAGGAGGCGTAAGCATGAATCGTAAAATATTATTTGCTCCCTTGGCGTTATTTGTTGTGTTGGTGGTGGTGTTTGCTACTCAATTAACCCGCAACGCTAAAGGTGATGATCCCACTAAGCTAGAATCGGTATTAGTGGGTAAATCAGTACCTGATTTTCAATTAGAAGATTTGTATCAGCCAACTAAAACCTATGATCAAACATTGTTTAAAGGTAAGCCTTTGATCTTAAATGTATGGGCAACCTGGTGTCCGACTTGCTATGCCGAACATAAGTTTTTAAATACTTTATCGGGTGAAGGAGTCAACATCATTGGTCTTAACTACAAAGATGATCGTGCTAAAGCAGAGAAATGGCTAAAAGATTTGGGTGACCCATATCAAATCGTGTTGTTTGACGGTAATGGTATGTTTGGCCTTGATCTTGGCGTATATGGCGCTCCAGAAACGTTCTTAATTGATGCCAATGGCAAAATTCAATACCGCCATGTCGGTGATGTGAACGCTGAAAACTGGAACGATACCTTGTTGCCGCTTTATAACAAGTTAGCCGGTCAAACCACGCAATTTAAACCGACACCAATGATGGGGCAGAACTAATGAAAAAACTCTCCTCATTTATGGTGCTGTTGTTGGTGGCATTAAGCTTTCCAACCTTTGCGGCGATTGAAGTGTTTGATTTTGATACTCCAGCGCAAGAGGCTCAATTTCAAGAGTTAAGCCATACCTTACGTTGCCCTAAGTGTCAGAATAACTCGATCTCAGATTCTAATGCAGAGCTTGCTAAAGACTTGCGTGAAAAAACCTACTTGATGACCAAGCAAGGTAAATCAAAGCAAGAAATTATCGATTACATGGTGGCGCGTTACGGCAACTTTGTGACTTATAATCCGCCGCTAAATGCGACAACCGCTATTTTGTGGGTTGCACCATTGAGTATTGTATTGTTCGGATTTGCTTTTATTTTCTTACGCACTCGTCGTCGAGCCGCACTAAATAAGGAAAATCCTGAGCAATGGGATGATCAGCATGAGCAACGTTTACAGCAACTTCTGTCTGAAGAAGATGTGGTGAATAACGATGCAAATAATGCCAGCAAGGATGATAAAAAGGGTAAAGACGTATGATAGTTTTTTGGATTTGTACTGTGGTACTGCTGGCGGTGTCGGCATTATTTATTATTTACCCATTGTTAAAGCCCAGTAATGTCGATGAAGCGGCTCAGCGAGATGATCTCAATAAAGCCTTTTTTAAAGATCGTTTAAATGAGTTAGAGTCGGAAGATTCTGCCGGTATTATTGAAGACAAAGACGAATTGGTCACCGACCTTAAACAGTCACTACTGGATGATATCCCAAACGCAGATAAAAATGCGGCGGCGGGTCATCAAAAAGTAAAGTGGATGGCGATCCCAATGGTGTTGTTTATGGTGGTGTTAACCTATGGCATGTATATGCTGTTTGGTGCGCATGACCAAGTATCACATTGGGAAAAAGTGCAACACAGTTTGCCTGAGTTGACTCAAAAATTAATGGATCCGAAAGGCGCAGAGTTAACCGATCAACAAATGAACGATTTAACTTTAGCAATGCGTACTCGTCTGCAAACTCGCCCTGATGATGGCACTGGCTGGGTGTTATTAGGTCGTATTGCGTTATCGAACCGAGATGTTGAAACAGCGGTTGGCGCGTTAACCAAAGCGGATAAATTGCTGCCTAATAATTCAGATATTCAACTGAGCCTAGCGCAAGCATTGATGTTCTCATCTGAGCAAGCGGATGTAGAAAAATCGGGCCGGATCTTAAATCAATTGCTAAAACAACCGGATGTCGATCCGCGCGTTTATTCACTGATGGCTTTTAATGCTTATGAGAATGGACAGTTTGCTCAAGCGATCCAATACTGGCGTGAACTGCAAGCGAAAATTGGCAAAGATGATTCTCGTTATGCGATGCTAGAGCGCAGTATCCAAACCGCTCAACGTGAAATGGGCGCAACCGCACAGCAGCAAAACGCAGCACAACAAGTGCAGCATGAAGGTACGCCTGTTAGTGTGACTATTTCATTATCACCTGAAGCGACCATGCCAAAAACTGGCGTATTGATTGTGTCGATTCATAGCGCAGATGGCTCACCAATGCCAATTGCCGCCGCTCGTTATCCGTTGTCTAAGTTCCCCGTCACTGTGGTGCTTGATGATAGCAACAGCATGATGAAGCAACGTAAATTATCCAGTTTATCGGATATTATGGTGCGTGCTCGCATTGATACCGATGGTGATGTCTCGACCCGTGATCATGATTGGCATGGCGAAAGCCTACCGGTGCACTTAGGCGATGACGTAGTGTTATCACTTGATAAGCAATATTAATAAGCCGGTATGCAACCTCATACAGAGTTGACGTAGGAGGAATAGCACATACAATTAAATCATGAATTATTTTTGAATATTTGGATTTAGTTAGAGAAAGGCAAGTTATTTTAATGACTTGCCTTTTTTATTTGGTAATATTGCAGATTAGGCTTAAGCAGTAATAATTTTTACACTTCTCTCTACGTTCAATATTGAGCGCTTGCTAAGCCTATACCCAAAGTAATTGAAGTTGCAGTGAGGCGGCAAGTACATGAGCTTAGCTTGCCTAAGTGATTGGGGTGAGTTAGCGCAGCCAACAAAGCTGAAGCTTCAAGTAAGACGGATATATAATTAGAATGAAACAGCTATAACCAAACGTTCACAGGATGTGATTATTTGATCAGGATACAAGCGTCTTTCCCTTTATTTTCTCTACTCAGCTTATCATTAGTGATGGGTTGCAGTAGCACGCCTGAGAATTCTGAATCTTCTCCAGCCAGTAGCACAAATACTAAAGTCAGCGATCCATTTGAAGGTTTTAACCGCAGCATGTGGGAGCTTAACTATGAGTACCTCGATCCTTATGTTGTGCGCCCAACCTCAATTGCTTATATGGAATGGCTACCAACTCCGCTCACTGCAGGCTTGTCCAATTTTTTAGATAACTTAGAAGAGCCAGCCAGTATGGTGAATAACCTGTTTATGGGTAATGGCAGCGAAGCGCTGGATGGGTTTAATCGCTTTTGGATTAACAGCACCATTGGTTTGCTTGGCTTTCTTGATATTGCCAGTGAGGCTGGGATCAATCCTTCCACTCGTGAGTTTGGTGATGTACTTGGTTATTATGGTGTGGGAAATGGACCGTACTTTATGATGCCCGCTTATGGGCCATTAACGGTTCGTGATCTTGCTGATCAGGCCGATAGCTTGTATGTGCCTTTATATTGGCTCACGTTCTGGCAGAGTGCCGGCAAGTGGGTGATTCAGGGCTTAGAGTCGCGTTATGAATTGATCCCGCAAGAGGGCACATTGCGCAACTCACCCGATCCATACGCACTCAGCCAGAGTATTTATTTGCAGCATCAAGACTTTAAAGCCGAAATTGAAAAACAGCCGGAGCCGGTGGTGGCCGACGATTTACTAGAAGAGTATTTAGGCCACGATTATTAATGTCAGTTTTAATTGGTCATTACATTGCTGCAATGAGTATCAATAGAAAACAACAAAGCCTTAGATCTTATGATCTAAGGCTTTGTTTTTAGTTAGCGTTGGTTAAGCTGTTTATGGTAAACCAATTAGAACGATTTGCTGTACTGTACGCCAGCAATAATAGCGTTAGCACGAGTTGTCGCATCTATTGAGGTTACGATACTATTTTGGTGAACATGCATATCTTGACCTAATAAGTATGTGAAACCAAAGTCAATACTTGAGTCTTTAGTTGGAGCATAAGAAACCCCTGCGGAGAACCATTGTCGATTAGAGTCAGGAACAGCAATTGTACGAACTTCCTTTCCTTGGGCGCCTTGGTCATACATATAACCAGCACGCAATGTCCATTGATCGTTCATATAATAGGTGCCACCAAGTGAATAATGCCAAGTATTATTCCACTCAAAATTTTGAATAGTGTTAGTATTAGTGTCTAACTTGTCAAATACATTCCAACCAGTCCATTGAATCGAATAACTAATGGCAAATGGTGTACCAGCAAAACGGTTATAGCCTGAAAAATTTGCAAAATCAGGAAGCGGTAAATAAATTTCTGATGACGCTTTACCTATCACGCCATCAAAATCGCCTTTTGCTGTAATCTTAGGGCTATGGTGGTATGAAAAGCCCCAACGATTATTTTCATCAAGTTCGTATGCAATCCCTGTATTCCAACCAACTCCAAAGCCATCAGCCTTAATGTCAGCCATATTAATTGTATGTGTATGATAATCTGGTCTTATAAATGGGCCATCATTCATTTTTATATCTATACTACGATTGAATGTACCCACACCATAAATTAAGTCAATCCCTGCTCCAAAGCTCCATTGGTCGTTTAAACGGTAAGATGCAGCAAGAGCTAATTCACCACTCAATACTTTTGTTTTCCCACCATATTCTTTAGCAACATAAGAGCTGTCAAATTTTGTTGTAGTGCCAAAGTTTGAATATAATCCGGCTCCTAGAGCCCATTTATCATTTACAGGAACAATCAGATACATGTTTGGTACTACATCTGTACCACCAGCATTATCGTAGTTTGCCGAAACATCCTTTTTCCATGATAAAAAACTAGAATAAGTTGCGTCACTAACAGCTATTTGCGATGTAACAGATGTTGCACCCATTGAGAATGAGGTTTTATCAAACATCGACATTGCAGCTGGGTTGATAGCCATGACCGAAGCGTTATCTGCAATGATACCGTCACCTGCATAAGCTCGACCTAAACCTGTCGCCGATTGAGCATCCAATTGGAAGCCAGCGGCTTGGGTTGGGAGCGATGCTAATAACATGGCTGCGGTTAGAGTTGAGGTGGTGAATACACTCAGCTTTTTCATTAAACAGATACCTATAAAAAAAGTGGGGGGGTGCTAAAGGAGGCGCATTATGGGGGAGATGCAGAATTGAACATATCCGACCATTGATAACGTGGTGGTGAAAAGCGAGTGATTGACACAAACCTGACGTTGAAATTCCAAATTGAGAAGATTGAAATTATGTGTCAGTTATTGGGTTGATGGATTAGAGTTATGCATCTATTTTAGATTTTGAATATGCTTACTGCGGAGTGATGGCGTTATCTTGTTGTTTATGAGATATTTTTTATAAATGTAGGAGGATTTAGAGAAAAGTACCAAGCACAAATAAAATAGGGCGGTATTTTACATGTGCTTCACATATTTTGCGCAGTAAAAAAAGTTTGATTTATTGCGTGAACGTCAATAATGGAGTGATAGTTTGAGAAAGTGCGTCGATATTCTCTTGTTTACTGCCGATAAGAACCAAGCTTCCTTTTTCTAATGGGATGATTTGTCCTTTCATTCCTTGTTGAGTAAAGTCGATTTTTTTATCAGAATGAATTTTCGTCACAAACGCAGTTACTCTCCCATGTTGACCTGCAAAAACCATGTGTAAGGCATGTTGGGTTGCACTAAAGCCACAATGATTTAAATAATAAATATGGTAAGGGAAATCACTAGACAATCGATAGGAATAGACGCTTAACTTAGCATTGACCTCTTGTTCACTATTGCCTTCATTAATACCACTAATAAATTGCTCACCATGTTCAATATGATGCATCGCCATATTCTCAAGGCTGGCGTGGGCTGGAGAGACCAACACATTGCCCCAATTAATTTGACCGACCCCGAGGCCGATGGCAAAAATCAATGAAGCAGCAAGGGCAAACATGCGGCTACTCATATTGACTTGTTTTTTGGCCGGCGAATGGGCAAAAATGATTTTATCCGCTAGATCGTCAGGTACATCAACATGAAAGGCTTGCTCAATTTTGCTATCGAGATTCAATAAGCCTTCGACATATTGACGATTTTGTTGATCATCAAGAATTTTTTGTAGTATTTCGTCGCTGCGATCGTGAGGGTCGGACAATAACCGACGTCGAAATTCTAAATCATCCATTATTTGCCTCCTTGGACGGCTCAGTAATCTCTAAGCTTTCTTTGAGTTGATTACGGGCGCGAAACAGTCGCGTCATCACGGTGTTTTTATTGAGATCGAGGATTTGTGCGATTTCTTCACCACTAAAACCGGCAATAACTTGCAAAAATAATGGCTCGCGATAATCCACTTCTAAATTCATGATCTGCTTTTGCAACCATTGCTGTTGGTGATGAGGATCATCGTTACTGGAACCACTGTTGCCCGGTTCGTCGATATCGACCAAATCAAATTGCTTGCGTTCAAAGCGGCGAGCATTCTCACGACGTAATATTGTGATCAGCCAAGCTTTAGCAGCTTTTTCATCTTGCAAGCTGTCGAGTGCTTTCCATGCGCGCAGGCAGGTATCTTGCACTAAATCTTCGGCAATATGTTTGTCTTTGCATAGCCAATAGGCATAGCGATAAAGATCTCGGTGATAAGCCCTGACTAAGCTTTCATAGCGTTTTTGTTTATCCATATCTTTATTGACCGTGTCAGGCGCTTTTTTATTTCTAAATATCTGACGGATTATCACAATAAATTCCTCAACCACATTCCCTATAAGTAAAATTTAACATTTTTGCTGTCGTTGTTGGTAAATTCACCATTATTGTTTTGATATTGAAATGAGTAAATGACATGATAAATCTATGGTTTTTAGATCAAAAAAGAATTTTTAACGATAGAACTGTTAAAAAGGTGTTATTTGTTTGTATTTGAATTATCGACATTACCGAAGCGTCGATAGGATCACAAGTTTGCGTTAACATTTTGTTGAAAATTAGAGATACGTTTTCGGATCCGATAGCATAGAATCAATAACAGGTCAGACCTCCTTAAGGTTTTGTGCATGATTTAAGATTTTATGCATTAACCGTTCGGAAAGTTAACTAACAACTCCATATTATAGCCAAGGTAAGGGCGTTAATGTTCAGGTGCCAAGGGTATATTCATAGCGAAAGGATCAAATATGGCTCAGCAGGAAATGAAAACTCGTAGTGGCGATCGTATCGCGATTGTTTCAGGCTTAAGAACACCATTTGCTCGACAAGGTACGGCATTCAAACAAGTACCGGCGGTGGATCTGGGCAAAATGGTGGTGAGCGAATTGTTGGCTCGCACCAATATTGATCCCAAATTGGTCGATCAAGTGGTGTTTGGGCAAGTGGTACAAATGCCTGCCGCGCCCAATATTGCGCGTGAAATTGTATTAGGAACAGGCATGGATGTGTCGACCGATGCCTACAGTGTGACGCGAGCTTGTGCTACCAGTTTCCAATCTGCGGTCAATGTGGCAGAAAGCATTATGTCGGGCACGATTGATATTGGTATCGCAGGGGGGGCGGATTCATCTTCAGTCTTACCAATTGGGGTGACGAAATCGTTGGCGCAAAGTCTACTTGAACTCAGCAAAGCCAAAACGTTGCCACAAAAGCTGTCTATTTTGCGCAAATTATCATTTAAAGATCTGATGCCCGTGCCTCCTGCGGTTGCCGAATATTCAACCGGTATTTCAATGGGACAAACCGCCGAACAAATGGCGAAAACCCACCAAATCCCAAGAGCTGAACAAGATGCTTTAGCCCACCGTTCTCATTCTTTGGCCACACAAGCTTGGGGGGATGGCTTGATCCAAAATGAAGTGATGACCGCCTATCCAGAACCATTTAAGCAGTGGATTGATAAAGATAATAATATCCGTGAAAATTCCAGCGTCGAGCAATATGAAAAGCTACGTCCAGCGTTTGATCGTCAGTTTGGCAGCGTAACGGCAGCCACCAGTACCCCATTAACCGATGGCGCGGCAGCTGTACTTATGATGAGTGAAAGCAAAGCCAAAGAGTTGGGTTTGGAGGTATTAGGTTACATACGCTCTTACGCATTTTCGGCCATTGATGTGCATGAAGATATGTTGATGGGGCCGTCTTATGCCACCCCAGTCGCACTGGATAGAGCGGGGATCGAGCTTAGCGATCTCGATTTAATTGAAATGCACGAAGCGTTTGCCGCTCAAACTTTAGCCAACGTGAAGATGTTTGCCTCGGAAGAATTTGCCAAACAAAAGCTGGGTCGAGACAAAGCGATTGGCGTGATTGATATGGATAAATTTAACGTACTTGGTGGCTCGCTTGCTTATGGTCATCCGTTTGCCGCAACTGGCGCGCGTTTAATGACTCAAACCTTACGAGAGCTTAAACGCCGTGGTGGCGGGTTGGCATTAACTACCGCTTGCGCCGCGGGTGGATTAGGCGCGGCAGTGATCCTTGAAGTCGATAAATGCGAAGCGACCATTAAGCCTAAAAAACAAGACGAAAGTGCGAACAATCAAGGAGAGAAATAATGACCACGGAAAATAGCAAGGCGCAAACATCCAATAAAACCGCGTTCACTCTCACGATTGATAACGACAATCTTGCTTGGTTGGCAGTCGATGTACCAAACGAAAAAATGAATACTCTGCAGGCTGAATTTGCCGATCAAATGCAAGCCATCTTTGAGCAATTGGAAGCTAAAAAATCTGAACTAAAAGGCTTAATTGTCCACTCATTAAAGCCTGATAACTTTATTGCTGGTGCGGATGTTCGCATGCTTGAAGCGTGCCAGTCCTCGGCGGAAGCAGAACAACTTGCAACCCAGGGTCAGCAAATGTTTTCTCGTTTGTCTGCTTTGCCATTTACTGTGGTTGCGGCGATCCATGGGCCATGTTTAGGTGGCGGCTTAGAGTTGGCACTAGGGTGTGATTACCGTGTGTGCAGTGATGATGGCGCAACTAAATTAGGTTTGCCCGAAGTTCAATTAGGCTTATTACCTGGCTCGGGCGGTACGCAGCGTTTGCCGCGTTTAATTGGTTTATTAAACAGTTTGGATTTGATCTTAACTGGCAAACAATTGCGAGCCAAAAAAGCCCTTAAACTCGGTTTGACCGATGCTTGTGTGCCACAATCGATTTTATTGGAAGCAGCTAAGCAATTTATTAGTAAACCTAAGCGTAAAGCTAAAGTCGATATGAAAGAAAAAATGATCGCCAAGACTAAAATGGGTCGTAAGGTGATTTTTGAACAAGCGGCGAAAAAAACCAATCACAAAACCCGTGGCAATTACCCTGCAGCCAAAGCGATTTTAGAAGTCATTGAATATGGTTTAGAGCATGGACTTGAAAAAGGGTTTGCTAAAGAAGCGCAAGAGTTTGGCAAGTTAGTGATGACAACCGAGTCACAAGCGTTGCGCTCGATTTTCTTTGCCACCACAGAAATGAAAAAAGATTTTGGCAGTGATGCCACTCCCAAAACCATCACCGACGTAGCAGTATTAGGCGGCGGGTTAATGGGGGCGGGGATTGGCTATGTGTCGGCCACCAAAGCCAAAGTGCCAGTACGGATTAAAGATGTATCGAATGATGGCGTGTTACATGCCATGAATTACAGCTACAAACTATTGGGGAAATTGGTTGAGCGCCGCGCATTAACTAAAGCGCAGTTACAAAAGCAAATGCAGTCGATTTCTGGTGGCACTGATTTTACCGGTTTTGCTCATAAAGACATGGTGATTGAAGCGGTATTTGAAGATCTCAACTTAAAGCAATCGATGGTAAAAGACATAGAAACTCATGCTAAACAAGGCGTGATTTTTGCCAGTAATACTTCGTCTTTACCAATCGCTAAAATTGCCCAAGGCGCTGCGCATCCTGAAAATGTGATTGGCCTGCATTACTTTAGCCCAGTTGATAAAATGCCATTAGTTGAGGTTATTCCTCATGAAGGCACCTCGGATGAAGTCATTGCTACCACAGTGAAATTTGCCCGTAAACAAGGTAAAACGCCGATCGTGGTGAAAGACAAAGCCGGCTTTTATGTGAACCGTATCCTTGCGCCATACATGAACGAAGCGGCAAGAGTGTTGTTGTCGGGCGAACCGATTGAACACATAGATAATGCGCTGCTTAATTTTGGTTTCCCCGTTGGCCCAATCGCACTGCTTGATGAAGTGGGTGTCGATATCGGCGCAAAAATCACACCGATTTTAGTGGAAGAGTTAGGCGATCGATTTAAAGCCCCCGATGTCTTTGATATTTTGCTGAAAGATAATCGTAAAGGGCGTAAAAGCGGCAAAGGTTTCTACAGCTATAAAGGCAAAAAGAAAGAAGTCGATAAGTCGGTTTATCGCCTACTCAAATTAAAACCAGAGTCGATTTTAAGCGAAGAAGTAGTCTCAATGCGCTGCCTACTCCTCATGTTAAATGAAGCGGTACGAGCATTAGATGACGGTATTATCGCCAGCCCTCGCGATGGTGATATTGGCGCGATTTTCGGCATTGGTTTTCCTCCATTCTTGGGCGGCCCATTTAAATACATCGATCAAATTGGCGCAGCTAAATTAGTCGAAATCATGAATGAATACGCCGGAAAATATGGCTCACGCTTTGCCCCATCGGATGGTTTGTTAACCCGAGCAGGGACAGGGGATAAGTTTTATCCGTAGTCTTGTTAACCCGTAGTATTGTTAAATTGAAGCGTTCACTTTGTTGAGCGCTTAATGATCGAGTAGAGGCTACTAAAAGTCATATAATTTAATACGGTACCAAACAAATGGCGGTGAAGTCTTAGACTCACCGCCATTCAGTTTAAACGTGTCGATAATGACATTGATAAGATCGTTCATTCCGTGATTAAGAGCAGCGTTGATAAAGAGGAAATGCTACATTTAGTTGACGCCAATTTATTGAAGAAAAAATTAGCCGATTATCAACCTGGCGATACTGGTTTTATATATATTATTGATAAAAATGGGAAAATAATTTTACAACCTGAGGGGAAACAGCATATCTCTAGTCAGGAATTATTCAATTCGAATATGAACGCGTTCCTTAAACAAGTAAAAGCTGAGCCTGAAGGCACATTTATTCAACCGGTTGAGGTCAATGGTAAAACAGTTGTTGAACCTATTGCCTATAAGCATTATGACTTTTTGAATTGGACGGTAGCGACTGGGATTTCAGACTCAGAACTGAACCAATCAACAACTCATTTATATGGTAGCCTGATCACTGCTGTAATCTGTGTTTTTCTTATTATTGCGTCGTTGATTTTTGTTTTAACAATCCGACACCGCAAACAAATTATTGCTGAGAAAAAAGACTACCTAACAGGGTTAGATAATCGCCGATGCTTTATGGAATTGGCACAAGTGGTTGAGCAAACATCGTCCAACATCTATTCAATTGTATTATTTGATATCGATAAATTTAAAAACGTTAATGACACCTATGGCCATGCCGAAGGGGATGAGGTGATCCGAGAAGTTACACATGTTCTCAAGCAATTTGAATCACCAAATGTGTTTGTTTCTCGTCATGGCGGCGAGGAATTTATCCTGTTATTAAATGACCTTAATGAAATTGAAGCAAAAGCGATTGCAGAAGACATTCGAATTCGGATATCTAAAATATCGTCATTAAAATGTCGGTTCACAATCAGTGGTGGGGTTTTTGAAGCTGATTCCGACAAACATAACTTAAACGAAGCCATCGCTTTTGCGGATGAAGGTTTATATGTCGCTAAACAAAGCGGACGTAATCAAATAGTGATTAAACACGTATCTTAATCGCGATCATCCCATGGATTACTCTCAAAAGGTTGTCACTGTATGCTTGTCCGCTACTTATTTGAGTGTTGATCCGTGATCAAAATTCATCTGTCAATTTGCAACCCTTGGGGTTACAATTATCCTATGATTAAAAACTTCATTCATAAAGGCCTTCGAAAGTTCTATATTTCAGGTGGCACTGCGGGAATACAGAAAAAGCACGAAAAGAAACTACGTCTTATTCTTGCTAACTTAGATCAAGCCGAAGTTCCTGATGATATGGATCTCCCAGGGTTGTTTATGCATCAACTTAAAGGAGACCGAAAAGATATTTGGTCTGTTCGAGTAAACGGAAATTGGCGTATAACATATAGGTTTACTGGGCGTGATGTTGAAATAGTAAATTATGAGGATTACCACTAATGGCTATGTTTAATCCCGCACATCCGGGCGAAATTTTAAAGGAGTTAGTGATCGACTCTTTAGAGTTAACGATCACAGATGTTGCAAAACACCTTGATGTAAGTCGTAAAACACTATCTAAAGTTTTAAACGCAAAAGGTTCAGTGACACCCGAAATGGCTGTACGACTTGAGTTGGCTTTTGGAAAACCATCAGCCGATCATTGGCTTCGATTACAAAATGCTCATGATTTATGGAAAACAAGACAGCAGCAAAGCTCACTGCATGTTTCACCATATAATTTTCAAATGGCGTAAATACAGCCCCAAAATACCCCGCATTAAGCCCTACAAACTTATAGCCTCTTCCGAGTTAAAAAAATATAAGAGCAGGGCTTTTTGTTGCCCTTAACCTAAATCCACATCTTTGGGCCTCAGTTGAAACTCTTCAATTGAGCCAATTTCAAATCCGACCGCGAGATCTTCGGCGTCTTGATGCTCTAAGCCTTTTGAGTGCATGATCAAGCGATTGGCGGTTCTTGGTTTTAGGGTGTTAACTACAAAACGGATCATCTCGCTGCGGTCTAAATTGACGATGGCTTGTGAGACAATTTCGCGATTATTAAAGCTTAAATCTTTATTGCCTATTGCAACCCATAAGCGTTGTCCGCGTGAACGTAAATTGCTATCTGGAGCTAAAATTTGGTTGAGCAGTCCTTGTTTACTGCTTTGCCATTGTTGTTCGTTTAACTCTAATAACAGCATGTAAAAGGCATTTAAAAACTCATCCACCGAGGCCAATAATTCGCTTGGCGCGGCGTTGGGAGATTGCACATACAGCGCTAAACCAGGGTGGCGATTGAGCGGCATATTGCCGGTGCCCACCATATAACCCAGTTGTTGCTTAGTGCGGATTTCATGGAAAAACGCCGCCGACATTAAATGGTTCGCCAGAGTGTAGAGCGCCACATTTTGTGGGGTCACTTCGGGCGATTGGTAATACAAGACTAAAGCTGAATCGGCTTGGTTACATTGCAACTCTCGCTGGAAAGTGCCGCTTTCACCTAACATGACTAATGGGCGTAAGGATTCTTGGTATTTTTGATCTTGCACTTGCAGCGCTTGTTTAAGGCTGGTGGCAAGATTGACTGCTGCCGATCGCGTCCAATCGCCATAGACAAACATTTCAATATGCAATTCCGATAACATTGAGCCGACAAACTCTGGCAATTGATCCACCTCTATTGATTCCAATGCTTCAATTAATACCGGATAAGGGGGATTATTGGGTTGTAGAATTCCGGTCATGGCATTGAACAGTTGCGAAATAGGACGATTTTTTTGACAATTTCGCCAATTGATCAACATTTGGCGTTTGATTGAATCAAAACGAGCTTGGCTAAATTCGCGTGACGCAAAACGATAGATGATCACATCGAGTAGTTGAGCTTGTTTTTCACTAAAGCCCGACAGCATTAAGGTTACGCCGCCTTGATGAGCGTATAGGTTATATCCCATCCCGGCGATTTCAGCTTGGTAGGTTTCTTTTACCAACGAGTCTAAAAACATTTCTACGCACAAACGGGTTTTGACTATGCTGTCAGGGGTTGAGACCGCATGTGGGCTATCAATGGCAATAAATGCTAAGCCTTTAGGAACTCTAAATTCAGGCTCTTGTAAGTGCCATAATCGAAACCCTTGTTGATCTTCAATAAGCTCTGGGACTTTGCTGTCGCTTTCCAATGGGGAAGGGTCGAGGTTATAACAAATATAAGGATTGGCTTCTGGTAGGTGTAAGTCGGCCGTGGGAATTTTAACTTGTAAGCTTAAATCGCGCCATTGTGCGATCTCTTGCACAGTTAAATCGCGCACCGAATAAGGCGAGTGATACCATTTAGTATGTTTAGAATACTCCAATCCTTTAGCAATAAGCATGATCCGCATATTTTGCGGGGTAAACTTAGCCATTAATTGGCGCAGATGTTCCTCTTCAAATTGCGCCATTTGATAGTCGCCATAAATCACATCATCTGGCTGATAATTTTGCATATTCATCACCAGATGACTGGCGGTATCTATTGGGCGTGAAGGTTCTTGGAAGCGAAAAGCCGATTCCAATACGGCTTGTTTTTCTTTATAACGCCACTCTTCGACCCCAGACTGACGGATCAATTCGATATATTGAAAAATGGTGGTGATGATTTTTTCAACGTGAGTTAAACCCAGCTTAGTTAAAGTACAACTGATTGAAAATTCGCGGAAGTTACTGCCACTGATCCCACCGCCGGCCGTCAACGAGGTAATTAATTGTTCCTCTTTTAAATATTGCAACAGGCTGCCTTCACCTTCATCTCCCAGTAAATGAGCGATATAAGACAAAGGTTTGGTCTGATAGAAATGATTCATAGCAGGAAAGTTAAAGGTGAGCATTAACTTACGGGTGTCTTTTTCCGGTTCAATAGTGACAAATTTAGCGTGGTCTTGCTCTCGTAACAGTGGAATATCCACGGACTTTCCTGCCAAGTTCTGATTAGGTATAGCAGAAAAATAGCGTATTGCTGCGCGCTCTAATTGGTCGAGATCATGTGGACCAATTAAAGTGGCAGTCATTAAATCAGCTGAATAGCATTGCTGATAAAATTCAATGATTTCATCGCGGATCGAATGAGTCTGTTGGCCGTTGTCATCGAGCACATCACTGAGGGTTTCAACATTACCGACTGAAAATTTAGCGAATGGATGCGCTGGGTTGACCACTTCTTTATGCACTTGATACAAACGGCGCATATCATCTTTAAGCTTGAGACGAAATTCAGACTCTACTGCTTGGCGTTCTTTATCGAGCGCTTCGGGATTAAAGAGTGGGGCAATAAAAAATTGGCTAAAACGATCAAGCGCTTCAGGGTATTGATCGCAGGCGATATCAAAAAAGAAGCAGGTATGCTCAGTGCCAGTCCAAGCATTGTTTTTACCGCCATGCTGACTAATAAAGGATTGGAACTCACCAACGCTTGGGAATTTCTCGGTGCCTAAAAACAACATGTGTTCAAGATAATGCGCTAAGCCTTCACGGTGGCTGGGATCGTCAAAGTGACCCACATTGACCGCTAATGCGGCGGCCGATTTTTGAGCATCTTGATCATGAATGATCAGCACACGCAGCCCATTTTCCAGAGTGAGATAACGGTATTGTTTGGTATCGTTTGGACTAATGTGCATTGAACGCTCCCTGCGTTGAGGATTGGCTGAAAATGGTGGAGATGAAATGCCTATGGTGAAAAAGCTGAGATTTGGCACATTGGTCACGAGAAGGCAATATTACCCAAGCCAAGGCCAAATTGCTTAATGACATAAGCTTAATGACATAAGTAAATGGCATCAGCATAATGACATAAAGGCGCTTGTTAATATTAGACGATCACCAATGAGAACAAAGTAAAACACAGCTATATCTCAATTATGACGCGGCAAGCAAAGGCTGCAAATAGTTTTTATTGGTATTGATAGTTAGTGCCAATTTTTGCCAAATTTGTTGATAAAAACAGCATGCTGAGACCTATATCTGATAACAATGTTATTTGACTCGACAAAGTGACGCTTGATATTGCTATACTGCGTACTATACCTAATCGCAAGATACTGTTAGTAAGGTGATGTATGCGGATTTTTATTATGCGCCACGGTGATGCAGAAGCATTTGCACCGAGCGATGCTGAGCGACCATTAAGCAAGCAAGGACAGACTCAATCTTTGCAAGTGGCTAAAAACTGTCAGCAAAAAGGATCGTCACAATTTGATTTAGCATTGGTGAGTCCTTATTTACGCGCGCAACAAACTTGGCAGGTGATCTCAGAAGTGTTGAGCGCCGATACCGTTGAAGCCTGTGATGAAATAACACCGTATGGCGATTCGGAAACGGTGGTGGAATATGTATGCGCACTGGCAGAAACTCAAAGCTTAGAAAATGTGATTTTAGTGTCTCATTTGCCATTGGTGGGGTATTTAACCGCTGATTTTGTCACAGGAATACATCCGCCGATGTTCCCAACCTCGGGCATGGTGTGTATTGATTTTGATGTCGATGCGCGTAAAGGCGAGGTGCTTTGGCAGTTATAGCCGGAGAGTCGAGCTGATTTATTCGCACCACTTAAACGGCATTGAAGTTGCTGAGTAAAGGATTAACCCGCCAGCAACTTCACGTCATGCACTACCTTTCTGGAATAGAGACCAACACCAACAATGCGCCGTTGCCACCAAACTCTAATGGGGCTTGGTGATACGCCATGACATCTGGATGTTGAGCAAGCCACAATGGTACTTTCTGCTTTAAAATGTGCTTTCCAATGCCGTGCATGACACTGGCGCAACAAATACTTTCTTTAACGCAATAAGCGAGCATGGCGCCTAATTCGCGTTTGGCTTCATTTTGAGTCATACCATGCAAATCTAAAAAGACATCGGGTACATACACACCGCGACGTAAGCGTTTCACTTCGTATTTAGACACATCATCACGCGCGTAACGAGTTGGACCATCGACACTGAGCAGAGGCACAAATTCATCCGAAAAATAGAACTCATTATCCTTGGCTTCTCGAAAAGTGCGGCGAATTTCTTTTTGCTGCAAAGCCTTTTTCGGTTGATGGATTATGGTATCCTGTGACAACTTTCTTACGCCCTTTACTTCCTGTTGAAATAGCGCAAATTCGTCATTGTTATTGGTGTCTTTTTCGCTCATGGATAATCCTTAGTAATAAGGGGGCGTATTGTAACCTTAAGCATGGTCGATTGGCGAGCATCGTCATTTAGCCTGCGCATAAATAATCGATTGACGCCCTGATCGGAGGCACAAGTGGATAAAATTTTCATTGATGAAGCGGTATCTGAACTGCATACCTTACAAGATATGATCCGTTGGACGGTCAGCCGTTTTAACGCGGCGGGGCTATTTTATGGTCATGGTACCGACAATTCTTGGGATGAAGCAGTACAACTCATTTTACCAACTTTGTATCTTCCGATTGATGTGCCGCCGCATGTCTTGAACTCACGTCTCATTCATAGTGAGCGTTTACGCATTGTTGAGCGTGTGATCTTACGAATTAACGAGCGCACACCAACCGCTTATTTAACCAACAAAGCGTGGTTCTGTGGCTTAGAGTTTTATGTCGATGAGCGTGTATTAGTGCCACGTTCTCCGATTGGTGAGTTGATTGAAAACCAATTCCAACCTTGGTTAACCGAAGAGCCAACCCGCATTATGGATTTATGTACTGGCAGCGGTTGTATTGCGATTGCCTGTGCTCATGCTTTCCCAGATGCGGAAGTTGACGCGGTTGATATCTCGGTAGACGCTTTAGATGTGGCAGAGCGAAACATTACCGATCACGGTCTTGAGCAGCAAGTGTACCCATTGCGTTCGGATTTATTTAATGATCTGCCAAAAGATCATTACAACCTTATTGTCAGTAATCCGCCGTATGTCGATCAAGCGGATATGGATAGTTTGCCACAAGAATTTCGCCATGAACCTGAGCTAGGCTTAGCGGCTGGCACTGATGGCTTAAAACTCATGCGCCGTATTTTGGCGGATGCACCGGATTATTTAACCGATGATGGTATTTTGATCTGCGAAGTGGGCAACTCAATGGTGCATGTGATGGAGCAATATCCGCACATTCCATTTACTTGGCTTGAGTTTGAAAATGGTGGTCATGGCGTATTCTTGTTAACACGCCAACAGTTAGTGGAACATGCGCAAGAGTTTTCGATTTATAAGCAATAACGTGTGATTTCATTATAGAGAATCTATACCCGTCTTACTTGAAGCTGCAGCTTTGTTGGCTGCGCTAACTCACCCCAATCACTTAGGCAAGCTAAGCTCATGGGGCTTCGTTTACTTGCCGTCTCACTGCAACTTCAATTGCTTTGGGTATATGTAATGCCAATATTCCTCGAGTATTGGCATTTTTATTGTCGGTTTCTTTTGAAAAGACACGATTATTTTAAATTATAGGGTTTACAAGTTTGTCACATGACGACACTATCTAAGCATGAGTAATAAAATTGTTATCAGTGTCATCAACACTGTGTATGCCTAACGTTGTGAGTAATTACGGCAATTTGTGGGTATAGAAGCATATTGAATGAAGTCAAAGAGGGATTCATGGCAGGGAACAGTATTGGTCAACATTTTCGCGTCACAACCTTTGGTGAAAGCCACGGTAAAGCATTAGGTTGTATTGTCGATGGCTGCCCTCCGGGGTTAGACATTAGCGAAGCCGATTTACAAAAAGATTTGGATCGTCGCCGTCCTGGCACATCACGCTACACCACTGCGCGCCGCGAACCTGACGAGGTGGAAATTTTAGGCGGTGTATTTGAAGGTCAAACTACCGGTACTTCGATTGGTTTGATGATCAAAAACACCGATCAGCGATCAAAAGATTATTCAGAGATTATGGATAAATTCCGCCCAGGTCACGCCGATTACACTTACCATCAAAAGTATGGAGTGCGTGATTATCGCGGTGGTGGTCGTTCTTCTGCGCGTGAAACCGCCATGCGCGTGGCCGCAGGTGGTATCGCGAAGAAGTACCTTAAACAACAATTTGGTATTGAAATTCGAGGCTATTTGTCACAAATGGGCGATGTTAGCGTCGATAAAGTCGATTGGGATGAAATTGAAAACAACCCATTCTTCTGCCCAGACGCCGATAAAGTAGCGGCATTTGATGAGTTAATCCGCGATTTAAAAAAACAGGGTGATTCCATTGGCGCAAAGCTTTCGGTGGTCGCCACCAATGTGCCTGTTGGATTAGGTGAGCCGATTTTCGATCGTTTAGATGCTGATATTGCTCATGCATTGATGGGCATTAACGCAGTCAAAGGGGTTGAGATTGGCGATGGTTTTGCGGTGGCCAATCAAAAGGGCAGTCAGCACCGCGATGAAATGACGCCGCAAGGGTTTAAATCCAATCACGCAGGTGGCATTTTAGGTGGCATTTCTTCCGGTCAAGATATCGTGGCAAGCATTGCACTAAAACCAACCTCAAGCATTACCGTACCAGGCGAAACCATCACCCGCCAAGGTGAATCAACCTCGCTTATCACCAAAGGTCGTCATGATCCTTGTGTCGGGATTCGCGCGGTGCCTATTGCAGAAGCGATGCTGGCGATTGTCTTGATGGATCATTTGTTGCGTCATCGTGGCCAAAATCACGGCGTACAAACACAAACACCAAAGATTTAATCCCTGCGGATTGAAGAAAAAAGCTTAGGTTTAAAATAAACAAAATGAATGGCTTATCTGCTTTTATTTAAAAGTGGGTAAGCCATTTTTTGTTGGTGCTTTGACAGCGAAGTATCATTAAAAATTATCCCGATAGATTAAACTTTACCTAAGATAAAAAAGTAAGGACAATGTGCCTTTATGTTGTATTAAAAGAATCACGCCATGCCAGAATCACGTCATCAATATCCCGATATCATTCGCATCTTTAACCAAACTTTTTCTGGGTCATATAATACTCAGTTAGAACTTGGTGGGGATGAGCCTATTTACTTACCTGCCGATGAGAAAATTGCTCATCATCGTATTCTCTTTGCGCGAGGTTTTTACGCCTCGGCGATGCATGAAATCGCCCATTGGTGTGTCGCCGGACCAAAGCGTCGCTTATTAGAAGATTTTGGTTATTGGTATGAACCGGATGGGCGTACCGAGCAAGTCCAAGCTGAATTTGAAAAGGTCGAAGTTCGCCCGCAAGCTTATGAGTGGATTTTATCGGTGAGCGCCGGTTTTCCCTTTACGGTCAGTTGTGACAATTTACATGGCGATTTTGAACCAGATCGTTTAACGTTTATGGCAACAGTGCAAGCAGAAGTGTTAAGCATTTTACAACAAGGCTTGCCTTTGCGAGTCAAAATGCTGTCGGATGCGCTGCGTGATGTTTATCAAATCCCAGAATTACACCCAACCCAATTTATTGTTAAGTAATGAGTAACGGATGATCATTGAATTAGAAGAACAATTATTAGAAGCGATTGATAACACAGTAGAAACCGCATCAGACGATGAATTATTTGCTGGTGGCTATTTGCGTGGCCATATCTCGCTGGCGGCGGCCGATTGTGAACTTGAAGGTATTCAAGACATTGCAGTGTTCAAACAGCGAACTCAAGCCAGTTTGGATGCGGCGCGCAACGAACTCACCCCAGCCGATCAACTAATAGTCGCAACACTGTGGCAGCGTTTGAACCAAGCGGTTTAACGTTACACCTTCGGTCATTACTATCTGGTTATATAATAACTTTGATGGGATGATTACTTTTTTAGACAGGGAGTCCGTATGAAAATTATCGTTTTTGGTGCAAGTTCAAGCTTCAACTCAATTAATAAAGCATTAGCCGCTTATACCGCCAACTTAGTGCCAGGTGCAGAGGTTGAAGTGTTGGATCTGAACGATTTTCCTGTGCCGATGTTTAGTACTGATACTGAAAAAGAAATCGGTCGTCCTGATGGTGCGAAGGCCTATTTTGCGAAATTAGAAAGTGCTGACGCCTTTGTTATTTCACTGGCAGAGCATAACGGGACTTATACTGCTGCTTATAAAAACTTGTTTGATTGGGCATCTCGCATTAATCAGCAAATGTTTGCGCATAAGCCAGTGGTGTATTTAGCTACCAGTCCGGGCCCTAGCGGCGCAAAAAGTGTCTTAGCTCAAGCGACAGGTTCTGCGCCTTTTTTCCATGCAGAGGTTAAAGCATCGGTATCGATCCCAAGCTTTTTTGATGTGTTTGATATCGAAAGCGGTAAGCCAAAAGATGAGGCCACGCAAGCCCAATTGATGGCGGCAGCGGTGGCATTAACTGCGTAAAATATAACGCCGAAGGGTGATTTAAAAAAAAGGTGTTGATCGTGAGATCAACACCTTTGTTATTTTCGCCGCGGTTGTTAGCTTTCGATAGGTCGGCCTTTCAACATTCTTCGTACCCACATTCTGGCGGGGTGCAGTTTTTCTAATATCTCATTTGGCAAAGGCAGCGGATCGCCCACGATTTGTGAGGCTAAGGTTTCTGCCAATAGTGGCGCAGAGCATAAACCGCGAGCGCCTAGTCCCACCATACAAAATAGATTTGGATACTGTGGGATCTCAGGCATTAATTCTGGTTTCGTGCGCAAAATTTGTGGATCGATTTGACGATAACTTTCTGCGACAGGTTCAAATTGACACACGTTACCAATAAACGGTAGGTGATCGCGAGTAACGCTGCGAATACCTTGACGCGCTTGGTTATCACTAATGTTCACTTCAAGTGGCCAAGTTTGATTGGGCACGCAATTGACTAAACGTTCGGCATTGCTGAGTTGCGCTTGAGGATCAAAGTTATGGTCGATGTTATTACGATCATAACTTGCGCCAATACAATGGTGCGCATTGTTGGGGTTTTGTGGCGTCATGTAACCATCATAACAAAGTACAGTGTTCAATTTTTGTAAGTTTGGCGTGGTTGGGGTATGGCTAACCTGGCCTTTTACCGGCGTAGCCGCAATAGCCTTTAGTTGTTTAAAGCGATGAAATTGATGGCCATTCGCTACCACCACGGTTTGGTGTTTGAATGTTTGCGTGGCGGTTTTCAGTTGCCAACATTGCGTTTGCTCACACCACTCTAATGACTCAATTCGAGTATTAAAATGGGCTTGAAAACGGTCACTTTGTTGCAATGCTTGAATGGTGTTTTGGGTTAACTGTTGTGGACATAACCACCCGCCGAGCGGATAAAACACGCTTTCCATCTCGATATCTAAACCGATGGTTTGCGCAGTTTGTTTGGTATCTAATGCTTGAATAAAACTGGCGGGATACCCATTGGTGAGCATTTTATCGAGTTTGCCTTTGGCTTTCTCGCTCCACGCCAATTGAGTGACACCGCAAAAATCATGATCGAATTCAATATTTTGCGCCGCTTGCAACACAAATTGACGGGCGTATAAAAAAGCGGGAGCAAAAAATCGATTTAAAGGCGCGTCCGGTTCGGCAACCAAAGGGTATAACGCGCCTTGTCGATTGCCAGAAGCGCCGAGTGCGGCAACATCATCCTCGCAATACAAAGTGACAGCTAACCCACGACGATGCAATGCTTGGGCGAGTGTGGCACTGGCAACGCCGCCGCCAATAATCGCAATGCTGCTTGATGCAAGACGATGATTGCCTTCTGAGTCATGGTCCGCTGCTGAGTTATCGTTATCGGATGAAAATATCGAAGCCGGATGGCGGGCAAACCAAGGCGGTATATTGGCATTAGCGCGTCTTTGTTCAGGGGTTTGAGGCTTGAGGCAACCTGCAATCATTTCGCGCTTGGTGCCAAAGCCTTTGACTTTTTTCATCTCAAAACCGGCATCGATTAAGCCGCGACGCACAAAACCAGCGGCGGTAAAAGTGGCGCAAGTGCCTTGTTGTTTAGTGATGGCGGCCATACCCGTAAATAATGCGTCATTCCACATGTCTTTATTTTTACTTGGTGCGAAACCGTCTAAGAACCATGCATCGACCACGCCATCTTGGTTGTGGGCAATTTGCGGGAGATTATCGTGAATATCACCAAACCAGAGATCGAGCGTGATCATGCCATCGGCTAACACTAATCGCTGACATTCAGGGATCGCAACAGGGTAAATGGCTTGTAATTGCTGGGCATAATCAGCCAGTTCTGGCCACGCAGCATGGGCTTTTTTTAAATCATCGAGACTGACAGGGAATTTTTCGAAGCTGATAAAGTGTAACTGTTTGAGACAAGCTTGCGGATGTTGAGATCTAAACGATTCAAATTGCTGCCACACGGCCAAAAAATTTAACCCAGTACCAAAGCCCGTTTCTGCGATGGTAAAGCGAGGTTGGGGGAAGTGTTGCCAACGTTCTGGCAAATGGTTTTGTTTAATGAAAACGTAGCGACTTTCTTCCAGTCCATTGGCGTTAGAGAAGTAAATATCATCAAATTGATGAGAGATCGGCGTGCCAGATTCATTCCAATCGAGTTTCGCATTTTGTATAGAACTCATAATACCTGTCATTTTGGGTCGATTTAGGGCTATTATATACCCATTACGCGACCTTTATTGATCGAGAAGCGCCTGTATTGCCAATTTTAATGATGAAATAGCAATACAAAAGGGAAAAATTAGGAAAGCTGACCACTTAGTAAGAGTAAGTCAGTTATCATTTACACGATTTTTGAATTATAGGAATGTCACATGAAACGAGCCGTCATCACTGGTCTAGGCATTGTATCTAGTATTGGTAATAACGTAGAAGAAGTATTAGCGTCTTTAAAAACAGGTAAATCTGGCATTAGTGCTTCAGAGCAATTTAAAGAAGCCGGTCTTCGTTCTCATGTTTGGGGTGAGCTAAAAATCACACCAAGCGATTTTATCGACCGTAAACAAATGCGCTTTATGGGCGATACTGCTTCTTATGCATTCCTTGCAATGCAACAAGCAGTGGAAGATTCTCAGTTACCTGAAGACCAAGTATCAAATGATCGTACCGGTCTTGTTGCTGGCTCTGGTGGTATTTCTTCACAAAACCAAGTGATCTCAGTGGATACTATCCGTGAGAAAGGCGTAAAGCGCGTGGGTCCTTACATGGTTCCTCGTACTATGGCGTCAACGGTTTCAGCTTGTCTTGCCACGCCATTTAAAATTCGTGGCGTTAACTACACCATGAGTTCAGCTTGTGCGACTTCAGCACACTGTATCGGTCACGCATTAGAGCTTATCCAACTTGGCAAACAAGATGTGGTATTTGCTGGTGGTGGTGAAGAGCTTCACTGGTCTTCTGCCATGATGTTTGATGCGATGGGTGCATTATCAACTAAGTTTAATGATCAGCCTGAAAAAGCTTCTCGTACTTATGATGCAAACCGTGATGGTTTTGTTATCTCTGGTGGCGGCGGTATGGTTGTGGTTGAAGAACTGGAACATGCTCTTGCTCGTGGCGCAAAAATTTACGGCGAAATCGTAGGTTACGGCGCAACATCAGACGGCTATGATATGGTCGCTCCTTCTGGTGAAGGCGCGGTTCGTTGCATGAAGATGGCAATGGAAAATGTCGATTCTATCGATTACGTTAACACCCACGGTACTTCTACTCCGGTTGGTGATGTAAAAGAGCTTGGCGCGATCCAAGAAGTATTTGGTAAAGACAGCGGCGGCAAATGCCCTGCGATTTCAGCCACCAAAGCCATGACAGGTCACGCACTTGGCGCGGCGGGTGTACATGAAGCGATTTACTCAACGCTGATGCTACAACATAGCTTTATTGCCCCAAGTATCAACGTCGAAACGCTTGATCCTGCCGCAGAGGGTTTAGATATTGTGACAGAACCTCGCGAGCAAGAACTCAACACGGTTATGTCTAACAGCTTTGGTTTTGGTGGCACAAACGCCACACTTGTTATCAAGAAATACCAAGCGTAATATCCTTAGCCAATAAACGGCTTAGTGTATTGATAAATCCTCGGCTTAGGCTGGGGATTTTTTGTATTATAAGTCATCTAATTACTTTGATTGGTCGAATATTAATTCAGTCCAGTATCGTTCCATCCATATTGTTGACGTAGAAAAGTGTCAAAAGAACAGGGAGGTTCTTTTCCAAGTGTCCATGGAGGGTTTAAACGGCTTTTTGGAATTAATAATTTTGGATGAGAACTTAATCAAATTGTACAATCATCCAGTGTGAGAGTCTGTAATGAAAATAGTCATCGATGAAAACATGCCGTATGCCGAAGCGTTATTTAGTCAACTTAGTGAAGTGAAGATGCTGCCGGGGCGAACGATGACAGCCGATGATTTGGTGGATGTTGATGCGCTAATGATCCGTTCGGTTACCAAGGTCAATGCCCAATTATTGAGTAAAGCCAATAAACTGAAATTTGTCGGTACTGCGACCGCAGGGCAAGATCATGTCGATAAAGCACTGCTGGCCCAAAAAGGGATTTATTTCACCTCTGCACCCGGTTGCAATAAAGTTGGTGTAACAGAATATGTGTTTAGCGTATTGATGGTCTTGGCGCAGCAACATGGTTTTTGTGTGTTTGATAAAACCATAGGCATTGTTGGCGCAGGGCAGGTAGGTTCTTATTTAGCTCAATGTATGACTGGGCTGGGCTTTAAGGTGTTACTAAACGATCCGCCTAAGCAGCAACAATTTAAGCAGCAACAAAATAAGCAATCACACGCCGAGCAACAGCAAGCTGACAGCCGAGAGTTTGTTGAATTAGACAACTTATTAGAGCAAGCTGATGTGGTCTGTCTGCATACCCCGATCACTAAAGATGGCGATCACCCCACTCACCATTTAATCGATGCTAAGCGCCTTAATGCATTGCGTGCAGATCAAATCTTGATCAACGCAGCGCGTGGACCCGTGGTCGACAATCAAGCGTTAAAAGCACGTTTACAGCAACAAGATGGCTTTATTGCAGTATTGGATGTATTTGAATTTGAGCCGCAAGTGGATTTGGAATTATTGCCGTTATTGGCCTTTGCGACGCCGCATATTGCAGGCTACGGATTAGAAGGTAAAGCGCGTGGCACCACTATGATCTTTAATGCCTATTGTGAGTTTCTTAACTTGCCAAATCGCGCCAATGCTAGTGAATTATTACCCGTTGCGCCAATCCCACAAGTTCAGTTATCAACAGGTTGGAGTGAAGATCGCGAGAAAACACAAGCATTACTGCACAATTTGACTCAGTTGATTTATGATGTGCGCCACGATGATGCGGTTTTTCGCCGAGAAATGTCACGATTAGATGGAAAAGCACAAGCACAGGCCTTTGATCGCTTGCGCAAACAATACTGGGATCGCCGAGAATACAGTGCGATTCGCTTGGTTTGTATTGATAAAGCCGTTCCGACATCGACAACTGTGACAGCATCGACAGCGGCGATAGATCTTACGCCATTTGCATCTTTAGGTTTTAACATTGAGGTTTTACATGAGTCAAAAATTTAACATTGCTATTTTCGGTGCTACTGGCGCAGTTGGTGAAGCTATTCTTGAAGTATTAAAAGAACGTGATTTTCCAATTGCGGAACTGTTTTTACTCGCAACAGAAGAGAGTGAAGGTAAAAGCTACCGTTATGATGGTAAAACAGCCCATGTGAACAGTGTAGAAGATTTTGATTGGTCACAAGTACAAATTGCCTTTTTTGCTAACGATGCAGAACAAGCTGAGAAATGGGCACCTATTGCCAGTGACGAAGGAGTGATCGTGATCGATAGCTCACCGAAGTATCGCTACGACTACGATGTACCTCTTGTGGTACCAGATGTGAACCCAGAAGCGATTGCTGAATTTCGTAACCGTAACATTATTGCGAGCCCAAACAGTGCCAGCATTCAAATGGCGGTAGCACTAAAGCCGATCCAAGATGCGGTAGGTATTGAGCGCATTAACGTCTCGACTTACCAATCTGTATCGGAAGCGGGTAAACAAGGCATTGATGAACTAGCAGGTCAGACAGCAAAATTATTAAACGGCTTACCTGCAGAAAATGATAAATTTGCTCAACAGATCGCGTTTAACTGTATTCCGCAAGTGGATATGATCACGGAAAATGGTTATAGCGCAGAGGAAATGAGAATCGTGTGGGAAACGCAGAAAATTTTCCATGACGCTTCGATTCAAATTAACCCAACCTGTGTTTATGTACCCGTATTTTACGGCCATGCAGAGTCATTGCATGTGGAAACCCAAACCCCGATTGATGCCGAGCAAGTAATGGAGCTCTTCGAGCAAAACACCAGTATTTCGCTATTCCGTGGCCTTGATTACCCAACTCAAGTGCGTGATGGTGGCGGTAAAGATGAAGTGATGATTGGACGTGTTCGTAACGACATTAGCCATCATAGCGGAATTAACATGTGGGTCGTGGCCGATAACGTGCGTAAAGGTGCTGCCACCAATGCGGTACAAATCGCAGAAGTCTTGATCCACGATTACTTGTAAATAGAATTTATTTGGTAAAATCAGACCCTGAACTTGAGTGTAACGGCTTCAAGCTCAGGGTTTTTTATTGGATGCAGTTCTAAAATAAGCTTGAAATTTAACCGTATTGCTACAAAACCTTTGTTTCATCGTGTTTTTTGTCATGATCACTACCCAATAGCCGGATTATTCCTATATATTGAAGAAGTATTGTTTAAATCGATTAATGAACTGAGTTTTTTATGCGCCGAACCATGAAGCATATTGTCACCCCTTTGGCTTTGCTTTTTTTTCTTCAAATACCGACTGCTTGTGCCGATGATTCGGTTGAACTCGCCACGCCTGTATTATCGACCACTCAAATTTCATCAGCCTCTGCGGCGATCCAAGCTGAACAAATATCAACCGATCAGATGCAAACTTATGGGCCAACCGCTGAAAATGAAACCTTATGGTCGATCGCTAAACATTATCAATTAAGCGAAAAAGTCAGTCTCTATCAATCTCTGCTGGCGATTTACCACCTGAACCCGAAAGCATTTGAAGATCACAATATTCATGGGTTGATCTCTGGCAGCACGTTGTTAATGCCAAGCTTAGCGCAAGTCCAATCGGAATCAACCCAAGATGCAAGGCAAATAATGGCGCAGGATGCCAAACGCCCGATCCCATCTCAGGTCGATGAGAATATTGCTCCGCCACCGCCATTTAACGCCGAAGATGATTTACCTAAGGTCCATATTACTTCCGTTGGCGATAGTGATAACCAGCAACTCACCGCGACGAAAGTACAAATTGAAGGCGCGAATGTTGGAGAAGAAAGCGATAACGATGTAAATCTGCCTAGCACCTCTCAAGTGGATTTATTAGCTCAACGTTTAAATACAGAGCTGGGAAATATTCAAACTCAATTAGATAAATTACAGACACAGCTGAGCGATGAAGAACGTACTCGGGAGCAAGTTCAACCAACTCCTGTGAGTCCACAAGGCTTATTGCCAACCTTGATGTCGTTGTTAAATCAATATCCAATGTTATGGCTTTTAGTGATTGTGCCGCTTGTATTGATCCTACTGTTATTTCGCGTAATTACAGGAAATAAGGCGAATACTGAAGGGACACAAACCATTGAACCTCAAGCGCAAAAGGCCCCAATATTTGACTCGGAATCGATAACAGCAGACATACTTCCTATAGAGCCAGAGCCAGAGCCAGAGCCAGAGCCAGAGCCAGAGCCACAAGAGCCGCTGACTTTTGTCGATTCAGAATTGCCAGTGTATCAAGAGCAACAGGCGTTAGAGGATGCTGAACGTGAGCCGCAGGAATTTGATGCCGCCGCAGAAGTTAATCCGCCAACAGCGAACAAATTTGACTCGTCAGAAAACAGTGAAACCGTTGCTGAAGAAGAAAGTTTTGAACAAGTGACATTTGAAAAAGACATCGCTAAAAATGATGAGGGTAAGTTAGAGACAATTCCACCTAACAATGACACCTTGTCATCATCAAATTTCGCTCAATATATGCCAGAACCAGGACTGGAAACCAAACCGGATTTTCCGTTACAGCAAGAGCAGAAAAAAGAAGCGCCGAATTTTGTTGATGATAGCGATGAAGAGGTCGATCTCGATGTGGGTTTAGGCGAGTTTCCTGATGTATTAGGCGATGTCAAAATGTGCAATGTCGATGATAATTATGAAATAAATGGCAAGCTTGATTTAGCCAAAGCTTTTATCGAAATAGACGATTACCCGACGGCGAAAAAATTATTAAACGCGGTAATGAAAAGTGATGAACTTGCCCTAAAAGCAGAAGCCGAAAAACTGTTGGCGAGAATTAAGTCTTAATCGTTATGCTAAAGGTTATCAATTAAAATCAAGGTGGCGATGGTGCCACCTTTTTCTTTGGGGCAATTCCCTATATACTTTGCGCCCAGTTTTAAGTTTAAAAGAGTCGAATAAAGATGCGAATTGCCTTAGGTATTGAATATGATGGTAGCCAAGTATGTGGTTGGCAAAGACAAAATGATGTCCCTAGTGTGCAAGAGTATCTTGAAAAAGCCCTAACCGTTATTGCTAATCACCCAGTCGCGGTGCAATGTGCCGGTCGTACCGATACTGGCGTACATGGTACTGGGCAAGTAGTACATTTTGATACAACTTCAGTGCGTAAGCTGGTGGCATGGACTATGGGGGGAAATACTCACTTACCGAGCTTTGTTACCATCCGTTGGGCAAAAGAAGTACCTGAAGAGTTTCACGCTCGCTTTAGTGCCACCGCGCGTCGTTACCGCTATATCATCTGCAATAGTCAATTTCGCCCTGCGATCATGGCATCAGGTGTCAGCCATTATCATCAAACGATTGATGTTGAAAAAATGCAACAAGCAGCCAATTACTTATTAGGCGAGCATGATTTCACTTCTTTTCGTGCCAGTCATTGCCAAGCCGCCACACCGTGCCGTGAGATTAAGCATCTAGACATAACCCGTATTGGCGACTTTATTGTAGTAGACATTAAAGCTAATGCCTTTTTGCACCATATGGTGCGTAATATTGTTGGCAGTTTGCTGAAAGTGGCTTGTGATGAAAAAGAACCGCAATGGATTGAATGGCTGTTAGTACAAAAAGACCGAGCTTTAGCCGGAGTGACCGCTAAACCCGGGGGCTTATATTTAGTCGATGTGGATTATCCAGCGCAATTTGAGTTGCCTGTTATGCCTATGGGGCCGATTTTTTTACCATTAGATTGATTTTTAACCGCATATCTATAATGTTTGGTTGGATTTTGATTACATTGTTATTACACTAGAACAATATTGATTTTAAATGGTTAGATTGTGACCTAGTAAAAATAGGTACAACCAGTTTTTTATCTACACTGCGAGTATTATGTGTTTTAATCTCCTCGCATTTTTCTCATATTCCCATCTTTCGCAATACAGCGAGGGATCTAGCTAAAAGGTCTTCTAATGAGTTGGCTTGAAAAAATATTTACTACGACAAATCTTGTTAGTTCACGTAAAGCGTCTATTCCTGAAGGAATTTGGACCAAATGTACTTCATGTGAGCAAGTGTTATACCAAGCTGAATTAGAGCGTAACCTAGAAGTATGTCCAAAATGTGACCATCACATGAGAATGTCTGGTCGTCGTCGTTTGGAGACATTTCTTGATGCTGGTACTCAAGTTGAACTTGGTCAAGAATTTGAACCAAAAGATAAATTAAAGTTTAAAGATTCTAAGCGATACAAAGACCGCATTTCGGCTGCGCAAAAATCAAGTGGCGAAACGGATGCCATGATTGCGATGAAAGGTGAACTACTGGGTATGCCTATTGTCGCTTGTGCCTCTGAGTTCGCATTTATGGGCGGTTCAATGGGCTCTGTGGTTGGCGCACGTTTTGTCCGCGCGATTGATGAAGCGATTGCCAATAACTGTGGTTTTGTGTGTTTTGCTGCCAGTGGTGGTGCCCGTATGCAAGAGGCACTGATGTCTCTAATGCAAATGGCGAAAACCAGTGCCGCGCTTGAACGTTTATCACAAAAGGGCTTACCGTTTATTTCGGTCATGACTGACCCAACCTTTGGTGGTGTGACAGCCAGTTTTGCTATGTTAGGCGATATTAATGTTGGCGAACCTAAAGCCATTATTGGTTTTGCTGGTCGTCGCGTGATTGAGCAAACCGTACGTGAGAACTTGCCAGAAGGTTTCCAAACCAGCGAATTCTTACTTGAGCATGGCGCAATCGATATGATTGTTGACCGTCGTGAAATGCGTCAACGTATTGGTGGTTTAGTCGCAAAATTGACTAACTATCAATCACCACTCGTGGTTTCTGTTGATTCTGCTCCTGAATATGAAGTACCGGTTGCTGATAAAAAGTAATGCGGTTTGATCGGACTGCCAAAGCGACTCTTATGATTTGGCAGTCATTGAATGATGACTTCTTATGTGAGTTTGACCATCGATGAGTAAACACCTTCCCCCCAAAGCCACATCACCTCTGTCGATGTGGCTTTGCTATTTAGAAAACATACACACTAGTGCTATCGACCTCGGCCTTGAACGAGTGTCTAAAGTGGCTGTATCTGCTAATTTAACCAAACCTGCGTCAACGGTGATCACTGTTGCAGGAACCAATGGCAAAGGCTCTACCTGTGCGCTAATGGAAGCGATTTTGCTTGATGCTGGTTATAACGTTGGCGTTTACAGTTCTCCGCATTTAATCGAATACAATGAGCGGGTGCGCATTAATGGCCAAAATGCCAGTGATGAGCAGCATACTCAAGCTTTTGATTTTATCGAACAAGCCCGCCTACAAACCAGCCTTAGCTTATTTGAATTTGGCACGCTAGCAGCATTGCGAATATTCCAACAGCAACAAGTCGATGTGGTGTTACTTGAAGTTGGTTTAGGCGGACGTTTAGATGCCACCAACGTAGTTGATCATGATGTATCAATCATTACCAGTTTAGCGATTGATCATGTTGATTGGCTTGGCGATGATATTAATGTGATCGGTTATGAAAAAGCGGGTATTTTCCGCAGTGGCAAACCCGCTATTTGTGGACAACCACAAGCACCTGCCACGGTTGCCGCACATGCCGATGATATTGGGGCTCAATTGCATCAAGTAGGCTATCAGTTTAATTATCAACGAGACAGTAACAATAGCGCTCGTTGGCATTGGAATTGTGGCGCATTCGATTTGTCTGATTTACCGGTCCCAAGCTTGCCGCTTGCCAATGCTGCAACCGCATTAATGGCGTTGAGTACTTCAGGGCTGGACATTACAGATGTTAATATTGTGAAGGGCTTGGAAAAAGCGCAACTGGCAGGGAGAATGCAAATATTAAGCTCTCAGCCTACAATTTTATTAGATGTAGCGCATAATCCCCATTCTGCTCAATATTTAGTACAGCAATTGCAGCTCAATTATTTAACCGATGCAAATCCTGAACGAAAAATTCATGCGGTAGTCGGTATGTTACATGACAAAGATATTAATGCGACCTTGCAACAGTTAATGCCGGTGGTCGATTATTGGTACCCTGCATCACTACAAGGGCCTAGAGCCGCAAGCGCACAACAATTATGTCTTTCATTGCCAGAGGGCGTGATCCAATATGCCACACCAATTGAAGCGTTTAACTATGCTCAAGATCAACTCAAGGCGGAAGATGTATTGCTTGTGGTCGGTTCTTTCCATACTGTAGGGGAAGTGCTAAGCCATTGGCAAAGTGATAATAAAAGGAGTCTACATGGCGAGTAAGTTTCAAAGCCGCTTAATTGGCACTGTGATTTTAGTGGCGATTGGTGTGATCGTTTTACCCGACATTTTTGATGGTCAAAAAGAACATTACAAAGAAGAGTTTGCCGCGATACCAATCAAACCGACCGATAATGCTTCTCAAGCACAAGAAAATGTTGAAGATATTAAAGATCCTGTTGATCTCGATGTTGCGCTACCTGAAGAGCCAGTCAGCGCGGTTACTGTTACTAGTCAACCCGCTAAAGTGACGAAGAAAAAAGCCGTGAAAGCAAAACCCGCCATCAAAGAAGCGGTCGCAAAGTCTGATCAAGTCGCGGTCGAATCAAAACCGGTACGCGAAGTGAACCATTACAGTGATAGTGCTTGGATTATTCAATTAGTGGCGGTAAGAAACCAAGATAATGCTAAAAAATTGGTCGCGGATTTGAAGAAAAGAGGCTACCAAGCCCACTTAAAACCAGACAGTGGATTGTATCGTGTGATCGTTGGGCCTGATATTTCGAAAGATAAATTAGAGAAACAAGTAGCTGAGTTACAAAAAATTACCGGATTAAAAGGCCAATTACAGACATTTAAGCCACTTAATCCATAAAGAAAACGTTTGCGCGGCGCATTTTTCTGTTAAAATGCGCGCCAACTTAAGATGTAGATTTTATGATTTGGATAGATTTTGTCATTTTAGGGGTGATCGGCTTTTCGGCATTGATCAGTCTAGTTCGTGGTTTTGTTAAAGAAGCACTGTCTTTGGTAATTTGGTGTGGTGCATTTTATATTGCCAGCCATTATTATCTTAAATTAGCCGCTTATTTTACCAATATTGATAATGAAATGGTTCGCAATGGAGCAGCACTCGCCGCTTTATTTGTCGCCACATTAGTGGTTGGGGCCATTGTCAATTATGTGATTGCTCAACTAGTCAACAAAACGGGTTTGTCAGGTACTGACCGAGTGATCGGGGTGGTATTTGGTGCATTACGTGGCGTTCTAATCATTGCCGTTGTGTTGTTCTTTATGGATGCCTTTACAGCATTTCCAAGTTCAGATTGGTGGAAAGATTCGCAGCTTATCCCGCAATTTAGCCGGATAATCGCGCCGTTTTTCGACCATATAAAACAAACATCAAGCTTTTTGTCTGGCGCGCCGTCTCTGTAATTTACAGAGCGCGTCAGTGCTTTGCCAACCGAGGGTTAAAACATGTGTGGTATTGTTGGAATCGTAGGTATAACGCCTGTTAATCAATCGATTTATGATGCATTAACGGTGTTACAACATCGTGGCCAAGATGCCGCGGGTATTATTACCATAGATAGCAATCGTTTCCGTCTGCGAAAAGCCAATGGATTGGTGAAAGATGTATTCGAAGTGAAGCATATGCAACGCTTGCAAGGCACAGTTGGTGTCGGCCATGTTCGCTACCCAACCGCAGGCAGTTCAAGTGCCTCTGAAGCTCAGCCTTTTTATGTTAACTCGCCTTACGGCATTACTCTGGCGCACAATGGCAACTTAACCAATGCGAACGATATTCGTCAGTGGTTATTTGAGCAAGGTCGCCGCCACGTTAACACCACTTCCGACTCTGAAGTATTATTAAACATCTTAGCGCAAGAAATTGATCTCGCGGAAAGCTACCCGCTGACGCCAACCGATGTTTTTAATGCAATTAAGAAAGTGCATCAAACCGTGAAGGGTGCTTACGCGGTTTCTGCCATGATCATTGGCCACGGCATGGTGGCATTCCGTGACCCAAATGGTATTCGTCCTTTATGCTTAGGCAAGCGTATGGTCGGAGAACGTGCCGAATACATGGTGGCATCAGAATCAGTGGCACTTGATGCGGTTGGCTTTGATTTTGTGCGTGATGTCGCGCCAGGTGAGGCCATTTATGCCACTTTTGATGGTGAGCTTTTTACTGAACAATGCGCCGAGAATCCAAAGCTGAATCCATGTATCTTTGAGTTCGTTTATTTTGCTCGCCCAGATTCATTTATTGATAAAATTTCGGTGTACAGTGCTCGCCTTGAAATGGGCAGAAAGCTTGGCGAAAAAATCAAACGTGAGTGGGATGATCTTGATATTGATGTAGTGATCCCAATCCCTGAAACCTCGTGTGATATCGCACTTGAAATTGCTCAACTGATTGATAAACCATACCGCCAAGGCTTTGTGAAAAACCGTTATGTTGGTCGTACCTTTATCATGCCGGGTCAGCAACAACGTAAGAAATCTGTGCGTCGTAAACTCAATGCCATTCGCTCTGAGTTTAAAGGAAAAAATGTGCTATTAGTCGATGATTCGATTGTTCGTGGTACTACCTCTGAGCAGATCATTGAAATGGCACGCGACTCTGGTGCTAATAAAGTCTACATGGTCTCAGCAGCGCCAGAAGTTCGCTTCCCGAATGTGTACGGTATTGATATGCCAAGTGCCAACGAGTTGATTGCCCATGGGCGTGAACCAGAAGAAATCAGCAAGATGATTGGCGCAGATGCCTTAATGTTCCAAAGCATTGATGACCTTATCGCGGCAGTAGGCACCGGTAATCCGTCGATCAGCACCTTTGAGACCTCGGTATTCAGTGGGCAATACGTTACTGGTGATATCGATCAAGCTTATCTTGATGTGATTGATGCAATGCGTAACGACGACGCCAAACTGGATCAAGAACAATCCGATTTAGCCAATTTAGAAATGCACAACGAAGGTGCATGATCTAATACGACCAAAACGTATTGAATAACTAAAAACCAGCATTTGACGATGCTGGTTTTTTTACGCTTACAGAGTGTGAAACAGACGCTATATTTATAACAGTAGATGGAACTGGTATGGATAAATATTAGGCAAGGGGATGGAGATCATCATTTTTCAATTTCAACGACAAAGGTGGATGCGCGTCTTTATTGGGATCTGCTGTTTGATGCTGATTAATCTATTGCCAGCGCATGCCGAGCAACAAAACACTCTCCAATCAAAACAGCAATCATGGCAACTGTATAAAGAGCAAGATGGGATCCGCATCAGCCAATTTGAACACCCAAATGGCTTAGTGGAAATTCGCGCTATTATGCAAGTGAACACCAGTTTGAGTGGTTTTTTGTATTTACTACAAGATGTCGATAATGCGCCGCAATGGTTGGATAATGTCTATCGCACCCAAGTGTTAGAGCAGATTAATAGCAAAGAAAATATTGTTTATACTCAATTTAGCGCGCCGTGGCCTGCGCAAGATAGAGACATGGTGACGTATTCTTATTTCAGTCAATTAGACCGTGAGCACTTTATATTGGTGATTGAAGATGCCACCGCTTTCCTGCCACCGCAAGAGGGTTATATTCGTATTACCGATGTCAAAGCAAAATGGCAGCTGCAAAAGTTGGCTTCGGGTAAGACCCATATCATTTATACCGCGTTTGCCGATCCGGGTGGCGCTTTACCTGATTGGTTAGTCAATGATTTGGCGCGCAAAGGGGCGATGAATACGTTTATTGCGTTGCGTCAACGATTACCACTGTACCAACAAAAACAGCACCCAGATTTATTAACTGAGATAAAAAAAGAGCCTATGCCATAGCTGGCGTAAGCTCTTTATTTGAAAATAGATTAAATAGACCGCTTTATAGCGCTTCGTGACGCGCGATAAAATCGATCAGCAAACGTACTTTTTCAGGCTGATGATTTTTATGGTTATAAAGCATATAGATATCACGAGCGTTAGCACTCCAATCGTCGAGTACGCGAACCAAACGACCTTCATGTAAATACGCTTCGATCATTACATCTGGCATTAAGCTGATCCCAAGACCAAATGAACACGCCTTGCGAACCACATTTAATTCACTGGCCTCTAAACGGCCCTTTTCATTGATGGTTACGGACTCACCACGGCTATTGTTTAGCTGCCATTTGACCAAAGGTAACCCTTTCAGCAAAGCATGATGGCGCAAATCGTCAGCATGGTTTAATTCGCCACAATCTGCCAAGTATTTAGGGCTAGCGACCAAAACATCTTTCACTTGATTAATTTTACGAGCAATCAAGCTTGAATCACGTTGTGGGCCAACACGGAAAATCACATCCCATTCGGTTGGATCAAGTTGATCGGCATGATTTGTCATCGACAATTCAATACGAATATCGGGATACTGAGCCATAAACTCATTCAGCATCGGCATGATCATGCGTTTAGCGGTGTTCATTGGGGCAGAAATGCGCAATTTACCCGATGCCCCTCGACATTCATCAGAAATACTTTCTGTGGTTTGGGCGAGGTTCTTCAGTAACGGTGAACATTCATCATAAAAGCGTTGACCGGCTTCTGTTAAAGACAATTTACGAGCATTACGATTAAGTAGGCGTAAATTTAACCCCTCTTCTAATGCTTGAATACGACGCGTGATCGTAGCAACAGGAATAGCAGTTTTGCGTGAGGTTGCAGTATAACTACCGTTCTCAACCACTAAGCGGAATAAATTTAAATCATCAAGTTTCATAGTATTGGACACTTTAGGAATACCTCATTGGTATTAGTGTAACTGAAGATTGCATTTTTGAGTTGTTTAATATCAAATTTATCACAACCAAAGTAAAAACATTGCCCTGTATTCAAGTTCAATTTGAACAACGACAAAAATATTACTACTTTATATAAGGTCAATATAGCGAATGGCGAACGGATTTTAACGCAAAACGAGATTATTACTCTAATTTTGTTAGCTAATTCTCAGTAAAATAAAGTAGATGAAAAAAAATGGCTATACTGTGGTCAAATCTATCAATAACGGCATTTTAGGTGGCTTAGATTTTATGAAGCGCCAGCTTTCAACCAGCAACATAGTCTTAGTCAGTTGCACTGGTATTAATAATTGAGGGGGGCGATATGGATATCACCAGTCAATCATCGGGAGGTTTTTCAAGTATGCATAAAAGTAGCATGACAATACCACAAGTTGATTCGGCAGTTAATCGCGATATGCAATCTATTATGCTAGTCGATGATGACCCTATTTTTAGAACTATGATGGCGACGTTTTTATCGACCAAAAACTATCAGGTTGTTGAAGCAAGCAATGGTTTAGAGGCGTTACAATTACTGCGAGATCATGTGCCCGATCTTATTGTGTGTGATCTTGATATGCCGATCATGAGTGGGATTGAGTTAGTTGAAGAAGTCAGTTGGCAATTTCCTATGCTGCCAATGATTGTGGTCTCGGCGACCGAAGACATGCGAGATGTGGCGAAAGTATTACGTTTTGGGATCAAAGATTTTCTCACTAAACCAATTTCTCAGCTGCAAAACTTTGCCTCTGCTATCCACACCAGTCTCGAAGAGTCGAAAACCAACCCTTCATTTTCAAGAGATTTTTCAAGCCAATGGTTCAATATTAATGAATCGGGCGATATGCCAGAAGAAAAAGAACTGTATTGGCATTTGAATCACTTGAAAGAACATGATGTTACCGCAAGAGATTTGCTACAGGCATTACAACCACCACGCGATACTCAGCAAGGGCGCTGGCGTTGCAGTTACCATATTCTACAACCTGCCGAAGCTATGCCTTTGGTGTTTGATTATTCATGGTTGATGGAAGGGCGCTTTGCCTTCTATTTGGTTGATGCTGCTTCTGGTGAAGATAATGGCGTTGCTACATCCTTGTTGATCCGAGCATTATTCAATGACTTTATTCGCACCCGTAAACAAAGCCATTCAGATTTAAAAGATTTAGCAGAGCTGTTAGAAAAAGGCATCAGTTGTACCGATTGCGCTGAACCGATTAAGGCATTATTTGGTATTGCCGATATGGTGGATGGTAGTTTGTCTATCTTGCCCGCAGGGTTAGAGAGTCATTGGTATGTGGCTGACGATGCCACCGGAAAAAATCAAGCCATTGAAACTGGGATTGAATTAGGCAAAGGCTGCGTCAAAAATTTTGTTACCAGTGATTTGCCCATGCGACGTGGTGGTGATCTAGTCTTGAGTGATTTAGGTTTTAGAAGCTTTAAGTTAACCATTAAAAATTTAACCTGTGACTAACACTTCGATTACATGAGGTCGACCACAGATTTATAATAACCATAATTTCTCTCGGTATTTACATTCAAGCACTTCTTTTATACTGATGCTTTAATCAAGGAGGATTTACTGTGTCAGATACCGATCATCAAGAACCATTTAATGCCTTTTATTTACTAGGCATTTTCGCCGCGTTACTTTTACCCACTCTCCCAGCAACATTGGCTTGGATACAATTGCTTAACCTTTAATGTCATTGAGTAATGACTTAGCAACATAAGTTAAGTTAGACTGTTCACCTTCCGGTTTTTTGTTATAACTAAGCAAAACGGAAGGTGAACCGCTCTGCCAATAGCTTGTTTATTTACGCTTGTTTTTGTGTGAGCACTCGTCTTATACCCAAGTAACTTGAGTATATAACACAAGGATACTGATCATAATTCGTAAAATACTCCTTAATGTTGTTGGCGGTCTAGCGCTATTTTTAGGTGTATTAGGTATCTTCTTACCTTTACTACCGACAACGCCATTTTTATTATTAGCCAGCGCTTGTTTTATGCGAAGCAATGATAAATTTCACGCTTGGATCCACAACCATCCTCATCTTGGGCCAATCATAAACAATTGGCAGCAACACGGCGCTGTGGCCCCACAAGTCAAAAAGCGCGGCTATGTTTTACTATCTTTTAGCTTTTTGTTTTCTTTCATTATGATGCCGCATTGGTGGATGAAAGCAGGTTTAGTCGCAGGGTTTTGTGTGCTGTTTTTTTGTTTTTCACGTATGCCTGTTTACGACCCTCAAACCGTTAATATTGAAGCCGAAGAAAATCCTTAATTAAATGATTACTGTCAGTGGGTGAAATGGTAAAATCAGCCATCTCGCTTTCAACGATTAAGAATTTTATTATGACGACTGACACTTTAGCATTGATTAAAAACAGCATTAAAACTATCCCAGACTACCCAAAAGCTGGGATTTTATTCCGCGATGTCACCAGTTTGATGGAAGAGCCGAAAGCTTATCAAGCCACTATTCAGTTGTTAGTTGAAAAATATCAATCTATGGGGTTCACTAAAGTAGTTGGTACTGAAGCTCGTGGTTTTCTATTTGGTGCGCCATTGGCTTTAGAATTAGGTCTAGGTTTTATTCCTGTTCGTAAACCGGGGAAATTACCGCGTGAAACCGTCTCTCAGTCATACCAGTTAGAATATGGCACCGATACTTTAGAGATTCATACCGATGCGATTCAAGCCGGAGATAAAGTATTAGTGGTTGATGATCTTCTTGCTACTGGCGGCACCATTGAAGCGACAGTAAAGCTTATTCGTCAATTAGGCGGTGAAGTCGAGCATGCGGCGTTTGTGATTAACCTGCCTGAAATCGGTGGCGAAGCGAAATTAAAATCACTCGGTTTAACGGTGTACAGTATTTGTGAATTTGCTGGACACTAAGCTATATCTGCCTTCATCTTTCTATGGGGTTTTTAATACCTATGGAATAAGCAATGGTTAACAATCGGAATTATTAATGAGTTATCTCGCATTAGCACGTAAATGGCGTCCAGCTAAATTTAATCAAGTAGTGGGGCAAGATCATGTCGTGACCGCACTAGAAAACGCCTTGAAGCAAAATCGTCTGCATCACGCTTATTTATTTAGCGGTACTCGAGGGGTGGGTAAAACCTCTATTGGACGTTTATTTGCCAAAGGACTCAATTGTGAAACCGGTATTACCGACAATCCTTGCGGCGTATGCGACAGTTGTGCTGAGATCGATCAAGGTCGTCATGTCGATTTACTAGAAATTGATGCAGCGTCACGTACCAAAGTGGAAGATACGCGTGAACTGCTGGATAACGTGCAATATAAACCGGCGCGTGGTCGCTTCAAAGTATACTTAATTGATGAAGTACACATGTTGTCGCGCCACAGTTTTAATGCATTACTCAAAACGCTAGAAGAGCCACCTGAATATGTGAAGTTCTTGCTGGCGACGACAGATCCTCAAAAATTACCCGTCACGATTTTATCGCGCTGCCTACAGTTCCATCTAAAACCTATCAGTTCAGATCAAATTCATCAGCAACTTGATCATGTGTTAGGGGAAGAAAGCATCACTTCAGAGCCGCGTGCATTAGGGCTTATCTCCCATGCAGCCGATGGCAGTATGCGTGATGCGTTAAGTTTATCGGATCAAGCGATTGCTTTAGGTAATGGCCATATTGGCACTCAAACTGTGGTCAATATGCTCGGCACGCTCGATACCGAACAAGCGGTGTATTTACTGGAAGCAATCAGCAGCAAGCAACCGCAAGTGGCAATGGATTGTTTAGAACAACTGGCCGCTAACGGGATCGCTTGGGACGGGTTACTGAAAGAGCTCAGTACTCAACTTCATCGTGTTGCCATGTATCAAGCTTTGCCTGCAACCTTGAATAAAGAGCAGCCAGACGCTGAGCGTATTATTTTACTGAGCCAATCGTTAAACCCACAAGATGTACAACTGTATTATCAGATGACATTGAAAGGGCGTGGTGATTTACCTCTAGCACCATCAGAAAAAATGGCTGCAGAAATGCTAGTGTTGCGAATGTTGGCATTTCGACCTGCTCAGGCAATAAACGCCAACCCAATTGCACTACCACAAACTCAAACTATGAGTGTGCCGGTAGTAGAAAGCGCGCCAGCGTCTCGACCAGCAGCAATTTCTCGACCAGCAGCAATTTCTCGACCAGCACCAATGTCGACGACAACGGCTAAGGCACCATCCTCGCCAGCGCAAAATCAATACCCACCACATCAGCAGCAGATGCCATCTCAGCCGGTGCAGAATCAGTCTCAGATGCCTCAACAGCAAGCAGCCGATCGCCAAGTAGCGAATGTGCCACCTCAAAACGTGCAACAACCGCCTGTTTCAGCGCCAGTCACGCCACCTAAGTCGACTCAACCACCTCAAGCGGTTAAGCCGACAGAACCGGTGGAAAATAAACCAGCTTCATTAACGGGCTTGCGACATCAATTGCGCAGTCAGCGTGATAAACCCGCTGCGAGTGAATCTGGAGAAACTGGGGTAAAAAAGACTAAAGCGACACCTGCTAATACTGCATCATCTTCGGTACTTGAACGCATTGCCAGTAAACATACGGCAGCAGCGGTTCAAGCCGTGCAGGGGTCGCCGAATGGAACGCCTGGCGTCACAGGACCTGAGCAAAGTGATAGTAATGAACCGTATCAATGGAAGTCCACTCAACCTAAAGTGGTGGATAGCGCGGCCACTAGCGAGTTAACACCGACTCAAATTAAGCAAGCGCTTGAGCATGAAAAAACGCCAGAGATGGTAAAAAAGCTATTAAATGAAGCGATTGAAAAAGATGAGTGGACGGCAGCCATCCAAAATTTCTCGACCGCAAAACTGGTCGAACAACTGGCGTTAAATTCAACATTCAGTAAACAAGATAACCTGATCACTTTGCACTTGCGTGAGCAGCAAACCCATTTAATTAATGAGCGAGCCCAGCAAGAATTAACCGCGGCGTTATCGCAACATTTCCAGCAGTCTTGTGAATTAAAAATAGTGATTGGCAGTGAAGGTACGACACCATTAGAGCTGCGCGAGAATCTTTACCAAGAAAAATTGCAGCAGGCATTTGTTAGCTTGCAAGATGATCCGAATGTGCAGTTTCTACAAAAACGTTTTGCAGCAAAATTAGACACCAGCAGTGTTAGGCCGATATAACTGACTGATGGTAGAAATGATCACTAGCATAAAGTTATTAGATTAGGGTTGAAAGAGAGATCAGTTGACCCAATTATTAATATATAAACCGTAATTAATGAATGAGAGAACACTATGTTTGGTAAAGGCGGAATGGGCAACATGATGAAGCAAGCTCAGCAAATGCAAGAGCGCATGCAAAAGCTTCAAGAAGAAATCGCAGCGATGGAAATCACTGGTGAATCGGGTGCAGGTTTAGTTAAAATCACCATCACCGGCAGCCACAGTGTTCGTCGTGTCGACATCGACCCAAGCCTAATGGAAGATGACAAAGAAATGTTAGAAGATTTGGTTGCTGCAGCTTTCAATGATGCAGCACGTCGAGTTGAAGAAACTCAAAAAGAAAAAATGGCAGGCGTGACTGGCGGTATGCAATTACCACCAGGTATGAAAATGCCTTTCTAAGGCCATTTATACTTGGATATATTATCCATTTGATATAAAGAGCAAAGCCAGCCGAGCTTTGCTTTTTTTGATTTTTGCTAGCAATAAATTCAATGAGAGAGTCAGCAATGCGCACAAGTAGTATGTTGGAACAGTTAATGGAAGCACTTCGTTGTTTACCTGGAGTCGGTCCTAAATCTGCCCAACGCATGGCTTTCCATTTGTTGCAGCGTAATCGTAAAGGCGGCTTGCAATTAGCCGAAGCCTTGTCGCAAGCGATGACGGAGATTGGTCATTGTGATCAATGCCGAACCTTTACCGAACAAGATACTTGTCATATTTGCACCAATCCTAAACGCCAAGCCAATGGTCAAATGTGTGTGGTCGAAACCCCAGCCGATATCGCCGCCATTGAAGCAACTGGACAATTTTCGGGCCGCTACTTTGTGTTGATGGGGCATTTGTCGCCACTCGATGGCATCGGGCCTAGCGATATCGGATTAGATTTGTTGGATTATCGTCTGGCTCAAGGGGATGTGGAAGAAGTGATTTTAGCCACTAACCCAACAGTAGAAGGTGAAGCGACGGCGCATTATATCGCTCAACTGTGCAAAGCGCATAGCGTAGGAGCCAGTCGAATAGCTCACGGCGTACCAATGGGGGGCGAATTAGAATTGGTGGATGGCACCACGTTATCGCACTCATTGTTAGGGCGATTAAAGTTATAAAGTTATAAAGTTATAAAAGCTATAAAAGCTATAAAAGCCATATTCACGCTATCAAGTCAGCTGCTCTAATTCAGTTATAATTTGAATGGCTTGTTGTGAGTCTGTGCCGCAAATATCGCGATCGGCTTTAAAACGATGACACACCGCAGGCCGTTCAGGCTTGCCAAAGAGCTTACATAAATTGTCATCGTTTAATTGAATGCAGCGTACTCCTGCCGGTTTGCCATTGGGCATACCAGGAATAGCGGATGAAATACTGGGTGCAATACAGCACGCACCACAACCTAAACGACAATCCATAAATCTTCTTACTCGCAAATAAAACCGGCGCAGATAGTAGCAAAAGGCGCTCTATTCGCCTAGCCTAACTTGATATTTAGCCGAAATAAGCGTATAAAACGCAGCCTCAAGATGATTAAATATTAGCGTCTAAATTATTCTCTTTAGCTTACAGGCACACAGCATGACAATCCCATTTTGGCAAAGCAAAACACTACAACAGATGACAGAGCAAGAGTGGGAGTCATTATGTGATGGCTGTGGTAAATGCTGCTTGCATAAGTTAATGGATGAAGACAGTGATGAAGTGTATTACACCAATGTTGCGTGCAGTTGGCTTAACAGTAAAACCTGCAGTTGCAAAGATTACCCTAATCGTTTTGAATCGGGTGAAGAGTGTCTAAAATTAACTCGCGATAAAATTGATGAATTTAACTGGTTGCCAGAAACCTGTTCATATCGCCTATTAGCAGAAAACAAACCACTGCCTGAATGGCACCCGTTGATCACCGGTTCAAAGTCTGCCATGCATGCTGCTGGTGAAAGTGTGCGTAATAAAGTGGTGTATGAAATTGATGTGGTCGATTGGGAGGAGCACATTCAAAACTTACCTGATAGACTAAAATCTCATAATTAACTTTCAAAGTTGAGAATGCTGTGTATGCTGGTTGTAGTGGTCAATGAAAATTGGCCACAGTTTTAGAGTTTTCCCAATATAATTGTTCCGATCTATTAGGTGTTAACCCTCCATTATATTGATGCGGTCTGAGTCGGCTGTAATAACCTGTTATATATTTAATGATGTCTAACCTAGCTTCCGAAAAGCTACGATAGCCCGTAATGGGCATCCATTCTGTTTTAAAGCTTCGAAAGAAACGCTCCATCGGAGCGTTATCCCAGCAATTACCACGACGTGACAAACTTTGTTTTAGTTGGTAACGCCATAGTAATTGACGATAATAGCGACTCGTATAATGGCTTCCTTGGATGCCCTTCTAAGAGTCAAGTCGTTATTTGTATACTGTTGATTAAGGCGTTTCTATTTTTCAAAAGGTAATAAATTTCACGTGCTATGTATCTTTTTAAGCAGCGTATAGCTTCCATTTTTGATAATCCATCAGCCGTTCGTTTTTTGATGTAATCCTTTGAACGCTGCTCAGTTCTAAGTCTACCAATCGCAATAATATGGAGTGCACTATTTGCAGCTCTATCACCACCTCGATTAAGCCTGTGTCTATTGGTTTTTCCTGAGGATGCAGGTATAGGGCTAACTCCACATAACGCAGCAAAACTAGATTCAGAGTTTAAACGTTCAGGGTTATCACCCAACGTTATCAATAATTGTGCGGCGGATTCGTATCCAACGGCTTTTTGTTCGATTAATTCAGGAGCAAGCATGTCAACGATAGAAGAAATCATTTTATCTAAATCCGCAATCTCGTCATGAAGTTCAAGATATCTACGAGCTAAGGATTTAAATACGATCCTATATGCGCTAGAAATATTTTTGTAAGCTGTTAAATCAGGTCTGCTTGATGCTAGTGTGCGAATCAAAGTCATACGAGTCATATGTCTTAATGTATCTCTTATTTCGTCGGGGGAAGATACAATGCTCGTTCTAATCATCTGAAGGGCAACAGTTCGAGCTGCCATTGCTGTTTTACGGCAACCTTTAAGTATTCTTAGCGACTCAACCATCCCATCTCGCGTCTTTGGCGTCACCGTGCGTAATTTACTATACGCGGCATGAGCAGCATTTTCTGCGTCTATTGTGTCATCCTTGCCTCGTTTTCTTCGATCAACCTTATCTGGTGCTGTTACTTCCAATACTTCAATGCCACTGCTTTGCATATAACGAAGCAAGCCCAAACCATACGTCCCTGAACACTCAATACCCACACGTGATATTTTACCAAATGAAGACATCCACTTTAGCATTTCCTTATATCCATGGCGGGTTGCTGGGAAGTATTCACTTGATAATACTTGATTAGAATCATTGACGATGGCAGCAACGTGGATATCTTTATGAGTATCCACTCCACCAATGACATAAGATGAGATTGTACTGGTATTCATTATTGACTCCTTCACTATATGATCATGGACAAGAGTCACAAAACCAAATACTTGGACAAGACAGTAATGGGACAGGCGTCAGGCCCTTCTTGAGTCACAAATATTGGCGAGGCAACCCTCACCAAATAATGAAACTAAGCAATCGACAGATCCAAGGAAGGACACATAAGGTCGATCGCTGTGTGGGTCAGAAAGCTCAGAACATTATTGGTACCATCTTTCAAGCATGAACCAACTTTCTTAGTTAGTGTATGATGAAATCTAGCCAACACATTATTACTATCGCTGTGGAACATAACGCCTTTCGGTTTCCCACGAGACTCAAAAGCCATTGTTAGTGCTTTTCCTGTTAATTTGCTATCTGGTGATAACGACATTGCCCAGCCAATTGGTTTACGTGCGAATAAATCAATGACAACAGCTAAATACATCCAACGATTTCCAGCCCAAATGTAAGTCACATCTCCTACCCAAACTCGATTTGGTTCAGTTACTGCAAATTGTCGATCAAGATGATTAGGTATTTCAATATGCTCTTGTGGCGCTCGTTTGTATTTATGCTTGGACATTTGGCAACTAACTAAGCCAAGTGATTTCATTAACTTAGAAGCACGATAACGACTCATAGGTACATTTTTAGCTATTAGCATATCCGCTATGCTTCTCGCTCCTGCTGAACCATTACTCGCAATATGAACTTCTTTGATTAAGCTTTTAAGCTTAATCAATTCAACATTCGGCATTTTTGAGCGTGCTTTCCAGTACTTATAACTGCTTCGATTTACACTGAACACTTTGCATAATGTAGTAACGCTATAGCTCTGCTTGAGTTTTTCGATTATCGAAAATTGTTCAGTGAGTCGGACATCACCAGAGCTGTAGCCTTTTTTAAAATTTCATTATGTTCTTCCAGACGAGCAACTTTTTTCTCTAATTCGCGAATTTTAAGTTGCTCAGGTGTTATTGGCGTTGCTTTAGGCTTTATCCCATTGTGCTCTTGACGTAATTGGCGTACCCATTTATCCATTGTCGATTTGCCAACGCCCATGGCGCTAGCGGCTTCTTGAACGGTGTAACCTTGTTCGGTTACTAACAATGCAGATTCAAGTCGAAATTCAGGGCTAAATGTTGGTCTTGTTCGTTTTGTCATAATTGGCACCTATTGATATATGAGGTGATGATATCACCTCTAATTAGGTGGCCAAAATCACCGTACCACTACAACATCCAAGTATTGATTAGTCTTATCAGCGACAGGAGTTCACAATGAAAGTTTATGGACAAAAAACGATAGAGGTCGTTGTTGATCGATGTTGTGATATCTGTGGTACTAGCGTGATGGTCGTCGATTCAAATGGCGTAAAGTTAGAAGAGGTTGGTGAACTGACTGCTAACTGGGGATTTGGGTCAAAAATGGACGGTATTACCCACCACCTTGATATGTGTGAAAGTTGTTTTCAAGTTGCATTATCTGCTCTAAAGGGGCATCGTAGATGCATTGTGATGTTCGATGATGAGCAAGACCTTCCCGATGAAAAATTTGGTCAACAACCTGTTGGTGGCTAAAATCAGACTCGCTTGTTAGTGACAAAAGCCGTTTCCCAATTGTGCAACAGCCTGTTGCACAAATCAGTCAAAATCAAAAATGCCCCATTTAGCGTTACAAATCCATCACGCAGGCTGGGTCACGCAACTTGCGTGATAACTTACCTTTGCCCCATTATGCGTTTGCGAACAGGTTTCCTGTAACCTATTATTTAGTAGTAATAAATTTTCTAATGGCCCTATGCAATGTTGTAACTGATTGTAGATTAAAAACTCCAATTTCTATCGTAAGTCGACAGAGTATATTCCTTACTTGAAAGAAAATGCACCCAGCTCAGTAGGGGCTAAGCCAGGCGCACAAAGCGTAAGGTTAGAAGCGATAGCCAAAATTTAATGTCATCGCGTCTCGTGTTTCGCCTTTGTTGTACATAAAGGTCAGGTTGTAGTTTCGACCAAATTGCTTGTTAAACCCGACCACATACGCCCATTTGTTTAAATCCACTCCTATGTCGTAGTCAAACTCGATATCGCCAGTTTTAACGTGTCCGTCCATGCGCGGCTCAAGGCCTTGGTATTCCGCCCCAACAAAGAGTTGTGCTCGATAATCCACCAGCTGATAGCCAACCATAGGTTGTATGGTCGCAATAGGGTCGCCCCACTCAGTGGTCCCCTTAAGGCGTGTTTGTGAAACAGTACCGGTGACCGAGGCAAAAAACTCGCGATACCCTACCGACAGTGTGGTACCGACACCTCGCAAGTCGTATTCAAGGTGCAGTGGGATCCCAACCCTTCCGGTGTCACATAAGAGACCGTAGCTTTCACTATCACAAAATTTATCCCCTAGTCCCGGTCGTCCGGGTAGCGTTGGTAGCTGGTTGAGCTTATCTCGGATGAACTCTCCCGCCGCTCCAGTGTATTCGGCATCGACTTTTGCATCGACGTTGATTTTGCCGATGTAGCCAAACACATTCCAAAAAGGAAGAATGTTGATATCACCACGAATGCTTAGGCTCTCGGCTTTGACCGTACCAATTGAGTCTTCAGGATCAAACAGCTCGTTGAGCCTGACACCATCGAGGACAAAGTCGTTAAAGGGGATGTTCATGTTTTGATTTCGATAGGCGACCGACACCCCATACGGCCGTGGTAAATCAATGCCTTTTCTTCGGACTATGTCGCCCATTAATGGAAAGATGCGATCCAGCTTAACACTCACTTCACGAATACGCGGGTCGGATACTTCGCTAAGCAGTGTCTGGTGAATAATATCCACGCCGTGCTCTTCACTGTAGAGTGCGACAGGCTCTGTAATCGAAGTAACATGAACGGGTTTATTTTTCTGAGTCCCAGTGATGTCGATCGCTTTCTTGCTTAGGATCAACTTACCGCTTTCGAGTGTTGAAAAAGTGATGGTCTGGCGATATTGCTCAACACGAACACCCTCATATTCAAATGGCTTCGCATTGGTAATGGTCATCCGTTGAGGTACGCCGTCCTTCACTAAGAACTCAACACGCATAAAGCGAAAGTATGCGATGTCTTGCGGCAAGCCATATTTAGAGTAATTAAAGCTCACAATACTAGTGCCATTAGCCAAATCTGTCGCAGTGACGCTATTTGGGTCATAGCTTTGGGCGTAATCACGTAAACGGTATTCTGTGCGAGTGTTACGTTCAATTTCACTGATCGCATCATCTTGCTCATCCAGTTCACTAGGGTTGTATTTGATGCGCAGATCAATGTTGCCCTTTTCGTCGGTATCTTTGACTAGGAATACTCGAGATTTACGCACTTGGTCGCCGATAGTGATGGTGCGCTCCACATGTTCAACTAAGTGTTCCCCGGCTGTGAGCGAGCTCAAACCCAAGCGAGGTAAATCGTCGCTGATGCCATAGCGATTAAATACCTCTTGACCATGAGCCATAATTTCTGAGTAGGTTTGTATGCCAGCCGATGTTTGCGGTTGTTCTGCACTAAGCCCGCCAAAGCTGACAACGGAGCTGATAAGTGCAGTAAGTAGAATCGTTGTGTGTGCTAGTTTACGCATAGTGTTTTAGTTCCAAATCCATCGATTTTCACCCCTATGAAAATTCAATGGTTTGCTATTCACAGAACGGCCATGTTCTGTGTTTGTGTTCATGGCCCAGACTGTATTAAGTGGGCTTGGCAATAATTTTATCGCTGAACATCGCGCGCCAATAATCGGGTTTGGAGGACCAGATCCTACCGAAATAGGGTCGGAGCCTTGCACATTGCTGATTGGGCCAAAAACAAAAAAAGCCTGCGTTTTCACGCAGGCGATTTAAGGACAGTAGGACAGGTGAGATGAGAGTGTTATAGGTATACTTTGTAGTTAAACCATACGCGGTTTTCATTGATGTCGACGTGTTTGCTACTCGACTCCATGCTGCCCGAGGTGTTTTCGAACTTAACTTGGCCCCAACGGGTTTTATCTGCGCTCAGTGGTGTAGCCGCCATTAAGGTGGTTTTCACTGTGGTTGAGTCAATGTCACCGCTCAAGTAAGTCACTTCTGGGTATAACGCTAAGAACGTGCCATCTTGGCCAGTTTTCCATACCGCGTATGCCGCGCCCATTCCGCCAACTAGGCTATCGTCAGTGACGTTAAACGCACTCATTGACTGGTCAGAGTAAGTCCCGGTTAGAGCGTCAACACGGGCAAAAAACGTTAGTGAGTCAATTGGGGTGCGGAAAATTGAAATGGCACCGAGTGCGGCCGTGGTTGCCGTGTCATTATCGACAACATCAAGCGACACAGCGACACGTGGCGAGACCGAGTTACCAGTATTGAATACATGGAAGTACTGGAAGCGACTATCACTGTACTCGCCTTCTTTGTTCATTGTTCCTTCTAGCGAGAACATCGACTCCATACCATTTTCGTATTGGTAAGAGATAGACCCAGAGGCTTTAACGTCGCCATTATTGCTTGCACCGACATAAAAAGTTGAGTAGGCGCGAGTCATATCTGATGCGTCAAGTGCTTCGCTGTTTGCATTGTCTGCAGCGTGAGCGCCTGAAACTAGCGTAGTGCCGATAAGAGTGATTAAGAGTGCTTTTTTAAAATGGTTCATAGTGTAGATTCCACAAGTTGTTTTGATTGGGTATGTGGAGATTTTATGAGGGAATTAGAAAGCGAGTTAATCGCATATGATCGATTAAATCCTATAAAGTGAGCGTAATAGCGTAGTTATGATGATTAATCAGCGACGTTTCCTCGAGAGGCGAATAAATCAGAGTACGGTATAAATAGAAACAGCCTTGACGAGAATCAAGGCTGTGGCATTAAGGACGTTCAGGCGGGAAGTGATTATTTATCGAACGCGACCTTCGTTTTACAGGGTGTAAGTAGATCGGAAACAAGTTTGGCTATCGCCAGAATAATCAATACATAGACCAGCATCATCAGCGGCATTTCGATAGTATAGTAAGGCGTGAGGTTTAACGCGCTGGAGGAGAGTACCAACAGCAAGTTGACGCCGAGCACGCGAAAAATCCCCAATCGCACAGTATCGAACACCTTCCAAATAGCCACAATGTTAATGAAGTAAAACGCGAGCAACTGCCACAATTTAGTGAAGGATGGCATGATCAACGAGTACTGTAGTAGGTAGAATCCCCCTAAACCAATGGCGCCAAAGCACGCATCTCTAATCGCACTGGTGGGTAGCGGGGGAAGATTGGTGGCAAAGATGCCGGCAATCATTGGGAATACAAAGCCGCCAGGAATGGGCAGATAGACCCACGCCAATATGCAGGCCAGAAAGGTACTGGTCCCTTGCAGCACTTTTCTCCAATCGTCTTTAAGATGCTGCTTTAGGCTGCGTTGTCTTAACGAAGGTTTATGACTTGAATAACGCTGGGCCATATAAAGTAAGGCTGCAGGTAGCAGAGGCTCAGTCGGCGGCATTTTCCAAGTCGATTCGAGGTTGTGTTCAATGTCTGCGAGGTAATTGGCCAAGTCACTGGGCTTATGGCTGAGGCTGTCAAGAAGATGCACAATCACATCGACTTCTCTCACTCTTTCTAAGCACTGGTGCTGATAATACTTCAAGTCGTAGCTGCCATGATTCGGCAGCTCAAGCAAGTGATGAAGCTGACTGACATTGCGCTGAATATGCTCAATGTTCTCGCTAGTTAGCCTGCCATTGTGATAGTGATTGAGCGCTCGCAGTAACTCGGCATGTAGCTGCCAATAGCGATGTGCAAATACCGTCTCAGTACTCACTGGCCAAATTAGGCGATATATGAAGGTAAATACACCAATTCCCAGTAAGGTTTCTTGTAACCTTAGGATGATGTAGTCAAAGGTATTTAAGCTGTCGAAGCCTCCCATACAGCAGATGATGGTACAGACGGTGTAGCCTTGAACAAAGAGATAGCCGCGCTTTTCATCGCTCACGAATAAAAGTTGGCGACCACGGCTCCAGCCCCCAGAACTAGGAGCAGAGTCACCAAATAGCGCTTAACCATTTTCTTCCCCTTATTAAACAATCGAAATAACTTGGCTGAACGCGCCAGTAAAAATCACAAACAGACATATCTCTGCCAGAGTCGGGTGAGAAATGTATCGATAGAGCCCAGTTTTGACTGACATTTTGGTGGTTAGTAGGGTAAGCCCATACGCAAGGGCCGCAACTAATAGCAGTGGCGTGAAATAGACTTCACCCCAAGCGATTTCGTGAGGGATAGCGTGCATAAATGATCTCTGTATAGCGTCTTTGCCGAGAGAGTAACTGCACTTAGTGCGATTCAACACTCGCATCCTATTCACTGATGATTCGAATATGTAGGGTTTGGTCCTTCATATGCGATTGGTTCGCCGCAAAAAAAACGTCAATACTAGGCCCATCAACACGAAATAGACGAACTTATCTTTAAGGTTCACTTTAGGTCACACTTTTTAGACTTCATCATTGAGAGATACCAAAATGAAAAAACTCATCGCTTTATCAATCGCAGCAGCAATTACTTCAGGCGCAGCAATGGCCAACGTCATTGTTAATGAGACAACAACCAACAAAGCGGTTGCCGAAACTCACGACTTTTTCCTTGAAAAAGGAAATCGAGTGAAGCTTCAGTTCCCGATTGCTGAATCTCATTTCGCATGGCAAAACATTAGCCGCTTCTTTAACACGGCTCAGATTGAACGTGATGGCGCAGTTTATCAATTTTCTTACTCTATCGATGACAATATTGGCAATATCAAAGCCACCGTTCAAGGCAAAGAACTTACCCTTAACCAACATTTAGATAATTATCCAGTTGATGCTTTCCTGGTGGTTAAAAATGGTGAGATTGTTTTCGAGCGCTACAACACCATGCGAAAAACAGATAAACACAACTGGTTTTCAAACTCGAAAATTACCACAGGTATCGAACTTGCGAAGTTAGTCGAAGAAGGCAAAGTTAACGAACAAGATCCAGTTTCAAAATACATTCCAGAGCTTAAAGGTTCAGCTTGGGACACAGTGAAGGTTATCGACGTTGCAAACATGGCGACAGGTTTGAACGCAACCGAGCACGACGAACCCAGTCCAGATTCACGTACCAACCCAGAGCAGCCGTTTTTTAAATGGCTAGTTTCTATCGGAGTATTTGACGGTGACTCAACACAAAAGCCGCTTGATGTATTGAGTGAAATGACGCGCCGCCAAGAAGCGGGTAAAACATTCGAATACAACTCGATCAATACGTTTGTGCTTGCTCGAATCATTGAGAATGTTCGCGGTCTGCCAATGAACGAAATAATCAGCCGAGACTTATGGCAGAAAATGGGTGCAAACAATGATGCATACACGGTTGTTTCACCGATCGGCGGTTACCCACTAATGTTCTTCTCCATGAACTCAACCATCGAAGATATGGCTAAGTTTGGTATGCTATTAACGCCATCAGGGTCGAAACTGGGAGAGGGTGCGGTGTCTGAAAAAGTCGTGCAACGAATCCAAGCTTCTGGCAAACAAGAAGCATTCGAAGGTGGTTACGTTGGTAAAGTGATGGCCAATTCATTCTACAACGACAGCAACCTTAAGAACGGTTACATGTTTGATACCATCTTTGAAGATGGAGATTTATATAAAGGCGGCGTTGGCGGTCAGGGTATTTACATTTCACCGGACAAAGATCTCGTTGTTACGTTTTTCTCCACAAGCACAGGTAAGAACCAAGAAGAAACCTATGCCCGAGAAATCGCAAAATACTTCGCAGACAAGTAATATAACTGTAACGAGTTATTTTAAAGAAATCGCACTAGCCTCGACTCAAGTCGGGGCTTTTGTCGAGGAGAGTAAGTTCTAGAAAGTGAGCGCGAATAGTGGCGCTCCCTAATAGATATGTCATTCTCTTTTTAAACAATTTAACAATGATTGGACCTAAAATGGCACTGAAAATCAGGCAGTCTAAAAATTATCTTCGGTTGGTTTACTTTGCACCCATTGTGTTAATAGTTTGCACTGTCGCGATACTCACATCATTGAGCGTTAGAGATACGCTACGATCTTTGGGCGATAGCTATGCAGAAAGTTATAGCCGGATCGTGTTGAATGTCTCGATGGAGAACAAATCGGCTTTGGTTGCGCCACAACAGTGCGGTTTCTTGCAACAAGTGCTGCGTTATGAGAGAGAAATATTAGAGATGCAAATAGTCTCTAATAACCAAATTGTTTGCTCATCATTTGGAGAAGTAGGAACCCGTGAGATTGTCGATATTGAAACGCTCGGCAATGAATCCCAGATATTTCAACTTGCCGCAATGCCCATGTCGAAAAAGGATTTATCCGTTGCGGTAATCAATAGGAGAAATCTTAACGGGCAAGAATACTACGCCGTATCCCTCATCGATTTAGATTACTTGCGAGCGAGTTTAGGTTATCGAACTGACTACAGAGTCAGTTCATCGGCGCTTTTTATTGGTGAAGATTCAGCACCTTACAATACGCCACGTGCCTCTGGTTGGTTTGCTTATGTCGCGCAAACGGACATTCCTCAGCATCAAATCCAAGTTATCGCGAGCAACGAATTGATCATAGAGAAAACCTGGTTTTACTCTTTGGCCGCGATCCCGGGTACTTTGGCCGTGTACATTGGTTTTTTCTTTATTCGTCGACACTTTATTCGCAATCAAGGTTTTCATAATGAAGTGAAACAAGCCATTCGTCGCAAAGAGTTTATCTTGCATTACCAGCCGCAAATGGATTGCAATACGGGAGAACTGTCAGGTGTTGAAGCGTTAGTGCGTTGGATGCACCCTGAGCGCGGTTTGATTTACCCAGATGTGTTTATTCCCGTTCTAGAAGAGTTTGATCTCATTGACCAACTGACTGATATTGTGGTCGAGAGGGCCATCAGTGATTTCTCCTCTTATTCTTTTTCTCAACCTTTTCATTTAGGGATTAACTTTCCTCCTGGTTATTTTGTCTCTTCTGACAAGCAGAGGTTACTGATTGAACAAGCCGCGCTACTGAGAGAGCGAGGTATTCACTTGGGATTAGAGATCACCGAACGCCAATTGCTTGATAGCAGTGCTAAATCCGCCATTGCGTCTTTGCGTCAGTCTGGTTTAGAGGTGCTGATCGACGATTTCGGAACAGGGCAAACATCCCTTGCCATGCTGGAAACTACGCCAATTGATTACCTAAAAATAGATAAGTGTTTTGTCGATAGTATCGGGTCGCAAAGCGCAACAGCACCAGTGCTGGATGCGATTATCTCTATGGCAAAAGGTCTTGATTTGAACATAATTACTGAGGGGGTCGAAGAGCAAAATCAGGCGGATTATCTCGTCTCTCGAGGGGTATATATCCACCAAGGCTACTTGTACAGTAAACCCGTTCCGTTTGAATCCCTCGCACTACCCGTTAAGTAATAACCTCTCGGCACGACACCGAGTCAGTGCCGTTTTTATCCGCCTGTTATAACGCGAACTCCACGCCCATTCACCCCACTAGGTTGTCGACATTCGCATCAGGCGAATGTCGTTTCTCTTTTATCTTCAATAACAGCGATGATTTAAATATGTAGGGTTTGGTCCATCATATGAGATTGGTTCGCCAGAAAAATATCGTCAATACTAAGCCCATCAACACGACACTGATTTAAATTATTTCTCGCGAATAAAGGAAATTAGTAATGACTAAGCAAACCAAACTTTTTAAAGGTATCGCCTCTGCGCTTGCGCTTACAGCAAGTGTGTCTGCTTGGGCAGTGGAAGACCAAGACTTTAGCTCAATGCAAATGCAAGGCGTTGAGCAAGTTGAAGTGAAAGTGGACCTGGAAGGCGCGGCACAACGCCTATCTCAAGCGGTTCAGTTTCCAACCATTTCAAATCAAGACCGCAGTGATTTTGATGAAGAGGCGTTTAACAACTATCACGACTTCTTAGTTGAATCTTACCCTCTAGTACATAAAACACTGAAGCGTGAGCTAGTTGGCGACCCGCGCCCGTTTAGCTTGATTTACACCTGGGAAGGCAAAGATCCATCACTGCCACCTGCGGTATTTATGGCTCACCAAGATGTGGTGCCAATTGCAGAGGAATCTCGCGATCAATGGGAAGTCGAGCCGTTTTCTGGTGAGATAAAAGATGGCTACATTTGGGGACGTGGTTCTCTGGATGACAAAAACCAAATTCACGCCATCTTAGAAGCCACTGAAATGAAGATTAAAGAAGGCTTCCAACCAGAGCGCACCATTTTGTTTGTGTTTGGTCATGATGAAGAAGTTGGCGGACCGGAAGGGGCAAAACACGCAGCGGATATTATTGAGCAGCGTTATGACAAAATTGCCTTTGTGATTGATGAATCAGCGCCACTAATCCCAGGCGTGTTCCCGGGCATTCGTGACAATACGGCCCTAATTGGTATTGCTCAGAAAGGCTACGTGAGCTTGGAGATCGCAATCAATGGTATTGGCGGCCACTCTTCGCAGCCTGCTGGTGAGTCGAATATTGTTGCGCTAGCCAAAGCGGTAGAAAAAGTGGAAGCGGCGCAGTTTCCATACAAGATTCATGATGCGGTTCGCTACCAGTACCGCTTTATGGGGCCAGAGTTACCTGAAGACCAGCAACCAATGTACAAAGCCGTCGCTTATGGTGAGAACGATTCGATCAGCGATCTAGAGCAGAAATTCATTGATGTAATGTCGCAAAACCAAGTAACGCGCGCCATGTTGCACACCACAACCGCAGTGACCATGTTTAACGCCGGTATCAAAGATAATGTATTGCCACCAGCGGCGACAGCGGTAGTGAACTTCCGTCCTATGCCTGGTGATACACCTGAAGTGATTATTGAACACGTGAAAAAAGCTATTGGCGATGAGCGCATCACAGTACGAGATATCTCAGCATCAACGCCAGCAACCAATGTGGCCGATCCAAACGGTGAAGGATACAAAATGCTAGAGAAAACCATTCGCCAAACCTGGGGTAATGATCTGATTGTATCGCCATTCTTTGTAATCGGTGGCTCAGACTCTAAGCACTTCCAAGCGCGTGACTTTGCACCGGATGTGTACACCATTACCGCTTTGCAACTAGAAAATGTCAAAGAGTTTGAAGGTTTCCATGGTGTGAACGAACGTATTCTGGTTGATGAATATGGTCGCTCAATCGGATTCTTCTACAAACTGATGGATAACCTAGAAAACCTTTAATCAAAGCCGTACGGACCGTGGCGCAACGCGCTGCGGTCATCGCTTCCATCTGGCATGACCAACATGCTCTATCTACTTTGGGGAACAAACGAATGAAAAACATACTGCTAATGTTCGCATTGATCGCGCCTTTGGCTAATGCAGCAGACACTTTGTCATGGGACTCTCTTCGCCCGCAAAACACACAGCAGCAGAGTTTATCTCCGAGTGACAAAGCATTGGTTACAGAGATTTATGTCTATGAAGTGGCTCAACAAAGCCGCAAACTTAGCCCAATGGAACACGATGGCTACATCAAGCGTATTGAACTCGCAGAGAAACGCGGGTTGAACGTGAGAGAGGCACTTGATGAAATGGTGAGTGGTAAGCGTTATGCCAATGCCATTATTCCTGACTTGCAAGTGAATGACATGAAACTAGGTGGCTTTTTGGTACCACTAGAGATGGAAGGCTTAGTCGGGACGCAATTTATTTTGGTGCCAACGGCGGGCGCTTGTGTTCATACACCACCGCCACCGGCGAATCAAACTATCTTGGTTGACTTCCCTGAAGGCTATCAGATGCAAAGCCTTTACACGCCTGTTTGGGTCGAAGGGGATATCAAGGCAGGAGGGGTGTCTGCATCCGTTGCACTATCGGACGGTAATCAGGATATCGAAATTGGTTATGTTATCGATGCCTCTGACATCGTGGCCTATCAATAGCGCTTAGCATCGCCGTAACGGGAGCGTCGCTCACTTGTTACGGTTCTAAGCCATCAACAGTATTAATTTTCGCCCTTAGCCGCATACTCGCACAAGCTCACCATTGTCTCTGACGACAATGAAACTTAATTAGGTGACTCACATTATGAAAAGCGTTATTTCCATCCAGCCCCATTTGGTTTGTGGTCACGCAGGCAATAGCTCTACGATTTTCCCGGTTCAGCGTATGGGGGTTGAAACATGGGCAATTAACAGCTTGCAGTGTTCAGATGTCTCCGAGCACCCGGTGAGCTTCAGTTGTCCAGCGGAAATCGTTTCTGAACTAGTGCAAGCTTTAGATCGAAATGAGCGACTTAACCACTGCAATGCGATTATTTCTGGGTATCAAAGTTCATTGGCGCACAATCAAGCGGTTTATCAAGCGGTTCAGTTGGTGAAGTCTCACAGTGTTGGCGCCTTGTATGTTTGTCATCCGTCGCTTAATGGTGAAAGTGAGGCGCATCCTACCGATCCAGAGGCACATCGCTATATTGTGGAGCAACTGATGCCACTAGCGGATGTGTTGATCTGTCAACCAGAAACACTGCAACAATTTACTGGCACAGTCATTAAAGATGAACAAGATGCTGCTCATGCTTGTCAGCAGGCATTGGCAAAGGGGCCCAAAATCGTGCTCGTGAGCAAGGTACCGTGTGTGGCGGATGGAAGTATTTCGATGATGTTAGCCACGCCGAAAAACCTCTACTCAGTACAAAGGCCTTGGCTTGAATTCGCTAAGGAGCCGGTTGGAGTGGACGATTTGCTCACCGCGGTTTATTCGGCTTGTTTGGTCAATCGTATGTCACCGGTTGTGGCGCTGCGTCATACCAATAACGCCTTGTATGGTGTACTAGAGACAACACTCGATAGTGGCAGTGATGTGCTACAAACCATTAGCGCACAATATGAGTTTGTTGAACCGACCCATGACTTCGCGGTGCTGAAACACGTTTTCTGATAGGCGAGTCAAATAATAGTGTTGATAGGTGATTGATTGCGCTGGTTATCATCACAATAAAAGTGCTATCTTGAGGATATTCATCCCCAACCAGCCAGCCATTACTATGAACTTTAGTCTTGAACAGCTATTGGCATTTGTCACCGTTTATGAACACCTTTCTTTTAGCAAGGCCGCGGTAAAACTCAATAAGCATCGTACGACCATAGGTCAGGTTATCACTAACCTTGAAGACCAGCTTGCCGTTACTTTGTTTGAACGTATTGGCCGCTCTGTCGAACCTACCGAAGATGGTCATCTTCTTTATCATTATGCCAAGCAAGCGATCGAGCAAGCGCGCGTGTTTGATAAAATCGCTCTCAGTCTTTCCTACGGCGAGTTGGAACGGGTGGTGATTGCCTATCCAAGCTTTGTACCACATCAAGCTCTGTTTTTGATCCGCCAACAATTAGCCCAAGATTTCCCGACCATGCGTGTAGAATTTTTGGTGCGCGGCCGCGATGAAATTAAGCAAGGCATCGTTGATGGCAGCATTCACTTTGGTTTGGCGAATATTCACGAAAGTACCGCAATCCATAGTTTTGATTCGACCTTTTTAGGCCATGTTGAGTTCTTGCCTTACGTGCAAGCTGGCGGCCGATTGGCGCAAATGGACAAAGCCGCAGTCGTGGGTGAACTGCAAACAGAAAGACAGTTCATGCTCAAATCACTGGTGGATGAGGGCTTGGCCGAAAAGTTTGTCTATTCAGCCAACAACGAGCAAGTCGATCAGCTGGCTTTGGTGATTAAAATGATCAAAGAAGGGCTGGGCTGGGCCTGGTTGCCGAAAGCCTTGTCTGAGTCTCAATTTGCGCTAGAGGGGGTATCACCACTCAAGTTTGATATGATGTTAGAAGGCATGAAACTCCCCATCTCCCTGTGGTGCCCACACGCCAAAAATATCAAAGCGGTGAGAGGGGCAATCATCAAAGCGATTAGCGAACATGTGCAGACATACAAATCTCGTTAGCCTTAGAGAGCTTACGTAGGCTCAGATCCTACGTAAGCGATTCAGAACCTTTCATTCGTTTAGTTATAGTCAACTCATTCAAGGCCTAGCGCCACCGCCACTGAGCCTCTGCTCATTTTGAGAAGACTATGATGAACAAAATACACCCGCTGATCTTGGCTTGTGCCACTACCTTATTCGCTTCATATAGCAGTGCCTCGTTTTTTGACAGCCATGATGGGCAGTTTGATCTTGGGCATCATATTGCTGAGAACGCTTACGGCTTCTTGCCAGTACCCATCTTAATCACTGAGCCGGCGGTTGGAGTTGGTGGAGGTGTCGCTGGGCTATTTTTACACGAAGATGAGCAGGCTAAGGAGAAGCGCAAACAGGCAGCGCTAGCAGCGGTGGATGGGGGCGCTCAGTTAGTGCCCGCTGCCATGACTCTGGTCGGGGCGGCGGGCACGGAGAATGGCTCTTGGTTTGCGTTTGCCGGGCATCGACATTCTTGGTTAAAAGATTCGATCCGATACACAGGTGGACTGGGCGTTGGCGAAGCTAAACTCGATATTTATCAACCAATTCAGTTTGATGGCGTCGGCCCATTGCCTGCAATCGATACCCTTAGGTTTGGTACTACGACCCAAGTGGCAGGCTTGATGCAAAAACTTCAGTTTCGAGTGAAAGACACGCCACTGATGTTAGGCGCCAAACAAGTGCTCGCAGTTTCTAGTGTTGATCTAAATTTTTACGGAAAACTGGGCCAAGCCATTGATAAGCTAAGCCAGCATTTTGACCTTGAACAGTTAGGCAACACGTCGGTGACATCGGGGCTGGGGCTGGTGGTTGATTACGATACGCGTGACAACTTGTTCTACCCGACTCAAGGGTATCAGCTCAGTGCTGAGTATATGGCTTATGATGAGGCGATTGGTAGCGATTACAACTATCAAAATCTTTCGCTTAACGGACAGGTCTATTTTCCGCTGGGTGATGCTTGGAATCTGGCGTTTGCTGGGAACTATCAACATTTCTCTAGTGATGATCGGTTGATAACGCCAACTGCAAAACCTTACGTAGCGCTGCGAGGTGTTTCGTCGTATCGCTACCAAGGTGATGAGATACTCACCGTACAGACTCAGCTTAGTTATGATATTGATAATCGCTGGAAAGTCTCTGCATTTTACGGACATGGTGTCGCGCAGCAGCGCAATTCCGAAGATGCCCTGAACCAAGTAGACGCTTATGGGGTCGGATTTCGCTACCATATTGCTCGGCGTTATGGCCTTCGTTTAGGTGTCGATATTGCGTTCAGCGATCAAGAAAGTGCACTGTACTTTAATATTGGTAGCGGGCTCTAACTGTTTTTAAGTTCAGAGAGATTAGCTAAGCAGTCAGAGGAAAGGCTGTAGTGAACTTGAGTTTACCCAAACTTAACTTATCTGAACTTTGTAGCATGGAGCATAAACTCCAAGTCATTTTTGTCCAAAAGTTTCTTAAGCGGAGTTCTGGCTGTATGATGCAAAGGAGGGTTGCTCGCTTTTATCGCAGAGCACTGGTTAGCGATGGAATTTCGAGAATTGCTTTGATCGACTTGAGGGAAAAGTTGAGAATTTCGGGGTGATTTTCTCAGGTTTTGGTTAGATAAAGAGGTTTTTGTTGAGAAAGCCATGAACCCATTGGTATTGCTGGTCTCTCTCATGATTCATAAAAACAAAAATTAATTCTTGCACAAGTTGAATCATCCAAATCGCAAGCAATTGATTTTAAATTGTAATAATCAGCATTATGCCGCTCAACTTATGATAAGAGAGCGGCATTTTTTATAGAGTTAATTCACACCATCGCAATCAAGTTCTTGGCTACGTTTGCCTAGTGTTTTGTAAGCGGCTAGCCGGTTCTCTTTTTTAATAAATCGAGTTGGCGGGGCAAGGACGTGCAGTTGAAAGTCGGGCGAGTCTTTAAGAATAGATTCAGTTGGCGTAATAATCAAAATGTTCAAATCTGGGTTTAAGCGTAACATGGCCGCCGCCGTTCCCAGCCCATCTTCGGTATGAAACATGCCGGCAATATGTATGATGTGTTTACTTGGATGTTGCGACAAATAATTGACCATAGATTCCGCAATGGTGGCATCCCAAGTTGCTTGCGCTGCATATTGAGTTTCATTTTGCTGTGCGCTGCCGTGGTGCATAGAATCCATAAACTTTTGTTTGTATGGGCTGTCTTCGATATTGATCACTTTTGCTACCCAAGCGAGTGATTGCTCGGGTTGCTTATCTAAATAGCTTAATCCTTGTTTAGCGATACATTGCACCATAGTTTTTGGCGCATTAGCCGCGATAACATCAATATGATTGGTTTTGGCCAGTTCGACTAAAGGCCGATAATCACTTTCATAATTGGGCCAAGCTTTCCCTTTTTGTATCAGCGTTTGTTCGCCTATTTCACCCTCTAAATACTCATTAACGACCGCTTGTTTATCTCGGCTAAATTGCTCCATCGAAAGAGCAACAGCGCGAGGTTGTTGAATAAGTGCTTGCAGTAGCTGGGTTTGAAAAAGATGGATCCCTGCGTGGGTATGCCATTCTCCCACCAAGATCACATCGGCGGTTTGCGCTTGCAGAGCCATTTTCTCAACACTCAGCGCTTGTCCTGTTTTGGAGTACAACTGAAAGTCATAGAAGGTGTTAACTTTGGCAGCGGAAGCAAGGGGAGCTGGGTTACTCAATGGCACAGGAGAAGACGTTGAACACCCGACAAGCAGAATGAAGCTGACTAGCCCGAATAAAATGTTGAAGGGTTTTGTGGTTATTATCATGATGCTTCCTTGCTGCGGATAGACTGAGCGAATCAATGTCGAAGCATACCGGATATTTAAAATAATCAAAACGAATGATAATTATTATCAATTGATATATTTGTATTTATAGGTATTACTAAAGTATGGGAAAGTCTTTACAATAGCAGTCAATAAGACGTAACGAGGTTTAGATGTATCATGGGATTATTGCCCGTAGTCAGTCGTTTGTTCGGGGTGATAGCCTTAACGCTTCCCACTTTGAGCTATGCTACTCCCAATATTAGTATCGATTCTTTTTCCAAAGCCAAGCGCTTGCTAATGAGCGAAGTGTATAACCAAGATCCCGCACGTCATACGGTGTATTGCAATATTCCGTTTAATGCCAAAAAGCAAACCCAATTGCCAACCGGCTTTGATCACAGTTTGTATACCAAACGATCACAACGTATTGAGTTTGAACACATTGTTCCCGCTGAAAACTTTGGCAGCAGTTTCAAACAGTGGCGTGAGGGTGATGAAAAATGTGTTTCGAGCAAAGGTAAAGCGTATAAAGGACGTAAGTGCGCCACCAAAGCGAGTGAGGCTTTTCGCTTAATGCAAGCGGATGGTTATAACTTGTATGCGGCGGTTGGGTCAGTCAATGCTTATCGTTCTAACTATAATTTCCAAATGCTTTCTGGCACTCAAAGTGATTTCGGCTCGTGCGATTTCCATGTCGATAATCGTAAAGCGCAGCCACCAGTATTTGCCCGTGGTTTAATTGCGCGAACCTATTTGTATTTTGATGAGACTTACTCAAGTTTTAATATTAGTCGCCAGCAACGCCAACTGTTTACCGCTTGGGATAAGCAATATCCTGTGACTCAATTTGAATGTGGTAAAGCTAAAATTGTCGAAAAATATCAACATAATAGCAATCCTATCTTAGCTGATCGCTGCCGCAGCCTCTAACAGGTATCGCGTGTCTAAGTCTGATTTTTAGCGTGTCAGTTTTTTATAAACTCGCAGCATAAAATCCGCCTCGCAATCAAATTGTGTGGCGGTTTTTAATTGCTGGCGTAGCTCTGCGCTGGCTTTCCATGCGAAAGGCGTCATCTGCAATAAGTCATCGGCTTGTTCGCCACTAAGTTGCATCTCATAGCTCAATTTTGATTGTTCAATCAATTCAAAACCGGCCATCTCTTCTACCGTTTCATCATGCAAATGCACTTGACTATAAACCTGTTCACGCAGTTGATATAAGTGGCGCGCGGCTGGCGTAACGGTGATCATCACTCCTTGTTCGGTTAATACTCGTTCTAGTTCCTGGGCTTGGCAAGGGGCATAAATACGCACCACGGCATCAAGACTGTGGTTAGCAAATGGCAAGCGATGACTTGAGGCAACACAATATTGCATGTGTTGAGTGGTATAACGCTTGGCCGCATAACGAATGGCGACTTTGGAAATATCCAGCCCATAAGTGACCGCATTGATGGATTGTGACGCCAGTTTTTCGGACAAATAAGCAGTGTAATAGCCCTCGCCACAGCCAATATCTAACACTTGATGTTGGCTGTTCTTGGTGTGTTTTAAGCACAGGTTTGTGACCGATTTACGCATGGGATGATACTGATCTGAGGCTAAAAATCGACGACGAGCTTGCATCATATCGACATTATCACCCGGCTGCTTAGAGCGTTTATGTTGCACCGGCATCAAATTAACATAACCTTCTTTGGCACTATCGAACTGGTGATTATTTTCACATTGAAATCCGCCAATACGAGCAATAAGAGTATGATGGCAAAGTGGGCATTGGTAAGACATGGTAATTGGTATCGTCGTTTTGAGTGAGAGTTTGGATGAAGGGTATTTTAGTCGATCTTGTCGCTTTATAAAGCAATATTTATCATAGCCGCGAGTGATGAAGATGTTTGGCTGCAGGAGCTGAAAAAGCCAGCACCCGCAGGCCGTGTTTTGGTTTTGCAGCTGTGATTTAGCGCTTGTTCAGCACTCATTCTGCCGTAACTCGGACTCAGTGTTCTTTAGGCTTTGATGCCAATTTCCGTGCTTAGAGTATGGCTTTCACCGGGTTGCAACGTTTTACCTTGTTCTAGGCTTGGCGCATGTAATGTTGACTCGACACACACCATTGTTTGGTAGCCATCATCATCCATATCGCCCATATTGATTGCCAGTTCCCACGGATTCCAAATAACCGCCGCATTATCACCTTGGTTTTTAACCGTAATAGTACGCTGATGTTTAGGGTCGGTGATGTCGATACACTCTTGAGGCTGAGTGTAGACGCGATCTACGCCGGCTTTAAAGTTTAATGCATTGCCACCAAGACAAGCTTTGCCACTTTGTAAGTTGTCTAAGTAATTATCACCCATGCCAGTAATAGCGGTGTCATTAATATCGGCAATATTGAAATAGCTGTGCAGCGCGCCAGAGAAAGTCCATGCATTGCTATCGGTATTGGTGACGGTAAGAGACACTTTTAAGCATTCAGACACTTCCATATTAAGCACCGCATCAAATTGATGAGGCCAAATATCAAGTGTAGTGTCATTTGGACGCAAACCAAGACTCACTATAACGCCTTGTTCATTTTCTCTATGCTCAATCAGCTGCCATTCACTTGAACGAGCAAACCCATGCGCTGGAGCCGCAATGCGACCGAACCAAGGCCAACAGACTGGAATACCGCCACGCAAAGCAGTATTGCCATCAAAAATAGCCCGCTCGCTCATCCAAATAACATCTTGTTGATCGATAGGTTTAAATGACACCACATGACCACCGAAAAGAGAAATACCCGCTTCGGCTTTGTCATGTTTAACTCGGACGATTTTGATTCCGTCTTTTTGTACGATAGTGACACAATCAGATAATACGCTGATGATTGGGAGACCGTTAAGATTCATGCAAAGGTTCCTCGTTATATCTCAATAGGTTTCTTTATACAAAGAGAACGAATATCGAGCATTCATGATTTTTAGGTATAAAAAAAGGCGACACAATGGCCGCCTCAATCGTTACTTAACAAGAGTTGTTACTCAGTTAAGAGCTAAACACTGCTTTCTAATTACTTAGAGATGTGAGTGATTAGGTCAAGAACTTTGTTTGAGTAACCGATTTCGTTGTCGTACCAAGATACAACTTTAACGAATTTGTCGTTAAGTGCGATACCAGCTTTAGCATCAAATACTGAAGTTTGAGTTTCGCCGATGAAATCTTGAGAAACAACTGCATCTTCAGTGTAACCAAGAACACCTTTAAGAGAACCTTCAGATGCTGCTTTCATAGCTGCACAGATAGCTTCGTAAGATGCACCGTTTTTAAGGTTAACAGTTAAGTCAACAACAGAAACGTTAGCAGTTGGTACGCGGAAAGCCATACCAGTTAGTTTGCCGTTTACTTCAGGAAGTACAACGCCTACTGCTTTAGCTGCACCAGTTGAAGATGGGATGATGTTTTGAGAAGCACCACGGCCACCGCGCCAGTCTTTCGCAGAAGGACCATCTACAGTTTTTTGAGTTGCTGTAGTTGCGTGAACTGTTGTCATAAGACCAGATTCGATACCGAACTCGTCGTTAAGAACTTTAGCGATTGGCGCTAGGCAGTTAGTAGTACAAGATGCGTTAGAAACGATATCTTGACCAGCGTAAGTTGCGTGGTTAACACCCATAACGAACATTGGAGTTGCGTCTTTAGATGGACCAGTTAGTACAACTTTCTTAGCACCAGCTGTGATGTGTTTACGAGCAGTTTCGTCAGTTAGGAAAAGACCAGTTGCTTCAGCTACAACGTCAACGTTGATAGCATCCCACTTAAGATCTTCAGGGTTACGCTCAGCAGTTACACGAACAGTTTTGCCGTTTACTACTAGGTTACCGTCTTTAACTTCAACAGTGCCGTTGAAACGACCGTGAGTTGAGTCATACTTAAGCATGTATGCCATGTACTCAACATCGATAAGGTCATTGATGCCTACAACTTCGATGTTGTCACGCTCAACAGATGCACGGAAAACGAAACGTCCAATACGGCCAAAACCGTTAATACCAACTTTGATAGTCATTAGTAGTTGCTCCACAACTTAATTTAAGATTAAAGATAACTGGTTGTAAAAATACAGAATCCAGTTCTTTCCTGCAAGGAATAATCGGTCTTTACTTGTTTAAAGTCAAAAAAAAGAGTTACTTTCTTTCGCTTTTAACATTAAGTGACCAAATTACATCCATTAATTCTTACTAAAGTTCAAGGCTTTATGATAAGCCTGTAGCTATTTTTGTTGCTGGTGCTGATTATACCCTAATGTGATTCAAGTCACCATCTAAGGTATGGTGAAAAGTATGTGCCACATTGTTGTGATAACGCAAGTATTTGTTTAAATGATTCAATGGTAGACTCGGTTTATTGATGTTTTATGGATAACAATCGCTTGGTGAAAAATAAGCGAGAAATGAGTTTGTAAGGATAAGTATGAAAAAGACAACCCAGCAGTGGCAACAAGAATTGAATGATGAGCAATTTCGGGTGTGCCGAGAAGGCGGGACTGAAGCGCCATATTCCGGCACTCTATTGCATAATAAAGATACGGGCATTTATCAGTGTACTTGTTGTCAGGCCGATTTGTTTCGCTCTGAGGATAAATTTGATTCAGGTTGTGGTTGGCCAAGTTTTGATGCCGCGATTAATAAAGACGCGGTGAAATACTTAAAAGACAGCAGCCATGGTATGCATCGAATTGAAGTGCGTTGTGCCCATTGTGACAGTCATTTAGGGCATGTATTTCAAGATGGTCCGCAAGACACGACCGGTCAGCGTTACTGTGTGAATTCAGTGTCTTTACGTTTTAATCAAGAGGATTGAGTATGGATGTCGAGCAATTATTAGCGGCTATGACGCCGGAAGTGTATGAGCGATTAAATTATGCCATTGAAACCGGTCGCTGGTTAGATGGGTCACCGATTTCTCAACAACAACGTGATTCTTGCATGCAAGCGGTGATGCTCTATCAATCTAAAAACAACCATGATCCGCAACACATGAGTGTCGGTGCGGGTGGTGAAGTGGCGTTTAAATCGAAATCAGAATTGAAAAAGCAATTTGCCGAAGGGCAAGACGATATTATTCGCGTAGCGGCTGAGTGAGTTGTCAACAATGCGATCCAATAAAAGAAGATAAAGCGTTAGAGTGATACTCGGCTTTATCTTCTTTTTATGGCTGAGAAATGTCATTAATTCGCGCTGGTTATAAGCTCATTTCGCCGCGCAAAACTTGTTTCATCTGGGTTTTAATTTCATCATAGGTTAAATTTTTGCTCAACAGGTAGTGCAATTTAGCTAACGCCGCTTCATGGGTCATATCATAACCACTGATCACGCCCGCTTCTGCTAACGAAACTCCGGTCGCATAACCATCCATATTCACTTTGCCAGCCAAACATTGAGTTAGGTTAACCACAATCACGCCTCGCTCTGACGCGTCTTTTAAATGGGCGAGCATGTCTTTATTTTGTGGCGCATTGCCAACACCGAAAGTCAGCAAGATCATTGCATTGACAGGTTGGAGTAGGGTGTTGCGGATCACTTCATGTGAAATGCCAGGGTACATAGTGATCACGCCGATCGGTTGTGGCGTAATGGTATGCACTTTAAATTCGCCCTGCGGTTTTTTGTCGATTAATTCAGGGTTACTGACTTGAATACTGATCCCCGCCTCAAGTAGCACCGGTAAATTAGGCGAACTAAAAGCGCTAAACCCATCGGCGCGAGACTTGGTACTGCGATTACCACGCATCAATTGGTTATTAAAAAATAACGTCACCTCATTGATAGGGTAGTTGGCGGCAATGTGCAGCGCATTTAAAAGATTGGCTTGACCGTCTGATCGCAGTTCCGACAATGGGATTTGTGAACCAGTCACAATCACCGGCTTGCCTAAATTTTCAAACATAAATGATAACGCAGCCGCGGTATACGCCATGGTATCAGTGCCATGTAAAATCACAAAGCCATCATATTGGTCGTAATTGGCTTGAATATCATCAGCGATATGTTGCCAATCATTGGGCGTCATATCCGATGAATCCATTAAGGGCGCATATTCATGTACGGTAAATAATGGCATTTCTTCACGATGGAACTCTGGCATTGCTTGCAGTTGCGCAGTCATAAAACCATCGGCAGGAATGTAGCCGTGTGGAGAGCGTTTCATGCCAATAGTGCCGCCAGTGTAGGCAACATAAATATGTTTTCTTGTCATAGTCAAAACTCGTGTTATCGCAAAAAACTAAGCGATATAGGATGGATAGGAACAGGCGGTCAGTATATAACATCAAGGTACAGTTTAAAAAAGAAACCCCCTAAAACTATGAAGTTGTAGGGGGCGGCTATACAAGCAAATTAGGGGGGAATCTTTAATAGCAACAAGAAACAACTAATCCTTTATTATTATCTTCTCGCTAATTAAGAGTTATGTCGGATTATCCGATCTGTTTTTATAGGTTCCGTTGTCATTTATATTAACGATTTAGCTTAAATCCACATTTTTAGTGCCGAAGAAGTAGGTCACTACAAAACCGACACCGTAACTGATTAATAAGCCTGCGCCATAAACCATCATGGCAGGGAAGATCCCACTGTTTGAGGTCATCAGAGGCAGTGACACAATACCGGATGGACCAAAGACGGTGTTTAAACCTACTGGTAAACCTAGGTAAGAGACTAAGCCGATAAAGAAACCACCGGCTGCGCCACCAATACATGCTGTCACAAATGGTTTAACACGAGGCAAGGTCACACCATAAATTAATGGTTCGCCAATGCCTAAGATGCCAGGGATTATTGAGCCTTTAATTTGCACTCGCAGTAGTGAATCTTTGTGAGCTTTGACATACAACGCTGCCGCCGCGCCAACTTGACCACCGCCGGCCATGGCAAGGATTGGGAATAGTGAGTTAAACCCTTGGGTTTCCATTAAAGCAAAATAAACGGGCACAAAACCTTGGTGAATACCAAACATCACCGAGATTAAAAATACACCAGCCAAAATAGCAGAACCAATCGGGTTACCATTTAGGTGTAGAAATAACCATGACATGCCTTGGAATAAGTAACCCCCTAGCGGCATGATCACAACAAAGGTCACCGCCCCCATAAACAGGAGAGTTAGGCTAGAAGTCAAGATCATATCGAGATCATCTGGCATGTACTTACGAATAAAACGCTCCACTTTTGCGCCAACAATCGCGGCAATTAGTACCCCAATAATATTACCGCGTGGATCAATCGTATGACCAAAGAAGTCGCTCATGCCCGAGTAAATACCAGAGGTAGCATCTGGGTTATAGCCTAATACAAACAGTGAGGCTATAATTGCGCCATTAACACCGGAACCTCCAAAGGCTTTTTGGGCGTTATAACCGATTAAAATGCTTAAGAAGCTAAATAGACCTTTACCAAAGACTTTAAAATAATTAACCAGATCAACCAAAATAAGGTTAGGGTGAGCTTGTTCGGTAATATAAATTTGTTCCAAAACGGTGGCGACACCCAGTAACATACCCGCGGCAATAAAACCTGGGATCAAAGGGGTGAAAATGGTGGCAAATTTACTTAAAAACTGTTGAATGCTACTGGTTTGTTTGGCTTTCATCTGCTTTTTTTGATCGGAAGCAATGTCTTTTAAATCTGAATTGTCGCCTTGTGATTGCAGACTAGCTTGATCTGGATTATCGCTAATTTGAGATAAACATTGGTTCATCATTTCCGCTGCGGTTTGCGCTTTACCTGGGCCTAAAATGATTTGTAATTGCTCATCACTTTCAACCACTCCCATAACGCCGGTAATGCGCTTTAGTTGGTCGGCTTGAACCAAATCATTATTATTTAATGTTAAGCGTAAGCGAGTCATACAATTACCCGCCAGAGCAATGTTTGCCTTCCCCCCGACCAATTCAATAATCGAATCAATCATTGGTTGTGTAATTTTAGCCATGTGTCACCCTCTAAATTTTGCTGCGATATCGAACAGAAACGCTTTTGATTTTTATTATAAGAATTTCATTTTATTGAAATACGCCCAGTTCGATCGTTAAGTGTCTGCATTTATTATTGTTGTGCGTTTGATTTATGCTTTGACCTGAACCGCGTGACGCGTAAACCCATTCGATTGATCCAACAAATCTGTCGCTTGTTGTGCATCCGATTGAGTTAAAATCATCACAATTGCGGTTTTACAATGACCATTACATTGTGCCAAGGCAGCTTCTGCTGTGGCACGGTCACATTCTGTCGCCGCAATCACGATGTTTTTTTGACGCTCAACCAGTTTGGCATTAGTGGCTTCAACATCGACCATCAAGTTGCCATACACTTTACCGGTTTTGATCATTGCGCCAGTGGTAAGCATATTAAGCACTAATTTTTGCGCTGTACCGGCCTTCATGCGAGAAGAACCGGTTACGATTTCAGCCCCTACAATTGGGGTGATTGCAATGTCAGAGGCTTGGGTCATCGCGCTAACAGGGTTACAGCTGAGCGAAATTACCGCGCCAGATTGGCTACGGGCATAGTCCATGGCACCCAGAACATACGGAGTGCGTCCGCTAGCTGCGATCCCAACTAATACGTCGGTTGAATTGAAATTAATTTCTTTAAGATCTTGCGCGCCTAACTCACGGTTATCTTCGGCATTTTCGACCGCTTTTAAAATTGCGGTTTTACCACCAGCAATTAAACCAATCACTTGAGAAGGATCGGAACCATAAGTAGGAGGGCATTCGCTCGCATCTAAAATGCCTAAGCGACCAGAGGTTCCAGCGCCAATATAAATAAGACGACCACCTTGGCGAAACGCTGTCGCGATCAGATCAACTGATTGTGCAATTTGAGGCAATGTTTTTTCAACCGCTAAAGCAACCTGCTTATCTTCATTGTTAATAACCGCCAGCATCTCTACTGTATTGAGCGCATCAATATTAGCACTGGCGGGGTTACGACTTTCAGTAACAAGTTGGGTTAGGTCGATCTTCATAATTTTTCTCGTTAGTTAGCGACTGGGTAGTGAGTGGGGAATAGAATATAGAATAAACTATTCCTTGCAGTGCGCCAGATCACAGAATCAATTATTCCAATTCAGGAATTGTTGGAATATAATTGCATCACTTTGGTTCTTTCTAATAAAAAATTATGAGTGATACTCGGCATTTGACCTCAATAAATAACAAAGAACTCATATAGTTAATGCGGTATAGATTAGAGATTGTATTATGTCACTGCTTACACAACTACGTTACAATTTAGCGCAATTTTCTACCAATGAACAAAAGATTGCCCACCATCTTTTGTCCGATCCCTTTAGTGTTCTATCGTTATCGTCTCAAAAACTCGCCAATCAGTGCGAAGTGAGTCAATCGAGTATCGTAAAATTCACCCAAAAGTTAGGCTGTCGGGGCTTTACTGAGTTTAAAGTGAAAATGAGTGAAGAAATTGGCCGCGAGCATGCGATTGTTCAAGGTAATACTACGCTGCATAACCTCATTTCAGTCAAAGATAGCTTGCAAGAGGTGGCGCAAAAAATAGCCGAAGAAAAATCTGCTGCGATCTTACAAACCACCAATAATATTAATACCGATGAATTTAAACAAGTGGTGCAGTGGCTTGATATAGCAGGAAAAGTGCAAATTGCGGGTATTGGTGGCTCGGCTCTGGTTGCTAAAGATCTTAGCTACAAGTTGATGAAAATTGGCATTCCAACGCTGAATGAATTTGATAGTCATGTGCAAATCACCATTGCCAATACCCTGCAGCCAAAAGATGTGTTTTTAGCCTTTTCATATTCCGGCCAACGTAAAGATATTTTATTTGCGGCAGAAACCGCTAAGAAAAGAGGGGCTTATGTGGTGGCAATCACTTCGTTGGCGCACAGTCTATTACGTGATATGGCTGATTGTGTGTTAACCACGTTAGCGGAAGAAGGGGATATGCGAAGTTCTTCAATTTCTTCTCGTACTGCTCAACACACGATTGCCGATTTACTGTTTCTATCACTAGTTCAACAACGTGATGTACAAGCGGCGATTCAAATTCGTGATATGAAAGGGGCGGTAGACGACCTTTCGCGTTAAGTGCTTAATTGTTCAAATTGATTCAATAAAAAGGACGCCTAAATTGGCGTCCTTTTATGTTGATTGCTTTTTTATATTTGATAACCGACCGACTTAACCTTTTACTATTGAGCTTGGCAGTTTAAACAGAAAGTATAAAAGCCTTGCGGATCGTTTAAGTTATTCAATAAATCGCTGCTGGCGCTGATCTGTTTCGCTGCAGGTAGTAACGCCGTTGGGATCATAGCTTCAACTTTGCTGCTGATCGAAACGTCGGTCGATTTTAAAATATCTTGGATGATCTGCTGAGTTTGGCTTAATGGTTTTTCAACCCAATCGAGTTGGTAGTCTTTCACTTTCGCTAACTCCGCCGCCGCTTTAATGGCGTCATCAAAGTCACCCATTTGATCGACTAGTCCGCGTTTTAATGCATCTTGTCCGGTCCAGACTCGACCTTGAGCAATCTTATCTACAGCTTGCGTTTTCATATCACGGTTTTGACCCACTAATGAAATAAAGCGATGATACCCATGCTCGATCCCCATTTGCATCGCTTGTGAAGCGCCGTCCGATAATCCGTTAGTCAAGCCTGCGCCAGAGAAAGGACTGGTGCCAATGCCGTCGGTATGGACGCCAATTTTATTTAAGCCTTTTTCAAAGGTGGTGATCACGCCAAAAATACCAATTGAACCGGTTAAGGTGGTAGGTTGAGCAATGATTTTATCGGCGCTCATCGAAATCCAATAACCGCCAGAGGCCGCAAGGCTGGACATGGAAACCACCACAGGTTTACCGGCATTTTTCAGAGCATCGACTTCATTGCGGATCAGTTCAGAAGCAAAAGCACTGCCACCTGGGCTATCGACGCGTAAAATTACTGCTTTCACATTTTTATCTAAACGGGCTTGCGCCAATAGAGCCGCGGTGGAATCGCCACCAACACTGCCTTGTGGTTGATCACCATCTAAAATAGCGCCACTGGCAACGATAACCGCAATTTTATTTTGGCTGGTACTGATAGGTTTTTTCACTTTAGCTAGGTATTTATAATAACTAATGCTGTTATAACCATGATCGTCATTACTGCCAAATGTGTCGCGTAAATAATTACTGGCTTGTTGGCGTGTGGTGAGTTTATCCACTAAACCCAGTTTTAAAGACAGTTGAGCAAAATCGCCCTTGGCTGCTTTTAATTGTGCCAGAAAACTGTCCATATTTGGGTTGAGAGTTTTGCCGTCAATTTTACGGTTATGCGCCACATCATCAACATACGCGCCCCACAGTTGGGTTAGCCATGCCGTTGCCGATTCTTTAGCGGCCGGAGACATATCATTACGCATAAAAGGTTCTACCGCAGATTTATAAGTACCAACGCGGAAAATATGCGTAGTGATATCCAGTTTATCGAGTAAGTCTTTGTAGTAAAGCGAGTAAGCGCTGTAGCCTTTTAGTAGCACGGCGCCGTCAGGAGAGAGCATGATTTTATTGGCATAACTGGCAAGGTAATATTGGCTTTGATTATAAAAATCGCCATAGGCATAAACCGGTTTGCCACTTTTCTTAAACTCTTCAATCGCTTTGGCAATGTATCTGAGTTTGGTTAAGTTGGTTTCTGGCATTTGTTTAAGGTTTAACACTAAGCCTAGAATGGCGTCATCTTTGGCCGCATAGCGAATGGTATTCACCAGATCAAATAACACGGTTTCTTTCGGTGCGTCTTTATCTAATAGACTGCCGGAGATTGAATCGAATGAGTTAATAGAACTGCGCTGTTCTACAATAGGGCCAGAAAGGTTTAACACCAACGCTTCTTTTTTATGGTTATCTTGCTTTGCGGTAGCGGTATCGTCTTGCTGAGAGGTAAAAGCAAAATACAACCCAACGATCACCGCGATAAAAAGAAGGTTGAGTAGGGCGGTACGCAAAAAAGAAATAAACTTCCAAATGCCTTTAAAAATAGCGCCAATATAGCAAAACAGTTTTTTCATGTTTCTATCCAGTTAAACTTCAAAGTGATGAAAAGAATTCCTTTCTTACCTAGCATTACCGCTTTTAGGGCATAGGAATGAGTCTCTTGTCTTAAAAATGCCTATCTACAAAAGCTTACTATAATTTTCATCAATATGCGCAGTCGATTTTTCTTTATAACCTGATTAATAAAGCGATTGGGAGGTTATTTTTAAAGGTAACTTGCGCTAGGTTGCAAAAATGTAAATACTTGTTTGTTTTTTGTGTTGCCATAGATAGACTGGTCAGACCAAATAAAAATAAAAAAGAATGACAGGTGAGAATATGTACCCACATTTGCTAGCGCCACTGGATCTTGGATTTACTCAACTTCGTAATCGAGTACTTATGGGATCGATGCATACCGGCTTAGAAGAACAACGTGGCGAGCTAACCAAATTGGCCGCGTTTTATGAAGCGCGAGCAAAAGGTGGGGTGGGTTTAATTGTCACAGGGGGTTTTGCACCAAACTTTCGCGGTCGTTTGCATCCATTTAGCTCGCAATTTAGTACCGCTTCTCATGCTCAAAAGCACAAAGTAGTCACCGATGCGGTACATAAACATGGTGGTAAAATCGCGCTGCAAATTTTGCATGCTGGTCGCTATGCCATGCACCCTCTTTCACAAAGTGCCAGCGCCACTCGAGCGCCGATCGCTAAATTCACTCCATTTAAAATGTGTGAGCGCCAAATTAAAGGCACGATTAAAGATTTTGCCAATAGCGCACATTTAGCACAATCTGCCGGTTATGACGGTGTGGAAGTTATGGGTTCGGAAGGGTATTTGATAAATCAATTTATTTGCCAGCGGACCAATACTCGCAATGATAAGTGGGGCGGCAGTTATCAAAATCGCATTCGCTTACCATTAGAAATCGTCAAAGCTATCCGCAAAAAAGTGGGTCAAGAATTTATTATTATTTTCCGCTTATCCATGCTCGATTTAGTGGAACAAGGCAGCACATTTGATGAAGTGATCGAATTGGCAAAAGGGTTAGAACAAACCGGCGTGAGCTTAATTAATACTGGCATTGGCTGGCATGAAGCGCGTATTCCAACCATCGCGACCCAAGTGCCGCGTGGTGCATTTAGTTGGGTGACTGAAAAAGTAAAACCTCATCTTTCCATTCCGGTGATCACTTGTAACCGCATCAATACCCCAGAAGTGGCGGAAGATATTTTATCACAAGGCCATGCCGATATGGTGTCAATGGCGCGTCCTTTATTAGCCGATGCCGACTTTGTTAATAAAGCCGCCAGCCAACAATCCAAACTAATTAATACCTGTATTGGCTGCAATCAAGCCTGTTTAGATAATGTGTTTAAAGGCAAACAAGCTTCATGTTTGGTCAATCCCCAAGCGTGTAATGAAACCGAAATGGTGATAAGCAACGCCGTCACTAAAAAACGAGTGGCGGTTATTGGCGCAGGGCCGGCGGGATTAGCCTGTGCAACCATTGCGGCGCAGCGTGGTCATCAAGTGGATTTAATTGAAAAAAGTGATCGTATTGGCGGTCAATTTAGGTTGGCGATGCAGATCCCGGGTAAAGAAGAATTTAGAGAAACCATTCGTTATTTTGCCAATCGAATTGAGCAAACTGGGGTGAATTTGATGCTTGATACTGAAGCCACCTTTGATGTTATTAAAGATTACGATCAGGTGGTGATGGCATCGGGTGTTACGCCAAGAAAATTACAGTTAGAGGGTATCGATACGCCAGAGAAGGTGGTTGATTACCAAACATTGATCCGCGATAAATCCCCATTAGGACAAAATGTGGCGATTATTGGCGCGGGTGGCATTGGGGTTGATGTCGCCAGTATGATCACCGAACCTGAAACTCATACGCTGGCCGATTGGCTGGAAGACTGGGGGATCGATCAAACGATGTCGGGTGAAGGCGGCTTGCAACCGATCGGCGAAAGCGTGGCAGACAAACAAGTGTGGTTATTTCAACGTCGAGCGGGCTCGGTTGGAAAAGGTCCGGGTAAAACCACCGGCTGGATCCATCGTGCCACTTTGCAAAAACGTGGCGTGAATTTATGTGGTGGTGTGAGCTATCAAAAAATTAGCGCAGATGGCCTACATATAAAGCGTGATAATAAAGAAGAATTAATCCAAGCCGATAATATTATTATTTGTGCCGGCCAAGAATCGGTTCGACCGTTTGAAGAGCAGTGGCAACAACTTGGCGATAAGCTGCATATTATTGGCGGCGCTGATGTGGCTGGCGAACTGGATGCGGTGAGAGCGATCAGGCAGGGAACAGAAGTAGCGATGAAGCTTTAAAGATCGCGTAGTGGTTTAAGCCGCTGCAAACGAGTCGATAAAATTGGAATGTGGGTCATAGCCAAATGGGTAATATTTGATTATGATTCTCATTCCTCTTTTGTATTGTCATATACTTAAGCCACAGCCGTAAAGTAGGGATACAGGTTATGCAAGCACTAGACTTATTACTCAACCGACGTTCTATCGCCAATTTAATTGAGCCAGCCCCTGAAGGGAAAGTGCTAGAAAATATCGTTAAAGCCGGATTAAGAGCGCCTGATCATGGTTGTTTAACCCCGTGGCGCTTTGTGATCGCTCAAGGGGAAGGCTTACGCAAACTGTCCGATATTTTAGTTGCCGCCGCGGTGGCTAAAAATAGTGAGCAAGCCGTGATTGAGAAAGTGAAAAAAGCCCCATTTCGCGCCCCAATGGTCATAACCATTATCGCCAAAGTAACCGAGCATCCAAAAGTCCCCGCTTTTGAGCAATACTTATCGGCAGGCTGCGCGGCGCAAGCAATGCAAATGGCCGCAGTGGTGCAAGGATTCCAAGCTTTTTGGCGCTCAGGTGAGTGGATGTTTGATGATAACGTTAAGCAAGCTTTTGAGTTACAAGGCGACGATAAAATTGTGGGATTTTTATATTTAGGCACATCCGGTTGCAGCGCAATGAAAGTACCTGAGCGTGCATTGGCCGATTTTGTTGAGTACCTATAATCTTCTGTGTCTGAAACTTAAACCTGTATAAATAAACAGTTTTATCTTGATTTATAAGCGAGATATTCGATAATCTAACACTATTATTTCTTTTCGAGTTTTACTTGTGCGCTTATTTATTGCCGAAAAACCCAGTTTAGGTCGAGCGATTGCCGCCGGACTGCCGAAACCTCAAAAAAATGAGCAAGGTTATATTCGTTGTGGCAATGGTGATATTGTCACTTGGTGTATTGGACACCTTTTAGAACAAGTTGAGCCAGACGCTTACGATGATCGCTATAAAAAGTGGAACATCGCCGATCTACCGATCATTCCCGAGCAATGGAAATTACGTCCACGATCTGCTGCCAGTAAACAATTGTCGGTGATCCGCCAACTATTCAAACAAAAGCCAAAGCTTATCAACGCGGGCGATCCCGACCGTGAAGGCCAATTGCTGGTGGATGAAGTGATTGATTACCTCAAAGCGACCAAAGCGCAAAAACAAGCCACGCAACGTTTATTGATCAGCGATTTAAACTTGCCAGCGGTGAAACGCGCATTAACTCAAATGCGTTCCAATCAAGATTTTATTCCATTATCGGTGTCGGCTTTAGCTCGTTCACGCGCAGACTGGTTGTATGGCATGAATATGTCGCGCGCTTACACTTTATTGGGGCAAAAAGCCGGTTATCAAGGCGTGTTATCGGTAGGGCGTGTTCAAACGCCGGTACTGGGATTAGTGGTGCGGCGAGATGAAGAAATTGAAAACTTCATACCCAAAGATTATTTCACCCTCCATGCACTTATTCCTTATCAAGATGCACAACATCAATTTGATATTCGAGCCCGTTGGAAACCCAGTGAGGCGATAAAGCCTTGGCAAGATGAAGAAGGTCGAGTGTTGTTACGCAAGCTGGTTGAGAATGTGGCCAATCGCATTAAAGGCCAGCCAGCGAAAGTGGTGGATGCGGAACAAAAACAAACCAAACAAGCGCCGCCGTTGCCGTATTCATTGTCGGCGTTGCAAATTGATGCCGCGCGGCGTTTTCAAATGAGCGCGCAAGATGTCCTCAATATTTGCCAATCTTTATATGAAAAACATAAGCTTATTACTTATCCACGCTCCGATAGCCGTTACTTACCCAAAGAACATTTTGCTCAAGCTAGTAGCGTGTGTCAGGCAATATCTCATAATGCCAATGGATTAAGTTCTGCAGTGCAAGGCGCGGATCTTAATTTAAAATCCAAAGCGTGGAATGACAGCAAAGTTGATGCTCACCATGCGATCATTCCCACCCCTAAGCAATCTTCAAGTAGAGCGTTATCTGGGCAAGAAGAGAAAATTTATCAAATGATCGCACGTCAATATGTGATGCAGTTTTATCCATCGGCGGTCTATGCTGAATCAAAACTTGAGTTTGATATTGCCGGAGGCTGCTTTATCGCCAAAGGTCGAGTGTTGATAGTGGAAGGTTGGAAGGTATTGATGAGCGCCAGTAAATCACAAGATTCAGATCAAAGCGATCCGGTGCCAGCGCTGCAAACAGGGCAACAATTAGTGTGCCGTGAAGGCGAGATAAAAGATCGAAAAACCGAGCCACCTCAACATTTTACTGAAGCCACCATCTTAAAAGCCATGACCGGAATTGCTCGCTTTGTTGCCGACAAAAATTTGAAGAAGATCTTGCGCGATACCGATGGACTCGGCACGGAAGCTACCCGAGCTGGCATTTTGGATACTTTATTTAAGCGCCAATTATTGCTAAGACAAGGCAAAAATATTTTAAGTAGCCCAGCGGGAAGAGGGTTAATCAATGCATTACCGATGGAATCGACTTATCCCGATATGACCGCTCATTGGGAGCACCAATTGCAAGCGATGGCCGAAAAACAGCAACCTTATGCCCCCTTTATGCACGCTTTAGAGCAGCAAATTGCCAATTTAATGCAACAGGTCAAAACCTCGGGGGTGCCTGAGTCATTACGTTCACTGCCGAAAGTGGACAAACCGGCCTTTAAACGTAAACGCTCGTTTGCTAAAAAATCCACGCCATCTAAAGCCTCAACAACCAAAGGGCGAAGTAAGAAAAGCGGTTAATTTACATTTTTAGCCATTAAGAGCGTTTTGATTATTATGATGACGTGAAGGGTTCAAAAGTTAGGTGTACATTTTGCATAGACCTTTTAAGATGAAATGATAAATCAAACAGATGGAATTTTATGATGAGCATTATTTTAGAGTGTATTCGCACAGTAGGGCGTGGTGAGCGTGGTCGTAAGCCGTTAAATGTCGAGCAAGCCTTTGCGGTGATGGATGCTTATTTGAGTGGTAAAGAATCGGGCGCACAAGATGCGATCGGTGATGATCAAATGGCGATGCTGATGATGCTGATCCGAGTGCAAAATGAAACCAATGCTGAAATTGCCGGCTTTGTGAAAGCGTTTCAATCGCGAGTGCCGAATCTTGGCGCGGATATTGATTGGCCTTGTTATGCCGGTAAACGGGTCAGTGATAATGGTAGCGATCAGCCTTGGCATGGATTGGCAGCAAAAATATTATCGACTCATGGTTATAAAGTATTGTTGCACGGCTATAAAGACGTGGCGAGTGGTCGGACGCATCTTGAAGATTGCCTAGGCTTGTTAGATATCCCTGTGGCAGACCATCCCCAACACGCCAAACAATTACTGGATGAGCAAAATATTGCCTATTTACCATTATCAAATTTTGCTCCGATAGCCCAAAGTATGATCGGTTGGAAAAACCGTTACGGACTTAGAACGCCAATTAATACGGTCGTGCGAGCGTTAAATCCAGGTGGCGCACGTTTAGGGGTACGCGGCAGTTTTCATCCAGGTTTTCAACAATTACACGCAGAAGTAGATCAAGAAATCGACAGAAAAAGTTTATCAGTTATCTCTTTTAAAGGGCAAAATGGTGAATCAGAATACAATCCGAAAGTGAGTCAAACGGTATGGTTAAGCTCTGAAAAAGGAGTTGAATCTTTTTATTGGCCCGAGCGATTGTTAACCTCTGTTACCTTACCGCAAACTGCATTGTTTAAAGCGGACCATGAAATGCAAGTGCAAATGGCAAATTGTGTTATTTCGAATATGGCAGCGGTTTTATTTGCTCAGCATAAGGATCAGGACATGGCTTATCAGCAAGCAATCGAATTTTGGCAACAGTACGCGTCACATGCGAGATCTCAGCAATAAATGACACATCACAGTAATAATGTAAATTATTGTAACTTTCCTGCTTTATTTGTCTGGTGATCGTTAAACTAAGGAGGCTTCTAAACCTCCTTTTTAGTTTCTTATTTTATAGTTGTGAATATGACCTCTCCAGCAGACCAAATGCCCGATCCGAACGCGTTCACCAAAGAACAAGTTTCGAAGAAAGATTTTATTGGTATTTTTACTATTGTCTTTTTACCTATGTTTCTTGCCGCCATTGACCAAACCTTATTGGCGGCAGCAACACCGGCTATCGCGCAAGATCTAGGTGGTATACAAACCGCAGCTTGGATCGCGATTGGTTATTTATTAGCCAATGCGGCTTCTGTTCCTATTTATGGTTGGCTTGGGGATCGTTACGGCCGTCGGAATGTGTTGATTTCTGCTTTGGTGGTATTCTCCATCGGGTCAGTTATTGCGGCATTGGCGAGCAGCATGACGGTCTTGATTATTGCTCGGGTGATCCAGGGGATTGGTGGTGGTGGTTTAATGAGTTTGTCTCAAGCCTTGATCGGAGAGCTTATTCCTCCAAGACAAAGGGCTCGTTTTCAAGGTTACTTTTCCTCTTTATTTACTCTAGCCAGTGTGTGCGGCCCGGTCGCGGGCGGTTTGGTCGTGCATTATTTTACTTGGCATTGGTTATTTTGGGCCAACCTGCCGATTGCCGCTTTCGCTATTTACCGTTTAATGAGCCTTAAAACAACGGAACTGCCGGTTAAATCACGCAGCATAGATGGCTGGGGGTTAATGATATTCCCAACCATTACCACGCTATTAATTTACTGGTTATCAGCTGGTGGGCGTGAGTTTTCGTGGAGCTCTATCACCAGTATTGAGTTATTAGTGGCGATTGCGGTACTAACCATTGCCTTTATTTTGCAACAAATTCGCACCACTGAGTCATTCTTGCCATTAGCCTTATTGGCAAAAAAAGAAATTTATGTGCCGCTTACTTCTTCTTTTTTGTTTGCCGCTTGCATGTTTGCGTTGATTTTCTTTCTACCGATTTATTTACAATTAGGCCTTGGAGCCAATGCTGCAATGGCGGGGCTATTATTACTGCCATTAACGTGCGGCAATATTATTGGCTCATATACCACAGGTAAAGTGATTGCCCATACCGGCGTGCCGAAATGGCTGCCGGTGATCGGCATGAGTATTACGACCTTTGGCTTTGTCATGTTAGGTGTGCTAGAACCCTCCTCATTTGTGACGGGCCTGTTTGGCTTTTTCTGCGGTTTAGGATTAGGTACTGTGATGCCATCCACTCAATTACTGATCCAAACAATTGGCGGTAAAGCCAACCTTGGGCGCATTACCGCAATGGCGGCATTATTTCGCTCACTAGGCGCGTCAATGGGAACGGCGTTATTTGGCACTTTAACCTATTCGTTGATCCCCGGTTTTACCAGTGACAGTACCATTGTCGATTTATTGACTGGCCCGAAAGATGTGATTATTTCGGCTTTCCAAACCGGATTTTTGGTGGCAGGTGCATTAGCATTTATTACGGTTTTAAATGCGGCCAGAGCGCCAAGAATTAGTCTGGATGACTATTAGTCATCATTATTGAGTGAGCTCGAACTTTCTATTAACCCTTAATAAAATAAGGGTTAGTAAACAGTGCTTAACAGATCGGATCTCTACACTTCTATTGGAATTTAGTGTATATTATAAGACAACCTTTGGAGTGGAAATTTGCGGCAGCATACTCAATAAAGGACAATGAATACCGTTTGAGATAAATTGTCTATGATAAAACAGTCAGTGAAAAATAAGCCCTTTTTATATTTGATCCTTACTTCGTTATTATGTTGGATTACTTATACTGGTATCACGCTAAGAAATTATGCTGAAGGGGTCGTTTCTGATATGCAGGGTGATTTGGCCGTTTTCTATAATGCCAATAATGCGATGGCTAAAAAGCTTGAGTTGCTTATTGATCAACTACCATTGTCACCGAGCGAAAAACTTAATCCACCTTTTTCTTACAACGCTAAGAATGATATTACTGGCTTCAATATTAATCCTAACCAATATGCAGAGTTTGCGGGAACCTTAATCGTACAAGGTCAAACTAGAAACTTAGATTTTAATCTACCCGTTTTGTTACATGCATTAGATCGCGCATGGGCCGAAACTGATTATCAATCTCCAGCGGGTTTTTTTCTATATTATGGCGAGAATAGTACCGCCATTTACTCTAAATTACGTTATTTAATGAATGTTAGTGCCCCCATATTCACGCCAGAGAGATATCGCTCTCAACTAAAAAATCAAGATCCTAATGAAACCTTCATTTTAACGCTTAATAATTCTTTCCCTTTAGGGGAGAAACAAATTTCAATCATTACCCCTATTATGAAAAATGGTAAGCTGATTGCAGATTTGGGCATGAGTATAAACTTAAAACAACTGATGGGCGAGTCGTTAGGGCCATGGTTAAGCAAATATATGGCAATGGATATTACTTATCAAGATGAACGATTTTCTGTGGGTGAGAATCGTTTTTTTCCTGCGGTGTTTAAAAAACAAATTCAATATCATCATTTAACGATTACCGCCTATATGACGACCAACTATATTACTGAATATGTACTGCCTTGGTTTATTGCAATGTCCTTAATTATGTTTGCGGTTTATACATTGTTAGTCAAGCAGCATAAAGCAACCTTAAAGTTTTCGTCGCTTTCTATAACGGATGATTTGACCGGTTTATACAATAAACGGGTATTACAAGATTTAGAATTCAGGGATATTAGCTCTGGCACTTTATATTATTTGGATATAAATGGATTTAAACAGATCAATGATACTTATGGTCATAACGTGGGTGATGATGCGTTACGATTTTTAGCCAAAAAATTAACCCATATTATCCGATCGTCTGACATTGCAGTACGCTTAGGTGGTGATGAGTTCTTAGTAGTCACGAATGGGAAGGTATTAGAGCCGGAAGTGGTATTAAATAAACTAAAAGCGGGAATTGATAATGTGCCTTTTTATCAAGATGTTTCGTTTACGCTTGCGATTGGCTATAGCCACTTTGACGAGGTAGATTTATTGCACGAAGCTATTCACCTTGCTGATAAAGCCATGTATGAACAAAAGCGGCGTAGTAAAGCAGAGTACTAACTAAGAGATGGCTTGTTATATAGCGAACATAAAGCCTAAACAGGGTAAAGCTTGCCATATGGCGAACTATATCGGTAGACACCATTAAATCCACCGTATTCATGGCTATTGGTAATAGTCATGTTTAGAAATGGAAAAAGCCCGCTAAATAATTTAGCGGGCTTTTAGAAAGTGGTGGAGGGATTTGAATCCTAAAACATCACTCATTTCTGGTGATTTATCCCTAACATTCCGCTAGGTAAGCACTTGTTATGTGGACTGAATTGTATTTAGGTTGCTCTTTAAATCAAAAAAATCAATTGAGTTACTTATTTGAACTTAGACTAATTTAGTGAATTACGCTAGGTATATTTTACCCTAATTGTAGGCACTCAGTGGTAAGGGAATTAAAGCCACCAGCACTGATAATTAAAAATAAATAAAGGCAGTGAGCTTTGATCATTTTCTGGAGTTAAGCTGTGTTATAACAACCCGAGGTATAACACAGCTTAACTTGTTTGGGGACAAAAGCGCCCTAGATAATTTATTCTGAATACTTGACCAATTTTAGTGAACCACTACACCTTCATCTTGCCATCGGTTAAGCATCTGCTGACTGATAGTGTCTGAGCCTAGCGCTGTGACATAACTGGTACGAATCATAGGTGCATTTGACGAACAGAAATGGCTGGTGGCACTACGGTTCAAATAAACAGCGGCGTTGAGCGTATCCCCGCCATAGGTCTGTTGCATGGTACCGAATGGAGAGCCGTTCAGTTCAATCATGCACTCGCCGATAATCGCAATGTGGCTCATAGTGTGCCCTTACAGAAAGATTGGTATTGCTAGGTATAAATGATGGAACATGGCTACAAGGAAGCTAGCCACGTTGATTCTTTTCCCAATAGGTTGAGAGGAGCTCTTACTTGTTGTCTAGTTTCACGAACAACAGCGTTAGAACATAAGACAGTGCGAACACACCAACCACGCCCATTAGTGCTTGAATGAAGTTTTGCGTACCGGCTGCAAGGTAAGCTGGTAAGCTGAAGACAGAAGAAAGAATGTAGCTCGTTAAGTGGGTATCTATCGTTACAGAGATAGCACCGAACACACCAGCCGCTAAACTCGCGGTCATCATTGCTTTGGTGTATTTCGTTAGGACACCAAATAGAGCCGGTTCAGTGATACCTAAGATAGCGGTAACGCTTGAGCCCATCGTGATTGAAGATTGCTCTTTAGAAACTGTTTTACGCTGCTTATGCCAGATTGCCATTGTCGCACCAGCAATTGCCATGTTACCTAAACACATGATTGGCATAAGTAAATCCTTACCATACAGTGCAAAGTTGTTCAGGCAAATTGGTGTCATGCTGTGGTGAATACCAAATACAATCGTAATCGGACGAGTTAGACCAAACACAAAGCCTGTTAACGTAGGAGAGATTTCCAATAGTGAACTCATTACCCAACCCACTCCATTACTTAACCAGATACCGGCAGGGCCAACAAATGATAGTGTGATGGTTGAAGTCACCGTAAAGGCAAGCAGTGGTGTAAATACAGGTTTTGCTGAAGAGGGTACCAGTTTGTCAACTAGAGGTGTTACTTTCGACAATAACCAGATAGCGAGAATGGCGGGCACGATAGCGCCCCCGTAGTTAAGTAGTTCAATCGGTACTGAGCCTAACACCGTCAGTTTAGGTGCCGCGCCTACATCTTTTAGCATCACCGCTTTATCTACTAGCTTTGGGGCTAACATTGCAGAGGAAACAGCAAGAGCGATGTATTCGTTTACCTTAAATACCTTGGCTGCAGAGAAAGAGACTAGCATAGGTAAGAAGAAGAACACAGCAAGAGAGATAGAGCGGAAGAAATAAACCGTGTCTGAGCTTTCAGAGATAACATTGGTTGCAATAAGGCCAGAAAGTAAGCCCATCAACATACCTGCACCGGCAATCGCTGGAACTACAGGGCCGAAGATACCCGCAACAATGCGCATCACGCCTTGGAACAGTTTGCCTTTTTCTAGCTCATCAGCCGGATTTGCGTCAGCTCGTTGAGTGTTTGATAGCGCATTAAACCACTTCTCTACTTCAACCCCGATGATAACTTGAGTTTGACCTTGTTGAAGCACCAACCCTTTCACATCAGCGATCTGTTTGATCGCATCTTCGTCTACCATAGATTCGTCTGCCAATTTGAATCGCAGCCTTGTCATACAGTGTGTGATGCTCACGATATTGTCTTTACCACCAAGTAAAGAAACCAATAACTGTATGTTTTTTAGGAAATTTTTCTTTTTTGGTGATAACTTTGAGTTATTAATAACAGCATCACTATTTTCTACCATTTGCATACTACACCTGTTATTTGAATATATTTAACTCGAGTAATCTTAACGGCAACCAATTTAATTCCAACACAATAAAAAGAGATCTCAATCACACTTGAAAGTCTAAAAATTATTTTTTTACTATTTTGGGGCAATTGGTATGTTTTGTTATATCAAATAAAAACACTTAACGTACCAATTATTTTTACTGAAAATTAGCGCTTGAAATGTGGTTTTTAAAGCGGTTAGATAATAGGAGTTGACTTAAGTTTAGGTAATTTAATTGTGAAAGAAACTATTATATCTAATATCCATTGTATTATTACTAAACCAGACAGACACAATCTCATTACCGTGGTAGTTGAAACGAATGAAGGCGTGATAGGGTTTGGTTGTGCGACATTCCAACAACGACCGCTTGCTGTAAAAGCAATGGTCGATGAATATTTAAAACCTATTCTTATTGGTAAAAACGCCAATAATATTGAAGACTTATGGCAAATGATGATGGTTAACGCTTATTGGCGAAATGGCCCTGTTATCAATAATGCAATTTCCGGTGTTGATATGGCACTGTGGGATATTAAAGCCAAATTAGCGGGCATGCCGTTACACCAGTTATTTGGTGGTAAGTCTCGTGATGCTATTCCTGTATACACACATGCGACTAGCGATACGATGGAAGGTATTTATGAGCTGGTGGAATCTTTCCTAGACAAAGGCTACAAGCATATCCGTTGTCAGCTTGGTTTCTATGGCGGTGTTCCAACCGATTTACATACTACTCAAAACCCGACTGAAGGTTCGTACTACGATCAAGATCAGTACATGGACAATACTCTAACGATGTTTAAGTCGCTGAGAGATAAATATGGTAATCAATTCCATATTCTTCACGATGTGCATGAGCGCCTTTTCCCAAATCAGGCAATACAATTTGCTAAGGAAGTCGAGCAATATAAGCCGTACTTCATTGAAGATATTCTGCCGCCAAATCAAACGGAATGGTTGGATAATATTCGCAGCCAGAGCTCAGTGTCATTAGGTTTAGGGGAGTTATTTAATAACCCCGAAGAGTGGAAATCATTGATTGCAAATCGTCGTATCGACTTCATTCGTTGCCATGTTTCACAAATCGGTGGCATTACCCCAGCTCTGAAACTAGGTCATCTATGTCAGAATTTTGGTGTTCGTATTGCATGGCATTGCCCACCAGATATGACGCCAATTGGCGCAGCGGTAAACACGCATTTGAATGTGCATTTACACAATGCCGCCATTCAAGAGCATGTCGAGTACAACGAGAACACGCACAAGGTATTCCCGAACGCTGCAGAGCCAATTAATGGCTACTTATACGCTTCTGAAATCGCAGGTATTGGTGTTGAAATCGACCGAGAGGTTGCAGCCGAGTTCCCTGTTATGTATCGCCCCCACGAGTGGACTCAAAGTCGCCTTCCTGATGGCGCGATCCACACTCCATAACAGTTGTTCAATTCTACTGACAACCCGCCACTGTGTGGGTTGTTATTTTTTCGGAGTGGGGAGGAGCTACGGAAAACTAGAGAAATTAAACCTGGGAAGGCAAAGTGGTTTGAATACAAACAAAACCGTTATTTTTTGTCTCGAAAGTTCATGCTCTCACTGTTAAAAGGCGTGTGGTAGGTACATTGATAGTTGATATCGATAATGTCGCTGACAATGAACAATTCTCCAGAGTTAAGGAAGCCACGGTTAGTGATGTTCATTGCTGCCACATTCTTCTTACAACCCAGCAAATCAGCGTCATCTTTGGATACGTTGATGGCTTGATAAGTCGTTAGATAACTATCGATCTCTAGGCCTTGAGCTAGTGCATGTTTTTGAATCGAGCTCTCGATGATGTCTGTGTTCATTTCATTAAAGATACTGACTGGTATTTTCGTTTCTTCAATTTGAATGACTTTATTATTAATTAACCTAAGTCGTTTGATCTTCCAAATATATTCATCGTCACGTAGAGAAAATATTTGTTGTTCGTGATTGTTTGGTAACGTTTTATTCAATTTGATCTTTTTATAAGATATTTCTTCAAAGCTGTTTTCAGTAACGGAGTTATAAACTAGAGGGGTGCCAACTAAAGATGTATTAACAAAGTACCCTGAGCCTACCTTAGATGTCACCATGCCAATCGCTTCCAGTTTTGCTAGCGCTTTTCGAATAGTAAATCGGGATAACCCATATATTTCAGATAGCTCTCTTTCTGCAGGAAGCTTATGATTGATACTGTTTTGACAGATCTTGCTAACAATATCTTGGACAACTAACTCGTACTTTTTCATAGATCAATAACTTTAAAGTGTATTCACTGTGACTAAAAAATAGTTAACTAAATCAGGGATTCAGCACGCTCTGAATGACTCAAAATTGTAACATAGAAAGTTAAGTTGACACGATAATTTAGCTCAAATCCTAGTCGGAAATACGATACTTCTCAATTTAAGCTGATATGCTTATTTTTTCTGTGTATTTTATTTTCGCGGCTGTTAGTTTCAAAGGGATTTGGTGATCGACTGAAAATGATCGACAGCTTTTTGAGCGTGTAATGGCAAGATCCTTTTCCTTTGGATGGCTATGCATAACCATGCACTGCACTTTATGCGTCCCATAATCCCACGGGGCGTTTTAATTTCAGTGTGAGAAGTTCCAAGGAAGAAGAGAGTTAATATATTAAGGGAGCTACTTTGGTACAAAACTTCTGGTACAAAACTTCTGATTCAAAAGTTTATGCCAACGCAAAAAACAATATCATTGATATTTCTGTGTTAGGAAAAAGTATTATTAATCCTATTTTGTTTTCAGGAAGCTCGGAGTTAAAGCGATTGCTTCGAGAAGCAAGGTATAAACAAGATTTAGCAGATGAATTTGATATTTCGTTTATCGATGGTTATGGACGAAATTATATCTGTCATGTCGGTAATATTATTGTATATAGCATTCCTTTTTCGGACGTTAACTTCAGCTTATTGACTACTAAAGATTTATTCGAGTCTATCGAAATTGGCAAGTGTAATGGTTTAATGATCTTGGAGGGTTCTATAGCCTATAATTGACTGCAATATAGGAACCTAGCTATGAACATTAACACTCGAAAAAAACGACTCAATTACACACATAAACAAAAGCACGAGTACGCCAGATTGATGATTGAAGAGCATTATACCAATCAACAAATTATGGATATATCAGGCGCTGGCGCTACTGCGGTTGCTCGTTGGAAAAAGCAGTACATAGATGAACAGCGTGGTGAATTCGCACCCGATAAAGTGCCTTTAGATGCCGATAAACGATTAATCGAAGAACTGAAAAAAGAGTTGGCAGAATCAAGAGAAGATGTTCGCTTGTTAAAAAAAGCAACCGCCTTGTTCATACGCGACAATCCAAACTTGAAGTGATTCAACAACTGAGCAAGGCAGAGCCTAAAATTTCTATTCAGAGATTATGTGGGCTGCTTGAGTTACCCATATCAAGCTATGACTACACGCCAGTGACTCGAGTTGCCGATGAGGTGCTCGGGAATAAAATGAAGACTATTTTCGAAGACACTTTTTATTGTTATGGAAAGCGACGATTGGCTTTTGAGTTGAATAAAGAAGAATCCGTCACTGTTGGTTTATTTAAAACCGCTAGGCTAATGAAAACATTAAGATTAGTCGCTAAGCGACCGAAAAAACCACACTATTATGCTCAGGGAAAAGAACGACCGACTACACCAAACTTATTAAAAAGAGCATTTAACCCGACTGATTTGAATACTCATTGGGTTGGCGATATTACGTTTATTCGCTCACATCAAGGTTGGAGCTATTTAGCCACAGTGATGGACTTGGCGAATCGAGAAATTGTTGGTTATGCACTGTCGAAAACACCGGATGCCCAGTTGGCCAAACAAGCTTTAACGAACGCGATTGCTCAGCATAAACCAACAACGAAGGGGTTGATGTTTCACTCCGATCAGGGTGTACAATATACGGCAAAGTTATTCCAAGAAACGCTTCTCGATCACAACATGATACAAAGTATGAGTCGGCGAGGGTGTTGCTGGGACAATGCCGTACAAGAACGATTTTTCCTCAATTTGAAAACGGAATATCTGAACGACCTAAGCTTCATCAATCACCCATCGGTGGCAATCGCCGTCGAACGGTATATTAGCTTCTACAATTACAGGCGATTGAACTCCGCGATTAATTATTTAACGCCAGTTCAAAAACGCCAAGGATTACTAAAAGTGGCTTAGAAGTCCTACAGGATTACTTGACCATTACATATCTTGGGTTTTGAGGGTACAGATGAAGTGACTAATGCGCTGATTAAGCTGGTGCACTGTTAATGAGCGAATATTGGTGTTTTTCTTGCTGGCGATGAACTCATCTAGTGCATCTGATGGGCTAATTGTCTCATTTTCTGGTTGAGGAATGCTGGTGGCTTTATTGGTAGTTTGAGGTGCTATTTCGTCAGCCGAAACGGTCACGGTTTTTAAGGCTGGGACAGAGTAATTGATGGTTGTGAATGAGTTACGGCGAACTGTATCAATAGCCTGATCGAGGGCTTGTTTAAACTGGCGGAATGGTAGGAGTTTAGACTTATTGCTTGGTAACTCGTTGAATAGGAATTGCTTGATAGTGGCTGAGATATGCAAGTTACGCAGCAAAGCGGTAGCGCGATCTTTGGTTAGAAGGCTGACTTTGATGTCAAATGGGTAACCGAACTTGTGTAAGGCTTTAGGGCAGCATACGTGAGAGTAATATACGGAATTGGCTTGTTTTAAAAGGTACAATTGTCTCACCTGTTTGTGTAGGTGATAAAAAGAACCCTAAAAACGGAAAAAGCCCTTGAAAAATCAAGAGCTTAGAAAGTGGTGGAGGGATAGGGATTTGAACCCTAGGCCCGCTATTAACAGGCGCCGGTTTTCAAGACCGGTGCTTTCGACCACTCAGCCATCCCTCCGATTTACGCTGTAGATAATATACAGCTCTTTGTGTGTTGTAAACCTTTTATTACCAATAAAAGCCTATTTTTTAATCAGTTAGGCTGGTGGTAAAAACGCTTGAGCTCTGATAGGCCTTGCAGCATGAATGACAGTTTAGGCTTAGCATGTTTTTGGCGCTTATAGTTTTTATCGTAGACTTTGTAGTTACCAAATTGATCAACCACAGTGGTGGTATCTTTGGTGACCAGTGCGATATTTTTATTATCACCCGCTAAGATCCATGGGCGTTTGCTTGTATCAAATAAGTTACGGCCACTACTAAAATCATAAGGGTTTGACGAGGTTTCAAATAAATCTTGCATCAAGGTTGCGGATAAATCTAAGTGACTCGTATGTTGGGTGTATACCGTCGGCTTTTTATCTGGCCAATGAACTACCATAGGAACTTGCAGTTGATAGCGGCTGAAATTACTGTCTGAGCCCCAAGTATTACTATTGGTGTCATTAAACTCCATGCCATGATTGGAGGTGATCACCACTATGGTATTGTTTAATAAATTTTTACTATCGATCTCAGTTAAAATATTTTGAATCGACTGATCGGCGGTAAATGCTGCCGATTGATAACTCGCTTTTAGCATAGCGATGGCATTTTTCGATTTAGGGGTGAATTGGTTTAATACTTGTGTGTTGTTCTCGAATCTTTCGACATTAGACAGCTCTACATAGCTAAACCAAGGCTTATTTGAGGTAGTGCTGAGCCACGTTTTCCAATCATCTACAATCTCATTATTGGAATCGTGATCTTGAGCTGTGTTTTTTTGCACATCTATCGAGCTAAAGATTTCATCATAAAGCTCTGAGCCTTCAAATTTATCATCACTAAACGCGGCCATTTGATAATGACGTTTTGCCATTGAATCAATAATGAGCGGCTGTGTATCTTGTGCTTTAATACTGGCAGAATAATTACTTGGCAGCCCATAAAACAAACTGAACACGCCATAGACATTATTAGTGGCACTATAGTGATTCACAAAATTTTGATTGTTTTTAGCAAATTCAAAAGTCGATGGCATAACTTGTTGAGTTAACATATCACTACGCAAGTTATCGACCATCACCATCAGCACATTGTATTTTTTGCCTAAACCATCGTATTTCATTGGCTCTAGCGGGTAGTTCACCACTTCACCGTTACCACTACCATATTCCTCTAAGCGTTCTAAATAATCTGAACGGTCTAAAAGGCCATGTTTTTCCATAAAGGATTTTGCCGTCATTGGGTACGACAATGGGAAATTTGTTCGCTGACTGGTGATCGGGCGATAGAAAAAAGCATCCGCCCAAATGTAAATCAGGTGGCTACTTAAAAAACATAAGAAAAAGATTATCGTGACGGGTTTGCCGATTTTTTTTCGTGACAATGAGCGTTGCTTCTTCCAGATCCACTCTGAAATAACAATTTGGATTAAAAATAAAATCGGTACTGCGGCAAAGAGGTATTGCCACTGGGCATTAAAAGCGGTTTTTTCTTTACTTAATAACAGTTCCCATACGACAGGGTTTAAGTGCAGATGGAGTTTTTCGTAGGCTTGAGTATCGAGCAATAGCAAGGTTAAGCAAAGAGTAGTAAAACACACACTGACTAAACGTAATAACTTGCGTGAAGGGATCACGAATGTCAGTGGGAATAAAACTAAAATGTAGAGCGCAAACACTAAAAACGCGAAATGCCCGAACCACGAGATCAAAAGGTATGCTTGACCTATAACCGTATCCGGCCATGGTGATTGAGCAATGAAACGGCTGCCAATCAACATAGCGATAATGATGTTAAAGAAAGAGAACCAATGTCCCCAACTGACGAGTCGAGAGACGCGCTCTCCGTATGTGTTTCCGCTATTAACCATTTGAAATATCGTTCTAACTCAATTTAACGTTAAAAGGCAATTTAGGCATCAATTGATGATAAAAGAGCTTGAGAAAATTTGTCTGCAATGAGTTTACGCTGTGCACGCGGTACATCGGAATTTAAAATGTTTGTCACAATGTTACCAGCAATCATCAAACTAAGATCCGAGCTCGCTTGGTGCTTATCGAGTACCGCTGCAATTTCAGCCAAGATTTGTTCGATTTGTTTGTCGCTGTATTTTGAATTAATAGGCATAAGTGTCTATTTGCTTCCTGATTCGGTTAATGATAGTAAAAGCGGCTTATGATACCCTAGTCTACCTCACAACTGAAACATCAACTTGAAACTAATTTATCATGAGCTTAAATATTTCCAACGTTATACTGCACAAATTGACAAAAAATGATCAAGATGAGCTTGTTGTTAACTTGCGTAACACCGCTTTGTCTAATGATGCCGTTTCAGAACAATTAGTCGCAGAACTTCATCGCACCTTTAATGCCAAAGGCGGCAAAGGCTTTGGCACTTACAAAGAAGAAAGCGAATTCCAATATTGGATGAAGCAATTTCGCCAAGGTGAATCAAATTTTTATGAGTTTTCCTCACAATCTGCTGAGCGTTTAAAAACAGAATTAGAGAAATATCCTTTTGCCGAAGAAGGGGTATTGGTGATGGCGCAATATCAGTCACTAGCGACTGAATATTTGTTTATCGCCTTGCTGCCATCGAATCAAAGTTTAAAAGTGGATGATGATCTGGATATTTCAGGGACTGACTACCTTGATATCAATAAAATGGACATCGCGGTTCGTATTGATCTGTCGCGCTATGAAACTGACCCAGAATCTAATCGCTACCTCACCTATATTAAAGGTCGAGTGGGGCGCAAAGTGGCTGACTTCTTCTTAGACTTTTTGCAAGCTGAAGTCGGGCTTGATACCAAGAAACAAAATTTAGTGTTGATGCAAGCGGTAGACGATTACTGCGCCGATTCACAACTCAATAAAGATGAAACCGTAGCATACCGCAAACAAGTGCATGATTACTGTAATGAGCAATTAAAAGCGGGTGATGAACTGGAGATCCGTGAATTATCTGGTGAGCTTTCTGGCGCAGGACATGATGATAACTTTCAAGAGTTTACTCAAAAGCAAGGTTATGAATTAGAAGATAGCTTCCCCGTTGACCGTTCAACTATTCGTAAGTTGGCCAAATATGTGGGTGCGGGTGGCGGTTTGTCGATAAATTTTGATGCCATGTTATTGGGTGAAAGGGTTTTTTATGATCCAGAAACCGATACGTTAACTATTAAAGGCATTCCACCAAACTTGAAAGATCAGTTAGTGAGAAATTCTTAATTGGTATTGAGTGTTCTCAACACATGTTTGATAAAACCATTTAGTTAAATCAATCGCATTTATGCTGGTCGAGGTAGTGTGATTGGTTTTATCTGAAATTGTTGTTTGAAGAATGTGTTGAGCAATGAGATAGTAATAACTGTATTTTAAGCTTGTTGATTCGGGTTGCTCGATTAAGACAAGCTTTATACCCAAAATTATCGAACTTAGCCAATATAAAGGCAGGTTCAATAAGGCGGGTATAGTCATAATTTATAAATATCAGGGAGAGATGAACATGATGAAAGTGGGTTTAGTTGGTTGGCGTGGCATGGTGGGTTCTGTACTGATGCAACGCATGGTTGAGGAAAAGGATTTTGACCTCATCGAACCTGTGTTCTATACCACATCGCAAGTAGGCATTCCTGCCCCTTTCTTAGGCAAGGATGCTGGCATGCTACAAGATGCTTTTGATATTGAAAGCTTAAAACAATTAGATGCCATCATTACCTGTCAAGGTGGTGGTTATACGGAAAAAGTCTATCCAGCACTGCGTCAAGCGGGTTGGAAAGGGTATTGGATCGATGCGGCTTCTACATTGCGTATGAAAGATGATGCCATCATTACTTTGGATCCGGTTAACTTAACCCAAATTCAACAAGGGTTGCATGCAGGGACTAACACCTTTGTGGGTGGCAACTGTACGGTGAGCCTAATGCTAATGGGCCTAGGTGGCCTGTACGAGAAAGGCATGATCGAATGGATGAGCGCGATGACCTATCAAGCGGCATCGGGCGCTGGCGCGAAAAATATGCGTGAACTTATTGCGCAAATGGGCGTGATTAACCAATCGGTGAGTGCTGAAATGGCAGACCCTGCCAGTTCTATCTTAGATATTGACCGTAAAGTGGCCGAAACGATTCGTTCAAGTGCTTACCCTACCAGTGAGTTTGGTGCGCCTTTGGCCGGTTCATTGATCCCGTGGATTGATGTCAAACGCGAAAATGGTCAAAGTAAAGAAGAGTGGAAAGCCACGGTGGAAACCAACAAGATCCTTGGCCTGCAAGGCGCAGATTCAGTACCAATTGATGGCACTTGTGTGCGTATTGGTGCGATGCGTTGTCACTCTCAAGCGTTAACTATTAAGCTTAAGCAGAATGTGCCGATGGATGAGATTGAAGAAATCATCGCCACCCATAATGATTGGGTTAAAGTGATCCCGAATGAGAAAGAGATCACCGCGCAAGAGCTTTCACCTGCCAAAGTTACGGGTACGCTTTCAGTGCCGGTTGGTCGTTTGCGTAAAATGGAAATGGGTGATACGTTCTTAAATGCCTTCACGGTTGGTGACCAATTGCTTTGGGGCGCGGCAGAACCACTACGTCGTACTCTGCGTATTATCTTAGCTGAGAAGTAATCAGATCTCACGACACGTAAATAAAAATACCGCCTCAAGCATTCAATTTGAGGCGGTATTTTTTTATGTGGCTTATGTCGTTTAGTTATACCTATTCCATTTAATATTTGATCAATTTTGAACGATCATTAAATTTTTGGAATTGGTATTAGTTCAGTTAGTTTATGAGACGTAAGTGATAAGATTACGGTTGTTTGACCGGAACCACTCGTTTATCGGGATCGGCAAGCTCGCTGCCACAATGCTTACAAAACAGCGCGTCAGTCTCATGGCCACTCTTAGTACAATTTGGACACAGTACTAAGCTACGATGCGCTTTCATTTCTTGATTTAATTCTGCGGTAATAATTCCAGTCGGCACGGCCAAAATTGAATAACCCAATAACATGGTGAGGGCGGCCACTGCTTGTCCTAATGGTGTTTGTGGTACCACATCGCCATAGCCTACGGTGGTGATAGTAATGATTGCCCAATAAATTCCGCGCGGAATACTGGTAAAGCCATTTTCAGGCCCTTCAATCACATACATTAATGCGCCAAAGATAGTGACTAAAATTGCCACAGCGCTGAAAAATATTAAGATTTTTCGTTGTGAAGTAACCAGAGTACGCACTAATAAATTCGAATCTTGTAAGAATCGAACTAGTTTAAGAATACGGAAAATCCGCATCACACGTAATAGTCGGATAATGCCAATAAAACTGGCGGCAGGGAAAAAGAAGGCCAAGTAGGTGGGCAAAATAGCGAGTAAATCTATGATGCCATAAAAGCTTTTCGCATAGGCTTTGGGCTTGGGAGAGCAATATAGGCGCAGCAGGTATTCAAGCGTGAAAATCGCAGTAAACAAGTATTCTAAAAGATCGAATTCATAGTGCCACTTTGCCACAAAGGAAGGCACTGAATCTAAGATCAAAATAATCAATGAGCAAATAATCGCCACAATAAGCATGATGTCAAAGCGGCGACCCGCAGTGGTGTGGGTGCCGAAGATGATCACATAAAGCTTATGTTTCAAGCCTTCTGGTTGATCTTTTTCTTGCTCTTGCATAACGGGATCCTTTCCGTTCAGTTACTTAACTATTTTCGTGCAATTATCGCCATTCAGGTATGGTGTTGGCGACTACATTAAGCCTGGGAACAAACTGCCGAGTCCCGTGGCAATAAATTCGACCCCGAGTGACGCTAAGATCAAGCCCATAATACGAGTGACAACGTTAATTCCGGTTTGTCCCAACACGCGAACAATAATCGGGGCAGATCGAAACAGCAGCCAAGAACAAAAGCAGAACACAATGATAGTGGCAATAATGCCGAAAATATCAATCATGGTTGGGTAGCGAGCACCGTACACTATGGTGGAGCTGATCGCACCAGGGCCGGCCATTAACGGCATCGCAAGTGGCACAACGCCAATTTGCTCACGACTAATAAACTCATTTCGTTCTTGTTTGTTTTGCTTATCTTCCCCTAGCTTACCACTCATCATTGAGAAAGCGATGCTTAGCAGTAACATGCCGCCCGCAACTCGAAAAGAATCGAGAGAAATACTAAATAGATTAAGCAGCACTTGACCAAAAAGAAGGGATACAATCAAGATCACCGCTACCGCGAAATTGGCGGTTGCGGCGGTTTTATTTTTTTCTTCCGGCGTCATGTGAGTGGAGAGCGAAACAAATACTGGCATGATGCCAATCGGGTTCACCGCAGCGACTAAGCCAAAGAAAAATTGGAAGTAAATGGCAAGTTCAATCGAGCCCATAAGGTGTCATCTCACATAATAAAAAGGCGGTTAAGGTGTAAGGACGTGAAGCATATTGTTATCTATGCAGCCACAATCATCAAGATTATGGTATTCGTCATACTGTCACACAGAATAACGATAATGTAAGGGAAATTCTTTATTAATTCGAGGCTTAAATAGCGTTTTTTCAATCTTATATTATGGTTAAAGGCTAGGAAAGGAAAGGTGAGGGTAAAAGCGTGTATTTGGTGTAAAAACTATTACGAAAGTGTTACATGTTGTGCGGGTTTAGGTATACTGCTTGTAGCACGAGTCTTTTGTTGTAAGGTTGTTTTTTACAGTAATTTTATTACATTTTAATGTGAAATGACGCATATTTAATGTCGGAATCTTAAATATTTTTTCGATATATAAAATAAATAAAGTGTTATTAAATCAACCAGATACGTATTGGTGCCTCGTCTGTACTACTGCTTTAGAGGTAAATTGAATTCAATAACTGATCTAAGTCAATATTTTAATTTAATGAACGCTTATACTCAGTTTTGAAAGCAATTTACTAAGAGTTCCATTTTACAATCATGATGTTTATCACACCTTGATTGGTAGTTTGGTTCGCTTACTAAATAATTTTTAAATCTTAGGAGATCCACTATGTCTGTAACGAATTTAGCTGAACTTGATGCGCTAGTTGCACGTGTTCAAGCGGCACAAAAGGAATATGCCACTTTCTCACAAGAGCAAGTAGATAAAATCTTCCGTGCAGCATCTTTGGCAGCTAACCAAGCTCGTATCCCTCTAGCGCAACAAGCGGTAGCAGAATCGGGTATGGGTATCATTGAAGATAAAGTAATCAAAAACCACTTTGCTTCAGAATTCATTTACAACAAATATAAAGACGAAAAAACGTGTGGTGTATTAGAAGAGAACGAAGAGTTCGGCACCATGACTATCGCAGAACCAGTCGGTATCATCTGTGGTATCGTTCCAACCACTAACCCAACGTCTACTGCGATCTTTAAATCACTTATCGCATTGAAAACACGTAACGCCATCATCTTCTCGCCACACCCACGTGCCAAAAACTCAACGAACGATGCAGCTAAAATCGTGCTAGATGCGGCAATTGCTGCTGGCGCGCCAAAAGACATCATCGGTTGGATCGACCAACCATCGGTTGAATTATCAAATGCACTAATGAAGCACGATGGCATCAACCTTATCCTTGCCACTGGTGGTCCAGGTATGGTTAAAGCGGCTTACTCTTCAGGTAAACCCGCTATCGGTGTTGGCGCAGGTAACGTTCCTGTTGTTATCGATGAAACTGCAGATATCAAACGTGCAGTCGCTTCTGTTCTTATGTCAAAAACATTCGATAACGGCGTAGTGTGTGCTTCAGAGCAAGCTATCATCGTTATGGATGAAGTCTACGACGAAGTGAAAGCACGTTTTGCCGCTCACTGTGGTTATGTTCTCTCTAAATCAGAAGCAGATAAAGTACGTAAAATCTTATTGATTAACGGTAACTTGAACGCTGATATCGTAGGTCAACCTGCGACTAAAATTGCTGAAATGGCGGGTATTACTGTTCCTTCAAACACCAAGATCCTTATCGGTGAAGGTGGCGTAGTCAGCTACGATGACGAATTTGCACACGAAAAACTGTCTCCAACATTAGGTATGTTCCGCGCGTCTTCTTTTGAAAATGCCGTAGACCAAGCAATCACTATGGTTGAAATTGGTGGTATCGGTCATACTTCTGGCTTATACACAGACCAAGATACGAACAAAGATCGTATTCGCTACTTTGGCGATAAAATGAAAACCGCTCGTATTCTTATCAACATCCCAACCACTCACGGTGGTATCGGTGATTTGTACAACTTTAACGTTGCACCATCATTGACTTTAGGTTGTGGTTCATGGGGTGGTAACTCTATCTCAGAAAACGTGGGTCCTAAGCACCTTATCAACAAGAAAACGGTAGCTAAGCGAGCAGAGAATATGTTGTGGCACAAACTTCCAAAATCTATTTACTTCCGTCGTGGTAGTCTTCCAATCGCACTAACGGATTTAGAAGATAAAAAACGCGCATTCCTAGTAACTGACCGTTTCTTATTCAACAACGGTTATGCAGACGAAGTCGTTCGTTTATTGAAAGCCCAAGGTATTGAAGTTCAAACTTTCTTCGACGTAGAAGCGGATCCAACGCTTTCTGTTGTTGAAAAAGGCGCAGCAGCAATGCAAAGCTTCCAACCAGATGTGATCCTTGCTCTAGGTGGCGGTTCGCCAATGGATGCAGCGAAAATCATGTGGGTAATGTACGAGCATCCAGAAACTGATTTCCAAGAATTGGCAATGCGCTTTATGGATATCCGTAAACGTATTTACAAATTCCCTAAAATGGGTAAAAAAGCAGAGTTAGTTTGTATCACAACCACGTCTGGTACCGGTTCTGAAGTAACACCGTTTGCCGTTGTAACCGACGATAAAACGGGCGCAAAATACCCATTAGCAGATTACGAACTAACACCAAACATGGCGATTGTTGATGCTAACTTGGTTATGAACATGCCTAAGTCGCTAACTGCCTTTGGTGGTTACGATGCGATCACTCACGCATTGGAAGCTTATGTATCAGTTCTTGCGAATGAATACTCAGACGGCCATGCTCTTCAAGCGCTTAAAATGCTTAAAGAATACTTGCCATCTAGCTACCAAAATGGCGCAGCAGACCCAATCGCTCGTGAAAAAGTACACAATGCGGCGACAATTGCAGGTATGTCATTTGCTAACGCATTCCTTGGTGTATGTCACTCAATTGCTCACAAAATTGGCGCTGAGTTCCACATCCCACACGGTCTTGCTAACGCACTGATGATTTCAAACGTGATCCGTTTCAATGCCAACGACAATCCAACTAAGCAAGCAGCATTTTCTCAATACGACCGTCCTAAATCACGCAGTCGTTACGCAGAAGTTGCTGACCATTTAGGTCTAAGCCAACCGGGTGACCGTACAGCACAGAAAATTGAACGTCTATTAACATGGTTAGACGAAGTTAAAGTTCAACTTGATATTCCTATGTCAATTCAAGCAGCAGGCGTTCCAGAAGCGGACTTCCTAGCTAAACTTGATGAACTAGCGGTTGATGCGTTTGATGACCAATGTACTGGTGCTAACCCGCGCTACCCATTGATCACAGAGCTTAAAGAAGTGCTAATCGCAACTTACTACGGAAAAGCATACATCGAAGGCGAAACTTTCGAAGGGACTACCGTTATTAAGAAAACCGAAGAGCCAGCTCCAGTCGCTAAGAAATCAGCGAAGAAAAAATAATCTTATTCATTCTAAGCGGTTAGCAATAAGCTAATCGCAAATGAACTGTCATAAAAAACCTCATCATTTTGATGAGGTTTTTTTATGCCTATGATTTGAACCTAAGGGGAATTTTATACCAATTCTATTTAATATTTGATCAATTTGAATACGCCGAAAAGACGCTGATCCGTCCTTGGTAGCTTGAGAAAAGACCATTCATGGCCTTTGATACTTTTCTCTGTACTCAATTTTGAACGATCATTAATGGCAATCGAGCACACGGCCATTAAAGGAATCGTTTTCAACAATATATTCAGTGTTGCGGATCAATTCATCTCGATTACGCGCCCAATTGTTGGTTCGACCATGCGGTGGAGGTGGCAAGATCCCGCCAACTCGAATATTAAATGGTTGTAATTCCTTCGACCAACTTTGGGTGAAATTTGAAATCAATGAGGCCGAGTTATGATCAGAGCTATTTTCGGCATCTTGAGACGACAAATTCACGATCACACCTTTCTTTTGATTGTGTTGCATTTGTTTGGCCGCCAACTTACTAAAGCACAGCATCGTACTTGCCAGTGACGACATTTGACCGCTGTAGTGATCAAAATTGGTTTCATCCATTAAAGATGGCGCAGGCAGTGAAGGATAAAGGTTGATCAACACATCAATACCTTGATCAAAATGCTTATTGATGGAAGAAAACAAGGGTTGCACACTTTCAAAACTATGGTCATCTAAAAGGTAAGTTAACAGGGCGGATGACGTTGGCTGACATTGTTGCAAGGTACGATTAAGTGCGGCTTCGTTATCATCGACTAAGATCACGTTGGCATGTAAAGAGAGGAAATGCTGCGCTAACGTTTGACCTAGATGAGAGCCTGCTGACGTGATCACGACAACAGAATTATAAATATTCATAGCACACCTCATGGGTATCAAATGAGTTTATGGGAGGGTTTTGCTACTCACTAAGTTTATTTTTGACTTTTTTAGAGGGACAAAACTTCCTCCCTATCTAACAGGTAGCACTTAAGCATGGTAGATAAATGAACAATTGTCTTGTGGGCGATCTCTTATTTATGCACTGAAACGATGTAACTAACTTATTACTCAGTGATAAAAGTAGGGGCGGTAGGCAGAAATAAAAAAAGACCAGCTAAGCTGATCTTTTTGAAGAGACTTTTCATGTTGTGCTGACCAGCAGCACAAGCGGTCTTATTTGATTAGGTTAGCTTCCACGAAGTCCCAGTTTACTAGCGCCCAGAAAGCAGCCATGTAATCAGGACGAACGTTACGGAAATCGATGTAGTATGCATGTTCCCATAGATCAACTGTTAGAAGTGGTGTTACACCTTCATCAGTCAGCGGAGTGGCTGCATTTGATGTGTTGACGATAGCCAGAGAACCGTCGGCATTCTTAACAAGCCAAGTCCAAGAAGAACCGAAGTTGTTGATTGCAGAATCAGTAAATTTAGCTTTGAATTCTTCGAAAGAACCAAAAGCTTGTTTGATTGCTTCACCGACAGCGCCTGTTGGTTCGCCACCTGCATTTGGTGCTAGGCAGTTCCAGTAGAAGGTGTGGTTCCAGATTTGTGCTGCGTTATTGAATACACCACCAGTTGAAGTTTTGATGATTTCTTCTAGTGATTTGCCTTCAAACTCAGTACCAGGAACTAAACCATTTAGCTTAACAACGTAAGTGTTGTGGTGCTTACCGTGGTGAAAATCTAGAGTTTCAGCTGAGATATGTGGTTCTAGTGCGTCTTTTGCGAAAGGTAGTGCTGGTAATTCAAATGCCATTGCTTAAATCTCCGTGTATATAAGAAAGAGGCTTTACGCTTATTAATTCAACTATTTAAAATTGATAAGCAGCTTTCAATTATTATTCTTAAGCCATTTGTTCAACTCTAGGTATCTTAGCAACTTTTAACTTTATTAACAGTGTTGTGTATGAAAAAATGTTAAGAACTGGCGTTAAATGTAAAAAAATCGAGCGATAAAGCTGCATTTAGAATACCCTTATAAATAATGGCTTTTTATTTGAGTGCATATACAAGTAGAATGTCCGCACAAACCTAGAATAAGCGAGTGAGAATACAATGGAAACTATCGATAAAATCAAACAACAAATTTCTGAAAACACAATTTTGCTCTACATGAAAGGCTCACCTAAGCTACCAAGCTGTGGTTTCTCATCTCAAGCGTCTCAAGCTCTAATGAATTGTGGCGAGAAATTTGCTTACGTTGATATTCTACAAAACCCTGATATTCGTGCTGAACTACCAAGCTATGCACAATGGCCTACCTTCCCACAATTGTGGATTGAAGGTGAGTTAGTCGGTGGTTGTGACATCATCATCGAGATGTTCCAAAAAGGCGAATTACAAACATTGATCACAGAAGCTGCCGCACGCGCGCCTGCTAGCGAAGAATAATCGCTGTCGTTTATCTTGCTGAACAAAAAACCGCTTACTGACGAAAGATCAGTAAGCGGTTTTTTTATATTTGATGGTGGCTTTTGGGATTTAACAATAATGAAAAATCACAGCACCATCGCGGCAATCCAACCAAAGGCAATTAATGGCAAGTTGTAATGCAAGAAGGTTGGGATCACAGAATCCTTGATATGATCATGTTGTCCATCGGCATTTAAACCAGAGGTTGGCCCCAAGGTCGAATCTGAAGCTGGAGACCCCGCATCACCTAGCGCCGCAGCGGTACCGACTAGTGCAATGGTTGCCGCTGGTGAAAAACCAAATGACAATGCCAAAGGAACATAGATAGTGGCAATAATAGGAATGGTTGAGAACGACGAACCAATCCCCATCGTGATCAACAAACCAACGATTAACATCGCGAATGCGGCAATACCTTGATGGCCACTCATGCTGTGTTGCAAGAACCCGACTAAGGTCTCAACACCGCCTGTGGCTTTCATTACGCTGGCAAAACCATTGGCAGAGATCATGATAAAACCAATCATCGCCATCATTTGTACACCGCGAGTAAAACTATCCTGACTGGTTTGGAAAGGCTTCCCAAATGATAAAATAATGAAACCGACTAACGCGCCAACAATCATCGAACCAGAATAAAGCTGAGCAGATAAAGTGGCCACGATACTGACGACTGCAATGACGACCGCTTTTTTATCAATGCCTACTTGTTGTAGTGATTCAGGTGTTGTGGCGACTTCCTCGTATTGACGAGGCTTACGGTAAGTAATAAAGATACTCACTAATAAACCAAAAATCATGCCACACGCTGGAATAAACATCGCCGCAGGAATTTGGCTTGCGGTAGCGCTGGTTAAGCCATTATTGACTAACGCAGGTAATAAAATATCGTTTAAGAAAATGCCACCAAAACCAATCGGCAAAATCATATAAGGTGTGACCAAACCAAAGGTGATCACACAGGCAATCATACGGCGGTCAATATTCATTTTATTTAACGCAGACAGTAGCGGTGGAACAATAATCGGAATAAAAGCAATATGGACTGGAATGATGTTTTGTGATGAGACCGCTAAGATCAATAAGCTTGAAAGGATGGCATACTTTAAAATGGCAGACGCTTTTTGATTGGTTTCACCATGCACACGTTTGATCACCGCATTGGACAGTAAATCGGTAATACCAGTTTGGGCTAACGCTACAGCAAACGCACCAAGTAGGGCGTAACTTAGAGCAATTTCAGCGCCATCGCCGAGGCCAGCTTGGAAAGCGGCAACGGTTTGGTCAAGGGAAAGGTGAGCCAGTAAGCCCCCAGTAATGGCACTAAGCGTTAGTGCAATAACAACATTAACGCGCAGTAACGACAGTACTAGCATTAAGCAAACGGAAATAACAACAGGGTTCATAGTGCTCTCTAGTTTTAATTATTGGGTCGATTCAATGATCAGCTGATTCATTTTCGATTGATTATTCGCTTGCTTCAAGCGGCCAACCACCTAAAGCTTTCCATTTATTGACGATTTTACAAAAAAGATCAGCAGTCACTTTAGTATCATAAAGGGCTGAATGAGCCGCTTTATTATCAAACTCCATTCCTGCTGCAATGCAAGCTTTCGCCAATACGGTTTGTCCGTAGGCCAGTCCGCTTAATGCCGCAGTATCAAAGGTGGCAAAAGGGTGGAATGGGATCCGTTTTAATTTGCTTCGCTCAGCCGCCGCCATCACGAAGTTCAGATCGAAAGTGGCATTATGCGCAACCATGATCGCACGACCACAGTTTGCTGCTTTTTGTTCTTTTCGGACGAGCTTAAATATTTCTTTAAGTGCTTCTGCTTCACTTACTGCGCCACGTAATGGGCTGTAAGGATCGCGTATGCCGGTGAACTCTAACGCTTCTTTTTCAAGGTTAGCCCCTTCAAAAGGCTCAACATTAAATTGAATGGTTGAAGCTGGGTAAAGATCCCCGTTATCGTCCATGGCTAAAGTGACGGCACAAATTTCGAGCAGCGCATCAGTTTTTGAGTTAAATCCGGCTGTTTCTACATCGATAACAACAGGAAAATAGCCACGAAAGCGACTTTTTAGTGTCAAAGCGTCATTTTTGTCAGTCATTGGTTTTCTGATCCGTGAATTAGCCCAGTATTATTGCAGATTAGCATCTGAACTTCATCCATTTTTCAATTTTCAAGACTGGAGGAAGTGAAAGGTCCACCGGAAAACAAGCATAAAAAAGAGCCACAAAAGGCTCTTTAAATCGTGATGTTAACATAGCAAACTAAGCTAAATTTAACCTTCTAATCCGGCGCTCATTTGGCTGGTTTGAATTAATTCAATCATGTAGCCATCTGGGTCTTTTACAAAAGCAATATGTGTGCTGCCGCCTTTGACTGGACCAGGCTCACGAGTCACTTGACCACCGGCCGCTTTAATGGCATCACAAGCACTGTAAATATCATCAAAGCCTAATGCGATATGACCATAACCCGTCCCAAGATCGTATTCTGAAGTATCCCAGTTATAAGTGAGCTCAATCACCGCGCCTTGGGATTCATCGCCGTAACCGACAAAGGCTAAGCTGTATTTATATTCGGTATTGTCATTTTTACGTAGTAAATCCATACCAAGCACGTCGGTATAAAATGCGATAGATTTATCTAAGTCGCCCACGCGTACCATAGTGTGTAGCACTCTTCCATTCGACATTGTATGTTCCTTATTTTAATAATGATTCTTGAATAAACGGCTATATTGATTGTCTATAGTTCGGTTTTATCTTTGAACTCGCATAAGTCTTCAATTATACAGCTACCGCATCTTGGTTTACGAGCGATGCAGGTATAGCGCCCATGTAAGATTAACCAATGATGAACATCGAGTTTAAACTCAGTAGGGATAACTTTTAATAACTTTTGTTCGACATCATCAACGGTTTTTCCCATCGCGAGTTTAGTGCGATTTGATACACGATAAATATGAGTATCAACCGCGATCGTCGGCCAACCAAATGCGGTATTAAGGACCACGTTAGCGGTTTTTCGGCCCACACCCGGCAGTGCTTCTAAGGCGGTGCGATCTTCAGGTACTTGGCTGTTATGCAGTTCAATCAACATTTTACAAGTTTTAATCGTATTTTCAGCTTTAGAATTAAATAAGCCAATGGTTTTGATGTATTGCTTTAAGCCTTCGACACCCAGGGCGTAAATCGCTTCTGGAGTATTGGCGATAGGGTAGAGTTTGTCGGTGGCTTTATTGACACTGACATCGGTGGCTTGAGCTGAAAGTAAAACTGCAATTAATAGCTCAAAGGGCGATGACCAGTTAAGTTCGGTTTGCGGGTTAGGGTTATTTTCTCGCAACCGCTCCAGTATGATCTTGCGTTTTTCATTATTCATACATTGCCTATTAAACTATTTATTTATGACCAATTCACGCATTTTTATCAGTTAAATGAGTGATTTTCAATGACACGGTTCATTAGCCATTAGTTATTAGCTATTAGCCATTACGCTTATCATCAAACTTTAGTCACGCGAGCACGAGCAATGGTTGGCTTCTCTTGTTTCGGTTTGCGCTTGGCGATATTGCTATCAATCACCTGTTTAAGGGCAATTAAAAAACCGACGCCAATAAACGCACCTGGTGGCAAGAGTGCAAGTAAGAAACTGCTATCAATATGGAATAACTCAATACGCAGCACAGAAGCCCAATTGCCCAGCAGTAAATCAGCGCCATCAAATAATGAGCCTTTACCGATAATTTCACGCAATGCACCCAATAAAGTGAGAACGGCCAACATGCCAAGTCCCATCCAAAAGCCATCGAGCGCAGCATTTTTAACATTATTTTTTGAGGCATAAGCTTCAGCGCGACCGATGATCACACAGTTGGTCACGATCAAAGGAATGAAAATACCAAGTGAGAGATACAAACCATACGCGTAAGCGCTCATCAATAATTGCACACAGGTAACGACTGCAGAAATGATCATCACAAAGATAGGGATACGCACTTCTTTGGGCACGTAATTTCGCACTAAAGAGATGATGGTATTAGTACAAATCAGCACTAGCATAGTGGCGAGACCTAAACCTAAAGCATTGGTGACGGTGGACGATACCGCTAACAACGGGCACAAACCAAGCAGTTGCACTAAAGCTGGGTTGTTATCCCATAGCCCATTCTTCATTAATTGTTTTTGCTCAGAAACAGACATTTCAGACGCGACTTGATCGGCTGCTTCTAGATCTGAAATATCAGACGATGGCGTTATATCTTGAGCTAAATCGGTGTTGAGACTAGACATGTTATCCCTCACAATTTAATGGTTGATTAAGAATAGTGGCTTTATTTTGCTTAAAGTAAATAACGGTTTTCTTAATAGCTTTGACCATGGCGCGCGGAGTAATGGTAGCACCGGTAAATTGGTCAAACTGCCCGCCATCTTTACGTACTGCCCATTCCGCTTTATTTTCATCGGTGACGGTTTTATGATCGAAGCTGAAAATCCACTTACTTTTTCGCACTTCAATTTTATCGCCTAAGCCAGGGGTTTCATTATGTTCTAGCACTCGCGAACTGGTGATCACACCGTCCATATCCATGCCGACGATGATTTTGATCGCGCCGTTATAACCATCTGGGGCATAAGATTCAATTGCAATCGCGGTCGGTTTGCCATCTTTGGTGGCTAAATAGGCCGGCATAGGTTTGGTGGTGACACTGGTTTGCGACGGCAATAACATGCACGATGAAAATAGAGGCTTATCGTGCATACTGCGTGGGATCACTTGATTGAGTGTCTTTTGCAATTGCATTTGTTGTTGATGGGTAATGGTGTCTGCCGTGACCCAATTGGTAACCGCGACTAACGCGGTGGAAGCAATGGCAAATACCGCCAAAATGGCCCCATTTTTCTTCATGGCATTAAGCATAATATTTTACCTTGTATGGCCGTAAGTACGGGGCTTGGTGTAGTAATCAATTAACGGTACCGACATATTGGCCAGTAAGATGGCAAATGCAACGCCATCAGGGAAACCGCCCCAAGAACGAATTAAAAACACCACTACACCAATCATGCAGCCATAGTACAAACGTCCCTTGGTGGTGGTGGAGGCCGTAATAGGATCGGTCGCAATAAAGAATGCCCCTAGCATCGTTGCACCAGATAACAATTGCAGTGCTGGCGAGGCCGTCATTCCTGGATCAAATAAACTGGTTAAGACACTCATCACGAATAAGCTTAGCAGCATTGCAGTGGGTATTTGCCATTGGATAATGCGCATTTTTAATAACACTGCACCACCAAATAAGAATGCAATATTAACCCATTGCCAGCCTATGCCAAATAAACCACTGTAAGGGGCTTGTTGCATGATCTCACTGGCAGTATGCCCAGCACGAATGGATGTTTTGAACGTGTCCAGTGGGGTTGCCATAGTGACACCATCAATACCGGTTCGCACTTGTAATAGTGATAAACCATCGCCGTTATAGCCGCTAAAAATTAATTTGACGCAATCAGAGAAGTGCAAATGCAAGCTAGTGACCACCTCTGGTGCTAACCAACTGGTCATTTGTACTGGGAATGAAATCAGTAGTACCACATACGCGACCATTGCAGGGTTAAAGAGGTTTTGTCCAATACCTCCGTATAAATGTTTACCGATCACAATGGCAAAAAACAAACCAATTGCCATTAGCCACCAAGGAGAGAGTGGCGGTATCGAAACCGCAAGTAGCATGCCGGTCACCATAGCACTATTATCTTTTAATGCGGTTAAAGGTGAGCGTTTTCTTAGCAGCATGACCGCAGCTTCAAAAAACCAAGCTAATAAGACTGCATATACAACTTGAATTAATACACCGTAACCGAAAAAGTAGGTTTGTGCGCCAATACCAGGGAGTAAACATAAGGCTACCCACATCATAATGTTGGAGGTATTGCGTTTGACATGAACGTGCGGTGAGCTGGTAATAAAAAACGCCACTATTTCTTCTCCTGTTTATTTTTGCCGATAAAGACCGGTATATCGAACAGATCATCAAGCGATAAATCAGATGTTGGTTGTGCTTTTTCTGCTACGGCATCTGATTGCTCTGTTTGTGCCATGAGTTTCTCCGCTCCCGCAACTTGGCTTTCTGAGTGACTGTCAGGCTGTGCTTGCTGTTGTGCCTGTTGCTGCGCCTGTTGTTCGGCTTTGCGCGCTTTGGCTCGAGCAACTGCTGCGGCCACGGCGGCATTTTTTGGCGCGGGTGCAGACATTGATTTAGTTTCAGGTTCCATGCTGATATTTTGTTTGTCGGTGTCAGTATCGGTATCGGTGTCGCTTTTGCTGTCAGTTTGGTCTTGCAGCTGCGCCTGTTGTTCTGCTTTACGCGCTTTGGCTCGAGCAACTGCAGCGGCCACGGCGGCATTTTTGGGCGTAGGTGCCGGGGTTGATTTTGTTTCAGGCTCCGCGCTGTTATTTTGGTTGTCAGTGTCAGTGTCAATATCAGCTTCGGTTTCGCTGTCAGCCTGTGTTTGCTGCTGTGCCTGCTGTTCGGCTTTACGCGCTTTAGCTCGAGCCACTGCTGCGGCCACGGCGGCATTTTTTGGCGCGGGTGCAGGGGTTGATTTAGCTTCAGGTTCCGCGCTGATATCTTGTTTGTCAGTATCAGCTTCGGTGTTGGTTTCTTTGTCGGTTTCGCATTTGCTTTCAGCTTGTGCTTGTAGTTGCGCTTTTTTCTCGCGCGCTACTCGTTTGCGCTCTTCACGCAATTTCATCATTTCACTGTTATCAGGCTCGCTCTGTCCGGCTTTTGCGGCAGCTGCTTGTTTGGCTTTAGCGCGAGCAATGGCCGCAGCAACAGCCGGTTTCACGGTTGTGGTATCCGGCGTGAGTGTGGCTTGTTGCGCTTTCACTCTAGCAATCGCGGCGGCTATCGCATCATCGCCACCTGCCGTTTTATTCATCTCGCCACGACGTTTATCCGCCGCTTGCTTAAAGCGATTTTCACGCTCTTGTTTATCTCGCTCAAGACGTTGTTGTCTTTCTTCAAAACGCAGTTTAGCGCGTTCGGCTTCTTTGGCTTCTTGATTACGGGTCCAGATCTCGGATTTGGCTTGGCGATAATATTGCACCAACGGGATCTCACTTGGGCAAACATAAGCACAAGCGCCACATTCGATGCAATCCGACAGATGGTATTCTTCACATTTGTCGTAATCTTGTGCTTTGGCATACCACTGCATTTGTTGTGGTAGCAATGACACTGGGCACACTTCGGCACAAGCAGTACAGCGGATGCAGGCCATTTCTTGTGAAGCCGGTGCCAACTCTTTGCGTTTTGGCGCTAAAATACAGTTGGTGATCTTGGTGATCGGCACATGGGGATGCGGTAAGGTGAAGCCCATTAATGAACCGCCGATGATCAGGCGAGGATGACGTTTGTCAGCTTTATATCCAAACTGTTCTAATAGTGATGAAATTGGCGTGCCTAAACGAGCAAAGACATTGCCTTTTTGCGCAAAAGAATCACCCGTTAAGGTCACAACACGTTCAATTAAAGGCTCGCCATCGACAATCGCACGTTTAATCGCAAAAGCTGTACCGACGTTTTGCATCAGTACGCCGACTGCAGCCGAGTGCGCTTTGCTAGGCACTTCACGCCCAGTTAATACCTTGATTAATTGCTTCGCACCACCGGATGGGTATTTGGTCGGGATCACACGGATCACTAAATCCACTTCTTTGGCGGCGAGTTCGAGTGCGGCGGTGGCTTCTTTTTTATTATCTTCAATGCCGATGATGGTGACTTCAGGTTTTAGAATATGCTGGATCACCTGAACGCCTTGGATCACTTCTTCTGCAAAGTCGCGCATTAAGCGATCATCGGCGGTGATGTAAGGTTCGCACTCTGCGGCATTGATGATGAGTATTTTGGTTTTTGCTAATCCGGTATGCAGCTTACGAGCGGTAGGAAAACCCGCACCGCCCATACCTGAGATACCCGACTGGCGGATCTTTTCGATCAGAGCTTCGGGATCGACATCTTGATAGTTTGGTGTGGCTTGTTTTTCAATCCAAGTATCGAGTCCATCGGGTTTAATAATTATGCACAGATCAGATAAGCCAGATGGGTGAGCGATAGTGCGTTTTTCTATCGCGGTGACCGTGCCAGATGTCGGCGCATGGACCGGCACCATAAAGGCGAGATTGGCATGAGTAAGTTGCTGACCACGTAAGACATGATCGCCAACTTTAATGCAGATATCCCCCGGACGACCAATGTGCTGTTTCAATGGCAGGATAAATTCATCGGCCAGTTGTGGAAAAACCATAGTCGTGTGTGATGATTGATCTTTATTTTCCGGCGGATGAATGCCGCCGGGGAAATCCCAGAGTTGACCGTGACGAATTTGTTCAATTAAAGACGACATTCTATTTCCTTCAATTCACGGTTTCAGATTTGGATGCAGTGTCAGCAGAGGCTTCAATGTTTGCAGTCTCATTTTGGGTTGCCGGAGATAAATCAGTGACAACCGGAATAGTGTTTAAGGTCCACTTCCAAGTATCGGGGGTGGTTTCAACTGGGATCATTTCAATACAGTCAGTCGGGCAGGGCGCAACACAAAGATCGCAGCCAGTACATTCACTTTTGATCACCGTGTGCATTGCTTTCGTGCCGCCGACAATCGCATCGACTGGGCAAGCTTGAATACACTTAGTACAACCAATGCACATATCTTCATGAATAAAGGCGACTTTCTTAACCGCTTCTTCAATGTTGGCGCTATCGGATGGAACATCAATACCCATTAAGTTTGCCAGTTTCTCAATGCCCGCTTGACCGCCTGGTGGGCATTTGGTGATAGCATCACCATTGGCAATCGCTTCCGCGTAAGGACGGCAACCAGGGTAGCCACATTGACCACATTGTGTTTGCGGTAAAATATCATCAATTTGATCGACGATTGGATCGGCTTCGACTTTGAAACGAATAGAGGCAAAGCCCAGAATAACCCCAAAAACGGCGGCTAAAGCGGCAATGGCAGCAACAGCAATAACGATGGTACTCATGAATTATTTCACCAAGCCAGTAAAGCCCATAAAGGCGAGTGACATTAAACCTGCGGTGATCATCGCAATCGATGCACCTTTAAATGGCATAGGAACATCTGCCGCGGCAATACGTTCACGCATTGAGGCAAATAGAATCAATACTAGCGAGAAGCCTACCGCCGCGCCAAAGCCATAGATGATTGACTCTATAAAGTTATGATTTTCATTGATATTAAGCAAAGCAACGCCCAGAACCGCACAGTTAGTGGTGATCAAGGGCAAGAAAATACCTAATAAACGATAAAGGGTAGGACTGGTTTTATGCACCACCATTTCGGTAAATTGAACCACAAACGCAATCACTAAAATAAAGCTCATGGTTTGTAAGTATTCAATCCCTAATGGGCGCAAAATATAGGTTTGAACTAAATAAGAGCAGACCGACGCGAGAGTGAGAACAAACGTCGTCGCCAGCCCCATGCCAATGGCGGTTTCTAATTTCTTTGATACGCCCATAAACGGGCAGATGCCGAGGAATTTGACGAGCACAAAGTTATTGACTAAGACGGTGCCAACAAGCAAGAGAAGGTAATCGGTCATATCATCTCATTAGGTTAATAGTGATCCCGATATTATCGTCATTTGTGACACTAATAACAACCTACTGAAAATAGGTATTTAGTCATTTAAGGCAGTATTTATCGGGAAAAAGCAATAAAGTTGATTTAAAGCGAGAAAAAAACGCAAAAAGGCCGCATTAATATGCGGCCTTTTTTAAATTTGGCTCCCTGTGCAAGACTTGAACTTGCGACATACGGATTAACAGTCCGCCGTTCTACCAACTGAACTAACAGGGAATTATTCAACGAGGAGGATTCTAGCGAGAGTCGTTTTTACTGTCAATCCACGAAGCAATAAAAAAGTGATTTTTTTTAAGTTTTTTAGCTTTACTTTCTTGTATCAATTGACTGGCAAGGGCTAGAGCTAGTTATCCACTAAATTTGTGGATAAGTGTGTGCATGAAACCTGAGCAATTAATTGGTCACTGTATTATTAACAAGTGTTTAATTAATAAGTATGGTCTAATTGATTGTATTTTATAGCTTTGTGAGTAAGTTAATTAGTTAGTGTTGATGTGGATTAAATGAACAAAGAAAAGAGAAATGTTAATAAAATGAGATGAAATGATTTTTTTTGGGGAAAAGCAGTGGGTAAAAATAGAGGGTATGTTGCGAGTAGCTAAATCGAGGGACAAGAATATTAACAGAATTAAATTTAATTCGCTAGCGCTAAATAGGCTGTTTTGGATGCGATTCTAACCAGATCATCCGCTATTTTAATTCGCTGCTATTTTTTAAACAGCGATACCGATTCACAAGTTTAAAATGTTTGGATACAGTAGACCCCTGCAACCTTTGCGCGAAACCATTATGACCAAGTTGAGAGTGTTATGAGTAAATTATATCAATTGGAATCGGCCTACGATCCGGCTGGTGACCAACCTGCTGCTATTGAGCAATTAACCGATGGTCTAGATTCGGGCCTTGCTCATCAAACCTTATTAGGTGTTACGGGCTCGGGTAAAACCTTTACCTTAGCCAACGTGATTGCCAACGCGCAAAGACCGACCATTATTTTAGCACCGAATAAAACCTTAGCCGCGCAATTGTACGGCGAGATGAAAGCTTTTTTTCCTCATAATGCGGTTGAGTATTTCGTTTCTTATTACGATTATTATCAACCTGAAGCTTATGTTCCAACCACCGACACTTTTATTGAAAAGGATTCATCGGTTAATGCGCATATCGAACAAATGCGCTTGTCTGCCACCAAATCATTAATTGAACGTAAGGATGCCATTATTGTGGCGTCGGTTTCGGCTATTTATGGTTTGGGAGATCCTGATTCTTATTTAAAAATGATGCTGCATATTCGTCGTGGTGACATCTTGGATCAGCGTGACATCATCCGCCGTTTGGCCGAATTGCAATATACCCGGAATGATATGGTGTTTGAACGTGGTAATTTCCGTGTCCGTGGTGAAGTGGTGGATGTGTTTCCGGCTGATTCTGAACATGATGCGGTGCGGATTGAAATGTTTGACGAAGAAGTGGAATGCATCAGTATTTTTGACCCGCTGACTGGCGCGATCAAGCAACGGGATATGGCGCGCGCGACCATTTATCCTAAAACTCACTATGTGACCCCAAGAGAAAAAATTCTTGAAGCGATTGAAGAGATCAAGCTTGAGTTAGTTGAGCGGCAAAAACACCTGCGTGAAAATAATAAGTTGGTAGAAGATCAACGCATTACTCAGCGAACTCAGTTTGATGTTGAAATGATGAATGAAATCGGTTTTTGTTCCGGAATTGAAAACTACTCTCGCTACTTAAGTGGGCGAAAAGAAGGTGAGCCGCCACCAACCTTATTTGATTACCTGCCTAAAGATGGCTTGCTGATCATAGATGAATCGCACGTTACGGTGCCGCAAATAGGCGCGATGTATAAAGGTGACCGCTCGCGTAAAGAAACGCTGGTGGAATTTGGTTTTCGTTTGCCGTCAGCGTTGGATAATCGCCCGTTACGTTTTGAAGAGTTTGAAGCCTTAGCACCACAAACCATTTATGTTTCTGCTACGCCAAGTCAATATGAACTGGATAAATCGGGCGATGATGTGGCCGAGCAAGTCGTGCGGCCAACCGGATTACTCGATCCAGAAATTGAAGTGCGTCCAGTCGGCACTCAAGTCGATGATTTATTATCGGAAATACACAAACGAGTGGCAGTCAATGAGCGGGTATTGGTCACCACCTTAACCAAACGGATGGCAGAAGATCTAACCGAATACTTAACCGAGCATGGCATTAAAGTGCGTTATCTGCATTCAGATATTGATACGGTGGAACGTGTCGAAATTATTCGTGATTTACGTTTAGGTGAGTTTGATGTGTTAGTCGGAATTAACTTACTGCGTGAAGGTTTGGATATGCCGGAAGTGTCTTTAGTCGCCATTTTAGACGCTGACAAAGAAGGCTTCTTACGTTCTGAGCGGTCGTTGATCCAAACTATCGGTCGCGCCGCGCGTAACTTGCAAGGTAAAGCCATTTTATACGGTGATTCGATAACCAAATCGATGAAAAAAGCGATAGATGAAACCGACCGTCGTCGTGCAAAACAACATGCTTACAATGAATCGATTGGTGCCACGCCACAAGCATTGACCAAAAGCATCCAAGACATTATGGAATTGAGTCATGTTGGGACGCGCAAAGGTAAAAAAGCCAGCAATGTCGTTTCGCTATCGAAAGTCGCCGAGCAAGCAGCGGAGTACCAAGCCTTGACGCCCCAACAGCTTGATAAACGCATTACTCAACTTGAAAATGAGATGTACCAACATGCACAAAATTTAGAGTTTGAGCAAGCAGCGCATAAACGCGATGAAATCGAAAAACTCAGGGCGCAGTTTATTACCAATAGTTAACCGCGGGATGCCAAAGACAGTTTATTCTGATGGAGGTAAACTGTCTTTTTATTGCCATTTTCAGGCACCGCTTAAGATCACTTGGCATCCGTCACTGCAAAATAATCTTTTCGATTTGTTGTTGCAGTTTTTTACGGTCGTGTCGCCATTCGTGGTTAGGTGATGCTAAGTTTACTTCAACACATTGATATTGTAGTTTTAACTCATCACTAAAGTTCTCACCCAATAAAATATCCACTTGACGACCGCCACAAGCACGTTGGCACCAATTTAATTTTTGCTCTAACGTCATCATGCCAGCAGGGCCGTATTCATTATCGAGATTATCAATAAACACCACTTTGGCTTGTGAACATTCGGCAATTGCTTTGCCTATTTCGGGTAATAACAATGGCGGCATGATGCTGGTTAAAAAACTGCCAGGTCCTAAGATAATACAGTCGGCAGCTTGGATCGCATGGATCCCTTCATCGGTAGCCGGTACTTCGGGCTCAACGTACAAACGTTGTAGTAACTCAGACATTTCATCGACATTGGTTTCCCCCCGCACCCATTGACCTGAAACCGACAACGCAGTGAGATCTGCTGGGTGTTCCGACATCGGTACAATATTGACTTCGACTTGCAACATATCACGGATCAAATTAATCGCTTCTAATGGACGAATGGAAAGATTACCCAGCGCGGTCAGCATCAAGTTACCTAAATTGTGTCCGTTAAGCTCTCCCGCTCCTCGAAAACGATATTCAAACATCATCGAACTGGTGGTCGGTTCGGTGATCAACTGATTAATACAATTACGCGTATCGCCCCAAGCAATACCGCCTTGGCATTGACGAATACGTCCGGTTGAACCGCCATTGTCGGTAGTCGCCACAATACCGGTGGCATTATGGCCAAAATCTTTTAACGCGGCCAAAATACGGCCTAAACCATGTCCACCGCCTATTGCGACAACTTTGTTTTTGGTATGAATAGTCATAAATAAATGTCATGTTAAAAATGTTGATAGAAGCGATTTGAAGAGCTTCTTCACATTTCTTTGATTTGGATTAACTAAATATAACGGGCTTAGCCTGAAATGGGTATGGCAAAAATCACGTTTCTTGCGTAGACTTTGACAATAATCTTATCAATTGGCCATTTCCAACAGAAAGTCGATTGTTATGTCAAAACTCCGAGCGTGGATCACTACGTTTACTTTTTATCTTATCTATAGCGGAATGATACGTTATTACATCTGATGAAAAGTTAAATATGTTTTTTACGCCAGTGGCAAATTTTGTCACCAGGGTTTACTTAGAAATGAGTTGACCTCCCGTATTTGGAAAGGTGTTTCGTGACCCAATTAGTTAATCAATATACTCCTCAAAAAGAGGGGGGTCTTAGTGACTCTCCCGCTTCAGATTCTACGGAATTTGTCGATAACTTTCAGCGTAAGTTTTATTACTTACGTCTGTCGATCACTGACGTGTGTAATTTTAAGTGTACCTATTGTTTGCCCGATGGCTATCATCCAACCGGTCGTAAAAACTCGTCTTTTTTAGATCAATCTGAAATTAAACGTGTAGTCAATGCGTTCGCCGATTGTGGCACCACTAAAGTGCGTTTAACCGGCGGTGAACCAAGTTTACGCAAAGACTTTACCGATATTATTGCCAGTGTTGCCGAAACCAAAGGCATCAATAAAGTCGCCACCACCACTAACGGTTATCGCATGGCCAAACAAGTGGATGACTGGAAAGAGGCAGGATTGACGCACATTAATGTCAGTGTCGATAGTCTAGATCCAAAATTGTTCCACCAGATCACAGGTGAAAATAAATTTCACGATGTGATGAATGGGATTGAGCGCGCCTTTGAAATTGGCTATCAGCAAGTCAAAGTCAATGTAGTGCTGCTCAAACAATTAAATGGCCACTCGCTACCTGAATTCCTCCATTGGATCAAAACCCGACCAATTCAATTGCGCTTTATTGAATTAATGCAAACGGGCGAAATGGATACGCTATTCCAACAGCAGCATCAATCGGGCGTCAGCATCCGCAATCATCTGATCGCCAATGGTTGGTTACTCAAAATCAAAGAAGCGAATGATGGTCCCGCGCAAGTGTTTGTGCACCCTGATTACTTAGGTGAGATTGGGTTGATCATGCCGTACGAAAAAGGCTTCTGTGAAACCTGCAACCGCCTTCGAGTCTCGGCAACCGGTAAATTACACTTATGTTTGTTTGGCGATCAAGGGGTAGAATTGCGCGATCTGCTCGAACAAGATCAACAAGAAGGTGCCTTGATTGAACGCATTCAAGGCGCGCTTAAAACCAAATCAGTCAGTCACTTCTTGCAAGATGGCAATACCGGTATGACACCTCATCTCGCCTCGATCGGCGGCTAATACTTTTAGTCTCTCTCTTTAATCACGGTTCTTGTTAGTATTTCTGATGAGGGCCTGTATTGTGACAGGAATATAACGTGGAAAAATTTACACACATTAATGCTTCAGGCGAAGCCAATATGGTCGATGTCTCTGCCAAACAAGAAACGGTCCGTGAAGCACGCGCAGAAGCGTGGGTGAGCATGTCGGCTGAAACGCTGCAATTGATTGTGTCTGGCGATCATCATAAAGGCGATGTGTTTGCTACCGCTCGCATTGCAGGCATCCAAGCGGCGAAAAAAACCTGGGACTTGATCCCGCTGTGTCATCCATTACTGCTGACAAAAGTTGAAGTGCATTTACAAGCTCTACCTGAAACCAATCAAGTGCGCATTGAATCTTTATGCAAGCTGACCGGCAAAACTGGGGTAGAAATGGAAGCATTAACCGCAGCTTCTGTCGCGGCACTGACCATTTACGATATGTGTAAAGCAGTGCAAAAAGACATGGTGATTGGTCAAGTCCGATTACTGGAAAAAACCGGCGGTAAGTCTGGTCATTTCAAAGCAGAATAGAAGGTTATTAATATGATTAAAGTATTATTTTTTGCTCAAACGCGTGAACAAATTGGCGAAGAGGGCATTAATGTCGATGCCGATAACCTAACCGCCGATGCCTTGCGTGATCAACTTTGCCAACAAGGTGAACAATGGGCGCAAGCGTTGCAATCAGGCAAGTTACTTGTGGCGGTAAACCAAGATATGGTACCAATGGAAACTTTAGTTAAATCGGGCGATGAAGTGGCCTTTTTTCCACCGGTGACCGGAGGTTAATATGATGGATATCAACGCATTTGAAATGGTGTCTGTCCCTTATGATGATTTTGATGTTGGCGCAGAATACGCACAACTTGCTCAAGGTTCTCAAGCGGGCGCGGTAGTTACCTTTGTGGGGAAGGTTCGCGATATGAATCTGGGCGATAATGTCACCGGACTCAGTCTAGAGCATTACCCTGGCATGACCGAGCGCTCACTAATTTCTATTTGTGATCAAGCAAAGCAACGTTGGCCATTATTGAATATTCGCGTGATCCATCGTATTGGTGATTTAGATTTAGGCGATCAAATTGTGTTTGTTGGCGTATCGAGCGTGCACCGAGTGGCAGCGTTTGAAGCGTGTGAATTCGTGATGGATTATTTAAAAACCAAAGCACCATTTTGGAAGAAAGAGCGCACCACCGATGAGGTTCGTTGGTTGGAGTCGCGTGATTGTGATGCTAAAGCGGCGCAACGTTGGAAGAAATAACGCGATACGCTCATTAATTTGATGCGTATAGCTTCAATTAAATCAATTTTATTGTGCTTATTCGAAGATAAAAAGTAAGATCTCACACAAATATTGATGATAAATTCAATCAAAATATCTGACTGTGATCTCGTTTTTGTTGTTAGTGACTTATTTGTATTACAAGATTATGAAATGATGTAAAAACTAACGAACACATTGAATAAATCAATGGTTTAAAGCTAATTCTTTTGTTTTTCATATTTTATAGCGAATAGGTGACCTAGACATGAAGCATATTTATCTTAAAACCTTGCTAGCATCTTCAGTATTGCTAGCGGTCGGTTGTACATCAACAGCAACGCTTACTCCTGCTCAGCAACTTGCACAAGATCAGTCAACGGCGCAAGGTTTCACGGGTGAAGCGGTATTAACTCCGGTTGCTGTTTCAGCAAGCAGTCATGATGGTAATGGTCCTGATCGTCTGATAGATAATGATATTCAAACACGCTGGTCTGCTAATGGTGATGGCGAATGGGCGATGATTGATTATGGTTCGGCTCATGAATTTAATGCAGTTCGCGCAGCATTTAGTAAAGGTAATGAGCGTCAAAGTAAGTTTGATATTCTTGTTAGTACCGATGGTAAAACATGGACTCCTGTACTTGAAAATCAAATGAGTTCTGGTGGCGTTATTGGCTTAGAGCGTTTTGCTTTTGCACCGGTTACTGCACGTTACATCAAGTATGTTGGTCATGGTAATACCGGTAATGATTGGAACAGTGTGACAGAGCTTGCGGCAGTAAATTGTGGTGTGAATGCTTGCCCAACTAATCAAATTATTACCCCTGATGTGATTGCTGCTGAGACCTCTCTTATTGCTCAAATGAAAGCAGATGCTGCCGCTCAAAAAGATGCGCGCAAAAATTTACGTAAAGGTGATTTTGGCGCAGTTGCGGTATACCCTTGTTTAACAACTGTTAAATGTGGTCGTGGCGAACTACCAACCCCAACGGGTTTACCAGCAACACCAAAAGCCGGTAATGCACCAAGTCAAAACTTCGATATGACATCTTGGTACCTATCTCAGCCGTTTGACCATGATAAAAATAACCGCCCTGATGATGTGAGTGAATGGGACCTGGCTAACGGTTACTCACACCCTGATGTATTCTACACCGCTGCAGACGGTGGTTTGGTATTCAAAACGTTTGTGAAAGGTGTTCGTACTTCACCAAATACCCAATATGCTCGTACTGAACTACGTGAAATGCTGCGTAAAGGTGATAAATCAATCCCAACGAAAGGGGTTAACAAAAACAACTGGGTATTCAGTTCTGCGCCAGTGGCTGACCAAAAAGCCGCCGGTGGTGTTGATGGTGTACTAAACGCGACACTTAAAATTGACCACGCCACGACAACAGGTGAAGCCGGTCAAGTTGGTCGCTTTATTATTGGTCAAATCCATGATCAAGATGATGAGCCAATTCGACTGTACTACCGTAAATTGCCAAACCAACCAACAGGTACGGTTTACTTCGCACACGAAAACACCTTGAAAGGCACGGAGACATTCTATGACTTAGTGGGTGGCATGACGGGTGAAATCGGTGATAAAGGTATCGCACTTGGCGAGAAATTTAGCTACCAAATCGCGGTTAAAGGTAACACGATGACAGTTACAGTTATGCGCCCTGGTAAGCCGGATGTAAAACAAGTCGTTGATATGAGTGAAAGTGGTTACGATGTGGGTGGTAAGTACATGTACTTTAAAGCCGGTGTTTATAACCAAAATATCTCTGGTGACCCAGATGATTACGCTCAAGCGACTTTCTACAAACTAGATAAGTCTCATAGCACATACACAGGAAAGTAAATTTTCTGAAAAGTGAACAAGATAAGAGGGTTATGATTTAACGTCTTATCAAAAAATAAAAGCCAGTAGAGTGATCTATTGGCTTTTGTCATGGTTATCTTTGTAAAATTAGTTACAGGTTACTGCACCTAGGTTTTTCCAAACACCCCATTCACCCGATTGGCTAGGATTTTGACCTTGTGTCCACCATTTAGCCTCATAAAGAGTGCCCTCTAGTGTCACTTGATCTCCGCCGGTATAAACTGCCGCACTATCCCAAGCATTATCACAGGTTGGATCAGGGTCTACGCTTCCTTCAGTTTTTAGAATGACAACCGAAATGGATGCAGAGCTAGACAGCTGACCATCACTGACCGTCACACTAAAGTTTAGAGTAGTATCAGCATCATATTCACCCGCGACAAAGCTAATGCTTGCACCGCTACCAGTCACGCCAGAAGGCAGAGTCCAAGTATAAGTTAAAGCATCGCCTTCAGCATCGGTAGAGCTTGATGCGTCAATCACAACCGTATCACCGGCTTGAGCTTGGGTTGGAGCAACAATTGCAGCCACTGGCGCGGTATTTTCAACCGGAACATCGACAGGATTAACCGTGATCACAACCGTATCGGTAGCAGTAGCACCTTCGTTATCTGTAACCGTTAAAGAGAAGATATACGTTTGTGCTTCCGTTACTTCCGTAGCATCAAAACTGGCTTTGGCTGCCGTTGCATTACTCAGGGTTACCGCAGGGCCCGAGGTTTGTGTCCAAGCGTAAGAAGCAATTGAGCCACCGACATCTTTCGACCCAGAACCATCAAGTACTACCGCCGCAGGGCCAACCACCACTTTATCAACACCAGCATTAGCGCTTGGTGGACGGTTAGAGGCTTCACCGGCTAAACCTTCATGCATTGCATTTAAGATATCACCATTATCAGCATCAATTTCCCACGAGAATAAACCAGCTAAACCTAAGCTACGCGCGTATTCGCCTTTAGCAATCGTTGAGCGGTCATCATCAAAGGTCAGAAGTTTACCGTTTGAACGATTCCAAACATAAGGCGCTTGTGCGCTTTCATCATAACCATATTCGTAGCCATTGATGCCTTGTTTGTCGGCGCCTAACATGAACTCTTTAATGCCTTTGTAATCAATAACGCCAGCTTCCCAAACACCTTGAGCTTTGGTGCCAGTAAATTTACCGTTACCCGTACCGGTCATTGGATTCGTCGCATCGGTTAATGTGTTTGGCATCACACCATCCCAACCACGACCATACATTGCAACACCAGCAACTAACTTATTGGCTGGAACACCTTGAGCTAATAGCAACTGAATACCATTATCTAAGGTATAAGCAGGGCCTTTAAATGGCTTTCCTTCCGCGTCGTTGCCAGTACCATCACACTGACCAGGAAGGAGTGCGCTGCTGCAATATAAACCAGCTTGGTGACCCGGAACGTTATTCCAACCGCCATAGAAGTCATAAGTCATGGCGAAGATGTAATCCATATATTGAACCGCTTGCCCATAATCCACATCTTCAACCTTATCGTGACCGGCATTAATCGCAGAGGTTAACTCATACTCTTTACCATTGGCCACTTCAAGCTCATCCAGCATCGCGCGCAGTTCTTGCATTAAAGCAACGTATGCTGGGCCATCTTTTTGCGGATCGCCTAGGTTGGCATTCTCACCACCACCACCTGGGAATTCCCAGTCAATATCAACCCCATCAAAAAACTTCCAAGTGGTTAAGAAGTCTTTAACAGAGGCGACAAAAATATCGCGCTTTGATTTATCGGTGAAAGAAAAGAAAGGATCAGAAAGTGTCCATCCACCCACAGAAGGAAGGATTTTCAGATCAGGATTGCGCTGTTTAAGCGCCATCATCATTGCAAAGTTACCTTTGATAGGGGTGTCGTACTCGTGTCCTGCTTGTGTAAAGCTTTTTTGATACGCCGCCCAAGGGTCATGGATAACCACGTTGTAATCAGGCACGCCCTGACACGCGGTTTGTAGCGCATTAAAGCTATTTCCACCCACAGATTTTAGCGATTCATTTGGCCCACAAATTGGAATAAAGCCGTAAAGGATATGGGTTAAATTATCAGCAGGAAGGTTATCAACGGTGTATTCACGATCATAAATACCCCATTCAACAAAATAGGTACCGACCACGGTATCTTTGTCAGTGTTGTAGCTTTTATTGTTTGGATCGGTGTGCATCACCAATGGCGCTAAGTGAGAGCCGTCAGTATCAGCAATGGTTAACGTTTCTGATTTTGATTTAGTACAACCAGTATCATCACAAGCTTCGATCACCATTTGGTAGACGCCGCCTTTAGGATAACTAAATGATGCGGTGGTTTTACTGCCGTTAATTGGGCCTGTTGCCACCACTTCACCATCAAAATAAATGTTGTATGTATCACCTTTAACGCCACTGTATTGGTTAAAGATGATATCGACTTTAGCTTGGTCGTGATATTGCACCATGCTGTTGTAACCTGACGTTGTTTCCATCGCCAAATCAATTTTAGAAAATTGTAAATTCTTCGAACCATACATATCTAAAGCGGGGGCACCTGGAGCGGCATTTGCTGCTACAGAAGCCAACGCTAACGACATTGCTACTGCGGTTAGATTGAAACGCTTCATATCATTTCTCTCTCTCATTCCTTGAAGTAATACCAATCGGTGTAGATATCGGATTGTCTAAATACGCTGATTGGTATGATCCATCGCAAAAATTAGGGGGCGATGGAAGCTGCAGACATATACCAAACATAATTAGGTTTACGTAGCATCCATAGCAGTGTTGATGAGTAACATCATGCTGACAAAGTACAATGGTGTCTTTTTGAATCGACCTTGTAGTAAATGTTAATCAAGTGTTTAAATTTTCAGATAAATGTCGAGTAGGCTCGATATTTGATAAAACTTGTCAATTCTTTGGTTGTAACTACTGAAATATCAACTAGAGACAACTTTGCTTGATTAATGGTGATTATTAACATTTTGTTACATGATGTATTTGTTGTGGGCGTGTTTTTTAGCCGAGTGATGGAAATAAATAAACGCACACTGCTGGATATTTATGCTTATTTGGCTGGGTCTGTTGAATTATTATGCAGGTGGGTAATAAAAGTGTTAATAACGTAGCCTTTTTTGATATTCACTATGGTTGTTAACGTTAAAGATTGCTAATGTTATCGAGTCTTTATCTGGCTCGCGTAAGTTACAGTAGTGAAAATATTCTTATAAGGCTACGTTATTAGATTTACGTGCTACACCCAGTGTACTGGGGGAGATATACCGATAAAGAAGTCATGGATGCATTTAAATAAAAACTTGGAGTTTAACAATATGATTAAGAATAAAATCACTCAAGCGCTATTAATTGGTGCTGGGTTAACGTTTGGCGCGGCAACTTTCCCTGCAATGGCTGCCCATGTTCCTGAAGGCACTAAGCTTGCCGATAAGCAAGAATTGGTAAAAGGTAATGGCGCAGAAGTGGCGTCTATTGATCCGCAAAAAACCGAAGGTGTGCCAGAGTCCAACGTTATTCGTGATTTATTTGAAGGTTTAGTGGTTCAAGACGGTGACGGTAATGTCGTTCCTGGCGTGGCCGAAACTTGGGAAACCACAGACAACAAAAACTTTACTTTCCATCTGCGTAAAGACGCAAAATGGTCGAATGGTGATCCCGTCACCGCCGATGATTTTGTGTTTGCTTTCCAGCGTGCCGTTGATCCGGCTACCGCTTCTCCGTATGCATGGTATTTAGAAATGACTACCATGAAAAATGCGGCAAAAATCATTAGTGGCAAAGCAGATAAATCGACATTAGGTGTAAAGGCTCTCGATGCTAATACCCTTGAAGTCTCACTTGAATCAGCGGTACCGTACTTTGTAAAAATGATGGGGCACACTACAGTGATGCCGGTGAATAAGAAAGTCGTCGAAAAGTATGGCGATCAATGGACTAAAGCTGAAAACTTCGTCGGCAACGGCGCTTATGTTCTTAATAAATGGGTATTAAACGAGCGCATGGAATTGGTTCGTAGTAAAACGTATTGGGATGATAAAGACACTATTATCAACAAAGTGACCTATTTACCAATTGAAAGCCAAGTCGCTGAAATGAACCGTTTCCTTTCTGGTGAGCTTCAAATGACTGACGAACTGCCAAATGAGCATTTCAAAAACCTGCAAAAAGAACATCCAGAAGATCTAAAAGTCGTCGGTAACTTATGTTCTTACTACTACGGTTTTAATAACCAGAAACCACCGTTTGATGATGTACGAGTGCGTAAAGCACTGTCTTACACCATTGATCGTGATGTGATGACAAAAATTTTACTCGGTCAAGGTCAAAAGCCAGCTTACACATTAACACCTGAAATTGTGGCAGATTTCCACCCAGCATTGCCTGAGTATGCCAAATGGACACAAAAGGAGCGCATTGCTAAAGCCAAAGAATTGCTGAAAGAAGCTGGCTTCGATAAATCAAATCCGCTTAAATTTACCTTGTTATACAACACCGATGATAACCACAAGAAAAATGCCGTTGCAATTGCGTCAATGTGGAAAAAATCATTAGGCGTGACCGTGACACTTGAAAACCAAGAGTGGAAAACCTACTTAGATACGCGTCGTCAAGGCGATTTCGAAGTGACTCGTGCAGGTTGGTGTGGCGATTACAACGAAGCATCGGCTTTCTTGTCATTAATGCAATCTAACAATAGCTCGAATGATCCTCGTTATCACAGCAAAGAATACGATGCGGTGATGGCAAAAGCATTGGCATCGACCAGTGATGCAGAGCGTGCCGATTTGTACGCCCAAGCAGAAACACTGCTCGCGCGTGATATGCCGATCGCGCCAATTTTCCAATATGTGAAAGCACGCTTAGTGTCGCCACTGGTTGGTGGATTCCCTGAAAATAACGCCGAAGATAAGATTTATACCAAAGATCTTTACATTAAAGCGAAGTGATTTTTGCAGTCAAGATAACCAGTTAATGATGTAAAAATAGCAAGCTAATGACGTAAAAATATGGCTTTGTAGCGGGGCAGTAGCTCAGCTGCAAAGCCTTTTTACTGTTGTTTCCAAGCTGATGATGAATGCGGTAATAACCATACACTCTGTAATGCAAATGATTTGTATTAAATGTGAGCGATAAATTACTATCTTATGTGGTTTAACTCATATTTAGGTGGCTTTTATGGGCTTTGAATGTGTATTTTATAGATTATTATGCCGTTTCTTGGTAGTGTGTTTATAGAAATACACGATCAGATTCGAACGCAAATGAATGCATATTGAAGTGATCATGAGTAAGCGATACATCGTTTTGCTTAGTGTGTTTTATCTGGCATGACAACTTGTCGGAAAATTGTATGAGAAAGGAACTCGCATACAACTCAATATAACCGTAGTGATATTCACTGTGCGTTTATCATTGAACTTGCGTGAACACCGAATGATTCGGCCTTCCTAACGATATTTAATTTTTCCCTCGATAGTCATAAAGTAACGTGAAATGGATCCATTCAAATTAACGTTGCACGCTAGGCGATAACTCAATCGTGCGGCTTAACCACCCCATGATTCTGCTATCAGTTAGAGCTAGTCATCAAGTAGCAAATATAAAAAAATAAAAGGGAATGTGTAAGTAGACCGCTTCATTGCAACAATGGCGCTTATGCAGGATTAACTAAAATTAGTCACTATTGGAAGTAATACTATGTTTAAATTCATTTTGAAAAGGCTGATAGAGGCAATACCCACATTGCTGGTATTGATCACTGTGTCTTTCTTTCTAATGCGTTTTGCCCCAGGTAACCCGTTTTCAAGTGAACGCCCGTTACCACCGGAAGTGATGGCAAACATTAACGCAAAATACGGTTTAGATCAGCCGGTACTCACCCAATACACCACCTATTTAACCAATATCCTACAAGGGGATTTTGGGCCATCTTTTAAGTACCAAGACTACACCGTGAATGAATTAGTTTACGCAGCGCTACCTGTTTCTGCCAAAGTGGGTTTCTTTGCCTTCATCTTCACTGTGATATTGGGGGTCGGGGTCGGAACCATTGCCGCTTTGAAGCAAAATACCTGGGTCGATTACACGATAATGTCCACCGCGATGCTCGGGGTGGTGATGCCTTCCTTTGTTCTTGCCCCTGTCTTGATCTATATCTTCTCGATAAATTTAGGTTGGTTCCCCGCTGGTGGCTGGCAAGGGGGGGGCTTCTTCTACATGTTCTTACCTATGGTCGGGATGTCGCTGCTTTATGTTGCCACTTTTGCCCGTATTACGCGTGGCAGCATGATTGAAACCCTTAACAGTAACTTTATTCGAACCGCTCGTGCTAAAGGGTTGAGCTATCGTTATATTGTTTTTAAACATGCACTTAAACCTGCGTTGTTACCTGTTGTGTCCTATATGGGGCCAGCATTTGTTGGCATTATTACCGGATCGGTAGTGATCGAAACTATTTTTGGCCTGCCAGGTATTGGTAAGTTATTTGTCAACGCAGCGTTTAACCGTGATTACTCGTTAGTGATGGGAATTACCATTTTGATTGGTTTCTTATTCATTCTCTTCAATGCCGTAGTCGATGTGCTTCTGGCGTATATTGATCCGAAAATTCGTTACTAATCAGAGGCTATCGCTATGTTAAATAAACAACAAAATATGGAAGCGATCGAAAAGTTCTCTGAGAACTTAGAAATTGAAGGTCGCAGTTTATGGCAAGATGCCCGTATCCGTTTTATGCGTAATAAAGCGGCGATGGTGAGTTTAGTCATTCTTGTGTTAATCACACTATCGGTTATTTTTCTGCCGATGTTTGCCCACTTTGCTTACGATGATACCGATTGGTACTCACTGCAAGCCGCACCATCAATGGATCATATATTCGGTACCGACAGTTTAGGGCGAGATTTATATGTTCGTACCTTAATGGGCGGTCGTATTTCTCTTATGGTCGGCATACTGGGCGCATTAGTGGCCGTTTTAATTGGTACTCTTTACGGCGCAGCATCTGGCTTTATTGGCGGAAAAACCGACCGTATCATGATGCGTATTCTTGAGATTTTATACGCGGTACCATTTATGTTCCTTGTGATCGTATTGGTGACCTTCTTTGGTCGTAATATCATTTTAATCTTTGTCGCGATTGGTGCGATTGCCTGGCTGGATATGGCGCGTATTGTGCGTGGTCAAACGTTGAGCTTGCGTAACAAAGAATTTATTGAAGCGGCGCATGTATGTGGGGTAAGTAACTGGAAAATCATTACTCGCCATATCGTGCCAAACGTTTTAGGTATTGTGGCTGTGTATTCCACGCTATTAGTGCCAAGTATGATTTTGACTGAATCATTCTTATCTTTCCTTGGTCTTGGGGTTCAAGAACCAATGACAAGTTGGGGAGCATTACTGCAAGAAGGCGCACAAACCATGGAGATTGCGATTTGGCAACTCGGGTTCCCTGCCGCATTCATGGTAGTAACGTTATTCTGCTTTAACTATGTTGGCGATGGCCTGCGTGACGCACTTGACCCTAAAGACAGATAAGAACAAGGAAGTATTATGAGCTTATTAGATGTAAAAGACTTACGGGTTGAATTTAAAACCCAAGACGGCATGGTAACCGCGGTCAACGATTTAAACTTCTCACTGCAACAAGGTGAGACATTAGGCATTGTGGGCGAATCCGGCTCAGGTAAATCTCAAACTGTTTTTGCTATTATGGGTTTGCTGGCTAAAAATGGTGTTATTTCGGGTAGTGCTAAGTTTGAAGGCAAAGAAATCCTCAACTTGCCAGAAAAAGAACTTAACACCATTCGCGCCGAACAAATCGCGATGATTTTCCAAGATCCAATGACCTCACTTAATCCGTATATGAAGGTGTGTGATCAGTTGATGGAAGTGCTGATGTTGCACAAAGGCATGGGGAAAAGCGAAGCATTTGAAGAATCGGTACGAATGCTTGAAGCGGTGAAAATCCCAGAAGCGCGTAAACGAATCACCATGTATCCGCACGAGTTTTCCGGTGGTATGCGCCAGCGTGTGATGATTGCCATGGCGTTGTTATGTCGTCCTAAATTATTGATTGCCGATGAACCAACCACCGCGCTTGATGTAACAGTCCAAGCGCAAATCATGGATCTGCTTAATGAGCTTAAACATGAATTTAATACCGCGATTATTATGATCACCCATGACTTAGGTGTGGTAGCCGGTTCGTGTGACAAGGTGTTGGTTATGTACGCGGGTCGTACGATGGAATATGGTTCGGTCGATAACATTTTCTATGATCCAAGCCACCCGTACTCTGAAGGTTTGCTACGAGCTATCCCTCGTTTAGATTCTGTTGGTGAGGTATTGCCAACCATTCCGGGTAATCCGCCAAACTTACTGCGCTTACCACCGGGATGTCCATATCAAGAACGTTGTCACCGTGTGATGGATCGCTGTCGTAGTGAAGCGCCACAACTGCTGCCGTTTGGTGAAGACCGTTCTCGCGCATGTTTCTCTCAATGGGAGGGCTGGAAATAATGACTCAGTCAACATTAGTAACAGACGGCGCACCTGAACTGAGCGCCGCACCTCAATCGAGTACTGTCGGTAAAGAACTCATACTGGATATTAAAGATCTTAAAGTCCACTTTAACATTGCTGCTAAATCGGCGTGGCCATGGGCGAAACCGTCAAAGCTTAAAGCGGTTGATGGCGTCAATGTCCGTTTATTTGAAGGCGAAACCCTTGGTGTTGTGGGTGAATCGGGCTGTGGTAAATCGACGTTTGCGCGTGCCATTGTTGGTTTAGTCGAAGCCACCGAAGGTGAAGTATTGTGGTTAGGTCAAGACTTAACCCGTATGCAAGCAGTGCAAAAGCGTGAGAAACGCAAAGAAATTCAAATGATCTTCCAAGATCCATTGGCGTCATTAAACCCGCGAATGAGTGTCGGTGACATCATTGCCGAACCGTTAGTGACTTTTTATCCCAAGCTAAGTAAAGCCGAAGTAAAAGCGAAAGTGAAAGCGATGATGGATAAAGTCGGCTTGCTGCCGAACGTTATCAACCGTTATCCGCATGAGTTTTCAGGTGGTCAATGTCAACGTATCGGTATCGCCCGTGCTTTGATTTTAAACCCGAAAATGATCATTTGTGATGAACCGGTATCAGCGCTCGATGTGTCTATCCAAGCGCAAGTGGTTAACTTGCTTAAAGAATTGCAAAATGAGTTGGGTTTGAGTTTGGTATTCATTGCGCACGATTTATCGGTGGTCAAACATATTTCCGATCGGGTATTGGTGATGTATTTAGGCAACGCGGTAGAATTAGGTGAATCGGATGCATTATTTTCGAATCCAAAGCACCCTTACACCAAAGCGTTGATGTCTGCTGTACCGATCCCCGACCCAAGAAAAGAACGCGCCAAGAAAATCCAAATGTTGGAAGGGGACTTACCGTCGCCAATCAATCCACCATCGGGTTGTGTGTTCCGTACCCGCTGCCCAATTGCCACCGCACAATGTGCCGAGCAAAAACCGCAACTAAAAGGATCGGACGTGCATTCAGTTTCTTGTTTGCTGGTGGATTAAGCCTAAGTTATTACATGATTCAATAATCAAAAGCAGTGCCAAATTGGTGCTGCTTTTTTTTGAGGGAAATAAGGACGTGCCAGTCGTCATTTTTGATCTCGGTCTATTGAGGTATATTTTTTACAGCCTAAAATAATCCCAAAATATAACAATAAGAAATTAAAGAATATTACTTGCAGGGGAAATCAATTGAAAAGTAAAAAAATCTCGTTGCCAACTGTTTATGATGTTGCAGAGCTGGCTGGTGTGTCGCCAAGTACCGTTTCTCGATTTTTGAATCGAACCACTTTTGTTGCGGCTGATAAAAGCGAATTAATTGAAAATGCCATCTCAACCTTAGGTTACAAACCCAGTGCGCGCCAAGGGGTGAAAAGCGTTTCTCGAACCATGACTCTAGGTGTACTTATTCAAAGCGCAGAAAGCCCTTTTTCAAGTGAAATTTTACTCGGTATGGAAAAAGCCGTGGCCAGTCGCGGCTACAATTTATTGATCGCTACTGGTTATTGGGATAACAAAGCCGAAACCAAGGCGATGGACAAACTGATCAGTCAGAAAGTCGATGGTATTATGACGTTAACGGGCACCTTGAGTGATGAGCAAATCAATCAGTATGCCAAAAGTACACCGATTGTTGCGATAGGGCGACAAATAGAAAGTCCACAAGTGGCTTCGATTAAAGTCGATAACAGTATTGGGGCTTATATGGCGACCAATCACCTTATTCAACAAGGGCATAGCCGAATTGTACATTTACAAGGCATTATCAGCCATGCTGATGCGCAACAGCGTCTGGAAGGATATAAGCGAGCATTACGTGATGCAGGGTTAACGATTAATGAAAAACTGATCCGCAAAGGTGAATTTGAAATGAAAGACTCATTCGACGCGGTCTGTCGTTTAATTAAAGAAAAGCATTCTTTTAGTGCAATTTTTGCCGCCAACGACCAAAGTGCCTATGGGGCAATGCAAGCCTTGTATCAACATGATATTCGAGTACCACAAGATGTATCTGTAGTCGGCTTTGATGATTTAATTATGTCGCGTTATTTTATACCGCCTCTGACCACCATCAAACAACCATTAGAAGGGTTTGGACAAGCAGCCGTTTATACATTATTAGATGTGATCAATGGCAATAAGCAACCTCATCCTATTCCGCCAGTTGAACTTAAAATGCGTGATTCAACCGCGAAATTTAGCTTAAATTAATTCTCTTATACCATGTTTGTTAAGAATAAATCGTTGTTAGCTTTTGTTAACAACGATTTTTTTAGAGGTGAGAATACAGTGATAGGCTTAAATATGCGGATAGGCACGAGTCGATTCACGAGTAACTAATGTCGGTGAGAATTTGAACTGCACATCCGGTTTTTGCTTGTTTAACTTTTGCAGCAGCAGGTGCACTGCCTCGATGCTCATTTTTTCAATTGGATAATTAACCGTTGAGAGAGAAGGGGATACATATTGGCTAAACAAGATGTTATCAAAACCCATGACCGAAATAGGTGATTGTGTTTTATGCTCTTTTAGCACTCCTAATGTCCCAATAGCCATTAAGTCGTTACAACAAAAAATAGCTGAAAATTCTTGGGTGCGATTAATCAGTTTTTCAAAAGCTCGGATGCCGGAAAGCTCAGTGTAACCTGCTTCAATAACCAATTTGGCATCATAGATAATATTGGCTTCCTCTAACGCTGTTCGGTAACCTTGCAAACGCGCACGAGCGCCGGATTTGGCTAATGGACCGGTGATACAAGCGATCTTACGATGCCCTAGTTTAATTAAATGACGAGTCGCGACGAGTCCACCCATTTCATCATCAAGATCGATACAAGAATCTAATAATTCGGGGATCTCACGGCTTAGGATAACTAAGGGAATATTTTGATTGGATAGATCAATTAAATCATCATCAGAAAGGTATGAGGTATAAAGTAATAACGCGTCAACGCGACGACTGAGTAGAAAATCAACGGCAGATTGTTCTGCCTGAATATTATCGCCTCCAGAGGTAACCACTAAATGATAACCCAGTGGGCGCAAGGTGGTTTCAATGCTGTGCATTATATTGCCGTAATAAGGCCCTGCCAATTCGGGGATCACTAATCCAACTGAACCCGTTTTAATCCGAGCTGATGAATGAGCAATGGACGTCGGTTGATAATCAAGAGTTTGCATGGCTTTTTCAACTCGCAGTTTCTTATCGTGACTAACACGACTGCTGCCATTGACTACACGTGAAACGGTTGCTTGAGAGACACCGGCTAACTCTGAAACTTGTCTAATCGTTGCCATCTTCTGCCTTCATTAAATTATCTGGTTGCTAATTGGTTAGCGTTATTATTATTTGTCGCGATTTTAGTGTTGAATAGAGATGCAAAATGCGAGTCAGATCACGCCATGATGTCTTAATGAGATCGAAATATAGAAAACTTGAAAGTAATGACGTTAATCAGGTTTGCCATGAAATATTTGTGGCTTGTTTCATAGCTTTGGAAGGCAGAAAAATAACGAGCAATGGATAAAATAAAATCACCCGCTGGAAGTAACGGGTGATTTTGAAAGATTACACATGGTGATTTAAATTAAAATCAAGGGGCTTACCACCAAGCTTCAAACATGGCACCAAAGGTTAGGCCATCTGAAGTGCCATCTTTGGCTTGAGTTGCTGCAACATATTCCGTATCAAGCTCACCGTAAGTTGCGAAGAAGCGTAACATTGGACGTGAACCCATAAAGCTACCCAAGCCAACATTTTGCGATAATGTCGCTTTCCATGATGAGTTAGTGCCTAAATTGTCGCCAAATTTAACTTGGTCATAACCGAGTTCTAACCAAGTACTCATACGGTCATTCCAACGGTATCCAGGACGGATAACCGCTTGATTCCATTTTTCATCGGTACCGCTAACATTGGTTTCTAGGTCGTTGTCTTCATGGCTGAAAGTGTATTCCATCAAAATGTTATTGGTGAAATCGATTTCACCCTGCATGAAAGCACCTAAAGTATCACCATCTCCCCCTGTACCATTATTCAAGATTTGGCTACGAGTACCATTACCGTAACGAACTAGGAATTCATTCCAACCTGAGGCCCAAGTCAGGCGATAAATACCGGCTAATTGGTAAGCGGTATGATCATCAACTTTCTTAGTTGCAGCATCATCAGTTCCATCTTGCTCATAACCATTACCCCAACCAAAGTTAGCATGGAAACGTAAGCTTTGATTATCGGTTAAGATAATGTCATGCAGTTGAGAGGTAACTGCATAGCGCCCGTTACGGCCTTTATCTCCAGCAACCACCGCAATATCAAACTTGGCAAAGCCGAAATCTAAGTTATCAACACCACCACCCGTACCATCGTTTTGCAGTACATAGTAATCATTGGTACCAAGTTGTTCTCGGTCATTAAATCGTTGACCAGCCCAAATATAAGCATTAGGTTGAGTAGCAAAAATGCCGCTACCACCTGCGTATGCTTGAGAAATACCGGTTGCTTGGCCGTCATAGCCATCATCAAGCATGACTGCAACATCCCATTTCATATCATCTTGAATAAAGGCTTTATTTAATTTGAACTCGAAACCATTACCTTCGTTACCTAAACGACCGGTTTTGGTGTATTGGTTGCCTGCGGTTTGGATCACGTTGATACCGTTTTGCAAAGAACCTTTATATAAAGGACCATCGTCACTATAGCCTGCACCATAACGAGCGTAACCACTAAAAGTAAAACTATCATCAGCTTGAACAGTAAAAGGTAGAGTAGTGGCAGCGGCTAAAGCCAAGGCTAGTGTAGAGATTTTCATATGTATTCCCTTTTTGCACTCGAAGGTGCTTGTTATAAATTTTTATAGGTTTCTTAATCTGTGGGAAATTATATGAAGTGAAAGATTTGAAATGATTGAATAAAATCACAGTTGACTAGAGGTGATGGGAGCCATGAAACAAAATATTCCGTCTAAGCTTGATAGCTAAATCACACTATGATTAATTACACTTGGAGGTGTGACTCATAAGGTGTTGTATTGTAATGATATTATCAAGTTCAAGTAAATAATTTATTATCGGTTTTTATTTGGGATAAACCGGTTTGTTTCATGGATATAAAAAAAAGATGTGAAAGTACGCATGGTAAATGGGATCTTGCCTGAAAGAAAAATACGGCGCTTGGTGAAAGGTTTCATAAGGGTGAAATATTTCAAAAAGTAGCGATCGCCCGAAATGACAGAAGTTGCAAGCAAGCAATAAAAGCCTCAATCTATAGTTAAAGCCATTGGAATTATCGAGCAGGAAAGAAGCATGAAAAAAATAATCGCATTAAGTGTATTGCTACTATTAACAGGTTGCGCGGATAAAGATGGTAATATTTTAAATCCGAACTTATTTGGGCCGAGCAAAACCAATGAAATAGCAGAAGCGAAAAGCGTTGATGGCAAGACAAGTGTTGATTTAATTCAATCGCTCGACAAGCAAGCAGTGACCGCGCAGCATTTTTCAGATCTCACCCCATTTGTGATGAGTGGTGATCATATTGAAAATTTAACGATTAGTCAGAAAGACAAAGTTATGCACTTGGATTCAGGTAAGTCCTTTGTTCGCTTAATTAAGTTAGCACCGATTAATGATGGTCAGAAACTCAATATTAATAGTTATGCGCGTGAGACAGTTTTTGCACCTTACGCTCAATTATTAAATAAAGATTTTTCTGCCATAGAGGGGGAATATCAGTCTACGTTTAAGTCACAAGTTCTGCGCGAAAGAGATCGTTATGAAATGGTAATTAATATCGATAGCACCAACAAAACGGCCCAATATATCGCGATTTACACCCATAAAGATGTGCTCGGAAAAACCAAACAACTGACCGATCCTGAGCAAGCCTATAACAAAGAAAATGGCATTAACCAGCCACCAAGACCTTGGTATACAACGATTAATGCGCCTGTAGGCAGCATCTCTTTGAATTTAGTGACACAGGAATAATTTAGGTATTTAAATAGACGCTATTTTGATATGAATAGGAGACAAGAAGGCGGCCAATGGTCGCCTTTTTTAGATCTGACGGGGTGACACTGAATTGCGAGTAATTAATGTGCCGTTTAAAATTTCCGTACTCGGCTCTAATGGCTTGCCTGAGGCTAACTTCAAGGCCTTTTCCATTGCTAGTGTGGTGACTTTATGAATAGGGATATCGATAGTCGTGAGCTCTGGTGTGAAAAAAGTACCAATCATTTCATTATCAATACCGATAACAGAGACATCTTCCGGTACACGAATACCCGCCTCTTTTAATGCCTTAATGGCGCCAATCGCCAGCATATCATTGAAACAAAAAATAGCGCTAAATGGGTTCATGAGCCGTTTGTCTAACAAGCTTTTACAAGCATTATAACCATCATGAATTTTTCCTTCAGTATCTTCTAGCAACTGCGGATTAAAAGGGTACCCATGCTTGGCTAATGTTTCAGTCGCACCTTGCAGACGAAATTGCCCCGTTGAAGTCGCAAGAGAAAGCGTAATGATCGCGACTTGCTGATGATTATTTTCAATTAAGTGATTAATGGCGAGCTCGGCGGCATAATATTGATCAAATGCCACAGCATGACCTAAACCATCGGGTAGACTTCGATTAATCACCACCAAGGGGACAGAAAGGGATTGTTGCAGATTAAGGTAATCGTCCGTGCTCATGGTTCGGCTGTAAATAATAATTACATCGCATTTTCGAGCATCTAACGAATGTGCCGCTTCGATTTCACGCTCAACTTCGTTATGTCCGTCAATAACAACTAATTGCTTACCAGCATCATAGCCAATACGTGTCGCCTCTTTTAAGAGTATGCCGAAGTAATAACCATCAAAAGATGAGACCACTAAGCCAATACTATTCGAACTGTTGGTGGCGAGCGCTTGAGCTAAACGGTTGGGTTTATAGTTAAGCTCTTCCATTGCTTGGTAGATCAAGTTTCTGGTTGCCTCTTTCACTTGACCTTTAGCGTTAATCACGCGTGATACCGTTGCTTTAGAGACACCTGCCAGCTTACATACATCATTGATTGTTGCCATAATTATTGTCTGATCTCATCAAAGTACAGGAATATAGAGCCAATAAAAAAGGATCTAGCTAAGTTTATGGATTACTTTGGCTAGATCCTTATTATCTAATACATGCTACCAATAGTAACGGTATCGAGGTTATTTTTGAATGCTTCTGTGAAGCGAAATGAGTTCTTCAATTAATTCACGCGCGAGCATCGCTGTCATGATGTGATCTTGTGCGTGTACCATGATTAAGTTTACTGGGACTTTGCCTTCACCTTCATCTAGGCCTATCAATCCAGTTTGGACATCATGAGCACGTTTAGATGCGGCAGATGCTTGCGCTAAAAATGTATCTACGTCATCCCATTGGCCTTTCTTCGCGGCATATAAAGCCTCCATTGCACAAGACTTTGATTCACCCGCATTGATGATAAGTTCCATTACTGCTGATTCTAGTGCTTCGCCACTAAGAACATCTTGATCATTTGACATAATTATCCCTTCTAATTTGATGTGTTTTAATTATTTTCTATTTATAGATCTTGGCCGCGAGATTGAATGATCCCGTGGTACCAATGGAAAGAGTCTTTCTTTTTACGCGCTAAATTGTCGTTATGATCGACATAAATAAAGCCATATTGTTTTTTATATCCATTGAGCCAGCTGAGAAGATCGATGGCAGACCAAGCAAAATAACCTTTAATATGCACGCCATGCTGAATGGCTTGCTTCACCGCGCTGAGGTGCTCAGAAATGTATTCGATACGCGGAGTATCACGCACATCGCCATCAATAATCGGATCTTCATCACCCAAGCCATTCTCAGTAATATAGAGTTTGATTTGACCATATTGTTGTTTCAGCATATCCAAACCATCTACAAATCCATCGGGTGAAATTTCCCATCCCCACTTGGTGTAGCGTTTATCATCCATCATGACACTGCGATAAACATGATCAAAACTTGGCTTACCAGGGCGGCCTGTCGCATTTTCACGAGTAAGTTCAACGGACTGTACTGGGCCGGTTAACTTTTCGACACGAACTGGTTGATAATAATTTAGTCCCATAAAATCATTGAAAGGGGCGGCCTTTTTGATGATTGCCAGTTCTTCTAAAGTCCAATCGGGTAAGTAACCTTGTTGCTCTAACCGTTCGATAACGTATTCGGGATAGCGACCCAAAAGAACAGGATCGTAATACCAATTTAATTGATATTGATTAGCATGATTAGCGGCAAAAATATTATCTTGTTGTTCATCAATCGCAAAAGCGGGTGCAAAGACATTGCTCAAACCAATCTCGCCAAATAAATTTAATTCTTTATAAGCTAATACTGCTAATGCGTGGGCGTAAAATACATTGTGGGTGGCTTGGAAGTATTTCTTAGGGTCGTTTTGAATGCCGGGTGGGTGAGCGCCTTCGAGATAACCATGGCCACAAAATACCACAGTTTCATTAAAGGTAATGAAGTGCTTGACGCGATCGCCAAATGCTTTGAAACAAGTGGAGGCATATTGTACAAAGGCTTGAGCGGTGGTTTTGTTGAGCCAACCGCCGGCTTTTTCTAACGTTAAAGGTAAATCCCAATGGTATAAAGTAATGAAAGGGACAATGCCATATTTTAAGCATTCATCAATTATATTGTTGTAAAAATCAATGCCTTGTTGGTTGATCTTACCGGTACCTTCAGGGTAGATGCGCGCCCATGAAATGGAAAAACGATAAGATTCTAATCCCATCTCCGCCATTAAAGCGATGTCTTCCTTGTAGCGATGATAATGATCAACGGCAACATCACCATTGGTATTTTCGAATGTTTTGCCAGGGATTTTGCTGAATTCATCCCAATTGGTTACGCCTTTGCCATCTTCATTCCACGCGCCTTCAATTTGATAAGATGCGGTGGCAGCACCAAATAAAAAATCGTTTGCAAATTTCATGTGGTTTCCCATTTATTCATATTAAATTTAATCGTTATGATCCCCAACATCGCCTTAGCCACTTGAGGGACTTAAGCGTTTATTACCCCATCAGTTTTAATGTGTCAGCGAGGATTTTATCGCCTTTTATCATGCCGTAATCCATCATGTCGATGACCTCTACACGCTTACCTACACCATTGGCAATGGCTTGAAATTCGGCTTTCTTAAAGCGGATTTGTGGGCCGAGTAAGAAAATGTCGTAGCTGTTTAAATGATCTTGGAATGTCTCTGCGCCGTATGCTTGTATTTCTACATCAATGCCTTTAGCTTGCGCAGATTCTTCCATTTTTTTCACCACCATCGAGGTTGACATGCCCGCGTTACACAGTAATAAAATCTTTTTCATATTGAATGCCTTTATATTTATCTTGTTTGAGATTGCCACTGGATAAGTGGCAATCCATTTATTGGTTATTACATTGATTGTGCAGGGTTTTTCATCTCAGATTCTTCTGGCTGGGTGTCTTCGTCACTTCCAGCTTCTTGAGATAATGCCAATCTGTCTTGGTATTTAAAGAATGGGAAATATACCGCAACCGTCATAGCGCAGACTACGACTTGCAGTAGTGCTGCGCTCCAGCCGCCAATGATGAATCCACCGAGAATAATAGGAGTTGTCCAAGGCACTTGTATTGCGCTGAACGGACCGACTAAGCCAACATCGATACATAGGTAAACCATAGTGACGGAGATCATTGGTGCAAGTAAGAAAGGCACTAACATGATTGGATTGAAAATGATTGGTGTGGCAAAAATAACGGGTTCGTTAATATTAAACAGGCCAGGAATTACCGCAATTTTACCGATTTGCTTCATTTGCACAGAGCGTGAAAATAACAACATGCAGATAACTAAGCCGAAAGTAAGGCCTGCACCGCCCACGGTAATAAATTGATCGATAAATTGTTGTGTCACAATTTTAGCATTGTCACCAGCAACTAAAATGCCACCGCTGTTAATAACATCTTGATTATGAAGTGCATTAGCTACGAATATCGGCCCCATTATACCGCTTATAATCGCGGTGCCATGTACGCCACACCACCATAGTAATGAGATAAGCATGGCAACAATAAGCGCACCGAAATAAGAGTCGGAAAGGTTTTGTAGCGGTGCTTGTACAATAAAGTAAATGGTTTCAATAAAAGTTTTATCAAATACAGCTTCAAAGAAAATGTAAGTTAGGAAAGCCAAAGTGATAATGACAAAGCCAGGAATGAGAGATTTAAAAGCATTAGAAACCCCTTCAGGCACTTGTTCTGGTAACTTAATTACCCAATTACGATTTAGCGCGGTGGCGTAAATTTTACCTACGATTAGACCAATAATAATGGCACCAATCATACCTTTACCGCCTAAATAGGCCTTTGGGATCACACCACCAATCTCGGTAATACCATCAGGTGCGAGAACAAAAGATTTCATCACAATCAGAAAAGATACAATCCCAAGAATGCCAGCGTTAGCACCGTTATAGCCTTCGTTTTGTACATAAGTGTAAGCAATACCAAATACGGCTATGACGGCTAAAATATCAAATGTTGCACCAACGACTTGAAATAATGGTGTAGTCCACGCATCACCAAAAATGCTGGCCATAAAACTGCCATAGCCAGGGATTGGCACAAAGGCAATTAAAAGAAAGACGGAACCAATAATGGTGAGTGGCATGGTTAGCATAAAGCCATCTTTAATGGCGGTGATAGGCTTTGAAGTTACAACTTTAAGTACTTTTGGCAGTACTTTATCAATTATGCTCATTTTGTCTGTATTCATGTATCCCCCGGTAAATATAGAATAGTTATAATTGTCTAAATCAAAATGTAACCGGTTACAGAGACCGGTTACAGCGGGTTTTTAATAAAACTTGATAACTTTCACATTCCTAAGATTTTGACTAAAAGAAGCGTGGGATATATCCCAATGTAGGTTTGCCCATGAATCAAAATTGAGGTTGTTTCATGGAATGCTCATTTGGTGATTGTGATTGCTTGAGGTACAGGTTTTGACTAGGTAAACCGTGAATACTTGGTGTAATGCACTGTATTTATTTGTTTTTTAGATAATAAATAATGAACAATGATTCAAAAATATTTACTCGGTAAGTTTGAGGTATGTAGAAATGTGGAGAAAACAACGTAAATTGATTATCAAGTAATGGCTTAGTCTGTGCTTTGTCTTTGCAAATAATGGTACAAGGCGCCAATCAAATTGGCATCGTTACCGGCCTGACAAACACTAAGTTGTGGGCGGACGCTAGAAAAGGGATTCTCAATAAAGATTTGATCGAGCTTCTGTTCTATGCGAGCAATAAAATCCGTTCGACTACTAATTGCACCGCCTAATATAATTCGATTGGGATCGCTAATGTATTGCACGTTATAAATACCATAAGCGAGCATTTGGTACCATTTATCGATCACGGCTTGAATACGTTGGTTACCACTTTCTGCCAGTTCAAAGACTTGCTTACCGTTAAGTTCATGTTCTTGCAATCCAAGCACTTTTGCGCTGTTTTGGATCAGTGAACGAGTGGCGGCGCAACCACTTAAGGTTACCGGTCGACCTGCATCATCGACTCCGACAAACATATAACCAAACTCGGCGCCGTGTAGGTGCTGGCCGTGGTGGACCTTACCATCGATAACCATTGACCCACCAACACCGCTGCCAATCACTAACAGACAAAAATCATCAACTTCTTTTGCCTGCCATAATTCGGCCAAAGCGGCACAGTTGGCATCATTTTCGATCTCGCAATTAATATGGTAATGGTGCTCAACATATTCTCGAAAGTTGGGACCGTGTAAATAACGCAAAGCACTGTGACCATAAATGACACTCGAATCACAATCGACGGAACCTGGCGCACTAATAGCAAGGCCAATAATATAATATTGCTGGAAAAGGTGTGATAAGTTCAGGTCAAACTGTTGCCAAAAGTCATCGATTGAAGTCGTAGGGCTAGGATAATCTCCCTTTACAATAATGACCCCTTGTTGGTTCATTACGGCATATTTGACCGCACTTCCACCGATATCTAAAGCCAAATAATACTGTTGTTTCATATACCATACCTTTTAGAAAAAGCGCGTTCATAGTGACGTATGGCTACAATTTATCAATATCGAGCGGTTGTCGAGCTACCTTTATGACCAATTTGAACGATATCGTACAAAAAAGATGTGAAATTACGTCGGTACTCACATTTTATTGATGAAACTTGCTATGAAGAAGAATGAGTTTCTTGGGAAATTAATTGTTTTTCATACACCTTAAAGAAAGGTCGATAAATCATCCAAGAATTAAACATCGCAAACAGCACCATCAAGATGTTATGCCAACTCCCATTTGAAGATAACGATGCACCAATCGGGGCGGGCATCGACCAAGGCAACATTGAAATAAAAGGGTCTAACAAACCAAGCTGAGTAAAATGCCATGCAAGAGTGGCGTTGATTAATGGCACACATACGAAAGGAAGAAAGAACATTGGGTTCATGATAATCGGAAATCCAAACAAAATCGGTTCGTTGATATTAAACATAGAGGGAATAAGCCCTATTTTTCCCACTGAGCTTAATTGTTTTGAACGACTTTTTAGCGCCATAAAAACCAGAGGCAAAGTCGAACCCACTCCACCAATTAACAAATAATAATCCCAGAAACCTTGCAAATAGATATGAGGAACCGGCGCACCTGCGGCTAACGCTGTTTGGTTGGCAATAAGTCCACTGAGCCAAAACGGATTCATAATGCCGGTAACAATTAATGATCCGTGGATCCCCATAAACCACAGCAGTTGGCAAAGCAATAGCGAGAGAAGCACGGCGGTTAATGTATCGCTGGCAATCACCAAAGGTTTGAATATGTCAGTGATTAATTGCGGAAAATACAAACCAGTATAATGTTTTAAAGTTAAGTTAATTATCGCCAAAGACAACATGATAAATAACAAAGGTAAGATTAATTTAAAACCATTACGGGTAATGAGCGGTACTTCTTCTGGCATATCGAAATACCATCCCTTGCGATAAAAAAATCGGATCACTTCAATACTGTATATGCTTGAAATAATAGCGGTAAATAAACCATTACCACCTAGGTAACTGCCAGGTGATGCGTGTTCAATGGTTCCGGTTAACAATAAGAAAGCCACGCAACCTGTTAAGCCTGATAAACGTTCTGGAATACCATATTGCTTGGCCAAACTGGCACTGGCACCAAAGGCAATAAACAAAGCAATTAACCCCATGGTGTGCTCAAACATGGTAGAAAAAAATGCTCGGTACTCTAATAGAAACGCATTAATGCTTGGGTAATTCGAAGGATTAAAGGGCGGAAAAATAAAAGGAACAAATAGGCTGCCCACAACAATAAACGGCATCGAAATCTGAAACCCATCTCTGATCGCAATTAGGTGTTTACTGCTCGCCAACCAATTAGCAATTGGTGAAATGTGACGTTCGACACGTTTCATAAGCAGTCGATTGGTTTGCTGATCCATTTTTTCTCGCTTGAATTGTTTAACTAGATCTCATTTTGCCAGATTTTTCTCTGCAATCGAGTGATCAAATTCACATTTAAGTTTCCAGGCTTTGGAAACCGGTTTCCAAAAAGTTTCCACATGATAACTTAGTGACATCGAAACACACTTTGTTTACTTAATATGTTAAACCAAAACTGAGGTTATTATGAAAAAAATTATGCTTTGTTGCTCTGCTGGTATGTCGACCAGCATGTTAATGAAAAAAATGATCGCGGAAGCCGATAAGCGTGGTTTGGAAGTGGATATTCAGGCTTTTGGAGCATCAGAGTTTGACCAGCATGCCCCTCATTTTGAATGTGTCCTTTTAGGTCCACAAATTAAATATATGCAAGCCGATTTACAAAAGAAAGCGGATCCATACGGCATTAAAGTAGAACCAATCAATATGATGGATTATGGCATGCAGAAGGGCGATAAAGTCCTCGATCATGCATTATCTTTGATTGGCTAATTCCTTTGATAGAGAAATAGTTTGAATGGACGAGTACAAAAAAATAAATAAAACGTACCGCCAACGACATTAACCTTCGCTTACTGTTATACCCAAGTAACATCCCCCCTGACTTACGTTGCTTGGGTATAGGTGCCTTAGAAGAGGCATTGAATAATACGACTACCTTAAGGACATCTCATGAGCTCTATCAATGATGCATTGACGAACTTTATTGAACAAAAGGTTACGCCAATTGCTGGGCGTATCGGAAATCAAAGACACGTAACTTCGATCCGTGATGGATTTATCTCTGCTCTACCTTTCATGATTGTTGGTTCATTCATGTTGGTGTTTATCTTCCCTCCATTTTCACCTGACACTTCTTGGGGATTTGCACAAACATGGTTAGGTTTTTCTAACGAATACCGCGAGCAATTAATGTTGCCGTTTAACCTGAGTATGGGCGTGATGACGTTCTTTATCTCAACTGGGGTCGCGGCAAGTTTAGCGCGTCATTATGATTTAGACCCACTTGCGACAGGCTTATTAGCGTTAATGTCTTTCTTATTAGTGGCCGCGCCAATTGAAGATGGCAAGTTAGTGATGACCTATTTTGGTGGGCCGGGTATTTTTACCGCGCTGATCACCGCGATTTACGCAACTGAAGTATATGCCTTCTTAAAACGTAAAAATATTACGATTAAACTGCCACCAGAAGTGCCTGCTGGGGTGGCTCGCTCGTTTGAAATCTTGATACCAGTATTAGTGATTATCTTAACACTTCATCCTTTGAACTTATTCATTGAAGCTGAAACGGGCATGATTATTCCGCAAGCGATCATGTCAATGCTTGAGCCTTTAGTCTCTGCTTCGGATTCGCTACCAGCTATTCTACTGGCGGTCTTGGTGTGTCAAATTCTATGGTTTGCGGGTATTCACGGCGCTTTAATTGTGACCGGAATTATGAATCCATTTTGGTTGGCTAATTTAGCGGTAAACCAAACAGCACTAGCCAATGGCATGGAGCCACCAGTTATCTTCCTACAAGGATTCTGGGATCACTACTTACTGATTGGTGGGGTAGGCTCTACGTTACCACTTGCGTTTATGTTGGCTCGTAGCCGCTCAATTCACCTGAAAACCGTGGGTAAGTTAAGTACGGTGCCTGCACTGTTTAATATCAACGAACCGCTATTGTTTGGTACACCAATCATTATGAATCCTGTGATGTTTATTCCATTCGTGTGCGTGCCAATGATTAATGCGGTAGTGGCTTACTTCGCTTTGAAATTTGATTTAGTTGCACGAGTCGTTTCAGTGACACCATGGACAACACCAGGGCCAATAGGGGCATCGTGGGCAGCAAACTGGGCATTGAGTCCTGTGATTTTATGCTTTATCTGTATGGCGATTGCCGCTGTGGTTTACTTACCATTTATCAAGGCGTATGAAAAACAGTTACTTGAAGATGAAGCCAAGCAACATGCGGAAGAAACTCAAGGTCAAACTGCAACTGCATAATGTCACTCACGAATAGATTAGTCACTGCGGTAAGCTTTATTCCGATAATTAAAGATTACCGCAGTTCAAAAAATTGAAAAGGATACCAATGATGCAACATCAATTTCCGAAAAATTTTTGGTGGGGAAGCGCTTCGTCTGCGACACAAACAGAAGGTGCTGCATTTGAAGATGGTAAAGGTGAAAACATTTGGGACCATTGGTACAAGACACAACCGAATCGATTCTTTGGTGATGTCAGTGCAACCGATGCGTCGACGTTTTACCAACACTATCGTAGCGATATTGCGCTAATGAAAGAGATTGGACATAACTCTTTTCGTACCTCTATTTCATGGTCTCGTTTAATTCCCAATGGTTGTGGTGAGGTTAACCCTAAAGCGGTTGAGTTTTATAACAATGTAATTGACGAAATGTTGGCGCAAGGCATTGAACCTTTTATTAACTTATTTCATTTTGATATGCCAATGGCAATGCAAGAAATAGGCGGCTGGGAAAGCCGTAAAGTGGTCGAAGCCTACACTGAGTTTGCCGCAACGTGTTTTGAGTTATTTGGTGACCGAGTTAAGTATTGGTTTACCTTTAACGAGCCCATTGTGCCGGTTGAAGGTGGTTATTTATATGACTTCCATTACCCGAATGTTGTAGATTTTGGTCGTGCGGTCACCGTCGGTTATCACACTATGTTAGCGCATGCTAAAGCGGTAGCGAAATACCGTCAATATCAACAAAAAAACCAACAACAGGAGGGACAGATTGGCATTATTTTAAACTTAACGCCGTCTTACCCTCGCTCGCAAAACCCTGCTGATTTAAAAGCGGCCAATATTGCGGACCTGTTGTTTAATCGTAGTTTTCTAGATCCATCAGTAACCGGTGAATTTCCTCAAGGGTTAGTTGATTTGTTAACTGAACATGGTCAAATGCCTGTGTGTGAAACCGGCGATCGTGAGATCATTGCGGCAGGGAAAGTAGATATACTTGGGGTGAATTATTATCAGCCTCGCCGAGTCAAAGCGCGATTAACGGCTGTTGATACTAATGGTCCATTTATGCCGGAATGGTTCTTTGAAAACTATGAAATGCCAGGGCGTAAGATGAACCCTCATCGTGGCTGGGAAATCTACGAAAAAGGCATTTATGACATCATGACTAACTTACGTGAAAACTACGGCAACATTCCATGCTTTATTTCAGAGAATGGTATGGGTGTTGAAGGTGAAGATAAGTTTTTGAAGGATGGACAAATCCAAGACACATACCGAATCGAGTTTATTCAAGACCACCTGTCTTGGTTGCATAAAGCGATTCAAGAAGGATCGGATTGTCGCGGTTATCACCTTTGGACCTTTATTGATAATTGGTCTTGGAATAATGCTTATAAAAATCGTTATGGCTTCTATAGCTTAGATTTAGCCACGCAAACCAGAACCAAAAAATTAAGCGGTGAGTGGTTCGCAGAAGTATCAAAAAATAATGGTTTTTAGTTTTTTATCGTTAAACCACCTTAAGCATCAAATTAAAACACAAATTAACTGAAGAATGACTGGGAAAACAAAATGGATATGGATTTAGAAGAACAAGTTATGGGTATTATCATTAACGCGGGTCAATCAAAAAGCCTTGCCTTTGAAGCATTATTTGCCGCCAAAGCGGGTGAGTTTGATAAAGCCGAAGCGCTAATGAAAGAGTCACAAGAGTTTGCTAATTTGGCTCACTTAGTTCAAACCAAATTAATTGAAGCGGATGAAGGCGAAGGAAAAACCAAGATGACGCTTATTATGGTACATGCTCAGGATCACTTAATGACCAGTATGCTGGCAAAAGAAATGATGGCAGAGTTGATTGATCTGCATAAGCGTCTCGCTGCTTAAATATAGAATTAAAAATTCCCTAGGTCTGCTTATTAGAATATGGATTAAGACAATAAGTAGACCGATTTTTATATTTAAGTCACTGTGAAGTAGAAGTAGCGAGGACGATTCGTTTCAACACATTTTGTTAATGGTTGATGTGAAGCTAATGCTAGATAACCTATCGAAAAGCAGGGTATAATCGACTATTCATTCGTAGTATGAGTAAATAGAGAACTCAATGGCAACCATCACAGATGTATCAAGATTGGCTAATGTATCAAAAGCGACCGTATCGCGTGTTATGAGCGGCAGTCGTGGTGTGCGTGAAGATAGTCGATTAGCTGTGTTAAAAGCTGCTCAAGAACTCAACTATAGCCCCAACGTTGCCGCGCAAAACTTAGCCACTCAATCGAGCCATTATGTTGGTGTGGTGCTCAACACTTCAGACGCTGCCAGTGTCACCAGTTACCTTCCTGCCATTTCGCGTAAACTTAAAGCGATGAATAAATTAATGCTGGTGCAATTTGCCGAAAGTGTGGATGAGCAACAACATGCATTGTTTGAACTGAATTCGCAATGTGAAGCGGTGATAATGATTAATGGCACCATCAACACTTCGGCGTTTGAGAACGTCTTGCACATGGATGGTATGCTCACCGATGTGCAAACTTCGGTTGGATTTGATTATCAATTTGCAGCAGAAAGTGCCTGTCGTTATTTACTCGGAAAAGGACATCGAAAAATCGCTTTGTTGGTAGATGATTTAACACAAGCCAATTGTTCTGAATTATTGAATGGTTATAAAAATGCGATTCAAAATTTGTCGTTGCCTTATGATCGCCGTTTAGTGATTGAAGCGAAACAAAATCCAGAACAATCGTTACTGGGTTTAATTAACAGTTTTACTCAATATAGCGCCATCGTAGTAAAGCGAGACAGTTACGCGGCTGAAGCAATGCGTTTAATGCGTCAGTTTAATATCCAAGTACCCGAAGACGTCTCGGTGATTTCCTTAGAAGATTCTCCGCTTGCTCAACAACTCAACCCAACCGTAACCTGCATTAGTCATTCTAGCCATCAATTGGCACAAGTGTGCATGGAGAACCTTGAGCAAATGCTTGAGAAAACCAGCCTAAAAATGAAAGATAGCCCGTTGATTTCGGGTCGCTTAGTCTGCCGTGAATCGGTTGCAGACCTTTAAATTTTCCCTCCTTCGTTTTACCTAATTACCTCGTTAATTTTCTGATGTTAAAGAGTGCTTTATACCAATTCTATTTAATATTTGATCAATTTGAATACGCCGAAAAGACGCGGCTCCGTCCTTGGTCACTTGATAAAAGGCCATCCATGGCCTTTGACACTTTTCTCTGTACTCAATTTTGAACAATCATTAAATTTATGGAATGGGTATTCGTCGCTGAAACTTGTAACGTGAAGTGAGTTGGGAATATAACTAACAATAGCCGTTTTGGCGTGAAACTTTCATGATTATGAAACAAAATAATGAAGTTTCATGGTGCGGATCATGACTGTGATTAAGGTAAATAATTCACTATTAGATACGTATAAAAACCCAGTTTTACGGTTTATTTCAGGTTTTATCGGTATGAATAGCGTAATTTATCAGTATTGATTTTAGGTGTGATAACTATATGGTTTACTATCGCTATGAAGCCTAAATAACCCTTATTTACTATCAATTTCGCAAGGATATAAAATGGCATTTCAAAATAATTTTCTATGGGGTAGTGCATCCGCGGCCTATCAAATTGAAGGCGGCGCAAGTTTAGACGGTAAAGGCCCATCAATTTGGGATACCTATTCACGTATTCCGGGTAACACCTTTAAAAATACCACTGGCGAAGTGGCGATCGACTTCTATCATCAATTTGAACAAGACATCGATTTAATGAAAGAAATGGGTTTAAACGCCTATCGATTTTCAGTCTCTTGGCCACGCGTCATGGCGGATGGTCGTACTGTCAATCCAAAAGGGGTTGAGTTTTATCACAAGGTTATCGACAAGCTGATCGAGGCTGGCGTTGAGCCTATCTTAACCATCTATCATTGGGATCTTCCACAAACACTACAAGATGAATATGCAGGTTGGGAAAGTCGCGAAATCATCAAAGATTTCACTAATTATTGTGAATTGTTATATCAAGAATTTGGCAATAAAGTGAAGTACTGGGTCACGATGAATGAACAAAATATATTCACGGGGTTAGGTTATGTACAAAAGCTACACCCACCAAAAGTATCAGATTATCAACGTTTTATTAATGCTAACCATATTGCCAGTTTAGCCAATGCCAGTGCGATTAAATTATTCCGTGATATGGATATTGAAGGACAAGTAGGACCAAGTTTTGCCTATGGACCAACCTACGCAAAAAGTGAAAAACCAGAAGATGTGATCGCGATGGAAAACGCCCAAGAGATCGAAAACTTCTTGTGGATGGATGTTTATGCTAAAGGTGAATACCCTCGAATTGGTTTAAAACTACTTGAAAATCTAGGCATTAAAGTTGACTTCCAACCTGGGGATAAAGAATTACTCAAAGCTGGTGTGTGTGATTTCATGGGGTTGAATTATTATCAATCTGCCACCTATATCGACCCTAATAATAAGCAAGAAAATGTGCAAGCTGGTAATGCGGCTCAAGTGTCGATTGTGTCTGATGTAAAAGCTATCCCAACTGAAGAGTTATATGCTCGCGCCGATAATGACTATTTAAAAATGACCGATTGGAACTGGGCTATTGACCCAAATGGTCTACGTGTATCGTTACGCCGTATTACCTCACGCTATGGTTTGCCGGTACTGATCAGTGAAAATGGTTTAGGCGCATTTGATACCTTAACCGAAGATGGTAAAGTGCACGATGATTACCGTATCGATTTCTTAAAGCAACATGTTGAAGCGATTGAAGCCGCGATTGACGATGGCTGTGAAGTATTAGGCTACTGCACTTGGTCATTCCAAGACTTATTTAGTTGGTTAAATGGTTATGCTAAACGTTACGGATTTGTTTATGTCGACCGTGATGAAGAAAGTGAGAAAGAGCTAAAACGCTACAAAAAAGACAGTTTTTACTGGTATCAAAAAGTGATTGAGAGTAATGGTAAAACGTTGTAATTCATCGTTTGAAAATGAAAAGCAGTACCCAAGTGGTACTGCTTTTTTTAGGCATGATTGATAGAGTCATCGTGCAATATTCGATTAAAAAGTTAGATATTAAGCAGAAATTTCGAACTTATAACCCATACCATAAATCGATTTAATGCAATCGGTGTCTGGATTAATATCCGTTAATTTTTTGCGTAGGTTTTTTATGTGGCTATCGATGGTGCGATCGGTCACGATCCGGCTGTCGGGATAAATTTGATCCATTAATTGTATTCTGGTCTAATCGATCTGGACACCTTGATTGTGGATAATACGATAATCAATCGAGGTGAATATGAATACAAAACGTCAATATCGAACTTATACGAAAGAATTTAAAGAAGAGGCAATCGGCCTTATTACCGAACAAGGGTATTCTGTCGCCCAAGCTGCTGATGCGTTGGGAGTATCACAAAGCCTGCTTTACACTTGGAAGCAGAAGGCTGACGAACTCAATAATTCATCTGTCAACGCAGATGAAAAATGGAATTAATGGCTCTGAGAAAGGAAGTAAAGCAGCTTAGAATGGAGAAAGAGATCCTAAAAAAAGCCAGCGCCTTCTTTGCGAAAGAAATGAAGTAAAGTTTCAATTTATTCGAGAGCATCGCTCTCGATTTCCAATAAAAATGCTTTGTAACGCTCTAAAAGTAAGCCGCAGTGCATTTTATGATTGGTTAGCACGACCTGCTCAGATCATTACTGAGCAAGAGCTTAATTTATACAGAACTGCCAAGCGCTTATTCAAGCGCAGTCGTGGAAGTTTAGGCTCTCGTCAATTAGCTAAGAAACTACGTGAAGAAGGCTTCACTATCGGGCGTTATCGTACTCGCACCATCATGCGTAAGTTAGGTCTTGTTGTGCGTCAGCGTCGAGCTTATAAAATCACCACCAAGCGGAAACATAGTGATAGCGTTGCAGATAATATATTAAAACAACAATTTAATCCTACAGTGCCCAATCGTATTTGGGCCGGAGATGTTACTTATCTGAGAACCAATCAAGGTTGGATGTATCTGGCTGTAGTCATGGATTTACATTCACGCGGATCATTGGTTGGGCATTATCAGATCGCATGACGGTAGGTCTCGTTGAACGTGCATTACAAATGGCAATTACACTTCGTAAGCCTCAAAGAGGCTTACTTTTCCATAGTGATAGAGGCTCACAGTACACCAGCAGTTCATTTCAGCACCTGTTAACGAGAAATGGCATCACATCATCAATGAGCAGCGTTGGAGCTTGTTTAGACAATGCAGTCGTCGAACGGTTCTTCGGTAGCTTGAAAAATGAATGGCTACTCAATGTGGTTTATTTAACGCGTGATGCAATGAAAGAAGATGTTGAAGAATATATCCGGTATTACAACCATGAAAGGTTGCATACTACGCTTGGTGATTTAACGCCAATCGACTATGAAAAATTACAAAGTCAGGTGTCCTATTGGGCTTGACCAGAATAATTAGACTAATGCTTTACTCTCCAAACACTTTCGACACAAACAAATGTTGTGCTTTTTATCCAGTTCTCTTTCTTCTACCTCAAAACACCAACACGTCTCTTTACCTGCCGCAATATCACAATGGTTGGCTTCACCACACTCAGGGCAAGCGTGAGTGGTTTGTTCGCCGCTAAGTTTATTCATAATTTCCTCGCGTTGGTTATCGTCCATTTTGCTCCAATTTAAGATTTCAGCCATAGTGCGATGACAACCAGAGCAGATACCGCCATTATTTTTGCATGCCGCAATACAAGGTGTTTTCATAAAGAATGATTTGTCGATTATTGGGTAATGATGAAGTGACTTTAACATGGGTGAAATAACGCGTCATCAAACATGAAGAGTGCGGAAAAATAGAAAGGGAGGTTCTGATTGAAATATAGAAAAAAACAGCCCCTAATAAATATGCATTATGAGGGACTGTTAGTTTTGAGCTTATGACGTAATACCGTTTACAAATTAAGTAACCAATACGTCACAGGGTTATCTGGGCACTGATATGGACCACATTCAATAAAGGTAGAAAGTAGGTTTAATGCCACAATAACAATCGAAAAAATGCATAGCGTCTTCGCCATACCGCTCATCTGGTAGTCTTTGTCTGACCAAGACTCATTCCATAGTGCTAGCAGTACGCCAACCGCAAAAATGGTCGCCATAAACAAGACAAACGCCCAAGTGTAATAATGCAAACCTAAGATTGGGCTGCCGTAACCTGGAGTACCTGGGAGCACATGTAGTGATACTTGACGAAGAGCGGCCACCGCGCCAAACATCGCGCCGAATAAAATCACACCGTAGTGGCGTTGTTGAGTGCCAAATACCACATTGAGCATAAAGCCAAATAGCACCATCACAAAGCCGATACGTTGTAATAAACATAAAGGACAAGGAAGTTCATTTAACGATAACTGGGCAAATAGGGCGATTAATAGCACGACTGCCATTCCCAGCATGCCGAGGGTATTTAATAAGCTGATTTGTGAACGATTCATTATCAAGCCCTATAGTAAAATGGAAAGAGGATCAGTTGCATGGTGATTTAGCCAGAATAAGCTAAGAACCATACCAACAGTGAAAAGGGCATACGCCAGTGATTTTTTCTTAGTTAGCACACAAATCATGGCAACCAGAAAAACCAAAAAAAGCAAACTCATCATAATGAATAACCTTTAATAATTGATGGTGGTTATGTAAAACACAAAAAATACTTTATTGTTAGTGAGTTACATGTTGTTGGCGCTAAAGATAGACGTTTGAGTCGCAAGCTACAATCTTGAAAAATGGGTATTAAGATTGGTATTTTGATCTCAATCAACTTTAGCTTACTATTTAATATATATTTGTTTGTTTATTGAACTTGATCAAGTTTTAAATGCGGATTAATTAAATAAGCTGCGGGATAGTTTTCATAGCGAGTTAGAAAAAAGAGTTTAAAGCATGATTTCAGATAGCTGTTCTTCGATCAGAGGTGGAGAGAAAGGATAAAAAAACGGCAGATCGATTGATCTGCCGTTTTAGTTTGTGTGAAGATTTTAATTATCTACTTTAATTGTGTCAGTTAAGTATTAACCTAAAATGGTGGTTGAAATAAAGTAGCCCACCACGGTCGCGGTTGATACACCAATCATGCCGGGAATAAAGAAGCTATGGTTTAACACATACTTTCCTATTGATGTAGTACCTGAACGGTCAAACGTGATTGCAGCCAGATCGGATGGGTAGAATGGGAAGAAGAAGTAAGCATAACAAGCTGGAATAACACCCACTAATACTTCTGGTGGAATACCGAGCGAGAAACCTAATGGGAACATGATAGTTAACACTGCCGCCTGGCTTTTTAAGAATACCGAAGTGGCAAACATAGCTAATGCGAATGTCCAAGGGTGTACGCTCACAATATCGCTCACCATTTCAATTAAGTAAGGTTTGTGGTGCTCAATAATAGTGTCACTCATCCAGGCAATACCAAAGATGATAATCACTGCCGTCATACCCGCGGTGAACACGTTACTTTTGACGATTTCTTTTGGTTGAACTTTGGTACACAATAAAATCACGGCACCGACGGCAAGCATTAGAAATTGGATCGCAACCGACATCCCTACGCCTTTAGGCAATAGATTTAAATCTTTACCAAATAATGCCACAAACACCACCACACCAATACCGCATAAGAAAACCGTTAAGCCGGTTTTTGCTTGTTTGCTATTGGCAATGTTGTTTTCATCATCGGCTGCATCATCAATTAATGCGGCTTTAAATTCTGGATTCTTGCAACGTTCTATATAAGCTTGATCTTTCTCGAGATCTTTACCGCGAAATAAACTCCAAGTACAACCGGCCATTAAACCCACAAATGTGGCTGGGATCGTCACTAGCAAAACATGGATCAGTGAAATATCGAGATCATTTTTAGCAGCGGTTGCCATCACTACAGCAGCAGCGGCAGCGATCGGGCTTGCGGTGATCCCCATTTGAGAAGCAACCGACGCCATGGCCATTGGTCGCTCTGGACGGATCCCTTTTTTAATCGAGACATCGTAGATAACCGGAAGAAGAGGGTAAACGCTGTGCCCTGTACCAACAAGGATAGTTAAAAGGTAAGTACAAAATGGACCAAGGAAAACAATTTGATTGGGGTGTTTACGCAATAGTTTTTCTGCAAATTTAACCAACAGTTTTAAACCACCTGTCGCTTCTAATGTTGCAGAAGCTGCGACCACGGCTAAGATGATGAGCATCACACTAACCGGTGGAGTACCAGGCGCAACACCGAAAACAAACGCCAGTACGGTGACCCCTAAACCGCCAAGCAAGCCGAAGGCTATTCCACCAAATCGAATGCCAGTGAATATCACGGCAAGTAATAAAAGCATGTGTAGGTAAAACATAAAACACCACCTATTTATACCCATTTATGAGTAGTTATGATTCTTATGCAAAAACTACCACTTTGGAGGGGGTGTATGTTTGATCTATGGCATATAAAAACTATTTATTCGTTTAATGAATGTGATCATACCTGCCATCTTATGAATGAAGATAAGCAAATAAACAGGGGATCTCGCTTTATGGTGATTATAGGGTTTAACTAGAGGCCACAGACAGTTCTTTTGTTGCAGCTTAGCTAGTGCCGATAAAAGAATGCCGATCATCTGATCGGCCTTTGTTGTTTTGGTGCTTATACCATTTCCATTTAATATTTGATCAATTTGAATACGGCGAAAAGACACTGATCCGTTCTTGGTCGCTTGAGAAAAGGCCATCCATAGCCTTTGACACTTTTCTCTGTACTCAATTTTGAACCATTATTAAATTTATGGAATTGATATTATTCTCTTAATGAATATAACTTAACGCAGTGCTAAGGCTTTTTCTGCTAATCGTTTGGCGGCGGCGCGGTGGCGGATGAGTAAATCTTCAAGGTCGAGACCTATCACCTGACCATCGTGTACTCGCCATTGGCCGTTGATCATCACGCGATCAGCTTGTTGCGCGCCACACATGATTAATGCCGCGAGCGGATCGTGTGAACCAGAAAAGCGTATTTCATCCAGCGTGAACATCGATACATCGGCTTGTTTGCCTACTTCTAACGTGCCGATGTCTGTGCGTCCCATAGCCGCTGCCGATCCTTTAGTTGCCCAGCGTAAAGCATCAGTATGACTGACGTTAGCCGAGCCATAACGCAGCCGTTGCAAGTACATTGCCATACGCACTTCACCGATCATATTTGAACCATCGTTAGAGGCCGAACCATCGACGCCTAAGCCGACTTTTACGCCTGCCGCTTCTAGTTCGTTATTGCGGCAAATACCCGATGCCAACATCATATTTGACGTTGGGCAATGACTGATCCCTACACCGGCTTGGCCTAAGCGTTTAATTTCTTCATCGTTAAAGTGAATACCATGCGCCAGCCAAGTTTTATCGTTGAGCCAGCCAACACTTTCTAAGTAATCCACCGGACGATGACCAAAGCGCTGCAGGCAGAAATCTTCTTCATCAATGGTTTCACATAGATGGGTATGCATCATTACGTTTTTCTGGTGGGCAATGCGCGAAGTTTCTTTCATTAGATCGGTGGTGACCGAGAAAGGTGAGCAGGGCGCAAGCGCAATTTGAGTCATCGCGCCAGCTTCAGGTTGATGATAATGCTTAATTAAACGCAGACTGTCATCAATAATGGTTTGCTCCGTTTGAATGGTATGACGGGGTGGCAGGCCGCCATCATCTTCTCCTAAGCTCATTGAACCACGGGTCAAGATAGCGCGAATACCAAGTTGTTGCGCCGCTTCAACCTGAATATCAATCGCATGCTCTAAACCAACCGGAATTAGATAGTGATGATCGGAGGCGGTAGTACACCCCGACATCATCATTTCAACTAAGGCGACTTCAGTAGAAAGCGCGTGCATTTCTTCATCCAGCCCCGCCCAAACGGGGTATAGGGTTTTAAGCCAGTTAAACAGTTCTTTATTTAATGCGTCAGGATAAGCGCGGGTCAAGGTTTGATAGAAATGATGGTGGGCATTAATCAGCCCTGGTGTTACGACATGATTTTTGGCGTCAACCACAATATCAATTGGATGGTGTGGCGTGGCATTGTGGGCAACCAGCTCTATGATGAGATTGCCTCGAGTGACGATCCCGCCGCGAGCATAGATGTCGGTTCCGGTATAAATCGCGAGAGGGTTTTTTATCCAAGTGGTTTGATTATTTATATTGAGTGTCATTCATAGCTATCCTTAGCCTACGCATCCATTGCAGGGGAGCAGGTCTTTGTTTGATGAATTAAAGCCTAGATTTTCGACATAACCGATCCTGATAAAGCGACCGGTTGGTTTAACTTTTATTATTTTGATGTTTGATGACTAAGTAGGTACTTATTTCATAGAAGTATTAGGCATCAAATTTGCTTGGGTGTTATTTTTTCTTCAGCTTGGTTTTCCTTCTCATCTACCGAGTTGGCATTTGTTTTAACTTGCGCTTCATTTTGCATGATTTCCTCTGACTCGAGGCGCATTGCTTCAATGGTTGCTATCGCTTTTGAAATGGTGGCTTTTGATTCCATTACTTTGAACGAAGGTGAATGACATTCTTCATCTTTTGCCATTGCGACCACTTCTTGTCGCTTCATCTCACGCTCTTCTTTGTGATTTTGTGGCAACAATAGGTGCATCGCAATCGCGATCATTGTTCCTGTGGTGATCCCAGAGTGTAAGAAACTGGCAAGTGCATGGGGTAGATGCTGAATTAAGCGAGGTTCAATCGTGACCGCTAAACCCGATGCTAAACTGACACAAATAATCAAGGCATTACGCTTAGTATCTGCCGCTTTGATTAGCATGCGAATACCGGCATAAGCGATCATACCAAACATAATAAAACCGACACCACCCAGCACAGGTTTAGGAATAGTAACCGCAATCGCCGCGAGTTTAGGGAATAATCCTCCAAGGATAAGTAATGCCCCAGTAACCGCCACCACATAACGGCTAGCTACACCGGTAATACCAACAATACCAACGTTTTGACTAAATGACGCCAGTGGCATACCCGACATTAATGCCGATAAAGTACTGCCCAGACCATCACCTAATACGCCGCGTTTAAGATCTTTCCCTGTGACTTCTTTTTGGCAGTTTGCTCCCAGCGCCATAAAGTCACCGGTTGCTTCGGCCACCACGATAATATAAGCCAAGCTCATACTTAAAATAGCCCCCCAAGAGAAGGTCATGCCGTATTTGAGCGGAGTGGGACTGCCAACCCATGAAGCTTGTGATATTTGCTCTAAATTGACCATGTCCATGCTTAATGCGACTAAATAGCCACCGACCAATCCAATCACGATGGCAGACGCTGCGATCACACCTTTGCAATACACTGAGACTAAAATAACGATCCCTAAAGACACCAGAGCTAAGAAAAGTTTTGGTAAAGTGGCAAATTCAGCGCTGCCTTTGGGTGCATCTCCAATCCAACTCATGGCAACAGGTAAAATGGTTAAACCAATTAAGGTAATAACCACACCGCTGACCACGTCGGGAAATAATCGTTTTATTTTATCCATAAAGAAACTGGCGGCGATCACTAGGAATGAACCGGCAAAGGCTGCGCCCATGATCCCGCTCATGCCATCGCTTTTACCAATCGCAATCGCCACGCCTAAAAAAGCGAAACTGGAACCCATCACCACCGGCAAGCGGATCCCAACCGGACCAATCCCCACACATTGGATCACGGTAGCAATACCACCCACCAGTAATGCAGCGTTAATGAGGTCGGCAATTTCGGTGGCAGGTAGCCCAACCGATGCCCCAACGATAAGCGGCACGGCAACGATCCCCCCGATCGATGCCAGCATGTGTTGTAGTGCAAGTAGTAGTGTGGTTGCCGCGGGTGGACGTTGGTTTAACGTGTATAAGAGCTTCATGACATATCCTTATTTGTCTATTCCACTGTCAGCGATTTTGTTTCCCTGTTAAGTATTATCAGTACCAAAGAGTTCAGTTTTCATCGTTGCCATCATTTATTATTTTTATAGTCATCAAATGTATTGTTGTCGATGTTGTGGATATAGGTATAGAAGTTAGTTAACACAATCGCAACAATATTGTGTGCAATGATTTTTGTAAATTACTTATTAATAAATTTGTAATCTAGATCTAACTCGCAATATCTGTGCCATAAAAAGCAACGGTATGAAACAAGCGTTTTTATTGGATATTGTGAGCTAGAGCCTTATGATTACTAATATTTGTGCGATCATATGGTGCAGGTTTGCCAGCAAAAGGTGCAATTGTTCACACTAGTTATTGTGTACAATTAAATTGATTATTGTTCTTTATTTGTGGGATTTTTTGATTGCAAAAATGTGAACTGTGACCATGGAAGGGATGAGCGTAATGGAAAATGAGGGACGATAAATAAAGCGAGGGCAAATTGCAGACGAAAAAAAACCAGCTATTTAGGCTGGTTTCTTGCTCTTATCTTTGAATGAAAACTAAAAGCTAAGAAGAGATAATGGTGGAGGAGGACGGATTCGAACCATCGAAGGCGGAGCCGGCAGATTTACAGTCTGCTCCCTTTGGCCACTCGGGAACTCCTCCACAAATTGTGTTTGTTCGTAATCAATGTCACTGACCTGACTTTAACCTTTACGCTAAAGTGTGAGCATCTAGAACGTGTTGCTTTTTAGCTGTTGCACTTATCAGAGCCAAACTCTAATAAGTTAAATAATGGTGGAGGAGGACGGATTCGAACCATCGAAGGCGGAGCCGGCAGATTTACAGTCTGCTCCCTTTGGCCACTCGGGAACTCCTCCACAAATTGTGTTTGTTCGTAATCAATGTCACTGACCTGACTTTAACCTTTACGCTAAAGTGTGAGCATCTAGAACGTGTTGCTTTTTAGCTGTTGCACTTATTAGAGCAAAACTCTAATAAGTTAAATAATGGTGGAGGAGGACGGATTCGAACCATCGAAGGCGGAGCCGGCAGATTTACAGTCTGCTCCCTTTGGCCACTCGGGAACTCCTCCACAAATTGTGTTGTTCGTCATCAATGTCACTGACCTGACTCTAACTTGTAAGTTAAAGTGTGAACATCTAGAACGTGTCACATTTTACTGCGACAGATATTAACTGTGTTGCCCCTATCAGAGATAAACTCTAATAAGTCGAATAATGGTGGAGGAGGACGGATTCGAACCATCGAAGGCGGAGCCGGCAGATTTACAGTCTGCTCCCTTTGGCCACTCGGGAACTCCTCCACAAGTGCGGGCTGATAATAGCAAACTCTTAAAAGCTGTAAAGGTATTTTTTTAAATAATTGATTGAATGCCGAGTTTTCGAACAACCTCTGTATTTATTGGTATTTTATTAAGCAAATCGGCTAAAAAAAACAAATAAACCACAGATGGAGAGTGAAAAATTCTTACATCATATCTAATGAAATTTACATAGATTGACGATATTGGTTAATTCTGCTGATAGAATGAGAAGTAAGTTATCAAATGGAATTTGTATATGAAACATAAGATCGTTCGATCGGTTAGTCTTGCTGTCTCAATTCTCGCGTCTCTCTCTTGTCTTGCTAGCACCACGCCACCGCAGAAAAAACCAGTACGCCCAGCCACCGATGTTGGCGCTGAAATTGTTTTGGCCCATGATGTGCAACAATCACTGACTTTAGTGGGTAAATTAGAAGGACAACAGTCGGTTGAAATTAAGCCGGAAGTGGCGGGGAAAATCTCACGTATTAACGTTACGTCCAATCAGGTGGTTAAAGCTGGCCAACGTTTAGTTGAAATTGATAAAACCAAAGCCCAAGCAGCGCTTAATGAAGCGAAAGCCTATTTAATTGATGAACGCCGTAAAGAACGCGAATATTCAAAATTAGTCAGTAAAAACGCCATTACCCAGACCGAGCTCGATGCGCAACGTGCCAGTGTCGATATTGCTAAAGCGCGCTTAGACGCCGCCACGGCCGAATTGTCTTATATGCAAATCAAAGCCCCTTTTGCCGGAACTATCGGATTTATTGATTTTAGTAACGGTAAAATGGTGACAGTCGGTGAAGACTTATTCACCTTAGATAACCTGTCTAATATGCGCTTAGATCTGCAAGTACCAGAAAAATACCTGTCTCAAATTTCAATCGGTATGGAGGTTAAAACCACCAGTCGAGCATGGAAGAATGAGCAATTTGCAGGCAAGGTAACGCATATCAATACTCGTGTTAACGCTGCTACTTTAAGCGTGCCAGTGCGGGTTAATATTCCCAACAAAGGCCAAAAATTAAAACCTGGTATGTTGATGTCGGCCACCATCCATTTTCCCACTATTCACAAACCGATTATTCCGGTACAAGCGATGGAGTACGCCGGTACTAAACGCTTTGTTTATATCATTACCACAGATGCGGCGACTAAAACTGCCAAAGTGATCCGTTCTGAGATCACATTGGGCGATCGAATCGAAGATAAAATTGTGGTCAATTCAGGTTTAAAGGTCGGACAACAAGTGGTGACCAAAGGCTTAGTCAATATGCGTGATGGCATGGCAGTAAAAGTAGTGGAAGAAACCAAGATGATTAAATCGGGCACATTGAAACAACCCGATCTTAATACCAATGAGCTTAAAGCTGACGATGCTAAAATCGACGCGGTTAAAACAGAACAGTCACAAGGAGTGAAATAATGTGGCTATCTGATGTATCGGTTAAGCGCCCAACCGTCGCAATTGTATTAAGTTTATTACTGTGCGTATTTGGTTATGTATCATTTACCAAACTTGCCGTGCGTGAAATGCCGGATATTTCTAATCCTGTGGTGTCAATTTCGACCAGTTATGACGGGGCTTCCGCCAGTATCATGGAAAGCCAAGTCACCACCATTTTAGAAGATCAGTTATCGGGGATCAGTGGCATTGATGATATCAATTCGGTTTCTCGTAATGGCAGCTCTCGTATTCAAGTCACCTTTGATCTTGGCTATGACTTAACTACAGGGGTAAGTGATGTGCGTGATGCTATCGCACGCGCGCAACGTGGATTGCCTGATGAAGCTGATGATCCGATTGTATCAAAAGATAATGGATCCGGTGATGCCGCGATTCATATCAATCTAACTTCAAATCGCATGGATAGGATCCAGCTGACCGATTATATCAACCGAGTATTATTGGACAGGTTTAGTTTGATCTCAGGTGTGAGCTCGATTGATATCAGTGGCGGTTTAGACAAGGTGATGTATGTGAAGCTCGATCCGACTGCAATGGCGGGACTTGGAGTGACGACATCCGATATTTCTGATGCGCTGAATCGAGAAAACGTCGAGAACCCAAGTGGTGAAGTGCGTAATGACACCACCTCAATGACGGTGCGAACCACACGTAACTATCTAACTACCGAGGATTTTAATTATCTCTCTATTCACAAAAGCAGTGATGGCCATCCAATATACTTAAAAGATGTGGCGAAAGTGTATCTAGGCGCCAAAAATGAAAGCTCGATGTACAAGAGCGATGGCGAAGTTGGCGTGAGTATGGGGATTATCACTCAAACCGATGCTAACCCACTGGATGTGGCCAAAAAAGTTCGCACCGAAGTCGATAATATTCAAAAATTCTTACCCAAAGGGACTCATTTAAAAATTGAATATGATGCGACCATTTTTATCGAACGTTCCATTGGAGAAGTGTATAGCACCTTATTTGTGACCGCTGGCTTGGTTATTTTGGTGTTGTATATTTTCTTAGGACAACTTCGCGCCACATTGATCCCCGCGGTTACCGTCCCAGTGTCGTTAATTTCAGCCTTTATGGCGGCGTATTATTTTGGCTTTTCAATCAACCTTATCACCTTGCTGGCCTTGATCTTAGCGATAGGTCTGGTGGTCGATGATGCGATTGTGGTGGTTGAGAATATATTCCATCACCTAGAAAAAGGCGAGCCTCCACTACTTGCCGCTTATAAAGGCACGCGAGAGGTTGGTTTTGCGGTAATGGCGACGACGTTAGTATTGGTGATGGTGTTTCTGCCTATCTCCTTTATGGATGGCATGGTCGGCTTATTGTTTACTGAATTCTCGGTACTCTTGTCGATGGCGGTGCTGTTTTCATCTTTAATTGCATTAACACTTACCCCTGTACTCGGCAGCAAGTTACTGCGCGCCAATGTAAAACCTAATCGCTTTAATACCTGTGTGGAGAAGGGTTTTCAACGGATGGAAAGTGGTTATCGTTCCTTGTTAACCAAAGCAATACGTTGCCGTTGGATGGCTCCAATCGCAATTATTGCCTGTATCGGCGGTAGCGCATTTTTGATGAGCTTAGTGCCATCACAATTAGCGCCACAAGAAGATAAAGGGGTGTTATTTGCGTTTGTAAAAGGTGCAGATGCCACCAGTTTTAACCGCATGAGCTTGAACATGACTGAGGTTGAAAAACGTTTACAACCATTAGTTAGGCAAGGGATCTTAAAATCATTTAGTGTCGATGCACCGGCATTTGGCGGCAGAGCCGGAGATGAAACCGGTTTTGTGATCATGGTGCTGGAAGATTGGAATAAACGTGATGTGACGGCGCTGCAAGCATTAGGTATGGTGCGAAAAGCATTATCGGGGATCACCGATGTGCGAGTGTGGCCAATGATGCCTGGCTTTAGAGGGGGCTCGGATAATCCGGTGCAATTTGTATTAAGTGGTTCCGATTATAAAGAGCTGTCGAAATGGGCGGAAACCCTGCAACATCAGGCAGAGCATGACGGCGTGATCACCGGTGTCGATCTTGATTACTCTGAGAAAACACCAGAGTTAGTGGTTAGTGTCGATAAGCAACGCGCCGCCGAGCTGGGGGTTAGCGTGAGTGAAATTGCCGATACATTAGAGGTGATGTTAGGTGGCAGCACCGAAACCACTTACCTTGAGCGCGGCGAAGAATACGATGTGTATTTACGTGGTGATGAAAACAGCTTTAATAACGTCAACGATTTAAGCAAGATTTATCTGCGCACCGATAAAGGCGAACTAGTCACCTTAGATACCGTGACCCATATTGAAGAAATTGCCTCCGCCAACCGTTTGTCGCATAAAAACAAACAAAAATCGGTCACCTTAAGTGCCAACTTAGCGCCTGGCTATACCCTAGGACAAGCCTTAGATTATCTCGATCAACAAGCGATAGATAAACTGCCAAGTGATATTTCGGTTTCTTATTCAGGCGAGTCGAAAGATTTCAAAGAAAACCAATCGAGTATTTTTATCATTTTTGCGCTGGCGTTATTAGTGGCCTATTTGGTGTTGGCGGCGCAATTTGAAAGCTTTATTAATCCGCTGGTGGTGATGTTTACTGTTCCTATGGGGGTGTTCGGCGGCTTCTTAGGGTTGTATTTTATGCATCAAGGGCTGAATATTTACAGTCAAATTGGCATGATCATGTTAATCGGTATGGTGACTAAAAACGGTATTTTGATCGTTGAATTTGCGAATCAATTACGCGACCGTGGAATTGAATTTGAAAAAGCGATTATTGATGCTTCTGCACGTCGTTTACGCCCGATATTAATGACCGCCTTTACCACCATTGCCGGATCCTTACCCTTGGTGTTCTCCACTGGTGCCGGTTATGAAAGCCGAGTAGCAGTAGGCACTGTCGTATTATTTGGAATGAGCTTTGCAACCATAGTGACCTTATTTGTGATCCCGCAAATGTATCGCATTATCTCGATCAAAACCCATTCACCAGGCCATGTTGAAGCCTTGTTAGCGCAAGAATTAAATAAAGACACTAAATCGCGTCCGGGGCATGGTTGAGTGCTTTAAAACGTTAATAAGTAGGGGGCAAAAAACCAGACAAAGCTGAATGACTGTCTGGTTTTTTATTATAGGAAAGAACGGTCTGACATTTTTTAGAGTTTGGTGATATCTTTTAACACTTGAAAGTAAGGGGTGAGATCGTCAATATTATCTTCTATCCATTGAGGGTTGTAATGGCAATCTAAATAGCGCTCACCGCTGTCGCAGATTAAAGTCACAATTGAGCCGGTTTCTCCGCGACTTTTCATCTCATTGGCGATGTTCAACACCCCATATAAATTGGTGCCGGTCGAAGGGCCAACTTTACGGCCAAGGATAGGTTCAAGCCAATGAATGGTGGCAATACTGGCTGCATCGGGGATGGTGCGCATTTCATCAATCACCCCAGGAATAAAGCTTGGCTCTACTCGTGGGCGACCGATACCTTCAATTTTACTGCCGTTATCTATGGTTAAAGTCAGATCGCCGCTTTTATAATAATCGTGAAATACCGAGTTTTCTGGATCCACCACGCATAACTTGGTCGCGTGTTTTTTATAGCGCAAGAAACGACCAATGGTGGCGGATGTACCACCGGTACCGGGACTCATCACCACCCACGTTGGAATAGGGTGCGGCTCCAAACGCATTTGATCAAAAATACTGTCTGCAATATTGTTGTTACCACGCCAATCGGTAGCACGTTCTGCGTAAGTAAATTGGTCCATATAATGACCGTTTAACTCGGAGGCTAAACGGCGAGACTCAGCATAAATTTGATCAGAACGTTCGACTAAATGTGCTTGCCCACCATAAAATTCAATTTGTTCAATTTTCTTCTTAGCGGTGGTTTTTGGCATAACGGCAATAAAGGGAACGCCTAATAAACGGGCGAAATACGCCTCCGATACCGCCGTGCTGCCCGATGAGGATTCAATAATGGTGGTTTTAGGACCAATCCAACCGTTAGAAAGCGCAAATAAAAACAAAGAACGTGCGAGCCGATGTTTCAGCGAACCCGTTGGATGGGTACTTTCATCTTTTAAATAAATATCTATGCCACTTAGATGCGGAATATCTAATTTAAACAAATGGGTATCAGCCGAACGCTGTACATCGGCTTCAATTTTGGTGATAGCTTGGTTGATCCATTCTCTATCGACACTCATGAATATCTTCCTTAATAAATGGTCTGATTTTTAATTTTAATCACGAAAACGCATCACACCTTCTTGAACAGCAGTGGCGACTAAATGACCTTGTTGATCGTAAATTTCGCCTCTCACTAAGCCGCGAGTGTTACTGCTGGTTGGGCTATCGATACTATATAGTAACCACTCATCCATTCTAAAGGGACGATGAAACCACATTGAATGATCGATAGTGGCGACTTGAAATTTAGGCGTAAGCAGTGATACTCCGTGTGGAAATAACGCTGTCACTAAAAATCCCCAATCAGAAGCGTAGCTCAGTAAATATTGATGAATATCAGGATTATCGGATAGTTTTCCGTTGGCTTTGATCCATAAATATTGTTTTCCCGGTAAGGTGCTCGGTTGCATCGGGTTATTCATGATCACTGGACGAACCTCAATCGGCTTTTCACTGCAAAACGTGCGTTGAATACTTTCCGGTAAATGCTTGAGTAAATCTTTGGCAAGATCGGTTTCGCTTGGCAAGCCTTCAGGTCCTTCGACCTCAGGCATAATGACCTGTTGATGTTCAAGTCCTTCAGTCGGCGCTTGATACGAAGCTGTCAGGTAAAAAATAGGGCGACCGTGTTGGACTGCTTTAACTCGACGAGTGGACAGGCTGCGACCATCTCGCAATGTTTCGACATCGTAAATAATCGGGTGATTAATATCGCCAGGGTGCAAAAAATAGCTATGAAAAGAATGCACATAGCGATCTTTTGCAACCGTTTCGGCCGCAGCAGATAACGCCTGCCCAATAACTTGCCCGCCATAAACTTGGGGTAAGCCTAAATTTTCGCATTGGCCACGAAATAGCCCAACATCCAATTGTTCTAATTGATGAAGATTGAGTAATTCTTGTAATTGATTGCTCATCTGTCCTCCGTATTGTATTGTCAAATTATTAGCTTGAGTTGCTTTAAATTACAAGAGTAACCGACATTGAGTTAGCAAAAACTAGATAAGGAAGTGTATGAAAAAGTCAGTAATGTTAGTTTCATCAATAATCTGTGCATCATGGTTGGCGGGTTGCAGTAGCTCACCGACAATCGATACTCAAGAAACACCGGCACAAGCTGCGCAAGTTGGAAAACCTATTATGCTAGAAAGTATTGTTGGTACGGTTGCTTATCGTGAGCGTTTATCCTTGCCTGAAACAGCGGTTCTAACGGTGACACTGGAAGATGTCTCCATCGCAGATAAAAAAGCCGATATTATTGCCACCGAATCGATGATTACTGGTGGAAAGCAAGTGCCATTTAACTTTAAACTCGATTTTGATAACAACAAAATTTTGCAAAATCATACTTATGTGGTTCGAGCTAAAATCGCCCTTAATGGTAAATTACGCTTTACCACCGACACCGCCTACCGCGTGATCACCGATAGCAATCAAACCCAATCAGTACAATTAATGCTGGTTGGCGTTAAATAAAACTTCCTCGTTGGATGTTACTCTGGTCGCCATAAATACAGTTTAAGTTTTACCTTTCCTTCGAAGCTCACTTGCACACCATCATTGAGTAAGTGGGCTTTTTGCCTGTCTAAATCTGAGCCTTTTAATGATATTCGCCCTTGGCTATTAACTACCCTAAACCAAGGTAATGTACTGTCAGCGGGAAGGTTGGCCAATAATTTACCCACATGGCGAGCATAGTCTGGAAAACCGGCCATTTTGGCTACGCTACCGTAAGTTGTCACTTTCCCTTTAGGGATCTGATTTAACACAAAATAGACTTGTTGTTCGAATGGTGTCACCGCTTATTTACCTTTGATGATTAATGTTTGATTGGCTTAGTGTGTCATACCCTATATTATATAAACACATGATGGCTATTTTGGCATTTTATTTTGGGAGTTAGGTTTGTTTCGATACTTATGCTTATTTTTTGTTTTTATCAGTTTTCAAAGCATAAGTGCTGTTGCTCCAGAGTCTGTCACCAACAGTCTTCAACATCAAATGACTCAACCCGTAACCGGCTTTGTTGCGTAATTAAAATTTAGAGGTGACAACACTAGAATGGTATTATTTCAATCAATTCGGTAAGTTTTAGGCATACCTAGCCCTGTTAGTTTATTTAAAGCTTTGATCATTGCGTAAGCTTCCCCAACTTGGGCATTATAATTTCTTAAGCTGAGTGTTCCGCCCAATAGCTTTTTCACTCGATGCATTTCGATGGTTTAGTGGGGAGTAAACGATCTGATCGTCAGTTTCACATTTAGTTCCATCGAATTACGCAACAAAGCCTATGTCCATACTCCAGACATGCAGAAAAAACTGCGAACCTCAATCGAAAGCTACCAATTTGAAATTCGTCAACAAGCATTAAGAAAAGCCGTAACAGAAGCTGGAATTGACCGAAATACGCCGATCAAAGTGAAGTTTGAAAATTTAATTCAATTTTCACAATATGCCAAAGACGGCAGTGTGTATGGTATCTCGGCCGATATTCTAAATAAGGCCTGTAAAATCCTAGATCTTCAATGCAACATCATCAGTCATGCTAACGAAGCTTGGGATGATATGTATGCCGATTTACGCAATAAAAAAATTGATATTCTTGGGCCAGTAACCTTTACTGCAAGTCGAAAAAAAGCAATGTATTTTAGCCAAGAATACTTTTTACCAGAAGCAATTGCAGTAAAGCGTGAAGGTTATAAAGAAGGAACATATAAAAATGTCTCTGAAATGATAGTCGAAAGAATAAGCGTAATAAAAGGCGATTATTACGATCATCTTTTAACCGACATGTTACCGCAAAAGAAACTCTATCGATTACGATCTCGTGATGAACAAATTAAATCATTACTGGCTGGAAAAACAGATTACGCCATACTCAATAAGCAAAACTTCAATAAAATGCAACAAGGCAATGACGCAATGCTACCCATTGTTGAAGACGCTTTGATTGGCAGTTTCCATCGCTCAGAATTAGGCTTTGCTTTTGTCAAAACTGAAAAAGGCAAAAAACTGGCCGATTTATTTACTTTGGCGATTAATTTGGTTGATACTACGCCGATCATCAATAAATACGATGTTCAACCAGATTGGCGTGCAATGACGCAAAAAGAACAAAAATCGAATCAAGTGTTTTGTGGATTTTGATCTTTAATACGGTCTTTTTATCTTCCGTGATTTGGTATGTCCACCGCCAATCAACTACCGATAACTTAACCAAACTAAAAAATCGGCGCGCTTTATATCAAAAATACTCTCGCGGAATACCAGCTAACAAAACAGTGGTTTATCTCGATGTGAATAAATTTAAACACATTAATGATACGTATGGCCACCAAGTTGGCGATGAGGTACTAAAGCAAATTTCACAACGGATATTGACTCACTGGCGGGCTCATTCATTTCGTTTAGGGGGGGATGAATTCGTATTGATTGGCATGGTGACCGAGGCTGAATTGCAAACATTACTGGAACCGATACTTGCGTTTGATTTTTTATCGGAAAGTGGTGAGCATTTTGTACAAGTAAACGCTTCACTTGGGTTTTCGATGCCGAGAGCAATAAATTTACCTATTGATGAAGTGCTACATTTAGCAGATGTGGAAATGTATAAAAACAAACAGAATCAAGCGTGATTTAATTTGAATACATGAGAGAGTAGGGGGATTGTTGAAAAGTTGTGCAAACAGTTTATTGAAGCAAAATTCGACTTGCATTGCCCTACGCTATCCGACATAATCACCGCACTCTTTAGGAAGAAAGAAATTTTAACCTTTAGAGGATAGAATCAATGGAGGTCCTGGTCCTCCCGCAATACTAGTTCGTGAACTTGGTCAGAGCCGGAAGGCAGCAGCCACAGCGGATGACGTGTGTGCCGGGATGTGGCTGGGGCTTCCACCCTTCTGATGTTTGCAACATAAGTCTGCATAAATTGCAAAGTAGTTTGCATATTTGCAAGAGAAGTCTGCATAGTCTATGTTTAGTTGTAAGTTTACAACAAAACGGACTTCAATATGTTTGATCAAACAAAAAAATCCTCCCATGTTCATAATCTCTCAAAATTTATGAGTTTGAAGAACAATGCTGTCGTTCGTACCATGTCGATACTAGAATTAGACATGTGCTTCCATTTAGAATACTCCCCTGATATAGAAAAATTTACTTCTCAGCCGAAAGGTTTTTATTACAGTTTCAATGATCGCCAATGTCGCTATACTCCTGATTTTAATATAGTTAATTATGATGGAGTTGAAACGTTCATTGAAGTAAAACATTCCTCTAAAATCCATAACCCTGACTTTAGACGTCGATTTTCTGCAAAACAGCAATTATCACTTGAACACTTCAATAAAAAACTCATTCTAATTACCGAAAAACAAATTCGCATAAACCCCATTTTGAATAATTTAAAGTTGTTGCACCGCTATTCTGGTCTTCAAACCGTATCTGATATTCAATATGAGATTTTAAAAATTGTTCAAAAAAGCCAGAGAATACAACTGCATGATATCTCAAGGCTATTAGGGATTTCAGAGGTGGATACCTTGTCGGGTACATTAACTTGGCTTTCGCAGGGGAAGCTAAATACAGACTTAAAATCGGCCGATATATCGCTTGATACACATGTTTGGTGTTAACCGTTATGGATTTCGATGAGCTTAATAGTTTTTTTGATGAATTTGAGCAGAATGAAGACTTAAAATCCGCTGAAAATGAATTGACGAATTTATTTGAAAAAGATGCATATCAGCCACAAAAAACAATCGATTCATATACTCAAGTTATTCAGGATGAAATCCAAAAACGCCTCTCTTATATTCGATTTATCGAATCCCGCATTGATGGTGGATGGACTCAAAAAAACTTATCAAATCTGCTTATTGAAGCATCATCTACTCTCCCGTTACCAGCGCCTAGTTGGCGCACTCTCGTTAACTGGAAAAAAGAATACTATGACTCAGGAAAGTCGGTTCATGCATTAGTGCCTAAGCATGCATTGAAAGGCCGACGAGGTAAAAATAATGATTCGCAAAAGTATCTTGATAAAGCGATCACTGAAAAATATTTAACAAAAGAAAGAGTGAGTGTTGCGGATGCTTATTTATATTATAAATCTTTAGTGATTGTAGCGAATAAATCAATAGTCACCGGAAGCATAGAATTACTCAGTCAACGATCATTTTATAATCGCATTAATTCATTAGCGCCGTACGACGTTGATTTAGCAAGGTTTGGTAAGCGTTATGCCGATAGGAAATATCGCTCAGTAGGTCAATTTATACCTGCAACGATGCCAATGGAATACGTCGAAATTGACCACTCTCCTGCTGATGTAATTTTAATTGATGATGAAAAAGAGTTTCCATTAGGGCGGCCATATCTCACGACGCTTTATGATAGATACAGTAAGTGCATCGTTGGATTGAGTGTTAATTTTCGTGAACCTAGCTATAACTCCGTGCGTAAAGCTATTTTGAATACTGTTTTAGAAAAGGATTGGGTGAAAGATAAGTATCCGTTCATTACCAATGAGTGGCCATGCCACGGAAAGATACAAAACCTTGTCGTTGATAATGGTGCAGAATTTTGGAGTGGTGATCTAGAAGATGCATTGCGGCCATTGGTTTCAAATATTCTATACACAAAAGCCGGAAAACCATGGGAGAAATCAGGCGTAGAAAAGCTTTATGATAAATTGAATAAGGGATTAATTAACAAATTTCCCGGAAAAACTTTTTCTCGTATTGAGCAGCTGAAAGACTACAACCCGAAAAAAGATGCAATAGTGCAGGTTAGTGTATTTTTAGAGCTTCTACATAAATGGATCATCGATATTTATCATCAGTCCCCCGATGCGCGAGAAAATGGAGTACCGATCCACCGCTGGAATGAGTCAAAATTTCGACCGATAGAATATAAAGACCATGAACAAGAACAGCTTAAAGTAGAGTTAGGCCCGTTAAATCATCGAACCATCGCATTAGGGGGGATTCGATTGTATAACATGAGGTATCAGTCAGAAGAGTTGATTGAATACCGAAAAAATAATGCATTAGATACATCTGAAAAGTTATTCGTCAAAACTAAAACAGACCCAATGGATCTTAGTTACATTTATGTTTATTTAGAAAACGAGTCTCGTTACATCAGAGTTCCAGTCGTCGATAATACTGGTTATACCAATGGATTAAGTCTATTTCAGCATAAAGTGATAGAACGAATTCGTAAACTGAATACGCGCTTTAGTGTTGATGAGATTAGTTTAGCGGAATCACGTCTATATATAGAAGACCGTATCCAATCTGAAATTAATCGTAGTTCGAATAAAAAGGCAAGTAATGCGAAGGTAGGTAGCACTTCAAAACTAGCCAAATACCATGATGTAGGGAGTGATGGCCCAACGACGGTATCAACCAGCGCGACTAACCAGACACCAATTAAGTTAAAACCGGAGATGATTATTGAAACGGTTGATTGGAATGACGAATTTGACGATATTGAGGGTTATTGATGTTGATGCTTACCGACATTCAGAAAAGACAAATATCAGACTTTCGAACCTGTTTTATTGAATACCCAGAAATTTCAGAAATATACCGCATATTTGATCGTATGCGCCTTAATAAGTCTCTTGGTGGTGAACAAGAATCATTTTTGATAACTGGCGAAACAGGAAGTGGAAAAACAGCTTTAATTAATAATTACTTACGTAAACAACAAGCTCATTCAAAGACATCATTTTCTATTCAACCCATTCTTAGCACACGGATACCTCCGAAAGTTAATGAGCAAAGCACAATGTTACAACTGCTGAAGGATTTGAATACCCAATCTAGCGGACGAGGTGCGCGTAATAAGAATGACTTAGCCCTAGCTGAATCTGTTGTTGTACAGTTAAAGCGAAAGCAAACCGAATTGATTATTGTTAACGAGGTTCAAGAGCTTATAGAGTTTTCATCGGCAAAAGAGCGTCAAGCTATAGCTAATATGTTTAAGTTTATTAGTGAAGAAGCTGGCGTTTCTTTTGTTTTAGTTGGAATGCCGTATTCGCATTTACTTGCAGAGGAACCACAGTGGAATTCTCGCTTAACTTGGCGTCGAGAGTTGACGTACTTTAAACTGAGTAAAAATAGAGCGCATTTTGTGCGTTTGCTTAAAGGTTTATCGGAACGAATGGGATTTGAGCTATCTCCTGAATTGCATAAGCAAGAAGTAGCGCTAGCTTTATTTTCGATTTGTAGAGGGGAGTTTCGAGCATTAAAGCATTTTTTAGAAGATGCGATGTTAATGAGCTTTGAGCTTAAAAAAGAAACGGTTGATGTAGAGGTGTTAACGAAAACACTTAACCTTAAATGTCCGCAATTTAGAACTGAAAAAAATCCATTCGAACATCCTGAATCTATAAAAATTACCGAGTTAGCTGAACCAACAAGATACAACGCATTTGCAATCAAGGATGAAGAGAAAATTATCAGTCCTCGTTTTACAGATGCGCTGCCATTAAATCTCTTATTAACAAAAAGTGGATTAAAAGTTTAAACATTGCTTTTTTTCTTCAATGTATCGATCAGATCCAACTTATCATTATCACTCAATTTATTGATCGCACACACCAATTCCGCCATGACATCATCATCACAAAAGAAGTAATTAAGCGGTACATCAAGCTCCTCCGCCATACGGCGCAAGGTACCTATATCAGGTATATGTCTACCTTTTTCGTAATGGTTCATTCGCCCACTTGCTGAACTTTCTTCCATACCAATTTTTACCCCAAGGTTTTTTTGGGTGATTTTGGCTTTTTTACGAGCAGCTTTGAGCCTCGCTGGGATTGGGTTGTCTTTTTGCACTGAGGCATCTTTTTTTTGTCCTATCGATAACTTAGATTGTCTAAGTTTTACTTAATTTTGTATACTTAGCAATCCTAAGTTTTGTTGTTTGGATTATTTGAATAGGTCAGTGATGAAAAAAGAAAAAGATTTTATTCGTAAGTTTTTGATCGAAAATGAGATGAGTGACTTTACTGTTAGAGATGTTGTTAACCTTTTGATGTTGAAAGATTCAAGTTTTGATGTTCGAAAAAAAACATACCAATATGTTTACCGTAATGTTTGTCGGTTAGAAACTTTAGGCAGGCTTCGATCATATGGTTTTCAGCGACACCGACGATTTAAAAAATTAGGTGCGCTTTATTTAAAAGAATCAAATTTTGAATTGAACGGGCTAAATACCATCTTTCAAGATAATCCTATACTAGCTGAACTTGATGACGAAAAAGCGAAAGCTGAAACAGACTTAGCGATTGTTCTAGGGGAAGTGGATGAGTATAAAACTCTAATAAGTCGCTTGCCTAAACATAAGAGTGTATTGCAGGGGTTGATAGTACAAACGAGTGACAAATCGGCTCGGTTATTAGGCAAAATTAACGCCTTATCAACGGTTATTGAGTATTCAAGTACCAATATTGATGATCGAGGCGTTTGAGTTTTTTATTCTTATCAATACTACAACGTAATAAATATCAGAGCTTACTCATAGTGTGATTTATAACTATTCGGTTTTAATACATAAATCGGTTATATTCATAGCACTAAAGGAATGTCGAGCTAAGCGTATGACCACAAGCATTAACAAAAGTAAACTTTCAGAAACAGATATCATTACAAAGTTTATTCTACCAGCTGTTAAACAAGCGGGTTGGGATGATATGACGCAAATTCGCCAAGAGGTGAAGTTGCGTGATGGAAAAGTGATTGTTCGAGGTCAAGCTGCTGCGCGTAAAAAAGTAAAATCAGCCGATATTGTTCTTTACCATAAACCGAGTATGCCGCTTGCGGTTATAGAGGCAAAAGCGAATAAGCATGAAGTTGGCAAAGGTATGCAGCAAGGTCTAGATTATGCCAACTTACTTGAAGTACCATTTATTTTTGCTTCCAATGGTGATGGCTTTATCTTCCATGATAAAACAAATCTCAGCCAATTAGAAACCGAAATTCAGTTAGAAGATTTTCCAACGCCGGCACAACTTTGGGAGAAGTTTTGTATCTGGAAAGGGTATAAAACGGAACACCTGCCGGTTATTACTCAAGACTACCATGATGATGGCAGCGGCAAGTCACCTCGTTATTATCAGCTTCAAGCTATAAATAAAACCGTAGAAGCCATTGCGTCGGGTCAAGATCGCGTATTATTGGTAATGGCAACTGGCACGGGTAAAACCTATACAGCCTTTCAAATCATCTGGCGTTTATGGAAGTCCAAAGCTAAGAAACGCATCTTGTTTCTTGCCGATAGGAACATTTTGGTCGATCAAACCAAAACCAATGACTTTCAACCTTTCGGTCCCGCCATGACCAAAGTGACAGGCCGAACGGTCGATCCCGCTTATGAAATTCACTTAGCCTTATACCAAGCCTTAACGGGCCCAGAAGAAAGTCAAAAAGCCTATAAACAAGTCGATCCAGATTTCTTTGATCTCATCGTGATTGACGAATGCCACCGTGGTAGTGCATCAGAAGAAAGTGCATGGCGAGAAATTTTAGAATATTTCAGTTCAGCCTCTCAGGTTGGCTTAACCGCGACACCAAAAGAAACCGACGAAGTCTCTAATATCGAATACTTTGGCGACCCAGTCTACAGCTATACATTAAAGCAAGGCATTGAAGATGGTTTTTTAGCGCCTTATAAAGTGGTGCGTGTTGATATAGATGTAGATGTTCAAGGTTGGCGACCGCGCAAAGGACAAACAGATAAAGACGGCAACATTATTGAAGACCGTATTTATAACCAAAAAGATTTTGATCGCACCATGGTAATTGACGAACGAACCGACCTTGTCGCACAAACCATCACCAACTATCTAAAGCGCACCGATCCTATGGCAAAAACCATCGTGTTTTGTAACGACATCGATCACGCAGAACGTATGCGCCGCGCTTTAGTCAATTTAAACCCAGAGCAAATGGCGAAAAACGAAAAGTACGTCATGAAAATTACTGGTGATGATGAGATTGGAAAGGCTCAATTAGACAATTTTATCAATCCGAAAAGGAAATACCCAGTTATTGCCACTACATCGGAGTTAATGACAACCGGAGTCGATGCTCAAACTTGTAAATTAGTAGTATTGGATCAAGGTATTCAATCCATGACTAAATTTAAGCAAGTCATTGGCCGTGGAACTCGCATAAATGATAAATACGGCAAACTTTGGTTCACGATTTTAGATTTTAAAAAAGCGACCGAACTTTTTGCCGATGAAAAATTCGATGGAGAACCGGAACGCATTAAAGTGACCAAACCCGAAGACTTTGATAATCCAGAAGGTATAACGGATATTGTTGATGGTGTTGATCCAGAAGATATCATTGATGCTGACTACCCATTCGGTGATGATATTGACCCCGATTCAATCCATGAACCAGATGCGCCGTTCGGTACACCTTCTGGTGATAATGATCCAACCAATACAACCGGTGGCGATGATTGGACCGATGAAGAAAAAATCCGTAAATATCATGTCAATGGTGTACAAGTAAAAGCCTTAGCCGAAAGGGTTCAATACTACGATACCGACGGCAAACTGGTGACAGAATCCTTTAAAGACTACACCCGTAAAACCATCGCTAAGCAATTTACCTCATTAAATGACTTTACCAAAAAATGGCAAGACGCCGACCGCAAACAAGCCATCATTGACGAACTAGCCGAAGAAGGCATTATTTGGCAAGCGTTAGAAGAGGAAGTCGGTAAAGACATGGATCCGTTCGACATGATTTGCCACGTTGCTTACGACATGCCAATGCTAACCCGTAAAGAACGTGCAGAAAATGTCAAAAAGCGTAACTACTTCACTAAGTATGGTGAAACCGCACAAGTTGTTTTGAGTAATTTACTCGACAAATACGCCGATGAAGGTGTGACAGAAATCGAAAATATTCATGTATTAAAAGTAAAACCATTCGATGAAATGGGTAGACCACTTGAAATAATCAAAAAAGGATTTGGTGGCAAACAAGCTTACCTTGAAGCTGTAAATGAACTGGAAGCTGAAATCTATCAATCGGCATAATCAGAATTTGTCGCATAATCACCATGTAACAGATGAAATGCACTTTTAACTTAATGACAGTCTGTAACGGTAGTTGACAGTTTAAGGCGGTTTAAGCATACTTAATCCCAATAGTGCCCAGTCCCCTGTTTCTGAAGTTATCTCAAGAGATGACTTTGGAATCAAGGCTGGGCGTTCTCGTATTTGGAAGCGTAAAAGTTTTTGCAACTGTAAAATTGTGTTGATTCAAAGGACGAACAATGCCTCTCACTCCAGCAAAACCATTTAAGCAATATGATGAATTAATCAACATTCTCACTGATAGAGGAATGCATATTGCTGATACCCCACGAGCTATTAGAAAATTAACCCAAGTAGGCTATTATCGTCTCAGTGGTTTTTGGTATCCCGCTCGTAAAATTCAACGTGATGATAATCAGAACCCTATCAACTGTGAGTTTTTAAATCGGCCAAAACGTTCTAATCACTTTGAACCTAAAACACAGTTTGAACAAGTTGTTAATCTGTATCTTTTTGATAAGCAACTTAGGCTAGTTATGCTCGATGGTTTAGAGCGAATTGAAGTGTATATTCGTTCTGTTATTGCCCATGAACTAGGAAGAGGAAAAGCGAAAATGCCGGGTTCAGGAGATGACATTCCGGATCCATTAGCATGGCAGGATGCCGATTACATCAATGGTAAATTTTTAACACGAAAAGGCAATAAAAGAAGTTTGTGGAGTGATTGGCAAAACAAACATGAAAAGCTCATTAAACGCAGCCGTGAAGATTGTATTGTTTGGCATCAAAGAAACGATAAAGAAATGCCATTTTGGGTTGTTATTGAAGCATGGGATTTTGGCACGTTATCGAAATATTACGGCATGCTGAAAGATAAATATCGCCAAAATATTTGTGCAAAATTAGGCATCACAGATAAGAAAGAAACAGACGTATTAAGAGCATGGTTAATGGAAATGAATATTTTACGAAACCGCTGTGCTCACCATACAAGGATCTGGAATCAACAATCCTCAAAACAGTTAAAATTAACCAGTCACGCATACTTTGATGATATTAGAGGTGACGAAAATACACTGTCGCGTCTTTATGGTGTCATGCGAGTCATGTGGTTTTTAATTGAACAGATCGGTCCTAATTCGACATGGTTCAAACAGCTGAATCATTTAATTGAAGAATTCCCAACCGTACCGGGTTGTCCGTTATCCTCTTTAGGCTTGCCAAACCCCCACTAAACAATACAGGTATAAGCTGAATAAACCGATAGAACAGGTTATAATCCCACCCAAATTTCAGTCAGTTAAAACAGGTTTGTTATGTCTATCAGTTCAGCGATTAAATCCATTCAAGATATTATGCGTAAAGATGCCGGTGTTGATGGCGATGCACAGCGTTTAGGGCAAATGTCTTGGTTACTTTTTCTTAAAGTATTTGATGCCCAAGAAGAAGAGTTAGAGCTAGAACTGGACAACTACAAAGCGCCAATTCCTGAAAAATATCTATGGCGCAATTGGGCGCAAGACTCACAAGGCATCACGGGCGATGCACTGCTTGAGTTTGTGAATGATGATCTGTTTTACAACCTGAAAAACTTTACCGCACCAGTGGATCTAAACCCACGCGGCCATGTGGTGAAAGAAGCCTTTAGCGATGCCTTTAACTACATGAAAAATGGCACGCTACTGCGCCAAGTGATCAACAAACTGAATGAAATTGACTTTACCGACTCAAGCGAACGTCACTTATTTGGTGATATTTACGAGCAAATTCTGCGTGATCTACAAAGTGCTGGTAATTCTGGCGAGTTTTATACTCCACGAGCCGTCACACGTTTTATCGTTAATCGTCTCGATCCAAAACTGGGCGAAACCATTATGGATCCAGCAACCGGCACGGGCGGTTTTTTAGCTTGTTCGTTTGACCATGTGAAAGAGAATTACGTTAACACCGCCGCCGATCACCAAACGTTGCAACAGCAAATTCATGGTGTTGAGAAAAAACAGCTGCCGCATTTATTGTGTATCACCAACATGATGCTGCATGGCATTGAAGTGCCAGTGCAAATCAAACATGGCAACACGCTCAATAAGCCGCTTTCAAGTTGGGACAGCAACATTAACGTGATTGCGACCAATCCGCCATTTGGTGGCACCGAAGAAGACGGCATTGAAAAGAACTTCCCAAGTGATATGCAAACCCGTGAAACCGCCGATTTATTCCTACAATTAATTATTGAGGTGTTGGATTCGGGCGATGAGACAAAAGCTGGCGGTCGTGCAGGGGTGGTATTGCCAGACGGCACCTTATTTGGCGAAGGCGTGAAAACCAAAATCAAAAAAATGCTTACTGAGGAATGCAACCTACACACTATCGTTCGCCTGCCTAATGGGGTGTTTAACCCTTACACTGGCATTAAAACCAACATTCTATTTTTCACTAAAGGCACGCCGACCAAAGATGTGTGGTTTTACGAACACCCATATCCAGAAGGCGTGAAGAACTACAACAAAACCAAGCCAATGAAGTTTGAAGAATTTCAAGCGGAAATCGATTGGTGGGGCTGTGAAGAAGATGGGTTTGCCAGCCGTGTCGAAACCCATCAAGCTTGGAAAGTGTCAATTGATGACATTATTGCACGCAACTTCAACCTAGACATTAAAAACCCGTATCAAGGCGAAGTGGTCAATCATGATCCTGTTGCATTACTGGCAGAGTACCAAACCCAACAAGCTGAGATTAGCGAATTACGCAACCAGTTAAAAGATATTTTAGGTGCAGCTCTTACATCCGGATCTCAATCAGGAGAGCAAGCTTAATGTCAAATGAACACTCAAGAGAACATAATGTTGAATCCCTTATTACAGAACATATAGATATCTGGACATCGACGATTAAAAGCAAATCCGCTTCTGGTCGCGGTTCAAGCAAGAAGATTGATTTATACGGTATTAAAAAACTTCGTGAGCTGATTTTAGAACTAGCGGTACGTGGCAAATTAGTGCCGCAAGATCCCAGTGATGAACCTGCTGAGGTTTTGCTTGAGCGCATTGCGATCGAGAAAGCGCAATTGGTGAAAGATAAGAAAATCAAAAAGCCCAAAGCCTTGCCAGAGATCAGTGAGGAAGAAAAGCCATTTGAACTGCCGAATGGGTGGGAGTGGAGTCGGCTGGGGAATACAGGATTTGGTTCTACGGGTAAAACACCAAACACTAAGAAAGTCGAATATTTTAAGGGTAACATACCTTTTATTGGGCCGGGACAAATCACACTGAATGGACAAATATTAGAATCAGAAAAGTTTCTAAGTGCAGAAGGATTAAAAAATAGCACTGAGTGTGTTCTGGGTGATATTTTGATGGTTTGTATTGGAGGTTCGATTGGAAAAGCAGCTATAGCAAAGCAAACAATGGGATTCAATCAACAAATCAATGCAATTAGAGCTCTTAAAATAAGATCTGAGTATCTGTATTTAGCAGTATCAACTATTACTTTTTATGAAGAACTTTTAGATATTTCTACAGGTTCAGCAACTCCCATCATTAATAGAGGTAAGTGGGAAGAATTGTTAGTTCCAATTCCACCACTCCAAGAACAACACCGCATAGTAGCCAAAGTCGATGAACTGATGATCTTGTGTGATCAGCTTGAAAGCCAAACTGAAAAACAACTCAGCGCTCATCAACAATTGGTGGAAACCTTATTAGCCACGTTAGTTGCAAGCGAAAACGCAGCCGAACTCAATCAAAACTGGAAACGCTTAGCGGCGTATTTTGATCTACTGTTCACCACTGAAGTCAGCATTGACCAACTCAAACAAACCATCTTACAACTGGCGGTCATGGGGAAACTTGTCCCACAAAACCCAAACGACGAACCAGCTAGCAAACTGCTAGAGCGCATCAAAGCCGAAAAAGAGCAGTTAATTAAAGATAAAATTTATCAGAAAACTTCAAAGTTGAAGCCTATAAATACAGATATTCAGTACCCTAGTAATTGGGTTTCTGTGCAAACTGGTCAAGTGTGTCCGTCAATAGTACCTAATCGAGATAGACCAAAATCTTTCACTGGGAATATACCTTGGGTGACATTACCAGCCTTTCCAACACAAGGTTTTTATCTAGATAATACTAATGTTGAGTTGGCTTTGACTGCTTTAGAAGTTCAGCAGTATTCAGCTCGTTTAATACCTGAAAAAAGTGTACTGATGAGCTGCGTTGGAAGATTTGGACTGACCGCAATCAATACAACCTCTGTTACTTCAAACCAACAAGTTCATGCATTTATAGTTTTAAATGGATTGTTACCGGAATATTTAAGTATGGTAATTAAAGTGGAAGGTAAATTTTTAGAAAATGTGGCTACATCTACAACTATCGCATATTTAAACAAGACAAATTGTGAAAGCATTCAATTTGGCTTGCCACCAACAGAAGAACAACACCGGATCGTATCCAAAGCCGATGCACTCATGGCAATCTGTGACCAACTCAAAACCAAACTCAGTGAGTCCCAACAAACCCAACTGCATTTAACCGATGCGATTGTTGAGCAGGCGGTGTAATTGTGGCTGACATAAATAATGATTTATCTACGAAAACTGTAAGCTAAGTCACTATTTCAATTTGATTTTGTGAAATATTGGTCAATACTAAAACTTAGAATAACTAAGTTTTAGGTTGGCAATGGAATTCAAATTTACCCACTACCCAGATGAAACGCTCGAAAGCTTTTTACTTCGGCTTAGCCAGTATCAAGGTTACGAGCGTTTTGCGCATTTCGCAGAAGACCTTTGGCACGAGACGCTTGAGCAACACGAGGCAATGGCCGGTGCCTTTCCCTTTGAGCTAAGCCGTGTGAATTTGTATCACGCACAAACAAGCAGTCAAATGCGAGTGCGTGTGTTTATGCATCTTGCTAAGAAGTTCGAGTTACCCCAGTTCAATATCATGAATACGCCGCTTTCTCACTCTAAAGCTATCTTCTCGCCAAATTACAAGGCCGTATTTCGTAATAATATTGATTATCCTTTTTCCTTTCTTAGAAAGCGTTTCACGCCAGTTTGTTCGCAATGTTTAGCGCAATCCCCTCATATACGTCAGCAATGGCAGTTTATTCCCCATCAAGCTTGTCACATTCATCATATCAAGCTGCTTCATCATTGCCCTGAATGCAAAACTCGCCTTGAATACCAAAGTACAGAAAGCATCACTCAATGTGATTGTGGTTATGATTTAACAATGGCAATACCGGAGCAAGCAGGTGTGTCACAAGTGCAGGTTGCTCGTTGGCTAATGGGAGAAGTGGTTGATGATGCAGGGTTAATGGCATCAAGTATTAGTATTTCAGAGCGATACGGTTTTTTACTTTGGTATGTTAATCGTTATGGTGAGCTTGAAGGTATCAATATGGAAAGCTTTGTTCACTATTGTGAAAGCTGGCCGAAGGGTTTACAACAAGATCTCAATGCAACGTTTAATAAAGCCGATATGGTGCGCGTTCGTCCTTGGAATAAAACCTTTTTTCATGAAGTTTTTGGAACTTTACTTAAAGATTGTCGGCAACTACCAAACCGGCGAATAAATCATAATCCAGTATTAATGGCCGTATTGGATGGATTAACACAATTGATAGCTAATAACCCTCGTAATAAGCAAGCCAATATTGGTGATGTGTTATTAAGCCCATTAGAAGCCTCTACACTGCTGTCATGTACAACCGATGAGATATATCGGTTGTACGAGTTTGGAGAGCTTAAAGCGGCGGTTAGGCTTAAATTGCACAGTAAATTAGCTTCGCAACAGTCGGCTTTTACCTTGCGAAGCATTATTGAGATGAAATTAGCCAGAATGTGCTCAAGCAGCGACGGCATGAATGTGTACTTACCGGATTGGTGAATATGACAAAGTTAAGTGAATTGATCGCAATTGAAAACCTAACCGATAGGCAAGCGGCATTAAAAAAAGCCTTTATGCCATATTCTGATCTTGTCGAGGTTGATGGTAACGAACGAGACGCCTTGCGAGTTCTGGTGAATTTATCTTTAACTAAACCGGAATGTAAAAATTGGTTAGATAAAGAACGCGCGAAACAATATTTATCGAACCCTGAAAATATCTCGATCGGCTGTGATGAAGTAAAGTGGATGCATACTCATAACCTTAAATTTCCAGATTGCAGAGTTGCAAAACAACGTTTACTGGCGGAACCACTGATTTGCGATGAATCTTTCATTTCAAGTACCAGTGTAATGAGTTCTTTGGGGTGGTCGCATAACTCAGCGGTGTATAAACACACGATTTGGCTTTTGAATGAGTTTATGTGGCAAGGCAATCCTACTAATATTCTTTGCTTCATTGCCCAGCAAGATGAATTTTGGCTCAAAGTATTAAAGTCTTGTGGGCTTAAAGTTGCGGCATTTAAAGCACTAAAAAATGCAATTGAAAAAGACTTACCGACTTCAACGCTGCCAAATAGGGTAGATCCGTTTAGCAAGCAAGTTCGGTTTCCATGGAATAACGACTACCTCTCTATTACGCCAGTTGTCAGCCATGTGATGCAAGTCGAACTAGAACGAATGTCGCGTCAATCAGGTCGAACATTGAAGTTTACAACCATGTATTTCCCTAATTCACCCAGCATTGGTAACTTGTGTGGTTCGCTGGGTGGAAATATGAAAGTCTTGCATTATCCGATTGAGGTTCAAGCCAGTAAAAAACGCACATTTTCTTCGAGTAAAAATCAAACTCAATGTTTTTTCGATGATTATCAATTAACCAATGCTAAATTTTGTAAAGTGCTTAGTCATTTATGTGGTGCGGAGGCGCTTAAAACAAGGAAGCAACGAAAACATGTTAGGCAATATCAACTTCGTATTGCTCGTAAGCAGATTGGGTTGTGGTTATTACCGTTAATTGAATTAAGAGATCATATTGATTCGGAGTTAGATAGCCACATTATTGACAGTGACGATCCTATCATCGACCCATTTTTATATGGTACAGAATCAAAATTATCGGAATTATTAATACTACTTAATCAACGTTTACACCAAACGCTACAAAATAATCGATATTCCAGCAGGTATGCTTACCACCCAGAGCTGCTTTCGGTATTAAAAATTCAATTGAAATGGATACTAGAACAACTAAGTTCGCCACAAGCTGCGCCGAATGATTATGGTGATCATAAGGTCAATCATGACGAGCAAGAACAATATATCCATTTAAGTTCATTACGTGTTGAAGATGCCAATGCAATGAGCTGTCCGTATTTATGTGGAGCGCCATCACTGACGTCGATTTGGGGATTTGTTCATAATTACCAACGGCAATTAAATCAATCGTTAGATGGTGCTGCTACGTTTGAATTTGAAAGCTTCGCGGTGTTTATTCGCAATGAAAATATCAATATGACGGCCAAGTTAACTGAGCCGAGTGTGTTAGCGGCAAAACGCACCTTATCTCACGCAAAAAGACCGACTATCATCGCAACTAACCTTGTCGATATTGAGTTTGATATGGTGATAAAGGTAAGAAGTGTTGGGCGCTTGTCTGATTATGGGCGTCAGTTAAAAACATCATTACCCACAATATTTTCGGGAGGTGCGTTATTCCAACCTCGATTAGATTCAGCTGATAATTGGCTTTGTTGTTATCAAAAGCAAAGTGATGTGTTTTATCGAATAAAATCATTACCTGCTTATGGCGTATGGTTAGTCCCGTCGGATCTCCAACCAACCCGTTTTTCTGAGTTAGCATCAATACTTGCACAAGATGATTCACTCATACCGATTTCTAATGGATATCATTTTCTTGAACAACCGACACTCAGATCGAATTCATTAACGTCACTTCATGCCTATGCCGAAAATACATTAGGTGTAGCAAAGCGACTAAATCCGATTGATGTTCGTTTTAGTGCGAAGGATCACTTTTTTAAGCAAGCATTTTGGACGCAACATAATTATTCAGCATCTATTCTTATTCCAAAGGCATGAGATTTCAACAGCATAAGAGTGGTGAATGATGAAGTTATGTAAGCAGCTTAATTATGTAAGGTCACTCAGTTCAGGAAAGGCATGTTTCTTCTTTCTCGATAATGACCAAAAAATGCAGCCCATCAGTATTGATAGGACTCGATTAAGAGGTTCTAAAGGTGATTATTCGCAAGCATACTCTGGCGATTTGAAACGTAAAAATGTGGCACCACATGAATTGGCGCAAGGTAATATCCATTTTATAGAAGAATGTTACGTACCACCCACCGTTAACGAGATTTATTGTGCATTTTCACTGCGAATTAAAGCTAATTCATTAAAGCCTGAGGTCTGTTCCGATGAGGAAGTGAGAGTGACATTAACTCATTTGGCAATGTTATATGCTGAAAACGGCGGCTATGAAGAACTCGCACAGCGTTATGCCAAGAACATCCTATTAGGAACGTGGTTATGGCGAAATAGAGAAAGTCGAGGTGTGAGGATTGAAGTGCTTAACAGCGAGCAAACGTCCTTTGTGATTGAAAATGCTTTAAAACTGAGTTGGCACGGTTCGTGGGATAAAAAATCGACAACGGTTTTGAATAAACTAACCCATTATCTAACTCAAGCACTAACCAGTTCACAAGATTATTTTTATATGGATATCAAAGCGACCATTAGTGTGGGCTGGGGTGATGAAGTATTCCCAAGCCAAGAATTCTTGGATCAAAAAGAAAATGGTAAGCCAACAAAGCGACTGTCTACCGTATGTCTTCCAGATGAACTTGAAACGGTAGCATTTCATGCACAAAAAGTTGGGGCAGCCATTCAATGCATTGATGATTGGTGGCAAGACGATGCAGATAAACCCTTAAGAGTGAATGAGTATGGAGCCGATCGAGAGTATGTGATCGCTAGGCGGCATTCGAGTTTGAATACGGATTTCTATTATTTAATAAGCCAAGCTGAGCACTGGATTGATGTGTTAAATCAGTCAAAAACAATACCAGATGAAGTGCATTTTATTATGTCGGTATTAGTCAAAGGTGGGTTATTCAATAGTAGTAAGGACTCTCAATGACGCAACGGTATTATTTCATTGTTAAATTCTTACTGGAGGATGTGGATGCTGGTTTACTCGCCGGTCGTTGTATCTCAACGCTGCATGGTTTTATCAACAATAACCTTACCGGTAAAAATCAAGTGGGCGTGAGCTTTCCTTTATGGAGTGATGATACTCTAGGAAATGCAGTTGCTTTTGTGGCAGACGATAAAGAACTGTTGATTGGTTTGTCGTTTCAGCCTTATTTTTCATTGATGAAAAGCGAAGAACTGTTTGACCTCTCACCCGTGGTACCAGTCCCTACTGATTTGCCTGAAATCAGATTTGTTCGAAATCAAACTATTGGGAAAAGTTTTCTTGGGTCAAAGCGCCGCAGAATGAAGCGTGCTCAATCAAGGGCTGAAACTATGGGGAAATTGATAACACCGCAACCGAATGAAGAACGAGAATTTGAATTATTCCATCGAGTACCATTAACCAGTAAATCTACCGGCGAAGAGATGATGCTTCATGTGCAAAAGCAAAGTAATGTTGAAGTGGTGGATACTAATTTTAATGCTTATGGCCTAGCAACTAATCAAGCTTGGAAAGGAACAGTACCAGACCTGAAGAACGCAATGTTGTAAAGACTGATAATGCATTACTTTAAAATCAAAAGGGTAGTGATTGAGATAAAAAAGGTATTTTCAACGTTATATGGTGTAATAACTTGAAAATGCATAATATTACGTCTAATTTTTATAGTGACCTGCCGAGTAGGCAGCTAAAAATGCACTATCTCAAGAGCAGATCAATTGGATGCGGTGACCTGCCGAGTAGGCAGCTAAAAATAGATCTGGAAGACAGCATCCATACCTGCTGATAGGCAGTAAAATATATAAAAGATAAAGCCCACTAAGCACCACTGCTTAGTGGGCTTTGTTCTATTTTCAGTATTAAATGGCGTTAGGAGTATCTATTAAAATAACTTCATGATTTTATAACTTGCAAAATGAGTATTTATCCTTAAAAATAACACTGTTGTTATATACAGTGTTCTAAGGGTTTTATGAAAGTCATTCCTATTTCCGCCGGTGCCGGTATCACAGGCTTTGAGTCGCCAGCTGCAGAGTATTCTCAATTGAGTTTATCGCTTGATGATTTGTTAGTTGATCACCCAAGTTCAACCTTTCTGTGCAAAGCTTGTGGTGACTCGATGCAAAATGTCGGCATCTTTAGTCAGGATATTTTGATCGTGGATCGCCATGAAGTGGCCAAGAATCTAGATGTGGTCGTGGCCAATTTTAATGGTGAATTTGTGTGCAAAATCATTGATATGAAAAATCGACTATTGCTGTCGGCGAATGAAAAAATTCAACCGGTGGCGGTGTTCGATTACGATCAATTTTCGATTGAAGGCGTGGTCGTGCGCTCGATCCGCTGTCATCGTCCAAGTTATTTACTCGCGAGCTAACACCATGTTTGCGCTGGTCGATGCCAATGCCTTTTATTGCAGCGCCGAGCAGGTGTTTCGTCCTGATCTGCGTGGCAAGCCTTTGGTGGTGCTATCTAATAATGATGGCTGCATTGTGGCGGCCAATCGACAAGCCAAAGAACTCGGCATTCCTAAGTTTGCCCCTTTTTTTAAAGTGCGCGAGTTATGTGAAAAGCAAGGGGTGATCGCCTTATCGTCTAATTATGAACTGTATGCGGATCTCTCGGCCAAAATGATGGCGGTGATCGGACGCTTTGCTCCTGTTCAGCATATTTACTCGATTGATGAATCATTCTTATCTTTGAGACACTGTCACCAAGCCATCCCTTGTTTACTAACTCATGGCGCACTGATCCGTCGCGCGGTGTGGAAAGAGTGTCGTTTGCCGGTGTGCGTTGGGATGGGAGAAACCCTTACGTTGGCCAAGCTTGCCAACCATGCCGCCAAGAAAATCGAAGGCTATCAAGGGGTGTGCATTCTCAATAATGAGACAGCGCGACAACAGGTATTAAAATCGGTCGATGTGAGTGAGGTGTGGGGGATTGGGCGACGATTGAGTGCCAAATTAAAAGTGATGAAAGTACATACGGCGTGGGATTTATCTCGCCTTGAACCGGCTGTCGCGCAGCGCCAATTTAACGTTGAAGTTGAGCGGATCGTCTATTTGCATTCATTACAACAAGCACTTAGCAAGCATACCGCCATTGCGGCCTATAAAGCACGGCAACAACACAGTTTATGCAAGGTGTTGATGTGTTTTGCAGCCAGCTCTCCTTATGATGTCAAGCCGGTATCACATAAAATGGTGCATTCCTTTGCGTATCCCACCTCTGATACCACCGTGCTCACTCATACGGTCATGGCAATGGCGAAAGCAATGTTTCAGCAAGGTGAGCGTTATTACAAAATAGGGGTTGGATTGTTAGATTTAGTGGAAGGTAAGCACGCTCAGATTGATTTTTTGAATCCAAAGCCCGACGACCCTCGCTTAATGGCGGTGTTTGATGGATTAAATCAACGTTATGGAACCGACAGCGTCTTTTTGGCAGCGCAAGGGATTGAGCATAAATGGGCAATGAGGCGAGAAAGGTTGTCGCCTCAATATACGACTAAGTGGGGGGATCTGCCGGTAGTGAGGTGTTGAGTTAAACGATCAATATATATTTACGGTGACTTAATCAAACCACCGTAAAATTACGGCTATTTATGTGAGATCTTCGACTTGTGCACTAGGTGCATTCGTTTTCACAGACTCAATACCATTATCTCTTGATGCTATGCTTGCATAAGATTGACTGGTGCCTATTACTTGGTGATTGCCAGCCTTTAGATTAAACATGTGCTTTCCTGACGCGGTTTCTTTTCGCTCAAATCTTGAATCATCAGGTGCATTGGTTTTTACCGATTCAATACCGTTCTCACAACTGGCTTTTGTTGTGTATCCTTCACTGGCTAAAATATTCTGACCATTTCCGGCTTTCAAGCGAAAACGAAACTCACCAGCAGCATCTGTATACATTTCAAACTTTCCAGACATAACAACCTCTACAATTTATTTTAGTGATTAATATTAGTTATTTGACAAGTTACTTTATCAACTGTAGCTTTTTTTTGTTTAATTTGCAGTCAATAATTGCAGTCTTTTAAGTTAGGCGTAGGTTTGTTGGATTTGGTGGATGGTAAAAATACCCAAGTCGATTTTCTAAATGAGTAACCGGATAACCCAGCGTTAATGGGGGATGCACTGAATCAGCGTTATGGAACCGATAGCGTGTTCTTGGTTGTGCAAGGGTTCGACGAAAAATGGGCAATGTGGCGAGAAAGGTTGTCGCCTCACTATACGACATGGTGGGAGGGATCTGCCGATTGTGAGGTGTTAGTGTAAATGATATTTGCCCCATTCCTTGCTAGCCGCGCTCAACCTCACAAATCATAGTGAGATGATTTGACCTACTTTTTTTTATCAATGTAATGTCTAGGGAAGTGGACGCTTACCAGATAACAACTATAGGAAAGTTATGGCTAATGAAAGAACTAAACACATTTCAGAGTGTTAATGAACGTGATGTTGATTTATTAGTGCTAGAGGAGCTTAATGTTTCCGACTCATTTGCTCAATGGTTTGTTTGTCGTGTTCGCGAAGAAATAACCTCAATAAAAACGCTCGGTGCTTGGCACTCGGTCGTAGATACTAACCTAGGCGAGTCAGACTTAGTTTATATCTATCAATCAGATGACTTATCTTCACAAGCAATACTTATTGAAAACAAGATAGATGCTTCAGCTCAGGCTCAACAAGGAGAGATATATAGACTTAGGGGTAACAGAGGTCTAGAAGATGGTCTTTGGCAAGATTTTAGAACATGTATCATTGCTCCAAAGGCATATATCGCTCGAAATGCTGAGCCATACGACGCTGCTATTTCATACGAAGAAATAATGGTTTACCTTGCTGCCCAAGGTGATAAGCGAGGACTCTATAAGGCACAGACATTAAGAGATGCTATTGAAAAAAACAGAAGGGGTTACGTTGCGACGGTTTGCATTAAAACAACAGATTTTGCACAAAAATACTTAGCTTATGCCTCAGAACATTTTCCTCAATTGAATCCTGAGCAACCCAAACCCCGAGCTAATGGGCACGACTGGATTCATTTCTATCCCGAACCAATAAATAAAAAAATACGAATCATTCACCAGATCTACGGCAAAGTCATCAAGTTGCAGTTTCTAGGCCAAGCAGACAACTTTGACGATATCAAAAGTCACTTTGAAGGTTTGGAATGTAGTGGATATCGAATAATAAAGTCGGGAAAATCAGTAAATATAGAAACACCATTACCTGAAATATCAATCGCAGAACAGAGTTTTGACTCAGTATTGGAAGAAATTGGTATCGCTCTAAATAAAGCCCAGCAGTTGCATTCGTGGATGGAAAATTACCATTCTGTGTGACCGTTAAAGAAACGATACTAAGGAAAACTTATATCCAGAGGCCTGCTGATGGGGCATAAAACACATAAATGCCCCATTCCGTTTTTGCGCAAAATTCACTATCAAGGACACCAGCTAACTTTACCTTAGAAAAAGTAGCCTGAGATGCAAGCTGATAGACTCTGCTGCGAGACATTTTACTTACTAGACTCAATAAACAAGCAATACACCTTGATTAAGGGTGATACACAACCATGTTTGTTCAAAATTTTGTTAAAAACCGCTACCATCGTTGTGTGATTATCAAGCGGCTTTGTCATTAAGCAAACTAACCACTCCCTATAGAACTCTATTAAGTGCTGCTATTTCTTTTTCATATTGCTCAAAAGAGCGCATAAAGTGTTTGCTTCTGAAGTTCTCGATGTACTCGCCGCTTAGGTGAAAGCTAATAAACTCTTCACTTTCGAGCACTGATTGAAAGTAAGCTATCGCTTCTTCTGAAATTGGAGATATTCGAACAAACCCATTTGCTAAACATTGCTGTTCGACATTTACAAACTGATTTTTAATCTTAATGGTTTTAGATTCAACGTTAAGACAGCGGAGTCCTTTACTTGGAACCTCTTTAACAATGACGAAAGGCGCTTTTCTATCACTGCTCATCCCGATATAGCTACTGTTACCCCTAAGGCCAGAAGGTAACTTGAGAGATATTACTTTGTTATTGGATGTGACCGACCATGAATAAAGTGGGCTTCCCCATCCATACATTTCTGAATATGCTAGCCTTGTCAGACGATTCTCAGTAATGCTTGCCCCAAGTTCATAGCCTGATAAAAATAGAACTACTGCAACTACCAAACAACCCACTTTGACTAAGTTTGATTTCAGACTCATCTGCACTCCACGTGTTAAATAATAAATTTAAGTATGGTGGTCATCGACTAACTAGATACTCGACCGATTGGATTATACAGAATGGAAAATGGAACATCACCAACTCCCATACAATATCTTACATTTAGGGTTTCTAGCTCATATAGAACAAGTCATTGCCGTCGATTAGATAACACATGAGTCATGATCTGTTCCAGCAGGAGTAGACATCTGAACAAGCGATTTCTCTATACTAAACGTTATCCTAATTAAGGTAAATTACGTAACGCAAAAATGTCCAGAACCTTCATTTGTGCTGATTCTTTACTTATGTGTAACTTTCTTCACTAGATAACGGTTCATTAACATGTGCTATGTTGTATCGAATTTTTGAAGGGGGAATATTTTGTCTCAGTGTAAGTATCTTAATCAGGTAAGTGTGTTTATACGTCATAACTTCATCTCTAAAGGATGCGAGTTAACCAGTCCTGTCGTGTTAGATCGATATCCTCAGAATAGTAAGTATGAAGCTCTTGAATTCTCAATAGATGGAAAAAAAATTCTTTATAGAAAGGGGAATGTTACACCAGATAGACCAGGTAATTTTCTATCAATATGGAAGAGACCTGATGAAAATAGTACCGATCCGAGAAGGACGATGCCTTACGAAGAGCATGATTTAGATTATCTTTTTGTTGAGGTTAGTGATTGCGACATATCGAAGAGAGGTATTTATATCTTCCCGTTGACTGCTTTGATTGATAAGGGAGTTGTAACCTCAAATAAAGCTAAAGGAAAAATGGCCTTCAGAGTTTTTCCGCCGTGGACTTCAAGCCGTGGAGAGTTGAAATCTAAAGTTTTTTCCGATTCAGCAAAGAAAACTCAGAGGTGGCAGAGTCATTTCTTTTTATGGATTGAAGATAATGAGATTGTTGACTTAGAAAAATTCAATAATATTTTCAGCAGTTTAAGTTAGATTTACCCCCCCTAGACCAAACCTTTTTACTAGTGTGATGCGATTTTATTCATCACACTAGCTTTCCAAAACCCGCTTTGCCATACAAAAAGTTATTGAGCAGTTGCAAATTTTGGAAATTCACTGGCTCAACTTTTGTCCATTTCCTTCCAACTACAATCGTGATGACCAAATAAAGAAGGAGGTCATCATGGTGGTTTTCAAAAAAACAAAACGAAGTGGCGTCAAAAAGCCTTTTCGGCTTGAGGAAATTTGGCGGATCAGAACCAGACTAGAGATTGAAAATAGTTTGATGCAGCTTGCACTACTTAACTTAGCTATTGATAGCAAACTTAGAGCTAGTGACTTGCTCTCGCTCAGGGTTTGCGATGTATCTTCGCAAGATATGATATTTAGTCGTGTTAAGCATATTCAGCGCAAAACAGACATTGAAGTTCAATTTGAAATAACGACAAGAACTCAACAAAGTCTAATGAAATGGATTTTGATTTCTTCGCTAAACGCCAGCGATTTTCTTTTTCCAAGCCAAAGACGACAGCAACAACCAATTAGCTATTCGTACTATAGATACCTAGTCAGAAAGTGGGCGTCAGATCTAGGGTTGGATTCTAACCTTTATGGCACTCACTCAATGAGGCGAACCAAAGCGACATTAGTTTATGCAAAAACGAAAAATATTCGAGCGGTGCAGCTTTTGCTGGGACATACAAAGGTAGATAACACGATTCGCTATCTTGGTGTTGAATTAGAAGACGCATTGTTACTTTCAGAAGGCACTGATTGTTAGTCGAAAGGAACCCTATTTTTTAGGGTTTCAATTAGCTACTATTCTGACAAGCTGTTGCCCCAAAGTTCGTTAGAGCAAATACTTTACACAATTTAGGGGCATGCGTTTTGCCCTACGAAAAGTTATCCAAATTCGGTAGCTGTCAAAATTATGCCACACAGAAAACCGCCCCCATTATCTTTATCACTAACCTATTAATTTATTGTTGAAGCGTAAAAAGAAAGGCATTATGTGATCATGGAATACAAACGCCTCTTAGCAATTAGGAGAAACAATGAGCGTAAATATCAGAAGTGCAGTAATCAGTGATTCGAAGGCAATCAGTGAATTAATCTTACCTTTAGCAAAAAAATATATTTGTCCTACTTGTGATGCGTCTGCACACTATATTTTGCTCAATTCAATGTCAGAGGAAAATGTAGGAAAGTATTTATCCACCAATTACAACTATGTTATTGCCGTGACTGCGAATGATGAAGTGGTTGGCGTGGCTGGAGTTCGAGACAACTCTCATTTATATCACCTTTTTGTCGATGATAATTTTCAGGGCAATGGGCTTTCCCGCCAATTATGGGAAGCGGTTAAAGAAGAATCAATAAAAAATGGGAACAGCGGTATCTTTACGGTTAACTCGGCGGTAAATGCAGAAAGCGTATACTCACGGTTTGGTTTTAAACGCACTGAGGGCATCAGAAATCGGCAAGGAATGATTGATATTCCAATGCTGTTAGATCTTGAGTACTAACAAGCGTTTTTGCCCAGAGACGTGTCTCTAAAACGTTTGTGCCCCATTCCTTTTCAGCGCGAAAGTTTACTCACAATCTGTGATTGTACGTTTGCCTTACCTGTAGTTATCCGAGGGAGTGTCGAAGTAAGCTTTTTAAAAATTATGCGTCATTTTGCAATCTAATACACAATATCTATCATTAACCCATTGATTGTAAATTGATCAATGATTAAAAAGGCTGCATGATAGGAGTATAAAAAGCGTTATGTGTAATCCAAAGTTAAGGGAAAGAATGAAAGTACTTATTGCAGGAGCCAATGGATATATTGGTAGCCACGTGACGAAGATGTTTGTTGAAAGTGGTTTTGAAGTTTCGACATACAGCAGGGCTAGCGGTGTCCTACCTGATGCTAGAAAGCTCACTAAAGTGCCCGCAGATTTATCTGGTTACTTTGATATTGTTGTAAATTGTGCTCGTCCACATTGGTCAGAATTTTCGCCAGAGGAAATAGTTGATATAGAGTCCAAGCTGCTAACGCAGTTGGATAGGCTAGCGGCTGAAGGTGCGACCAAAATTCACACTTCGGGCGTTTGGCTATTCGGTAATGCGTCTCACAACGACCTCAAAGTGTTTAGGTTGAAGCCTTTAGATGTGGTGAAACTGGACGCAGTTACAATAGGTCGTGCTATTAAAAAGAAGTGGCATGTAGTTTATTGTCCTAGTTTGGTTTATGGCGGTGAAAACTGTCAGCTAAAGCGAATTGTCGACTCTTTATCTGACCAAACGATTCAAGTAGCTATACCATCTCAAGGTCATAACCAATACATCCACGTCAATGACATCGCAAGGTTTTATTTATCGTTGGTGCAAGGTCGAATTTCCTCAGCACAACATTTTATTGCCGAGACTAAGGGGTATAGCCCTGAAGAGTTTTCCCAGTTGTTGCTGGACTCTCGAATCATAAAAAAAGTCAGCAAAAGTAATTGGCGTGAGTTTGAAAATATCTTTGGCTTTTCGGCAGTAGAAATAGAAAAACTGAATCTTAAACTTCCAGTTAGCCCTTTGTTTGAACCGAAAGAGTCCTTAAGGAAGTACATAGAAAATTACACATACAAGCGTTTAAGGTTTCAAGATACTTTGTCTAATCCCAATCTCGCATGTTAGAACCAATACTCTAACGCGCTTCTGTCCAATTATGAGTTAGTGAGTAGTAATAAACGTTAAGTTTACTCAGAAGTGATATTGAAGAGTTGTAAGTAACTTTCTTACAGAAATTTGTATGGTTTGGTTTTTATGCAAACTTTTACTGCAAAGTTATGCAATCTTCTATTGCAAAAGTGCATGTAAGTTATTGATTATTTATTTTTATTATGCAGACTTATGTTGCACACATCACCTTCTACTGCTTTATCTTTACTTATCAAGTAATTACTTCCCTAGCTATAACAATGAAAGTAAATTGGTACTAAACAGTGGTACTAAACATGCGCTATCTCACTAGAAAACCATCTGGAATTTGGTACTTTCGCTATCAAATACCTAAAGCATTTCAAGCTCAATTCTATAATCGAACTGAATTTAAAAGATCCTTGCACACAAGAGATTATCAGCGTGCTGCTTTACTTGCGCTGAAGTTAGAGCTTGAACTTAGGCAAAAGATTGCTGAGCCCGAAAATCAATTTGACTCCACACAGATCAATGGCGAACCTGTCTTAGTGTCTGTTACGACTAAATCTAGATTACATATTCTGGTCAAGCCCAATAGGACACCTGACTTTGTAATTTTTCATAGTCGATTGGCGTTAAATCACCAAGCGTAGTATGCAACCTTTCATGGTTGTAATACCGGATATATTCTTCAACATCTTCTTTCATTGCATCACGCGTTAAATAAACCACATTGAGTAGCCATTCATTTTTCAAGCTACCGAAGAACCGTTCGACGACTGCATTGTCTAAACAAGCTCCAACGCTGCTCATTGATGATGTGATACCATTTCTCGTTAACAGGTGCTGAAATGAACTGCTGGTGTACTGTGAGCCTCTATCACTATGGAAAAGTAAGCCTCTTTGAGGCTTACGAAGTGTAATTGCCATTTGTAATGCACGTTCAACGAGACCTACCGTCATGCGATCTGATAATGCCCAACCAATGATCCGGCGTGAATGTAAATCCATGACTACAGCCAGATACATCCAACCTTGATTGGTTCTCAGATAAGTAACATCTCCGGCCCAAATACGATTGGGCACTGTAGGATTAAATTGTTGTTTTAATATATTATCTGCAACGCTATCACTATGTTTCCGCTTGGTGGTGATTTTATAAGCTCGACGCTGACGCACAACAAGACCTAACTTACGCATGATGGTGCGAGTACGATAACGCCCGATAGTGAAGCCTTCTTCACGTAGTTTCTTAGCTAATTGACGAGAGCCTAAACTTCCACGACTGCGCTTGAATAAGCGCTTGGCAGTTCTGTATAAATTAAGCTCTTGCTCAGTAATGATCTGAGCAGGTCGTGCTAACCAATCATAAAATGCACTGCGGCTTACTTTTAGAGCGTTACAAAGCATTTTTATTGGAAATCGAGAGCGATGCTCTCGAATAAATTGAAACTTTACTTCATTTCTTTCGCAAAGAAGGCGCTGGCTTTTTTTAGGATCTCTTTCTCCATTCTAAGCTGCTTTACTTCCTTTCTCAGAGCCATTAATTCCGTTTTTTCATCTGCGTTGACAGATGAATTATTGAGTTCGTCAGCCTTCTGCTTCCAAGTGTAAAGCAGGTTTTGTGATACTCCCAACGCATCAGCAGCTTGGGCGACAGAATACCCTTGTTCGGTAATAAGGCCGATTGCCTCTTCTTTAAATTCTTTCGTATAAGTTCGATATTGACGTTTTGTATTCATATTCACCTCGATTGATTATCGTATTATCCACAATCAAGGTGTCCAGATCGATTAGACCAGAATAATACCCATTCATTTTGACAATTAGAATATAACCTTAATGTTTCTTAACGCTAAACAATAAAGCCGGTAATACCGTTAAGCTATACAACAATAAAAAGCCTATTGCGATGGTGAGTAAAAATCCAATACTGAACATGCCACGGTGATCGGCAAGTAATAACGAGCCGAAGGTCACTATGGTAGTAAGAGAGCTTAAAATCGCCGCTTTAGGTGTGGAGGATTGATAAAACTCTTTCACCGATCCCACCGAGCGAAAACGTTCAACAATATGAATGCCGTTATCGACACCTAGCCCAAAAATAAGCGGGATCACGATAATATTGGCCATATTGAGTGAATAACCACTCCAATGCGCGACCGCCATTGTCGACAAGGTGGTGAGCAGTAATGGAATAAAGCTTAGCACCACGTCATGCTTATGCTTTAAGGCAAACAACAAGACTAATGCTATCAAGCCTAATGAATAACAGGTGGCTTGTATGAAGGCGGTGGTAATTATCTTACCGACTTGTTGCTCTGCTACTGGGCGACCGGTGGCATTTGGGGCAATTTTTTGTACCGCAGCAATAAATTGGTCGAGCTGTTTAACATCACGCATATTGCCCGATGGGTAGGCGACCACTAACGCATAGTCTTGGTTGTAATAACGTTGCGCCAGTGCTTGAGGAATATCCTTGATTGTCGGTTGCGGCGCTTGCATCATCTGCTGCATGTTTTGTTGCATGGAAGATAAAGGCAATAAAGCATAACGCGAAATGCTGCGATAGAGATCTTGTGGCGGGGTATTTTTCAGCCATTTTAGGGTACTAGGGTGAACACCTTGTGTGTGTTCAAGCTTGCTAATGAGTGGCTCTAGCTGAATAGTATGGGCGGCAGCCGCGGGTGGTTGTTGAAGCGTTTTGGCTAATGTCATCATTCTGCTTTGACGATCTTGCGGCAAAAATGAATTAATCGATAAAGCATTACTCACTTCGGGTAGATGTGACAATTTTTGTTGCCATTGTTTTGCTTGCGCGGGCGATGAGGCCAACATCATCATTTGGTAGCTTGAGGTTAACCCTTGCTGTTGAATTTCTTCTAAGGTTTGTACCGATTCTGAATGCGGCGATTTAAGCACTAAGGTCGAAAAATCAAAGCGCATTTGACTGGCACCAATTCCGGTGACAATTAACAATCCAATCGCGATCCCGATGACCAATTTATGGTGTTTTACCAACCAATATTCACCATCTTGTTGCACTTTTTTTTTAGCTTGTGGCTGGTATTTAGGATAACCGAACAAGAAGAAAAACACCGGTATCACAGTAAACGTGGCTAATAATCCCATTAACATACCGGCAGCGGAAATGATGCCTAATTCAGCCAGCCCAGTATAGGCGGTAGGGTAGAATCCTAAAAAGCCAATTGCTGAAGTTAATGCGCATAAACTCAGTGGGACAAATGTGCCTCTAACCGACGCTTTTAAACAGTCGGTATTATTGTCATGCTTGCCTTGTTCTTCCCGTATTCGTAAACAAAAATGAATCGAAAAATCGACCCCAAGGCCAATAAACATCACTAAGAAGACAATCGAAATGGTGTTATACGAACCGACTAACCATAAACCAACCGCTAACGTCCAAATAAGCCCAACAATTACCGCGATATAACTGGCCACAATAATGCGAACCGAGCGGATGCCAAACCCTAAGATAATGATAAGTCCGATCAGCGACATAGCGCCGGCCAGTTTTACACTGTGATTAGCGTCTTTTATTTCATCAAAATCTAATGCCGTTTGTCCGGTTAAGCGAACTTTTACGTTTGGCAAATTGGCGTATTTATTGATCAGTTGATGAGCGGTTTCCATAATCATACGGTTAGGCTCTTTTTGATCGCGTTGTGGGATTGCGTTAACGCTGATGATCTGATAATTGGTGGTTTTGCTTTGCGGGAATAATAAAGAGAGCCAATTAACCGATTGATTGGCAGATATTTTATTTGGGGTGTCAGTTTGGTTAGCATGATCAATATCGGCGACTTGGTTGAGAGCGCTAATTAAGAGTTTGGCACTTTTCTCATCTTTAGTTTCAATCGCTTGGTTTAATTGCGCCAATAATTGCATTGCAGGCGCGGCTGGATTGCTGCTGCTTTGATTTTTGCTGGTGCTTTGACTCATCGCAGCGGTTTGAAGCCGTGGCAATAGCGCGCTTAAGTTGTGATTAAAATCGTTAAATTCTTGTTTGGATAAAAACCACAACGCTTGCTGTTTTAACCAAGGCAAGGTAGAGGGAGAGAACACATCTTTAAATAAAGGGGTGCGCGAGAAATCTTGGGTTAAATGTTCGGTCACTTGTTGGATTTGTTGACGATCATCGCCAGAAATGACCACCACCAATGAACTTTCAGAATCGCCAAATTGTTGTGATGTTTTATTAAGGTTATCTTTCCACGCGGCATCTTGCTTCACTAAATGGTTTAGATCTGAATCAACATTAAAGTGATCTTGGCTATACACTACCCCAAAATAACTGCTTACACACAGGCACAATAGGCACAAAACATACGGCCAAGACGGGGTGGAAGATTGAGTGGATTTTGCATTACGAGAAAAGAAAGAGAACATAACAAGCTTATCGATTCGTTAGATGATCAGGCCAACAGTATACTCTTTAAGGTATTTTGTGAAAAAGATTAAAATCAATAATAGCCGGAAAAACGGTCCATTTTTTTGTTTTTTTAAGCCTGCGACGACGTCAGTGATAAGCTGAGATTGGCGCTGTCCAGCTTTATAAAACTCATGTCATTTGGCTAGGTTATTAAATTAAATAGCCCATACAAAATTATAATCAGAAGCTCACGATTGATTCATATCAAGTAACAAAATATGAATAAGAGTAACCTGTGCAACAATTCAATTTATCCAGTCTTTATTCAGGACAGTTTTTATTTACTACTGTCTTAATTCAATATGAGCAGGAAACTTTAATATGAATCGTAAATGGTTGCTCCCTATTCTGGTTTTATCGGGAGGAGCATTATTGTGGCAATTTATTCTGGCGGGAGGGGCGTTTCACGGTCTTAACCGGCGGTATCATTATTGCGTTTCTTAACTCTAGTGTATTGGCACAGCATGGTTCGGCGTGGACTATTACCGACGCCGCTTATGAAATGGGCATACATGGAGGCTCGTTATTTGGTTTGTTTAAAGGGAACCCGAGCCTAGATCACTCTTTGTTTTTTAACCCAATGGTTGGCATGTTTTGGTTAGGGGTTTTAGGCGCGGCATTCGCACGTTGCATCAATAACACTAGCATCGCGGCGCCACTTCGTTTTGATCACAGTATGGCATCGATTATTGGTGGATTACTGATGGGAATGGCAGCGATGTACAGCGCTTGTAATCTCGGTGGATTTTTTGATGGCATTGCTTCTGGCAGTTTGCATGGCTGGGTTTGGATGTTGATGGCTTTGGCTGGTAGTGTGATTGGCATTCGCCTGCGACCATTGTTTGGCTTACATGGTTGAGTTTTCGATAAAATAAGTTTGTTTTTGTGAGCAGAAAATGGCGAGAATCCTATTTCTTTGTTAATGTTATTACGGCGTTATTGAATAACGACGTAATAATATAGGGAGTTTATAATGAAAACAGTTTCTAAATTTGCTTTTGCTGCGATTGCTGTGGGTGTGTTGGCCGGCTGTTCATCAAATGATGAAATGATGGCACAACAAAAACAAACGACTGAACAAATCCAAACTCTAACCAATGAATTACAAACTCAAAAAGAAATGTCAGCTAAGAATGCAGAAGCCGTTTCTCAGTTGCAAGCAAACAATGAAGCGATGCAACAAAAAGCAGAGCAAATGATGAAGGTTTATACCGTCAAAGAAAACGACACGCTTATGTCTATCTCTCGAGATCATGACATGTCACTAGAAGATCTAATGGCATTAAACTCTGACATTGATAAATCGAAAAAGCTCTTAATTGGTACAACCGTTAATATTAAATAACGATGGTTTGTTAATAAGAGAAATCGACAAAATCAAGATTGAACCATAAGTAAGAAAGCTGCCGAATCGGTGGCTTTTTTTTAGCGCCTTAAAGGTCTGTCGAGGCGATCAGCATCACGCCAGCAGCCGTTAACTCGGCGTAAAGAGTCTTGCGCTGTAGTGCATTAATACCAATGACCAATTCTTTGCCACCATCAACCGGAATGCTATGAACAACCGGATCATCACCATGCACAAAGCTATTTTGCATATCCACAACAAGCAATGAATCATCAAGATATGAAAAGCCGCAATGACCCATCGATCATTGCGGCTAGTTTCAAGTCATAAGCTAATTATGCAGCGTCTAAAGCGGCTCTTCTTAGGTGCGAAAGATATTCATTATAAGTGCCTTGGAAGTTAACCAATTTTTTGTCTTTAACATCTATAATTGAGGTGGCAAGAGACGAGACAAATTCACGGTCATGGCTAACAAAGATTAACGTACCTTGATACACCTTTAAGGCATCATTTAATGCTTCAATCGCTTCCATATCCATGTGGTTGGTAGGTTCATCCATAACCAAAACATTGATGTCTTGTAGCATTAATTTACCGAATAACAGACGGTTCTTTTCACCACCTGAACAGTTTTTGGCTTTTTTATTGGCATCATCAGCGGTAAATAATAAGCGGCCTAAAAGTCCACGAACCATTAAGTCATCATGCTTCGCGGTGCGCCATTGTGAGATCCAATCAAAGATAGTTAAATCGTTATCAAAATCTGCGGTGCTATCTTGCGGGCAATAGCCGATAGACGCATTTTCAGACCATTTTACTACGCCATGATTTTGCTCTAATTCTTTTACCAGACAACGAAGTAAGGTTGATTTACCCACACCATTCTCGCCAATCACGGCTAAACGCGTACCGGCTTCAAGTAATAAATTGCCATTTTCGAATAATATCTCGTCTTCAAATCCATGGCTTAAATCTTTTAACTCAAGCGCCAAGCGGTGCAGTTTCTTGCCTTCACCAAAATCAATCGATGGACTAATACGGCTAGATGATTTCACTTCATCAAGTTTGATTTTATCCATTTTTTTCGCGCGAGAACTGGCTTGTTTTGCTTTAGAGGCGTTAGCACCAAAGCGATTGACGAAGTCTTGCAGTTCACTAATTTCAGCGGCTTTTTTAGCATTGTTTGACAATAGTTGCTCACGGATCAAACCTGATGCTTCAAGGAAGTATTCGTAGTTACCCGGGTAGATACGAAGCTCACCGTAATCGATATCGGCCATGTGAGTACAAACAGAATTTAAGAAGTGACGGTCATGCGAGATGATGATCATGGTGCATTTACGTTGGTTTAACTCTTCAGCCAACCAGTTGATGGTATTAATATCAAGGTTGTTGGTTGGTTCATCAAGTAGCAAAATATCAGGATTTGCAAATAGAGCTTGTGCTAATAACACACGCAATTTCCAACCTGGGGCAACTTGTTGCATTAAACCAAAATGGAATTCTTCTTCGATACCGGCTTGGATTAAAATATCACCGGCGCGGCTTTCGGCTGTGTAACCGTCCATTTCTGCAAATTCACTTTCAAGCTCGGCCACTTTCATGCCGTCGGCTTCACTCATTTCTGGTAATGAATAAATGCGTTCGCGTTCTTGTTTGATTTCCCAAAGCTTACGGTCGCCCATGATCACAACATCGATAACATTTTGTTGTTCAAAAGCAAACTGATCTTGGCTTAGTACGCCGAGTTTTAATCCCGGTGTGATAGAAACGTTACCAGAACTTGGAGCCAAAGCGCCACTGAGGATCTTCATAAAGGTCGATTTACCACAACCATTGGCACCAATAAGACCGTACTTATTGCCGTTACCAAATTTGGCAGAAATATTTTCAAATAAAGGCTCAGCGCCAAATTGCATGGTGATGTTAGCGGTAGAAATCAAAGAAGTTCCCTAGGTATGTATTGAACTATCGTATTGTGATAGTGCAAATCAACGGATTAAAAGTGTGAATTAATAGGCGACGAATTATACAGGTTTATGGAGTAAATAATAGATGCGTGAGCCAAGTCACAGAAGTTAGTTTTTAAAGTGTGCCTTTAACTCATAATTTTAATTATTAGCGTTTATTTTCAATGGGTTAATTTATAACGATGATTTATTGATTGCCATTCAGCCTAATGTTGTCTGAACAAAGGCAAGCTGAGATGAAAAGGTTAAGCTAAAATGGTGATGAAAAAGGCGTTAAGTGACATTAAGTCATCAATTTTATGATGGGAAATTGGCATGAAATTAATTTGGTTAAAGTTATTGATCACCATTGTAGTTTTTGCGGCATTATTTGGTTGGGTTTATTACAAAGTGCAAAGTGGTGTTCAATAACACTATAACCTATAACTGATCCTGCCTAGCTAATGTCGTTTAGGTTCGATGAGCCATTTTATCATTACGTTCTGGGCAACTGGCTAAGATCTCTCGATTTCCTGTTTCTTTTACTTCTTCTAAGATGACATCAAAGCCCCATAGGCGGTGCAGATGTTTCATCACTTCTGGGTAGTTAGTATGTAATGGCACCCTATCTTGCGGGATGTGTTGTAGGGTGAGTGAGCGATCGCCACGCACATTAACATTCCAAACTTGAATATTGGGTTCTAGATTACTTAAATTGTACTGAGAGGCGAGTTTTTCTCGGATAGCCTGATATCCCAACTCATCATGGATGGCACTGACTTGAATGTAGTTGCGTCTATCGTCATCGAGAACGGAAAACAGTTTAAATTCTCGGATCAATTTTGGCGATAAGTATTGGCTAATAAAACTTTCGTCTTTGAAGTTATGCATGGCGAAATGCAAAGCCTCTAACCAGTCACTGCCGGCCAGTTCTGGAAACCATTCTTTATCTTCTTGCGTTGGATTTTCACATATTCTCTTAATATCTTGGAACATGGCAAAGCCCAAAGCATAAGGGTTGATGCCATTATAATATGGGCTGTTGTAGTTAGGTTGTGCCACCACATTAGTATGACTGTGGAGAAATTCGAGAATGAACTTATCCTCTACCAAGCCTTCATCGTATAAGTGATTTAAAATGGTGTAATGCCAAAAAGTAGCCCATCCCTCGTTCATAACTTGAGTTTGTTTTTGTGGGTAAAAATACTGGCTCACTTTGCGCACGATACGCACAATTTCACGTTGCCAGGATTCAAGTAATGGCGCATGTTTTTCAATGAAATATAAGATGTTTTCTTGGGGTTCACTAGGAAAACGAGGCGCTTGGGTGTCTTGTTCTGAATGTGGGTGCGGAACGGTGCGCCATAATTCATTCACTTGCGATTGCAGATATTGTTCGCGGTCTTCTTGGCGCGCTTTTTCTTCTACGATTGAGATCTTCTCTGGGCGTTTGTACCTATCGACGCCATAGTTCATTAATGCATGACAAGAATCGAGAATTTGCTCAACTTCTTCTACGCCGTATTTCTCTTCACATTCTGTAATATAGGTACGAGCAAACAGTAAGTAATCGATAATGGAACTGGCATCGGTCCAAGATTGGAATAAATAATTGCCTTTGAAAAATGAGTTGTGGCCATAACAGGCATGCGCCATCACCAGTGCCTGCATAGTAATGGTGTTTTCTTCCATTAAATAGGCGATGCAAGGATCTGAGTTGATCACGATTTCATAAGCGAGCCCCATGTGGCCATGCTTGTAGTTTTGCTCAGTTTGAATGAATTTTTTACCAAATGACCAATGGTGGTAATTAATTGGCATGCCGATACTGGAATAAGCATCCATCATTTGTTCGGCGGTGATCACCTCGATCTGATTTTCGTAAGTATCTAATCGATAATGCGCCGCCACTCGTTTGATCTCGGTATGATATTGCTCTAATAATTCAAACGTCCAGTCTGGGCCAGCCGATAAGGTTTTTCGGGTGTTGCCAGGCTGTGGATCGGTTGGTTTTGATTGAGTCATATTATCCATAATTCAGCCCTCAACTGGTTTGTTTTTGAAACAGTTCGCGGAATATTTGGAAAATATCTTCCACCGAACGTATGTTTTTCATGGCAAAATTATCAGCATGTTCCGCGATTTTTTCATACTCGCACCACAAGGTTTGATGCGAGCGCTGGGTGATTTCGATATAAGAGTAATACTGGCAATAGGGCAGAATCTGTTTCTCTAATTGCTCTTTACAGCGGGGCGAGTCGTCCGCCCAGTTATCCCCATCAGAGGCTTGCGCGGCGTAAATATTCCATTCGTTAGTAGGAAAGCGGTCTTTAATAATATCGGACATCATTTTTAAGGCGCTAGAAACAATGGTACCACCGGTTTCTTGCGAGTAGAAAAATTCATGTTCGTCTACCTCTTTGGCTTGAGTGTGGTGGCGGATAAAAATAACCTCGACATTTTGATAAGTGCGAGTTAAAAATAAATACAGCAGAACATAAAAGCGTTTGGCAATGTCTTTGGTGGCTTGATCCATAGAACCGGAGACATCCATTAAGCAAAACATCACCGCTTGACTGGAAGGAATAGGGCGGCGTTCATAGTTTTTAAAACGTAAATCAAAAGTATCAATAAAAGGAACACGGGCAATTTTTTGGCGCAGTTCTTCTATTTCGAGTTTGATTTGTTTTTCTTCTAATGGTCGAGCAGGTTCCGACATTGAAATATCATCGAGAATGGATTCTAACTCGGCAATTTTGCGACGTTTAGATGCGCTCATTGCAGTACGACGTGCTAATGATTGTTGCAGCGAACGAACAATGGCTAAATTGCCCGGAACACCAGAGGTTTGATAACCCGCGCGATGGCTTTCCCATTCGGTAATTTTGTTGATTTGGTTTTTTTGTAAGTTAGGCAGCGCCAGATCTTCAAATAAAATATCGAGGTATTCGTCTTTGGATATTTGGAAAGTAAAATCATCTTGACCTTCTCCATCTTGGCTGGCATCCCCTTTACCTGAGCCTGAACCACCGCCACCTGCTGGTGGACGATCGATTCTATCTCCGGTAGTAAATTGGTCATTACCGGGATGCACGCGCTCTTTAACGCCGCCTTTACCTTGATGAAAAACAGGCTCATTAAGATCTTTTGATGGGATAGCAATATCCTCACCAGTTTGAGTATTGGTGATGGAACGTTGTTTTACCGCTTCAGACACGGATTTTTTGATTTGCTCTTTATTACGGCGAATAAACCGCTGACGGTTGACGGTGCTTTTATTCTTCCCATTAAGCCGTCTATCAATGAACTGTGTCATCGCTTTCCCCTAGGACATAGAATTGCCCTTTAACTTTCGGCAGTCTGATGTAAAAAATACATAGGCTGCCGATTTTTACGTTAATCTATAATGGAATGTTATGAAGACTTACGCACGCGTAAATACCATTCTGCCAATAAACGCACTTGCTTTTTGGTGTAGCCTTTTTCCATCATACGGGCGACGAAATTGTCGTGCTTTTTCTGATCGTCTTGCGATGTTTTGGCGTTAAATGAAATCACAGGCAGTAATTCTTCTGTATTGGAGAACATCTTTTTCTCAATCACAGTGCGTAATTTCTCATAACTGGTCCATGCTGGATTCTGACCACTGTTATTAGCACGGGCACGTAAGACGAAATTGACGATTTCATTCCTAAAATCTTTCGGATTACTAATGCCGGCGGTTTTCTCTATTTTTTCCAGTTCATCATTTAACGCTGAGCGGTCAAACAGTTGGCCAGTTTCAGGATCGCGATACTCTTGGTCTTGGATCCAAAAATCGGCATAGGTAACATAGCGATCAAAGATGTTTTGCCCATATTCTGAATAGGATTCGAGATAAGCGGTTTGAATTTCTTTGCCGATGAATTCAACATATTTTGGCACTAAATAGCCTTTTAAGAATTCTAAATACTTATCAGCCACTTCTTGCGGGAACTGCTCTCTCTCAACTTGTTTTTCGATGACATAAAACAGATGAACTGGGTTGGCGGCCACTTCACTTTGATCAAAGTTAAAAACACGCGATAAAATTTTAAACGCAAAGCGGGTTGAAAGCCCAGACATCCCTTCATCCACGCCCGCATAATCGCGGTACTCCTGATAGCTTTTGGCTTTCGGATCGGTGTCTTTTAATGTTTCACCATCATATACCCGCATTTTAGAGAATAAGGATGAGTTTTCAGGTTCTTTTAAGCGCGATAAAATGGTGAATTGAGCCAACAGCTCTAAGGTGCTCGGCGAACAAGGTGCTGTGGATAATTCACTGTGAGTCAGCAGTTTTTGGTAGATTTTTATTTCTTCTGATGTGCGTAAACAATAAGGGACTTTAACAATATAAACCCGGTCTAAAAATGCTTCATTATTTTTGTTATTGCGGAAGGTTTGCCACTCGGATTCGTTGGAGTGGGCTAAAATCATGCCATCAAAAGGCAGCGCAGATAACCCTTCAGTTCCGTTGTAGTTGCCTTCTTGGGTTGCGGTTAATAATGGGTGTAACACCTTGATTGGTGCTTTGAACATTTCGACAAACTCCATCACCCCTTGGTTAGCTTTACATAATGCACCGGAATAACTGTAAGCATCAGGATCATCTTGTGAAAAATGTTCAAGTTGACGAATATCGACTTTACCGACAAGTGATGAAATATCTTGGTTATTTTCATCACCTGGTTCAGTTTTGGCTATCCCGATTTGATTAATAATGGAAGGGCGCACTTTAACCACTTTAAACTTGGTAATATCACCGCCAAATTCATTTAACCGTTTTGCCGCCCACGGTGACATGATGGAATGCAAACAACGCTTTTCAATGCCGTAGTCATTTTTTAATACCTCACCGTCTTCTTCGACATCAAACAGGCAAAAAGGGTGGTCATTAACCGGGCTGCGCACGCCGTTAGCAGATAACACATAAATAGGGATTTGTTGCATCAAGCTTTTTAGTTTTTCGGCTAATGAGGATTTACCTCCCCCAACAGGGCCAAGTAGATAGAGGATTTGTTTCCGCTCTTCTAAGCCCTGCGCCGCATGTTTTAGATAGGAGACGATTTGTTCGATCGCTTCTTCCATGCCGTAGAAGTGTTCAAAGGTTTCATAGCGAGCGATCACGCGGTTTGAGAATAGCCGACTGAGTTTAGGTTCTTTTGCGGTGTCGATAATTTCAGGCTCGCCGATGGCTAATAATAACCGCTCGGCGGCATTGGCGTAAGCACTTTTATCTTGTCGACAGAGCGATAAAAAGTCCTGTAAAGACATCTCTTCATCTTTAGATGCTTCATAACGTGATTGGTAGTGATCAAAAATACTCATAGTGAATCCCCTTGAAAATACCCGCTCTGATATTACGGCTTTATCACCTCGGGTGTATCGACTGAAGTTTTAATTTCCTCTACTCATAAGACTAGACTCGTTTTCGTATTCTGCTTAATAATTATGGTGTTATTTAGGGTTTATTTTTATTGAATTTGTTTGAAGTAGTGGGAGGTTAGGCTGGAAGGTGATACTTTTAATCGGTGTAAACTAGGAATAGCCACAATAAAAAACGACCCATGAATAATAACTCACGGGTCGTTAATGTTTGGGCTTTAAAACGAAAAATTAAGCATTAAAAATTTGCGTTAATTCCGTTGCTGAAAGGTGGTATTGACGAGGGCAGTTGCGCCATGTGATCACCATTCTGCGGTATTTTTCAGTCATTGGCATTTGAGCATTAAAGTAATGATCTGCTTTATCAAATTGAGGGTACAGACCTTCAGAATCAACTAAGAAACGAACATAATTTACTGCTTGATGCTCAGTTGCAATGTCAAAACCTAAGAACTGTAGACGACGTTGATCAACTTGTGCTTTGTCAGTATCAGCTAGCATATTATTTGACTCTTGCAATGCGTGATACATTTCCATGATATCGATAATTTCACGACATTGGCTTTCTTCAATGCAGCCAAAGTGTTTGATAAGTTCGCGCATTTGAAGTTCGTAACCACGCTCGACAATGGTTTGTAAACGCTTGTATTTTTCGGCGTTAGCTGGTTCTAGTTGTTCCATAATGCTGTATTGATTTGACAGGATCAGGCGTTGTGCGTTTGTCATTTCCATGTGTGACCTCGAAAAGTGAAAAATGGGAATTCACTGCGACTATTTTGAGTTATTCCCTTGGTGTTAAAAAGAAAGCCGCAGTGGTGTGATAGTTGAATGCGTTGTTATTAAATTAACTCGTTATTAAACAGGATAATGAGTTACCAACTAGTAAATCACATTATCATGATATTTACTCAAAGTTTCGGCCATGAGCTCCATGGTTTCTTTTGGCGGCGGATTCACGCCATCCAATGGATAATCAAAGCCTAATGCCTCCCATTTATGCGCACCTAATTGGTGATAAGGAAGCAGTTCTATTTTTTCGATGTTGTCCATATCTTTAATGAACTCACCGAGCATCTCGGCTGACTCTACATCATCGGTATAACCAGGAACAATCACATAACGAACCCAAGTTTTTTGACCAATTTTGTGTAAGTAACGAGCAAAGTCTAATGTGCGACGGTTAGAAACACCGATAAAGTCATGATGAATCTCATCTTTCATGTGCTTTATATCGAGCATCACAAGATCTGAAACAGCTAATACTTCATCAATCACATCGGTATGTTTGCGAATATAACCATTGGTATCTAGGCAAGTGTGAATGCCTTCTTCATGTGCCGATTTAAATAAATCGCGGACAAATTCAGGTTGCAACATAGCTTCACCACCTGAGCAAGTAATACCGCCACCAGAGGCTTTCATAAAATGGCGATAAGATTTCGCTTCCGTGATGATTTCTTCTACGGTTACTTCTTTACCGCCATGCGTATCCCAAGTATCACGATTATGGCAATACATACAGCGCATCATGCAGCCTTGTGTGAAAACAATGAAGCGGATACCCGGTCCATCGACCGTACCACAAGACTCATAAGAGTGAATTCGACCAGTTGCTGGCATTGGATTAATCCTCTGTAAATTTATGTCTCTATTTTATTACAAATGTAGTTGGTAAAATAGGGTAATGATGGGATTAAGTGATTTTCTTTAATAAGAATGTGTTACTAGAAGCAAAGAGTGACAGGAGCAAACGAAAAAAGCCCCACTCCGAAGAGTAGGGCTTTATGACTGAAAGTCTATATTAAATATAAATTACATAGTTTCAGTGAAAGTACGTGCGATTACGTCTTGTTGTTGTTCTGCTGTTAAAGAGTTGAATCGTACAGCGTATCCAGATACACGGATAGTTAGCTGAGGATATAGCTCTGGGTGCTTAACGGCGTCTTCTAGAGTTTCGCGGTTAAGAACGTTAACGTTAAGGTGTTGACCACCTTCTACAGACGCTTCATGGTGGAAGTAACCATCCATTAGGCCAGCAAGGTTCGCTTTCTTCGCTTCGTCAGTCTTACCTAGTGCGTTAGGTACGATAGAGAAGGTGTAAGAAATACCATCTTGTGCATCAGCAAACGGTAGTTTTGCTACTGATGTTAGAGATGCTACAGCACCTTTCTCATCGCGACCGTGCATAGGGTTAGCACCTGGAGCGAATGGAGTACCAGCGCGACGACCATCTGGTGTGTTACCAGTTTTCTTACCGTATACCACGTTAGACGTGATAGTTAGGATAGATTGTGTTGGCGTTGCATCGCGGTACATTTTTAGTTTACGGATTTTGCCCATAAATGTTGATACTAGTTCACATGCGATATCATCTACGCGTGAATCGTTGTTACCAAATTTAGGGTAATCACCTTCGATGTTGAAGTCTAGCGCTAGGCCGTCTTCGTCACGAATTGGAGTTACTTTAGCGTATTTGATTGCAGATAGTGAATCGGCTGCAACAGATAGACCAGCAATACCACAAGCCATTGTACGACGAACGTCACGGTCATGAAGAGCCATTAGTGATGCTTCGTAGCTGTACTTGTCGTGCATGTAGTGGATAGAGTTCAATGCTGTAACGTATTGAGTCGCTAACCAATCCATGAAGTGGTCCATTTTTTCCCATAGCTCGTCGTAGTCAAGTACTTCAGAAGTAATCTTTTCTAGTTTAGGACCAACTTGGATTTTCAGTTTCTCATCTACGCCACCATTGATGGTGTAAAGCATAGTTTTTGCTAAGTTAGCACGAGCACCAAAGAACTGCATTTGCTTACCAACAACCATTGGTGATACACAACAAGCGATTGCGTAATCATCAGATGCTAGGTCAGGACGCATTAGGTCATCATTTTCGTACTGGATAGAAGAAGTATCGATAGATACTTTTGCACAGAAGTGCTTAAAGCCAGCAGGAAGTTTTTCAGACCAAAGAACCGTAATGTTCGGCTCTGGGCTTGGACCCATAGTGTATAGGCTGTTTAGGAAACGGAAGTTAGTACGTGTTACTAGAGTACGACCGTCAAGACCCATACCACCCATTGATTCTGTTGCCCAGATTGGGTCACCAGAGAACAACTCATCGTATTCAGGAGTACGTAGGAAACGAACCATACGTAACTTCATTACGAAGTGATCGATCATTTCTTGCGCTTGTGCTTCAGTGATTTTGCCAGCAGCAATATCACGCTCGATGAAGATATCAAGGAAGGTAGAAGTACGGCCAAGAGACATTGCCGCGCCGTTTTGAGATTTAACCGCAGCTAGGTAGCCGAAGTAAGTCCACTGAATTGCTTCTTGTGCAGTTTGTGCAGGCTCAGAAATATCACAGCCGTAAGATGCTGCCATAGTTTTGATTTGACCTAGAGCACGATGTTGCTCTGAGATCTCTTCACGAAGTTGCATAGTAAGAGTAAGATCTTCACCATTTTCAAAACGCTCTTGTAGCGAAGTGAATTGTGCTAATTTATCTTTCATTAGCATGTCGATACCGTAAAGCGCGATACGACGGTAATCACCAATGATACGACCACGGCCGTATGCATCAGGAAGACCAGTCAATACGCCAGATTTACGACATTTCATGATGTCTGGAGTATAGATGTCAAACACACCTTGGTTGTGTGTTTTACGTAGCTCAGAATAGATTTTAGATACTTGTGGGTCTAAAGTACGACCGTATGCTTTACAAGAACCTTCAACCATGCGAATACCACCGTTAGGGATGATAGCGCGTTTCAGAGGAGCTTCAGTTTGAAGACCAACGATAGTTTCAAGATCTTTGTTAATGTATCCAGCTTCATGCGAAGTGATAGTAGAAATAACAGAAGTGTCGAAATCAAGTGGAGCAAGAGTTTTGTTCTCAATCTTGATGCCTTCCATTACTTGAGCCCAAAGCGCGTTAGTTGCTTCAGTACCCTCAGAAACTAGGAAAGATTCATCACCTTCATAAGGTGCGTAGTTCTTTTGAATGAAATCACGAACGTTTACTTCGTTTTGCCAATCACCTTGTGCAAAACCTTCCCAAGCTTTAGCAAATTGCTCTGCCATGACATACCTACCTTTTTAGTAGAAAAAATACGTACTGTAATAGCGCACTAAAAGAAGTGGGACTATCGCCCTAAGGCACCAGTACACTCTGATTAATAACAATACCAATAGATGAGATATATTCTCTATTGGTATTGTTACTATTGTGTGAACATCCTTGCTCAAAGCGCGAGAGTCGAAGGGAAAGTATCCTAACGTCCTCGTCGAATAAATCGAGCAATAACATACCACTAAAGTATAGGGTTTGATAGCTTTTGATTTATTCATTTATGGATAGACTGACCGTCTATTTGAATCCAAGTAAGCGTAGTCTTTATACGATTAATTTCAAGTGATATTCGATGAATTATTGATAATAAAAATCGAATTAGCTATAAATTCTCGCATTAATCTTCGCTCAACTATTTTAGATAAAATTACCAATACTGAGCCAATATGGTGTTGATCTGGATCACGTTTTGTCATTAATTATCGTAAATAATAAAATATTTTTATAAAAAATACAAATTTTGTTTAGTTTTGGCTGTGCAAGGTTTTGTGCGGGTGAGGGCGTGATAACGATGGTGTGAGCAAATATAACAAGATGCCAGTTTTAACCTTGATATGATGTGAAATTGAGATACAAAAAAGCCAAGGTATATCACCTTGGCTATGTTGATTTTAAATATTTAGTAGTAGAGGTTTGACTGTTCTTCCATTCAACAGAGTTGATAAAGCACTAGGTATGTTTAATGACGACTTTATTACGACCGCTTTCTTTTGCTTCATACAAGCCTTCGTCAGCAAAGGCGATCGCTTCGGTTAAGTTATGTTTATCTGAATCGGCTTCAAAAACACCACCACTAATGGTGAATCGACATTTCAGTGATGTGATTTTTGAAATCCTAATTCGAATGCCTTCAGCGATAGATTTAGCTTCAATTTCATCAATATCATTCTGTAGTAAGATAAACTCTTCACCGCCATGACGTGAAACAAACACATTGCTTGACTCAAATTGCTTGAGGACGTGTGCCACTTCCCGAATGACTTCATCACCTTCACCGTAAGTGTCATTAATGTTTTTAAATTTATCGATATCAAATAAGACAATCGAATAAATATTAGATGAAGTTTGTTCAACCACTTGCGCCAGTTCCATAAAGCGGCGACGGTTATCTAAACCGGTGAGGTAATCTTTCTTCTCGGCAATAATTTGTTTGCGGTGGCGAATTGTCAGCACAAAAAGTAACGATGCAATAACGAGGAATACACTGACCGCTGCAGTGATCAAGCTGCCATATAAATCCGAAGTAGATTCGGTAAGCTCTGAATTTGAGATCCCCGTCGCTACCGTCCAATTCAAGAAGGAGTAGTGTTTATAAGCAACGGTTTCGACAAACTTGTTGCCATTTATCATAACCGGTTGAATAAAGGTGCCTTCAGGTTGGGCTTGTACCTGCTTAAGGAAACCAGTCATATTTGAATCAAATAAAGCTTCGCTCGAGAGGTGTTCGCTACCGGTTGGTTTTAAGATTATTTTTCCATTTTTATCAATAATATAGATAAAACCCGTTTTGCCTGGTTGATAATCGGCTAATTTTTTCTTTAATAAATGAGTATCAATTAAGTGCAGCATTTCTTCTTTGTACACACTGACTTCGATCACCGAGCCATCTTTACGCTTCAGTGAGTAAGCCGCTTTCATGGTGGCTTTTTTATCACCCGGGTTGCGCCATTCATATTCAAGGAAGGTTTGGTCATGCGCTAATTGTTTTTTCACAAAGTCATATTGCGAGACATCCTCACCTTTACGATGTGGGTGATACAATAAGCGCCCCTTAGCACTAGTAATAGAGACATAACCGTGCTCGCCTATTTTAGTACTATTGGTATATTGATCTAATAAACGATCAATTTGAACGGGTGATAAGCCGGATTCTATTCCTGCATTGGTCATTCGCTGAACGGTTGCTGCAACCCCTTTTAAATAGGTTTTGATCGATTCATTTACCGTGGTGTCCATGATGTCATAGCTGGCGTGTACGCTACTTTTAATCACTGAGTGGGTAATATTATCAATATCAGTATCAACACGCTCAAATTGGATGATAGTGAAAATAGAAGACACTAAGTAAAGATTAATAATGCGCTAATAAATACAATAGCGAGAGGGGATTTTTTCATGACATAAACTGCTGTGGTTGCCTCAAATAGGCCGAGAATGCTATCACGGCTTTATAAGGAATAATCCATAGTTAGGTTAAGTTTTGGTTAAACCTTTTATGCGGGACCCAATATCAGCCACACTAAGCGGTTTTACGATTAAAATCACGAATTATAGAGAAAAAGCAATAGTCATAATGAAAGAGCAAGAGGATTAGTTTTTATTCCCGTGTACATTCGCTTCAATTTTAGCCTGATGTATCATTACCCGATCGCGGCCAGTGTGTTTAGCTTGATATAAAGCATGATCAGCAAACGAGATCGCTTCACTTAATTGATGTGTATTACTGTTGGCTTCAAACACACCTGCACTGATGGTAAAGGTGAAGCTTAAGCTACCGAGATGCTTAATTCTTAGACGGATCAAATCGGCAATTTCTTTTGCTTCTTGCTTACCCATATTCTTCATTAATAGCAGAAACTCTTCCCCGCCATGGCGCGAAACAATGATTTTGTCCGATTCATATTCTTTTAAAATATTGGCGGTTTCGACGATGGCATTATCGCCTTCTTGATGACCAAAATTATCATTGATGGCTTTAAACTTATCGATATCAAACAATGCAATAGAATAAACACTATCGGAATTGGTCGAGTGTGATGTTGCTAGTTCCATAAAGCGGCGGCGATTGTTGAGTCCAGTCAGAAAGTCTTTTTTTTCCGCTAAAATTAGCTTGTTGTGACGTTTACTTAAAATACAGATCAAGATACTGATGATCATTGCAAAACTTAACCCCGCCATTATCAGGCTTTTAGATAGTAAGTTCGTTGGTTGCTTCAGCTCAGAGTTTGAAATACCAGATGCAATAATCCAGTCGAGATAAGGGTAGTATTTATACGCTACCGTTTTCATGATGGTTTTATTATTAATAGTTAAAGGGTAAGTAAATGACCCTTCAGGTTTCTTTTTAACCGCAGCTAAGAAGTCATCAGTACTATCACCAATCAACACTCGAATAGATTGGCCTTCATTGGTTGGGTGCAGCACGAGTCGACCATGGCTGTCGACCACATACACATAACCAGTTTTACCGAAGTTGTATTTTTCAAGCTTATGTTTTAGCAGTTCGCGGTCGACCAGTTTGACCATTTCGTCTTTATAGACTGAGACATTAATTACATTACCATTGCTTAGTTTCATCGAATAAGAGACCTTTAAACGGGCTTCTTTCTCGCCTGGGTTTTTCCATTTATATTCAGTCATGGATTGATCGTTAGAAAGCTGAGTCTGAATGAAATTATGTTCCGCTAGGTTTTTGCCTTTTAAATAAGGGTGGGTGAGTAGTTTTCCCTTGTTATTGAGAATGGAAATATAGCCATTGTCGCCAATGCGGGTTTCAGCGACAAATTTGTCTAGAAAGTGATTTATCTTATTTTGGTTGAGATCCATATTCTTACTGACATCAAGCATACCTTTCATGGTGACCGCAATACCACGTAAATAGTTTTTTAGTGATTCATTGATGGTGGTGTCAATGATGTCATAGCTAGCATCAACCGTTTTGGTGAAAATAGCATTGGTGGTATTGGTCAGGTGCTTATCAACATTATAAAGTTGCGTAGTGGTATAAGTGATCGACCAAATACTGATAAGGACGATAATGATGGTGATGATTGAGGGTAGTGTTTTTTTATTCATTATCTTGATTTCGATGGCCAGAAAGAAGAGAAATAGCAAAGTTAGATAGATAGATAATAACAAACGACTGCTTATAAATCTGTAACTGGATCAATTTATGATTAAATATAGAAGTAATTTCCTATAATTAAGTGCCTTATGTGTTACTTATTGAAATTAGGCGTTTATTTAACTGTGGGGAAGATCAAATGAAGCTTAGTAGTCGCTAATGACCATTCTAAATATTAGGCAAGAATGGTCATTATTTTCAAGATAAATGGTATAACTCGCTATAGGCTAGTATCAATCTGATGGATGTGAACATCACGCTGTGGGAATGGAATGCTGATCCCTTCTGCATCAAAACGCATTTTCACTTCACGAGTCACTTCGCGTCGTACATCGGTTAAGTCATCGGTTTTAACCCAAGGTCGTACTACAAAATTAACCGAGTTATCACCAAGAGAGTCGACTTGAATAATGGGTTCTGGGCTGCGAAGCACTCGCGGATCATCATCTAAAATAGCTTTGAAAATTTCTTCTGCATGAGGAATGGAATCTTTGTAGCTAATACCAAAAATCATATCAACGCGGCGCACTTTTTCGTAAGTACGGTTAATGATCACATCGGTCCAAATTTTTGAGTTAGGGATCAATAATACTTCATTGTTAAAGGTTCGAATGGTGGTGTTAACTAAACTAACATGGCTAACCTTACCCTCAACGCCCGCTGCGCTCACCCAATCACCGACATCAAATGGCCGATAAATAAGTACCATAATACCTGAAGCGAAATTAGATAAAGTATCTTGCAATGCAAAACCAATAATAATACCAGCCACACCGAAGCCTGCCAGAATAGGGGTTAAATCTAAGCCTATTTGTGCCAATGCAACCAGAAAACCGATCGAATAAATAAGCTTCATCGACATTGAAACTAAAAACTGCTGCATCAGGTTGCTCAGTTTCAAATGCCCAGTTTTTACCGTATTGGTGACCAGTACATTGGCGCCTTTGGCTATGAAGTGGGCAATGGTGAGCACCAACAAAAACATAAACAGATTAAAAATCAAATTTGGGCTGTTGGACATTAGCCATTTGCCAATATTGCTTCCGACACTTGATACTGTCGAGGTCACCATCGCCCAACTGATAAAATCGTGAGTAATTGCGCCAGTAGCAGTAAACAGTTGATGCTTAAAGTTTACCGTATCTAAACCAAGCGGCTCGGCAATATCGATATAAGTGGCTAACATTTTACTGTAGGTATCTATATTACGCTGCAAGTAACTGAGTTCGAGTTCAAATGGACCTTTTTGCGCCACTGGAACTTTGGTCAATTGCTCATTGAGAGAGCTTTGGCGAGTCAATGAATAATGCAATGAGGCGGCAGTAAACTTAGCCGCAAGATTGACTTGATGGGTAAATTTCGTCATCTCCGCAGTATCATTCTCACCCAGTTTTTTGAGCCAGACATAATTTTGATATTGAAATTGATAGATTTTGGCTAAAATTTGACGGTGCTCGTTTAATGGAATTTGTAGCAACAAGCGGTCTTCTTTACTGGCTTCTTGAGTTTTTTGTTGTAACTCGGTGATGCTACTTTCCAAATAGGTGAGGTATTTATGGTCATTCGCAATTTGGATTTTTATTTGTTCAATCAGAAAAGATGTCTCTGGGTTTTTGCTTCCAATCGCATCTGAAAGACTACTTCTTAATGCACTATTACTATCAAACAATTCTAATTGAATAATCGATAATTGGTTACCAGTCGCCGTTAAGGCTTGATTGGTGAGAAACTCAATATTTTTATTTTGCTCAATAATTTGCTGATGAGCAGCAGAGGTAGTCGGTGCGGCTAAAGCGATAGAGCTAAAGCAAGAAAGGAAGGTGGACAGTATGATAAAAGCGTAGCGCATGAAGTTGGAAACCAAGGGAGTTTGAATGTGCGCCATTATTGCTTACTTGACAACAAACGCAAATAGATACTCTCATATTTAGCGTGAACTTAACAAAAACGGACCATCTCCAAAGTGACCAATTTCAGGTGTTAATGGTTGCGAAAGATGTATATAAATAACTTGCTTCTTATTGAGTGTTTCCTCAATTTTGTTAACTTATGATTGTAATCGAAATGACTGACGCTATTATAAAGCAATAAGTAGTTGCAGTTTTTGCTCGTCCAATGAGACGAAATTGTTGGTTTTGTATGCCAACCCTGCGCATATACGTCACCAACGGATGGTGAACTTAAGACAAGGAGTCGTCTTTGATGACCGCTGAACCTGAACTTAATATAAAAGATCTGCATAAAACCTTTGGACAAAATGAAGTTCTTAAAGGTATCTCTTTATCCGCCAATCAAGGCGATGTTATCTCAATCATTGGATCTTCCGGTTCCGGCAAGAGCACCTTCTTACGTTGTATTAATTTACTTGAAACCCCAACTTCAGGTGAGGTATGGGTTAAAGGTGAATTAATACAAATGAAAGATAATCGTCAAGGTGAGTCCATTCCTGCCAGCGATAAACAAGTTCAACGTATTCGTTCGCGTCTTGCTATGGTATTTCAAGGCTTTAATTTATGGTCGCATTTAACGGTACTTGAAAATGTGATCGAAGCACCCGTTCATGTTCTTGGTATCCCTAAAGCACAAGCGATTGAAAATGCAGAATTATTGCTAAAGAAAGTAGGATTGTATGATCGTAAAAATTACTATCCAGGGCATTTATCCGGTGGACAACAACAACGCGCCGCTATTGCTCGTGCTTTAGCGGTTGATCCGGAAGTCATGTTATTTGATGAACCCACCTCGGCGCTTGACCCTGAATTGGTTGGAGAAGTGTTGGGCGTAATGCGTGATTTAGCCGAAGAAGGCCGAACGATGTTAGTGGTGACCCATGAAATGGCGTTTGCTCGTGATGTTTCTAGTCATGTTATGTTCCTTCACCAAGGAGTAGTTGAAGAAGAAGGACATCCTGAAAAAATATTTAGTAATCCAGAATCAGAACGCTTTAAACAATTTATCTCGTCAGTGTATTAACGCTAACGGATCGGTTTATTTGTCGAGCAATGATAAATCTATCCAACAGGCCACCGTTAATCGCGGTAATCATTCAATATAATGCTAATTTAGCGTTATATGAATAACAGGTCACTTGACCTAAATAGCAGCACCATAATAAAAAACAGATGCTCAAACTGAAGAGTATTACGTAATAATCACAGGAGTATGGATATGAAAAAGTGGTTTTTAGTTGCGGCAATCGCAGCAACAGCGGTGTCAGGTATCGCACAAGCCAAGGATTGGAAAACAGTGCGCTTTGCAACAGAAGGCGCTTACCCTCCATTTAACTACACTAAAGCTGATGGTTCATTAGCCGGTTTTGATGTCGATCTTGCCAACGCCATCTGTAAAGAGATGGAAGCGCAATGTAAAATTATGGCGCAAGATTGGGATGGTATAATTCCAGCGTTACTCGCACGTAAATACGATGCCATTATTGCGGGTATGTCTATTACCGAAGAGCGTAAAAAGAAAGTGGGCTTTACTCATAAGTACGCGTTGATCCCAAATAAATTTATTGCCAAGAAAGGCGCCGATTTAACCTTTACTAAAGAGGGCCTTAAGGGCGTGAAAATAGGGGTGCAGCGTTCAACCACTCATGATCAATACATTGAAGATAACTATAAAGGTATCGTCGATGTCTCTCGCTACGGCACCTTTGATGAAGCTTACCTTGATCTTGAAAGTGGCCGTATTGACGCCGTATTTGGTGATGCATCAGCACTACAGAGCGGTATGCTAGATAAAGTCGAAGGTTATGAGTTTACTGGCCCATCATTAACCGATGAGAAATGGTTTGGTGACGGTTTTGGCATTGCGGTACGTAAACAAAACCAAGACTTAGCCGATCAAATTGATAAAGCGATTGCATCATTACGAGCCAAAGGTATTTATCAGAAAATTGCGGCTAAATACTTCGATTACGATGTTTACGGTAAATAAAACCGTTAACCCATTAAGAGGTTGTTTTCTGTTTATTTGGAACTCGACCTCTCATAAAATTAGACGCTTATGATATTTGATTTTTTACAAGGTTATGAAGAGACCATTTTAAAAGGCGCGATTGTAACCATTGAAGTTGCGGTGCTGTCTTTAGTAGTGGCAGTAATATTAGGTATGTTAGGCGCACTCGCTAAGTTATCGCCTTACCGTTGGGCACGAATGATTGCCACTTTGTATACCACGATTATCCGAGGGATCCCTGATCTGGTCTTGATGATGCTGATCTTTTTTGGTGGGCAAATTTTGCTCAATAATTCTCTTTATTCTTTGAATGAACAATTAAATGATTGGATGACAAGCTATAACACAGCGCATGAGTGGACGGCTTATTTACCCGATTATATTGATGTAAGTCCTTTTACTGCTGGTGTATTGACCATAGGTTTCATTTTTGGTGCTTACATGGCAGAAACCTTCCGTGGTGCTATTATGGCGGTGGATAAAGGTGAGCTAGAAGCGGCAAAAGCGTATGGAATGAGTGGCAGTCTAGCGTTTCGACGCATTTTATTACCACAAATGATCCGTCATGCTATCCCTGGTTTTGGCAATAACTGGTTGGTGTTATTAAAAACAACCGCGTTGGTCTCCATTATTGGTTTAGACGATATGGTGCGAGTGGGCGCATTGGCTGCCGGTTCAACCAAAATGCCTTTCACTTTTTACATGACGATCGCCGTTATCTTCTTATTTTTCACTAGTGTTTCAATTGCGTTGCTCAGGTTACTGGAACGCAAGTATACATTACATACGAGGTAAGGATGGATTTTTCAGTCATCATTGATAGCTTGCCTTTGTACTTAGAAGGCTTATGGACCACATTCTGGTTGGTGGGTTTATCGCTTATTATTGGTTTATTTATTGCTATTCCAGCGGGCGTGGCAAGAAGCAGTAAAAATAAATTAATCAACTTTCCTGTGTGGTGCTATAGCTACTTTTTTCGTGGTACGCCTTTATTGATCCAGTTATACCTGATTTATTACGGTATGAATCAATTTATGCAAGTCAAAGATACCTTGTGGGAGCATGCTTGGTTTTGTGCTTTAGTCGCTTTCGTTTTAAATACCGGAGCGTATACCGCCGAAATTATTGCAGGTGCGATTCGTGGCTTAGATAAAGGTGAGATAGAAGCAGCTAGAGCTTATGGTATGTCTAATTGGAAAGTGTATCGACGTATCATTCTACCGAGTGCCTTACGTCGAGCATTACCGGCATACAGTAACGAAGTCATTTTTATGCTACATGGTTCGGCGATTGCAGGTATTGTGACCGTAATGGATATCACCGGCGTAGCACGTTTAGTGAACTCAAGAACTTATGCGCCATTTGAAGCGTTCTTTACCGCTGGAGTGTTTTATATGATCTTAAGTATGTCGCTCATTTATGCGTTTAAATTAACCGAAAAACGATTACTGGCGTACACCAAACCATTAAGTTAAATGCCGATACTTAGCTAGGGGCTGTTGATCTTTCGTGATTAAATTTTGTTCGAGATAAAAGCCTTTTAATCGAGGCAAGTCGATTGAAGCCTAGTTATTCTAAGTAAATGAGACTTAACGAAGAGTAAAAGGCTTTTAGCCGAACCCTTCGGGCTGCGTTTGTTGGTCTTTTCTACTTCGTCATCGGCTTTTCGTGTAGCCAGCTACACCACAAAGCCTCTTCCTTGTATAAAAACCCAACAATTCGCAGAAAAAACAACCACGAAAGATCAACAGCCCCTAGTCATAATGGCAATTATTTTGAGCATAGCTCAAGTTATAAACCAAAAGCGCCGACTTTAAATGTATTTAGAGTCGGCGCTTTTCTATTTTTATCTTTTGTTTTCTTTAATTTATTTTATTTAAATTCCGACCAAATTGGCGCGTGATCAGACGGCTTTTCAATGCCGCGTAATTCATAGTCGATCCCTGCATCAATGCATTTAGCCGCCAGAGATGGGGTGGCTAAAATTACATCAATACGCAGGCCGCGGTTATCATCAAAGCCGCGTGAACGGTAATCAAACCACGAATATTGATCATCCACATTTGGGTGTAGGTTACGGAAAGTATCTTCAAACCCCCAATCCATTAATGTTTTCAACCATTGACGCTCTTCTGGCTGGAATGAACATTTACCGGTTTTTAGCCAGCGTTTAGCGTTCGGCTCACCAATACCAATGTCGAGATCAATTGGGCTAATGTTAATGTCACCCATCACGATCACTTGCTCTTCGTTGTTATGATTGGAGTTCAAGTGAGTCATTAAATCGGTGTAGAACTGGCGCTTATAAGGGTATTTAGTTTCATGGCTGATATTATCGCCTTGTGGGAAATATCCATTCATTACCGTTGTTTTTTGACCGGATGCATCTTCTAACGTCACCATGATCATGCGGCGTTGGTGCTCATCGGTATCGGTTGAAAAACCACGTTGTACTGCAACTGGTTTTTGTTTACACAGCATTGCCACGCCGTAATGGGCTTTTTGACCATGAAAATAAACGTGATAACCCATCGCTTCGACCGCTTCAACTGGAAACATTTCATCGTGAACTTTGATTTCTTGTAAGCCAATCACATCGGGTTGATGTTTATCAATAATGGCTTGCAGTTGATGAAGGCGGGCACGAAGGCCATTAATATTAAAGGAAATTATTTTCATTTCTTCTGTTATCCATGTTAAGTTATTGAATTTGTTGGGGTGTTGCATTTGTATGTGTCTGCATAAACAGTATTAGTAAGCGTGATTAAGCGTGCTTAATATTCTTTGTCGCCAATTTTGCCGCCATTTTATTTAATGGGTTTAGTGTTACTGCATCACTTAAATGACTTGGAGCAAAGTGGGCGTATGTCATTGTTGTTTTAATGTCAGAGTGTCCAAGAATGTCTTTTAGCACAACAATATTTCCACCGTTCATCATGAAATGACTGGCAAAGGTATGGCGTAGAACGTGAGTTGTTTGGCCGCTTGGTAAATTTGGAAGTGCCACGCTTAGCCATTTATGTATCACACCATAACCGCAAGTAAACAGTTGATGGTTTTGTCGGGCTGATAACTCGTTAAACAGAGATTCAGAAATAGGGATAGTCCGGTTCTTTCTTCCTTTCGTGTTTGTGTAAGTTATTTTGAAAGGCTGGACGTGCGACCGCGTAAGATTCATCGCTTCACTTATGCGCGCGCCAGTCGAAAGGCAAATTTTACAGATTAAAGTTATTTGGTCTGCCATTGGGCTGGCCTTGATCACATCAAACAAATGCTCAATTTCCGACGGCGTTAAATATGACAGTTCAGATTCGGATAGTTTTATATTTTTAAAATCTTGCAGAGGGTTGGGGTGCTTCCACTCTTTTAAACGTCGAAGTTCATTAAAAACCGATTTCATCCATAAAATGTCGTGATTCAAAGTGCTCGCCGCCACCTCGCCACCGTTGCGAACACGACCTTTCATTTTTCGGTTTGCTCGATAGTTAGCGAAATGAGTGCCAGTCACCATAATAGCGATAGGGTTCTCCATATTTTCAACCATCATCTCAAGACGGCGTTTAGCATGAGCCCCAGATTTTAAGTTTTTACCGTGAAGTTCAAACCAGCGGTTAACCAAATCACTCAACCTACGATGATCGGTTTTCTCACCCAGCCACGGTTTGTCGTCTACTTCATTCATCGTAAAACGTTCGAACGCCGCCGCTTCACCTTTGGTGGCGAACTTTTTACGAATGCGCTTACCGCCTCGGCCTTGTGGATAGCACTCACAAAGCCAAGGTTTTTTACTGCTGTCTTTTAGATTGCGAATGGACATTAATTACCACTCAAGAGATTGCTTGCTCGCTTTTTCGTTTTGTTTATACATCATAAGAATATTGGTGTAAGTGCACATATCAAGCATACTATTGCCGCAGTAATCTTTAATTACCTTATCCATGATTTTACGGTCAGTTACTTTGGTGGCCGCCTTAAAATCGGCAAGATTTTTCTTTTCCATCATACGAAGCATCGATTCTTGGCACATATCAATTGGACCTTCGCAATAGTCTTTATGCACCCGATCCTTTATATATTCCACCACTTGGTCTTTTTGGGTTTGTGAACCGTCAAAATCCATTGGATTAATAAATTGAGCTGCCGCAAATGTAGAGGTGCTAAATAAAAGCGTTAACGCTAAAAGTGTTTTTTTCATTGAATGTCCTTACTCAAGTTATGGGATTTCACCAGTTTCAACAAAATGCTTGAATTCTGGTTCTTTTAAAATAATCACACCTTGTTGGCGTGCTAAATCTAATTTTCTTTGGCTGGCGTTGTAGCCGTAACAAAGTAGGTTTAAATATTTGGTCACGTCTTTGCGTACGACCATTTCTTTTGATTCAGCTAATTCAATGAGAATGGCTTTTTCCGTTTTTTTGAAACCAGTAAAGTGAACATCGAAAGTATTGCTAGGATGATGTTTAACTCTATTCGGGAAAGTTTTATTTATTGGTGGAGTAGGTTCAGTCGGTTTCTTGGCTTCTGGGTGATTGCTAATCGGTGTAGATACTTCGTCGTAATCTAAGCCAAACCTTTCACATAGATCTTTTTGTTCTGCTACCGAGTAGTTTTTAGATTTAACATACTGTTTAAACACAGCAGGGTCTTTCATTGCATTTTTGGCTTTGGAAGACGTTTTCTTAAACCAAAGAATACCAATCACGATAACTGCAAAACCCAACCAACCCATAACGCACTCCTTTGCATTTTAAATTTAATTATTTCTTATTAATTTGAATAACCACTTTTCCCAGCACTCGAATTTCATCGCTTGGGAACTCGACGACATCCGAATTAAAAGTCAGTGCTAGTATCTTTCCAGGTACGCGCTGAATTTTATTAATGGAATACACCCCGTCTATATCAATCAAGTAATAACCGCTAATCGGGTTTGTATTTTCCTTGTCTACAATGCTCAAACCGTATAGCTCTTTTATCGCCAATACATTTTGCACCCCAAAGTCATCCAGCAAAGTTTGGTCGATGGTAGTCGTGCCCAATAAATTAAGCTTTGAGCCTTTTAGGTCAAATGTATCGATATCAAACAGTTTTTTGGGTTGCAGGCGCTTATCTGCGTAACTGTGAATCTGTTTTGATTCTTGAATCGAGTATGAATTACCCGCCGAAAACATCTCGCCTTCATCTAAAAGCAACCAACGCAAAGATAGACCAGTATGCAAATGCAATCTGATTGCAAGTTCGTAAGGGGTTAAATCTCGTTGAACCCAAGAGGCAACCGTAGATTTAGACACACCAAAGGCATCAGCAATCTCAAGTTGCTGATCAAGATTCAGTGCTAATTTGAGTTTTTTTATGAACTCAATACCGCTCTTGTAATTTATCTGGCGAGACAGGTCACAATTTAGTTGATCGAAATGCATTTTAGATTTAATATCCATTTTGTAGTTTCTTGCTGTGATTAGAGACCAGTAGCAAGAAACAAAGATGAAAAACAATAAAAGGATAACACTATGCTTTCGTATCAGCCAGTTATACCCGTCCCATTTATGACGTTAGATGAATATTCGCGTCACTCCGGCATCAGCAAAGCGTCACTTCGTAAGATGATCGGAGATGGCCGCATGATCATTAAAAAGAAAGACTCCCCACGCGAACACCCACAAATCAACTTAATAGCCATTTATGAACGTGCCACACGCGAAACCATGGCAGCCCTCGGCTAACCACCAAACCAAAAGGACTTGGATATGGAAAAGCCAAATTTACCGGATTGGGCGATTGAAATAATGGTGGGCGTGTTTATCGGCATCACCATTATTGCGCCTTTTGCTATTCATCTTGCATTTGAGTATCTGCCATGAACGCAAATGAAAACATGTGTGAATTTCGTGACGAGACACAGAGCGCTTTTGATGATGCGTGTTGTGCCTTTGCCAGTACAGAAAACATGACACAAATAGCAAGAGCCCTCGGCATGAGCGCAAAAATATTGCATAACAAACTCAACCCCGAGCAACCGCATAAATTAAACCCGATCGAGCTAATCGCAATCACCAAAGTAAGTGGCAATTTCACATTGTTGAACTGCCTACTTAATGGCGTGGATGTGGTTACCGCTCAAATTCCAAAAAGTAATAACCAAGCCGATTTGATCACCCGAGCATTAGAAGCCGGAATGCACAGCGGTGATTTACAGCGTATGGCCGCCAGCGCCATTAACAAAATCAACATGTCCCGCACCGAACGCCATAACCTCATTCAAAAATGCCAACTCGGCATAGGAAATCTCGTGATGCTTGTTAGCGATCTAGAAAATCGCAGCGGAAGCTTTACCACGTTGGTTTCAATGAGCAGCGACATGGCATTAAACGGATTCATGCCAGGACTGAGTTAATTAATCAACGTTAGAGGGATTTTAACTATGGAACAAATTCACATGCCATGCCCAGATTTAGTCGCGTACTCACTGACCGCCGAGCAGAAAAAACACGGTCTAGAAAAATTGCGAGAGGTGCGGAAAACGCTAGGCGAAAAAATGCTGGCCGACCTGCGCAGCGAATACCCAAACGCCAGCCGACTGAACAAGGCCAAGCTGAAAGCCAAATCCGATCGCATTAAACGCGATTGGTTCTAAACAAATTTAATAGCGTGGAGCTAATTATGAAAATTACCGTATCCGGTGGCGAGCTGTTTTCTGCATTGCGCGGCGAGGGTTTTACCACCGCCAAAATCCAACAATTTATTCGTGTGTTTGATGTCGAGCACACAATGGTCGATTCCTATTTCGCGCTCGATTCAGACCGCGCCATGTTAGTGAACACCAACGGAGCAAAACAGGGTTTGACCTTACCAGAGTTTATCAAAATGTGGTGGGTGTTTTGGATGGTGGTATTTAACACTAGCGACAATAACCGCGATTTAGAGCAGCAAGCCCTTGGTGCAATTCGCGCATTAACGTTTGTGTCGATGTACTGCAAAAACATGACACTAACAAACGACATGAAAACATGGTGGGTGCAAACAGACATGATCCACGGCCATAAAAATCTTGAGGTGATGTGATGATTACTAGCATAAAAGAAGAGTGTTCGGAATGTGGTGGCATTAAACATTGTGTTCTTTTGAGACATATAGACAGAACAGCACGCGTGGTGTGTTTTGAATGCAAGGACGATGTTATCGAGAGTTTTATTTGCACAGATTGTGGCATTGAGTTGGATTTGATTGCAGTCGATATAGAACTCAGCGAATCAAAAAATCGAACAATATGCGAACCGTGCGGGGAGAAATACCAATGCCACTAACCTACGCAGCCGCACATCTAACTCCAGACGGTCAATTAATACGTCATCCAGACACCGCCGAAATCATGAACATTCAAATCGGTGAATTCGACAACGAATCCGATGCGATTGAGCAGGCTTGTCTTGAATTGGAATGCACTCACACCGTCAACGGCGTAGTGCTAAAGGGAAATAATCGCGGTGGTTTTATGATCGTGAATACGCAGGAGTTGCACCAATTATGAAAAATCCAAATGTTCGTTATGTGTTCCAAGGGATCGAGGGCATCGATGCTATTTCCGAGTTTTTTGGCATTAACGAGGCGACGATCCGAAACCGAATCAACGTGCAGGGCATGTCTATGACTCGCGCCATTGCATTGGGTCAGCCAACAAAGCGAGGCCCTAGAGCCGTTGAAGATGAAGGAATGGTATTTGTTAAGCGCAAAGGAAAACGCCGCAACATTACTATCCCAAATTTTAGCGAGTTGCAAAGATTGGCCTTTGGGATTAACCCTGCATTTTAATTAGACGATGGTGCTATGAAATTTAATGATCTCGCTTATATCGCTGGGGCCGTGATGCCCCACGATAAAATCAAAGAAAACAATGCCAGTTATGATACTGGTTTTTTTGGATCTAATTCTTATGACTGGATGAAAAGCGAACTAGATAAGATTCGTGCCCACGAACAGATCTGTTTCCAACGCACAAAACACATCCGCGAAGCGGCTGCCGGAACGGCAGAAAGACATAGGCTAGTCAAAGGGCGCAAAAGTCCGACACGTTATTTGAGAGAGAGACGAGCCAAGCAGGATGCGATTTTAAGGCTCCTGAAACGAACCACTCGCCCATCGTTCATAGAAATCAGTCCGGAGTCTAACGGTGCTTATTACGAGTTGTACGAAACCGCAGAGCGCAACGAAACACGCATTTTTAATCAGAACGGCAAGCGAGCACTGGCCGAGCAAGACAATTCGCCAATCTCAATGCAGCTACAGCACCGCGAATGGAACAACACCTATAAATTTCAGGCGATCACCGCAACGTCACCAACCAACGCACCAGACGTAAACGTTGGCGAGCGGTTTACCGAAAAACTAACGCCGAGATCGGTAAGTAGAATCTTCGAAGCCTCAGCCTATACCGCCCAATGCCACGGCGGGTTTACTACATTCCTAACCCCGACGTTCTCAAAAGAACAGCGATTGGCAATTTTTGGCGGCATGACAGACGGAACCGGATACCAGAACGCAGGCGAACACCACCCGATATTATACAAACGCAACATGGTCACCACTCGCGCAGGTAAGCGAGAAAAAAAATACATGGACCCAGTGTGTGACATCGCCGGAGAATACTGGACCATTCCAACCAAAGAAAACACAGTGTCAAAGCGCATGAACATGGGCGGAGAAATCGCCGGTGATTATTGCGATATACGATTCAAACCGCCGCAAGCCTTCACAATGGAAAAAACACTAGAAACAACAATAGGGAAAGAAGTATCAAGATTTTTAGACGGCCTTAAAAAAATATATCAGCGCGGCTGGATTGCTGATCACACTCGTCGAGCAGACAAAGAAACGGGCGCACCTTACAGTGATTTAGCCGCACTAAAAATACCAGGTCACACCAACCCTAGTGAATTTGGACCAACAAATATCCCCGGTGATTTTCACTACATTTGGGTAGCAGAATGTCCAGCGAACGAAGACGGAGAACCGAACCCACACGTGCATATTTTATTGCGTTGGGATGTGCCGCATCATCAATTTAGCCCGTGGGCTAGGCGAATCGAAAAAGTATGGGGGCACGGAACTGTCAAGATAGAGAAAATCAAAAAGCCAAAAGCCGCAGGCACTTACATCATCAAAGCAGTGGGTTATGCGGCAAAAGGCGACAACGGCAGCCAAGGGCTAATTCGTGGTAATCGTTACGGCATCGCCAGCTGTTCACGCGCCCCAAATTGGGAGTGCCTCGCCTCATTCGATGCCGGAAACATGATCGCAGTCATCAAAGAAATGGGATACAAACTCGAGCAATGGAAAAAGCCATTGAGGCGGCAAGTCAACAAACTGCATTACGCAAAAGACCAAACCATCAAGGCCAAAGCTATCGCCAAAAAACAGGGTAAGCCAGAAGAAACACTTAAGAAAATGCAGGCGAGAATCATCCGTCTCGAAAAGTTGGCCGAAAAAACCAATCACGAAATAAAAGCGCGTGGTGTGCATGTGAGTTCAGACAACCGATTCTGCATCACGTTCGAGGGCGAAGACGCCGCCCAAAAAGTAGACCAATTCATGTTTTGGGCCGCAGGCGCAAGAAATTGGGAGATGAAAGGGCGAGACGTGGACTTAACCGATATAAAAAAAGCCGCCGATGAACAGTTTAGTGGTGAGTATCAACGACATCGAGACAACCAATGCTACTGGAAAGCCGTATTAAAATCGCCGCCACCGCCAGACGTCAGTGACGATGAGCGAGAACGGCAACTCAGTTACTACCACCAATTACGAGAGCAAAACGAAAGGGAAATCTACCATGCCTAAAAACAGATCGGAACGGTACAAAGAATGGCAAGCCAACAAAAACCACGATGTAGGTTCATTGGCATTTTTGAGTGATGAAGAATACGAGCTAGCCATACGAAACGAAACCGCCAAAGAAAACGGGTGGGAGCAAAGGCACGAAGAAATCATAAAGCAACGCAAAGCCAAAGCAGCCACCATGAAACCAAATTATTACGCAAAGCACAAAGGATAATCCAATGAAAAAACACATCATGTTAGACCTAGAAACAATGGGCAACTCAAGCAACGCGGCCATTGTCAGCATTGGCGCGGTCGTGTTTGACCCAACCACCGGTGATTTAGGTAAAGAATTTGAGTGCCATATTGATCTAGAAAGTGCCGAGAAATACGGAAAAATTGACGGCTCAACAGTTAAGTGGTGGCTACAGCAAAGCGAAGAAGCCAGAAAAGAAACATTCGGTAAACCAGACGTTTCAATTGGATATGCATTGCATCAGCTTAATGACTGGCTAACGAGCATTGGAAAACCTAAAGAATTAGCTGTTTGGGGAAATGGCGCAGGTTTTGATAACGTGATTTTAATGAACGCCTACAAAGCAACGGGAGTGATTCCTCGCTTTGTACACTGGAATGATTTAGACGTGCGAACCATCGTAGAGATGGGGAAATCAATACTACAAATTGATCCAAAGAAAACCATGGTTCGCCAAGGCACCCACCATTCCGCTTTAAACGATGCCAAGTTTCAAGCGCAATACGTGTCTGAAATTTGGATGAACTTTGCGGAGGGTGACCAATGAAACTCTACCTTGCGGGCCCAATGTCAGGCTATGAAAATGACAACAAATTCGAGTTTTATGTCACCGCACTTGAACTCCGCGCACAATATCGTGATCACATCATCATCAACCCTGCAGTTTTACCCAGTGGCCTAGAGCAACACGAATACATGGATATTTGCTGCGCCATGGTTCGCGCGTGTGAAGGCATCGTATTATTAGAGGGTTGGGAATGCAGCCTAGGCGCAACCGCAGAATATTACCTCGCCAAAAAACTGGGTAAGAAAGTGTTTAGCGTAGAGGGGGATATATTAATCGCATTAGAACCCTGAAAAACAAACACGCTAATCCGTGATCGTCCCCGCAATCAAAAACTAGACATACAGTAAAAACATACTGTATATTTGCACAGTAATTTAAGGGGCGAGCATGAAAAATCAACAGCTTATAAAAGATTTAGAATTCATCATAGATGCAGTGGCACTGAGTACCAGCGGAGAAAGCCGCGCGGAACAAGGGCTGCGGATAATGAACATAGTGATCGCAAACAGCGGGGCAGAACTGAGCCCCCAAGTGCGCGCACAATTAAAAAACATGATAGATATGGCAGACGAGGCAGAAAGCCCCGCATTCCAAATTTGAAAACTAAAGAATAGAAAGTTGTTGCTGTAGCTGTTTGCGTTGTTCGGGTGGCAACGCAGCCGCCAACGAAAACGCCATTTGGGAAGTCGTCTTAGCCGAAGGGCTTAACGTATGAGAATAACTGAGATTCATCACAAAAGAGTGGCCGCACTCGGGGTCACTACAACTGCAATATAAATCCGTAAATTTAGGGTCTAATCTGTTCGATTTATGAATACGGCTTTTCTCACCGCACTCGGGGCACAATACACGCATAACCATCACCTTTAACCGTCCAACCAACTCGTTGATCATGACGCAATGCTGTTAATTTGTACAGTGAGAAAGAGTAAATACATATATTCCTTGTGTTTTTATTGGGTGACTTTATATTAAGTCAATCGTTAATTTTAGGTAATTACTATGAATTCTGAGTTGTCACTTAGTGAAATACAGCAAGCAATATTTTCAATGTCGGCGGCGAGAAGTAGTGACCGGTTTCCTTTGGATATTGCTTTAGAGGTGGCAAATACAAATCCTTTAGCAATGAAAGATATTTTAGAGCTAAAAGGGAAAGGCTTAATTAGTTGGGACCTCAGTTTAAAATCACAACCATTTATGGATTCAGTTTCAAACTTTGATCATATGATTGAATGTGTAGTTTATTATGGGAATGCTGAAAAAGGACGATGCTGCATAGGTTTCGCATTAGGGTGCGTAACTGAAGATAAGACGGCGATTGAATTAAATTTCATCGAAAAAAGAAGGGATTCTGGGTCGGAACTTAATTCACAATTTTTATTGATAATTGTTGACGCGCTATCATTTTACGGGTTATATCTAAATAATGCGGGGCAGGCGAATATATCAAAATTCGTCATTGTAGGGCCAATAGAAGGTATTGTGCCATACTATAAAACATATGGTTTTGAGTATGTAGAGAGTTATAATTCTTCAGGTTTAGACGCAATGTATAGAAACTTAGAAGCTGAATGATTTGTAATTTAATCTAATATCGGTATAATTCTACGCCCATCATATCCGACTACTTCAAACCACAAATGTGTTAACACATTCGTAGAGGTCATCATGAAAAACGTTCAAGTAGTAACTATTAGCGATTTACAAGACTTTGCAGCAAAAGTGTATGCAAACGGTAAAACCGCAAGTGAGCGATTTGGAATGACTTGGGACATGCTATCTGAACTAGAAGAGCAAAACCCAAAGTTAACTAATAAATTGAAGTCACCAGATGATTCTTGCCAAGTTGCATAAATCAAAATTAGATTTTTGAAAATCAGCGCCTAATCGGCGCTATTTTTTTGTCCACTATAGTAGACTCTAACCCACCATCTCATTCCCCAAATCAAACACCATTTTAAGCGACGCTGGAATCTCGGGGTCGCGGTTCACTTCATCCATGATCAGCTGGCACACCAACAGCGTTTCATCTTTGGTATAAACCCAATCCGTTTTCAATGGGTCCGACTGCGCCGCAATACCTTGCGGAATAATCCCCGCTTTACCAGTTGGGAACCGGTGCGCGGTCAAAATATCTTGCGCGGTAATATTCTTAATCCGCTCGAATTCATCTTTAGTCGCAATATCGCCAACCGGTATCAACTGGATCCCTTTTTCCGCACCATTTGGAATATTCACAAACATGCTTTGGAAATTACCCACACCCTTAGAGCTTGCGATCTTCTCTTTCAGCATTTCTTCATCGGCCACCGATAAATTGGGGTCGGTCGCGTAAAAAATAAAGCCCATGTGCGCACCGTTTTTGTAATAACGGCGGCGGAACAAGGTTGCATCACGGTTTAACAATGCACTTTGCAAGCCGCCCATATAATCGGGCAGGCCATAAATTTGCTGTTGGGGATCGTACTGCGGCAAAAAAATAACATCTTTGGCCGCATAACTTTGTTGATACAGCGCAATATCTTCGGTATCCAAATAATCGTTATCATCATTACGCAGCAATTGGCAAAAATCCCCGTTCTTGCGTTGGCGTAAATAAATACTCGGAATGGGCGCCAAACCCACAACACGACCAAGGCGGTTACGCAATTTTACCAACGCCGCATCGCCGCACAGCATGTAATCATAAACAAACGCATTTAATTCGCGGCGGCGCATGTTGCCACCGGTTTGAAATCTCGCCGTCACATAATTCGATCGCGCCTTCAACAAACTGCCGTGGTAAGCATTGGCGTTTGCAATGTCTGCCAAACCCTTGCGTGAAATCGGCGGCTGCCAATAATCCCCAGCGTGGTTATAAAACAAACCGCAATATTGAGTAAGCCAACTGCTAGAATCGACCGCTTCATAACTCGGGTCGAGGCTGTAAGTTGAATGATCGGCCTGTTCCGGTTCGCCCGTGATCACCTTTCCGCTGTCTGCGCTTTTATTTGCCGAAAACTTTTTCTTGTTCGCCATCTTGCTTAACTCCAAGTTGATTTGCGTGCGTCTTTATAATCCAACGGCTCATTTATCACCGCATGAGCAATCGCCCAAAACCCATCGGCATGGCCCGTTACATCACTGCGATCTGCTTTAAAAGTGAGGGAATTACCGCTTGAGGTCGTAACGCGCTTAATCGCCATAAATGCCATCGCTAAATCTTTATGATCGGCATCAAAAGACAATCGGTTATCTTCAACCACATCAATCATCTTCATCACCAATCGATTTTTGCTTTCTTGTGAATAGTGAATTGCGCGCGCTTCGCGTGGGTGCTTCTTGCTCAGTAAATCCCACACACCGCCACCAATGCCCGTTATATCAATACCCAAATAGGTCACGTTATAACGCTCGAAAACCTTACTGATTTGATCGGCTTGGTACTGAAAATTTAACCCCTTCCAATAATGCTTTTCTAACACGCGGAATTTTTCCACCGCCACAACAGGCGGGGCCATCACCACCAAGCACGCATTATCTCGCGTTCGTGATGGGTCATAACCTAGCCAAACTTCACGGCTATCAAAAGGCCGCCCGGCATTAATGTCAAAATCGGTCCAATGCGACGAATCACACATCGCCCGTTCTAAATGACTGAACTTAAACACCGACAGCGAACCATCAACAAACACGCACATAAACAGATTGTCGAAATCGTCTTTGCTGTACTCATCGCGCAATTCATCAATATCAAATAAATCACAACCGCCTTTTGCCGCATCTTCAATCGTAACAACGTAACGCCACTGTTTATCCGGGCATAAGCGGCCACCGTCGCGGTATTCATCCATTGTCGGAAATTCAACTTTCGCGCGAGAGTCACGACCAACGCGCCATTGGTCACCAGTCCAAAACTGATACGCTTGGTGCGTCTTAGCGGAAGGCGTAGAAAAGTACGTTTTACGCCACTTCTTATGCGTCGCCATGGCCGAGGCTAATTTGTTTAATTCATCAAACTTGGGGATCCAAAAATATTCATCGACATACACATGACCATGATACGACTGCGCCGTTTTCGAGTTAGTCGATAAAAAACGCAGTTCCGCGCCGTTGGATAAAATGATCGGGTTACCGGTTAAATCAATATCCAACCATTCTTTAGCAATGTTAGTGATGTACGATCGGAAAACTTCCGCTTGAGCACGAGAGGCAGAAAGGAAAATTTGATTGTCACCCGTTAGTATCGCATCTTCCAATGCCTCAAACGCAAAATAATACGTGGCCCCGACTTGGCGTGATTTTAAAATATTACGAATGCGTTGATGCTTGTTATTACGCATCGTATGTTGATATTCAAACAGCGACTCATGAAACTCGTGAAAAGACTCAGCCGTTAATTCGCTAATGTTATTTTTAGTGCCTTTACCTTTCTTTTTGCTGCCGACATCCGTGTCGCTCGCATCATTCGAGCCTTTGTTTTTATTCGATTTATGCTGATTACTAGACTTGCTTTGATTGCCCGATTGCGCGCGGATCTCTTTGGCCTGCGCATCCACTCGCATTTTCTTCAGCTTCACATCATGCGCAATCAGCCGATCCAATTTGTCCAGCTGTGCCTTGCTCGGTTCGTTAATCTCAAGCAACGCCAAAATTTGGTGTGTGATCGCATCTTCCACCGTGTACTCGCGCAACATATCGCGCCAGCCGTATTTATCCGCCCAGTAATAAACAATGCGCTCATTACCCAGCTTCAACTCGGTCGCAATATCTTTCGGCGTCCAGCTTTTTAAATAAAGCGAGCGCGCGGCTTGTCGTATCTCGGGGCTGTATGCCATGTCACACCTTCAATTCTTTGTCTTGACTCAATATTACGCAGATAAAAGAACGCAATCGGCTAGATAAATTCGGAAAAATTCGGTTTTTGCTCATATCCGAATTGAGCCGAACAAAGCTGAATGAAAAGGGAGAATCAAAGGCTTAATCTTGGTTTATCTCAGAAATTTTTGAAGAACGGACAAGCGAATGCCAAAGACCAGTGATTGGAAAATCGTCGCAACAGAAGGGGCCACTGTAGATGGTCGCGCCATTACCGCCAACTGGATAAAAGACATGGCCGATTCATATTCTGTTGATGAATATGCCGCATTAATTTGGCCAGAGCATTACCGTTCCGCGTGGTCGATTTTTGAAGGTAAAAACTGGGGAACCGTTGAAGAGTTAAAGCAAGCCAAACAAGGCGGAAAACTTCGCCTATTCGCCAAAATTACACCCAATCAATACTTGCTCGATGCCAATGCAGACGGGCAAAAGCTGTTTACCTCCATCGAACCAAACCCAGATTATAAAGGCCAAGGCCAATGCTATTTGATGGGCCTAGCCGTCACCGATTCGCCTGCCAGTTCGGGCACCACTCGTTTGAAATTCTCAAAAGATAGCGAGCACGAATACAGCGAATTAGAAAGCCTAGACCTAACCGAATATTTCACCGTTGATCAAAACGGACTCGCAAAAGCATTCAGCACATTAGCCAATTTTTTTAAAACAGGTGGGGAACTGCCGCAACCCAACGCACATGCTAATCAATCACAAGAGGAAATCAAAGTGAATGAAGAACAACTAAAAGCCATCTTTGCAGAGCAGTTCAAAACCCTAAAAACTGAACTGAAAGACGAACTCAAGCAAGAATTTGCCACGCAAGCACCTGCGCCAGTGGTGGAAGAAGCGCCACAACAATTCACCGCAGCGGATTTATCGGCAGAGCTTGAAAAGCAACTTAAACCACTTAATGACCAAGTGACCGAGCTAAAAGACAAGTTCGCAAAATTGGAAGAAGAAGCCCCAGGCCAACGCCCGAACAACACCGGCGGCGGTGAAGACAACAAATACAGCTTAATTTAATCGGCAACCACGCCAATATCTAAAACCAAAGCAGATTTTAATAAGGAACCCCTTATGCAATTGAACCAAGTCGCTCGCGCCATGCTGCAAACCTATGGCGCACAAATGGCGGAACAGTTTGGCGTGACAACCGTTGCCGAGCAATTCGCCATCACAGGCCCCAAAGAAACCGCACTGCGTAAAAAGATTCTAGAATCGTCGGCGTTCCTAAGCATGATCAATGTGATGGACGTAGACCAAATTGTCGGCCAAGTCGTCGAAGTTGGCGCGCAAGGTTTACACACGGGTCGTAAAGCTGGCGGTCGTTTCACTAAAGACGGCGCGGTTACTGGCCATGATTATGCACTGGTTGAGACAGATTCAAACTGTTCTGTGTCGTGGGATACGCTTTCAATTTGGGCGAACTCAGGCAGCGAAGGCCAGTTCATGAAACTGTTGAACGAATCTGCCGCCGAAGCGTTTGCGCGTGACATGTTGCGCGTTGGTTTTAACGGTACATCAGCCGCCGCAACCACCAATGCAACATCTAAACCCAACGGTGAAGATGTCAACATCGGTTGGCAGGCGCTTGTTGCACGAGATAAAGCAGCACAAATCATTACCACGGATGTGTACTTAGATGCAGACGGCGGCGGTGATTACAAAACCCTAGATGCAATGGCGTCTGATCTTATTCAAACCAAAATCGCCCCACAATTTCGCAACGACCCACGTTTAGTCGTGTTAGTTGGTGCTGACTTGGTGGCCGCTGAATCTGCTCGTTTATACGATGCAGCAGACAAGCCAAGCGAGAAAATCGCCGCGCAAAACCTGCCATATTCCATCGCTGGCCGCAAAGCCATCGTGCCGGATTTCATGCCTGGCAAACGCATGGTCGTAACGTTCCTTTCTAATCTGCAAATCTTAACGCAGCGCAACACGCGCCATCGTAAAGCTAAGCACGAAGAAGATCGCAAAACGTTCGAAAACTCATACTTACGCTGGGAAGGTTATGCAGTAGGAAACTACGACTGCTACGCCGCGTTTGATGAAAGCAAGGTGAATTTAGGCCCTGCGCCAGTAACACCATAAGCAAAAGGGATTAACTCATGCGTTTATCACCAGGAATGCGCGACAACTTAGCTAAAAGACATCAAGTGTCCATTGCAACTGCGGACCAACAAACCGCAGTACCGCAAGCAAGCGCCGATAGTCTGCACCTAAAAATTGTCGAACTCGACCAAGACCGCGCCGAACTGCGCGCACGCTTCACCCGAGTTGCAGACCGAGTAGAACACAAACGCATGGTGTTAATCCCGAAGTATGCGCCACTTGCCGAGCAATTTCTCGCAAGTGGCAAATCCTACGACAACCCAGTTTTTAGCACTGTATTGGTGTGGCTGTTTGACGTGGGCGAATTAGAAAAAGCCATCGACTGGTGTTTAAAATCCATCGAGCTAGACGTACCAACGCCAGATTACATAAAACGCGGTTGGCCAACATTCTGCGCCGATCAAGTTTTGGAATGGGCGGAAGCAAACGCCAAACATGGCAACAGCGTAGAACCTTACTTTAGCCAAGTAGCCGATAAGGTAACGACAACTTGGAAGATTCACGAGCAAATCGTCGCCAAGTTTTACAAATTTAAAGGGTTGCAGTTGCTCCGCAATGAAGATGGAGACATTGCAATCACAAGCGTTGGCAGTGTGGAAACACTCAACAAAGCCAAGGCGATATTGAAGCAAGCCGAAGACGTTTACGCAAAAGCGGGCGTGGCCTCCAATATCAAAAAAATAGATGCCAGAATTCGAGCGCTTGAAACGGGTAAGAATCTGTAATCGCTAAAAAGTTAAAAGAACTCCACGCCGCCGAGGCTCGGCAGCCGAGAATCGAGACGCGTTTATCCTTTCGCAATCTCGAATTCTATGACGCTGTGGCTAGAGCCTCACTTATTAAAACCATTGGGCACTTTGTAACGGAGTAAACGGAATGCTAACAGGCCAAGGCACACCAACATATCAGGACACCGAAATCACCAATGATGGATTTTGGCCGAATCTGAACGCCGGTGATTTTGAACGCCGCCGCAGCACTCCAATGGCCCAAGACGCCGAAAACATTCAATACGCCATTGTTGCGGCAATTGATAGCTGCAACATCGAACTGGAATTACTCAAAGCCGATTACCTCGAAAACGGCATCAATTCAGCCGCCGACGTCACCACTGGCGCAACCATTGCAGGCAAAAACGCGCTATGCATTCAATACGAGCGCGCCGTATTCGCCAGAGCCAAAGCCGACTTACTTCCCGATTTTGCCACTGTTCACCAACGCGATGCAGGCAAAGACCTAGCCGAACGATCGCAAGAAACAAAAAACGAACTGTTAGCCGAATCAAACCGCATTATTCGCAACATGTACGGCAAAACACGCAGCACGGTGACGATGATATGAACAAGTTGAATTCACCTGAACAATTCAAACAAGGCTATATGCTCCGCATGTTATCGGAGTATTTAAATGAAAAGCTGGGCTCAGGCATTTGTAAAAGAATGACAACTGAAATGGACAGAACCGAGCTACAGCTCACTACCAAGAATATGGGGCAAGGCTTGAATATGATGGTGATGAACTATGACGCAGATATTCATTTTGAATCATTTCCATTTAACAAGTTTGATCCAGCAACACTCTACGCAATTATCGGCGCGTGGTTGATGGACAACGACAACCGAGACGAATATGACCTAGCGGATCCAGATGTTCAAGTTGCGATAGAAGATGAAAGTAATGCCGAGCTATTAATCACCATTGAATTCCGTGAGCCCATCATGGTAGTCGAAGACCCAGACGGCCTGATCGAACTGGGAGGCAAAAGCTACAAGATTGCGCCGTATGAAATATGGGTGGCTGAAAACTTTGAAATGGAAGTTATCAAAAAATGATGACGGTGAGTTATGACCAAAGAAGTTATTTAAGGCTACAAGACAAGTTACAGGTGCTAATGCTGCCTAAAGAAGGCAGAAAAAAAATACTGACAGAAATTGGTAAATACGAAAAAAAGAAAACGAAAAAAGATATACGTTCTCAGCAGTCACCATCAGGAACGAAATGGAAAAAACGAGAGCGCGGAAATAAAAAAATGTTTAAGAAGCTGCCTAAGCATCTCAAATATGCACAAAGCCGTAATAACTGGGAAATGGATTTTGGGTGGTTAAACAGTATTGGCTATGTAGCAAATTACCACCAAGAAGGGTTGCCACAGAAATTCAGAGCAAAAGAAATGTGGAAAGAGAACAAGAAAAATAACCGCCCAGACCCAAGGAAAACGCCAGCAACACGGCAGCAAGCGAAAGACCTTAAAAAGCTAGGTTACAAAATAAGTAAGTACAAAATGACCGAGCAAGACGAAAAAGACCACTCAAGAGAAATTGATAAAAAGCGAAGAGAAATATTAAAGAAAAATGGCGGGTTTCATAACCCAGATAAGTTTAAGTATAAAAAAGTGTCTCCCACGATTAAGTGGATTGTAGCCAATATGAATATGGCGGCGGCAAACAAAGCAATTGCTGATCTTGAGGGAAGAAAAATCCGAAATGCTTGGCAAATTGAAAGACCAAAGCGAGAGCTACTTGGCGTGAGCCCCAGACGAGTTGCAATGATTATAAAAAAAGAATTGAAACGACAATCAGCAAGTTAAACCAGTAATTAACCAACAATAGGAACGTAGCTATGGCATGGCCAACAATTACGATTAACCAGTTAAACCAAATGCAAGGCGACACTGCCGAAGTAGAACGCCACTTCCTATTTGTAGGGAAAGGCTCGGTCGGCATCGATACGCTTATTTCACTCAACACCCAAACCAACCTAGACACTGCTTTTGGTGATACAGATTCCGATTTAAAAGCCAACGTGCAAGCGGCAATGCTAAACGCTGGTCAAAACTGGACAGCCGCCGCTTACGTATTGGCATCCGATGGAGACTGGGCAGACGCAGTACGCGAAGCCAATAAAACCCAGAGCTTTGAATGCGTGGTGTTATGTGATCCAATTGCTGATGACGACACCGCAGAAATCACCAAAGCCCAAGCATTAAAAGCCGAAATGATCGCAACTTATGGTCGTTTCACTCGCTATTTATTAGCCGTAGTCGGGATTGATTCCGCAACCCAAGCATGGGCCGATTACGAAACAAAATTAGTCGCGTTGCAAGATGGGATCGCAGCCGATGGCGTGGGGTTAATCCCAAGTATTTGGCCGAATACCGTAGGCATTTACGCTGGCCGTTTATGCAGCCGAGCGGTTTCTATTGCCGATTCACCATGCCGAGTCAAAACAGGCGCAATCATCAGCGAAGACCAAACGTTACCGCTAGACATGGCTGGCGTAGAACTGAACACCGCAACATTGCAAACCCTAGAAGCCAACCGATTTAGCGTGCCAATGTGGTGGCCAGATTACGACGGCATTTACTGGGCCGATGGTCGCATGTTAGATGTTGACGGTGGCGATTATCAAGTGATCGAATACTGCCGAGTAATGGACAAGGTGTCTCGCAAAATGCGCATCCGTGCCATTGCCCGCATTGGTGACCGCGCGTTCAACTCAACCCCGTATTCCATCGCCGCCGCCATTAAGTATTTCTTAGCCGACATGCGCACAATGAGTAAATCAACCCTGCTAAACGGCGAAATGTTCCCAGGTGAAATCATGCCGCCAAGTGATGATGACTTTGCGATCACATGGGTAAGCAAAACAAGCGTGAAGCTATACGCAACCGTCACGCCTTATGATTGCCCGAAACAAATTGAAATCAATCTTATGCTCGACCTAAGTGTTGCAGCTTAACCCTAAAAAAAAGAGGAACTCAACATGGGACGACGTATAAGCGGATCAAGTTTTGACACCGAATTACTGGGCGAAACGATGCACATCGAAAAAGCCACAGTAACAATCACAGATAACAGCGCGGTGGCACTAACCAACGGTATTCCAGACGGGTTTATCGACGGCGATGTCGCGGCAGAAATTGAGCTAGAAGTCTCGACCAAATACTTGCCAAGCATTATCAAAGCGGCAAAAAGTGCAGGTAGCTTCCGCGAACTGGACACCGACGACATCATGTTTTTTGCCGACACTGGCAGCGAAGAGCTAAAAGTCGAATGCTTTGGCGTGAAACTAGTGATGGATTCTATTCTCGATTTTGAATCCAAAGGTGCAGAAGTGCTAACGCATAAGTTGAAAGGCTTTGTGACTTCGCCAGATTTCGTTCACATCGGCGGTGTGCCGTATTTGAGCGATGACGACACGCGCAACTTACTTGGCTAAATAGCGAAAAAAGAAGGGGAGCAGGATGCCGGACTTTATTGATAACACAACCGAACGCGAACAGATGATTTTAAACTCAGCAATTCGCAGCCAGTTAGCGACCAATCAAATGACTAGAGCGGCCGCCAGTTCCCCATTTTGCCATTATTGTGACGAACCAATTCCGCAAGCAAGACAGCACGCGATCCGTGGTTGCATGTGTTGTGTCGATTGCCAATCACTGATTGAGCGAGGAAAACGATTTTGAATTTTGTATTAAAACGCCGCTATTTCGAACACGGCACCTACTCATACCTTTACCGCCAAGACGGTTCAAAAGTATGCGCCATGGTCGAACGCGCAGATAAAAACAACCAAGCCAGCATTTCATGTATACCAGAAGGAACGTACCGCTGGTTACCGCATGAGTCGCCAAAGTTCGGCACTTGCTACGCGTTGGAATGTGAATCGCTAGGCGTAACTCGTTATGGCCCAAGCCTTCGCACCCATATTTTGACCCACAAAGCCAACACTGCTGATCAACTTGAAGGGTGTTTAGCCCCAGGCGTTGCGTTTGGCATTTTGGGCAGCGAATGGGCAGTGCTGAATTCAACCGCCGCATTTAACTCGCTAATGGCAGAGCTTGACGGCGAAGAGCATCAACTAACGATAGTGAGAGCATAACTATGTTCGGGCTTATTTCAAAGATATTCGGCTCAAGCAAAGTGATCGATAGCTCAATGAATGCCATCGATAAGGTGTTTTATACAGATGAAGAAAAGGCCGAAAACAAAGCCAACTTATTGAAACTGTATGAACCGTTCAAACTGGCTCAACGACTATTAGCACTGACATTTACCATTCCATTTGTCACCGTTTTTCTAGTTGCTGCAATTGGGTTCTTTTGCTTTGGTGCCGACAAAGAGGCCGCATTAACAATAATGAAGTGGAACGTAGACACATTAGGCGAGCCAGTATTCTGGATAATGATTTTTTACTTTGCAGGCGGAGCCAGTGAAGGGCTAATCGCGAAATACAGAACCAAAAAATGACACCGGATCGTCATCAATTTAGATGTAGTAAATGGGTGGATTATGCCAAACCAAGACAATGAAAACCGCTGGAAACTCGATAAAAACATTAGCGTAGGCAATGTGATTGCGATCCTTGTGCTCGCGATAAGTTTCACTGGGTACACCAATACGCTCGACAAAAGAATTGAACAAAACACGATAACCCAAACCGCCACGGCGGAACAAATCGGCTTATCGATTGCGTACTTGTCTAAAAACCAAGACAAACAAGAAGAAGTGTCTCGCACGTTTAGACGAGAAGTGCGCGATTGGTTAAAAACGATAGACGGCAAATTGAGCCAAAACCGAATTAATTAACAAGCAACCATTAACAGTAAATAAAAGGATACAAACATGAGCAAATCAACAGGCAACATCATCACATTATCAATCAAAGTGCTCGGCGAACTGCATGAAATTCGCTTCGCGCCAACGCTTGAGAGTTACAACAAATACGTCAACGATATTTCAATGACGGACAAAGTGGTTCCTTCAGTGAAATATCTAAAGCGTGTCGTGGTCGATGAAGACAAAGCCGTGTTAGAACCGCTGCTAAATCTGCCAAGCGTGGCGATCTCGTTAGTGGGAGAGCTGAACGAAGAATACACCGGCGATATTGAAGTCGAAGTAAAAAAATAAGTACCGCAGCGCAGCGGCTAGAGCATAACGAACTGGGGCAAATGTTAGCAATAAAACAATTGTTGTTACCGAATGAACCAGACGATGCGCACAGCATAGCCAACGCACTGTGGTTGTATAACGACATCACCGAACGCATCACCATTGGCGTATGCAACGGGATTGGTAAAGCGTTTAATGGTTAAGATTTTGAGTAAGGGATCCGCATGGCAATGGAAAAATTGATGATGCAAATTGGGCTGATTGACCAAGTGAGTAAACCGCTTGGCAAAATGCAGCGCCAGTTTGATTCCCTTGCACAGCAAACCAAAAAAAGCTTTACCAACATTGGTATAGGCGCTGCCGGTATTTTCGCCGGAGGGGCGGCTATTAAGTCTGCCATGATGCCCGCCATTGAAATGGATCGGAAAATGGGTGAGCTTGCCTCACTCGGAACCACTCAAAAATCAATGGACAGCCTCAAACAGTCGGCCTTATCGTTTTCCGTTGCTTATGGGAAATCGGCAACTGAATTTGTTGAGGCTTCTTATGATATTCAATCTGCGATTGCAGGGTTGAAGGGCAATGAACTTGCACAGTTTACCAAAGCCTCGGGCGTATTAGCGGCCGCCACCAAATCCGATACCAAAACCATTACCAACTACATGGGCACCATGTACGGAATATTTAAAAACCAAGCCGATAAAATGGGTAAAGGCGAATGGGTGGAACAAGTCGCAGGCCAAACTGCATCAGCCGTGCAAATGTTTAAAACCACCGGTGCGGAAATGTCGGGCGCCTTTTCGCGCTTAGGTGCAGATGCAACAGGGGTTGGCGTGAGCATGAACGAGCAAATGGCGATCCTTGGAACCCTGCAAGCCACCATGTCGGGCAGTGAAGCTGGAACCAAATACCGCGCATTTTTAAAAGGTGCTGATAAAGCACAGAAAGCATTAAACCTCACCTTTGTTGATTCAGAAAATAAACTATTACCGATGACCAAGATCCTAGAAAAAATTAAGGGGAAATATGGCGATGTGATAGATGTGGCTGAATCTGCCGAGTTAACCAAAGCATTTGGAACCGCCGAAGCCAGCGGCATGATTAAACTATTAATGGCCGATGTTGATGGACTAGGCACAAGCATTGACAAACTTGGTGATGTTAAGGGAATGAAAGTTGCAGAGCAAATGGCAGCTAAACAAACTGACCAGTGGGAACGACTCGACCAAGCACTCGACGCAGTAAAAATTGTATTAGGTGGCGCAATACTTCCAACGCTTGCAAAAGTAGCCAGCGCAATGGCGAACGGCTCAAAAGAATTAATGAAATACATGAATCAATATCCAACGCTAACCAAATACGCCGGCTTTGCCATTACCGCAATTTTAGGTATTGGTATCGCCCTTGGTATCGCCACCATTGCTGCTGGTTTTTTTGGTGGCGCAATGGCAATCATCACAAGCCCAATTACCGCCGTCGTCTTGGGCGTTGCCGCATTAGGAGCAGGGATAATTTATTTTTGGGACTATATCCAACCGTTTTTAGTCGGATTTTACAACGGGTTTGTAAAAGCATCCGGCGTGAGCGTTCTATTCGAACCGCTGTTAGATATGTTCAGCATGATCGGTGATGGCATTGGCTGGGTTATCGATAAAATTGCCAGTTGGTTGCCGCAAATGGATGCCGGCACAGACGCGATCACACGGATGGGCGAGGTGGGCGAAATGCTCGGACAGGCTTTTGCTAAACCATTCAAATTCATCATTGATAAATTGCAGTTCATCATGAGCAAAATCCGCTCAGTGATTGATTTTGCGAAAAGCTTGCCGTTCATGGGCGATGACGACGAAGTCACAAAAGTAACCAAACAAATCAACAAAACGGCCTCGAACGACAGCGTTTATCAACCTTATAACGCCACAACACCAACCCAAGCTTACAGCTACCTACAAGGCCAAAAACAAACCAACGTACCCGTGGGCGGAATTCGCAGCCAATTAACAAACAACAATAACGGCAAAACAGTCAATATTCATGGCGTGACGGTAAACCAATCATCACCAAGCATGAGCATTGAAGAACTGGCAGAAACTCAGGATATGGCCCATGGCTAACACACTCGACAAAAAATACATCGATATTCAAGTCAGCCTAGGCGGTTGGGACCTCGACGCAGGTAATCAGCCAATTTACACAAATGATGTATTCAGTATTGCCCAAGACATCAAACACAGAATTTTAGAAAGCGGCTTAGCGCGCGAACTGCAAGGCGAACGCAACAACGCCAAACGCGCAACGGTACTAACAAAAATCGAAATGCTAACCGAAAGCGACGATCGAATAGTACCGGGAACCGCGAGCTGTATTGAAGAAAACGTCAACCGATACTTTTTAACCGCCGTCACCAAAGAATACGGCGCCATTGGCTCACGAATTAATTTATAAAACAGGCTAGGAACGCAACTATGACCACACGACCAAGCATTGATTTTTCACAAATCGTCACCGATGCAGGCATTCCAACAACGGAAGAAGCCTTGGCGGTCGTACTGGCGCAAGCGGCAGAAGATGCCGGAAGTACGCTTTCAAACGATTCGAGCATGTCACCGTTTTGGCGCTGGGTTCGCGCCGTTGTCACTACCCCCGTGCTATGGCTAATTAACGTTTTTTTGACTCAAAACATACTGCCAAATCTATTCACCGCTACGGCTACCGGAGTGTTTGCAGATTTAAAAGCATGGGAAACCAACACAACTCGCAAAGACGCCGCATTCACTATTGGCAACATTCAATTCAACAAAACCAACGCCGCCGATGCCGTGACGATTAACGCCGGTACCATTATTTCGACCGAACGAATCGACGACAATATTTATCAACTAGCTGTGATGCAAACCGTGGTTATTCCAGCCGGGAAGGCGTTCGGTCTTGTGCCATGCCAAGCGATTGAAGCGGGGATGGCGTACAACCTAGCTGCCGGTTATTACAACATTCTACCGGTTGCCGTGTCGGGCATTGATTCCGTTACCAACCCTGTCGATTGGATCATTCAATTGGGCGCAGACATAGAAAGCGACGACGAACTTTGCCTACGCTCACAAAACGCGTTTACCGCCGTGGGTAATCACCACATTGACGCAGTTTACCGTTCGATTATCTCAAGTGTGGCGGGTATTCGAGCTGACCAGATTTATTTTAAAAATACCGGAGATGTGCTGCCAGGTTCCGCCATTGCTTACATCATGATGGAAAGCGGCGAAACTCCGCAAGCCGTGCTGGACAACCTAAACGATTACATAATGAACCAAGGTTACCACGGCCACGGCGACATAATGGATTGCCAAGCCATGCCAGAAACGCAACAAGATTTAACCGCGACGGTGTACCCAATCGCTAACTTGAGTGATGCCGAAAAAGCGGTATTACTCAGCGATATTGAATTACGCATCCGCGCCGCGTTTCGTGAAAGCACCGACTTTGATGAAATGACCAGAACGTGGCCACAATCGCTATTTTCATTCTCAAACATGGCGCAAGAACTGCACAACACATTACCAAATTTAGAAAACATCGAATTCTCACTCGCGCACATTCAAAACGCACTCGATATTCCACGACTAAACACGTTGGTGGTGAATTCCAATGAATAAAGATGAAATCGAAAACATAGACGTGATCGCCCAGTTGCCCGAAAACCCACCGCAAAATGTGCCGTGGTGGGAAGATGGCCAAACCATCGCAACCGATGGCAAAGGCAACCGAATTCTAAAAGAACCGTATTACATATCACAAGGCGTGTTCGGGTTCTTCAAGCAAGTGCGAAATTGGCTATTACTGCCAATGCGCCAGTTTGAGCCGCTAACATGCAGTGAATCAATCTTGCCGCTGATCGCATGGGGCCGAAACATCGAGCGATTAAAAGACGAGCCGCTTGATCTATTTCGTAAACGCGTAAAGTTCGCTTTCATCAATGCCAAAGAAGCCGGCGAAGTGCAAGGATTCAAAAATATATTTGAGCGTTTGGGCATTGGCTATGTAGAACTGCATGAACGCGAAGACCCAATCAATTGGGATGTGATCAACATTGAAGTGACCGATTCTGATATTTCTAACAAATCGATTTTAATGCAAAGCTTAATCGAAACCTACGGCCGAACGTGCCGCCGTTATCGGTTCCAAGTGACATATCCAACTAAAGAATATATGCGCGGTGGGTTTTTCGGGGCATCGTTCCAGTTGTTTAGCGCCAACCGCCAATTGATTGCAAAAATGAATGTAGACAAAACCGTTATTGACCAGTCGGCATCTTTGTATGTCGCTCGATTAAATTAAAAAAAGAGGCCAATATGAGCCAAGCCGCTATTCCATTTAGCTTTGAAAGCTACTTACAAGCCAAACTCACCGCGGGTCAATCCGTTGACCTAAATAGAATTGTGTTGGCGAACATACCCAATCTTGATCACACAATACCGATCGACCGCAGTGAAGCCTTGCCGCCTGCGAACCAAATTGTGCACGAGCAAGACGTGGACCAAACCGGAAAAGTGAATTTAAACGCCGTGGTCTATTCAATTGTGATGGATACCACCGTGGGTGATTTCGATTTTAATGCCATGTATTTGATCGACAAAAACGAGCGCACCGCCGTCGGTATGATCGTGCATAAAGAATTAGAATCGAAAATCAAAACCGACAACACAAGCGGAACTCAGGGCAACAGCCTAGTAAAATCCATGCTCATGCAATTTGACGGAGCCGCCGCCGCAACCAACATCACAGTGGATGCGCAAACATGGCAAATAGATTACTCAGCACGGCTAAAAGGAATTGATGAAGACCACCGTTTAACGAATCTAGATTTTTATGGGCACGATGCATTTGCATCCGATGCGTTTGAAGTCACGCGTAACGGATCAACCAGTCAGTATTTTGTTAATAGCGGGGTTGGGTACATTGGCGGCTTGCGTGTTGAATTAAGCGGCGACCAAACCCTAACCATTACCACCAAACCAAGCGCCATTTACGCCATCGCTAACCGCCAAGGGTCTGCATTATCAGCATTTGAAAATGTGATTGATTTGCAAGTTTCCGATTCGGCACTGTCTGATTACACTCAAAACGGAGTTGATTATTACGTTGCAAAAATTGCAGATATAGAATCCGATGGAACAGTGACAGACGCAAGAGCGAAAAGCCTATCACAAGCCAAGTTTGATGATATTCAGCAGCAGATTGACGATCTCAATACCGCGCTGAATAACACCAACACCCATGTGCAAAGTGTCGATGATGAATTAGAAGCGCATAAAGTGGCGAGTGATCCGCATAGCCAATACGCTAAACGCAACGAACTCCTCCGCGCCCTTGCCTTCACCCCAGTATTCAACGCAGGCGTAGGTTACGTGCCGAATCCTGACTTTGTTGCGCCATCCGTAGGCCAAAAATGCTATGTGAGTGAATACGAAACGGCATGGTCGTTAATTCAGAACTTCACCAACTTAATAGATGAAGCCACCAAAGCCGCATCAATTACCGATGGTTCAAAAACCTACGCCGGATGGTGGGGTTATGGTGCAGATGAAACGGGTGCCTACTTCACCACACCAAATAAACCACAATACATGCACGATAAAGCAGCAGGGGTTTATGGTAGTGCGGGTGAGTTTAAAGAAGATCACGTTCAGAATATTGAGGGGAATATCAATATTCGCGGATTTAATGAATTTGGAACATTAGTCTCAGGTGGAACAGGAGCTCTACGTTACAAATCAGGGGCTAATACCAATAATACGTCTGCTCAATCAGATATCGGTACACAAAGTAATGTTTATTTTGATGCATCATTATCCGCACGAACAGACACATTCACCGACATAATGGGCGCATTTCTCGATTCATTCATCTGGCTACCAAAAGGAGTGTTCTAATGATTTTATATGATGCAAAAACAGGTGAAGCCATTCGAGCGATTGACTCTACTATTGAAATGCCACTCGCTACCGATAAACCTCAATTAGATGTTCAGTTAGACGACAATCAATATCAATCATTTCGTGATGAAAATGACAACGTACCGTACTGGCCGACCGAGCAATCACAATGGGTAGTAAAAGAACGCTTTGTAAAAGTCACGGCATACAACAAGCAAACCAAACAGTCGAAAGAGTTCGACGATAAAACTCTGGTTGATGATGGTTACACGCTAGATAAGCCCAGCACACAATTCGATGAATGGATTAATGACGCATGGGTAACCAACGTTGAAGCCCAACGCACCGCAACCATCACTAACGGCATCAGCGCAATCGACAACAAAGCCGCGACCATTTCATTGTATTGGTCACGCTTTGCGGAAGAATACGTCGAGCGTGAAAAAGCCGCGAATGAATATAAAGCAGCAGGCTACACCGGTGATGTCAGTATTTACGTCACATCATTCGCAGACAGCGCAGGGCTAGACTATCAAACCGCAACTGATTTGATACTCACGCAAGCCGAGGGTTTACGCGCACTGCAAGCACAACTGGCAGTAGAGCGTATGCGTAAATACGAACTCAAAAATCCAGAGCTAACAGTCGAGCAAATCGAAACCCTATGCACACAGATTTGCGACAACATGCAAACATTGGCGGACAGTTATGAATAAAATTTATATCGCGTTTTATTGCGGCCGAAAAAAGATAGACAGCCCCATCGCGCTACTCTATCGATTCATTGATTTCATGATCCGAGTCGTCACATGGGGTAAATTCTCACACTGTGAATTAGCAGTCAAAACCACAAACGGGTACTTGTGTTACTCGTCTAGTGGGCGAGATGGCGGTGTGCGTCAAAAAATCATCGACATCAAAACCGACAATTGGCGATTAGTAGACGTCACAAACACCGCCAACCTAAACGATATTAATCATTATTTTCATCTCACTAACGAAGGAAAATATGATTATTTCGGAGCACTAGGCGCAGTGCTGCCATTCATAAAATGCAAACGTCGATACTTTTGCAGCGAGTGGGTATACAACGCACTGAAATACTCAATGCAAAACCCAAGCGAAGACGGCAGCAGGTTCAGCCCAAACGATTTATGGATAATGTATGGCAAAGTGGAAAAACACTGATATTCAATGGCCCGCAACTGCTAACACTATTCAGCAACAAGCCGAAGGGGTTTTAGCGAATGTGGCAAGCGACATGCAAACCAACCTCGGCGGCCTACAAAGTGCTGCAGGTTCGGTCACGTTCGCCAAAGGTGCATTAAGTGGTGATGCTAATGCGTTATTAAACCTGCGAGCGCAACTAAACGGGTTGCTAGTTCGCGGCCAAGTGTTAACCGTTCATCCGTACCAATACGGAATAGGGCAGCAGCAAGAAAGCGGTGTGTTTTTATCCGCTCAAAATGCCGTAAATGGTTTAATCACAAAGCTGAATGATCAAGCCGACGACAACCGCCCAGCCGGAACAGTAAACGCGCTGGCCGTGTTATTAACTGCGGACAATCACCAACAATTTAACCAAGTATTAGCCGATTTTGTGCAAGTGTTGCCAGTGTCAGAACTGGCGGCACTATCACGCCGAGTAAAAGCCGAGTTATCAGTCGGTGATAAGATGAACACCCCAGCCGTTGATCTCGTTCCTCGCTATAAACCCAACGGATACATAAATCAAAACCCATTGCGAGACGCATTAAAATACCAAGGTGCACAAGTAGCACAACTCGAATCGTTGGCAAGTGATCAGAATGATGTTGTCGCCAAACTGCAAGCCTTGGAAACTAAACGCAATGCAGCATTGAGCGAATGGAAAGCCGCCATTGATTCACTAAAAAATATCAGCGGTAGTGTGCAAACGTTCAAAACCTCGGGCAGTGCATCAAGCATCGCAAGCGATCTAAAAGACAGCAGTGTGCCAAACGCTCAAGCTGCATTAAGTGCAGTGGTCATGTTTACATCCGCCGAGCCATTAACGTTTTTGGAGGAATTGCTGAATGTTTAATGTTCCAGATTTTGACATCAATATTAACGATTATGTGGACATTCCCAACTCAACCGGAAACCGCACGCTTGATCTGTTTTTGGGTTTGGCACCAAGCCGTTTAAATAATCCAATATTATCCATAGATGGCGAAATGCTGCCGCTTAAATCCTGCAAAATCGACCCAAGTTTTGATATTAAAGAGGCGGATGTGTCGGGGCAAACCAGTTCAACATCAAAAGCCAAGCAAGGTAACAAGGGCTGCATGTTGAATGTGAATGGCTTAATTCCATTTTCAGACCCCACCACAATGACCAAAATATTCAACTTGGCGCGCGCAGTAGATGAAAAAGGCAATTCCAAGGTTTATGTGATCGGGTGTGATACCGCTCAAACCCTAAAAATTCGACAAGTGAGTTTTACGGGCAAGGTTGCTGCATCACAAGCCAGTGGTTTGCGAGCGTGGAACGTGGCATTTACATTGCGCGAACACATCAGTGCCAATGAGTTGATCGAGAAACAACAAATTGCCGCCGAATCAAACCCACTGCTTGATATTTTAAGCATTCCAAAAGGCTTGGTTGAATCGGTAGATGATGTGCAGGGTAACATCGACACGCTCATGGACGACATTCAAAAACAAATACAAGACCAGTTCAAATGAAAATAATTAAACGGATTTACATCAATAACGAATATCGACAACTCGCCAGTAACTTAATGGTACTTGAGTTGTCGGCAGGCGGTCGCTGTGCGTTAACAGTTGAAGGTGAAGTAGAACAAGGCGCACTGGTCACAATTAAATTGGGTGTGGATGACAATATCGCGCAATGGTTTACCGGATACGTCACCAAGTCGAACCCAGCCGAAAGCGGCTATTCTCGCATAATGGTTCGTGAGCTTTGTTATCTATTAAATTCGCCGTTGTCAGTCAGTATTCAACACGCTACGTTCAAAGATGTTTTATTACGTTTAACAGAATTAACCAAAATCAAATTCGTGCTACCAGAAGACGCGGATTACCTAAAAACACAAATTTCCAACTTTACCGCAGCGGGCACCGGTTACCAGATTTTAAAAGATGCCGGCCGAGCGTTCGCCATTCCTGATTTTTGTTGGTTTCAGCAAACCGGCCCGTTCGTTTGGTGCGGCAGTTACGAACATTCATTGTGGGCAGATAAGCCAGTCACGATCCCTGTTGAAGTATCGGATTTATCAAAAGGCAGTAATTTCCTAAAAACCGTTGTGATCCCAAGTTTACGCCCAGGTGTGATCGTCAATAATCAGCGCATTACAAAAGTAACAATTGAAGACGATGCAATGACGTTGGAATGGGTACCAAAGCAAAACCAAAAAACTAACACCCAACGCCAAATAGAACAAGATTACCCCGAATTAGCCGCCGGCTTTCACTTACCGAAATTTGGTGTGGTAGTGGCCGTGGCCGATAAAGCAAAAGCCGGGCAGATGAACGACCCATACCGCCCACGATTTGCTGTTGATGTTCAATTACTCGATGAAAACAACGCAGAAGATAAAGCGGTACCAATCTATAAAGCCTTACCACTGCCGGTGATGTTTGGCGGAGCGGAAGCCGGAAACCTTGCAACCCCGTGCGAGGGAACCATAGTCGAATTGGGTTTTGCGTATGGCCGACCAGATAAAGCATTTGTTAGAACCGTGCTTGGCATGAATTGGACATTGCCCGACATCGCGCCAGATGAACAACTGCAACAGCAACGCGCTGAAGTATTCAAACGCATTGGTGCAAATGGCGATCAAACCGATTCAACCGACCAAACCAAAACAGAGCAAGCGTTTATCAAGCACGATGAAGCCGATCGTTATTTTGCTGAATTTGGCGAAAGTAACACCGAAGTGTTAGGCAATAGCATTGAAAACATCGGCGGCATGAAAGTGATTGAGGCGCTTGGCACATTAAATCTATTAGCCGGCGATAACATGGAGCTAGGCGCGATCGGTAATATGCACATCGCAAGCGGTGGCGAACTGGTGCAAGCCATCGGAAAGCTGCGTGATGTGGTAGTGGCTCAAGATGATATGTTAAAAATCATGGGTAATCGACTCGAAACAATAGAGAAAGATTGGGAAGCAACAGCAAAGAACATGCGTTTCACTGCCGACCTGATCACAATGAACGGAGGCAAAGGCGTGGTACAGGGAGATTGTATTTGTTCATTCACCGGATTACCTCATTCTGATTTATCGGCAACAGTGAAGGCAGGCAAATAATGGCACTCAGTAAATCATCATTGAAAGACAGAATATTGTCAGAGCTAACAGCGCAAGGATTCGTCACCACCGGCAACCATGCGAAATCCGATGAAATGGCCCAAGCAATAGCAAATGCGGTGGTAGACGAAATTAAAGCCAATGCAAAAGCCGCAGTCAGTTCGGGCAGTTCAGCAGGCCAGTGGCCGATACAATAAAAACCCTAGAAAATCCCCCAGAAAAATCCATAGAAAAAGGTTCGGACTTTTCAAAAAGAACTCCGGACTTTTTGTATAAGTAACTCCGGACATTAGCACAAAGAGTTCCAGTGCTTTTATGTAAAAACCCAAGGGAAACGTTGAGATAATAATTAGACATGACACAACAAACAGCGACCAAATGTGTCGCTATATTTTCGCCTAAAAATCATCACAACAACAAATCATAAGCACTCAACCCACCCAACACGAACGCCGCAGACAATCACACAGCAACGCTGCCAGAAGATACGCACGCACTCAAACAAAACCACAAGTCCGCACACACAGCCAGAACGCGCGCAGAATTCCACGAACGCGACCTCTTGCGTGACGAAATCCGCACACTCCTCACCCGCCTGCGCGGTTTTAGGGGTGTTTTTTGTTCACTTTTGGGAATGCGCAAAACCACCCCGAGCCACAGCCCACCCAATAAACCACCAGACCTTATACAACAAGGGGCGCGAGAGGATGACGAGCACCTCAAAAAAACACCAAAACAAGCAATATAAAATTTCAATCAGTGAAACTATTTTCATCAACACGAAAAACAAACGATCACAAAAGATCTCGCAAATAAATGCAAGTGATTGATTTTAATGGGTGGTTATTAATTCGGTCACAAATAAAAGATCACAAACGATCTCTAATGCATGCGCGCGAAAACAAGCAACCCTAATACCAACAAGGCTTGGGCGGGTGTTTATATTGAAAAGTAAAATTTCAAAAATAGAAGGCGGGGGAACAAAGAAAAGTGGCGGCATGAGTCATTAAAAAATGATAATTAATCGCCACTATATCGCCATTATTGATTTTTACATTGTGTAAGTGATTGATAGTAATCTCTTTAAATAATCGTTAATATTAAAGGAAATTACTTTCATTAGAATTCACTGTCCTGTGTTGGGTTTGTTCCATCTTAAAGAGATAAGTTCAAAAATAAAAGTGAGCGCGCTGATATTATTAGGCACGCTCACTTAATCGCTCGATTCTTTACCTAATCTTTATGTATTCAATATTGCAAGATCACTCAGTAAACCAATAACCACGGTTAAGCAACTTGATCAATAACTGCATTGCTTCAGGGAAGGCGGTTAATTGATTTAAAATTTTGTGATTAATCTCATCTTGCTCGGTAATAAACGGAATGAAGTTGAGCAAGCTTTCATTGAGTTCAAATACCTCACCATTAACAAAAAGAGTGAGCGGATTGTTTTCATGGTACAGCGCGCGTAAGCCTTGCACTTTAAATAGGCTTTCACCCGACTCAATATGCTGCATAAACTCATCAATATCCCACTCATCTTCAGGCTGAACAATATTGAGTTGATGGCGTGATTGGCTCAGCATGCAACCTAAGAAGTTATTTAATAATTCTGGTTGTTGCGAAGCTTTTTGCAGCATGGAAATCATGATGTCAGCATCCGCGGTTTGGATCATGCCGTGCTTATCTTGTGCTTTTTGTTCAGGGTTGTGCAGGTGAACATCGCCAAGATCGCAAGCTAATACGTAATCGGCAAAATTGCTGACCAGTTCTTGCTCTTTTGGTGAGCGGTAACCAACCGAATAGCTCATTGAGGCTTCTAAAGCATAGCCATCGTGTGGGAAACCCGGTGGAATGTATAAGATGTCGCCCGGCTCTAATACATCATCAATAATTGCATCAAAACCTTCGATTTGACGCAGCGCTGAATGGCGACACACTTCTTGATATTGGCCTTCATCTTTAGCGCCGACACGCCAATGACGCTTACCTAAGCCTTGGCAAATAAATACATCATATTGATCGATATGCGGACCAACGCCGCCATCTGGCATGGCAAAGCTCACCATTAAGTCATCAAATAACCAACCCGGCATGCTTTTAAATGGTGCCAGCATATCGTTGGCTTGTGGGTGCCAATGGTTACTAGCTTGCACGATCAAAGACCAGTTAGTTTCGCCAAGCTCGGCAAATTTTTCTTCGCTAAATGGGCCATGTTCAGCTTGCCAATCGTCATTTAAATTAGAAATAAAGCGCGAATCTATTTCTTCTTCCATCGCAAGGCCGGCTAATTCGTCTGGGCTGATTGGATCGACAAAACCTTCTTCTGGAGTATTAAAGAAGAGACCGCCTTTGATGATGGTCGGTTTTTTCTGCCAGTATTCAGCTAGAAATTCAGATAACGAAAATGATAATTGGTACATGGTAAGCCTTAGAAAAAGAGAAGCGAAACAGGGGCGCGATTGTAGCAGAAAAAGAAGAAAGGGAGTATTTATACCAATTAAAGTAATTATCAGATCATCTCATGACGTAGATTGATATTAGGGGCTGTTGAATTGAAAATAACAAAAAGGGCTAGCCTAAGCTAACCCTTTAGAAAGAAACGACGGTATAATTAAAGCTGATCAGTTAACTTTATTGCATCGCCAATGTAGTTAGCGGGTGTCATCAGTTTAAGACGCGCTTTTTCATCTTCAGGGATTTCTAGACCATCGATAAATGCACGCATGCCTTCGCCATCAACACGCTTACCACGAGTCAGTTCTTTTAACTTCTCGTAAGGTTTTTCAATACCGTAACGACGCATCACAGTTTGTACTGGTTCGGCTAATACTTCCCAGTTTTTATCTAGCTCTGCTTCTAGCGCGGCGCGGTTAACTTCAAGCTTGCTAATACCACGCATTACTGAAGAATAAGCGATTACTGCATAGCCACAACCAACGCCTAAGTTACGTAGAACGGTGGAGTCGGTAAGGTCGCGCTGCCAGCGGGAAATCGGCAGTTTTTGCGCCAAATGACCAAAGATAGCATTGGCCAAACCAAGGTTACCTTCTGAGTTTTCAAAATCGATTGGGTTAACTTTATGCGGCATGGTTGAAGAACCAATTTCGCCCGCAATCGTTCTTTGCTTAAAGTGACCCAGTGCAATGTAGCCCCAAATATCACGATCGAAATCGATCAAGATAGTGTTGAAACGTGCTATAGCATCGAATAACTCAGCAATGTAATCATGCGGTTCGATTTGAGTGGTGTATGGGTTCCAATCAACGCCAAGAGATTGAGTAATAAACTCTTCGCTGAATGAATGCCAATCAAGCTCTGGGTAGGCAGAGATGTGTGCGTTGTAGTTACCAACAGCGCCGTTGATTTTCGCTAGGATTTCAACGTTAGCGATTTGCTTGTATTGACGCTCCATACGGTATGCTACGTTAGCCATTTCTTTACCCATAGTAGAAGGTGAAGCAGGCTGGCCGTGGGTGCGAGACAATAAAGGAATATCACGGTATTCTACCGAAAGGCCTTTAATCGCATCAATCACAGTACGGATTTGCGGTAAGATCACTTGGTTGCGTGCTTCTTTAAGCATTAAAGCATGCGACGTGTTGTTGATATCTTCAGAAGTACAAGCAAAGTGAATGAATTCATTGACTGCGTGCAGTTCTGGCATTGCTGCCACTTTTTCTTTCAGGAAATACTCAACCGCTTTGACATCGTGGTTGGTGGTGCTTTCAATCGTTTTGATACGGTTAGCATCTTCTTCTGAGAAGTTAGCCGCTAGGTTATCAAGGTATTGATTGGCTTCATCACTAAAAGCTGGCACTTCTGCAATGGCTGCGGTGGCGGCAAGCTTTTGTAACCAGCGAATTTCAACGATAGTACGGTATTTAAGTAAACCGTACTCACTGAAGATTTCGCGTAACGCAATCGTTTTACTTCCGTAACGGCCGTCTACCGGTGAAACAGCAGTCAATGCTGACAACTCCATGTGGATCTCCTGAATTAAGTTTTAGTGTGTTTAAATTTGAGGTGAATTGGGTATTGGTTTTTCTTATTATTATGTTAATTAAGTTTTTTATGCACGCGCTAATAAAATTTTCGCTTGTTCGACCATTTTTTTGCGGCCTAACAATAAATGACGACGCTTACCGCCCACTTGACGCCACAATACCGCGCAACGCATGCCGGCTAATAATAGCGCTCGCACTTTATGTTGGTTAGTGGTTTGTTGTAATACGGCTGGCGTTCCCGCAATTTGAATGCGCGGGCCAACAGGGCTTATCACATCTAAATAGACGCTGGCTAAGTTGCTGATCATTTGGTCGTCGAGTAAATCGAAATGTTCGGTTTGGCGAGAGACGGTTTCTAGGCGATCGCCCAGTTGCGTCATGGCATCAGAACGAGCATTGAGCTTACGTTCTAGCGACATAATGCTGATAATGTAACGTGTCGCTTCGGTACCACTTGGGCTATTGTCGATGCCTTTAATTAAGGTTTCTAAGCCAAGTTTTAAATTGGATTCATCGCCAAACACATCTAAGGTGCTGCTTGGATTCATATTAACGATGGTTTTTAATGTTGCTTCAAACGCGTCGTCGTCACAATGCCCGTTTTTCGCCACCTGTTGAACAAGTGCGACGGCTTGGCAGATCCCTGCAAACGCTAAGGTACGGTCATAAAGTGTTTGTGCCACGTGTCGATCTCCAATTGAAACTTATAAATAGGGCCTCCGAATAGGAAGCCCAAAATGATAATGACTTAAAGTCGAGCCTCGATGATACCACCACCAAGGCAAACTTCGCCACTGTAGAACACCGCCGATTGTCCAGGGGTGACGGCAACTTGTGGTTGATCGAAAATAACTCGAATGCTTGGGTTATCTTCTGAAGTGGTTGCGTCCATCGGCTCAATGGTACAGGCAATGTCTTGTTGGCGGTAACGCGTTTTCACTGTGCAACGTAGCGGCTCGGTGATCGCCGTGCGATCAACCCAATCCAATTGAGCGGCGATTAAACCGGTTGATTTTAATAGTGGATGCTCGCCACCTTGAACTGCAATTAATACGTTCCGTTTTAAATCTTTTTCTGCAACATACCAAGGTTCTTCGTTACCACCGCCGCCTTTTTGGCCGCCAATGTGTAAACCTTTACGTTGGCCTAAGGTGTGGTACATCAAACCTTGATGCTCGCCAATCACTTGACCTTCTGGGGTTTCAATTTTACCGGGTTGCGCCGGTAAGTAACGTGATAAGAATTCAGTAAATTTGCGCTCACCAATAAAGCAGATGCCGGTAGAATCTTTTTTCTTGGCGGTGATCAAATCTTGCTCTTCAGCAATACGGCGAACTTCGGGCTTTTCAAGCTCACCGACAGGGAATAAACTGCGCGCCACTTGCTCATGGCTAAGGGTATATAAGAAGTAACTTTGATCTTTATTATTGTCGATGCCACGCAGCATTTTCGGCAAGATGCCAGCCGCTTGTTCTTCGACTGTCGGGAAGGTGCGACGCACATAATGACCCATCGCAATAAAATCGGCATCAAGTACTTCATCGGCAAATTCTAAGAAGGCTTTAAATTTGATTTCTTTGTTGCACAAAATATCAGGATTTGGAGTACGACCGGCTTTGTATTCGGCTAAGAAATACTCAAACACGTTGTCCCAATATTCAGCAGCAAAATTAATGGTATGTAAGTGGATACCGAGTTTGTCACATACAGCCTGAGCATCGGCTAGATCTTCCGCCGCAGTACAATATTCTTCGTTATCATCTTCTTCCCAATTTTTCATGAAAAGGCCTTCAACTTGATAGCCTTGCTGTTGAAGAAGGTAAGCTGAAACGGATGAATCTACACCACCGGACATTCCGACGATGACTTTTTTATCACTATTTGGGGACTTTTGGCTGTTATCTGACATGTATGACTACCACTTAATTTATCTGGGGCGAATTCTAACAGAAAGTTAGCAGTGGTTACACCTTTCTTAATGGCGATTTTGTTACGCTTAACCTAGGTAATATTGTCGTTATAACACTTGATATTGACCTGGCTGCAAGTCACCTAATGTCCAATCACCAATCGAATAACGAATTAAACGTAGGGTAGGGAAACCAATATTGGCGGTCATACGACGTACTTGACGATTACGCCCTTCAATAATGGTGATAGCAAGCCAAGTAGTTGGAATCGATGCACGAAAACGCACTGGCGGATCGCGCTCTTCAATGTGGGGTATCGGCATGAGTCCAACTTTAGCGGGCAAAGTCATACCATCTTTAAGTTCGACCCCACGGCGCAATTTATCGAGGTCACTCTCGCTTGGCGCACCTTCGACTTGAACCCAATAGGTTTTCGGTGATTTAGATTGTGGTTGGGTGATTTTAGCTTGCAAAATACCATCATTGGTGAGGATTAATAACCCTTCGCTATCACGATCTAAACGCCCCGCAGCATACACTTCTTTTATATCAATAAAATCGGCTAAGGTTTTGCGACCTTCACCGTCGGTAAACTGGCTTAAAGTGTCATAAGGCTTGTTAAATAAAACCACTTTACGTTCGGCGGCGCTTATTCTACGAGGTGCATTTTTATTCGGCGGCTTTTTTTTGAAAACGCGGGCTGAATTTTGCTTGTTGTTGGAACGGTTCGGTCGACCTTTAGTGGTCGGATGTGTTTGAATGTTATCCGAACCTTTTGATGCTTTATGGCTGCGTGATGGGGTCGACATGTTAAGTACCTTAAAAAATGTGTTGACTAAGTGAATGGGTAGGATATAACTAGAAACCTTGGTATTACTGGATTTATGGTTACTCGCGAGGATAGCCAGAAAGCAATAATTCAAACGTTTTTAACTATCGGATGTTACTTGACGTGTTACATGAAACACGAGTAACACGATCATCGAGGCGACACTATGAAGCTAATTAAGAAGCACTTAGACAGTATCGAACGCAACGGAAAGCTGGTGCAGTACACAGAAGAAAGCTTAACTTTTAGAATGACACCAAGCGGTCATAAAAGCTGGCAGTTTAGATACAAGTCACCAATCACTCACAAGATCCGACTACTTAAGATTGCAGATTATCACATTCTAACGATCACACAAGCACGCTCTATTTGTCGTGATTTATTGGCTCAAGTAGCGGAAGGGCGAGATCCGCACATATCGAAGGGCGGCAACATTCCGACGTTAAATGAATGTTTCGAACGCTGGTTAGTTGTTAGCAAGTTCAGCCGCACGACTGAGCGAACATATAGAAATATCTGGAGCAACCACTCGGGCTATGTAAAGAGTGCGTTATACACAAAGGTGGATAGACGTATGATCATAGACTATGCAAGGGCAAACATTGAATCACACGACTTGAAGCGATTTTTCTATACGATAATTGCAGGTGTCACGAAGTGGTGTGAATCTGAATATCTGGACTTAGATAGCTCACAATTTCAGGGATTGTTAAAGCTTGAACGTAAGCCCGACACAAAAGAGATGAAGTACATCACAGCCGACAGGTTGCCCGAGTTTATCAGCGGAGTAAGCAAATGCGGCTTAGATGATAATCGAAAGATAGCGACCTTGTTATTGTTAGTGTGGGGCGTTCGTATCCAGTCGTTGCTCAATATGAAGTGGAAGGATATAGATCTAGCTGGTGGAGTTGCGACGATATTCGAAACGAAGGTCAATACTGTCGTTAGAATTCACATGACAGAATTGATTAAAGGCTGGTTTGAGTCAATGCAGAACGGTAGACAGCAGCCAGATCATTATATATTTCACGCTAGACGTAACTTAGACAAGCCAAGGGATCGGCAGTTTATAACTAGTGTTTATGATGCGATAAACGAGACAGAGACGACCCCGCACCGATTGAGATACACGTTTTCGTCAATTCTGAATACAGCATCGTTCGACCCTTTAATGATAGAAACGTGTTTAAGTCATAAGGTAATGAGTGATATCAGTCGGATATATAACAAAGCGGATTACTTAGAACAGCGAAAGCCGCTTTATCAGTTTATGAGCGACCTTGTCCAATGCGGGGGGCACGTAGAACGTGTGGAAGCGGTAAGTGAAGTTAATAACCAAAGTGGGGCTGGTGCTGGTGGTTGGCGACAGAGAGGTATTGAGGTGTGATCAGGGTAATAGCATTACTTTTGTTTTGGTGGGCTGGTGGTGCAATGGCATCACCGGATTACAGTGTTTTGAAAGCGCATACTGGAGGGATCGCAGTTAATGAAAGCGGCACTACTGTTTTTAAATTGTCAGATGGAACCGAAAAGCCAGCCGTAAAAAAAGAGTGGCCGAGTGCAGCGCCAAAATTTGATAACTCAGTTAAGTTACCGCCAAAACCGCGCTGGTCAAGTTCCGGCACTGAAACGAAAACATACAATATACGCAAGATAAGCAGTCATAGTTATGAAGTGCGTACATATAATTAATCACACTTTTTTTACGATCTTATATAACTTTTGGTTATATTGTGGTGATGCGTTATACAGCCTACGTTTGACCTTTAAATCTACTTAATTTCATTTGAAAAATAAATGTTGACTATTCGATAATATTATTTATTAAAAATTGAATGTTGTTTTATTCTCTAATCTCAATCGAGACTTAGAGCGTTAAGATTAACCAGTTTTACAGAAGAGGTCGCGAGGCTGCTCTACTTTGCTAACGCATTGAGTCGAGCGGCCTTTTTTGTATCCGAAATAAGGCAAGGCAATGAAACTAACTAAAGAAGAAGCTGATGCTATAGAAGCCAAATACGGCAAACCAGAAAGCGTGGTGAACGGGTTCCCGCATTATCCGAGCAATCGCACAAAAACCAAGCTAACACACGGTCACGGCCTTAATGATGCCGATTACATGACACGGATAAACGTTATCGTTGGTGGCAAAAACAAGGTGATATGGGAACCTGCGTATGCCGTGTGGCGTAGCATGATGCAGCGGGCATATGACCCAAAATTCCACCAGCGTAGCCCTACTTACGTTGACGTAACCGTACACGAGGCTTGGCGCACATTCAGTAACTTTGAAGCGTGGCACCAAGTTAATGCAGTTGATGGTTTTGAACTCGATAAGGATATTTTAAAAATCAACAACAAAATCTATGCGCCTGAGTATTGCGTATTTATCCCTCAAGCAATTAACAGCCTACTTCTTGATAGTGGCGCGGCTCGTGGATCGTTACCTCAAGGGGTTTCGTTCAGTAAAGGCTGTAAGTCAAAGTCGTACCTAACCAATTGCAGCATCAACGGGAAGATAAAACACATCGGACGATTCCAAACTCCAACAGAAGCAGCTTTAGAATACTGGATTGCAAAATTTAAGATCGCAAACCAAACAATGAACGCCCACGGATTCGATATTAACAGCCGCGTAGGCCGTGCAGTTCGGAAACGTTTACTAGCCGAGATCAAGAAGTGGAACGCGGAATGGATTGAGATAATGCCGATGGAACCGGAGTACATGGAAGGGTTAGAACAAGAAATTTGCCGAAAAATTCAAGCAGAAATTAAGAAAGCCGCATAAAAAAAGCCACCTCGTTAAAGGTGGCTATTTCAACAAATAGACAAAGCAAGCTTATGAGGAATAACAATGAATATCTGCATTAGATAGTGGGGAATCCGCCCCATTACCAAAACGGAATAATCCGCTACAACAACGATATGAGTATATCATGAATGAATAATGAAAATAGCAACAATTTAAAAGTATCAGATCAAGAAAATAAAACACGAAAGGCCACCGGCGACAGCTTACCGATGGTGGACGGACGAGAGGCAGACCTCGTTCTCGATGATGGTTCGTTTATTATCAAGTATATAGAATTTAACACTGATGATACGCCATACGTTGCTTATGGTGCGTACAGTGAAGAGTGCGAGCTAATCGGTACTTATAATGCACGCGAAAACGAAGTAGAGGCCGAAGATCAATATCTGAGTGTTGAATCTGTCAAAGGTCTGTTTGAGATGAAGGAAGTAACGGACACCAAAAAGGCAGCAAGGGCAGCCAAAAACGAGGCGGAAGCCTTGGAACGAGTCGAGGAACGCAAACTACAAAAGCAGAATCTTCTCGCTGGTGGATTGGGGTTTGATACGTCCGAGATTTTCGCCCAGCTTGATCTTAATGGTATCGACTACCAAAAACCACCAGCGTTATTAGGTGCAATTTGCAAGGACATATACGCCACCAGTCGACGCCCATTGCTAGATTCATATCCGATTTATGGTTTACATGCCCTTTCATTGCTTGCCATTAAGCACGATATCACCGGCTTTGATGATGGTAAGCTGTCACTGTTAACTACCCTAGTTAGCCTTTCTGGTGCAGGTAAAGATACAGGTCAAGCATACGTTAAAGATTGCGCTGAACTGTTAGAACTTAACGACAAAGTGAACGACAAGCCACGATCGGATAAAAACGTAACGATTGATATCTTGACCAGGCAACGCTTTTTATATTTAGTCGATGAAGGACATTCACTACTAAACGCGATCGGTGATGGTGCGCAATCAAGCCAGCAAAATATCATGGCTGAGCTATTAAAGGGTGCAACAGACAAGCTATACATGCCATCGTCAATGCACGCAGCACAAGTGGCAGAAACCACACAAGCGAGTGTTAACAAGTTACTCAAACAGATCGCAGACATTGAGAATAAAGTCGCTCAAGATGGCGTATACACTGACGAACAGATCGCAGCAATGCAACACAATATTGATCATAAACTTAAGCCTAGGCTGGTGGCTTTAGAATCAATAATGGAAGGCTGCGAAAATGGCGTTAAGAACCCGATAGTAAGCCTTGCGCTTGCATCAACCCCAGAACGCCTAAGCGGTCAACTTGCTACCTATAAAACCATGCAAGATGGCTTTATGGCTCGTATGTTACTTAAATATACCCCAGAGCACCGCGAGGCACTACGGCCGCGTGAGGACGTAAAGAAGATTGACTATAAGCTTATCGTAACGGCTAACGCTGGTTGTAAGGCTCAAAAAGAACAAGGCAAGACCAGTACATTTGCAACAGACGAAGCCCTCGAATTTATTGATAAGTTATCGGATTTAATGGATCAAGATGAATACTTAAACCACCCAACAGCGGGCGCGTTATTTGCTCGCGTATCGCAGCATGTGAGCCGTATCGGTTCGATAATGGCACTTGGCGACCAAAACCTCAAAGTAACCTTGGAAATGGTTAAATGGGCTGCAGTCTTCACCCTTAATTCATTAGCTGACATTGCACTCATGGCGGGACAAAGCGAAATAGCGAAGGATAAGCGCGAAATAGTACAATTGCGTGATGGTGCGAAAGAGGAAATGATCTCGGCTAGGATTGTTAACACCCTTAACACTACGAAAGATAAAACAATGAAGAAGGGCAAGCTTAAGCAGCGCGTATTTAAGATAGGGGAACTGGACGCCAAGCAAGACGATAATATATGGAACGAAACGTTTAATTTTATGGTTTATGAAGGGGTGATCATATTTGATGATAAAACCAAGGATTGTACCCTTAGCAAATAGTTAAAATTTAACCAATTAATAGCGGCCTAACCGGTCGCTATTTTTTTGGCTGGTGGATGGTAAAAAGCTGGTGGATCACGCTGGTGGTCAATATCCCGACCAAAAACACAATATCCCGTCCTAAATATCCCGATTGTGGGGTGATATCCAAAACCGAAAGAATATCGGGATATCGGGAACGGGTGCGCGAATGAGAATTATTATCACCTTTATAGGTATATATATATATGATATATATACTATTTTTTTTATATATATTATTATATATAAACATTACTACTACTTTCTTTACTAATACCCCAATATCCCAAATATCCCCCCCTATATATTTTTTTTTCATTTAATAGAAAAATGATCTTTTTAGGCACTTTTTAGACCCCCCCCCACATACACATAGGGTATCGGATATCGGGGATATCGGGGTTATCGGGATATTTAGACCGATTTTAGCTGGTGGTTTTCCTTAGCAAAACCTCATATTCAATGAATAAAAAGACGCTGCTTTTGATGGTGTAATCACCTATGAACATGATAATCGCTCTAGCTATGGCGGTGATATAATAACCACATCGAAATTAATGGGGTTTGATCATGGTTGTGATTATCAATGTTGAAAACGTACTAGACGAAACGACACTAGACGGAGCTATCCGATCATTTATTGGAAATCTGAAATTTGCAGGTTTTGAGATTGATTTAAAGCGAGTCGTCAATATAAATCGAAAAGGCACGATCCAGCTTATCTCGCATTTTCATACGATCATGATGCGACAAGCTCTAGACGGAAGGCCACTTGTTGTTTGTGTCAAGAACGAGTATCAAGCAGTCGAAATGACGCGCCTATTTAAAGAAGAAGGATCGCAACGTGTCGAAGTGTTTACGCTCGAAAGCGCAGAGATACTTTGATCATGAGTTGGACTATTGAATCTGACACGACAACGGTTAGCCACAACGCTGGTCGAGGTATAACGGTCTTAGAACTGGCTGGTGATGTTTTAACGCCATCTGAGACCAACGCGACAGCAAGATACGCGATGCAGCTTGAACGACTCACACGCGGAGTTATAAGCCGAATATCAGCCCTAAACGCGATTGAGCATATCAGCAAGCAGTTAGACTCTTCGATGAAGCGTGAGTTTTACGCATACAACACAATCGCAGGGCTTGAGCGTCTAGCGCAGTGTGAAGTCGATAATGAAGCGATAGAGCCTGATCCTATCAAACGTTTGAATCATGCGATCGGTCGGCTTAGACATAAGCAAAAGAAAGCCACCAGCACCAAACGCAAACGGACGATTGCTGAGTCAATCATTGCACTACAGCGATATCGAGATAGCTTGAAAGAGGGTACAGAGAAATCGCTACCGATCAACCCAGAGTCAAGGCGTGAGGCATTGTTCAACGTTGGTATAGGTCGATATATTCAATCATGTAATCCACTGAGCCGAGGAGCATACCGAGGTTCTGCAATGATAGAGAGTAGTAATGTGATCGCAGTATTCAACAAGCAAGCGAAGCGCAACAGTGAGATCTTACGAATTAAGTTGAGCACAGATGATGCACCACCAGCACCAGTCAAAGGCCGCAACCTAGCCATGCCAATGCTATCACTTGAAGCTAGAGATCAGACAAGAATGATATTAGGTATGACCACCACCACCACCCCAACGTGAGCGCATCAAACAAGCGATTTAAACAACGATAACAAACAAGGCAAGCGGATGCCCTCCCGTGCTATTAACGCAATGTATAGGGGGCGTTTGGTGGCTCAGAATGGAAGAGGCGTGAACAAGCCAATCTTGTTCAGGAAATGTCAATTCGGTAATTTTCTGGGCGAATGTACTAGCTGACGAGTACGGTGGTCGGTATGGGGTGAGAAACGGCACTATACCAACATTTTTTTTAAATTTAAAGAGGTTTTTATGGCCGGTTTATATTCAGCCGCACAATTGCGAGCGATGGCGAAGAAATACGGTAGTGAAACACCGCAACAACTTCCACCGTTGGGCATGACGCTCGACAAGCAGGAGGCGGAACTCTATTCAATGCTAGTTCTCGAAGCCGAGCGCGAAGTTCTTGAGGTGGAGCGCGTTCTATTTGCTCAAATCGCGAAGACCCAAACTACGATCATTAAAATTGAAAAGTTTATCGGTAAGAAGATAGAAAACCGGTATGTGACCACACTGACCGGAGTTATCAAGCCGCACCCTGCGCTCGCTGACTTATCAAACGAGAAGAAGCTGCTACAAAGCTTTATCCGCCAATTAGCACTGACAGACGCAAACAACAACACAGCCGTTAGTCGAGCTAAAAAAGGGCGACAAATGGCACCACGCCAACAAAAAGAAGTTAAAACAAACGTGATTAATATCGACATGAAGGACGTGAAATTTAATGAATAAAGTTTTCCCAGAAGTGCGCCAACTGGCCGAAAATATTCCCAACCTCAAGCAGAACTTAGTCCGACTTGATAAAGCCAACGGGCGAGAATGGCAGATTTTACAAACTGCTGTGGCTGGTCACTATATCGTGATTAACAACCGTGAACTGATTAATCGCTTCGCAGCATTGCAGCTATCCAGTACGAACGATAGACGCTGGGGTGTGCAAATAGGCGAAACTAAGTATAGAGCCGAGAGCACCGAAGCCGAAAGAGGAATTTTCCTATTCGTGGGTGTCTTCATAAGGTGCCCAGATCAGCCGCTCACAATTGACGATTTGATAGGCTAGGCGATGAAGAGTAATCGAAATCGGAGTAAGGCAAGAAGGCGGATTTTCTACCATAGCCGTTCAGACAATTTCGGCAAATTGTCTGAACGTGGAATAGACCACGATCAGTAACTTTCGCGAAAGTTACTGAGTAGGCGCGGCAAATCAAGGGCTTGAGGCCGTATTTTTACTTTTGTCCAGACACTTTCGCGAAAGTGTCTGGGATAGACCACGTTCGGACATTTTCAATAAAATGTCCGACCTAAAGCAAAAGTGTGATGTTTGTCATATATTTTGACATCAAAAGTGCAGGAAATAGATCCTAAAGCAGCTTTTCGCTGTACATGGGTGATATAATGTACCACATAGGGTTAAGAAGTGGTGTCGCTGGCTCACGTCCTCGAAGGGTTCAACGTGAGTGGCTAGTTAGAAGTTATCAGGGTTAACGTTTTCTGCGTACGCTGCTTTGATTGCGAAACAGTGACACCACTTCTTAGCCTTAATTTTTAATCAATAGGATTTAAGCAAAATGAAATTCACACTAGATGCAATTGCGTCAAGCGCGGTTGTCGATTTGGACGGGGACATTATCGAAACCGATAGTTACAGTGTCGATGAGATGAACGACAGATCGATCCCAATCTTTTCATCACACGTTAGCGGTACCACGATCGGGTTCAACGAGGATTGGCGGCTAAGATATAGCGCAAAAGCGCAAGGCAATGTACTCGCAGTAAGTATGAATTTCGATGACCACTATGTGAACGGTGAGGAGTCACAAAAAGGGTTCGATAATGCAAAATCTGGTGCTTGGGATTGTACGTCAATAGGCTTTCAGAGTACGCCAGCAGATTATGATGTGATGAAAGATAAGAGCGGAAATTTTCAAGGATTGCGATTCAAGAAGATCCGAATTTTAGAGCTTAGCATCTGCGCAATCGGTTCCAACCCTCTCGCGAAAATTTTAAAAAGCGAAGAAGATATTGCCATTATGAAGCGCGTTAAAGAAATGAAAAACAATTCCCCAATTACTATCGCTCAAGCCGCGCGTTGTAAGGGCATTACTAAACGACAAGCCGCTATTGAGTGGCTCAAATCAATCGAACAAGGGGCTTAAAATGAGTCGACAAATCGTATTATTAAGCGGTGGCCAGCCAGCGTATGCAGTAAATAAAAGTGGAGCAGTGAAGTGTCTAGCACGTAATAAACACAGGACTGTTACTGATGCAGAGTTCACCCGCGAACTATCGAGTGGGCGTTATACATTGCGCGTTTTCAAAGGTTCGGATCTGACAATTGGCGAAATGTTGGAGCGTGTTTAAATGAACCCACTAATCACGAAACTAGACACGATCTATAAGCCGATTGTGAAAGGTAGCCAAGCTGAGCAATTAGGACTCACAGAGCAGCAAGCTGCCCGACCATTTATTACTCGTTACACATACGATGGAAAGGTCGGATATTACGGTCGTTTTTACGGCTCAACAATCGAGAGTGGCAGCACAAGCGGTCGTGATTGGGCGACACTGTGGAGCGATTGGAACGCTGACACAACAAACGTGCTAGTTACGACCATTTAGCACATCTTTTATATTAATTTTTCAGGAAGTAAAAACAATGAGTATTCAGCAAATTATTAAAGCAGCAGCTAACGCACAAGGCACGATTGGTTACTTTGCAAAAAGTGAAGTACCGATTAATGAAACTGGAACAGGAACCAACGCGGTATTAATTCAAGACCAGTTATCGAGCTTGATCACGCCCAATCAGCCAGCCAGTGCACTATCTCTATTTGCAGATGCAAGCGTCAAAACCGTCGATCTGAACAAGACAGCTTCAATCCCAATCAGTGGTGATATTGACGGATGCGGTTTTGTCGGTGAAGGCGAAATGATTCCTGTAGTCAAGGGAATAATCACGGCAAAACGCCTCGGGGCACAGCATAAACTTGCTTGTATCGCAAACGCCACACGCGAAAGTCTGGACGGCTCAAACGGTCAATTAGAGAGCTTTATCAGTCAGTTTGTCATTGGTCGCTCAATTAATCGCGCACTAGAGCAAAACTTGCTTTCAACGACTACTGAATCGACACGCAACCCAGTCGGATTGCTGGCAACGGGTTCTAACGTAGAAGTAGCAGCAACGGCAACAAATCGTGAGTCTATTTTCATTGATGAAATCGGCAAGAAATTAGCATTCAACCAGAAAGTATTTATCGTGGTGCCACCAGCTTTGCTAGGTTTTGCAATGGTTGCGCTGAATAAGAACTTGATCAGTTCTGAATTGTTTGAACTGCTACCAAGTGCAGAGTGCGCAGATGACAACATTCTGATAATTGGTAATAATGATTTAGTCGGTGCGGCTGATGGTAATTCACTTGAGATTATCGCAGATAAACAAACAGCGATCGTACAACTTGACGGGAACGACCCAGCACCAAAATTGGTTGCTCGTGGTTCCAATGCTGGTGGTCTTGCTAAGTATGCCCAACAAACTGGCGTATCAATCACAAGCGGTCTGCAACAAGAAATCGTAAGTTACAAAGCACAATTGAATATTTCATACGAGTTAATCACTCCGGTGACATTGATTAAAGTCGCACCGAGTACCAACCCATAATAACTTGTTGTAACTTGCATACAAGGCTATCCATTCGGGTAGCCTTTTTTATTGGAACCGAACAAAAGGAGAGAGATTGCTATTTTTGAGGTCTAGAATAAAAAAAATTTTCCCAGAGAAAACCCCAGATCTGGAAATAAAGTCGTTTTTCGACTTTTGGCAAGTTGGCTAAAAAAAAAGGTAAATAAATCTAAAGATGATATTCATCACAGATCCGCAATGTTACCCCACATGTCACTTGGGCGTTATTTGGAGTGGTTAAAGCATTGATATTAAATGAAGTTATGAGGGTTAGAAAGTATAAGTACCTTGCAAAAATGTAAACAAAATTAGAGCCTAAGTTTTACTAAAATAGGATTTAAGCTATTATGGTGCGCGCTGAAAACATAATAACAGACTCAATCATTAAGTTTGTTTAAATTCGTCTGAGACAGATCAGAAAGAATACATAACAAAAATTACGTCAGCTTAGCGATAGATTCTAACCCAGATTTTATAACGCAAGAAGGCCATCACGAGGAGAGGATGGATCTCCCAACGATCCCCTCTAGAGACCACTGCTTATTTGCTTCAAACTCTCTGTTTGAAATGCATCGCGGTTCGATAAATATATAGGGAAATTTAATGCCTACTCAAAACACAGATAAACAGCCAACTATTATTTATACCATTACTGATGAAGCTCCAGCTTTGGCAACGCATTCATTATTGCCAATTATTCGTGCTTTTACGGCTTCTTCAGGCATTGCGGTTGATACTCGTGATATCTCACTGGCGGGTCGTATTATTGCTAATTTCCCAGAGTACTTAACCGAAGACCAACGTATTGGTGATGCTCTGACGGAATTAGGTTTGCTGGCCAACACGCCAGAAGCCAACATTATTAAATTGCCAAACGTGTCGGCTTCTATTCCGCAATTGCGCGCTGCGATTAAAGAACTGCAAGCGAAAGGTTATGCGCTACCAAATTACCCTGATGAGCCCAAAACAGACGAAGAACGTTTAATTCAAGAAACGTATGGCAAAATCAAAGGCAGTGCGGTTAACCCAGTATTGCGTGAAGGTAACTCTGATCGTCGTGCGCCACTATCGGTTAAAAACTATGCCAAGAAAAACCCACATTCAATGGGAGCTTGGGCATCAGATTCAACCTCACATGTTGCCAGCATGACAGAGCAAGATTTTTACGGCAGCGAAAAGTCAGTCACAATTAATGGCGCAACATCGGTTCGTATTGAACATGTTGATGCGGCCGGCAATGTGGAAGTACTAAAATCAGAATTCCCATTATTGGATAAAGAAATCATTGATGCCGCGGTGTTAAACAAAGCAGCATTGGTCGATTTTTATGAAAAAGAAATTTCGGCGGCTAAAGAGCAGGGCATTTTGCTTTCTCTGCATTTAAAAGCCACCATGATGAAAGTATCGGATCCAGTGATCTTTGGTTATGCGGTCAAAGTGTATTACAAAGATGTTTTCGCTAAATACGGACGCTTATTTGAAGAATTAGGCGTGGATGTCAACAATGGTTTGGGCGATGTTTACAGTAAGATTGAATCTTTACCAGCCGATCAAAAACAAGAAATTGAACAAGCGATCCAAGCGGTTTACGCAACACGCCCTGCGCTTGCCATGGTCGATTCTGATCGCGGCATTACTAACCTACATGTACCAAGTGATGTGATTGTCGATGCCTCGATGCCCGCTATGCTGCGTTCATCGGGTAAAATGTGGAATAACGATGGTCAGCTACAAGATACTAAAGCGATGATCCCAGACCGTTCTTACGCTGGTGTTTATCAAGCGGTAATTGACTTTTGTAAACAGCATGGTGCATTCGATCCAACCACTATGGGCAGTGTGCCGAACGTAGGTCTAATGGCGCAAAAAGCCGAAGAATACGGTTCACATGATAAAACCTTTGCAGCCAAACAAGCCGGTACCATTCGCGTCGTCGATAGCAACGGAACGGCGCTGTTAACACAAGAAGTGCAACAAGGTGATATCTTCCGCATGTGCCAAGTGAAAGATGCACCTATTCTAGATTGGGTGAAACTGGCAGTGACACGGGCGCGTGCATCGGGCGTTCCGGCTATTTTCTGGTTAGATGAAAATCGTGCGCATGATGCAGAGTTAATCAAAAAAGTGAATGCTTATTTGCCAACCTTTGATATCGATGGTCTCGACATTAAGATCCTTGAGCCAGTAGCGGCAACCAACTACTCACTTGAGCGCATTAAAGAAGGTTTAGATACTATCTCGGTGACCGGCAACGTATTACGTGATTATCTCACTGATTTATTCCCAATTCTTGAGCTTGGAACTTCAGCTAAAATGCTGTCGATTGTTCCGCTTATGAATGGTGGTGGTTTATTTGAAACTGGTGCTGGTGGTTCTGCGCCTAAACACGTTCAGCAAGTGGAAAAAGAAAATCACTTACGTTGGGATTCATTAGGTGAGTTCTTGGCATTAGCGGCTTCATTGGAGCACTTAAGTACTGTTACCGGCAATGCGAAAGCGAAAGTCCTTGCCGATGCGTTAGATAAGGCAACGGGTCAGTTCTTAGATGAGAACAAATCACCGTCGCGTAAAGTGGGCGAGCTTGATAACCGTGGTAGCCATTTCTTCCTTGCCACATTCTGGGCCAAAGCACTGGCAGAGCAATCAGCCGATCCAGAGTTGGCACAACAATTTACTTCGATTGCAACTGAATTAGCTCAAGGTGAAACGACGATTGTGGCAGAGCTGAACAATGCTCAAGGCGCACCGGGGGATTTAGGTGGTTACTACTTTTTTGACGATGTTAAAGTTTCTCAGTTAATGCGAGCATCGAAAACATTGAATGCCATTATTGATAATATCTAACCTCAAAATAGGCTGAAATAGTATTGACCATCCTAAAAAGCAGCTTATAATGAACTGCTTTTTTTTTGATGAGAATTAAGTGTTTTCAATTACAGTTATCGAATATTTCAGTAGCAGGAATGACCAGATAATAGTGAAGGTTAGTATAATATTCATGGGCTTTATATTTACGCTTATAATTAAGCGATTCTGCGAACAAATATTTTCAAGTGAGATGGTGATCGTGTTATGACCAAAGCGTATTTAGATTTTGATTCTTCAATCTACTAACAGCATATTTTAAATACTATAAAATATACCGAGAGCTTGGTTAAAGAGTTATCAAAGTCAGATGCCAGTATTAATACAGTTTTTTCAGCCGCCGTTGTCTTAGGCTCTGCTTGGCATGATATTGGTAAAAAGTTTGTGCCTACAGAAGTGCTAAGAAGCTCCAATAAACTGACTGAGCCCGAATTTTCGGTAATGAAACAACATTCACAACTTGGTTTTGACTTTTTTAAAACGGTTAAAAGTGATTACGATCTGGATACTCAAAAGATCATAAGTGATGTTATTTTATATCATCATGAGCGATACGATGGTTCAGGTTATCCTGCCGGTTTAATGGGTAGCGATATACCACTTAGTGCTCGAATTGTTGCGGTTACCGATGTATTTGAAGCATTAAACTCTTCGTGTCGAACCTATAAATGCCAATATAGTTTTGAACAATCGAAAACAACCATTGTCGAGGGAAGGGGAACTTTGTTTGATCCTATTGTAGTTGATGCTTTTTTAGCGATTGCTTCAGAATGGGAAAAAATTCTATATTTCACTTGTTGCCCAGGCAAGTGTACTTAATTTAGATAAAGTGACAGACAAAATAAAAGCGACATAATTGCCGCTCAAAAAGAAGATAATTGCTACTACGGCTATTATTTACTTTGGTCTTCGACCGGCATGACTAAGCTTGCATGAGACCCTTTAGGTCCACTTTCCACTTCATAGGATACTTGTTGGCCAGCTTTTAGTGTGCGGTAACCATCCATCTTTATTGTGGAGTAGTGAGCAAAGATATCGCCTTCCTCTCCTTCAGGGCAAATGAATCCAAATCCTTTGGCATTGTTAAACCATTTAACTGTTCCTGTAGCCATGCTGTACATCCCTCATGCTTTTTAACGAAGATCACGGTTAATTTTTTAACCACTCAGCACATAATTTAGACAATCATTGCTAACAGTCAATAGTTTTGAGTGATAATTGCCCGATGAATAGCAAAATAACAGAGGTCGATTTAACTTTTCATTAACTATTGATGTTGTGATAGGTACTTTTTATATAAGCACGTTCTGAATTTTGGTTGTTTTTTGAGCGAATTAGTTGCGAGATTTTACCAATAGTGATCTTTTATTTGCAGGGATGGCATTGGTGCATTAGTCTCTTAATTAGAAGGGAATTTGATTGGTCTGTTTCAACAAGATTATTGCAGCAAGGTGGCCGCCAGTTTTTAATGTGAACCGATAGCTATAATCAACCAGCTTTGGCCCAACCAGCTAAACCAATCATTAAAGTAGTAAATAAGTAGAATTTTATAATGAGTAATCAATACCAATGGTCAGCACCGGGTCTCGACCTTCTAGAACATGAAAAGACGAAAGTTAAACCGCCGGCGATGTATAACGTGATCTTGAATAACGACGATTACACACCGATGGATTTTGTTATCGAAATTTTGAATCGATTTTTCTCCATGGATTTGGAGAGCGCAACTCAAGTGATGTTGAAAGTACATTTTGATGGTAAAGCAATTTGCGGCACATTTACGGCTGAAGTTGCTGAAACGAAAGTCATGCAGGTTTCAATGCATGCCAAACAAAATGATCATCCTTTGTTGTGCACAATGGAACAGGTGTAAACCTGGCTAAGACTTAGCTTAGCTGTTTTGATTAGATTGGGTCTGAAACAAGCTCAGTCTAAACAGGTAGTAAAGTGAGTTGTTCTTTGGGGAGATAGCTATGCTAAATAAAGAATTAGAAACAAGCTTGAACGGGGCATTCGTACGTGCCAGAGAAAAGCGCCATGAGTTTATGACCGTAGAGCATCTTCTATTGGCATTGCTCGATAACCCATCAGCCAATGAAGCTTTATCTGCTTGCCAAGCCGATATTGATATCTTGCGCCAAGAGCTTGATATTTTTATTGATCAAACTACACCGCTGATTGTAGAAGCGGATGAAGAGCGTGAAACTCAACCTACGCTTAGTTTTCAACGCGTGTTACAACGAGCTGTTTTTCATGTGCAATCTTCGGGTCGTAGCGAAGTAGCAGGCGCAAACGTATTGGTCGCGATCTTCAGCGAGCAAGAATCTCACGCCGCTTACTTATTAAAGAAAAATGATATTAGTCGTTTAGATATTGTTAATTTCATCTCTCATGGCATCCGTAAAAATGATGCTGACACGGGTGCGGATTCGCCTCACTCTCTTAATGAAGATCAAGCTCAAGATAATAACTCAGAAGAAAGGTTGGATAGCTTTGCCACTAACCTCAATGAAGTAGCGAAAAAAGGCCAAATAGATCCATTGATCGGTCGTGATCATGAACTTGAAAGAACCATTCAAGTATTGTGTCGCCGTCGTAAAAACAACCCATTACTGGTCGGTGAAGCTGGTGTGGGGAAAACGGCGATTGCGGAAGGGCTCGCTTGGCGTATTATTGAAGGACAAGTGCCAGATGTGATCAAAGATAGTGTGATTTATTCATTGGATATTGGCTCGCTTCTGGCGGGAACAAAATATCGAGGTGATTTTGAAAAACGCTTTAAAGCCATTTTAAAGCAGCTTGAGAAAGAAGAAGACAGTATTCTATTTATTGATGAAATTCATACCATTATCGGTGCTGGCGCTGCATCTGGTGGACAAGTTGATGCCGCGAACTTAATTAAACCATTATTAAGTAATGGTAAGTTGCGCTGTATCGGTTCGACCACGTATCAAGAATTTAATACTATTTTTGAAAAAGAAAGAGCACTAGCACGTCGCTTCCAAAAGATTGATATTTTAGAGCCATCGATTGACGATACCACCAAGATTTTGATTGGTTTGAAATCGAAATATGAAGAACATCATGACGTGCGCTTTAGTAATAAAGCATTGCGTGCTGCGGTTGAACTGTCGGCTAAGTACATTAACGAGCGCCATTTACCAGATAAAGCCATCGATGTAATGGATGAAGCGGGCGCACGTTGTCGTTTAGCGCCAGTTAATAAGCGTAAGAAAACCGTCAATGTCGCGGATATTGAATCTATTGTGGCTAAAATGGCGCGTATTCCAGAAAAATCAGTGTCATCTTCAGATAAAGAGGTATTAGCCAAACTTGATAGCCGCCTCAAAATGTTGGTATTTGGACAAGATCCTGCCATTGATGTGCTGTGTGAGGCGATTAAGCTCACGAGGGCAGGTTTAGGGCATGAACATCAACCGGTTGGGTCATTCTTGTTTGCGGGGCCTACCGGTGTCGGTAAAACGGAAGTGACCGTGCAGTTGTCTAAGTTACTTGGAGTGGAATTATTGCGCTTTGATATGTCTGAATACGGCGAACGTCATTCAGTCAGTCGTTTAATTGGCGCGCCTCCAGGTTATGTTGGTTATGATCAAGGTGGCCAACTGACTGATGCGGTGATCAAACATCCTCATTCAGTCGTACTGCTAGATGAGATTGAAAAAGCTCACGGTGATGTATTTAACTTGTTATTACAAGTGATGGATAACGGCACCTTAACCGATAACAATGGCCGAAAAGCCGATTTCCGCAATGTTATTTTAGTGATGACAACCAATGCAGGCGTTAAAGAAACTGAGCGTCAATCGATTGGTCTTATTCAACAAGACAGCAGCCATGATGCGATGTCGGAAATCAAAAAACTATTTACGCCAGAGTTTAGAAACCGTTTAGACAACATCATTTGGTTTAATAGCTTGAGTGAAAGCATGATCTATCAAGTGGTTGATAAGTTTATTGTTGAACTGCAAGCGCAATTAGATGTGCGTGGCGTGTCGATGGAGGTATCAGAAGATGCTCGTCATTGGTTAGCGCATTTAGGCTATGACAAAACGATGGGGGCTCGTCCTATGGGGCGCGTGATCCAAGATAAACTGAAAAAGCCATTGGCCAATGAACTGTTGTTTGGTTCGCTAGTGGGGGGCGGTACGGTAAAAATTGGCTTGAAAGACGATAAATTAGAATTTATCTATTCAAATCAAGAAGAAGCGGTACATTAAGCACAATATAAGCCTATTTGTAAGGCACTTGCCGTAACAGTGAAGAGGCAAGTAAGGCATAAAAAAACCGAAGCTCATGGCTTCGGTTTTTTAATTAGGTCAATTCGATAATGTTAAATCATCAAATTATCATCGTAATGGATGATTAACGAGCACGGAAGACGATGCGGCCTTTAGAGAGATCGTAAGGAGTCATCTCTACAGTTACTTTGTCACCCGTAAGAATACGAATGTAGTTTTTGCGCATTTTACCAGAAATGTGAGCAGTCACAACGTGACCATTTTCTAATTCAACACGGAACATAGTGTTTGGTAATGTGTCAAGGACAGTGCCTTGCATCTCAATTACGTCTTCTTTTGCCATTTAATCCTCTTACCGAAACTTGGCTTATTTTTAACTGTTAGAAACGACAGTTTAAATAGGGGGTAATTATCTCAAGCTCATAAAAATAGAGCCTAAGATCAAAGTTGTTGCGTATTCTACCCTTGCCAACGTTGATTTACTAGCTTTTGATGGTGATGAAAGCGAACTTTGTAATTCATCGCTGGACAATCATCCACTTGGTAACCTAAATATAGCCATTGTTTGGCCAATTTTTTGCATTGCTCTAATTGCAATAAAATACACAAGGTTCCTAGTGATAGCGGGTGATCGGGTTGAAAGAAGGTGTAAAAAGCACTCAAGCAGTCATCAAGGTTATCGGTTACTGCTACCGCAATCAATTTGTCGTCTTCATAGACATGTAAAAATTGCGGCTCCATCCAATCAGTGTGCGAAAATTGGTCAAATGTTTCTTTGTTGGCTGGGTACATACTGCCAGTGCTGTGTCGCTGATTGATGTATTGTTCATAAAGATCGAACCACTGTGGATCCAGCTCAGATTGAAATACCCAACGTAACCCCGCCGCTTTATTTCGTATTCGTTTTTGACTTTTAGACAGTTGAATATGATTGACCGATAAGCGAATCGACTGACAGGCGTTACATTCATCGCAATGCGGTTTGTAAATCATATTGCCACTACGACGAAATCCATTGGCGAGAAACAACGCGTAATGCTCCGTGCTGTGGCAATCATCATCAAGTACCACCGCAATACGTTCCTCTTGCTCTGGCAAGTAGCTGCAAGGGTGGTTCTCAGTTAAACCAATTCTTATATTCGTATTTGACATAATAGTTCTTATTCTTTTGCAGCAGTAGGTGCATGTAACGTACGAGGTGAAAGCAAATCGCGCTCGATGGTTTTAGTGGTCAGTTGTTGTAAGGTTTGAATAAATACTGATCGCTCGAAAATATTCACCCCTAAACTGATTAAATGCGCGTTTTCGAGTTGGCAATCAATCAACTTTCCGCCGATAGAATCAAAATAATAACATAGATGCCAAAAGGCAATTTTTGAGGTGTTTGTTTGTAAAGAGAACATCGACTCACCACAAAAGACCTTTCCAATCAGCAGTCCATATAATCCACCGACTAATTGCTCGCCATCCCATACTTCAATTGAATGGCAATGACCCAGCTTGATCAAGTCAATATAAGCTTGTTGCATCTCGGTAGTGATCCAGGTTTCCTCGGCACTGCGAGTGGAAGCACATAACTCAATCACCTCTTTGGTCGCTTTGTTTAAGCTCACTTGATAATTAGATTGTCGCAAGCACTTTTTTAAGCTTTTTGATGGCGTAAATTCACTGGGTTTTAAGATCGCGCGTTTAGATGGGCTCCACCATAAAATAGGGTCATCATGAGAGTACCAAGGAAATATGCCGTTCTGATAAGCAGAAAGTAAGCGGATAGGCGATAGATCGCCACCAAACGCGAGTAGGCCATCGGGATCGGATAATGCCGTTTCAACCGCGGGAAAGGGCGTGTTGGGGTTTTCAAGGTACGGCAAGTGAATAGTCATAAATTCAATTTTTTGTTCGAGTATTAGATTAAGATATTACAGATGTCAGTTCGAGTAAAATACGGTTAACGAAACACCCGCTAGCCTTAACGCATTTTTTTGGTTAATCTGCCTATATCAGTTTCAATGAAGTACTTGTCTCTTCAGTTAATTTTCTAATATCAAGGAATATCGTCACGTATGGAAACCCTAACGCTACAACCCATTGATAAAATATCCGGTGAAGTGAACTTACCCGGTTCAAAAAGCGTGTCAAATCGCGCACTCTTACTTGCTACGCTGGCAACGGGCAAAACACGTCTCACCAATTTACTCGACAGTGATGATATTCGTCACATGTTGACTGCTCTGTCTGCTTTGGGGGTTCAATACCAGTTATCACATAACAACACGGTATGTGAGATTGAAGGTTTAGGCGGCGTGTTTAATGCGACTCAACCGCTAGAGTTATTTTTAGGTAATGCCGGAACGGCGATGCGTCCATTAGCGGCGGCATTATGTTTAGGCCAAGGTGAGTTTGTACTTACTGGCGAGCCAAGAATGAAAGAGCGCCCAATTGGCCATTTGGTTGATGCTTTGCGTACTGCTGGCGCGGATATTGATTATCTTGAAAATGATAATTATCCACCATTAAAAATTAATGCGACAGGTTTAAAAGCAGGTACAGTACGAATAGACGGTTCAATCTCAAGTCAATTCTTAACCGCATTTTTAATGACTGCGCCACTTGCACAAGGTGAGGTTCGGATTGAAATTGAAGGTGAACTTGTATCGAAACCTTATATCGATATCACTCTCGATATTATGGCCAAATTTGGCGTGCAAGTTGAAAATCAAAACTACCAGTCTTTTGTTATTCCTGCTGGTCAACATTATCAATCACCAGGCGATTTCCTCGTTGAAGGCGACGCTTCCTCGGCCTCTTACTTTTTAGCTGCTGCGGCAGTAAAGGGCGGGGAGATCAAAGTCACCGGTATTGGCAAAAATAGCATCCAAGGGGATATTCAATTTGCGGATGCGCTTGAGAAAATGGGCGCAGAAATAGAGTGGGGCGATGACTATGTACTGTGTCGCCGTAAAGATCTTAATGCGATCGATATGGATTTTAACCATATTCCTGATGCCGCAATGACGATTGCCACCGCAGCATTATTCGCCAAAGGTACCACCGCCATTCGTAACGTCTATAACTGGCGGGTGAAAGAGACCGATCGCTTATCGGCGATGGCAACTGAGTTACGCAAAGTGGGTGCGCAAGTGGAAGAGGGCAATGATTATATTATTATTACACCACCACAAAAGCTGATCCATGCTGCGATTGATACTTATGATGATCACCGCATGGCAATGTGCTTTTCCCTAGTGGCGTTGAGTGATACTGCAGTGACGATTAATGATCCGAAATGTACCTCTAAAACCTTCCCGACTTACTTTGAAAAGTTTGAAGCGTTGAGTCAGCATTAATCCGTTTAATAAATAATAAATTTCAAGGGCTTCTTTTATAGAAGCTCTTTTTGTTTGAGCCGTTTTTATTTTGATGATTTAAGAACAAAAATCGAATTAAACATGAAGTGAGTCCAACTTTTCGCTATAATTTGGCACCTTATTGGTATTCTTCTACTCTCTTGGAGATTTTTTATGTCGTCTCAACATCCGGTTATTACCGTCGATGGCCCTAGTGGCGCAGGTAAAGGCACATTGTGCATGCTACTGGCAGACAAGCTTAACTTCCATCTTCTTGATTCCGGAGCAATTTATCGGGTATTAGCATTAGCGGCTATTCATCATGGCATTGATATTGAATCTGAAGATGCACTTGTTCCAATTGCGACCCATCTTGACGTGCAATTTATTGCTGAGGGTGAGTTGGTTAAAGTGATCCTAGAAGGTGAAGACGTTTCTAAAGAATTGCGTAAAGAAGAAACCGGTACTGCCGCATCGAAAGTGGCTTCTCTGCCTCGTGTGCGTGAAGCATTATTACGTCGTCAGCGTGCTTTTGATACTAAGCCTGGTTTAGTGGCGGATGGTCGAGACATGGGAACCGTGGTTTTTCCACAAGCGGAAGCAAAAATATTCCTTGATGCTGCGGCAGAAGAAAGAGCGCTAAGACGCCTTAACCAGTTGCAACTTAAAGGGTTAAGTGGTAACTTTGACCAACTTTTATGCGACATTCAGGAGCGTGATGATCGTGACCGCAACAGAGCGGTAGCGCCTTTACGCCCTGCAGGTGACGCCTTAGTGATTGATTCTACGTCACTTTCTATTGAGGAAGTAGTAGAGAAATCGCTAGAATATATCAAATCTAAACTCGCTAAGTAGCTTTTAGCTCGGTGGGTCTTGCGTTTAGGATTAGATCTTAAACGCAGATTTCACTTAGGTTAAATACTTGGCGATAAGGACCGTCGGTCGCAAGGATGATGACTGGCTAATTTATCAACCCCATGCGGTAGGATACCCATGGACGTTTAATTATATGAAGATCTTATTATAATGACTGAATCTTTTGCTCAACTCTTTGAAGAGTCGCTAAACGAACTAGAATTCCGCCCAGGTACTATTGTAAAAGGTACTGTTGTTGCTATCGAGAACGGTTTCGTTCTTGTAGACGCAGGCCTTAAATCTGAATCTGCTATTCCAGCTGAACAATTCAAGAGCGCTACTGGCGAACTTGAAGTAGTTGTTGGTGATGAAGTAGATGTAGCGCTTGACGCGGTTGAAGATGGTTTCGGTGAAACTCAACTTTCTCGTGAGAAAGCTAAGCGTCACGAAGCGTGGATCGTTCTTGAGAAAGCTTGTGAAGAAGCTGAAACTGTTGTTGGTATCATCAACGGTAAAGTGAAAGGCGGTTTCACCGTTGAACTTAACGGTATCCGTGCATTCCTTCCTGGTTCTCTTGTTGACGTTCGCCCTATTCGCGATACTGCTCACCTAGAAAACAAAGAGCTAGAGTTCAAAGTAATCAAGCTTGACCAGAAACGTAACAACGTTGTTGTTTCTCGTCGTGCTGTTATCGAATCTGAAAACAGCGTTGAGCGTGACGAACTTCTTGAAACTCTACAAGAAGGTACTGAAGTTAAAGGTATCGTTAAGAACCTTACTGACTACGGTGCATTCGTTGACCTTGGTGGTGTAGATGGCCTACTTCACATTACAGATATGGCTTGGAAGCGTGTTAAGCACCCATCTGAGATCGTAAATGTTGGTGATGAAATCCTAGTTAAAGTTCTTAAGTTTGACCGTGAGCGCACTCGTGTTTCTCTAGGTCTTAAGCAACTTGGCGAAGATCCATGGGTAGCAATCGCTAAGCGTTACCCTGAAGGTCACAAACTAACTGGTCGTGTTACTAACCTAACTGACTACGGCTGCTTCGTAGAAATCGAAGAAGGCGTTGAAGGTCTAGTACACGTTTCAGAAATGGATTGGACTAACAAAAACATCCACCCATCTAAAGTGGTTAATGTTGGCGATGAAGTTGAAGTTATGGTTCTTGATATCGACGAAGAACGTCGTCGTATCTCTCTAGGCCTAAAACAATGTAAAGCTAACCCTTGGCAGACTTTCGCTGAAGCGCAAGCTAAAGGCGACAAAGTAACTGGTAAGATTAAGTCTATCACTGACTTTGGTATCTTCATCGGTCTTGACGGTGGAATCGACGGTCTTGTTCACTTATCTGACATTTCTTGGAATGCTCAAGGTGAAGAAGCGGTTCGTGACTACAAAAAAGGCGACGAGATCTCTGCAGTTGTTCTAGCAGTAGATGCTGATCGTGAGCGTATTTCTCTTGGCGTTAAGCAAATGGAAAACGACCCGTTCAATGCATATGTTGCTGACACCAAAAAAGGTACGCTTGTAAACGGTACTGTTACTGCAGTTGACGCAAAAGGTGCTACAATTGAACTAATTGAAGGTGTTGAAGGTTACATCCGTGCTTCAGAAGCAGCACGTGACCGTATCGAAGACGCATCTCTAGTGTTCAGTGTTGGTGATAGTGTTGAAGCGAAATTTACTGGTGTAGACCGTAAAAACCGCGTAATCAACCTATCTATCAAAGCTAAAGACGAAGCTGAAGAGCAAGAAGCAATGGCTACTCTAAACAAGGTTGATGAATCTTCGTTTGGTAACGCTATGGCTGACGCATTCAAGGCTGCTAAAGGCGAATAATACTGCCTATAGAAGGGAGCCGCTATGGCTCCCTTTTTTTTGATAAAGTTAGAGTAGAATGAGGGAATCACCTATGACTAAGTCTGAATTAATTGAAAGGCTCTGTGCACAACAGACACACCTATCAGCTAAAGAAATAGAAGATGCTGTAAAGGATATCCTTGAGCATATGGCTAATAAACTAGAAGCAGGTGATCGTATAGAAATCCGTGGTTTCGGAAGTTTTTCTCTGCATTATCGTGAACCACGTGTTGGACGTAATCCTAAATCGGGCGAAAAAGTGGAACTGGAAGGTAAATACGTTCCTCACTTTAAGCCAGGTAAAGAGCTTCGCGAGCGTGTGAACAGCAGTATTTAAATCATTGCAAGATGAAAAAAAGCGGCATACCTTTATTGGTTGCCGCTTTTTGTTTTTTAACTCGAAGTTTAATCGAGAAATATTGTTGATATATTGACCATAGTTGAATGTTATAAATGATAGTTATCATATAAGAAATTCGCCAAGTTATGACCGGTATTAACCTTTCGAATAATATTTTGTGCTTTCTACGATTGGTATTGGAGTGTCACCGGAATTTGCTGCATAATTAGAAGTATTGTATGGACGCTGATGAGTGCTAATAATGAAAGTTATAAAAATAATAATAGCGATTGCCTTATTTCTTATCGCCCTTGCTTTAGGGGCTCAAAATCAAGAGATGGTAAAATTTAACTATTTGATTGCTCAAAATGAATTTCATTTATCTACCTTACTGGGTGGTGTCTTCATTGTCGCTTTTGGCCTTGCTTGGTTGATCTTTGGTAGCTTATATTTAAAATCCAAATTAACCATCGCACGTTTACGAAAGCAATTAGCGAAAAGCAAAAAATCAGTGTCTTCTTCTTCTTCATCACTACCAGATATTAAAGGTTAGGTTTATTCGTTAATGCTAGAGCTACTGTTTCTACTATTACCTATTGCAGCCGCTTATGGCTGGTATATGGGTCATCGTAGTGCTCGACATGATAAGCAAGAACAATCCCATCAGATCTCTCGACAATACGTCAAGGGTCTTAACTTGCTGCTGTCTGAACAATCTGACAAAGCGGTTGATCAGTTTATTGAACTGCTTCAGATCGATGATGAAACCATAGATACCCATCTCGCGTTGGGCAATCTATTTCGTCGTCGTGGCGAAGTTGACCGCGCTATCCGTATTCATGAGAATTTGATTTCTCGAGAAGGCTTAACCATAGATCAAAAAAATATCGCACTACAACAATTAGCCAAAGACTATATGGTTTCAGGTTTTTTTGACCGAGCTGAAAAAATATTTGAACAATTAGTTGAAGAACCTGAACATAAAGAACAAGCCTTGCTGCAACTGGTTACGATTTATCAGCAAACTCGTGAGTGGAGCAAAGCGATTCAATATGGTGATGCTTTAGTTGCCATGGGCAGAAAAAGAATTCGTCGTGATTTGGCGCATTTTTGGTGTGAACTTGCGATGCATGAAGTCAGTTTAACCAATACCTCAAAAGCTATTTTGTATTTTAAACGCGCACTCACCGAAGATCCAAAATGTGTGCGAGCTAATATTGCGCTAGGTAATATCTATTTAGAATCAGAACGTTACAGTGAAACAATCCAATGTTTAGAGAAGGTTCTTGAACAAGATATTGATTTTACTTCAGAAGTACTACCAACACTATCCGACTGCTATCATCAAATTGGCAATGATGCCGGTATGCTGGAATTTTTACGCAAATCGATTGGGTTAAAAGCGGGGGTATCCTCCGAGTTAATGTTGGCTCAAATGGTGGCTCAGCATGAAGGTATAGCTTCGGCTCAGACATTATTAACGAAACAACTGATCAAAAACCCAACCATGAAAGGCTTCTATCGCCTAATTGATTATCATATTGCAGAGGCGGAAGAAGGTCGAGCAAAGGACAGCCTCACCACATTACAAGAGATGGTAGGGGGGCAAATGAAAGCAAAACCTCATTATCAATGTCGTAAATGTGGCTTTGCGACTCATGCGCTTTATTGGCATTGTCCTTCGTGTAAAGGCTGGGGACTTATCAAGCCTATTCGTGGGTTAGATGGTGAGTAAAATTAAGCGATAATAACCAATATAATATAATCGCTAAACCATTGGTCGTTAGTGGATGACATTGCCATTTAGCGGCCAATTGTTTATCTATTATTCGACATATAAAGTTAGGAGTGACAATGTTAGATCCAAAAGTGATAGTAGCCTTAGACTATGAGAATCAAGCTGATGCGTTAAGCTTTGTTGATAATATTGATCCTAACAGCTGCCGTTTAAAAGTTGGCAAAGAAATGTTCACTTTATTTGGCCCGGAATTTGTACGTCAACTGCACCAACGTGGATTTTCTGTTTTCCTAGACTTGAAATTTCATGATATCCCAAATACTTGCTCAAAAGCAGTTCGCGCGGCAGCAGAACTGGGCGTCTGGATGACCAATGTGCACGCCAGTGGCGGTGAGCGTATGATGACCACATCACGCGAAATTCTAGAACCGTATGGAAAAGATCGCCCACTACTGATCGCGGTGACGGTACTCACGAGTATGGAGCAATCTGATCTGGCCGGTATTGGTCTAGATGTCGAACCACAAACTCAAGTACAGCGTTTAGCGATGCTAACCAAAAATAGTGGTTTAGATGGAGTTGTGTGTTCAGCTCACGAATCAAGCCTGCTAAAACAAGCGTTAGGGAACGAGTTTAAGTTAATCACACCAGGCATTCGTCCTGCTGGCAGTGCGGCAGGGGATCAACGTCGAATTATGACTCCGTCGGATGCGATGCAAGCCGGTTCCGATTACCTAGTGATAGGGCGCCCGATCACGCAAGCGAGTAATCCAAACCAAGTGCTGATTGATATTAATGCCAGGCTGGCTTAATTAACTGTAGTGGAGAAAGTAATAGGTGGTGTTGAATGAAAGCACCACCTACGTTTACTTTTAGTTAGTTAGTTAGTTAGTGAACCAGTAAGGCTATAAATCATTATTTCTTTCACTGGGAATATCACTTAAATATTCTACGAATTCCACCTCAAACCCCGCAGGATCGATGAAATAAACATTACAACGAAATGGATTATCGGCGCCTGGTTTGGCAATAGAGTAGCCAGCTTGTTGCAGGCGCTCAATCGTAGCACTCAGGTTATTGGTCACATAAGCAAAGTGGGCCAAGCCGGTTTGATGACCACTTAAGTCTCTATTTTCTCCTACACCATTATCACTGAGTGCAATATAGTAATCGTCATCCCCAAAGTGCAACCAATGTCTTGGCTTGCCATTCCAATCGCTATCTCCTTCACTGCGAATACTCCAATGCGGAAATGCAGCTTGATAAAAATTGAGCATGGCAGGAACATCACTGACCACCAGATTGATGTGTTCTAAATACATTGCTTTCATCCTTGTCATTGTTATTTTCACACACTTTGATTATCTTTAATTGAGCGGAGCTGTGTTATACTTTGTGCTCAAGTGAAGAGGTAAATCATGACAAAACCACTACTATTCCATAAATCATATCAACATCCAACCAGTACTGAGTGGGTGGTATTTGTGCATGGTGCAGGTGGCAGTTCTGCGATTTGGTTTAAGCAACTTAAAGCTTACCGTGAACACTTTAATATCCTACTAATTGATTTGCGTGGTCATGGCCGCTCAAATAAAATCATTAAAGATATCATAACCAAAAGTTACTCCTTTAAAGATGTGACCCTCGATGTTATTCAAGTCATCGATCATATGAAAATTGCATCGGCGCACTTTGTTGCAATTTCACTTGGCACTATTATTGTGCGTAATTTAGCAGAGTTACAGCCTGAACGAGTAAGAAGTATGGTATTAGGTGGGGCAATCACCCGTTTAAATACCCGTTCTCAAGTGTTAGTTAAGCTCGGCGATATGTGCAAACACGTCTTGCCTTATATGTGGTTATACAGCTTGTTTGCCTATGTCATCATGCCTCAATCGAGTCAAAAAGAATCACGTCATTTATTCATTAATGAAGCCAAAAAACTGTGCCAAAAAGAATTTAAACGTTGGTTTAAGCTGTCTGCGGATGTGAACCCTATGATGCGCTACTTTCGTGAACGAGAATTAGCGATCCCAACCCTTTATTTGATGGGGGATATGGATTACATGTTTATTCGCCCAGTGAAAGAGATGGTTAAAAAACATAAGTTAAGCCAATTATGCGAGCTGCCAAATTGTGGTCATGTTTGTAATATAGAAAAACCGCAAGAATTCAATTTTCATTCCATCGCTTTCATTCATCAACATAGCAACGCAATCAACACAGCAACGTGACAGCTTAAGAATTCGTTTGTTGTGGGTTTACGCAGAGTAGATTATTCGACTCTTTGAGCTTCACAATTCCAGCATAAAGGAAATTGTGCTTCTACCATCTCGCCACAGGTATCGCATTGCCAATCAGGCGCATATTCAACCGGTTGCGTTTCGTAATCGGAGATGATCGTTCTTGCTTGTGACTCATCTTGTTGATGCAATAACCAAATGTAAGGGTCGGTTTCATTGCTAAATGGGATTTCACCTTTAAGACTAAATAAATCTTCCGCGTATACCTTCGCTTCAATTCCTTGGCTTTGCAATAAACCACATACGATATGCGCCTCAATTGGGTTACTGGCACTGTAGATTTTCATTCTGATCCCTTATTACGTGATTGAGCGTGCAGGTTAAGAGTGTGAAACCCTGACCAAATTCGATTTGCAGTGGTGATAAAGCACAGCGAGGCAAAAATATAGGCAAATATTGCGAAGTGCTGCGGCCATAAACAACAAATAATAAATAATGCGATTGTCTCGCTGCCTTCGGTGATCCCTGCGATATAATACAAAGACTTATTTGGGTAAATAGGGTTATCAATTCCCAATTTTGCCGCCACTGATGCAAAGGCTAAAAAACTGCTTCCTGTACCGACAAACGAAACTAATAGTATTGCACCCGCAATGGCATTTTGTTGTGGCTCGGCCAGAATAAACCCTAATGGCATTAGCGCATAAAACATAAAATCTAAGCTGATATCTAAAAATCCGCCAGCTTCGGTGATCTTGCTTTGTCTGGCGATCGCCCCATCTAATCCATCAGCAATGCGATTAATAATAATGAGGAGCAACGCTAAAGTGTAATGCTGAGACCAGAGTGCAGGCAGTGCCAATAGACCAATTAAAAAGCCCACGACAGTAACTTGGTTGGCGCTAATATTGCGCTTGATGAGAAGGTTAGCCCCTACAGTTAAAGGCTTTTTAATGTAAGGAATAATATGTTTATCGAACATGCATTTTGCTCTTGGTTAAATGGTCGTCGTTTTTGATTAATGTATTGGCTAAGTTACCAGCGTTATTACTTAATTGCCCCCATTCCAAGATAGATCCTGAAGGCGGTGCATCATTGCGATCATGACTTACCATCAAGGTTGGAATTTGATGCTCAGATAATTGGGCAAAGACCCATTGTCGAAAACTGCTACGAGAGTGTTGATCTAACTGACTAAAAGGTTCATCGAGTAAAGCGACTTTTGGTTTGGCTTGCAACATACGCAATAAACTAATGCGGGCCCTTTGCCCTCCCGATATTTGTGTTGGCATCGAATAAGCCAGTGGTTGTAATTCAACCTCTTGAAGGCAAGCTAATGCAAGGGATTTTCGTTGCTGTTTCTTGATGTTGTCCGGTAGGGCGATGGCGATATTTTCCCAAACATTTAAGTGCGGAAAGAGTAAATCATCCTGGAATAACAACCCGACTTGTCTTAGGTGCGGCGCTAATAAATGAATGTCATCACCATCAATACTCATATTCCCTTTGAGAGTAAAATCGGCGGCTAAATGTCCAGCTATGGCACTGAGTAGAGTCGATTTTCCGCAGCCGCTTGGTCCCATGATAGTGATAATTTCACCAGCTGGAATACTAAGATTTACCCCACGGCATAAATACTCACCGTTGTGAGCTTGGATATCGAGGTCTTGTAATACTAAACTCATTTCACCAGCCTTTTGTGAGTATTTGGATGCAAGCCTGATGATTGTTTTGTTTGATGTGTCGATGTCATCGAGGCTGTTTTTGGGCGGACTCTTGTTGGGCGGAATCTTGATGTTGCAGTCCAAGTATGGAAGCTCAACTTGCTTAAATATCGCCGACACTTATTGGCACTCAGAGCAATAACAAAAAAGATCAAAGGTAATAAAGCTTGCCACAGGGCATATAAAGCCATAATGCGACGATCATGGCCACTGGATAATGCAACCGCTTCGGTGGTTAAAGTGCTTATCCGTCCCGCGCCTAACATTTGAGTTGGCAAGTATTGAGCTAAGCTGACACTGATGCCAACCGCCCATGCAAACACAATAGCATTAAATAAGATCGGCATTTTTACTTTTAACCATGCTCGCCATGGAGACAAGCCTAAACTTTGCGCCGTTTGAGTAAGCCTGATTGGAAAGCTTTTCCACGGGCCATCAAGCGCCATATAAATATAAGGGAAAGCAAAAAAGCAATGGGCCCATAATACCCAGAGATAATAAGGCGAACTTTCAAACCACAAGGTGGCCACTTGAATACCAAATAATAACGAAAGTTGCGGGATCAACATCGGCAGTGCAATAAGATAAATTGGAAGTGCCAAACGATATTTCTGACGATATTCATGCGCGATAATCGCTAAAATTAACGCGGCTAAACTGCTGAGTAAGGCAATATAAACACTGGTGAGTAAAGTTTGCTGAATATACGGCCACTCGCTGAACCAAAAACGCCCGCTCCAATGTGAGGGCAATAGGTCGGGAAACGACCAACGCAAAGCAAAGGTCCAAATTAAGATCATTGGAATAACGGCAATACTGACTGATGCAATGATAGGAAAGGTCAGATTGGCAATGCGCCAACGCCGTTTACTGGTCGAGTCTGTGCGTCGTCCACGGATTAACCATTGTCGTTGATAGCTTAAAAAATAAACTTCAAGCGCCCATAAAAAGGCAATTAATGCACTGCATAGCAGAAAGAGGATCGCCGCGCCTGCCGCCGCCCTAGGGAGTAAAGCCAGATCGGGTTGGTTAAACCATTGCCAAACCAACACCGCAAAAGTAGGAGGGTTAGTCGGGCCGACTATCCAACTGACATCGACTACTGAGGCAGAATAAGCGATCACAGTAAATAATGGAAAGCGTATATGTTTCCACCATTGTGGCAAGATCAAACGCCACCACGCTTGTGTATTTGAGTACTGCAAACTGTGCGCAACTTGTAGTGTTTGTTTTACTTTTAGATTATTTAAAATAGGGATGCTCATTAGCAATAGAAAAGGGGTTTCTTTGATAGCTAATGCGATAGAAAGACCGATAGCATATTGATCCGGTACAGAAATCCAAGTGGATCCCGAGTGAGTGTCAAGCAGTGATTCAATCAGCCTTGCCAGCCATCCAGTATCGGAAAATAAAAATAAAAAACCGATGGCAAACGCAACATGTGGCAACGCTAATAGAGGGGCGAGTGTTTTTTCTATTCGTTGCCATGCTTTAGTTTGCCAGTAGCTTTGCAAAATACTAAAACAAGCGATAGCGGCAATAAAGGTACTCAATAATGCGCTCCACACCGAAAGCATAAGTGATTGCCATACTCCCGGCCAATCAAAAACTTGTATAAAAGCTAAGAGATTAACATGATGGCTTCCCAATACCGGAATGTAGTTAAATGCAGGTAGCACCATGCCGACCACCCCAGGCAGTAATGGAAAAATAGCAATCATTAACACCAACACATAACCGACTCTAAGCATACGACTCCAATGAGTGTGGGATTGTTTTTTGTTGATAAATCTTTATGCAAGTCAAGCTATTGACCATATCGTTGTAGCCAAGCTTGTTCTAAAGCGCTTTGCCAACTTGGGTGAGGCTCTGCAACCGATGGAAATAATTGAGTCTTTTTAGCATCGCCCATTAGGTATTTCGCTTGTAATACTGATGGGTCGCCCCAGACATCAAGATCGCCTTTGTGGGATTGTGCGGCAGGGCTGAGTAAGAAATTAATCACCACCAAAGCGCCTTCTTTACTCGCAGCATTCCAAGGTATGGCTAAAAAGTGAATGTTGGACAGTGCGCCAGATTGCCAAGCAAATGTACTGGTAGTGGTGGCAAGTTTGCCCGCAGCTTGAGCAGAAAAAACTTCATTGGGGTTAAAAGTTAGTGCCATATCAATTTGACCGTCATCAAGCATTTGGATGAGTTCAGGTTGATTAATAGGGAATTGTTTACCTTGTTTCCAAGCCACTGGGTGCAGTTGATCTAAATAGGCCCACAAAGGCGCCGTTACGGTAGCGAAATCCACTTCTTCGACAGGTTTATTGAGTACGGTCGGATCACTCGCCAGTTCAATTAATAAGGCTTTTAAAAAGCTAGTGCCATGAAATTGCGGCGGTTTAGGGTAAGTGACTTTACCTGGGTGGGCTTTGGCATAGCGAAGTAGGCTTTGCGCGGATGTTGGTGGTTGGTTTAAGGTATTTTTGTCATAGATAAATACCAATTGACCGATACCCCATGGCGCTTCAAGCCCTAGCGTTGGTTCTGAGAAATCTTTTTCGACCGGCAGCGTTTTATCCACCAGTGTCCAGTTCGGCAGTTGATGAACAAAGGGGCCTAATAATAAGTGATTTTGTTTCATGGACTTAAAGTTTTCGCCATTGATCCAAACCATATCAACACTACCAGATTGATCTTTTCCTGCGGCTTTTTCAGCGATTAAGCGAGCGGTGGTTTCTGCAATATCGGTAACCTTAACATGATGCAAATTAATCCCATATTGCTGTTTAACTTGTATGCCAACCCAGCGTAAATATTGGTTGATTTCCTGGCTGCCACCCCAAGCATTAAAATACACATTTTGTCCTTTGGCTTTCGTTTCTACATCGGACCAATTATTGTCATTAGCAGAAGCACTAAAGCTTGATAAGGTACTTGATACCGCGAGTAAGCAAACAAATAAAAAACCTTTCATATCCATCCTTGTCGTTTATTCCATGTTGCAATTTTATTCTAGTAAAGTAGACACTCGCATAAGCAGAAAACTTTCATCAAAATAGATAATACCCATTCCATTTAATATTTAATCAATTTGAATACGTCGAAAAGACGCTGCTCCGTCCTTGGTCGCTTGAGAAAAGGACATCCATAGCCTTAGACACTTTTCTCTGTACTCAATTTTGAAGGATCATTAAATTTATGGAATTGGTATAACGTATTGATAGCACAATTTTAGGTATAAAAAAGGCCAGAACAGTGGCCGACCTTGGTATAAAACAATCGAATTAATTCAATTTTTTGACGGTTGAGCGTTCGATGATTTCAGGAACCATTTCAAATACTTGCTTGGCGTGGGCTTTATCTTTAATACGTTCAAGTAAAATTTCAATCGCCGTTTTACCTAAACGTCGCTTAGGTTGGTGAATTGTGGTTAATGGCGGCGAAAAATAAGGGGAGAGATCAATGTTATCATAGCCAATCACTGAAATATCTTCAGGCACTCGCAGATCTTTTTCTTGCAGGCGACTCATTAAACCCAAAGCCATAATGTCGTTAAAACAGAACACAGCACTTGGTTTTTTATCCATCGCTAAAATTTTATCCGCTGCGATAACCGCAGTATCACACTCAAAGTTACCTTCAAGTAGCCATTCATCTGGTATGGTTAAACCTTTTTCTGCCATTGCACGTTTACAACCGGCAATACGTTCTTTACATGCTGCTTTCTCAAAATGACCACTTAAACAAGCAATATCGGTATGGCCGTGATCGAGCAGGTAACGAGTGGCTAAGTAACCACCTTCTTCAGAATTATCGACGATTTTATCGGCTTTTGATGTCTCAGGGCCCCAATCCATCACGACTTTTGGAATGTCAGGATGACCATCAAGCATTTTTTGTAAATCTTCATCCAGATCAGAACACATCACAAGTAACCCATCGACGCGTTTGCCGGCCAACATGCGAACATAATCACGTTGCTTTTCTACTAAACCGCCAGTATTACATAAGATCAAGGTATAGCCTTGGCGATAACAATAGCTTTCGACACCTTCAACCACTTCGGCAAAGAATGGGTTGGTTGATTGAGTGACTAACATACCAATGGTGCTGGTGGTATTGCATTTTAAACTACGTGCGACGGCGCTTGGGGCATAATTTAATTCATCAACGGCTGCCATCACGCGCTCTTGAGTTGCTTCTGCTACAAAGCGAGTTTTATTGATCACGTGCGAAACGGTTGTCGTAGACACCCCTGCAATACGTGCGACGTCTTTAATTGTAGCCATAATGATTTCCTTAATGCCGCCGGAAAAAGCCAGCGAATCGATATTGAATTTAATAGTGATAGCTATTTGGGTTGGAAAATGTGTCGCAAAAATCCATAAATAGATACGAGCAAACCAGTGTTGTAATTAATTGTGTTAAAAATCAGGGTGTTATTTTATTATTATAATTTTTTGAAGAGGGATCTTAGTCTTAATTTTAACCGCTGACAATCACCAAGTGATAATTTCTTACTATTTGTTTGAGTCTTGCATTATCAGCGCCAATAAAATAATAATTTAAGCACTAACCTATAATAGTTAAAAGCGGTATCGTTTGCATCAAGTAAGATAGAAACAAATGTCGACATGGATAAAATTGGGAAGTGAAGGTTTGGCTAGTAGGCCAGAGATAGACCTACTATTGTTAGCTTAGAGGCTTATACACTGGTTGGTTGCACCGCGGTTTTTTCATCGGACAAACTGTTGCGAATAACCTGCCACCAACGACCCAGTTGCTCGTGCCAATAACGCTCACTTTGCTCCAGATATTTCGATTGAGGGGTGAAGCGTTCCCAAGCTTGATTGATGTTATCGACCGCTAAATAATTGGTTGGCGCAGGGATCGGATCCAAATCAGCAGAATGAAAATCATTTAGTGCGCGTTGCATATGACTGGCCGATGTTACTAACACTAAACGTTTATTACCCACAAAGCCGGCGGCTTGATGAGACTCTTCCCACGTATCTTTGGCACTTTCTAATAAAATAATATCCGCTTTCGCTATTCCTAACGATACTGCGACATTGGCCATCATACGTGCATTGCTGACCGATGAACCGGCGGCGTAACCCGATAAAATCAATTTAGCACCGGGATACATGCGTAAAATGCGGATCCCTTCTGCTAGGCGCATTAAGCCAGTTCGAGATAATTCGGAGGTTGGGGGGATTTCATCATCGACCGTATGGCCACTGCCAAGAACCATCACATAATCAATCGATCCTTCAACCGGTAAAAATGCAGTATATTGGCGTTCGGTTGGTTTTAATAAACTGGTGGCGACGGGTTGGAAAGATAAAAGGAAGATCCCTAATAAAGAGATAAAAGTGAAGATACAACCAGTACCGCGTCGTGAGGTAAACATGATCAAAAATAGGCCTAAAAAGCCAATGATCAGTAATGCAGGCAGCGGCATCATAAAGGATGACACGATTTTTTTTAACTCAAACATTATAGATAGTCCGAAAAGTAATCATTTGGTCAATAAATAGCAGTAATTTCTTTATTCCTGAATTTGCTGTGACAGAATACACGCAATGTTCAGTTATCTTAAAATAAAAGAATGAATAAAGACCGAAACTTTGATGATATTGCACAAAAATTCGCCAAAAATATCTATGGTTCTGATAAAGGTGAAATCCGTCAGACAATTATTTGGCAAGACATGGAACAGATCTTAAATAAATTAGATGCTGATCTCAAAAAACTTAGCATTTTAGATGCCGGTGGCGGTTTGGCACAAATGTCACAAAAGGTGGCACAACTCGGTCATCAGGTTGTTCTATGTGATATTTCCAGTGAAATGTTAGCACTAGCCCAACAAGATATCATATCAAATCAACTGGAAGCACAATTTACCTTTATTCATTCAGCATTACAAAACTTAACTGAGCAGTTCGATAAACCCGTTGATCTAGTTTTATTTCATGCAGTTATGGAATGGCTCGAAAATCCACAACAGGTTTTACAAACAGTATTAGAGAAAGTGAAGCCGGGCGGTATCGCATCGGTAATGTTTTATAATCATCATGGACTGGTTTTGAAAAATGTAACTTGTGGTAATATCCCCCATATTTTGCAAGGTATGCCACATCGAAAACGATTTAAGTTGCAACCGCAAAAAGGTCTGTATCCACATGAAGTGTATCAATGGATAGAAAACGAAGGCTTCATTATTAAAGGTAAGTCAGGGATCCGCTGCTTCTCTGATTACATTGGTGATCAACAATATATGGGTGATTATCAACTTGAAGATATCGTGGCATTAGAGCAACAACTGTGTCGCACTGAGCCTTATCTCTCATTAGGTCGTTATATTCATGTGTGGGCTCAAAAAACACTGTGAAAGAAAACGGATGTATGGCCAATTGGTATCAATCAGTTGGTATAAACAGGATAAACAGGAACGAGAATGAGTGAAATAACTCAAGACGTTGTCGAGCCGAATATCAGTCAGCAGCCATTAGATGAGCTGGTTGGTTGGGTTAAACAACACGATTTTTCATTAGATCTTAGCCCCGAGAGATTGGCATTTTTGATCTCAATTGCGGTATTGAGCAATGAAAGCTTTGATCAAGAGCTGGGCGAAGGTGAATTACACGATTCATTTAAAATCGTTACCCGTCAGTTTGAAGAAACCGGTGAAGCATCTGCTTTTCGCGCCAACAATGCGATTAACGAATTAGTGTCACAACGCCTGATCAGCCGTTTTGTCAGCGAAATGACCGATGGTGCAAGCATATATCGTTTATCACCGCTGGGTGTTGCGATCACCGATTATTACGTTCGTCATCGTGAGTTCTCTAAACTCAAATTGTCGATCCAACTGTCATTGGTGTCGGATGAAATGTCTAAAGCGGTCGAATCGGCGCAGCAAGCGAGCACTCTAGGTCAATGGCAGAAAAATGTTTACGGCGTGCTCAAATATTCAGTCAGTGAGATTTTTGATCGCATTGATTTGAACCAACGCGCGATGGACGATCAGCAAATTGAAATCAAAGCGCAAATTGCCGAGCTATTAAATCAAGATTGGCGTGAAGCGATCAGCAGTTGCGAGAATTTATTGTCCGAAACCTCCAGTACGCTCAATGAATTACAAGATACCTTGCAAGCCGCCGGTGATGAATTGCAATCCCAACTGTTGGATATTCAACAGCTGATTTATGGCCAAGACGATCTAGAACTTATTGATACGATCTTATTTTCACTGCAAACCAAGCTAGACCGGATCATCAGTTGGGGCCAGCAAGCGATTGATTTGTGGATTGGTTATGATCGCCATGTGCATAAATTTATCCGTACCGCGATTGATATGGACCAAAACCGCGCCTTCAGTCAGCGTTTGCGTCAATCGGTTACCGATTACTTCGACGCACCTTGGTATATGGTACATTCCGATGCTGAGCGTTTGCGCGATATGCGTGATGAAGCGATGATATTGCGTGACGATGAAGTGACCGGTTTTGTTCCCGATGAAGTGGAATATGAAGAATTAAGCGTGGTAGACGATGAACTGAGTCTGCGCGTAGAAGCGATGCTAAAAGCCCACCAACAAACAGGGCAAGCTATCGATCTCGGTTTGGTACTGCGCGATTATTTGGCGCAACACCCAACCACTCAACATTTTGATTTAGCCAGAATGGTGGTCGATCAAGCGGTAAGAATGGGGTATTCGGAATCCGATTACCAAGCAATTCAACCTGATTGGCAAGCAATTAATAACTTTGGCGCAAAGGTACAAGCAAATGTCATCGATAAATACTGATTATATGGCTCCAGACACCGTCGACTCTCAAGACGTATATATGCCAGAGCAACTGGTAAAAGCATTATCTAATCCTCTTTTTCCTGCACTCGACAGCATGCTGCGTGCCGGACGTCATATCTCAAGTGACGATATGGATAACCATGCCTTTTTAACTGATTTCGACATGGAATTGGCGACTTTCTATCAACGTTACAATGCTGAGCTAGTCCGTGCGCCAGAAGGGTTCTTCTATTTGCGCCCACGTTCGACCTCATTGATTGGCCGTAGTGTATTATCAGAGCTTGATATGCTGGTAGGGAAAATCTTGTGTTTCTTATACCTAAGCCCAGAGCGTTTGGCGCATGAAGGTATTTTTACCAATCAAGAATTATATGAAGAACTGATCAGTCTCGCCGATGAGAAAAAACTGATGCGTTTGGTCACTAACCGCGCGGCAGGATCCGATCTTGATAAAGAAAAACTGTTTGAAAAAGTGCGCACTTCACTGCGCCGCTTGCGTCGAATTGGCATGGTTTTACCGGTTGGAGATGATAATAAATTTCGTATCAGTGAAGCAGTATTTCGTTTTGGCGGAGACGTGCGTATTGGCGATGATGTTCGTGAAGCGCAACTTCGTTTGATCCGTGATGGTGAAGCGGTGACTGATCTGTCAAAGGTCAATCCACAAAGCGAAAGCGATGACAACGAAGATAACCTAACTCAAGCTAATGACGTTAACCCAGAAACGCAACAAAATGAGCAACAAGAACAAGCAGGTGACTTATGATCGCAAGAGGTAAATACCAATCACTCACCATGATCAACTGGAATGGCTTCTTTGCCCGTACTTTTGATATTGATGGTTTAGTGACCACACTTTCTGGCGGTAACGGTGCAGGTAAATCCACCACCATGGCGGCTTTTATTACTGCGCTTATCCCTGACCAAAGCTTACTGCACTTTAGAAATACCACGGAAGCAGGTAGCTCACAAGCATCTCGTGACAAAGGTTTATTCGGTAAATTACAACCGGGCAGTTGTTACGCCGCGCTGGATGTTGTCAACTCTCGTAACCAACGCTTATTGTTTGCAGTACGTCTGCAACAAGTGGCAGGGCGAGATAAGAAAGTCGATATTAAACCTTTCCTTATTCAAGGCCTGCCAAGCCACGTTAAACCAACTGATGTGTTGATCGAAAATTTAGCTAATGGTCAGGCGCGTGTGCGTTCATTTAACGAATTAAAAGATATCGTGGCAGAATATGAAGGAGTGTTATTAAAAGCATTCACTTCGGTGGCAGATTACCATAGCCTAATGTTTGATATGGGCGTTTTGCCGAAGAAATTGCGCAACACCGGCGATCGTTCTAAGTTTTATCGTTTAATTGAAGCGTCGCTTTATGGCGGTATTTCAAGTGCCATTACTCGTTCATTGCGTGATTATTTATTACCGCAAAATGGCGGAGTGAAAAAAGCCTTCCAAGATATGGAATCGGCGCTGCGTGAAAACCGCATGACGTTGGAAGCGATTAAAACCACTCAAGCCGACCGTGATTTATTCAAGCACTTGATCACCGAATCGACCAACTATGTTGCTGCCGATTACATGCGCCATACCAACGATCGCCGCACTAAACTCGATCAAGCCTTAGCATTACGCGGTGAATTGAATCAATCGAGTACCACACTGCGTTCACAAGCGCATTTACTGACTCAAGTTCAAGCAGAACTCGAGCAATTGGTTGAGCAAGAATCCGGTTTAGAGCAAGATCATCAAGCTGCATCTGATCATCTGCAGTTAGTGCAAACCGCGCTGCGTCAGCAAGAGAAAATCGAACGCTATCAAGAAGATTTAGAAGAGCTGAGTGAGCGCTTAGAAGAACAAATGATGGTGGTGGAAGAAGCCGCTGAGCAAGTCGCGATGGCCGAAGAACAGGCCGATGTTTCAGAACAAGAAGTGGATAGCTTAAAATCGCAACTGGCGGATTACCAACAGGCGCTCGATGTACAGCAAACCCGCGCTCTGCAATATCAGCAAGCGGTGCAAGCATTAGAAAAAGCCCAGCAATTAACCAATAATTCGCAGTTAAGCGCAGACGTGGCACAAACCCACTTGTCGCAATTAAAGCAGCAAGAAGCTGAGCAAACCTCAGCCTTGCTATCGCTTAAACATAAATTGGATATGTCGTCAGCGGCAACCGAACAATTTGAGCAAGCATTGGCTTTAGTCAAAACTATTGCCGGTGATATTGAACGTAGTGATGCGTTGCCACAAGCCAAACAAGCAATCCAAAAAGCGCAGCAAGCACAGCAATGGTTACAAAACGAATCACAATGGCGCGCGCAACATCGCGATCTTGAACGTAGCTTAAACGAGCAGTCACAAGCGGTGTCACTGGTGGACGCATACCAGCAGCAACATCAAGTCCGCCTTGATGATGAAATGGTATTAGAGCAAGAACGTGAACGTCATTTGGATGTGATTGAAACCGTTGAAATGGCGCAAGAAGAATTGCGCGATGTCCGGGGTGATTGTCGTCGCAGCCAACAAGATGCTGAGCATGAAATCCAAATCTTGCAAAAACAAGCACCGGCTTGGATCGCAGCCAATGACGCATTAGACAAAATCCAACAACAAACCGACGGCGAGCTAAGCGATAGCCATGCGGTTATGGCGCAAATGCAACAAGTGTTGGAGCAAGAAAAACAACAATCAATCATTAAAGAACGCCTAGCGATCCGTCGTGATGAACTTGAGCGTGATATCGAACATTTAGCGTCGCCATCAGGCTCTAACGATCCACGTTTAAAAGGCTTAGCGGACACTTTAGGCGGGGTATTGCTGTCTGAAATTTATGATGATATTGCGATTGACGATGCACCTTATTTTAGCGCCATGTATGGTCCATCACGCCATGCGATCGTGGTGTCTAATCTAGACGGTATTAAAGAACAATTGCTTGAACTAGAGGATTGCCCTGACGATCTTTATATTATTCAAGGTGATGTTGATGCCTTTGATGATGGTGATTTTAATGCCGATGAACTTGATGGCGCGGTATGCGTACAACTCAACGATCGTCAACTGCGTTATTCTCGCTTGCCAGAAATTCCATTATTTGGACGAGCAGCGCGTGAACAACGGTTAGAGCTTTTACGCGCAGAGCGTGATGAAGTGGCAGAGAACTTTGCTAAAGCCGCATTTGATTCACAAAAACTGCAACGTTTATACAGCAGTTATAATGAGTTCGTGTCTCAGCATATTCACGTTGCGTTTAACGCCGATCCAGAGCAACAACTGGCACAAATACGCGATGGCTTAAATCAAGTTCTGCGTCAGCTAGCCGATCTTGAAAGTAAAGAGCAACATCAACGCAGCCAACTGCAAACCAGTAAACAAGCGATGGTTAGCTTAAATAAATTAGCCAGCGTGATGCATCTGATTGAAGATGAAACCCTCAATGATCGCTTTGATGAACTGGAAAAAAAGCTCGAACAGTTAGCAGAATTCCAACGCTTTATGCAACAACACGGTAAAGCGGTTAATCAATTGAGCAATGTGGTGTCGGCATTAGAGATCGATCCACAACAATTTGATGCACTTAAGGCCAATTACCAGCAAGCCGATACGCAATTGCAAACGCTAAAAACGCAAATATTTGCTATCGCGGATCTGCATGAGCGTCGCCATTACTTTGCTTATGCCGACTCAGTCAGTTTGCTTGACCAAAGCAGTGAGTTAAGTGAGCAGCTTAAAATGAAGTTGACCCAAGCGGAGCAAAATAAAGTCCGTGCCCGTGAAGCATTCAAACAAGCTCAAGCGCAATTGAACCAATACAATCAATTACTGGCATCACTCAAGTCTTCGCATCAAGCGAAACTAGAAACCGTACAAGAATTCAAACAAGAGCTGCAAGATCAGGGCATTACGCCAGATTTTGGCGCACTAGAGCGAGCCCAAGAACGTAAAACCGAATTGCATGAACGCGTCCAAGTCTCACGTCAGCGTAAGAGTGAATTTGAACGTACCTTAACCGCGACTGAGCTTGAAATGAAAGCACTCAGTAAGCGTGTTAAGAAAATCGAAAAAGAATACCAAGAGCTACGCAAGTTTGTGGTTAATGCCAAAGCCGGTTGGTGCAGCGTGATGCGCATTGCTCGCTTAAATGATGTAGAACGTCGTTTGCATCGCCGAGAGTTAGCGTACCTATCAGATAACGAACTGCGCTCAATGTCAGATAAATCATTAGGGGCATTGCGTTTAGCGGTCGCCAATAATGAAACTCTGCGTGATTCGCTACGTTTATCTGAAGATAATGCCCGCCCAGAAGGGAAAGTATTGTTCTATGTGGCGGTGTATCAACATCTGCGTGAACGTATTCGCCAAGATATCATTCGCACCAACGATCCGGTTGAAGCGATTGAAGAAATGGAAGTGGAACTGGCGCGCTTAACCGAAGAGCTTACCTTGCGTGAAAATCGCTTGGCGATCAGTTCAGGTTCAGTGGCAAGCATTATTAAGAAAACCATTCAGCGTGAGCAAAACCGTATTCGGATGCTAAACCAAGGCTTATCGAATATTGCCTTTGGTCAGGTGCGTGGGGTGCGGTTAAATGTAGGCATTCGCGAAAGTCATCAAACCTTATTACTTGGTTTGGCGGAGCAGCAAGAGCAACATCAAGACTTGTTTGATAATCCACGTTTGACCTTCTCTGAAGCGATGGCGAAATTGTTCCAACGAGTAAACCCTCATATTGATATGGGGCAACGTTCGCCGCAGATTTTAGGCGAGGAGCTGCTTGATTACCGTAATTACCTAGAACTGAGCATCGAAGTCAACCGTGGTTCAGAAGGGTGGTTACAAGCAGAATCAGGCGCATTATCGACCGGTGAAGCGATTGGTACAGGTCAGTCTATTTTGCTGATGGTGATCCAAAGCTGGGAAGAAGAATCTCGTCGTTTGCGCAGTAAAGATATTGTGCCGTGTCGTTTATTATTCTTAGATGAAGCCGCCCGTTTGGATACCAAATCGATCAATACCTTATTTGAACTGTGTGATCGTTTGGATATGCAATTATTGATCGCCGCGCCAGAGAACATCAGCCCAGAAAAAGGCACCACCTACAAACTGGTTCGTAAAGTGTTTAAAGATCATGAGCACGTGCATGTAGTTGGGTTGCGTGGGTTTGGTAATGAGCCGAAAATCACCAATGAGAATAACGAAAAAGAAGTATTAGATACGGTGGAATAAACTATAGAATGGCGTCATCCATATAATGGATCATGCGTACTAACATAAAGATAAAAACGAACGCCTCAGTCTGACTGGGGCGTTTTTTAAACAGTATATTCCTCATTTTAGTCACGACCTGATCATCATTGCCTGCTTTTTAAAAATACCAATAGCTGAGATAAAAGTTATCGCCTAGCGCTTAATCGGATTAGAACAGAAAAAAAATCCCCGCACTAGGCAGGGATCATTGATTCGGTGTCACTATTTTTTATGCTTTAGAAGACAGCACATGCAGAAGTTTTAAAGCATGCTCAGACGCTTCAATGCCTTCGTCGGTTAAATAGCCGCCATCAGCAAGGGTGCATAAATTCTTTTCAAATAAGCTCTTAACCGCAGCTTGTAGTTCAGCATCCGCATCACTGCGAACTTTAATGCCAGTTTGTTGACTCGCTGGGTTAAATTGAAGTAACAGGTTTAATTCAGCCACATTTTCAGTTTTAAATTTCATAGTGTTCCCTTAGCTTTAATCATGCTCTTACAATAGGTTGCAACACGGCATTTTGGCAAGCAGTAAAAGGTGCTTTTGGTAGTTTGTTCACTTTAAATTGACTTGAGTGCTGATTATTACAGCAAAATTGAATTACGCCACGCGCTATCTCCTGTTCGAGCGACTTCTCGTACAATAAATAGTGCAGCTTATTTCCCCACAAGCGATGACAAATTTTCAAATTCAGGTAAAGTATCACCCCAAATTATCTTTAATAGCTTGAGTGGCAGAATACTGCGCTGAGGCTGTGACATAAACCGTTGTAATAGGAACATAAACCATGATTCAAGTAGTCGGTCATAAAAATCCAGACAGTGATAGCATTTGTAGCGCATTAGTTGCGACTGAATTATTAAAAGCTCGTGGTCTTGAAGCCAAACCTGTACGTCAAGGTGAGCTTAACCGTGAAACGCAATATATCCTTGAGCAAGCCGGTGTTGAGCAACCTGAAATGTGTACTGGTGTCGCAGGGCAAAAAATCTGGCTGGTGGACTACACCGATATTTCTCAAGCGCCAGATGATATCGCAGAAGCGGAAATCGTTGGTATTGTCGATCACCACCGTTTAGGCGATGTGATGACGGTGAATCCATTAGAAGCGTGGATTTGGCCTGTTGGTTGTACTTGTACTATTCTGTTCAACTTATTCAAAATGGAAGAAACGGAAATCACTAAGCCGTTAGCTGTGTTGATGATGTCAGCCATTCTTTCAGATACAGTCGGTTTTGCCTCGCCAACTTGTACCCCTAAAGATGAAGTTGCGGTAAAAGAATTAGCGAAAATCGCTGAGATTGATAACTTAGACGAATTTATCAAAAATCTTCTGATCGCAAAAACCGATATCGAAGGTTTAACGGCGGCGCAATTGGTCGAGAAAGATTTAAAAGCTTACCCATTTAATGGCCGCGATGTTGTGGTGGGTCAAGTTGAATTGGCAACCATGGAACAAGTCGATGGTATGTTTGATGCATTAAATGCCGACCTTGAGCGTCGCTGTGAAGAAGATGGCTTAGCGTTTGCTGCGCTTATGCTAACCGACATCACCACCAGCACCACTGAGTTGTTATTTAAAGGTGAATGGTCAAGCAAACTAGAGAAGCACCTAAAAGAGGGTTCTTTAGTGATGGAAAATACCTTAAGCCGTAAGAAGCAGGGTTGGCCATGGTTGCAAGGCGAATTAGTCTAAAATATCCTTCATAGTTAGAGAGCTAAACATGAAAAAGGCGAGGGTGACTCGCCTTTTTTATACGTAATAAACGGCAACAAAACCCTATAAATAGGAAACAATATGACTCAACAACTTGATGCAGCAACAATTGAAAAAATCGGCCAATACGACAGTGAAAAACGTTTTCAATATTGTGTCAAAGAAGTGGTAGCGAACCGCGAAATCTGGATCTTAGTTGATCAAGATGGTTGCGTCATGCTTAACACCGAAGACGAAGATTGTGTGCCTGTGTGGCCAAATCAAGAATTTGCACAAGCTTGGGCGACCGGCGATTGGCAAGAGTGTCAACCTGAAGCGATTTCATTAAACAAATGGCACAGTCGCTGGAGTCATGGTTTAGAGGACGATGAATTGTCAGTGGTGGTTTTCCCAAATGCTGACCAAGAAGGGGTAATTGTATTCCCTGATGAGTTTGATTTTGAATTGAAGAAACAAGCTCAAAAACGCTGAATATTGGTCATCGTTGGATTTGAAGCGTCGTTGACGGCGTTCAATCGTCGCCTAGCTTTCATTCAATTATTTCACATGACTCGGCGCACTGTAAAAGTGGTTCTCGATCAGTTTTTGGCTGATCGGATGCTGCGGATGAGCGATCACTTTTACGGTTTCCCCTGATTCCACCACTTCGCCTTCATGCATCACAATCAATTTATCAGTAATGTGTTTTACCACTCCGATATGCTGAGAGACATACACAAACGAAATTCCCATTTCTTCTTGCAGTTCTAGAAATAGATTGATGATCTGTGAGCGCATCGCCATATCAAGCCCATTTAAAGCCTCGTCAGCGATGATCACCGATGGTTGCAACACAATGGCTCTAGCCAAACACACACGCTGCTTTTGACCTGTAGCGAGCATTTGTGGGTAGAAATGAGCATGCTCAGGCAGTAAGCCAACTTTACGCAAGGTTTCTTTAACTCGTAACGCACGAGCTTCTGGCGACATTTGAGTATTGCGCTTTAATGGTTCTTCTAAGATACGACCAATTTGAATACGCGGATTAAGCGAGCTATTAGGATCTTGGAATATCATGCGGATCAATTTACATCGGGTTGAATAATCTTTATTGAATAGTTGCTCACCATTGACGAAAATTTTGCCATGGCTTGGTTTAATCACGCCCGCCAGCATTTTTGCTAATGTGGATTTTCCTGAACCATTTTGTCCAATAATACCAACCGTTTGTCCTGCTTCTAAAGTAAAAGAAATAGGTTTAACTGCTTGGTGAATTTGACGACGAAATATACCAGAGCGGGTGACAAAGTTTTTGGATAAATCGATGACTTCTAATAATGCACTCATTGTGGTTTCTCCATATTTAATGGGAAATGACAGCTGAATTTATGAGTTTTGATTTTTTGACGTGGCGGTACATTGACACATTTTGTTTGTGCATAAGGGCAGCGAGGACCTAAACGACATCCAATCGGTAAGTGTTGTAATGGCGGAATTGACCCAGGCAGTGAAGGCAGGCGACTTTTATGTGGGATCCATTCGTTAAAATCAGGCATCGCATGTAACAACGCCACCGTATATGGGTGTTTTGGCGCATTGAGAATATCTTTGGTTTTAGCCGATTCCACCGATTGACCACAGTACATTACAGTAATTTGCGTCGCCCATTGAGTAATGGTGGTTAAATCATGGCCGATCAGCATTAAGGTCACTTTGTTGACTTGATTCATGCGGCTCAGTAAACGCAAAATTTGTGATTGAGTGATCGGATCTAAATCGTTAGTCGGTTCATCGGCAATTAAGATCCTAGGTTTAGATGAAATCGCCATCGCGATCATGATTTTTTGGCATTGACCATCGGTGAGTTCATAAGGGTAGGATCGCATAATTTTACGGTGATCTTTGATGCCCACTTTATGCAGTAATGCTTTGGCTAATTTATGACGCCAATGCCAACGCTGCCACCACTTTCCTTCAAAAGAGGCGGCTGGAATCGCTTCTCGTAATTGATGGCCGATTTCTTCTGATGGGTCAAGACAGCTACTGGCTTCTTGATAAATCACCGCAATATCACGCGCGATCACACGGCGTCGTTCTTTGGCCGTCAGTTGTAATAAATCAATTTTATCGAGCCGCATTCGGTCGGCGGTGATTTTCCAGTTGTCTTTGGTGAGTCCAACAATGGCTTTGGCAACAAGGCTTTTACCTGACCCCGATTCGCCCACTAAACCACGAATTTCACCTTCATTTAGGGTTAAACTCATTCGATCAACCGCTTTGACCGTGCCGTGAGGGGTTTCAATTTCAATGGTGAGATTTCGAATATCTAATAACGGCATTATTCAGTTCCTGCGCTTAGAGCTTGACGAACACCTTCACCCATTAGGTTAATCATTATGACCGAAAACATAATAAAAATACCGGGTAGGGTGACTGTCCAAGGAGCACTATAAATAAGAACAATCGAATTCCCGAGCATGGTACCCCATTCCGGCATTGGGGCTTGCGCGCCTAAACCTAAAAAACCGAGTGCACTAATTTCTAAAATAGCAATCGAGGCTGCCATCGTCATTTCAGCGGCAATAACAGTGGTTAAGTTGGGCAGAATGGAGCTCCATAATAGATGAAAAGCATTGGCGCCATCTAGCCTTGCAGCAATATTATAATCTTTAGCCACTTCAGCGTTTACGGTTAAATATAAAGAGCGAATAAAACGGGGGATCAGCGCTAAGCACACTGCGAGTAGAATATTTAATTCACCGGGCCCAAGAAGTGCGACAAAAATAATGGCGAGTAAAATAGCAGGGATCGACATTACGGTATCAAGTAAGTGGTTTAATACGCTTGAAAGTAACCCTTTGGTCATGCCAGCAAAAATGCCAATTGCACAGCCTATAAAGGTGGCAACTAAGGTAATGATGATGCCATAACCAAAGGTCAGTTGTGAGCCTATTAATAAGCGGGAAAGTATATCGCGCCCTAATTCATCTGTACCTAAAAAGAACTCGACACTACCGTCATGACTCCATGATGGTGGCTGTAAGATATGGCTTGAGTGTAATAATGGATCGTGTGGTGCTATCCAGTGGGCACCAATGGTTAAAATTACTAGGGCAATAAAACACCACAGCGCAAACATAGCCAAACTATTGCTACGATAATGACGCCAAAAGCGTTCAAACTGTCCCGGAACTTGATCTTCTTGATAGATATTATTTGACAGCATGCCACTGCTTCCTTATGTGAGGATTAACAAGTGCGCCAATTAAATCCGAAAGAATATTAACGATAAGTACAAAAGTTGCTACCACCATTACGCCCGCTTGAATAGAGACATAATCCTTATTAGCCAGTGCCTCTAATAACCAACGGCCAATGCCCGGCCAGTGGAAAATGGATTCGGTAATAATGGCATAAGTCAGCATGCTGGATAATTGCACCCCAACCTTGGGAATGATTGGTGGGATGGCATTGCGTAGCACGTGATGAAAAATGATTTCAAATGAAGACAGACCTCGAGTACGCGCCGCCCGAATATAGTTTTGTTTACGGACATCGGCTACAGACGCGCGCATTAAACGGATCACTTCGGTGGTCGGAGGGAGGGCGAGGACTAAGCATGGCAGCAAGAGATGCATGGCAATACTATGCAGAGTTTGGCTACGCAATGGGTCGTCACTTAAAAAGGCATCAATGACTGAAAAACCCGTAATATACGGTACATGGTAAATTAAATCATAACGACCAGAGACAGGAGTAATGCCTAAATCTAATGAAAAGAACATGATCATCATTAAAGCGAGCCAGAATATCGGCACTGAATATCCGACCATAGAACTAAAAGAAATAATAGTATCAATGGGTTTACCTTGGCGAATACCAGCAAGTGTGCCGATAGGAATGCCGATAACCAAAGCAAACAGCATGGCAAAGAAACACAGCTCTAACGTGGCAGGGAAAACGCTTTTAATCTCTGCGAGCACCGGAACGCCGATGGCATTGGTGCCTAAATCGAGGTGAAATAATTGAGTTAAATAATCGAACCAGCCTTGAAAGAAAGGCTGCATCGCTGCTTGAGAGTGCGGGTCAATACGCAAAATACTGAAACCAATTAATGTTAGCATCAATAGCGTAATGATAAATAAATTCATTCGTCGTAAGGTGTACACGAACATCTATGGATTCCTTGCCATGGGTAATGATCCCGATATATTTGAAGCCGCAACTTAAGAGATGGAAGGGCATAGGTGACATCAGAATAATAAGCTAACGATCATAACTAATTCTACGCCATTTGTCTCGAATAGTCAGCGGCTTGAATAGGTTGATTTCGAGTTTAAAATGAGCCGCCTAATGCGATTTTGGCGAAATATTATATTTTTTCAGCATACCGCGTAATTGATGGTAGCTCAGGCCAAGTAAATCGGCGGCATGACGTTGATTATATTTGGCTTGTTGCAATGCTGATTGCAGTAAATCGCAATCTTGTTGTGCTTGCCATTGTTTATAATTAATTGGGAATTCAATATGGTTAAGCTCAACTGCTGGGTGAGAATCTCCTGTTATCTCCATTTCTGCGGTGTTATTCGATACATTGATGGTGACAGTGTCACTTTTTGCGAAAGGGTTAAACTCGATTTGTGTGATGACTGCGCTAGATAGGCCATGGCGATAGACGGCGCGCTCGACCACATTTTTTAATTCTCGTACGTTACCTGGCCACGAGTAACTTAATAATTCTTGTTGAGCTTGCGTGCTAAACCCTGCAAACATCTCAAAACCGAGTTCTTGGCACATTTGAATGGCAAAGTGTTCAGCCAACAGTAAAATATCCTCAATACGCTCACGCAACGGTGGCAGGGTGAGTACATCGAACGCAAGCCGATCCAATAAATCGGCACGAAATTCACCCTTGGCGGCTAATTGGGGTAAATCGCTATTGGTGGCGCAAATGACCCGTACATCGGCGCTGAGCATTTTACTGCCGCCAACCCGCTCATATTCACCGTATTCAATCACGCGCAATAATTTTTCTTGCACACTCATCGGGGCAGTGGCAAGTTCATCAAGAAATAACGTCCCAAGTTCGGCGCGCTCAAAACGACCCTTATGCTGGTTTTTAGCCCCAGTAAAGGCGCCAGATTCATGACCAAATAATTCAGAATCAATTAACCCGTCAGTAAAAGTCGAGCAATTAAGCGTGATTAACGGTTGTCGCCATCGTTTAGAAAGATAGTGTAAACGCTGAGCGATCAATTCCTTACCAGTACCGCGCTCGCCCACAATCAGTACCGGTCGCTTAATGGCAGCCAATTGAGATGTTTTATCGAGTAGCGCGAGGAAATTACTAGATTGACCGATCAAGTTTTGTACTTTCATAACAATAATCCATTTGGTTGCATCTAAGATGATAAATTTCACTAACAATTGGTTAAATTCATCATATCAGTTTTGAGGATAAAAAACCGCACACGATAACTGACTGTTTAATAAGGATTAATTTTTTGGCATGTTTTATGTATTGTTTATTCTAAGCAGGTAATAGGTGGAATTAAAATCTTTCATTAACTTAGGGCTTAAATTAAACGACTTATATATCTTAAAGTAAATTTAGCATATTTAATCAACAACTTAGTATTTTTAATCAGCATAGCCAAGAGGGACGTTATTATGGGAATCTTTTCACGTTTCGCCGACATCGTTAATTCTAATATCAGTGCGTTGTTAGACAAGGCCGAAGATCCAGAAAAAATGATCCGCCTTATTATTCAAGAAATGGAAGACACTTTAGTTGAAGTCCGCACTCACTCAGCCAAATCTTTAGCCGATGATAAAGAAATCAGCCGTCGCATCTTATTATTACAAGACCAAGCGCAAGACTGGCAAGCGAAAGCCAGTTTAGCCATCACTAAGCAACGTGAAGATCTGGCTCGCGCCGCATTAATCGAAAAGCAAAGAATCGATGATGTATTAAAAGGCTTATCAAATGAAAAAGCACTATTGGCAGAATCAATTGAAAAGCTAAGCTCAGAGATAGCAAAATTAGAAGCTAAGATCACGGAAACTCGTGCTCGTCAGCAATCTATTATTACCCGTAAACAAAGTGCGGGTCATCGCCGTGATATTAAAAAGCAATTGCATACTGGCAAAACCGAAGAGGCGATGTCTAAATTTGCACAATACGAGCGTAAGATTGATGAACTAGAAGCTGAAGCGGATAGTTATGATCTCGGCGAAAAAGGCAAAAACCTCGATCAAGAATTTGCAGAGCTGCAAGCCGATGATGAGATTGAAAAAGAATTAGAAAAACTAAAGCAAAGCATGCAAGATAAGCACTAATTTACTTTTTGATACCAATCAAAATCACTGAATAATTTGAGCGTTATTTGATTGGTGTTGTTTAACCTGTTTCCACGATGCAGGATTGTAGTTTTATAAGAGTAGGAGCTGTACATGATGACATTTCTTGCCACACCTTTAGTGGTATTTATGATTTTCGTCGCCCCTTTATGGCTGATTTTACATTATCGCAGTAAGCGACAAGTCGGACATGGATTGTCAGGTGAGGAACTTGAGCAGTTAAAACAACTCGCGAGTAAAGCCGAAGGCATGCAAGCGCGGATCAAAACATTAGAAAAAATCTTAGATTCAGAAGCCCCAAACTGGAGGTAATTGATGACTAAAAAAACCTTTTATCGAGAACCCACCACGGGCAAAATCGCCGGTATTTGCGCAGGCATCGGGCGTTATTTTAGTGTTGAAGTGTGGTGGATCCGAATTCTAGCGGTATCTATATTTTTGTTAGGCGGAAATTTACTGGTATTACTCGCCTATGTTGGTATTTGGTTGATGGTAGAGAAGCGACCGGCTTCTATGCAAGAACAAGGCGATACAGAAGATCACGCTCTAAAAAATAAACCATGGCAGGCGGGGAAAGTCCCATCGGAATTATTATCCGATCTCGATTGTGAATATCAACAAATCGAAGAAAAAATAAGGAAGATGGAAGCGTATGTCACATCCGATGCGTATAAGGTTAATAAACAATTTAAACAATTTAACCAATTATAAAAATTAAGCTTTTATTTTTATCGATCATTCTACAATTAAAAATCTCTGATATCAGTTAAGCTGTCAGAGATTTTTGGCATTTAGCATTTAGCAGATAGGGCAAACTCATGACAGAGCAAGACAGTACATGCGGATGGGCAATGAAGCATGATAATGAGCGTGAATACCATGATAAAGAGTGGGGCGTACCCGTCTATGACGATACGGTGCTATTTGAATTTATCTGTTTAGAGGGCGCGCAAGCAGGACTGAGTTGGCGCACAATTTTAAATAAACGCGCAGGGTACACCGCCGCATTTGAAGGGTTTGATATTCATACTTTGGCGCAATACGATGAGCAACGTGTTCCGTTTATTATTGAAAACTTTGATGTCGTCAAACATAAAGCCAAGATTGCCTCGGTGTTTTCTAATGCGCGAGCCGCGATCGCGCTGCAACAAGAGTTTGGTTCGTTATCTGCAGCTTTATGGCAATTTGTCGATGGCAAACCTTTGCAACCGGCCAGAAAAAGCATGGATGAAGTGCCAGCGGTAACAGAAGAATCAAAAGCAATGAGCAAGTTCTTAAAGAAACGTGGTTTTAAATTTATGGGCGAAACCATTTGCTATGCGTATATGCAGGCAATGGGAATGGTGAATGATCACGTAATCGATTGCCCTTGTTATGCGAAATGTAAATAAGTTTTAAAATGGCGAGCCTGTGATTTTATGATCTTGTAGACCTGTAAAGTGCTCCAAAACCGCTCGCCATTTTTATGTCATAATATTTTTATGAAAAATAAGTTAAAAAAATTAACGATTTAACACCGCATTATAAGCTTCTAAACCGCGCGCTAAATCTTCAATTAAATCCTCGACGTTTTCCAATCCAATATGCACGCGAACTAATGTGCCTGTAAAATGAGGGTTGGCCACAGTGCGCATGGTATCGAAAGTGCTTGGCTCATTGGCAAGAATTAAACTCTCAAACCCGCCCCAAGAATAGCCCATGCTGAAATGCTCAACGGTATCAAGTAACGCCGTGGTGGCTTCTTTATTGCTGGTTTTTAATACAAAAGAAAATAAACCATTTCCCCCGGTAAAGTCACGCTTATAAAACTCATGCCCAGGGCAGGTTTCAAACGCAGGATGACGGATATGATCCACTTCAGGGCGCTGTTCTAACCATTTGGCTACTGCAAGTGCATTGGTATCATGTTGTTTTAATCGAACCCCTAGTGTGCGCAATCCGCGTAAGCCGGTATAGGCATCATCAGGTGAAATACATTGCCCCATTAAATAGCTTTGTTCGCGCAGTTGTGGCCAGTATTTTTCGTTGGCAACAGAGGTGCCGAGCATCACATCAGAATGGCCGACAATGTATTTAGTTGCCGCTTGGATAGAAATATCAACCCCAAACTCAAATGGAGAGAAGTTAACGCCCGCGCCCCACGTATTATCGATCATGACAATGATATCTTGCTCATGGGCGATTTTAGATAGGGTAGGAATATCTTGCACTTCCATGGTGTAAGAGCCAGGAGATTCAGTGAATAAGATTTTGGTATTCGGACGAATGAGTTCGCGAATGCCTTCACCAATCATCGGATCGTAATAAGTGGTTTCGATGCCCATTTTTTTGAGGATAATATTACAAAAATCACGCGTTGGTTCGTAACAAGTATCGACCATTAAGATATGATCGCCATGCTCAACAAAGGCTAGGATAGTATTGGTGATCGCTGCTGCGCCACAAGGGTAGAGTGCACACCCTGCGCCGCCTTCGACGTCTACCATTGCTTCTTGAAAGGAAAAATGGGTTTCGGTACCACGGCGACCATAAAATAATGTATGGCCTTGGCGCTTTATGGTGGCGGCATTTTTTTCTGCAACCGTATTAAATACCACCGTTGAGGCGCGTTGTACTGGTGGATTTACCACGCCATGTGTCCATTTTTTATTGCGTCCTGCTGTCACAAGTTTGGTTTCAAGTTTTTTTGACATCATAATTCCTTTTAAAGAGAGTGAGCGTTGATGAGATCAGCACCCTAAAGTAATGGATTGAATAAATAGAATAAGCGTTCTAATGCTCGATGAAATAGACTGCGTTTTTGCCATTCATTTGAGTCAATAAGATGAGATTGTTCAATATAGGTTTGTTGTACCCAATATAACTCTTTAGTGAATTCATCATCATCGACCGCTAAGGTCAATTCAAAATTGAGCCATAAACTGCGCATATCAAGATTGACGCTACCAATTAAGCAGTATTGTTGATCAATAACCACCGATTTGGTGTGCAATAAACCACCATCAAATTGATAGATTTTCACTCCCGCATTGAGTAACTCGGTAAAAAACGATTTTGAGGCCCAGTTAACTAACAAGGAGTCATTCTTTTTTGGGATGATTAATTCGACCGTAACACCACGCTGAGCGGTCATATTGATCACTTGCAGTAAAATATCACTTGGTACGAAATAAGGGGTAGTGATCCTAACCGAATGTTGCGCTTGATTTATTGCCAACGCTAACACTTGTTGAATGAGATGATCTGGCATGCCAGGGCCTGATGGTACTACTTGAATAGGGTGCAGAGCGCCATTGGTTTCTATCGTGCAAACAGGGAAGGTAGGCAAGTGACGCTCGCCCGTTTCAACTTCCCAATCCCATGCATGAATAGCGGCCAAGATATTAACCGTCGGGCCAGTAACTCGAACCATCACATCAATCCACTGCCCCACGCCAGAGTCTTGTTTGAAGTAAATTGGATCGACCATATTCATTGAGCCGGTATAACCCACTTGATCATCGATGGTAATGATTTTTCGATGCAGGCGTAAATCAAGACGGCGGAAGAACATACGAAAAGCATTCACTGCCAGCGCTTCTCGAACATCAATACCAGAGGTTCGCATTAAGCTATACCAATGGCTTCGGAAAAATTTAGGGCTACCAGCAGAATCAATCAGGATTTGAATTTTAACTCCACGTTTAGCCGCTTGTACTAACGCAGCATTGACCGAGTCGATCAATCCACCATTTTGCCAAATATAAAATTCGATGCGAATGCTTTCGGTTGCTCCCTCAATATCGCGGATAATCGACAGCAGAATTTTATCGGGTGTGTCTTGCAGTGAAAGAGTGTTACCACACAGAGCAGGGATAGAAGTGCGATTAGTACAAATATCATGGATCTGCGACAGCTGTAAATTTAATAATTTAGGTTGGTGGGCTTGGCATTGTTGCAACTGCGTAAACCATTCGCCGTAAGGTTCAAACATTTGTTTAGCACGTTCGGCTCGGGTTCGGCCAAGATTCAGTTCGCCAAATAAGAAATAACAAATGACCCCAACAAAGGGCAGAATATAGATGATCATTATCCATGCGAGAGACACACTGACCGCGCGGCGTTTTACCACCACTCGGATAGTGACTGCTGCTACCAGCAACCAATAACTTATCACACCGGCTAAGGCTAGAATTTGATAAAGTTTTTCCATGAACTCGCATTATATAAATCATAAAAACAATGTCTGATACTCTAGCACTAAATTGATTTAGATTTGAACGCTTTCGATTGAAATATCAAATAAAAAGCCCTCGAACCCAAAGCGGTTTTCAACATAAAGCGATTTCAATATGAAGCGGCGAGCTAGCTAAGATAACAGTATAAAAAGATTGCTCTTATGAATAATTGGTGGCGTTTTAATCTGTTTGTTAAGGTTGTTTAACCAGTATTCAGCTAGGTTTTTAAAAGAAAATGATAAATTATGCTGCTTTGGCTTTAAATTTGTGACGTAACCTGCTTTACTGATAGTCAACTTTTCGAGATCACTGCTTTATTTGTGTGTAAATATAAAAATAAATAACAGAGTGAAAACTGTAAACTTTTGATGTTAAAGGAACAATGTTGTGAATATGAAATTATTCGGTAGTTCTCTGATCCTTGCAGGAACCGCATTAGGCGCAGGAATGTTGGGGATCCCCATGGCGCTGGCTCAATTTGGCTTTACAGTCAGTCTGATTTTAATGACAGTGATTTTTGTAGGGACCACTTACGGCGCTCTATTGCTGGCAGAAGCCTGTACCAAAACGGCCCAAAATGGCGGAATGAACAGTGTTGCCGAACTGACATTGGGAACGGGCGGTAAATACTTCATTAACTTCTTCTTTTATATGCTGCTGATTTGTATTTTAGTGGCTTACACTTTAGGCATTGGTGACTTATTCCATAACTTACTGTTAGAAGTGGGTTTAGATGTTGCTCAACCGATTTGTTATGCCGCGTTTACCTTCGTGATGGCGTTTGTGATTATCGCCGGTAAATCTTATATCGATATTCTAAATAGAGTGTTGTTTATATTAATGATCGGCATGTTATTGACGGTTGTGGCGACATTATTTACGCATATCGAGCCAGATTATCTAGCGCAAACTCCTGTATTCCAATGGCAAGATGTGGTGAAACACAGCACCACCATCTTCACCAGTTTTGGCTCTATGGTGGTGATCCCGTCTTTGGTCATGTATAACAAAGAAGCCGATGGGAAACAAATCCGGAATATGATTTTACTTGGTTCGGTTATTCCATTGGTGTGTTATTTAACGTGGTTATTTGCCATTATCGGTAATTTAGGCACCGCTGAGATCAGTCAATTTGATAATGTTTCGCAGTTAATCAGTGCATTTGGCGGTCAATCTGGCGCGCTAAAAACCATCATTTCTATTTTTTCTGCACTAGCATTAATAACCTCATTTTTAGGGGTGTCGATGGCTTTGTTTGACCAAAATAAAGATGGTATTAAAGGGCTAGCGAAAACACTGAACCTAAATAGCGGTTTGGTTGCTAAAGTCGCCGTGTTTGCATTAACCTTTATTTTGCCTTTGGTGGTGACGGGATTATTCTCGAATAAGTTTTTAAATATGCTTGAATATGCCGGCATTACCTTGGTGTTCTTGGCTATTTGGGGTCCACTCGCCATGGTCCTTAGAGTGCGTAAACCTAGCTTCCAGTTAATGGGAATGAAAGAACCTTATACTGCTGGTGGCGGATCTGTAGCGTTGATCATGTCATTTTTCTTTGGTGCCTTTATCTTAATGTCTTGGTTTTTTAACTAAGGTTGACGACAAGTAAGGCACATTGTATTCAATTTCCAATGCCGGCTTCGATGTCGGCATTTTTGATTCTGTTGTATACTCTTGCTCCTTAATGCTGCCAACAATGTTAGCGACGATTTAACCTTCAAATTAGGTGTGACATGTTTGATATTGTAATGGATAACCCCGATTTTTTAGTGATCAACAAACATCCTAATGTGAGCGTGCACAAAGATGATGGTGATACTTCTCTATTGCTTGAGATCAGTAAAGCAACCGGTTATCAATCTCTTTTTTTAGTGCATAGACTCGACAAAATGACCTCAGGATTGCTGCTCTTGGCTAAAAATCACCAAGCAGCCAGTGAGTTGTCTCAACAGTTTGCAGACCGCGCGGTGACCAAATTTTACCTTGCGATAGGGGTGAAAAAACCAAAGAAAAAACAAGGCCTCATCTCTGGTGATATGGAGCGTTCACGCCGCTCTAGTTGGAAACTAACGACGACTCAAACTAATCCTGCGCAAACCCAATTTTTCTCGGTAGCAGGAGAGTCGGGCGAACGTGTCTTTTTATGTAAGCCCAAAACAGGTAAAACTCATCAAATTCGAGTGGCGTTAAATTCAATTGGCTCATCGATTGTAGGCGATCCAATTTATACCCCATCGAGCAATGCCGACCGTGGCTATTTGCATGCTTACGCTTTAAAATTCCAATATCAAGGCAACATCGTCGGAGTACATTGTGACCCATCCGATCCTAAATGGAATCGCCTTGAGAATATGGGTGAGAAGTGGCAAAGCGAGGCGGTTCAACATGCGTTAAAGACATGGGGAAAACCGTGTCAGCTTGATTGGCCTGTGATCAAAACCAATAAATAATACACATAATAAAAAGTGAACCTGAATATGCAAGTTAATGCGCTACCTGATTTTTTTAATGAACTTAATAAAGCATTGCCAAATTGTGATAACGAAATACGCCGAATTTTTCACGGACGGGGTCGTTTATGGCAAGGCTTAGATCAGCTCACTGCCGACTGGTTAGGAACGCAATTAATTGTCAACTTATTCAAGCCGGTGGATGACGAGTTTATGCAGTCGCTAGCGCAAGGTTTACAACATTTAAGCCAAACTGAGCAATGGAAACACATCGGCGCACAGGGGATTGGATTACAACATCGCTATGAACATGGCGCACCATTTGAAGTGATCACAGGTAATATTGAGTTAAAACCGGTCGCGATTGAGAATGGCTTAAAATATCAACTTGAGCTGGGTAAGAATCAAAATTCAGGCTTATTTTTAGATATGCGTCTTGGGCGTGAATGGCTACAGCAACGCGCGCAAGATAAAGCGGTCCTCAACCTTTTTTCATACACTTGTGGATTTTCAGTCGCAGCGATTGAAGGCGGAGCAAGTAAAGTTGTTAATGTGGATATGGCGCGCGCATCATTAACCCGTGGGCGAGACAATCACAGATTAAACCAACATGATTTATCGAAAGTGACCTTTATGGGGCACGATATATTTAGATCATGGGGTAAAATCACCAAAGCTGGCCCGTATGATGTGATTGTGATTGATCCGCCTAGCTTTCAAAAAGGCAGCTTTGCATTGACTAAAGACTACAAGCGAATCTTACGTCGTTTACCGTCATTGTTAACACCGCAGGGCATTGTGCTTGCTTGCGTCAATTCACCAGCCGTCACACAAGACTTCTTAATTGATACCATGCTAGAAGAAGCGCCAGAGCTTATCTATCAGCAACGTTTAGCTAATCCATTAGAGTTCGCCGATATTGATGAACAAGCCAGTTTGAAGGCGCTAGTGTTTAGTCGTTAGTGAGTTATGTGTCAGATTACTTATCAAGCTCCTCCCCTTGATTGGCATTGTTAATTGACAGTAAAATTTAGGCAGAGTGTAATCAGTGTTTTGAATTAAACAGATGACGTTACAATACCAATAAAAAACAAAAACGGCGTACTAACTTTAAGTTAATACGCCGTTTTTAGATGTAGTTAATCGTGAGTGTTATTTTTTTGCCTCGTCTAAAGACTCACACACTTGTTTTGTTGCTTCTTGTTCGCTGATTAACTTACCGCGTTCATTGCGCAGCACCAGTTTGTAAATAACGCCTTTGTCGATCACAGCACGTACTTCACTGTCACTGCAGTAATAAGCAATGCTGGCATCGACTAAAGCGCTTGGTGCTATTTCGCCAGTGTTGTTATAAATCATCAGCAGTTCAACCGTATGCTCGGTCGATTTAGCGCTCATGATATGCAATGGACCTTGCTTATAAGGTAGGTTCGATTCCAAGATTGTGGCGCGATGATCGGCCATTAAAGATACTTTATCAGTTGAGCTACAACCAAATAAAGTCGCACTGGCTAGCAGTGCAAGGATCACGGTTTTTAATTTCATATCAGGCTCTTTATGGCAGCACTTTTTTGAATGGCTTAACGGTAACGTGGGCATACACGCCCGCATCAATATAAGGGTCGTTATTAGCCCAAGTTTGAGCCTCGGCTAACGAGCTAAATTCTGCAATCACGGTTGAACCGGTAAAGCCAGCTTCGCCAGGATTGTCTGAATCGATAGCGGGCATCGGGCCTGCAACTAATAGTCGGCCTTCGTCTTTTAAAGTATTAAGGCGAGCTAAATGTTTTTCGCGCACGCTCATGCGCTTTTCAAGAGAATTTTCAACGTCTTGAGAGAAAATAACATACCACATTGATCATAATCCTTTATTTATGTACTCGTTTTACTTCAAGTTATCATTCCATGAAAGTAATAGGTAGGTATTCATGAAAAATCAGAGATATGGCTAATATACGCTGCCATAAATAATAAGGCTACCGTTTGGTAACAAAAGCCGCTTGGTAGACTACATTATGCGCACGTGCTGCACAATTATATCCTTCATACTTGAAGCTACAGCGTTGTTGACTGCGTTCACTCGCCCTAATCACATAGCGTACTATGTTCATAGGGCATCATTTGGAGATAAATTATTTTTTTACCGTTCTTGGGCGGCCTTCACCATCGATGGCAACATAGTTAAAGGTGGCTTCACATACTTTATTTTTATCACCAATACCATCAACACTAACCGATTTTACCCACACTTCGAGTGCGATAGATAAAGAGGTATTGCCAACTTTGATGCACTCACCATAACAACACACCACATCACCAACGGTTACGGGCCGCTTAAAAGTAATGCTCGAAACCGACACAGTCACCACACGGCTATTGGCGATTTCTTTGGCTAAAATAGCACCGGCTAAATCGAGTTGTGACATGATCCAACCACCGAATATATCGCCATTGGCATTGGTATCGGCGGGCATGGCTAGGGTGCGTAAAATCATTGAACCGGTAGGGGTTTCAACAGTTGTGCTCATTTGTTTTTCCTAAATCGGGCTTTCTGATAATCAAATCGCCACATAATAGTGGCGATTGATAGTTAAAATAATACAGATTATAACCAAAGCGAGAAATTATTTCTCTTGGTTTTCTTTCGGCATATATTTGTAGATATAAAAGCCAGTTAAGATGGTGTAACTGAAGGTGGCGATGAGTAGTCCAAAAACTTTGAAATTAACCCAAACATCTAATGGTAATCGGTAAGCGACATAGATGTTGATCACCGCGCACACCGCAAAAAAAGCCACCCAAGCAAGGTTAACGCGTTTCCATACTTGATCGGGTAGGGTGATCTCTTTACCTAGCATGCCTTTTATCACAGGTTTGCCCAGGTAATCAGACACTAAAAGGCCAACTGAGAATAAAACATAAATAATGGTGACTTTCCATTTGATGAAATTATCATCGTGGAAAAACAGTGTCATACCGCCAAAAATTGCCACCATCAAAAAGGTGATGATTTGCATTTTCTCTACTTTTTTATACACAAAGTAAGTCACAGCAACTTGCACAGCCGTGGCAACGATGAGTGCTCCAGTCGCCACATAAATGTCATAGCTTTTGTACAAGAAAAAGAAAATAACCAGTGGAATAAAATCAATAATTTGCTTCATGCGTTCTTTAATTAGTTTGTCAATGATGGGGTCAGTCTAATCATTTTCATTAGAATAGAAACTGTTTAGAGATATTTTGCGACAAAAAAGGAGCAAAACTGCTCCCTTTGTTTAAATATTCAACACTCGTTGCTAACTTGTGTCTTTATTTTAGTGTCGCCGCTTTCATGCCAGAGACAAATGTGGCCAGTTTATCTAGCATCTGTTGCGGGTTATCTTTATTAGCCTCAATGATTTTCACTACTGCAGAGCCTGAAATTGCGCCTGCTGCGCCAGCGGTGATCGCTTGGTGTACTTGGGCCGGCTCTGAAATACCAAATCCTAATAATGCAGGAGGAGCATTAAATTGATTTAAGCGTTCAAGCAAGGCATGTACTGGCATATTGGCTTTGGTTTCGGCCCCAGTCACACCCGAGCGAGACAGCAAATAAGTGTAACCGCATCCTAAGCTTGAGACTTGCTCTAATGTGGTGTTATTAGCGGTTGGTGGCGCAATAAAAATAGGGTGGATGCCGTGAGCTTTGGCGGCGCTATTAAATGGTTCGCTCTCACCGGTTGGCACGTCGGCAATTAACACTGAATCAACACCGGCTTGTTGGCAACGAGCATAAAAGTCATCAATACCACGGGCAAACACTAAGTTGGCATAAACCAATAAGCCAATTGGCATATCTGGGTATTCACGGCGAATTTGAGTAATGATCTCAAAACAAGTATCTGGCGTGGTGCCTGAATCTAGTGCGCGAATATTTGCCCCTTGAATGGTTGGGCCATCGGCAAGAGGATCTGAAAACGGAAATCCTAGCTCTAATGCATCAGCGCCTGATTGGATCAAAGTATGGATAATCTCCAGGGATTGCTCAGGGTTTGGATCGCCAATGGTGACAAAAGGAACAAACGCGCCTTGGTTTTTGGCTTCGAGCGCATTAAATAACGCTTCATAACGACCGGTGTGAGTGGTTGAGTTTGTCATTAGACCGCTCCTTTATCTTCTAATAGTTTGTGTACGGTGAAAATATCTTTATCACCACGGCCGGATAAGTTCACCACTAACAGTTGTTCTTTTTCCGGATCCTCGTACGCCATTTTTAACGCATAAGCCAATGCATGAGAGGACTCTAAAGCAGGAATGATACCTTCATGTGAAGCGAGATTTTGGAACGCATCGAGTGCTTCATCATCGGTAATGGATACATATTGCGCCCGACCTGTCGCATTCAAATGAGCATGTTGTGGTCCCACTGATGGAAAATCAAGCCCAGCAGAAACAGAGTAAGACTCTTCAATTTGACCAAAGCTGTCTTGCATTAGTGGGGATTTCATACCAAAGAAGATACCGGTTTTACCATGTTTTAATGGCGCGCCGTGTTGGTCGGTATCAATGCCTAAACCGGCAGGTTCGACCCCAATTAACCCCACTTCGGTATCGGGAATGAAATCGGCAAACATACCGATTGCATTTGAGCCGCCGCCGACACAGGCAATAACGGCATCGGGCAGACGACCTTCACGAGCGAGAATTTGATTCTTGGTTTCTTCGCCGATCATACGTTGGAATTCACGCACAATGGTTGGGAATGGGTGAGGGCCTGCCGCAGTGCCAAGTAGGTAGTGCGCGTCTTCATAAGTTGCAGACCAGTCACGCAGCGCTTCATTACAGGCATCTTTTAACGTGGCAGAACCTGAATGAACTGGGATCACTTCCGCGCCCATCAGCTTCATGCGAAATACATTGGGGCTTTGTCGCTCAACATCTTTAGCGCCCATGTATACGCGGCATTTTAAGTCCAGTAAAGCACAAGCGAGTGCTGCGGCAACGCCATGTTGTCCCGCGCCGGTTTCGGCAATAATTTCTTTCTTACCCATGCGTTTAGCTAATAATGCCTGACCTAACACTTGGTTGGTTTTGTGCGCGCCGCCGTGCAACAGATCTTCACGCTTTAGATACAGTTTTGTTTTGGTGCCTTTGGTCATGTTGCGGCATAAAGTTAATGCGGTTGGGCGACCGGCATATTCTTGTAATAAGCCCATGAATTCTGCTTGGAAAGCTTCATCTTGTTGCGAGTCGATAAAAGCTTGTTCTAGTTGATCAAGCGCGGGAACCAGAATTTGTGGGACATATTGACCACCAAATTCACCAAAATAAGGGTCTAACTTAGGCATGGTATTTTCCTTAATAATTTCTTAATGCTGTAAATGCGGCGGTAATTTTAACCGGATCTTTTTTACCAGGTTCACGTTCAACCCCTGAGTTTAAATCCAATCCAATACAGCCTAATTGTCCGGCTTCAACGATGTTGTCAGGCGATAGTCCGCCCGCGAGCATAATACGGGCACGATGACTGGTAGAGGTTTTCCCTGCGGCTGTGCTGGCCAGTTGATCGAGCAATGACCAATCAAAGCGTTTTCCTGTTCCACCAGATTGATTACCGACTTGCGCGTCAAGTAAGTGTTTATCAACATGTTTGGTTAAGAGGGTTGGCAGGGCATTACTCACCCCATAGGCTTTCCATATTTGAATGCTTTTAGGTAATAAAGATCTAAGCTCGGTTACATCGGCTTGGCTTTCATTGCCATGTAATTGCACCGCCGCTAAACCTAATTGATTGGCGATTTGTGCGATTTCATCCAAACTGTGGCCTTGCAGAGCTTTGTTTTTAACCAGCTGTGTTTTATAGCTACTGAGGTTTTGAAACACTCCAACATAATGAAGAGGTGCGCCGCTCATGACTAAGCGCGCAGTCTCAATATCGACACAACGTTTGGAGTTTTTAACAAAAATCAAACCGCCATACACACTACCTGATTGATAGGCGGCGTTGGCATCATCAGGGTGGGTGAGACCACAGACCTTATTCTCGCCCAGCAATACTCGACGTACTGCCAGCTCTAAGTTGTCTTCCGACATTAATGAACTGCCGATCAAAAATCCATTGGCAAACTGAGAAAGTTCTTTCACCTGTTGATGGTTATGGATCCCCGATTCTGAGATCACTATAGTGCTTTTTGGCAGGCGAGGTGCCAGTTCTTTGGTGCGCTCAAGGGTGATGGATAAATCGCGTAGATTGCGGTTGTTGATCCCAACGACGGGGGCTTTTAGCGCAATTGCACGCTCCAGCTCCTCTTCGTTGCTGACTTCGGTTAAATAGCCAAGGTTTAAGCGGGTGGCGACATTGGCAAGGTGACGATATTCTTCATCATCGAGCACAGACAGCATTAATAAAATGGCATCGGCCTGATAATGACGCGCCAAGTAGACTTGGTATTCATCAATCATAAAGTCTTTGCAAATCACAGGTTGGGTGACTTGATTACGAATTTGAGGAATAAACTCAAAATCACCTTGGAAATATTTACTGTCGGTTAAAACTGAAATAGCGCTGGCATGTTTGGCATAGACCGAAGCAATGTAATCGAGATCAAAGTCATCACGGATCAAGCCTTTTGATGGCGAGGCTTTTTTACATTCTAAAATAAACTCGGTTTTGCCAGTATTGAGCGCGTCATAAAAACTGCGATCACTGGGTGTGAGTTGATCTTTGAAGCTGGTGAGCGGTTGCTGCGCTTTACGTTCTTCCACCCAAATTCGTTTATCAGCCACTATTTTTGCGAGTACCGTTTCCATTGCCTTTCCTTTAATGATTAACCGCGAGCGGCAAGTTGAGTGACGAGTTGATACGCTTTGCCAGAATTCATCGCCTCTATTGCTTGTTGAGTATTGGCTTTGAGATTTTGCTGGCCAAATAAACGCAATAGCAGCGCGACATTAACTGCCACTGCAGACACTTGCGCCTCGCTGCCTTCACCATTGAGAATTTGCGTGATGATGGCGCGGTTTTCGTCTGGCTCTCCGCCTTGAATTGCCTCAAGTGGATGAGTGTTCACCCCAAAATCTTGCGGGGTTAAAGTGTATTCGATAATGTCACCATTGACGATTTCATTCACCAAGGTTGAGCCGTGGATCGCGACTTCATCTAATCCACTACCATGCACCACAGCGGCACGTTTTAGTCCCATCTGGGCTAACGTTTTGGCGATTGGGCGGACTAATGACTCATCGTAAACCCCCATTAATTGTATATTAGGGCGAGCTGGATTAATTAAAGGGCCAAGTAGGTTAAAAATAGTACGCGTATTCATTGCTTTGCGTACTGGCATGGCATGACGAACGCCGCCGTGATATTGCGGAGCAAATAAAAATGCCACCCCAATATCATCAATGGCGGCTTTGGTCTCTTCTGGGCTCATTGAAAGATTAATGCCAAACGAATCAAGTAGGTCAGATGAACCGGATTTGCTCGATACGCCACGGTTACCGTGTTTGGCGACTTTTACGCCACATGCGGCGGCAACAAAAGCGGCTGTAGTGGAAATATTAAAAGTGTTCGAACCATCGCCGCCAGTTCCGACGATATCGGCAAAGTCGCCTTCAATAGTAGGAAAAGGAGAGGCATTAGCTAATAAAGCATGAGCGGCTCCGGCAATTTCTTGCGGCGTCTCACCTTTGATTTTAAGCGAGGTTAACACCGCGCCAAGTAAAATAGGATCCATATCCCCTTTAATGATGATATCGAATAATTGATGACTTTCGTTTTCGCTCAAATCCGTTTGGGCGTACAGTTTATTAATGATGTTTTGCATGTGGTGTCCTTACTCTAAATTCTTGGCTCTATTCGTTATGCGCTTTTGTTATTCGTTATTAGGCTTGCATTTGAGTATCTAACGCCCAATGAATGGTGTTCTCTAATAACGTTGCGCCATAAGTGGTCATGATCGATTCAGGGTGAAACTGAAAGCCACACACTTTATGATTTTCTTCAACCACGGACATTACCAGCCCATCGACTTCCGATGTTACGGTTAATTGCTCGCTCACATGGGTTGCTACTAATGAGTGATAACGTGCAATAGCAAAGGGAGAGGGCAGATTTTGATAAGTTGGGTGATTACCATGCACCATCATTGAGACTTTACCATGGATGATTTCGCCCGCGCCTGCCACTGTGCCGCCATAGGCTTCGACAATCGCTTGATGGCCTAAGCAAATTCCAATCATCGGCACCTTGCCTTTTAATCGTTGAATCAACTCTGGCATGCAACCGGCTTTACTCGGCTCACCAGGCCCTGGCGATAATACGACAACCGCGTTATCTAATTGGCTGATTGCCTGTTCAATTGTTTGAGCGGCAATGTTGTTACGATAAATAGTGACGCAATGACCTAAGCTGCGAAACTGATCGACAAGGTTATAAGTGAAAGAATCAAAATTATCGACAAATACGATATTAGCCATAATAGTCACCTTATCCTTGTGAGCTTTGTGGGTGTGAAACTGGTTGATGAGACGCTGGTGGATTCGATTGAGCTTGGTGCGCGGCTTGAATGGCACTGATACAAGCTTGAGCTTTCCCGCGCGTTTCATCGGCTTCTGATTGTGGGTCGGAATCAAACACCACCCCCGCGCCAGCTTGAACCGTGGCAATGCCGTTTTCAACATAAGCTGAACGGATCACGATACAAGTGTCTAAATCGCCTTCGCCGGTCAAATACCCAACCGCGCCGCCATAGGTGCCTCGACGTTGTTGTTCTACTTCACGAATAAACTGCATCGCGCGAATTTTAGGTGCGCCCGTTAAGGTGCCCATGTTCATTGTGGCTTGATAGGCATGCAACGCATCCAAATCTGAGCGTAATTCGCCCACCACGCGTGATACTAAATGCATGACATGGCTGTAGCGATCCACTTTTAATAAGTCGGCCACATGGCGAGAGCCAGCAGTGGCAATTCGAGCCACATCGTTACGCGCTAAATCAACCAGCATCATGTGTTCGGCATTTTCTTTTTTATCGCTGCGCAATTCCAATTCGATGCGGCTGTCTAAATCAAAGTTAATCGTGCCGTCAGCATTTTTACCGCGACCACGAGTGCCGGCAATAGGGTAAATTTCAACTTGTTCGCTCTCAGCATCATACTTCAAAGCACTTTCTGGTGAGGCGCCAAACAAAGTAAATAATTCGTCTTTCATATAAAACATATATGGGCTGGGATTACTTTGCTTAAGCGCTTTATAAGCGGCTAACGGTGAAGGACAAGGTAAGGTAAATCGGCGAGAGGGCACCACTTGGAAAATATCGCCTTGAATCACATTTTGCTTAAGATCGCGCACGATCTGGCAAAATTGCTCATCACTGATATTGGTTGTAACCGTCATATCGTCAACATTAATCGCAGTCGGTAATGGTGGCACATCGGTGCAATGTTGACGGATTTCTTGCAGGCGGTGTTGCAATTGTTGTTTGGTCACTTGGCTAGCATCAAAGGCGCTGGCTTGCACACTACAATGTTGGGTTTGATGATCAAACACCATTAAGGTTTCGGCGACATAAAAAACATAATCAGGGCAGTTATCAATGCTGCTAGCATGACCTAATGATTCAAAGTTAGCGACTAAATCATAAGCAAATAAACCACCGATAAAAATTGCGTGTTTATCTTTGCCTTCAATATCAAAGCTATGCTGAACTAAACGTAACGCATCAAAGCTTGAAGCTTCACGTAAGCGCGTATCTTCATCCAGTAATTCATTTAAGGTCGAAAAAGTAAGTTCGAGCTGTGACTCACAAGCCTTAGTTAATACGTTATTGGCTTGATTAATATTTTGTTTTACCGCTTTGAGTAGTTGCTGACCATTTTCTGTTTTGGCGGTCATCACCACATTATGACCACGGCATTCGATCCGAACCGCAGCATCAATTAATAATAAGCTTTTTAAATTCTCTTTTGAGCTGATCTCGGCGCTTTCTAATAACAAACTGTTTTGTGTGTCTTGCGCATGATCTGCGTTGACGCATAAAGCATTAAACACTTGTGTCGGGTCTTCGAGATAAGGAGTCTCTAATTGAAATACTTCAATCGGGTGCTTTTTGCTTATCATTGCATTATGGATCTGTGCTGCCTTATTCATAAGACGTCCTTTTACTTGATTTTAATTCCGTTTGCTTTCACAGGCTTACCGATTTTTGCTATTTATCGATAGTCGCATAAACTTAATCATGCCCCAATAACTTTTTTACTATTAATCGACTTAGATAAAATGAAAGCGTTATTTTGGTGATTATTTAATCGTTTTAGTTGGTGTAAAGCACGAGAGGCATTAAAAAACCCGCATTCTCAGCGGGTTGATTGCCTAACGATATAAAGCAAGCCCCAACTAAGATAGTAAGCGCCAAGCATGCCAGCTAAGAATAAGAGAGAGCAAGGAAAGCACACAAAGCGGTTCTTTGTGATTGCGATGAATGTTAGAATCTTGTGATAACGATGAAAACATAGCTCTAGTTCCTTGTACTGAAAAGACTAACACAATTCGTTAGCTTGAAAACTTATGTACTAGTAAACTAGTTTGGTGGTTTTTAGTCAAGCCTTTTTTAAAATATAGCCAAAATAACTTAAAGCGGTTGCTTTAAGTCATACGGGTATACATTGAGACTCTTTAATGCGTATTGATTTACATAGCCACACCACATGTTCCGATGGGCGTTTTTCTCCAACGCAATTGATCGATCGTGCCGTCGAATTTAATATTGATGTATTTGCCATCACCGACCACGACAGCATCGATGCGATAGACCAAGCGAAACGCTATATCAACGAGCAATCTTTGCCAGTTCATTTAATCAATGGCATAGAGATCTCGACCGTTTGGCAAAATAAAGATATCCATATTGTGGGTTTGAATATTGATATTGAAAACGCTGAATTAAAGCAGCTTATTGCCGAACAAAAACAACGTCGAATTGATCGTTCCGAGTTGATGGCAGAGCGCCTAGCCAAACACACGCGTGAGGGAGTATTAGAAGAAGTCCAAGCCATTGCGGGTGAGGCCTCAATTACGCGTTCTCACTTTGCTAAATGGCTGGTGGATAATGGTTACGCGAAAACCATGCAGATGGTGTTCAAAAAATATTTAACCCGTAATAATCCCGGTTATGTGCCGCCATCGTGGTGCACCATGATCGATGCGGTTAATGCGATTCATGCCGCAGGAGGCGAGGCAGTTTTAGCGCATCCAGGCCGTTATCAATTGACAGCCAAATGGATGAAGCGTTTAATTGCCGCATTCGTTGAAGCAGGTGGTGATGCAATGGAAGTTGCTCAACCACAACAAGCGCCACAAGAACGACGCACGCTGGCGGATTATGCGATACAATACAACTTATTAGCATCACAAGGTTCGGACTTTCATTATCCTTCCCCGTGGATGGAATTGGGCCGAAATTTATGGTTACCCGCCGGGGTTGAACCCGTGTGGAAGGATTGGCAAGCAATCGCACATATACCGTTAACCGGTAGCTATTCGACACCAGAAGATAAGATTAATTAAGCGAATACTTGCCCGTCACAGACTCAAGGAATAACAATGAGCCAGTTTTTTTATTTACACCCAGACAATCCGCAAGCACGCTTGATCACACAAGCGGTTGCGATCATCCGTAATGGCGGCGTTATCGTTTATCCGACCGATTCTGGATATGCGCTAGGCTGTCAACTTGAAAACAAAAACGCACTAGAACGCCTTTGTCGCATTCGTAAAATTGATGATAAACACAACTTTACTTTATTGTGCCGCGATTTATCGGAACTCTCTTTATATGCCCGTATTGATAATAGCGCTTTCCGTTTATTGAAAAGCAATACTCCTGGCGCTTATACCTTTATCTTTAAAGGCACGAAAGAAGTGCCACGTCGCTTAATGAACGCCAAACGTAAAACCATTGGTATTCGTGTGCCAGACAATAAAATTGCCTTGGATCTACTCGAAGCATTGGGCGAACCGTTAATGTCGACCACTCTGATTTTACCGGGCAACGATTACGCCGAATCCGACCCAGAGGATATCCGCGATAAGCTGGAACATTCGGTAGATTTAATCATGAACGGCGGTTTCTTAGGCGAGCAACCAACCACAGTCATTGATTTTAGTGAAGATGAAATGGTGGTAGTAAGACGCGGTGCAGGGGATCCTTCACCGTTTGAGTGATTCATCAGTTACCTGTCGTGGTCACTTAATTATATAAGCCTCATCGTGTTTTTTATACGGTGAGGCTTTTTAATGTTGATTTCTATCGGCGATTTACAGCACCTGATTATCACCACAGCTATAAGCGATAATTTGGCTAATTTCGGAAAGGCTACGACCTGATTGTTGTTGCCAATGGTTAAACGCTTTTTGTGCTGCTTGCATGGCACGTTTTGTTCCTCGAGCGCTATCAATCACACCAATATTTCTTAAGTGAGATTCAACATCGGACGATAAAATAAAGGTATCAACGCCCATTTGACGTAAAGTATAAGGGCCAGTATTACCACCTAATCGATTTCCGTGTTTTTTCAAATACTGCCATAAACCGATAATATTATCCGTTGGCCAATGGGCAACCATGTGAGAGAACGACGTAAATTCAAACTGAGCAGAATGAATCATTTGCGCATTTTTTGGAATGGATTTTACTTTGGTAAGATGACGAATAATACTCGGATCTTGTGCTTTTTGTTCCCATATTTCTTCGGGTAGCATCATTAACGGTTCAAGCTTGAAGTTAAAGAATAAGCTTTCGAAATTAGGCCATTTTTTTCTGACTACCTGCCACGAAATACCACATTGAAACACCTTCATGGTAAAAGCAGCCAGCCAACGATCGTCGGTGATGTGTTGTAACTCTGCTTGAGAAAGGGGTTTACTCACCAACAACTCTAATTGTAGTTCTCCACCTTTACGTTCTGCGGCTCGTTGATAAATAGCATCGAAATGTTCAATCGTCATAATTATTAATTAAGTTGTGAGGGAAGCGATGAGGTTAACAAAAATAGTGACAGAAGGTAATGATAATGATGTCCACGTGGTGGAAAAATATTCTATCTCAGTAGGGTTTGATGTATACTATGCTGCCTTTTCTTAGCGCTTGAGCAATCCATGATGGAAGCTTAAAGACGGATGAAAAGCTAAATAATTTTTAATTTATTGTTTTGTATGGTTAATTCATCATGAGAACAATAAAAGACGGCTGTGAAGTCGACAAACAAAAGGTTAACCCATGAACGAAAAATTACAGAAAATCTTAGCTCGTGCAGGGCATGGTTCTCGTCGTGAATTAGAAGCGATGATCCAAGCTGGTCGTGTGAGTCTTAATGGTCAAGTGGCAAAACTGGGCGATCGCCTAGAAGATGAAAATGCCCTTATCCGTATCGATGGCCATAAAGTATCGGTAAAAGAATCGGAAGAAGTGATCTGCCGCGTATTAGCGTACAACAAGCCCGAAGGTGAGTTGTGTACGCGTAGCGATCCTGAAGGTCGCCGTACCGTATTTGATCGCTTACCAAAAATTAAAGACTCGCGCTGGGTATCGGTGGGTCGTCTAGATGCTAACACCGGTGGTCTATTACTCTTTACCACCGATGGTGAATTAGCCAACCGTTTAATGCACCCAAGCCGTGAAGTTGAGCGTGAATATTTGGTGCGTGTTTTTGGTGAAGTGACCGAAGAAATGGTTCGCAACGTGACGCGCGGTGTTGAACTTGAAGATGGCATGGCACGTTTTGAAGACGTTGTGCATGCGGGTGGCGAAGGCATGAACCATACGTTTTATGTCATGATCACCGAAGGTCGTAACCGTGAAGTTCGCCGTTTATGGGAATCTCAAGGGGTAACGGTTAGCCGTCTGAAACGTGTTCGCTATGGTGAAATCTATCTTGAAAAATCACTGCCTCGTGGTGGTTGGATTGAGCTTGAACTGAAAGAAGTGAACTACTTGCGTGAAATGGTAGACTTAAAACCAGAGCGTGAAACTTTGATTGATCCAATGGCAGGTTCGCGTAAACGTGATCGTTCGCGTGGGCAAAAAATTCGTCGTGCGGTTAAACGCCATGAAGAAAGAGCCACTACGACTACTAAAGGTCGTAGCCGTTCAACCACGCGCGGTAACGTGGCTACAAAAGGCACCACCACCAATAAAGCAAACAATGGTGAGGCCGTCGGCGGGCGCGATGGAAAGCCGAAGCAACGCCGTGTGAATAACGGTTTGCCTAAGCCAAAGGGCAGAACAAGAATTTAATCTACCCAAGTAAGATGGGTATAGATTGAAAACATAAAAAATGCCGAACTCACTGTTAAAGCGAGTTCGGCATTTTGCTATTTGGAGGTTTTAGTTTGAAGGCAATACCAAATGGATCAAAGATTCAATGGAATGGGTATAAGTTATCCCTCTTACAAAAACTTAATCACGCTTCCAAAGAATATGACAAAACTTATTGTCAGGATCACGGCTGATCAACATACGAGCAAAGACATCATCAAGTGTGTCATCGGCTTCATTGACTAAACCAATTTTCACTTCTGCGTACGTTTCCTTATCCACCTCAAAACCAACATGTTGTGACCAATCATCGCCAGTCTCAACCGCTTCTGCTGCGCCGCGATCTTCAAATTGAGCGGTGAATAAAATCACATCGACAGCATCTAAGCTATCGGGTGCCATTTCAAGAAAAATGTCATACGCAACATCGATGGCATCATCAAGAGAGATTAAATCAGTCATAATTTCCTAATATTTTTAAAAGTGAATATGTGTTGTTAATCTGCACGGCTCATGAACTTACGCTCAGAAGTGTTGATTTTGATTTTTTCTTCATTAGCAATATATTCAGGTACTTGAACCACTAAACCAGTCGTTAAAGTGGCAGGCTTAGTACGAGCACTGGCCGATGCACCTTTAATTGATGGTGAGGTTTCAACGATCACAAGATCAACACTGGTCGGTAATTCAATGCCAATTGGCTTGTCATTGACGATTAACACGCTTAGGCCTTGGGTATCTTCATTGAAGAATAAAATCTCATCTTCAATAGTTTCTTTGTTGAAGTGGTAAGGGGTGTAATCTTCGTTATCCATGAAGACATATTCAGCACCATCGATGTACGAAAACATCACGCTGCGACGGCTAAAATCAGCCAAAGTCAGGATTTCGTCGGCTTTGTAGCTTTCGTCAGCTTTAGCACCGGTAGCGATGTTGTACATGCGCATGCGATACAAGCTCGCGCCAGCACGACCACTTGGGGTTAATTTGCTAACTTCACGAACAGAGTAAACTTGACCGTTCACTTCAACAACGGCATTTTTTTTAATTTCACTGGCTTTAGGCATGAGTGTTTCCTAATAAATTTTTTAAGCATCGCTTGGTCACGGCATTGATATTATGGTTACTGCATTGATATCAATATAGTGTCTTACCGCGATGAATTGTAAATGACGAGCAGAAAATATCACGATCTGCACCGAACGACAAAGAAAAGTGGCGGTAGACAGTAAAAGGGCCTCAAAATAAATCAATTTGTGGCGCGATGACCGATTCAAAGTCTAATCCAATAAAAGGCAAAATAGCATCGGCGACAGGTTTTAATTGCTTATCAATATAATGTTGGTAGTCAATTGGACTGTGTAAGTAATCTTTTGGTTCCGGTCCGTTTATGGTAAAGAGATACTGAATACGCCCTTTGTTTTGGTACTGCAGTGGACGACCTAATCGAGCATTGTGATCATCGGCGAGTTTGGCGGCGCGAACTTGAGGCGGAATGTTTTTTAAATACTCGTTTAACTTACGGCGTAAACGCTTTTGGTAGACCAAATCATCATCAAATTTTCCGGCTAAGGTATCGTCAACATATTGACGAATAAAACTTTGTGGATCTTTATCATGAAACACCATGTTATATAGGGTTTGTTGAAAATGGTGTGACAACGCTGTCCAATCTGTACGAGCGCTTTCAAGCCCTTTAAACACCATTTTTTCAACGCCTTGCTCGACAATCATACCGCAATAACGCTTTTTAGAACCGGTTTCAGCGCCGCGAATCGTCGGCATTAAAAAGCGCTGATAATGGGTCTCGTATTCTAACTCTAACGCCGAGGTTAAATGAAATTCTTCTTGTATGTGTTGCTGCCACCAATGGTTAATTGTTGTCACTAAGTGATGACCAATTTTATCGGCTTTGTCTGGGGTATGTGGCTCGATTAAAGACACAAATAGGGAGTCAGTATCACCGTAAATAACTTGATAACCTTGCGCTTCAATTAACACCCGAGTTTGCTTCATGATTTCATGTCCACGCATGGTAATTGATGATGCAAGGCGAGTATCAAAAAATCGACAACCAGACGAGCCCAGTACGCCATAAAATGAATTCATAATAATTTTGATGGCTTGAGAAAATGCCGCTTCTTTATTGCGCTTGGCGACATCTCTTGCTTGCCATAATTGTTCGATCATCTTGGGTAGAAAATGCTTGTCGCGATGAAATTGTCCACCTCTAAATCCCGCGACCGCTTGATCATCTTGTTTTCCGATCGACTGTTGTAAGCCCTCGACTAAACCAAGTGGGTCAATAAGAAAAGTGCGAATAATAGCAGGGTAGAGCGATTTAAAATCCAACACTAATACCGAGTGATACAAGCCGGGATCGGAATCCATCACATAGCCACCGGGACTAGCAAGCCAATTCTCCGATTGAAGATTAGGCGCAATGTAGCCAGCGCGATGCAATTGAGGCAGGTAGAGATTGGTAAAAGCGGCCACCGAACCGCCAATACGATCAAGCTCCACTCCAGTTAACTGAGTACGTTCAATCGCAAATTGGAGCAGATGCGTTTGGTCGAAAATTCGCGTCACTAGGCGGCAATCTTGCAAGTTATAACGGGCAAGGGAGTGTTTATCTTCACGAAATTGACGATTAATTTCATCCATACGATTAAACGGATCATGAATGATTTTGCCTTCACCAAGTAACTGTTGTGAAACCGACTCTAATGTCCAAGAATTAAAATGATAAGTCGCGGTTTTTAACGTATCAATACCATCTAATACCACTCGACCAGGGATAGACACAAAGCCTTGCTGGGTGGTTTTTGATTGCCTGAAATAGAGGTTTTGACTACCCCGTGCGATCGCTAACGGTAGCTTATGCCATTTGGCACGTTTATCGAGTAAGCGAAAATCAAAGTCGATAACATTCCAGCCAATAATAATATCGGGATCAAAAGTGCGAAACCATTGGATTAACGCTTTAAGTAATGCTAATTCATTTGCTACCCATTCAATGTGCAGCTCTTCATTTTTTTTCTGGGTGGGAGCTAGGGGATTAGGGGCCTCACCAATCATGATCACGCGACTGTCTAGTGTTGAATCAAGCCCAACAGAATACAAAATACCTTTTTCGGAGCATTCAATATCGAGTGAAACCACGCTTAAATTAGGTTTGTAATCACTCGGTTTACATTTTGCTTGCCTGACGCTTTGATAACCCTGCTTTTGGGTGCGATCACCGATAAATTGCACTCCGCCTCGGATAAAGCGCTCCATTAAATAGCGGTCGGTTAAGCGAATGTCATCTTCAAAGGTAATAATGCCGTGCTGATTAAAAAGTTGTTTTGCTTGATAGGATATTTGATTATTCGGCGTGTAACAGGCAAGCACCGCATTTTGTTCAAAGGTTTTGAGTGGCACGCTTTTCATCTGAATGGGAGTTTGCTCTCCAAAGGTATCCGCGATAAGTTGCTCAGCCTTTATTTGATCTTGCTTGGTAATAAAAAACACAACTTGTTGGTCTTGGATGAGTAACTGAACAGGACCCGAGTCGGTAGCCAGCCAAATTTCGATAAGGGTTTTATTATGGTTGAGCTGATCAGAAGTCTGCATAGAATGGCTGTGATTAATCTGAAAAGACGAACGCACATCTCGGGCTTGTCGAGATAAGATAAAACCCTGTTGGATCGATGATGACACTGCTTTATCCAAAGAGAGTGTGAATGAATTGGAGTTAGAATAACAAAAGATGCTTTATAAATCTTAGGAGCTTTATCGTTCTTAGGTGCTTTATAAATCTAAGATGCTTTAATAAACCTCAATCAGTTCCAGAAAGTTCAGATTTAATGATTTAGCATAACTATGGAGTGGTAATTGTGGTTGGGATAGCAAGCGCTTACGATAACGTCAATGAATTGGGCTATATCATTATTCCGGCGTTTGACGGTTTTTTATTTGCATTATGGATAAAACCATTAATAATACAAATGTATAATAACCAACAACTCGTTAGTTAAACCATTTTCTTTATAAGGTTATTGGCTTAAATAAAGTCATTTAATACAGTATGTTAAAGAAATTAAGTTTTTTTATTATAATTTCCTTAAAAATTGACGTTGATCATTAGATTTATGGTCATGTTTTTAACTAACTAAGGTAGAATGCTATAAAAATTAAGCCTATCAACTAAGCTTAACAGTATTAGCGATAATCCAAGTGTGGAGATACAAGAGTGATAAATGTTTTTCTTGTAGATGATCACGAGCTGGTTCGCACAGGGATTCGACGTATTATTGAAGACGTCCGTGGCATGAAAGTAGTAGGGGAAGCTAACAGTGGTGAAGAGTCTGTAAAATGGTGCCGTGCTAATCACGCGGATGTTATCTTAATGGACATGAATATGCCGGGTATTGGCGGCTTGGAAGCTACCAAAAAAATCTTACGATTTAATCCCGATGTCAAAATTATTGTTTTGACGATTCATACCGAAAACCCATTTCCAACCAAAGTAATGCAGGCAGGCGGTTCTGGTTATTTAACCAAAGGCGCAGGGCCCGATGAAATGGTGAATGCGATCCGCATGGTCAATAGTGGTCAACGCTATATTTCACCAGAGATCGCGCAACAAATGGCGTTAAGTCAATTTTCTGCACCCTCGGATAACCCTTTTAAAGAGTTATCAGAGCGTGAATTGCAGATCATGCTAATGATCACCAAAGGTGAGAAGGTAACCGATATTTCGGAGCAATTAAATTTGAGTCCGAAAACGGTCAACAGTTATCGTTATCGATTATTCAGCAAGTTGGATATTGGTGGGGATGTTGAACTGACCCACCTTGCAATTCGTTATGGCATGATCACAACTGAGACGTTGTAGAGTCTATGGATGTGCCTTTGGCAGATTTTGATTCTGCTGCTTTTTTATCAACCGTTTCACAACAACCTGGCGTTTATCGTATGTATAACGCCATGGATGATGTTATCTATGTTGGTAAAGCCAAAAATTTAAACAAGCGCCTGTCGAGTTATTTTCGTAAAAACGTAGATAACGAGAAAACCAAGGCGCTGGTTTCGCATATCCAAAAAATTGATGTGACGGTCACTCATACTGAAACCGAAGCCTTGATCCTCGAACACAATTACATCAAGCAATACCTACCTAAATACAATGTGTTACTGCGTGATGATAAATCGTATCCCTATATTCTGATCTCAAAACATAAACACCCAAGGTTGGCGTATCATCGCGGCGTAAAGCGGCGTAAAGGGGAATACTTTGGTCCTTACCCTGAAGCTGGTGCGGTGCGTGAAACCTTGCATTTGTTGCAAAGAATTATTCCGGTGCGTCAGTGCGAAGACAGTGTGTATGCTAACCGAACCAGACCGTGTTTGATGTATCAAATTGAGCGTTGCTCAGCGCCGTGCGTCAAAGGCTTAGTAAGCGATGAAGAGTATGCCGAAAGCGTCCATTATGTGCGTCTCTTTTTGCAAGGAAAGGACGATCAGGTTCTGAACGCTTTGATAGCAAAAATGGAACAAGCCAGCCAAGGATTGGCGTTTGAACAGGCGGCTAAGTATCGCGATCAAATTCAGGCCATTCGTCGGGTGCAAGAGCAGCAATCTGTGTCAGATGATTCACTGGATGATATGGATGTGATTGGATTTGCCAAAGAAAATGGTTTGGCGTGTATTCATTTATTGATGATAAGGCAAGGAAAGATCCTTGGTAGTCGCAGTCATTTCCCTAAAATTCCAGCAAATACCGATGATAAAGAAGTGTTTTCGAGTTTTCTAAATCAGTATTATTTAAGTCATAACGAAGCCTCAAGCATTCCTAACCGAATCACCATGAATGGGGATTTATTCGATGACAACGTATTTGATGGATCCTCCAGCCTGCAAGAGGCATTGGCACAACTGTCGGGGCATAAAGTTCAATTTCATACCAAACCTCGTGGTATGCGAGAGCGTTATTTGCGTTTATCCAATACCAATGCATTGAGTGCGCTAACCGCAAAAATTAGCCACAAGATGACGGTCAATCAAAGAGTTAAAGCATTAGAGTTAGAATTTAAGCTGCAACGTATTGAGCGCATGGAATGTTTTGATATTAGCCATACCATGGGAGAGAGTACCATTGCCTCGTGTGTGGTGTTTAATCGAGAAGGTCCGGTTAAGCAAGATTATCGACGTTATAATATTGAAGGTATTACGGGGGGGGATGATTACGCGGCGATGGCGCAAGTGCTGGACCGACGTTATTCAAAACAGCAATATACCGATGAACAGTATGCTGAAAAAATTCCCGATATTATTTTTATTGATGGTGGTAAAGGGCAGCTAAATCGCGCGCATGAAATCTTGCAAAAATATTGGCAAGATTGGCCCAAACGACCTGAATTGATCGGCATTGCTAAAGGGGTAACTCGTAAACCTGGGCTCGAAACCTTAATCAAAACCAATGGTGAAGAGTTCAATCTACCTAGCGATGCACCGGCATTACACTTAATTCAGCATATTCGTGATGAAAGTCATAACCATGCGATTAGTGGTCATCGAGCCAAACGTGGGAAAACAAGAAGAACCAGTACCTTAGAGGGAATTGAAGGGGTGGGTCCTAAACGTCGGCAAGCTTTATTAAAAAGCATGGGTGGAATTCAAGAATTAAAGCGTGCAACTGTCGAAGAACTAACCAAAGTGCCAGGGATCAGTAAATCTTTAGCAGAAATCATTCATCAAGCATTGAAACAATAATGTTTTTAACGCAACATTGAGCAGCACTCACCAAGAGCCCGTAATTATGCGATTTACTATACCGAATATTTTGACTTTACTTCGATTGGCGCTGATCCCAGTTTTTGTCGTTATTTTCTATCTTCCTTATACTTGGGCGCCTTTTGCTGCCGCAATGGTATTTTGGGTTGCAGGATTTACCGACTGGCTCGATGGGCTGTTAGCGCGTAAATTAGGCCAGACTTCTCGCTTTGGCGCATTTTTAGATCCTGTTGCCGATAAACTTATGGTGGCGGTAGCATTAATTCTAATCGTTGAGCATTACCATACGATTTGGATCACGATTCCTGCAGCAACAATGATCGCGCGAGAAATTATTATTTCGGCATTGCGTGAGTGGATGGCTGAAATTGGAAAACGTGCCAGTGTTGCGGTCTCTTGGATTGGTAAATGGAAAACTCTGAGTCAAATGTTTGCGTTATGGGTATTAATTTGGCGTTACGATGATTGGATGGTGTGGGTTGGTTATGCCGCGTTATATATCGCCACAGCGTTAACTTACTGGTCGATGATCCAATATTTAAAAGCGGCGAAAGGTGATTTATTAGCCGGTGAAAAAGACGATTAAGCGCTTAGGGTATAAATCGTTTTGATATGAATTTAACAACCTCGCAATTATGCGGGGTTTTTTTATACCTAAAATTCGTTTAGCGACTAAAATAAAGTCATGTCTTTGAAACATGACGCAGAACAAATCTGAAGCAAAAACTTACAACTGTAAGCTAAAAATCGTAGCATTTTAGAGGGTATAAGATAGAATACGCAAAAAAAGAAACACTTGTAAGCTCAAATCTGTTTATGAGTCCAGTTTTTATAATTAGGTAAACACAACATGTCATTAGAACAATATCATCTCATTGGTTCTTTACGTCTACAAAGCGATGCTTTACAGGATACAATCGCTCTGGAAGGATTTGAAACCGCCGCGCCTTGGCATCAAGTATCATGGACTCAATTTGATACCATCTCACAAAAAATAGCGCAAGTTCTGATCCATTTTGGGGTAGGGGTACAAGATACCTGCGCCATTTTATCCGATAACAAACCACAATGGGCTTGTGCGGACATCGCTTGTTTGAAAGCGCGCGCTGTGGTGGTGCCGATTTATCCAACCAGTACGTCAGAGCAAGCTCGCTATATAATCAATGATGCACAGGTAAAAGTCTTGTTTGTGGATAACACCGAACAATACAAAGTGGCGTGTAATTTACAAGCACACAGTAATAGTATTGCCCATATTGTGGTGTTTGATCAAAGTGTGGAATTATTAAATACACACTGTCATCACCATTTCGATACGCTGATCAGTGACACTATGGTGGTTGACGTTGATTGTGAGATTGAACTACAACAACGTTTATCAGATGCTAATTTAGATGATCTGCTTACGCTTATTTATACTTCCGGTACCACTGGCGATCCTAAAGGTGTGATGCTGGATTACCGCAATATTGCCTCAACCATGCGCCAACACGATCAAAAGCTCGCGTTTGCCAAAGGGGATGTATCACTCGCTTTCTTACCGCTTAGTCATGTCTTTGAACGTGCGTGGAGCTTTTACGTTCTGTGTCGTGGTGGTAAAAATGTCTACCTTTCTGACACCAATAAAATCAAAGAAGCGATTGCAGAGGTTCGCCCACATACTTTATGTGTAGTGCCACGCTTTTTAGAAAAAGTGTATAGCGCAGTCCAAGCGAAAGTGGCAAAAGGCTCAGCGACACAACAAAAAATGTTTGCTTGGGCGCTATCGGTGGGGGCTCGTCAATTTGAGGTACAACAACAGCGTGCTAAAGCTAATCCTTGGCTGAGTGTGCAACACGTTATTGCGACTAAGCTGATCTTTTCAAAACTGCAACAAGTACTCGGTGGGCGTTTGAAGTTTATGCCTTGTGGTGGCGCGGCGTTAGATAAAGACGTAGCCGGTTTTTTCCATGCGATCAATATTCCGGTGTTGTGTGGATATGGCATGACAGAAACCACGGCAACAGTCACCTGTAATACTATTGGCAATCGTGTTACCGGATCTAATGGTCAGGTGCTAAGTGAAACTGAAGTGAAGATTGGCGCAAATAACGAGATCTTAGTTCGTGGTGATATCGTGATGCGTGGCTATTATAATCGCCCAGTGGAAACCGCAGAAACGTTCCAAGACGGTTGGCTTAAAACTGGCGATGCGGGTGAGTTTGATGCCAACGGTAACTTATATATTACCGATCGCATTAAAGAGTTAATGAAAACCTCTAATGGCAAATACATTGCGCCGCAACGTGTTGAAGGTAAAGTAGGTTGCTGTCCGTTCATTGAGCAAGTGGCAGTGATCGCTGACTCGCGTAACTATGTTACCGCTTTAATCGTGCCTTCTTTTGAATCTTTAGAATTGTGGGCAAAAGAGAAAGGACTACGCTACGAATCACCGCTTGAGCTTTTGCGTAATAGCAAAGTGGTTGAGCATTTTGAAAAGCGTTTGAAAGAACTGCAACAAGAGTTGGCTGGGTTTGAAAAAATCAAAAGATTTACGTTATTGCCAAGCCCATTTTCGATTGAGCAAGGTTTGATAACCCCAACCTTAAAATTACGCCGTAAAAACATTTACCAAGCGTATGCCAACGAAATTCAAGCGATGTATGTTTAAAGCTATCTATCTTTAGGCTAGCTATCTTTAAGATAGCTATAATCTGATTGGGTCTGCCCTAGTTATACTATTCTGGTCAAGCCGAATAGGACACCTGACTTTGTAATTTTTCATAGTCGAGTGGCGTTAAATCACCAAGCGTAGTATGCAACCTTTCATGGTTGTAATACCGGATATATTCTTCAACATCTTCTTTCATTGCATCACGCGTTAAATAAACCACATTGAGTATCCATTCATTTTTCAAGCTACCGAAGAACCGTTCGACGACAGCATTGTCTAAACAAGCTCCAACGCTGCTCATTGATGATGTGATGCTATTTCTCGTTAACAGGTGCTGAAATGAACTGCTGGTGTACTGTGAGCCTCTATCACTATGGAAAAGTAAGCCTCTTTGAGGCTTACGAAGTGTAATTGCCATTTGTAATGCACGAAATTAAAAGCCCTAAGTGGCGTTAAATTGGTATTAGCCCTCAAGTGTTTTTCGACTTGGGGCGTATTTGACATCATGAAACCTTATCTTGATGGCACCACCAGCTGTGGCCCTTTTGAGGTGCAATTAGGTTATGAGACGTTTGGTGGTAGGGGGTCTGGCAAAGAAACTCACGCTTATAGTGTTGGTTACAGTGAAGATGACGTGAAAGCGGTGGTTGATATCTGCGATAAGATGATCTTCAATTCGCTGAGCCAGTTGCAAGCCTATCGTCACTTAGTGGAAGGTAAAGCCTCGATAGGGGTGCGTTTAAATCCGGGAGTGAGCCGCGCAGGGCAAGATTTAGCCGATCCTGCGCGTCAGTTCTCACGCTTAGGAGTACAGCAACAACAACTCTCACCCTCGTTATTTGATAGCCTTGATGGGGTGATGTTTCATATCAACTGTGAGAATAAATCAGCCGATGATTTTATTGCGCTGCTTGATGACATCTCACATCAATTTGGTGAGTATTTAGACAAACTGGATTGGGTTAGCTTAGGCGGTGGTGTGTTTTTTACCTGGCCGGATTATGAGTTAGAAAAACTGGCGCAAGCACTCAAACATTTTAGCGAAAAACATAGCGTGCAATTGTATTTAGAGCCGGGTGAAGCAATTATTACCAATACGGCGGATCTGGTGGTGACGGTGGTGGATATCGTAGAGAACGGCATGCAAACCGCTATTGTCGATTCTGCCACCGAAGCGCATCGACTTGATACCTTGATCTATAATGAACCTGCTAGTATTGGTGAAGCATCCCAGTTTGGTGAATTTGAATATGTGATAGGGTCATGCTCTTGTTTGGCAGGAGATCAATTCTGTGTGGCTAAATTTGAGCAACCATTAAACATTGGTCAACGACTACATATCTTAGACAGCGCCGGTTATACCATGGTCAAACTGAACTGGTTTAATGGCTTAAAAATGCCAAGTGTGTATTGCCAGCGTAGCAATGGGGATATTCAAAAATTAAATGAGTTTGGTTACGAGGATTTTAAGCGATCATTGTCACAATGGTCGGTCAGCTAGTGCAATACCATCAAATAAACTAAAGCTCAGGGGATAAGATGAAAATAAAATTAGACGCTATTTTTAAGATCGAAGATAAAACAAATGTAGAGAAACTAATGGCGGCTTTAGTGGCGCAACAAGCCGAATTTGAACGCCAGCTTATTCCTAACCTTGATTATATTGATCCGCGCGCGATGAATGATAACGGTATAACACTACAAGAAGTTGTGCATATTCAAGGCAATCAATATGCACTGCAATATCGTTATGACTGGTTTGTATTCAGTCCCTGCACCAATTTAGATGAAACAGGAACGCACCAAAACAAAGTCACCTTTAGTCTTAAACCTGCCGGTGAGATCTGCTTTGATTTATCGGCGCTTGGCAATGAAGCATCAAGCTTTTAGATCTGCGAGCGAATTAACTCTGTTTCGCCTTGCTCTTTTTAACCACATTGGCTTGCATGCCCAAGGTTTCCAATTCTGAGATCACATCTTGAATATTGGTGGCAGTGGGCAGAGTTACGGTTAAATGTGAGCTAAACATGCTGGCACTGACCCCAAGGCTATCGGCTAAAAATACGCGATTACTTTCTATGTTGATGATCTGCCCATGCTCCGTTTCAACGGTTTGGGAAATATCATGCACAATCCCACCTCGATCTTCTGCATCGACTCGCATGTTATACAGGTTGTTTTGTTGGTCATCGGATGTCTTTTCTTCGCTACAATCAGTGGAATCGGCAAAATAAACAGTCAGACCTTTTTGTTGAGTAAAGGCATCTTTCACAGCCTCAATATGTTGTGTTGGCATTTTTATTTTGATCAACCCAGAGACTTGTTCATCCAGATAATTGATTTTTGACACCAGCCACTTACCTCCGTTTTCATGGGTGATTTTAGCCAGTTGATGAATAATCGGCGGGGAGGTTTGACCTGCAAAATTAACAATGAATGTTTGCATCATAATGTTCTCCTTTAATGACCAAACGAGATGGAACTCAATTGAGTTATTAAGATAAGTTTAGATACTTTGTAAAGAAATAGAGTGAAGCAAGGCAAAAAAATTGATTAAAAATGATATTTAAACGTCATACCAATAAATTCATTACCTGCATAATGGCTGGTATTGTGGTTGAGTAAATTGGTTTTGGGATAGCTTAAAGACGGGTCGCTCGTTAACGATAACTCACTATTACTCTCATCATCACCGGTAAACCAATAATGAATATGGCCAATTGGGTTTAATAAAAACAAACTGATGGTTCCGACTGTTTCAGAGCCGAGCAGTTCACCATCATTTTCAAAGGCGATGTATTGTTCCGCTTGATACATACCTTCACCCACCAAGGAACCTAAGATTGGGGTCACAATAATATCTTGCCACGATGGCACTTCGGCAAACGCTTCTACCCCATACTCCCAAAAAAAGGTCGACATAGTAAAAGAGTACAAAAAGGATTCAAAGCCATTAAAACCAGAGTGACGTGCAACGGTATAATAAACTCCGCCAAAGTAGGGATGCATAATGTAATTAAGGTAAAATGAATCGTTATCCCATACTGGACCTTGCGAGACATTATCTTTCCATTTCTGGCCTAGGCTGTCGAAAGAACGCTGGTCACTATCCCAATGAGTGACTCCTTCAGGCAATAAAGTCATTAAACCGACAGCTGCTAGGCTTAAACCGAAGAAGGTATAAGTTTGACCGAGTAAATAATCCCAATCTTTGCCGTCACTGATGGTTAGGTAGCGTGGGGGGATTGAATTAATATCTTTGTCGTCGTTGATTGGTTTAGAATTGAGCGATAAAGTGTATTGTTGGTTGGGTTGGCAATAATTAGAGAGTAAGGTGGTGTTATTGCAACTTACCGGAGAAACAAGCGACGCAGAGTATTCAAGTGCGCTTGCTGAGGTCGAAACGCAAGTGAACATTGCTAATAAGTAAGATGTTAGCCCCCGCAGTTTCTGGCTTCTCAAACGTTATGATCCTCATTATGAATGATGTAAGTTATAAATAACGCCGCATTATAACGCTAATGTTGCCGCAGATCATTACTTATGATTGCAGTGAATGCAAGTGGATAGTGCCTCGTTGTGGTGAATGAGATCTTGTGCCGATGAATATCAAAAAAGGGAAAATATAAATGAAGATATCGATGTTAAGTACCGGAGAAGAAGTACTGCATGGTGACATCGTGGATAGCAATGCCTCTTGGCTTGGAGAGCAATTCTTTCAGCATGGATTTGGCTTGGATTATCGCGCCACGGTAGGCGATCAACTTGACGGCTTGGTGGCTGAAATTACGGCCTTAAGTCTGCGCAGTGATGTGGTGATCGTCAACGGTGGTTTAGGGCCAACTAGTGATGATATGAGCGCCCAGGCTATGGCTCAGGCGGCAGGGGTTGAATTAGAGTTGAAGCAAGAGTGGCTTGAGAATATAGAAGGATATTTTGCATCGTTAGGTCGGCCAATGGCACCAAGTAATGTCAAACAAGCCATGTTACCTATAGGCTCCGAGATCATTGATAATCCGGTGGGAACGGCCTGTGGTTTTAGTATGCGTTTGAATGATGCCTTAATTATGTTTACTCCCGGTGTCCCGTTTGAGTTTAAGCGTATGGTCACAGATGAAATCCTGCCGTTATTGCACCAACTCTACCCAAGTGTGGAGCAGCAAGCGTGTCATAAGATTTATGTGTTGGGGTTAGGGGAGTCGAGTATTGCCGATTCACTTAAATCACTGACATTACCGCAAGGTTTTTCGCTCGGTTATCGCTCTTATTTGCCGTTTATCGAAGTGAAAGTATTTTGTCCAGTTCGACACCCTGAGTTGAACGAGATTGTGCAGCAGATCGCCGATATTTTAATCGATAATGTGGTGGGTATTGATAAACCGCTTATTAATGGGGTGGTGGATGCACTGCAAAGCCAACAATGGCAGTTGTCGATATTAGAGCAAGTGACGGGTGGTGAATTAGCCCGCCAAATGTATCACGCGGGATCCACAGGGTCTGATGATGCTCAATCTAGCGTTTTCCAGCAAAGTATCGTGGATAATCAAGCGCCGAAATTAGCAGAGTTGGCAGACAGTGTATTGTTGTGTGCAGAGTATCGACAAGACACCCAAGCAGACGTTAGTTTGGCCAATTTCTGGCTAGAAGATGGCAGCATAGCATTGACCTTGAGCACCGAGCAGGGGGCATGGGCGCAGCAAGTGACATTTAAACGCGACTATCCATTGATCGCAAAACAAGTGATAGTCACTATGGTGTTATTGGATATGTTGCGTAGACAAGCCTCCGATCTCAAGGTTATCGGGCAATATGGTTATTTTGAATGTGTGAATAAGATTGAAATTTAAGCGCGCAGTTTGCTCTCTAAGCACGTTGCTTGATGGCTTGATAGCGCACTTTATCTAACACTAAATCGGTTTTTGCCTTGCAGATACAAGGCAAAATTTCTTTGGGGTGAGTAAAAGCTAATGCAAAGCCAACGTATTCTACTTCACCCGAAACCAATTCACATTTACAGGCACCACAATGTCCATCACGGCATTGGAATTCAGGTTGTAACCCTTCACTTTCCATCGCTTCTAACAAAGTGGTATTGCTATTGGTTTCGAGTAACGTCGCTTGGTTGACTTGCATTTTTTTCATAAGCAATAAGAGCGATTACAGCTCAAAATCTCCAAAGTCATCGGCATCAATTTCATTATCAATTTGGCCAACGAGGTATGAGCTAATTTCTGCTTCTTGTGGCGCCACTTGGACGTTATCTGAAGACAACCAAGCATTGATCCACGGAATAGGGTTAGAGGTTGCTTCTGGGTAAGCAATACCTAAACCAACCGCTTGCATACGAATATTGGTAATGTACTCAACGTATTGGCAAAGAATGTCTTTATTCAAACCAATCATTGAGCCGTCTTTAAATAGGTAATCGGCCCATTCTTTTTCCTGCTCTGCTGCTTCTTTAAACAGGTCAAAACATTCTTGTTTGCACTCTTCGGCAATTTGCATAAAGCTAAAGTCATCTTGACCATTACGCAAAATATTCAACATGTGTTGAGTACCCGTTAGGTGAAGCGCTTCATCACGAGCAATTAATTTAATGATTTTAGCGTTGCCTTCCATCAATTCACGTTCCGCAAACGCAAATGAACAAGCAAAACTAACGTAAAAGCGAATCGCTTCTAAAGCATTAACTGACATTAAGCAAAGATAAAGTTGCTTCTTCAGTGCCATTAGGCTGACATTGACTTTCTCGCCATTAAGAACGTGATTACCTTCACCGTAACGATGGTAATCATTAGTCAGGCGGATAAGTTCGTCGTAATAATGAGCAATATCTTTAGCACGTTTTACGATGTGTTCATTTTCAACGATATCGTCAAATACCACACTTGGATCATTAACAATATTACGAATAATATGAGTGTAAGAGCGCGAGTGAATGGTTTCTGAGAATGACCATGTCTCAATCCAAGTTTCAAGTTCTGGCAAAGAAACAAGTGGTAATAGGGCAACGTTTGGGCTGCGGCCTTGGATAGAATCGAGCAAAGTTTGGTATTTTAAATTACTGATGAAAATGTGTTTTTCGTGATCAGGCAATTTGTTGTAATCGATACGGTCACTAGAAACATCCACTTCTTCAGGACGCCAGAAAAAGCTTAACTGCTTTTCAATTAACTTTTCAAAAATCTCAAATTTTTGTTGATCGTAACGCGCGACGTTAACCGATTGACCCAGAAACATAGGTTCTTTTAATTGATCATTTTTGTTTTGATTAAAAATACTGTATGCCATGCTAACCTCTTGAATGAATAGCCAAACGCTACTCAAAGACAGTGTTATTTATGGGTGAGATAAAACCTTGTTTGCTTTTCATCTGAACCAGAAAATACATTGCCGTTCTACCTTCTAAAACACCGGATATTAAGCGGTGAGTTTAGAGGCGATTTAATGAAAACAGCCTGCAACAAAAATCGCAGGCTATAAATAAATAGATTTAGATCTTACAACCACCGCCTTCGCAGTCATCGTCTTGCTCAACCACAGTGCCGTTTTCACCTTGGTCGTCGCTCGCACCATCACGGGTGTTGTGATAATACAATGTTTTGACACCAAATTTATAGGCGGTTAATAAATCTTTTAATAACAACTTCATCGGTACTTTGCCATTGGCTTGCACACTTGGATCGTAGTTAGTATTGGCTGAAATCGATTGATCGATGAATTTTTGCATAATACCGACTAAGTGCAGGTAGCCATCGTTAGACGGGATCTTCCACAATAATTCGTATTGATTTTTCAAAGCCTGATATTCAGGAACTACTTGTTTCAAAATACCATCTTTAGAAGCTTTAACCGATACAAAACCGCGTGGAGGCTCAATACCATTGGTTGCATTAGATATTTGTGATGACGTCTCTGATGGCATCAATGCAGTTAAGGTTGAGTTACGTAAACCATGAGTGGTGATCTCGGTGCGTAGCGCTTCCCAATCAAGGTGCAAAGGTTCATTACAAATCGCATCTAAATCTTTTTTGTAAGAATCAATTGGCAAGATACCTTGCGAATAAGTGGTCTCGTTAAATGCCGGACACGCGCCTTTTTCTTTGGCGAGTTCTACCGAGGCTTTTAGAAGGTAATATTGCATCGCTTCAAACGTGCGGTGAGTCAGACCATTGGCGCTGCCATCTGAATATTTTACCCCGTTTTTAGCCAAATAATACGCATAGTTGATCACGCCAACCCCTAAGGTACGACGGTTCATGGTGGCTTTACGCGCCGCTGGCAGCGGGTAATCTTGATAATCGAGTAGGGCGTCTAATGCGCGAACAACCAGATCCGATAAGTCTTCAAAATCGCTCAGTTGTTTGATTTCACCTAAGTTGAAGGCAGAAAGCGTACATAATGCAATTTCGCCTTCATCGTCATCAACATTGCTTAGAGGCTTAGTTGGCAGAGCAATCTCAAGACATAAGTTAGATTGACGAACTGGGGCTACACTTGGGTCAAACGGGCTATGAGTATTACAGTGATCGACGTTTTGAATGTAGATACGACCAGTTGAGGCTCGTTCTTGCATTAATAACGAGAATAACTCAACCGCTTTAACCGTTTCACGGCGAATCGATGTATCGGCTTCGTATTGTACATACAGCTGTTCAAACTTGGCTTGGTCTTCAAAGAAAGCATCGTACAAACCAGGAACATCAGAAGGGGAGAACAAACTAATGTGGCCGCCTTTAATTAAGCGAGAGTACATTAATTTATTAAGCTGAACGCCGTAATCCATGTGACGAACACGGTTCTCTTCAACACCACGGTTGTTTTTAAGTACTAATAAAGATTGGACTTCACCATGCCAAAGTGGGTAGAACATGGTTGCCGCGCCGCCACGAACGCCGCCTTGTGAGCAACATTTTACTGCGGTTTGGAAGTATTTATAAAATGGAATACAACCAGTGTGGAAGGCTTCGCCATTGCGGATCTCAGACCCGAGAGCACGAATACGACCCGCATTAATACCAATTCCCGCACGTTGAGAAACATAACGCACAATTGAACTCGCGGTTGCGTTGATTGAGTCTAAGCTGTCGCCACACTCAATTAATACGCACGAGCTAAATTGGCGAGTAGGAGTACGTACACCCGCCATAATAGGGGTAGGTAGTGAGATCTTAAAAGTAGACACCGCATCATAAAAACGCTGAATGTAATCAAGACGCGTCTGTTTTGGGTATTTAGCAAACAAACACGCTGCCACTAAAATATACAAAAACTGGGCGCTTTCGTAGATTTCTTTCGTCACACGGTTTTGTACGAAATACTTACCTTCTAACTGCTTAACCGCGGCGTAAGAGAAGTTCATGTCACGGTTATGATCGAGAAAATCATCCATCGCGTTAAAATCTTCAACGCTATAGTCTTCTAACAAATGCTTATCGTATTTTCCCATGTCAACCAGTTTTGCCACATGATCATATAATGCTGGTGGCTCAAACTCGCCGTAGGCTTTCTTACGCAAATGGAAAACCGATAAACGTGCTGCTAGGTATTGATAGTCAGGGGTTTGCTCTGAAATAAGATCAGCAGCCGACTTAATGATAGTCTCATGAATATCAGAAGTGGTAATGCCATCATAAAATTGGATATGAGCTTTTAATTCGACTTGCGAAACGGAAACATTATCAAGATCTTCTGCGGCCCATGCGATCACGCGGTGGATCTTTTCAAGATCAATTCTTTCTTTGTGTCCATCACGCTTGGTGACTGTCAATTGTTGATTCATTCTAGTATGAGTTCCCTAACTATAAATGGTACGCAGCTACGATACTGTGAGGTGTTAAAAATGTGCGAGCTTTTGATTATGTTGCTTAGTGATAATAAAAGTGACAAAACACTATATATGGTGCCACTTGCTCGAATGGCTACAAGATAGTGCGAAATGCTTCTGTTTTCAAGTCGAGACATCGCTATGGCTTGTGGATAACTCAGGGATAGATTTTTTTCAGTAAGTAGCCACTAACCTATACAATTATGTATTACTTGGATCGCTACAAAAGCAAGTTGAAAAGTGTTGTCAAAGTAGACGCACAAAAAAATAAATCGCTTGATCTTTGATGGGATTTGATCAGAAAAAAGATCGATTTATTTATGCGCGATCAAGCACATTTTTATGAAATGTCAATGTATGAAAGCCAACATTTTAGGTCAGCATTTCATACAAAATAATAGGAGAGAAAGGAAAGGTTTATTGGATGAATTGAGTATGAACGATATAGTTCACATCGACATTTTTCCCCAAAGAATAGGTATCGGTTAATAAGTTGTAGCCTAAACCGGTAATCGATTGTTCTTGTAGTGGTGTGCTATCAACCATTTTAAGTAATTCTGAAGGACGGATGAACTTGGCGTGTTCATGAGTACCTTTAGGCACTAATTTCATCACTTGTTCTGCGCCCACAATGGCAAATAAATAGGATTTGATATTGCGGTTTAAAGTTGAGAAAAAGACATGGCCGCCAGGTTTGACTAATTTAGCGCACGCTTGGATCACCGATAGTGGGTCGGGAACATGTTCCAGCATTTCCATACAAGTGACGACATCGTAACTGGCAGGGTGTTGCTCGGCATGATCTTCAATTGTGCTTTGGATATAAGTCAGGGTTGTTCCGGTTTCAAGCGCATGTAAGCGTGCGACTTCAAGCGGCTCTGCGCCCATATCAAGGCCTGTGACTTCCGCGCCTTGTTTGGCCATGCTTTCTGCTAAAATACCGCCGCCACAACCCACATCAAGCACTGTCTTTGCAAATAAGCCATCAGCATTATCTAAGATGAAGTTTAAACGCAGAGGGTTAATTTGATGTAGAGGCTTAAACTCGCCATCAAGATCCCACCAACGAGAAGCCATATCGGCAAATTTTTTGATTTCAGCTGGATCAACGTTTTGTGTGGTCGTCATATTGGTCTGTTCTTTTAACAATTAAGATGATTGTCACTATATCAGGAATAAGAGAGCAACAAAATCAGCAAAGAAGAAAGTGACAAATAGAGCAAGATGGGTTTGATAAATGAGATAAATTCCAATCCAGTTTAATTTTTCAACAGTTAAAGCGAGAAGTTGCTATCAAGTGCTTAAAACCGACATGAAATAGATGCCGAAAATCGGTTTTATGTGTTATATTTTTAACCCTTGTGCGTGTCGCTATTTTAAAGCTAGTTTTGGCTTTTTATATAAATCATGCGATCAAAAAGAATAGAGGGATAATGGCTCTATGAGCGATTTAGCTAAACAAATTACGCCAGTAAATATTGAAGACGAGCTGAAAAGTTCGTATTTAGATTATGCGATGTCCGTCATCGTAGGTCGTGCACTTCCTGATGTGCGCGATGGTCTTAAACCGGTTCACCGTCGCGTTTTGTTCGCGATGAACGTGCTTGGTAACGATTGGAATAAGCCTTATAAAAAATCCGCTCGTGTCGTTGGTGACGTGATCGGTAAATATCACCCACATGGTGATAGTGCGGTTTATGACACCATCGTTCGTATGGCCCAACCATTCTCCTTACGTTACATGCTAGCAGATGGCCAAGGTAACTTTGGTTCTATCGATGGTGATTCTGCAGCCGCAATGCGTTACACCGAAGTTCGCATGTCGAAAATTGCACACGAACTGCTTGCCGACCTTGATAAAGAAACGGTTGATTACGTTGATAACTACGACGGCACGGAACAAATCCCTGCGGTTATGCCAACCAAAATCCCGAACTTATTAGTCAATGGTTCATCTGGTATTGCCGTTGGTATGGCAACTAACATTCCACCACATAACTTAGGTGAAGTGGTCGATGGTTGCTTGGCTTACATCAATAATGAAGATGTGACTATTGATGAGTTAATGCAATACATTCCAGGCCCTGATTTCCCTACCGCTGCGTTGATCAGTGGTCGTAAAGGCATTGTCGATGCTTATAAAACGGGTCGTGGTAAAATTTACATGCGTTCAAAAGCGCATATTGATGTGGAAAAAAATGGTCGCGAAACCATTATTGTTACTGAAATTCCATATCAAGTGAACAAGGCTCGCGTGATTGAAAAAATCGCTGAGCTAGTAAAAGATAAAAAAGTTGAAGGTATCAGCGCACTACGTGATGAGTCAGATAAAGACGGCATGCGTATTGTGATTGAATGTAAGCGTGATGCAGTGGGTGAAGTGGTTCTTAATAACCTTTACTCACAAACTCAACTGCAAACGACTTTCGGCGTGAACATGGTTGCACTGGATAACGGCCAGCCAAAACTGTTCAACCTAAAAGAAATGATTAAGTGTTTCGTTGATCACCGCCGCGAAGTGGTGACACGTCGTACTATTTTCGAATTGCGTAAAGCTCGTGACCGTGCTCATATCCTTGAAGCCTTGTCGCTAGCATTGTCCAACATCGATGAAATTATCGAACTTATCAAAAACGCACCCACCCCTGCTGAAGCAAAAATTGGTTTAGTGGCTCGCGGTTGGCCGTTAGGTAATGTTGCTGGCATGCTTGAGCGTGCAGGGACCGATGCTGCGCGTCCTGATTGGTTAGAAGATCAATACGGTATCCGCGATGGCGAGTACTTCTTAACCGAGCAACAAGCCCAAGCAATCCTAGAATTGCGTCTACACCGTTTAACTGGTTTAGAACACGATAAAATCTTGGACGAATACAAAGCGTTACTTGATGAAATCGCAGAACTTATTCACATCCTTTCAAGCACAGAGCGTTTGATGGAAGTGATCCGCGAAGAACTTGAAGCGGTTCGTGAAGGCTTTGGTGATGAGCGTCGCACTGAAATTACTGCAGCCAGCCATGATATCGACATGGAAGAGCTGATTGCGCGTGAAGATGTAGTGGTTACCTTGTCACATGAAGGTTACGTTAAGTACCAAATTCTAAGCGATTACGAAGCACAACGCCGTGGCGGTAAAGGTAAGAGTGCGACTAAGATGAAGAATGAAGATTTCATCGAACGTCTGCTCGTTGCTAATACCCATGACAATATTCTTTGCTTCTCAACCCGTGGTAAAACGTACCGCTTGAAGACTTACCAATTGCCGCATGCGACACGTACTGCGCGTGGTAAGCCAATTGTGAACATTCTACCGCTAGAAGAGAACGAGCGTATTACTGCGATCCTTCCTGTAACCGAGTTTACTGAAGATAAATTTATCTTTATGGCAACCGGTGACGGTACCGTTAAGAAAACCTCGCTCGCCAGCTTTGCTAATGTGCGCGCTAACGGTCTTATTGCGGTTAACCTACGTGAAGAAGATTCATTAATCGGCGTCGATATTACTTCTGGTACTGATGAAATCATGTTGTTCTCGAAAGAGGGTAAAGTGGTTCGCTTTAGTGAAGAACATGTTCGCGCAATGGGACGTACTGCCTCGGGTGTTCGTGGTATTCGTTTAGCAGAAGGCGATCAAGTGGTCTCACTTATCATCCCTGCGAATGAAGGTGGCGACGTATTAACCGTAACTGAAAATGGTTATGGCAAACGTACCGTTATCACTGAATATCCAACCAAAGGTCGTGGCACCAAAGGTGTGGTATCGATTAAAGTGTCTGAGCGTAACGGCCAAGTTGTTGGCGCGGTTCAAGCTCTCGATGCCGATGAGTTCATGATGATCACCAATGCCGGTACATTAGTTCGTACTCGCGTATCGGAAGTGAGCCAAGTAGGTCGTAATACTCAAGGCGTGACGTTGATCCGTACTTCTGAAGAAGAGAAAGTAGTCGGATTACAACGCATTGAAGAGATTGAAGAAGACGAAAACGCGATTATTGATGGTGAAGAAGGCTCTGAACTCGATGCTGAAAACACGATCAATACGCAAGAGGCTTCAGATGCTCCAGCGGCGCAAGATGACGATACCCAAGACACAGATCAAGAGTGATTATTAACTCTTCATTTGTTATTTGAAATGAAAGCCGAAGATTTCGATCTTCGGCTTTTTTTTGTTTAAATTTTATACCGCTATTGAATGTCTGACTAAAATACTGTGTTTTTACTTGAATGCGGATTTAGATGTTATATTATAACAATAATTATTTGCATCATTAACCTTAACTTTACTTGTGTCTCAGAGTGTTTAAGGAAATAATATTGCGTAGCAGAACTAATGAATAAGAGAGAGCAAAATGGCTGAAGTGCGTGCCAGAGTCGACCTAAAAGTGGGTGTTAATAGTGATATTAATGCCGAAATATTGTCATTTCACCATCTGAAAACCGACAAAGAACATATTGCTATCATCTTTAAGCAAGCCGATAAACAAGATCAAACGCCATTAGTTCGTATGCATTCAGAATGTTTAACCGGTGATGTTTTCCATTCATCTCGTTGTGATTGTGGTGAACAGCTGGATGAAACCATTAATAAAATGGGTGAGCAAGGCGGGATCTTATTATATCTACGCCAAGAAGGCCGTGGTATTGGCTTGTACAATAAAATTGATGCGTATCGCCTGCAAAGTGAAGGTATGAATACCTATGAAGCCAATAATCATTTAGGTTTTGGGGATGATTTGCGCGATTTTTCAGAAGCGGCGCAGATGCTTAAAGCCTTACAGATCGATAAAATTAAATTGATCACCAATAACCCTAAAAAAATGAAAGAGCTACAAGAGTTTGGCATTGAACTAGAAGAAGTTATCCCAACTCATGTGCATTTGAAAAGCGGCAATGAAAGCTACTTAAAAGCCAAAGCTTCACATGGTAAACACCGCTTAAAATTCGATTGATTTGACGATGTGTTTATCACCGTCATCACTAAAACGCCGCTATCTTATTCACGAGATAGCGGTTTTTTTGTACCTAATTTTGGCAACGAACACTAATACCATTTCCATTTCCATTTCCATTTAAGGTTTGATCAATTTGAATACGGTGAAAAGACGCTGATCCGTCCTTGGGCGCTTGAGCAAAGGACATCCATGGTCTTTGATACTTTTCTCTGTTCTCAAGTTTGAATTATCATTAAATGTATGGGATTGGTATAAATTTGTTGCGACAACGCAGAAAATTAGCATGTTAAGTAAAAACAAGGTTGTAAAAGTATGGTAAATAAGTATTATTCTTGTTGATTAATCTTAATGATAATGATTACCATTAACCTGTATCAAGGAAGAATTATGTTTACCTCTGCAACTCCTCGCATTGCCGTTATTTCTGCTCTTATGTTTGCCAGTCCAATGACTTGGGCGGCTGGATCTCAAAGCGCTGTTACTGAGCAACAAGTGGTCGAAAATTATGCTGATTTAGCTTACGCCGTATTTGACGATGCTCATATTACCGCGCAGAAATTACAATCCTTGATTCAAGCACTAGTGCAAAACCCATCTCAACAAGCGCTTAACCAAGCACGCACCGCTTGGCTTGCGTCGCGTGCTCCTTATCAGCAATCAGAAACATTCCGTTTTGGTAATGCCATTGTGGATGATTGGGAAGGGCAACTTAATGCTTGGCCGCTTGATGAAGGTTTAATTGATTATGTCGCCAAAGGTTACCACTTTGAATTAGGTAATGAAGGCGCTCAAGCCAATATTATTGCCAATAAATCGATTCAAGTTGGTAGTGATAAAATTGATGCAACTAAAATTACGCCAGAGTTATTAGCCAGTTTAAATGAACTCGCGGGCTCGGAGGCAAACGTTGCTACTGGTTACCATGCAATTGAATTCCTGCTATGGGGACAAGATTTACACGGCACTCAAGCCGGAACCGGTGAGCGTCCTTATACGGATTTTGCCAGTGGCAAGCAATGTACTAATGGCAACTGTGATCGTCGTGCTCAATACCTTGAAGCGGCGTCTCAATTGTTAGTGCAAGATTTAGATTGGATGAAAGCTCAGTGGGATGGCAAGGAAAAAGACAATTATCGTAGTCAGTTGCTCAGCCAACCGGCACGAGATGGCATTGGTAAAATGCTGTTTGGTATGGGGTCATTATCGCTAGGAGAGCTGGCTGGCGAACGTATGAAAGTGGCGTTAGAAGCCAATTCAACCGAAGATGAGCATGATTGTTTCTCTGATAATACTCATAACTCGCATTACTTTAATGAACTGGGTATCTATAACGTATTTAACGGCAGTTATACTCGTGTTGATGGCTCTGTTGTAACAGGCGCAAGTATTAAAGATCTTGTAGCCAGTAAGGATGCGGCAGCGGCAAAACAGATCGCGACACAATTTGAGAGTACTCGAGATCAAGTGCATAAGTTAGTGGATTCTGCCGAGCAAAATAACCAACACTTTGACCAACTTATTGCTTCAAACAATAAAGCTGGCAATGCGTTAGTCAATGACTCGATTCAAGCGTTAGTCAAACAAACGGAAGCGATTGAAAAAGCGGCGGCTGTGATTGGTATTACGAGCCTTAGCCCTGATAACGCGGATCACGAATTTTAATTTTTTTTCAAGGACCTCACATTCGGTGATTGTATTTTCGGATGAGAGAACAATGGATTAGGGCTCGTCTTTTCTGAGCCCTTACAGGATGTACCATGAAAGCCACGATGCCCACGATGCCAGTAACACTTATATCTAAACCCCATAAACGTACAATCTTTGCCCTCATTTTTGCACTTTATCTGCCATCAACCGCTTTGGCGTACGGTATCAAATCTGGCGGCGATACCAGTACCAATAAACAAGGCAGTAATGCTTTTTCTATGCCGGCTAATAATCTGCCATTATCGAAACGGTTGGATTTTAGTGTCGGGAATAGTTTTTTTCGTAACCCTTGGGTCGCCGCGCCAGCGACCACGGATGCAAGAGATGGATTAGGGCCACTTTTTAATACCAATGGTTGCCAAAATTGCCATATTAAAGATGGTCGAGGGCATCCACCTGAAGAGGGAGAAGACCAAGCGGTTTCGATGTTGGTCCGGTTGAGTATTCCAGCCCTGACGGCAAAGCAAAAACAACAATTGGTCATATCTGGGGTGATCCCTGAACCTATGTATGGCGATCAGCTGGAAGATTTTGCCATTCCAAACGCTAAACCGGAAGGCAAAATTAAGATTGAATATAGCAAGTTTAATGTCCGTTTTAGTGATGGTGAAACAATTGAATTAAGAAAGCCTAGCATCAAGTTGCATGATCTCAATTACGGAGAATTGCATCCAGATACCATGTTATCGGCTCGCATTGCGCCGCCAATGATAGGTTTAGGGTTACTTGAATCTATCTCGGTTGAAACGCTGCAGAATATCGCTGACCAGCAACAGCGCGATAATAAAGGTATTTCAGGTAAGTTAAATCAAGTCTGGGATGTGCAAACAAAATCCACGCAAGTGGGACGATTTGGTTGGAAAGCAGGGCAACCTAGCGCGATTCAACAAGATGCAGGGGCGTTTAATGGCGATCTTGGCTTAACCAGTGCTTTATTTCCGCATGAAAACTGTTCACCGCAACAAACAATTTGCGCCGAAATGCCAAATGGGAATCGCGCCAATAATGCCGCTGCGAATGAGGTGAATTCAACCGAAGATTATGAAGTTAGCAATAAAATCTTAAAATTTGTCGAGTTTTATTCGCAACATTTAGCGGTGCCGATCCGCAGAAATACCACAGATCCAAGCGTGATACGCGGGCAACAACTATTTGAAAATGTGGGCTGTGCGTCTTGTCATACTCCAGAAATCAAAACGGCGCAGAGTGATGAATTACCATCGCTGTCCAATCAAACCATCCATCCTTATAGCGATCTGTTATTGCATGATATGGGCGAAGGTTTAGCGGATAACCGACCTGAATTTTTAGCCACAGGCTCAGAATGGCGTACACCACCCTTGTGGGGCATTGGCTATACCGAAGAAGTGAACGGACACAGTTATTTCTTACACGATGGACGGGCGCGTAACTTAATGGAAGCGGTATTGTGGCATGGTGGTGAAGCTCAATCGGCCAAAGAACAAGTGCTTAATTTAAGCAAAGCCGATCGCGACGCCTTGACCGACTTTTTAAATTCCCTATAGAGAACTGGATTTATGTTGAAACGTATCATCATTGCAGTGTGTGCTTGTTTGGTCGGAGGCGGTCTTTATTACGCTTATTTATCGGATACAACTGGCAATATTAAAACCCAGCAGATTGCGTCATCGAAGCCTAAAAATAGCCAGCAACAGGTACATCAATTAGAACTCGAGTTTGCACAAGGCTTTTCAACGTCAAGCGCAAAATTACAAACAGCAGTCGCACAATATTGCCAATCGAATAATGGACTCAGTTTAGAAGCACTACAAGAACAATGGCTTGAAATGATGCAAGCTTGGATGCCGTTACAAGGTCAGGCAAAAGGGCCAGCCAAAGCGGTCGCATTAAGCTGGAATGTACAATTTTGGCCGGATAAGAAAAATATCACCGGTCAAAAAATGCAGCAACTGTTACAACAAAAAGCATTATGGAATACCGAAAGTATCGCTAATCAAAGCGTGACGGTGCAGGGGGTAACGGGCTTGGAGTGGTTATTATTTGATGCGCAATCGCCATTAATTAGCGGCGATAAATTCAGCTGTGGACTGCTTAGGGCAACCACAGACACCTTGCATAATCATGCTCAAACTATAACGACTCAATGGCAATCCAATCCGTGGTCTGGTTATGATGATAGTCAGTGGCAAGCGGAGTATATTGGTTTGCTCACTAATCAATTAGACTTTTTAATGCTAAAGATGAGTCGACCATTAGCAAAAATCGGCCATCCACGACCGTACTTTTCCGAGGCGTGGCGATCGAAGCAATCGTTAGCTTTAATGACAAGTAATCTGCAAGCGTTGCGTCAATTATATTTGGCGAAAGGGCTAGGATTAGATGCGCAATTAAGAGCGCAAGATCATAGTGAATTGGCCGATCGGCTGTTAGCACAGTTTGATCAAACCATCAGCACATGGCCGAAACAAGCCAGTTTATTTGAGATGTTGCAAACCAAAGAAGGGTATCGACAGGCACTGACTCAGTTTAATAAATTAGAGCGGATCAAATACCTATTACATGATGAAGTGGCGGTTGAGTTGGGCGTGGTCGTTGGGTTTAACTCAACCGATGGCGATTGATCCCATGACAGATTTTAATGCTAAGCGGCGTCAATTATTAACCTTAGCCGTGCTTGGTGGCGGGGGAATCGTCTGTGGTGGACTGGCTTGGTTATATCACGCCAGTAAGCCAAGTAATAAGGCTGCGCTAATCGGTAACTCTGTTGGCTTTAATCAACGTTTTCATTGTGTAGTGGCTGATTGGCAAGGTAATCCTATTTATCAAATTGCTTTGCCTCAAAGAGCGCACGGCGTCGCCATTAGTCAGCAAAGTACGATGGGATTTAGTGACGCCGTGGCTTTCGCTCGTCGCCCTGGTAGTTACTTTCAAGTGTTTGATTACCAAACCGGCTTAAAAAAACAGCTTATTCAGGCCGAAGCAGACCGCTATTTTTATGGCCATGGTGTATTTAGCGTGGATGGTAAATTTCTGCTGGCAACCCAAGGGATCAAACAGAGCAGTCAAGGATTAATTGGTATTTATGATGTTGAACAAGATTATAAAAAAGTCGATGAATGGCATGGGATAGGGATCGGCCCGCATGAAGTTATTGGCTTAAATGATGGCAGTTATGCGGTCGGTGTGGGTGGGGTTCATACTCAAGGTCGTGAAGCATTGAACCTAGACACGATGCAACCGACCTTAACCCGATTAGATCAAACTGGGCGCATCATTAGTCAAGTAGGATTAGGCGATAAAAAACTCAGCATTCGTCATCTTGGTTATGATCAGCATGACTTAATTTTATGTGGCCAACAATATCGCGGCCAACCGGATGATTACCCGGCGTTAATTGCAATGCAACAAGGTGAGGGAGAATTAATCTCTTTGAACGCCGAACCAGAGCAATGGGCGCGATTTAATCATTATATCGCCAGTATTGCGGTGGTGGGGGACTATGTACTTGCGACATCACCACCGGGTAATTGCTATGGTATTTGGTCGATTTCGCAAAATAAATTACTTGAGTTACAGCCCTTACCCGATGCCTCTGGCGTAGTGGCGCACAATGGTGAATTTTTTGTTAGCTCTGGATCTGGTGAAGTGGTGACCAGATCGCCCCTCGATGATGTTCAGAGATTTAATTCAACCATTCGATGGGATAACCATTGGAATGCTATACCGAGCTAAACAAGTCCCCCGAGCTAAGCAACTACTCAGAGTTCAGTAACTACTCAGAGTTAAGCAAGCACTTGTAAAAATAACACTGAAATGTCATAGTTTCGCTACTATTCTTATCAAGACATTACTGCTATGAGCCTTCAATATCAATCTGTTCCAGTCACTCCATTTCAACAAAACTGTTCTATCGTATGGTGCGATCAAACCATGAAAGGGGTGATTGTTGATCCCGGTGGTGAGGTTGAGCACTTAGTCACCATCATTAATACCTTAGGTGTCACACTTGAAAAAATCGTGTTAACCCATGGACATCTGGATCATGTTGGTGGCACGCCAGAGCTAAAAGCGCAAATGAATGTGCCAGTGATCGGCCCTCATATTGATGATGCATTTTGGCTACAAGGTTTAATGAATCAAAGCCAGATGTTTGGTTTTCCACCTATTGACCCTTTTGAGCCAACTCAATGGTTACAAGAAGGCGACAGTATTGAATTTGGCGAGGAAAGATTGCAAGTGATCCATACTCCAGGGCATACCCCAGGTCATGTGGTGTTATTTAGCCCATCAGCGCAAATTGCCTTTGTTGGCGATGTTTTATTTAACGGCGCAATAGGCCGTACGGATTTTCCGAAAGGGGATTTTCAAACTTTAATTAACAGCATTAAAACCAAGTTGTGGCCACTCGGTAATGAGGTGCGTTTTATTCCTGGTCATGGCCCTGAATCGACTTTTGGACAAGAGCGAAAGTCGAACCCGTATGTCGCCGATGAAATGCCATTGTATTAAGCATTAGTGAGCAATATTAAGAAAACCAGTTCACCTCAAACTGGTTTTTTTAGGCTTTGTTGCGTAATTCAAATTTAGAGGTGACAACACTAGAATGGTATTATTTCAATCAATTCGGTAAGTTTTAGGCATACCTAGCCCTGTTAGTTTATTTAAAGCTTTGATCATTGCGTAAGCTTCCCCAACTTGGGCATTATAATTTCTTAAGCTGAGTGTTCCGCCCAATAGCTTTTTCACTCGATGCATTGCCGTTTCTGAAATTGACCTTTTATGATACCCAAACCGTGTTTTCCACTGCTTATTAGAACCATAAAACTGTTGAAACCCGACGGATAAATTTCGTGGATGTCCCTTTTCCCAAAAGACTGCACCAAGTCTTGGGGGCACAAGTGGGGTGGCTTTTTTGATACGAATGGCTTCATAGCATTGTCGAGTATCGTAAGCACCATCGCCTGATACTTTTAAGATCTTTCGACGTGTTTGCTTTAGTAAATTAGGTAGAACGTCTCCGTCACTGACATTCGAGAAAGTGAGTTCTGCCGCAATAATTTCATGAGTAACGACATCAACACCTATATGTAACTTACGCCAGATCCGGCGCTTCCCATCAGTTCCATGTTTCCTGACTTTCCATTCACCCTCGCCGTAAACCTTGAGGCCAGTAGAATCAATGGCTAAGTGTTGTATCGTGCCACGAGCTTTCGTTTTGAATGAGACTTCAACCTCTTTAGCCCTACGACTAATACAAGAATAATGAGGGCAAGTGAGCGGGACATTAGGAAGTTGAAATACAGAATCAATAAATCCCTGTAATGCCCTTAAGGGCATTGAAAATATACGTTTTACCATAAGCGCTGTTGTTATTGCTAAATCACTGAAAATACGAGGTCTACCACGCAGCCCTTGTTTAGCTTCTTTCCATTCTTGGATAGCTTCTTCATCAATCCAGAAAGTCAGTGAACCACGTTTAATCAGTGATTGATTATATAACTTCCAGTTATTGGTCTTATAACGAGGTTTTGGCATGAATATCGATGGTTTAGTGGGGAGTAAACGATCTGATCGTCAGTTTCACATTTAGTTCCATCGAATTACGCAACAAAGCCCTAAGTAGAGCAAACTACGTTGTTCGATTAAAATTTTAGTGATCACTTTCGGGCTAATTGAATTAATAAAAGGCTGATGATCTTTTATGCCAATACCGACCCAAGGTATTGGCGTCGATCAACCTTGCCTTAGGTATTCACCGCTACCGATATGACAGATATTTTGCCACTTTAAAACCCAACCGCCACGATATACATGTTGTTGTAGATGATCACGGGTTAAGGTAAAACCAATATTTTGGCTATAGATTAATTGTTGAACCGTGAAATATAAACTGGCGATGATGAATGCAAAAAGAAGCGTGATTTTGCTATTTGAGTAGGCATGAATAATGAGACAGCCAGATAATAGTACCGCGACGAGAGTGTATTTCAACCACAGCGGAATAGACGGTTGTTGCTGGAATAATTGTAAGGTTGGCATCGATATCCTTTCGTGGTGAGACGCTATTTTTAAATGCAGAATGAATAATCAAAGTTAAGACTTATTACTGCATTTTGTGAATTTTCAAATAAATGTTAGCAATTTAGTGTAAAAAACAGCCAGTCGCTGTGAATTTGATTTATATTTTGTTATAACTCCGTTCAACATTTTTACCACACTATTTATAGTGACTTGTGGAGAACTTTGATGAGACTTGCACATAAACGCAATGTACAACGTAAACTAAAAAAAACCTTTAAAGCAACCAAAGTAGCGACAGAAAAAACAGTCGTTGCTGTGAAGCCTAAAGCAGAAAAAGCGGTAGCAAAAGTCAAAACCGTTGCTGCTAAAGTTGAAAAAGTGGCGACTGCCGCAATTGACGCTGCAGTAGAAGCCACTCAAGACGTTAAATTAACACCAAAGCAGCAGTCTGTTCTTGATATTGTCGCGGCAAATGCGCCTGGTATTAGCCCTAAAAATATTGGCTTAGCAGCAGGTCAAGAAGATGCTAAAGCCGCAGCATGGGCGACCGGCGGCTTGAAAAAACTACTTGAAGAAAACCTAGTGGTTAAAGAGCAAGCAGAAGGTAATAAAGTGATTTACAAATTGGCATAAGCCTTTGTAAATCATTTTAGCTTAAATCTGCAGTTGAGCGAATGTTGTCCTGCAGATAGCAAAACTAAGTGAAATATATTAACCCTCAAGATTGATCTTTCAATCTCGAGGGTTTTTTTATGCTTAATGCTTAATGATATGGCTTGGTCGATGAGGTAAGCGTTTAACATCACAATATTCACAATTAAGTGACAAAAATTCAAGCGTAACTACTTAGGTAGAAATAAACGTTAAGCAAATATATAAAGATATTAGCAACTGAAATTTAAAGGAAAATAGAAAAGGGTCAGTACTTATACTTAATACTTTGGTCTGAACTGCTTTGGTTGTGCCTTGGTTTAGAGGCGTTAAATGCGTATAGCTCCCGATTGGAAAGTTGTCTTATATAAGCAAATCTTGCTTTGGATTGGACATAAATCCACTGTTTTAAAATTATTAAAGTCGCTGTGAGTCATTGAAAATAGTTAAACAGTCACTTCAATAAATTGAGGATAAAACAATAATAACCAAAGGACGAAGGTATGAGTTTATTGAAAAAAACGTTGCAGGGTGTGGTGAAAAAGACCTTGATAGCGATATTTGCTTGTAGTGCCATGATGGCAACCAGTGTTAGCGCCGCAGAAAAGGTTTATCGCTTAAAGCTTGCAGAAACATGGGGACCAAATTTCCCTGTGTTTGGAGATGCCACCAAAAACATGGCTAAAATGGCAGAACAAATGTCCAATGGTCGATTACAAATTCGAATTGATTCTGCCAATAAACACAAAGCGCCTTTAGGGGTGTTTGATATGGTGAAATCGGGTCAATACGACATGGGCCATTCGGGTTCTTATTATTGGAAAGGCAAGGTACCGAACACTTTATATTTCACTTCTATGCCTTTTGGTATGTTACCGGCTGAACAATATGCGTGGTTCTACTACGGTGGTGGCATGGAGTTGATGGAAAAAGTATATAGCCCGCACAATTTGATGTCTTTCCCTGGCGGAAATACCGAATTTCAAATGGGCGGTTGGTTTCAAAAAGAAATCAATTCGGTTGATGATCTTAAAGGGTTGAAAATGCGTATCCCTGGTTTTGCTGGCGAGATCATGGCAGAGCTTGGGGCAAAACCAACCAATATTGCCCCGGGTGAGCTTTATACCGCATTAGAGCGTCGTACTATCGATGCGCTAGAGTGGGTCGGTCCATCATTAGACTTACGCATGGGCTTTCATAAAATTGCGCCGTATTACTACACCGGTTGGCATGAGCCGGGCTCTGAGTTGCAATTCTTAGTCAATAAGAGAGTGTGGGATAAGTTGCCGGCTGATCTACAAGAGATCTTGCGCATTTCAATGAAAACCGCCGCTTACGATATGTATGTTCAGGCTGTGCATGAAAGTGGTAAAAACTGGGCGACGATTAAAACCGATTATCCCAATGTGAAAGTCAAAAACTTCCCACCTGAAGTGATGGATGCTTTGCGCGCTGCGAACGATAAGCTACTTAAAGAGCATGCCGCAAAAGATCCACTCACCAAAGAAATACAAATGTCACAAGCGGCGTATTTAAAACAAGTACGAGCATGGACCGATATTTCCACCAAAGCCTATTTAGATAACGAAGCTAAATAAGCCCTAGCCGTAAAGTCGAAGATGACCTTATTCATCATCACGACTTTGCGGCTTTTTTCATTGTCACTGTGGCATTCTCAAGGAGTAGAGAGATGAGCTTAATAAAACTGGAGAGGGGCTTTAACCGTTTTGGTGACGTGCTCGGTTGGATTGCTAGCGTGCTGTTTATTATGTTGATGTTTAATGTGGTGTATGACGTGGTGATGCGTTATGCCTTTAATGACGTTTCGATTGGCATGCAAGAAATGGAATGGCATTTATTCTCGGTGGTATTTTTATTAGGCGTACCCTATGCCATCCGCACCAGTGGCCATGTACGAGTCGATGTTATTTACGAAAACCTTTCCGTTCGCACTCGCGCCATTATCGACATTGCAGGGGTGGTTTTTTTATTACTGCCTTTTTGTTTATTAGTCGCTTGGTATGGCATTAATTATGCTCATGAATCGTATGAGCTTGGTGAGACCTCGGGCGATCCTGGTGGTTTGCCGTATCGTTGGATCATTAAATCCACTATTTCCTTATCTTTTTTCTGCATGGCGGTCAGTGGTATCGGCATGTTACTCAATTCGATCAATCGTTTGATCAATCCGCTGCACCCTGAACTTGGAAAAGAAGCGAAGTCATCCAATACACAAGGAGAGTTATCATGATCGGTATTGTGATGTTTTTGGTGGCGTTATTTGCCTTGTTAATTGGTTTTCCTGTGGCATTTACCTTTGGCGGCATCGCCTTGATTTTTGGTATATGGGCAGAAGGGCCCGAAATGTTTGCTTTTATGCCATACCGTATTCAATCGATCATGCAAAACACCGTATTAATGGCAGTACCTCTATTTGTGTTTATGGGGCTAGTGTTACAAAAAACAAAATTAGCCGAACAATTACTCGAATCGATGGCGCGTTTATTTGGTGGCGTGCGTGGCGGGATCGCGATTTCTACTGTATTGGTTGGCGTATTACTGGCGGCCTCCACTGGAGTAGTGGGAGCATCTGTTGTGGCGATGGGGCTGATCTCCTTGCCAGTTATGATGAAATACAATTACAACAAAGGGCTGGCTTGCGGCACTATTTGCGCCTCGGGCACCTTAGGACAAATTATACCACCTTCCATCGTGTTAATTTTGTTAGGTGATGTACTTGGCGTGCCGGTGGGTGATTTATTCCATGCTGCTATTTTGCCGGGGTTGGTATTGGTGGGCGCTTATGTCATTTATATTTTAATTTATGCGCACCTAAATCCTCAAGAAGCGCAATGCATGACGCGAGAAGAGAATATTTCGCGCAAACAAGAAATCCGTAAAGCTTTGTTTGCGGTTATCCCGCCACTGGCCTTGATTGTGGTGGTATTAGGATCGATTTTTGCGGGGATCGCTACTCCAACCGAATCGGCGGCTCTGGGCGGTGCAGGTTCGATTGTTTTAGCATTATTATACCGTCAGTTTAGCTGGAAAATGCTGTATGAAAGCGCGCAAGAAACGGTCAAAGTGACTGCGATGGTATTTGCAATTTTGTTGGGAGCCACTGCGTTTTCAATGGCGTTTGTTTATACCGGTGGTGATTACTTGGTTGAAGAGTGGATGACGTCTCTGCCGGGGGATCAATGGGGCTTCTTAATTGTCACCATGCTAGTGATCTTGGTGTTGGGTTTCTTTATCGACTTTATTGAGATTTGTTTCATTATCGTGCCAATCTTAGTGCCGGTTGCCGAGCTGATGGGCATTAATTTGATGTGGTTTGGCATATTGATCGCAATGAATTTGCAAACCTCATTTTTAACGCCGCCATTTGGTTTTAGCTTATTCTACTTAAAAGGGGTTGCGCCGGATGGCATCACCACGCGCGATATCTATAAAGGCGTAATGCCGTTTATTGCGATACAAGTGATGGTGTTGATCTCGTTGCTTATATTCCCTGAGTTCTACGGCATGAGCGCATTTTATTAGCATTGATACAAAGTGGGTTTAATAGGCAGTGGCATTTTAGTCACTGCCTTTATTGTTTTTAATATTGGTTTTGTGACCAGTACGCTGAATTCTTTTTTTATCCCATCGAAAATTTCACTTTAGTGTTAATATTATTCATCTAAATGGATGTTTTTAGACGCTTTAATTTGAGTTTCGAGGTAGGGAATGCCGTTAAAAGCGAAACTGTTTTTACTCACATTGATCCCGTTATTGTGCGTAACAGCAAGTATCAGTTGGATCTTTGTTCACCAAACCAAAGCGTTAGGTGAAAAAGAAATCAATACCTTTCGCGCCACGCTGGTGGAGTCTCGCGAACGGGCGTTAAAAGATAATCTGCAACTTGCGCTTGCCGCGATTAGTCATGTCTATCATCCTGCGGCTAAAAATGATGCCGATGCCAAATCTCGGGTAAAAACTATTTTATCCAATTTACGCTATGGTCACGATGGCTATTTCTTTGTGTACGATAAAAGCGGCACCAATCTTGTTCATCCTATCCAACCAGATCTGATCGGTAAAAATCTCATAAAATTGCAAGATGCTGATGGTGACTACTTGATTGAAGCGTTGCTTTTTGAGGCTCAGACTGGTGGCGGATTTCATCTATATTTATGGAACAAGCCCAGCAATAATCAATTGGAAAGAAAGCTAAGTTACGCCGTGTGGTTAGATAAGTGGCAATGGATGGTGGGGACTGGGTTATATATTGATGACATAGAGCAAGAGGTCATGGGCTTGACCGAGACCATTAACCAAAATATCGAAGCAACTTTTTTCTCTGTGGTAGCGTTGTTATCCGTGACGGTGGCGGTGATCATTGTTTTGACCCTGGCGATAAATTTTCATGAATACAAATTGGCCGATAAAAGTTTAAAAGACTTAGTGAATCGAACGGTTTTGTTTCAAGAGGATGAAAAAAAACACCTTGCGCGTGAACTGCACGATGGTATTAATCAGCTATTAGTCTCGAGTAAGTGTCATTTAGATATTTTATCGCACAGCGTGATCACAGAGGGCTGCATTAATAGTAAAACCTTATCGATGATCAGCAAAGCCGAACACTCACTGCAAACCGCCATTTTAGAAGTTAGACGAATTTCGCATAATCTGCGCCCCAGTGCGTTAGATGATTTGGGCTTGGAGTTTGCAATTAATTCATTATTAAGTGATTTTTCCGAGCACACTCAATTACAACTCAATAAAACGATATTACTTGGCGATCAGCGCCTTGATAATGAAATTAATATTACGCTATATCGTGTGGTGCAAGAGGCACTGATGAATATAGAGAAGCACGCTATGGCCTCTCAAGTTGATGTTCGTTTGCAACACATTGCCAATTTAATTCAATTGATTGTGCGTGATGATGGAGTTGGGTTTCCGTTATCGCAAATTGGCTCGAAAAGCGGTATTGGTTTACGAAACATGCGTGAACGGGTCGATTTTTTAGGGGGTGAGTTTGAGATCAATAGTGAAAAAAACGGTGGAACCGAAATAACCGTATTACTTAAAACCAATATTATCCGAAAGATATAAGGTCTGAACAATATGAATGACATTGTGGATCAAAAAATTGGACGTGATGGCAAAATACGAACCTTGGTGGTGGATGACCATCAAGTGGTGTTGGATGGCTTTGTGGCTCGCTTACAATTAGAAGCCTGTATAGATGTAGTAGCGACCGCCAGTAATGGACTAGAAGCACTTGAGGCTGTAGGGGTGCATCACCCTGATGTGGTGTTAATGGACATTAGCATGCCAATAATGACGGGGCTTGAAGCGGCGGAACAAATTAAACAGCAATACCCACAGGTAAAAGTATTAATACTCACCATGCATGATAATCGCGAATACATAATGAAAGTTATGCAAGCTGGTGCGGTTGGGTATATGCTCAAGGATATTTCAGCCGATAAATTAGTACAGGCAATAAAAACCGTACATCAAGGCTCGACTTATTTTTGCGAATCGGTGACTCAAACGTTATTTACTCAACCTATTAGCGATCCCGTTAATAGCAAAGTGAATCCGTTAAGTCGCCGTGAAGATGTGATCTTAAAATTAGTGGCGCAAGGTAATAGCAGCAAGAAAATTGCCAAAGCGTTAGAAATTAGTTACCGAACGGTGGAGACGCATAGGCAAAATATTAAACATAAACTCGATTTACATTCAACTGCAGAATTAACCAAATATGCAATGCAAAAAGGATTGTTATAACAAAAATAGTTTTATCACTAAAATAATGTTTAGTGAGCGAAATGTTTTTCGGATCTAGATCACAGGGAGGTGCCGCTTATTAAATGGTCTTTTTTTGCATTTTATGCTGTTTTTTTGTTCGTTTAACTGTGTTTTTGACAGTTTAACTAGATATTTTTGACTGGTTCGTTAGGATCTAGATCAGAGAAAATTAATTATTTATAATTTTATGTTTAGTGTGCAAATGTTTTTGCAGGCTAAGAACGATTTGTTATTCCAAAATGGACGAGAAGTATGACTAAGGGTATAGACAAATACAGTATAGACAGTACCGACTATACGATAGGACAAGATAATGTCCAAAAGTGGGGTTTTGATGTACATAACTCCGTATTTACCATCAGTGCAGGTTTGATCCTGCTGTTTCTAATCGCGATTTTAGTGACCGATGCCTCGACTGCAAAAGTGGCATTAGATGGGGTGAAAAATGCCATCATCGATAAATTCGACGTATTATTCGTTCTATCAGGCAACCTTTTTGTTATTTTCTGTCTTGCTTTGATTGTATCGCCTTTTGGTAAAATTCGTTTAGGTGGTGATGAAGCGAAAGCTGAGCATTCTTATCTTTCTTGGTTGGCAATGTTATTTGCTGCCGGTATGGGGATTGGTTTGATGTTCTGGAGCGTGGCAGAACCGGCAGCGTATTATACCGACTGGTTTGGAACGCCTCTTAATGTGGCAGCAAATACCCCTGAAGCGGCTAAAATGGCGCTGGGTGCGACCATGTATCACTGGGGTCTGCATCCTTGGGCAATTTATGCGGTTGTCGCGCTATCACTTGCCTTCTTTACTTACAATAAAGGTTTACCACTTTCGATTCGCTCAATTTTCTATCCTATTTTAGGCGATCGTACTTGGGGTTGGCCTGGTCATATCATTGATATTTTAGCGGTATTAGCTACCTTGTTTGGTCTTGCAACTTCGCTTGGTTTTGGCGCGCAACAAGCCGCAGCGGGTATTGGCCATGTGTTTGGTATTGACGCAGGAGTTGGGTTGCAGCTTATCGTTATTGTTGGCGTAACCATTTTAACCACCATTTCAGTGATCCGCGGCATCGATGGTGGTGTTAAGCTTATTAGTAACATCAACATGGTGGTCGCTTTTATTCTGCTCATGTTCATCATTGTGGTGTGTTTCAATGTGGTATCGGTATCGATCCCTGAAACAATTGTTAGCTATGTAAAAAATATTATTCCACTGTCGAATCCATTTGGTCGTGAAGATGAAGCGTGGATGCACGGCTGGACAGTATTCTATTGGGCTTGGTGGATGTCTTGGTCGCCATTCGTTGGTATGTTTATCGCTCGTGTTTCTCGTGGGCGTACCGTGCGTGAATTTGTTACCGCAGTATTGCTTCTACCAACCATCATTACGTCTGTTTGGATGGGCGCATTCGGTGGCGTTGGTATTGAACAGTTAACCGATAAAGTCGGCATGTTAGGTCAAAATGGTTTCTCTGATGTGACCATGGCGATGTTCCAAATGTTTGATGCTCTGCCAATGAGCCAAATTATCTCATGTATTGCGATTTTGCTCATTTTGGTGTTCTTTGTTAGTTCATCGGATTCAGGCTCTTTAGTTATCGATAGCATCACGGCTGGTGGTAAAATTGATTCACCAGTACCGCAACGTATCTTCTGGGCTGTGGTTCAAGGCGCAGTTGCGATGGCACTACTTTGGGTTGGTGGCAGCGATGCGATTGGCGCATTACAAGCGGCAGCGGTGTCGACCGCATTACCGTTTGTGTTTGTGTTGCTGATCATGTGTGTCAGTTTAATTCTCGGAATGAGAACCGAACCACGCAAATAACAAACTCGCTTAAATTTACAATCAAAAAAAGGTTGGTCACTTTAAAAGTGCCAACCTTTTTTATTGTCTATGTAATCGAGTTAACACCAAATATCTTTAATTGGGGTGTCGGGTGAATAGTGGTGGTAGATTTGTGCTTGTAATAATTCTGCCGTGGCGATGGAATCAACCAGTGCGTGATGGGGTTGATAGGCGGGCAGGTTATAACGAGTCCGACTGGTGCCTAAGCGAACCGAATCCGGCTTCTTACCTCGCAATTTATTCCACCAACCACTGACGGCTCGGTTTTGCACGATCGATTCAATTTCCAGTGTATCGACCATAGGAAATAAAATGCCTTCACCTAAACGCAGTTTTAACGCTTTATAAAAGAACTCGCGCTCAATGTTGCGATAGTGAACCACGACTACTTTTCCGGCTAAGGAGTCGAGCACTTCTTCTAAAATTCTTCGCAGATCAGGAGCGTCGGATAAATCGCTGTGAGTAATACCGTGAATGATGACAGAATCCTCATTCATCGGTTTACGCGGCTTGACCAACCAATGCTTGCTTTGACGGCAATAGATACGTTGTAGAGTAAATGGAATTAATCCAATACTGATGATGGCACTGCTATCGCTATCCAGACCGGTGGTTTCAAAGTCAAGTGCCACAAATTCGACTTGGCTGAGTGGGGTGTTTGGATCCACCACACCGGCGCGATAGAAATCTCGCAGGCGATGATCTTTGACTTTACCCACTTGCTGTTTAAAGTAAGTTTGCCAATTAAAATTAGGTTCGAGATATACTTTTTCAGTCATATTTTACCCCTTAGCGCATGCGTCGAATGGCGTTTTTTTGCGTCTGAGCCGGAGGAGGGGTATTTTTAAATGAATTGCCATGATAACGATACTTTAAGAAATTTTGGGCATTACTTAAGATCTGAAAGGCATCTTTTAAATTACGGCGTTCAAAATCTGACATATTATCGGGTTCGATATTGTTATCGGGCTCGATCTCATTTTCGACATCGATCGCTTGGTGACGAATACGCACCATAGAAATATATTCCATTGCATCACGCAGATCTTGTCCACGACCTTTAGGTAAAATACCGGCTTCAATGATGTCATCTAAGCGCTCAAAAGAGTTCTGAGAGCGTGAACCTACCGCAAGAGCATGTACTCGCACTAAATCGGCTAATGGTGCAGTACCGCGACGTTTTAAGTTAATTGAGTTGTTGTGTTGGCCATCTTTTTCCATCACAAAACTTTTAAAGAAACCTAATGGCGGGGTACGATTATTGGCATTTCTCGCCAAGCAAGCTAAAAATTTATTGTTACGACGCGCACGACGTACGATAAAGCCGTTCAAGTTTTCGGCCCACTTAGTACGACCATAGACACCATCAAGATCAAAAAAGATCGAGCTATTTAATAATGCTTTAGGGTTGGGGTTATCAATCCAATCGGCAAAACACTCTTCCCATTCGGTGCGTGTCATACGCCAAATCGGGTTAGTTGCCATAATATCGCCGGTGCAGAGTTCATAACCACAGCGAGCCAGACCTTGGCAAATAAATTCGGCTAATTTGGCAAAGTATTCACCGTGCTGGGCCTCATCATAGCTGTTGTCTAAAATTAAGGCGTTATCTTGGTCGGTAACAATCAGTTGTTCATCTCGCGCCATCGAGCCTAAAGCCAGTAAACAATAGGGAACCGGAGGAGTGCCAAGATGCTCTTCGGCCAGTTCCGCCATGCGCTGTTTAAAACTGCGGCCAATGACCGCCATTGCGCTGCCAACCATGTGAGAGTTGGCATCTTCATGTACTAAACGCACAAAACAGTCTTTAACTTGTGAAGAAAGCACTTCTAATTCTTCGATACTTTGCTGGTGAAAAATCTGATTAACCAGCAGCAAACTGTTTTGCGATTCGTAACGTATGATATCACCGACTTCAATAATGCCGATTGGCTGCTTATTTTTAAGAATAGGAAGATGATGAACGTTACAGCGTAACATGGCAAGCATTGCTTCATAAACATAGGCATTATGATCGAGTGAAATCAATTCGTTCGACATCACTTCACTCACTTGATTACTGGGATCCAAACCTTCGGCTAACACCCGAGTACATAAGTCTCGATCGGTAATAATGCCAACTACTTGGCTGTCATTCTCTTCATCAATACAAATAGTGTCATCAATCACCAGTAACGCCGAAATATTTTCATCGGCCATCAATTTAGCCGCGGCTTGAATGGTTTGGTGTTTATCGAGGGTAAAAGCATCACGGGTGATCAGAGTTTTTACTTTTGAGGTGGTTAAGTCATTAGCATTATTGTTTTCCGAGATCGCTTGGCGCAATCTTGCGTTGTTTTCTACTTCGACAAAATCGGCAAAACTTTCTTCACTTTCATACAGTTCGTTAAATACTGCAACTGGAATACAGTACAGCAAAGAATCTTGGATAGCCGTGGCTGGCAAACGCACCTTACCATTCATCAGTAAACCCATTTGACCAAAGATATCGCCTTGATCTAACCGGTTATACAGCTCACCTTTACGACGATATATTTCTACCACACCCGATCGCACCATGTATAAATCTTGTATATGTTCGCCAAATTTAATGATGGGTGTTTTTTCGCGGTAATAGGAAATTTCGGTATTTTGAGCAATATAGGCCAGCTTTTCTTCCGGTAATGCATCAAAGGGCGGGTATTGAGCAATAAAGTTCTGAATTTCTTGTAATTCTGCTTCCATGAGGTCCACAACTGCTAATGGGATATAGCTTAACTATAGGCAATCAAGACGATGATCTAAAGCCTTTTTATTGATTTGAGTAGATTGATTATGAGGGGCAGAAATGACAAGCAAAAAAATGGGGGAATCGATCAATAGAATTGAATGATTTCCCCACTATCACAGCATTTCGTTTAGGGTCTCAATGAGATCACCCTCGACGCCATGTATGATATTTCTCTAGCCAATTTAAAACCGTTTGTGGAGCATGGGCTTTTTTCCATTCACCGGCGGCGTATTTGTTACCTTCCGCCCAAGTAGGGTAAGCATGGATGGTGCCTAAAATTTTATTTAAGCCTAAACCATGCTTCATCGCTAACACGAATTCGGCAATAAGATCGCCAGCTTGTTGGCCGACAATGGTGACGCCCAAAATCGTGTCTTTGCCTTTTGGGGTGATGACCTTAATAAAGCCCTTGGTGCTACTTTCAGCAATGGCGCGATCGAGCTCTTCAAACTCGAACCGAGTGACTTCAAAATCAATGCCTTGTTGTGTTGCTTCGGTTTCATTTAATCCGACCCGAGCCACTTCAGGGTCAATGAATGTGGTCCATGGGATCACTCTATAATCGACTTTAAATTTTTTGAAGTTGCCAAATAACGCATTCACCGCGGCAAACCATGCTTGGTGGGCGGCAACGTGAGTGAATTGATAGGGGCCGACAATATCTCCGGCGGCGAAAATATTGGGATAAAGGGTTTCCAAATAGTCATTGGTTTGAACTGTGCGGTTGGTTTCAATGCCCAATTCTTCTAGGCCGTAACCTTCAAGGCGAGCAGAGCGTCCAACCGCGCACAATAGTTGGTCAAATTCAATTTCGATCTCTTCATCATTATGTTCAACCACCATGATTTTAATCTCACCGCGTAATTCGCAGCGCAATGCTTTGTGATTGGTCAGTATCTCAACGCCGCTGGCACTAAGTTCGGTGTGCGCAAGCTCAGATACTTCTAAATCTTCACGCAACATAATACGATCAGCCATTTCAATTTGAATGACTTTTGATCCTAAGCGAGCGAAACTTTGAGATAATTCACAGCCAATAGGGCCACCGCCTAACACCACTAAGCGTTTAGGGGGCGTATCGAGTTTGGCAAAGGTTTCCCATAAGGTATCACTGGTAACATAACCCACATCATTTAAACCAGGCAGTGGCGGCACAAATGGTCGCGCACCGGTGGCAATGACAATACTTTTGGTAGTCAAACGTTCGATACTGCCATCTTGAGCTTTGATTTCCACCGTCCAAGGATCCACGATAGTGGCGTAACCGGTTTTTACCTCAACTCCAAGCCCAGTGTAACGTTCAATGCTGTCATGCGGTTCGACTTGCGCCACCACATCGTGCACACGTTGCATCACTTTTTTAAACGAGAAGGTCGGGTTGTGACTGTCTAATCCATAATTTTCAGCATGACGAAATTGTTCGGCAACCTTGGCGCTTTTAATGATGGCTTTACTGGGTACACAGCCATAATTTAAGCAATCGCCACCCATTTTGTGTGTCTCGACTAACGTGACTTTTGCGCGCACGGTGGCGGCAATATAACTACTGACTAAACCTGCGGCGCCACCACCAATCACCACCATATTTCGATCGAATTGCTTAGGTTTGGTCCATTTTGCATAGACACGACGTTTTTGAATCGATGAGATGATGGATTTAGCGATCAAAGGAAAAATGCCTAATAAAGCAAAAGAAATAATCAAGTTAAAAGAGAGTATGCCTTTTAAGCTATCTAATTGAGCCAGTTGGGTGCCAGCATTAACATAAACAATGGTACCTGCCAGCATCCCAATTTGACTCACTAAGTAAAAGGTGAGGGTTTTAATTTTGGTTAAACCCATTAAGAGATTAATTAAAAAGAAAGGGAATACCGGCACCAGACGCAGTGTGAACAAGTAAAATGCACCATCTTTTTCAATTCCTTGATTGATGGATTTTAGCCTGCTAGAAAACTTCTTTTCAATTGACTCACGTAATAGATAACGGGACACCAGAAAGGCTAATGTCGCCCCAATGCTCGATGCAAAAGAGACGATCAATAGGCCAGTGGCTAACCCAAATAAACCACCGCCAGCGAGGGTTAATATAGCGGCGCCAGGTAAAGATAACGTGGTAACAATGACATAGATAAAAAAGAAGGCAGAAGCTACTAGAATAGGGGAGGTCTGCTGCCAATGTTGGAAGTCGTCCATGCGATACTTAATCCCATCAAGTGTTAACACATGATGAAGATCGAGTGCAAAAAACACGATGACCAAGACAACGGCACTTGTGAGTATCACTATTTTTTTTAACATAATCATTCCATTTATAATGTGGCGAGAAAATCCAATTACTCTCGATTAATAATTAAGAAAGGTTTTTTTATTTATTAATTTCAAATTTATATCATCTTTTTTAATTGTGTGAGCAAGAAACCAAAAGGCTTTTAGAAGATCCCTACAAAAAAAATAAGATTATATGTCGATGTATTGATGGGGTGAGTGGGATGGTGTTTTCACATTGCTAATTATGATATTTGGCATGTTCATGTGAGTGGAGGGATAAGAGGTAAAAAGGCCAGTAGATGCTGACCTTTATTTTTTGTATGGGTTATAAAACCGCAGCGATACCTTTACATAATGGACCCATATTATTTTTGGTCATGCCAGCAACACTGATACGGCCAGAGCCAACAATGTAGATTGCAAACTCATCTTTTAATCGTCCTACTTGGTCTTTATTTAAGCCAGAGAAAGAGAACATACCATTTTGAGCTTCAATAAAACTAAAGTCTTGCGTCACGCCTTCATCTTTTAGCGTTTGCACAAATAGAGTACGCATCTCTTGAATTCGATCGCGCATCTCTGCCACTTCTTGCTCCCATTCGCTGCGCAGTGCTGCATTGTTTAAGATATGCGTTACGACTGCCGCGCCATGTGCGGGTGGGTTAGAGTAAATAGAACGAATGATTTTTTTCACTTGAGAAAACGCAGTGGTCGCGACGTCAGTATTTTTTGCGACCAGAGTGAAAGCACCAACACGTTCGTTGTACAAACCGAAGTTTTTCGAGAACGAACTGGCCACCAGAATTTCTTCACAGTATTGTGCAAAAATACGCAGACCGGCAGCATCTTCTTCAACCCCTTTAGCAAAACCTTGATAAGCAAAATCAAATAATGGCAACAAGCCTTTTGCCGCGCATAGTTTTGCCAACTGTTCCCATTCAGCCGCAGTTGGATCGATACCGGTTGGGTTATGACAGCAACCGTGCAGTAGAATGACATCACCCGCTTGTGCCGCTTCAAGGCTAGTTAACATAGCATCGAAATCTTTATCGTGAGTTTCTGCGTTGTAATAGTTGTATTGCGCGGTTTCAACGCCAGCGGCGGTAAAGACACCAATATGGTTGGCCCACGTTGGGTTTGATATCCAGATTTTACCGGCGTCTAATTCACGCTTAATAAATTCACCTGCGACACGCAACGCGCCAGTACCACCAGGAGCTTGTGCAGTTTTGGCTAATTTGTCACTAATGATTTTAGCCTCAGCGCCAAATAGTAATTTCTGCACAGCAAGACCATATTCAGCCGTACCTTCAATCGTCAGGTATGATTTGGTTTTTTCTGATTCTAAAAGTGCCGCTTCCGCTTTTTTAACGGTCGCAAGAACAGGGGTTTGTCCGGCTTCATTTTTGTAAATGCCTACCCCTAAGTTGATTTTAGTGGCGCGTGTATCACTTTTAAACTCTTCAGTTAAACCGAGAATAGGGTCGGCAGGTGCTGCAGGTACTTTTTCAAACATAAATCCGTCCATGTATATGAGTAATTGATTCGATTATTTATACCGTTAACCTCTCGGGGATTCAACTGTAAATCGACTTGGTTTATCAATTAAACACTGGTTAACCCTGCTCAGTCGAGAATTTGAAATGAAAGATTAAATATATTGCGACCGCGCTTGCCAGTTATGTAAAGGATCTAGGTAAACCACTCGTTTACATATAAAACACTATGTTCAAGATAAGTCCTTTCTATTGTATACAATTTAATAACAATTCCGATATAATGGCATTATGCGCAATTAACATAATGGACAATATGACAAAGCCCCTCACATTAGTCACTGAACGCAATAAAATGATGTTACTTGTCATTGGCGTTATGCTGATCGCAGCAAACCTCCGAGCGCCAGTGACTGGCATTGCGCCGATGATTGATTTAATTTCAAACTCTTTCCATTTGTCGGCGACTCAAGCTGGCATGTTGACCACATTACCGCTCATTGCGTTTGCATTATTTGCTCCACCGTCGGCTTATTTGGCCAAAAAGTTTGGTTTGGAATACACCATATTTTCTGCATTGGTTCTTATTGCGGCAGGATTGCTGTTTCGATCATTTGGCAGTGTCAGTGCGCTATTTATTGGCACCGCCTTAATTGGCCTTGGAGTCAGTATCGGTAATGTGTTGTTGCCGATTGTGGTCAAACGAGATTTCCCAATGAAAGTGGCGATCATGACCTCGAGTTATGTTTTGGCAATGGGGATAGCTTCCGGCGCGGCCTCTGCATTTTCAATTCCACTGGCGAATGATTATGGTTGGGGCTGGCAAGGAGCTTTGGCTGCATTATCGGCCTTAACCTTTATTGCGATGATTTTTTGGCTACCGCAACTGCGCTATAATAGTAAACCCAGCCCTGTCAATACGTCAGGAAGCACGTCTACTAATCTATGGAGTAAAGCGTTGGCATGGCAAGTATCATTTTACTTAGGTCTGGGATCGTATTTTACTTACACTATGATTGCTTGGCTGCCGAGCCTGTTAATACAATCTGGTTTTAGTTCTGAAGAAGCGGGAATGGTACACGGCGTATTTCAAATCGGCACCGCACTACCAGGCATCTTTATTATCCCGTTAATGGCAAAATTAAATGATCAGCGTTTACCTGCGTTTGGGATCTGTGCTATCGCGGCAACTTGCGCTGTTGGATTATTATATTTACCGCAATTTGCTTATGTTTGGTCATTTTTATTAGGTTTATGCTCTGGGGCTTGGTTTATTTTAGGTTTGTCGTTTATTAGTTTTCGCACCAACAGTCCATTACAAGCCACAACGCTTTCAGGTATGGCACAATTTATTGGTTATTCATTAGCGGCTATTGGCCCTATGTTAGGGGGGTATTTACACACGCTCAATAATGGCTGGAGTGAAATGATCACCATGATAGTGATAGTCTGCGTCACTTCTGCAACATTAGGTTTATTTGCCGGGCGTAGAGTAACAATTGATGAATAATTTATTTAACTATGTCGCCGCCATAAAAAATGATGAGACCCATAAAATTAAAAAGTGGGAATGTAAATCAGAAGAATTAAATGAAGAGGATGGCGTTGTTACTGAGATCAAAGAATATGATTTCTTCTTTCATAATGGCGTTGTGATCAAACAAAGCATAGAGCGAGAGATCGGTGAAATGGATTCGGATCTTGTTTGCCAAGAATGTTTTATTAGTTATGAATTAATATCTGAACCGACTTCTTTGGATATCAGACCAAAGCGAAAAAATTTCATTAATATATGCCAAGAGAGCTTTTGGCTTAAAATTAATAAAACGCACAGTTTGTTATGAAATTTTTAAGTTTGGAAAGTGTAAACCTTATTTAGGACGAGACACATTCAACAAAAAAAGCCTATCCATTTTGATTGGACAGGCTTTATTATTTATATGGTTAAATTTCTAATTAGGAAACTCTGAATTAGAAACTTGCGCTGCGTGGTGTACGTGGGAATGGGATCACGTCACGAACGTTGCCCATGCCAGTAACATAAGACACTAAACGCTCAAAACCAAGACCAAAGCCAGCGTGAGGAACGGTGCCGTAACGACGTAGATCACGGTACCAAGACATGTGTTCAGGGTCGATACCCATCGCAATCATACGAGCATCAAGCACGTCTAAACGCTCTTCACGCTGTGCGCCACCAATGATTTCGCCGATACCAGGTGCAAGGACATCCATTGCTGCCACAGTTTTACCATCATCGTTTAGACGCATGTAGAACGCTTTAATGTCTTTCGGGTAGTTTTTCACGATAACCGGTGCTTTGAAATGCTCTTCTGCAAGGTAACGTTCATGCTCAGAAGACATATCGATTCCCCATTCAACATCAAATTCAAACTTACGGCCTGAATCTTGTAGAATTTGGATAGCATCGGTGTAATCCACTTGAGCAAAGTCAGAATCAACAAATTGCTCTAGGCGAGTGATGGCTTGTTTATCAATGCGAGAGGCAAAGAATTCAAGATCATCACGACGCTCTTCAAGTACGGCAGCAAAGACATATTTAAGCATATCTTCAGCAAGTTTTGCGGCATCGTTTAGATCAGCAAAAGCAATTTCAGGTTCAACCATCCAAAATTCTGCTAAGTGACGGCTGGTGTGCGAGTTTTCAGCACGGAAGGTTGGGCCAAAAGTGTACACTTTACTTAAGGCACAAGCATAAGCTTCAGCATTAAGTTGACCTGATACGGTTAGGAAAGTTTCTTTACCGAAGAAGTCTTCGTTGTAATCGACATTACCTTTGTCATCTAAAGGCAGGTTGTTATGATCCAGTGTTGAAACGCGGAACATTTCACCCGCGCCTTCTGCATCGGATGCAGTAATAAGCGGAGCAGAAACCCAAAAGAATCCTTGCTCGTGGTAAAAACGGTGAATAGCTTGTGATAAGCAGTTACGCACGCGAGCCACAGCGCCGATCACGTTAGTACGCGGGCGAAGGTGAGCCACTTCTCGTAAGTATTCAATTGAGTGACGTGTTTTAGCCATTGGGTAAGTATCAGCATCTTCAACCCAACCAACGACTTTTACTGCGGTAGCGGCAAGTTCAAAATCTTGACCTTTAGCAGGAGACTCAACAATCTTACCTGTCACTTCAACAGAACAACCGGTCGTGAGTTTTAATACTTCGTCTTGGTAATTATTCAGTTCATTTGGGACCACGGCCTGGATCGGGTCGAAACAAGAACCATCGTAAATGGCAAGGAAAGAGATCCCAGCTTTGGAATCGCGACGTGAACGGATCCAACCGCGAACAGTGATTTCACTGTCTACCGCTAATTTGCCGTTTAGAACGTCTGTTACAGGCGCGTAAGTCATTTTATTCTCCATTAAAACACCCATCATTGACGACGAAAGGGTGCAATCTGTCTTAAATTTGTACGATGAAAATCGCATCGCAATTACCTGATATATTACCTGTCATAGCCTCTGCTTCAACCTTTAATTGTGGGTTTCATTGCATTTTTAGCCTGTTAAACGCGATTTGCATCCTTAATTCGATAAATTAGTGTTAATTACAAGCAAACTAATGGCTCAACTCTCGTTACAATGACAATAGACATGAAACATTGAAGCGTTCAAATAAAGAGGTGGATGTGAAATATTGATTACCGAATTTAAGCCTATCAAATGTAAAGATAGCCACAGGATTAAGCGTTGCGATACTCGTCAGTGGGTGTTCAACCATTGGTGGCGATCAGGTTTCAATTGGCTCAGCCGACGAAATTAACCAAAATATAACTTTAAAACAAGATCCTCTCACTCGAAGCGCTGACTTACAAACGGCGTCTTATTGGACCAAATGTGATGGCAAATTTGATGGGGCGGGGTATCGATATCGCACATCGGTTTACGCCAATGGCCATCAACAAACGCAACTGTATGTTCGGTTGAAGTCCTCACAAGGCCCTTACGGCATCAACAAAGCATTTGATGATAGTGAGCAATATAAGGTGACGGTTTATCAACCTGAAAATAAATCCGATTCGGTGGTGTATGAAAATTTCGCGTTGGATATCTCGCCTCAGCAATTGAAAGCTGCCGCAGAAGGGCCATTAAGCTTACATTTTGTTGGTGATAAAAATCGTTGTGATATTGTGGTCGAAAAACCGGTCAGTTGGGTGTTTGATATGAACTTGGATGCCTTACTCAAACAGGTCGAAAAATTAAAAGCAACGCAGAAATAAAATATAGAGATTTAGATACTTAGAGATAGCAAAATCAAAAAGCGCGTTTAATTTTCAAACAGAAAGTTAAACGCGCTTTTTTTAGTGTCGATTATTAATCGTCGGTCTCAGATATTAGGTTTTAACAAATCACTTTAATTGCCAATCCACCTTGTGAGGTTTCACGGTATTTTGAGTTCATGTCTTTACCGGTTTCTAGCATGGTTTCAATCACTTTATCCAATGAAACGCGTGGCTCAGATGAGCGGCGCATTGCCATACGAGTCGAGTTGATTGCTTTCACTGCCGCAATACCGTTACGCTCGATACACGGAACTTGCACTTGTCCTGCCACAGGATCGCAAGTTAAGCCTAAGTTATGCTCCATGCCAATTTCAGCCGCCATACACACTTGCTCAGGACTGCCGCCTAACAATTCTGCAAGACCCGCTGCCGCCATAGAACAAGCCACACCAACTTCACCTTGGCAACCAACTTCTGCGCCAGAAATTGAAGCATTTTGTTTGTATAAACCGCCAATTGCGCCAGAGGCGGCAAAATAGCGAATGTAATCTTTTTCGGTCACGGTCTGAATAAACTTATCGTAATACGCTAATACCGCAGGAATAATGCCACATGCCCCATTGGTTGGCGCTGTCACCACACGACCACCCGCCGCATTTTCTTCATTCACCGCAAAAGCGTACATATTGACCCAATCGATTACTGCCATTGGATCGGTTGAGGTATTGGATGAGGTTAATAGCTGTTGACGTAATGCAGAAGCACGACGCGGCACACGCAATGGTCCAGGCAAAATACCTTCTGTATTCATGCCTTTTTCCATACATTCGCGCATGGTTTTCCAGATGTTAGCAAAATAGGTACGAACATCATCACTTGAATGTTGCGCGCTTTCATTTTTCATCACTAAGGTACTGATCGACAAACCATGCTCTTTGCATAGGCTCAATAACTCGGTAGCTGAATTAAATTCGTAAGGGGTACTAAATGCAGATTCTTGCTCTTTACCAAAGTGCTCTTCATCGACAATAAAGCCACCACCGATAGAGTAGTAAGTTTTACTGTAAGACACTTCACCATCCACCCATGCGTGAATTTGCATACCATTTTCATGCAAAGACAAGTTAGAGTTATGGAAGTTCATGCTGCCTTCTTTAGGAAACTCTACCGTATGACAATGCATACCAACCGGTAGACGCTCGGTTTCAGCCACGCGCGCAATGAAGCCTGGAATAGCGTCAATATCTACATGTTCTGGCGTATTTCCTGCCAATCCCATAATGATAGCGATATCAGTTTGGTGACCTTTCCCTGTCAGCGATAATGAACCGTAAACATCGACAGTAATTTTAGTAATATCACGCAATGTACCCATGCCGCGAAGGTCATCAATAAATTGTTTACCGGCTTTCATTGGGCCAACAGTGTGAGAGCTCGAAGGGCCAACGCCAATTTTGTAGATATCAAAAACACTGATCATGTTATTTACCTCTAATTAAGCCCCTTAAAAGTAAGAGGCTTATATTATTTATAGTTTTCTAATGGTTAGCTAAATGTGCAGTGATTAGAAAAGGCTGTAGATTACTGAAGTAATAGCGGCAACACCACATACTGCAGTGAAGATTTGTGCAATAGGTGAAGTTTTGAATTTCGCCATCGCAGGAACATTACGCATTGCGTAGATAGGAAGAATGAACAAGATAGCAGCAATCATTGGAGAGCCGATAGATTCAATCATACCTAAGATGCTTGGGTTGATGATAGAGATGATCCAAGTTGTCAACACGATAAACACAAGAGACAATTTTTTTACTTTCTTCTCTTCCATTCCTGAACGAGATTTTACTAGACCAACCAAACCTTCATGTGCACCAAGGAAGTGACCGAAGTAGCTTGACGTGATCGCCGCGAAAGCAACGATTGGACCTAAGTAAGAAATCATTGGAGAAGAGTGAATGTTAGCCAGGTAAGACAGAACACTGATGTTTTGTGCTTGTGCTTCGCCAAGTTGTGCAGGAGTTAAAGAAAGAACAACAGAGAATACGAAGAACATAACGAAAACCATCAACATAGTCGCTGCGCCACCTGTGATCATATCGGTTTTCTTAGCCGCGTTATCACCGTATGTACGACGTTGCTCTTTCGAGAACTGGCTGATGATTGGGCTGTGGTTAAAAGAGAACACAATGATAGGAATAGCAAGCCAAATGATCTTAGGCATAGCAACCCAATCTGGTGTGACTTCAGCCATTGAAGTGTTCCACTCTGGAATAAGGAAGATAGAAAGCGCAAGTAAGATGAATACTAATGGGTAAACCATGGCAGAGGTTACTTTCAGCATTAAATCTTTACCGAAGATCACGCCACAAGTCATTAATGAAATCAATGCACCAGACAGTAACCAACGAGGAATGGATTCCATGCCGATTTGATTCACTAAGAAAGAATCTACGGTATTAGTGATGCCCACACCGTAGATAAGTACGATAGGGTAGATTGCAAAAAAATATGCAAAAGTAATGATGGTCGCGCCAGTTTTACCAAAGTGTTCTTCAACAACATCGGTAATATCTGCATTAGGATTTTTAGAAGAGAGAACGAAACGTGCTAACCCTTTATGCGCTAGCCAAATCATAGGCATTGCAATGAGAGCCAAAATGACTAATGGCCAAAAACCACCCGCACCGGCTTTGATTGGAAGAAATAATACGCCAGCACCAACCGCGGTACCGAAAAGTGATAAAACCCATGAAAAATCTTTATAGGTCCATTTGCTCGACGCTGCTGCGCTTTGCGTTGTTGTATTGGTTGTAGTTTGCATAATATGAATTCTCTTAATTTTGGGAACAGGAAGAATTGGCGAAGATTATGCGCGTTTGAATGCTAAAAAACACGATCGAAATCAAGTAATTTCAGATAATGAAAGGGAGGGACGCATAACTTGCGCTGTGTCACAAAGTTAGCTTCATTCGCATTAGTTTTACTAATGAAGTGATAATCAGTGGTTATTATGTGCTACAGATTATTTTAAGCTATAAAATTTATTTAGGGTTTAAATTGCAACTGATTTTGAAGTGATTGAATGATTTGTCCTGTAACACCCCAAATAAAGTATTTTTGATAGTGAATAGAAAAAATAGGATGCTGATTTCCGCGTAGGATCATGGTTGAGGTGTGCAAGTTTTGCGGATTAAAAAGGTAGTTGGCAGGGACTTCAAACACGCTATCGACTTCATTAGGATCGATTACACAACGATAATCCTGTTTCACTAACGCGACAAATGGCGTAATTTCAAACTGACTAACGGTAACTAAAGAGGGCAATTGACCAAGCAGTTGAATTTGGTTGGTTAAGACGCCGACCTCTTCGTTGGTTTCTCTTAATGCGGTATCGGCAAGCGAGCGATCAAATAATTCATATTTGCCACCCGGAAAGCTCACTTCGCCCGCATGGTGCTTTAAATGCGAAGCTCGTTTGGTAAATAGAACATAGATGCCATCAGGTCGATCGATACAAGGAATAAGTACGGCCGCTTTTCGCAATGACTGTTTATTAAGATGCGCGATCCTTCGCAAACTGTCAGCATGATATTGACTTGGCGTCGTTAATGAAAATTGTCGCAGCAGTTGATCTCGCGTCATGCTTTATCCTTAAAGCTCAATCCATCCCTTTATTATAGATTTGTTCGCTGGGTCTTGAAGTGAGCTTGATTAGACTTTCGATAATATGGGCAAAATTCGACTCACCTTATCAAGGGTTTCTTGATATTCGGCTTCCATTTCACTGTCTGCCACAATGCCACCGCCTGCCCAAGCGTATAAATGCTGTTGATAGGCAATCAGAGTACGAATGGTAATGTTGCTGTCCATGTTTCCACAACGGCTAATATAACCAATGCTGCCACAGTATATGTTGCGACGATGGGGTTCTAATTCTTCAATGATCTGCATGGCACGAATTTTGGGGGCGCCCGTGATTGAACCACCTGGAAAACAAGCGCGTAATAAAGAAGAAGGGGTTTGATTGTCATCAAGTTGAGCGCGAATGGTGCTAACTAAATGGTGCACTGCTGGAAAACTCTCTACTTCGAATAATGCTGGCACGGTGACGCTACCTGGTTTTGCCACTCTGCCAATATCGTTACGCAGCAAATCGACGATCATTAAGTTTTCAGCCTGATCTTTTTGGGCGCGTTGGAGTTGTTGTGCAAGTTGCGCATCTTCGATTGGATCAAGACTGCGCGGGCGAGTACCTTTGATCGGTTTGGTTTCGATCACCCGTTTTGTTGATGGTTTGCAATCGGTTGTGAGAGGGTCAACTGAGAGTGGTCCAACTGAAGCGACACAAGGCTGATTTTCTAATGACAAAAACCGTTCAGGCGAAATGCTTAGCACTGCGATTTCATCGGTACGAATAAAAGCAGAAAAAGGCGCATGATTACTGGTTTCTAATGCTTGATAGGCTTGCCACTCACTACCTTGATAAGCGGCATTAAAACGCTGCGCTAGGTTGATTTGATAACAATCACCGGCGGCTAAGTATTCTTTGATCAGCGAAAATTTTTGCCCGTATTCAGATTTGGTCATGTTGGATGACCAGTCACTCTTTAATCTAAACGATTCATTGATATCGACTTGCTGTTGATAAAGACATTTTTGATTTTCTAGCCATTGCTGATACTGAGGTAAGTTCTGGCCGACTAGATAGGCACGTTGCAATTGATGATCGACGACCAGAGCCCACTCATATAAACCGACCGCCATATCAGCAGTAGGAATATCGGCGCTAGCAGTGGTTGGCATGGTCTCAACCTGACGACCTAAATCATAACTAAAGTAACCCAGCGCGCCCCCAATAAAAGGAATGTCGTCAATGGGCGCAAGGCTTGGCAATAATAAATCTTGGTAATGGGCTAATAATTCAAATGGATCTTGGCTTGAGTAAATGGGATTACCAGCATCGGAAGATATCGTGATCTGAGTCGTTGCAGCGTGAGTGACTAAAGTTGCGATCGGATTGGCGACTAAAATATCAAAGCGATTATTGGGATGACCTTGCGCCGCTGAGCGTAACAACATTGCCCAGGGTAAATGTTGCAGATGAGAGAAATAGGTCAGACTTAAATCTGCTGAATACTCAAGCGATTGAACGCAAACAGAATGTGGTTGGGCTATCTTCATGCTTTTATTTAATTTTTCATTGGTTAAAGTGTGACAAAGGTTCAATCACTACATGGTATCTGGTGAGCAGCAAGAGTATCATAATTTGGCACAAAGCAATCGAGTTACAAGGCCGTAACCCAATAATCTAATAACAATTCCATCAGCATTGGCATAAAAAATTGGTAATGAATGCAAAGTCTTTATCTTTTCCGATATCTGCACCACTGTAATGCGATATTTTGCTGATGGAACATAATTATAACTGAGGCAACTATGACTGTTATTCGTAAGCAAGATGTGATCAGCAGTGTCGCTGACGCACTTCAATATATCTCTTATTATCATCCTCTCGATTTTATTCAGGCGCTTGAGAAAGCGTATAACAAAGAAGAAAGCCAAGCGGCAAAGGATGCCATCGCGCAAATCTTAATAAACTCGCGTATGGCTGCTGAAGGTCACCGCCCAATTTGTCAAGATACCGGCATTGTGACCTGCTTTGTCAATATTGGTATGGAAGTGTCGTGGGATCAAACCGACATGACGGTACAGCAAATGGTTGATGAAGGTATTCGTCAAGCTTACACCAATCCTGATAACCCATTGCGTGCTTCTGTTTTATCTGACCCTGCGGGTAAGCGAATCAATACTAAAGACAATACTCCGGGTGTGGTTCATATCAATATGGTGCCGGGTAATAAAGTGGATATCCAAATTGCGGCCAAAGGTGGCGGCTCTGAAAACAAAACCAAAATGGTGATGCTGAACCCGTCAGATGATGTAGCTGAATGGGTTGAAAAAACGATGCCACTGCTTGGTGCGGGTTGGTGTCCACCAGGCATGCTGGGTATCGGTATTGGCGGAACGGCCGAAAAGGCTGCGGTGCTAGCCAAAGAATCGCTAATGGAACATATTGATATTGCCGAACTGATTGAACGCGGCCCTGAAACCACAGAAGAAAAACTGCGGGTTGATATTTTTAATCGTGTTAATAAATTAGGCATAGGCGCGCAAGGTTTAGGCGGATTAACAACCGTGGTCGATGTGAAAATTAAAACAGCGCCAACCCATGCGGCCTCTAAACCGGTTTGTTTAATTCCAAATTGTGCTGCGACGCGTCATGTCCATTTCACTCTTGATGGATCAGGTCCGGCGCAACTCGAGCCACCGAAATTAGAAGATTGGCCACAAATCACTTGGGAAGCGGGGGCCAATACTCGCCGGGTTAACCTTGATCAAGTGACTAAAGAAGAGGTGCAAGAGTGGAAAACAGGCGAAACCGTGCTGCTGTCAGGTAAGATATTAACCGGCCGTGATGCGGCGCATAAACGTATTCAAAGCTTATTAGAAAGTGGCGAAGGTCTGCCTGAAGGGGTCGATTTTACCGGTAAATTTATTTACTACGTTGGTCCTGTTGATGCGGTTGGTGATGAAGTGGTCGGCCCAGCAGGACCAACCACCTCGACCCGCATGGATAAATTTACTGACATGATGTTAAGCCAAACGGGATTAACTGGCATGATAGGTAAAGCTGAGCGCGGCCCTGCGGCCATTGAATCAATCAAAAACCATAAAGCGGTGTATTTAATGGCGGTTGGTGGCGCTGCATATTTAGTGGCGAAGGCTATCAAGAAAGCACGCGTAGTGGCATTTGAAGAGTTAGGAATGGAAGCGATTTACGAATTTGAAGTCGAAGACATGCCAGTTACGGTAGCCGTGGACTCCACTGGTGCAAATGCACACCAAATTGGCCCAGATACTTGGAAAGTAAAAATCGCAGAAATGGAAAAATAACCTGACTAATTAACTGAAATTGATTATAGTTTAGTTATTGAACATGGACTTAAGTCACTTAAGTCACTTAAGTCACATAAGTCCATGAGGTTAAATATTTAGGAGATAAAATGCCACGTTTTGTAAGAGTATTACAAATTCTTATCGCAATCATCGTTGGTGGTTACACTGGTTTTGAAATTATACGCTTTGGTGTATCTATTTTTAGCCAACCACTTGGCACCTTTGTCACCATGACCATTGTTTTAGCTTTATTCTTAGAGTTAGCACTGTTTGTGATTTATAAAATGATTGAAGAAGATTAATTTCTTCTTCGATTAGGTTATCAAAACCACGCTTACAAAGGCTCACATAGATTTATGTGGGCCTTTTCGTTTTTAGATTAGACAGTGATAATATAGACTCTCGTCGCACAGGTATGAGTTGAGGTAGTAAATGAAGTTACAACAAGAAGTGAATGATTTAGTCAAACGCAGTCTTGATCGCCATTTACGTTTGGCGGTGACGGGCTTGTCTCGTGCAGGCAAAACGGCCTTTATCACCTCTTTAGTGAATCAATTACTTCATAGTTCGACCCAAGATAATTTACCTCTATTTGAAGCAAGTCGTAATAAGCAATTATTAGGCGCAAAGCGGATCCCGCAAACCAACTTAATGGTGCCACGCTTTGATTATGATTTAGCGATTGAGCAACTTAATGAAACCCCACCGCAGTGGCCAGAACCGACCCGAGATGTTAGTGAAATCCGCTTGGCGATACGTTTTAAGCCGAACAAAGGGGCGCGGCGTCTACTGAAATCAACCTCCACTTTATATTTGGATATTGTTGATTACCCAGGAGAATGGTTGTTGGATCTTCCTTTACTCGATATGAGCTTCGAGCAATGGTCGAAACAACAATTAAAAAATCTGCAAGGTGATAACGCCACCAGCATTCGAGCTCGTTTAGCCAAAGAATGGTTGGTAAAGTTAAACCATTTTGATTTATATCAGCAGGCCAATGAAAATCGGGTGGCTGAGTTATCTCGTGCCTATACCGCTTATTTGCATGAATGTAAAAAAGCAGGCTTACATTGGGTGCAACCGGGTCGCTTTGTGTTGCCCGGTGAGCTTGAAGGCGCGCCGGTGCTGCAGTTTTTCCCTGCCATTCTTGAGTTAGATTCGGATGGTAAACCGGTACAAGGCATCAGCAAAAACTGTGCTTATGCGATGCTGCGTTCTCGCTTTAATGAATACAAAAAGAAAATCGTTAAAGCCTTTTACCAGCAACACTTTGCCAGTTTTGATCGTCAAATCGTGCTGGTGGATTGTCTGCAACCACTCAATGCCGGTCACGACTCATTTAATGATATGAGCAGGGCGATCACGCAATTATTACAAAGCTTTAAATATGGACGTAATTCGATTCTAAAACGCCTGTTTTCAGCCAAAATTGATAAAGTGTTATTCGCTGCAACGAAAGCCGATCATGTCACCCCAGATCAACATGGCAATATGGTGTCGTTACTCCAACAATTGGTTAATGAGGCTTGGCAACATGTGTCTTATGAAGGCATTGATATGGAGTGCATGAGTTTGTCATCGATTCAAGCCACTATGCCAGGTTATGCCAGTCGCGGTGATACCACCTTACAAGCGATAAAAGGCACCACTCTAGAGCAAGAAACCTTAACACTTTATCCCGGAGAAGTGCCCTCAACGCTACCCAACCAAGCGTATTGGCAACAACATGGTTTTGATTTTCATCAGTTTAGACCGCTTAAGATCCCGCAAGGTCAATCATTACCCCACATTCGAATGGACAAAGCGATGCAGTTTTTATTAGGAGATAAACTACGATGAGTGAATATAAATCGAAACAAGTTTTCTCAACTGATAAAGCTGATGTTACCCCCAAGTCGGATAAGCGTGAACAAAATCAAGATCCTAGAGATCGGTTGGCGCAAGCGACACAACAAACCGGTTATGTCGAAGCCGAACCTTTAGATAAGCTAAACGCCTCGCTGCATTTTAATGACCAAGTTCATTTTAACGATCACACGCAATTCACACCGATGACGTTAGAACAACAAGCGGCATCAGATAACGATCTAGCGCTTGAAGAAAAAATAGTGGCAGTCATACGGCCAAAAGGTAAGCGGCGGATATTTTGGAGCCTAGGCGGATTATCCTTTGCGGGGTTATTAGGCTGGCAATGTGTTGATAATGTTTTAACCGCCTATCAAACCCATGATTGGCTATCACTAGGGTGGTCGGCACTGATCGCGAGCGCGGCATCATTTGGTATTGCCGTTACGCTGAAAGAATTATGGAAATTACGTCGTCTGGGTAAACAACTGAGTCATCAAGAAAAAGCGATGGATATGATGTTTGCCTCACCAGACAATAAAGCCTCACACGCTTCAAGTTATGGTAAGGCCGTGCCTTTTTGTGAATCTATTGCTCAAGAAGCGGGTATTACCCTTGAGCATGTCGGCTTTGATCGTTGGAAAACCTCTGTCACTGCCAACCATAATGATGCGGATGTGATTGAATTATATGATGCGATGGTGGTCAGCGTGCAAGATCAGCAAGCTAAAAAACTGGTTGCTAATTATGCCTGTGAAGCAGCCGTTTTAGTGGCGATAAGCCCACTTGCCATTGCCGATATGGCGTTAATTGCTTGGCGTAATTTCAAATTAATTGATGAGCTAGGCAAAATCTATGGCGTTGAGCTTGGCTATTTCTCTCGTTTACGTTTAGTCAAATTAGTGTTTGTAAATATGGCCGCCGCAGGGGCGAGTGAATTAGTGGTGGATGCCAGCATGCATGCATTATCGATGGATATTGCTGGTAAATTATCGGCACGCGCCGCGCAAGGTATTGGCGTCGGATTATTAACCGCGCGCCTTGGTATTAAAGCGATGGCGTTATTACGACCACTGCCCTGGCAAAAAGACAAAGCGGTTCGCCTAGCTGAAATTCGCAAACAGATCGTCTTACGAGTGGTGGGTAAGAACAAGTAAATCTTGACCCTCTGCTTAGCTTGTTTCAAACTAGTGTCAACTTTTCGTGACACTTTAAAGGCAGTACCGTGAGATTAGAAGTCTTATGTGAAGACCACACCAATATTACGCAGCCATTAGTGGCGTTATTAACGTCATATCAGGTCGAATTGCGGGCGATGGAATTTGCAGGTAATGGCGTTATCTACCTCAATTGTCCAGCGCTTAATTTTGAGATTTTTAGTGAGTTGATGGCTAAAATTCGTCAGATCCCGACCGTGACCGATGTCCGGAAAATTCCTTTCATCCCCAGTGAGCGCGAAACACGCGAGCTGAATGCCATTTTAGATACCTTGCCGGATCCCATCATTTCGATTGGTTTGCAAGGCGAGATCGATATGGCCAATGAGTCCGCATTAGCCTTATTTAAAGTGACGGTGGAGCAAATTCAGTCATTCAGCATTTTTCATTACATTCCTAAACTACAATCTGCGCCTTGGTTTCATGCTATTAAAAGCGGCGAACCTAAAATAAAACCTGCTCAGTTAGATCAAAGCTTATTACGCTATCGCGATAACATTACCATTGAAGGCCTCAACTATTTAATGGATGTGATGCCGGTGATTATTACGCAAAGTTCAGGTGAGTCTTTGCTGGCGGGCGCAGTCGTGACATTAAAACCAATTGTCGCATCAGAAGTGAAATTAAAGGCAGTATCACAGTACAATCCATTAGGGTTTGAGCATTTTGTTGGCAGTTCTAATATGCATCAACGTTTGATCAACCAAGCGAAAAAACTGGCGATGTTAGATCAACCGCTTTTAATCGAAGGCGATACCGGCACCGGCAAAGAAATGCTAGCACGAGCTTGTCATAATCGATCATTACGAGCGAATCATGCTTTCTTAGTGCTTAGCTGCGCTTCAATGCCTGATGATGTCGCAGAAACCGAACTGTTTGGTCATGCGCCAGGAACATTTAACAATGAAGCGGGTCATAAAGGCATTTTTGAACAAGCGGACCAAGGCACAGTCTTTCTTGATGAAATTGGCGAAATGAGCCCCCACTTACAGATTAAATTATTGCGTTTCTTGCAAGATGGTTCGTTTCGCCGAGTGGGTGAAGAGCAAGAAATGCATGTTGATGTACGAGTGATTGCCTCAACCAAGCAAACTTTATCGCAGTTAACCCAAGAAGGCAGTTTCAGAGAAGATTTATACTATCGCTTGAACGTGCTTAATTTGTCTATTCCACCATTGCGTGAACGTAGCAGTGATATTTTGCCTTTACTCGATATGTTTGTGGCAAAATACGCTCAACAATTAGGGTTGCTAACCCCTAGTTATGGAGAACACCTTGTCGAACAATTAAGCTTGTACCCTTGGCCGGGCAATATTCGTCAACTGGAAAATTCGGTGCTACGCGCCATGACACAATTGGATAGTGATGTACTGAATTTTGAACACTTTCAGTTACCAAAATTACAACCGAGTGTATCGGCATTTGAAGCACATTTACCCAGCTTTAATCTTGATGGTAATTTAGATGAGATGATGAAAAATTATGAGTCTCAAATTCTACAACGTTTGTACCAGTCGTTTCCCTCAAGCCGGAAATTGGCCAAGCGTTTAGAGGTCTCTCATACTTCAATTGCCAATAAACTGCGTGACTATGGAATAAGGAAAGCTTAATGCTGACACTATTGTCATCGTTAAAGCGAAGAATTTGTTCCGATGAGATCAGGAATGGTCGAAATATTGGGTAACCTGATATACTCGAACAAAGAACAACAATTAATTAAAAAAGTAGGGCTGTATGGCATATTTACCTTTGGATGAATACCAAAGAAAGTGGATTTTTACTCACCAATCGATGCCGGTTTCTGAGCAAGACTTAATCCATATTAAACCGATCACACAACAACGTGCTGCGCATTTATGGATGGAAAACATCAGTAAACAAAGCCCAGATGCCGAACGATTAAGCTCATCTGACTGGCCATCTAAAGCCAGTAATTGGAGTGATGAGGTTGATTGGTCTGCAGCGTGGGAAGCCGACGATCCTGAGTTACCAGCAGAAATTCTCGAGCATATTGATTGGCAAGATGACGTGACAGTGTACTTTTGCTATGAGAAGTACAATATCATCGAAACCAAGTGGTCGATTTTTAAAAAGCATTGGAAGAACTTTCTATTTTTCGATGATGGTCCGATTTTAATTGGTCGCCGTCGTACGGAAGCCTTGTGGTTTAATACCAACGGAACGGTCAAAATAGGTCAACGCATACTATAATTGCACAGACTAAATCAACGGTTTACATATAAAATCAAAGCTGCCAGTGGCGGCTTTTTTTGTCTCTAAAAACTGTTATTTTCCCATCTAAACCAGAAATAGCAGCCTATACTTAAGGTTCTATATATCTGATAGGAATAATAAAATGATGAGTAATCCCGTTGGTTGGTTTGAAATTTATGTGAATGAGTTAGATCGAGCGAAGGCTTTTTATCAATCAGTGCTTGATATCAAGTTAAAACCTATGGGGGATCCAACCGAACATAAAGGCATTGAAATGCTCGCTTTTCCTTCAAATATGGAAACTTATGGCGCGACCGGGGCATTAGTAAAAATGGATGGCTATAACGTGAGTGGTAATGGCACGGTAGTGTATTTTTCGTGTCAAGATTGCGCGCTTGAGTCCTCTCGTGTGGTTGCCGCTGGTGGGAAAATCCAGCAAGCTAAGATGCCAATTGGTGAATACGGTTTTATCAGTTTAGCTATCGACACTGAAGGGAATATGTTTGGTTTGCATTCAATGACTTAATACGATTCGCTATGAAGGTTTGGTAGTGATTTAGGAGCAGGCTAATGGATTTTCAGCATTATCAAAAAATCATATCTGATAATAGTCATCAGATCCTTTTGGTATTAAAGGATAGCGATACTTATACTCAATTAGCATTGGTATTTATTGTGTTCGGTTGTGCTTTTTGGGTGGCAAAGTCACTGCGAAAAGCCTTTCCAACTTTCGCGCCATTACCCAGTTCACTCAGTATTGAACAATTAGAATCCGCACAGCAACAAGCAAGTCAGCTTAATCAAAGTGCGGTAGTCAGCCCGTTGCGCAATATTAGCGCTAAAATAGGCAATTTAATTTTCCCATTGCTCGCTATTTTTATGATGAATTTTGCGGTGGAAATTAGTCATAAACTGCTGGGGCAGTCTTGGCTTGTGAGTACCGCTCTAACCATCGGACTATTACTGGTTTGCCATCGCATTATCCATGATAACGTCAAATACCGCTTTATTGCTTTTGTGTTTCGTTGGATTGGCCTACCGTTGCTGTTTTTACATTCGGTCGATTGGTTGAAACCGATTGTCACCATTTTAGAATCAATTGAAATCAATTTAGGTGAAATTAATATATCCGCTTATGGTGTGGTGCGTGTTTTGTTGTTTGGGTCGTTATTGTTTTGGTTCGGCCGTATTTCTAACTCGACGGGAAAAGAAATCATTCGTCGCCAACATAGTTTGGATTTTCGAACCAAAGAAGTGGCTGCCAAACTGTTTGAAGTGACGATCTTTGTGGTGATTTTCTTATTCTTATTACGCATTCTAGGCATTAATTTAACCGCTCTGGCAGTATTTGGTGGGGCACTCGGTGTCGGATTAGGCTTTGGATTACAAGCCATCGCCTCTAATTTTATTTCCGGTATTATTATCTTGCTCGACCGATCTATTTCAGTCGATGATTATATTGAACTGCAAGATGGCCGAACCGGAGTGGTACGCGAATTAACTTTACGCTCGACTACCTTAGAAACCTTTGATGGTAAAGATATCATGGTGCCGAATGAAAAGTTTGTCACTGAAAGCTTTACCAACTGGACCCATAAAAATAAGAAGCAACGCTATCGTGTCGATTTTTCTGTGGCTTATGATTCAGACATCCGAAAACTGGTTGATATCATTAAACAAACTGTCGCCTCACACGAGCAAGTGATCAGCGGAGAAGGGGTTCCATTTGAAGAGCAACCCGATTGCGAAATCGATGGGTTTGGAGATTCAGGGGTCAACATGTTTGTCGAGTTCTGGATGTTAGGGATTGATGATGGTAAGAATCGAGTGGGTGGTGATTTATTGCTTATGATTTTTGAAGCGATGCGTGCCAACGGCTTCCAGATCCCATTCCCACAACGTGAAATTCGGATGTTGAAAGGCCATCAATCAGATAAAGCAGATCAACACCCGCCGGAATAAATTTATGCGGCGCACTGGCTACAATTAAGGCTTTTCAGATGAGCTTTAAATTGTTCTTGAATGGATAAGAAAGCCTCCACCACCACAGGGTCAAAGTGCGATCCTTTCTCCTCAACGATAATGTGCTTGGCTTTTTCAAAGCTAAAGGCCGGTTTGTAGCTGCGTTTTGAGGTTAGTGATTCAAATACATCGGCTAATGCCACGATTTTAGCACTAAATGGAATCTCATTGGCTGCTATTCCCATAGGGTAGCCGGAGCCATCAAACTTTTCATGATGGTATAAAATCACATCCGACAAAATCTGATAAGTTTGCTCATCAATATCTAAGCTCAAGGTATCAATATATTCTTTACCCAATGTGGTATGGGTTTTGATCAGAGTAAATTCATCCTCGGTGAGTTTATTTGGGCTGCTTAAAATATCTTCGGGTAGAAATTGTTTTCCGATATCGTGCCACAAGGCGGCAATTTCGATCGCCGTTTTAAATAAAGGTGTTATTTGGGCATGTTGCTTGGCTAAGTGCTCGACCAGCAGCATAGTATAAGAGGTTGTGTTAGTGATATGACAAGTGTAGTAAAGGCTGTCGCGAACATAAGGGCTTTGTTTCATCTATGTAGGGACTCACAATTAAGGCATTAGCCATTAAAATTACAACATCCATGTCAATCGAAAGCGGCCAGTATTATCATCAATGATTTGGCTAGGCTCTATTTGCGCAAAGTATAGATTAAAATTGTATGATTATTAAGCTAAACAATGTCAATTTATTATCAACTCGCTTATTTAGAGCATAAGTTATTGTTATATAATATTTAATATTTTTATGTTGTGAGTTGTATCTGAATTCATACATTAGCCTACTACTTTAGTGGTATATCTGGTGGGGGGGTAGGAGTGGTGTCGTCGGTCAACTTATCATCAGCTGGTGATAAAGATCACATCAACTTTGGCCTTTTGCTCGGGAAAGTGGACGATCAGCAAATATCAACTTAATTTTAATCGAACGACCATTACATGTATGGTCGTTGGGTTTAATCAAGTTGCGGTCTTAAATGTTATGCCAATCAAACAGACCTAGTTATAACAATATGATCCCTGCAGGAATGGAATCACCAAAAATTTTCTTCGATTCATCGGAGCTCAATTGTGTGACCTCACTGACCAGATCAACCCAAGATTGGCTAGCGCGGTTGGCTTTGAGTTTTTCAATTAATGCTACGCGAATATCATCGGCAATATCTAAGCTTCGGTCGCCGGTTTTACGCGCCATCATAACGGCCGCAAAAGCAATAGTCGGTTCTTGCTTCCAATCCAGTTCGAGCATTTTTAATAACCATTGGCTCACTTGAGCGGCGGGAATAATATTGTGTTGGCTGCCATAAAGCTGACTGCGAGAAGCCAAGCGCGCGACGGCCCACCAATGAGCTTGGATGAAATCGGTACTTTTTTGCGCGCGATTAAAAAACCAAGTGGCCAGTAATATTTTGTCTTCACTGTCTAAATGCTCTAATGAGGCAGACAAACGCACCATCGCTTCGTAACCATGCTCACTGACTTCCTTACTTGCGCCTTTAGCGCGATGAGCACCGGGATGCAAGTATTTAGCAATATCGGCTAAAATGGTTTCTTGTTGTTCTTGGTGTAAACCGCCCGCAATACGACGCCAGAATATCCACCAGTCGGACCAAGTTTGGCTGGATGGGAATTGAATACCTTGTTGGTACAGCGCCCATGTTTGTTCACAGCGCCATTCATCGGTGGGATCGCCAAAACCTGGGCGTAAGCAAAAACCGGCTAAACGTAACCATTGCTTTTCATGATCGGCTGAGCGGCGACGACGTTTCTTGCCTAAGGCGAAGCTGTCGAACAACTGACGCAAAGTAGGGAAGTCCCAATTTTCGCGTTTGCTTAATTGTTTTTCTAAATCTTTGCTTAATGTTTTTATTAACTTTGGATTATCAACTTTTTTATTGGCAGAGTAAGCGCTGGAAATGAGCACTTGAGCGGCCTCTAACCTTGGATGAGCTTGTGCTTGCTCGAATTCTTCATGCTTGCGAGTATCAAATTCTAACAACCACCGCTGGCTGTCATCTTCTAAACTGACACATTCTAATTTTAAGGTGCCCACTTCGGTTAACTGACAAGCTAACATCACTTCCACTCGATCTTTTTGATTGGCTTGTAGCGTCTCACGCGAGGTTTGGCTATCTAGAGTGGCAATGTAAGGGGGCAGTGGTCGAAAAACGGCTTGATCGATATTACGATCGACACTTAATAATAAGCTGTTTTGTGGGTGGGTAAGTCGATTGGCATCATCAATAAACTGCTCTTGAGTTGAGGTCAGCATATCAATTTGGATCGGCTCGCCCAAGGTCAGTAAAAACTTTCGTCCGGTTAAACGTATCTCTTGACCTGCTTCAGTACCTTTAGCCAACAAACACAGTGCTTGTGAGGATTTTTTCTTATGCTTTAAGTGCAAGAAATAAGAGCGCGCAGAGCCACCACCAATTTTAAGTTGAGCGCCACGGCGAGCTTTGGCATAAGCGACTGCGCCAAAAGCCACCGACAAATCTGGACTTGGATTATCTAAGAGTGTGATGGGGGAACCTTGCCATTGGCTGAGTAAATCCACCATGCGGTTTTCAACTAACTCACTATTAAATACGCCGCCGTTTAACAATAATCCGCTTGGAATTTGTTTATCAGGAGAATGGTTTTGAATGAATTCAGCAATATGACGACTCACCGCAGCATCAGCGGCATAAGGCAGGCCAAATTCAACCATAGCGGTGCGGCGTTTTTGCGAAATTTCTTCCTTTTCGGTTAAAGGAAAAAATCCGTCTAACACAATTTGATGGATCTCTTGTTTGGAGATTGGCGCGCTTTTAGTGCCACCAATTAAACGCGATCCCGAACCTAATACGGATATTTTGGCTTGCTCGGGTGCATCAGGGCGCAATAAATCTTCTTTGACTTTACGGGTTTGTTGGATCAGCTTCATCAGCGAAGCGGCATTGAGTTTTTTGCTTGAATTTGACCCCATATCGGCCAGACGTTGCTCGGCAAGATGAGCCAAAGCAAGGTCAATATTATCGCCACCTAACATTAAGTGATCGCCGACCCCGATTCGATTCAAGTTTAAATTGCCATCGGTGTAAGTAGCTGAAATCAAACTAAGATCGGTCGTACCACCACCCACATCACAGACTAAAATAGAAGGTATATTGGCTAATTGATCGGACGCGCTATCAAGATGGCGACTGTACCAGTCATAACATACCGCTTGTGGCTCTTCGAGCAAATGTACATGAGGTAAACCTGCAAGTTTGGCCGCTTGTAAGGTCAAATTTCGCGCCGATTCATCAAAGGAAGCCGGAATGGTGATGACCACTTCTTGCTGTTCTAATCTATGGATTGGATGATGATGGTTCCAACTTTGACGGATATGATTTAAGTAACTGGCACTGGCCACTACTGGTGAGACTTTTTCGACATCATCGCCGCTAGACCACGGCAGAATATCCGAACCTCGATCCACTGCATCGTGCGATAACCAACTTTTGGCACTGGAAACTTGACGACCTTCCACTTTTTCGCCAAGTTCACGCGCCCATTCACCAATAATAGCCTGAGGTAAATCACCACTGACACTTTGGTTTTCCCAAGGGAGGGTGAGATCGTGCGCTTGAAATTGATTATTGGCCGGATGAAACCGAAAGGAAGGCAATAGTGGCTTACGAGTGACTTCACCTGGGCCCACCAATTGGTCGATATCAAAAATAGCAACGGGGCTATGGGTAAGATCATCTTGGATTTCGCAATACGCCAGCACACTGTTGGTGGTTCCTAAATCGATACCAATTAAGTAATGGGCTTTGGTTGTGCGAGAAGATGATGACATAGTCGGACCTATTTTAATCAATCAATGAGGCGATAAAAAAGGCACTTTACGCAGAGTTAAAGTGCCATTGTTGGATTTTATTTACTGACGTACGCTAAATTCAACATGCCATTTCTGACCGTTATCTTTGGCGATCGCTTCAAGTTCTAATGTACCTATTTCGGTGACTGTTGCGGCAAGTTTTACCACTACCACATCCCCAATATTTCGATCTTGTTGAGCGTCTAGCGTTACCTGAATTTCAGGCAGCTCTTCTAGCTCTTCCGGCATCCAAAAATCAAGATGGGTACCGACACTATCATCGCGTCGCGTGGTAGAACCATAAAATTGGAATTGCACTGGCTGACCTATGATCAAGCCGAACTCTTGGTTTTCAACTTGAACGTGACTGCCTTCTTCTAAACCAAATGGGGCAACACAAATCGCTTCCATTGGTGGTGCCATACCTGGAATGGCTGGCATCGCACTTTCAATCCCAACATAATAACTGTTGGCGATACCGCCTCGGATACGCACACCGGCATTGTTATTGGTCATGTTGTGACGCACAAAACCATAATAGGCAGCGCCGCGAGAGACCGCTAAATCAAGGTCAACTCCAGTTAAGGCCGAAATACCATCGCTATTATCTGACGTTAACCAGCCATTGATGGTACTTAATAAGCGCTTGGATAATAAATCTGATTTTAAAACCCCACCGTTAAATAGTACTTTGGTTGGTTTGATAAAACTTGCAGCTTGATCTTGATGATTGTGATCTTGCTGCGCTTGATGCTGACGGGTCAAGAAGGCGGCAATATGACGCGTGATGGCCGCATCTTGCGCGTAAGGCAAACCTAATTGACTTAATGCTGCGCGAGTCGATTGTACTGGATGTTCCGTGACCGCAACTTGAGGGAAGAAACCGTCAACCAAGGTTTGTTGTACATCTTGTTGGGTTAATTCGGTTTTTAATGTGCTGCCTAGTAATTTCGAACCACGACTTGGCACCACAATAGGTACAGAAGTTAAGGTGTTATCTGATAATAGCGCTTCTTTGGCATCACGGCATAAATGCGCCATCGCTTGTACTTGCCAAGGTTGCAGTTGCTTACCTTGTTGGGCTAAATTCATTTTTAGGCGATAAGCGAGCGCCAGATCCATATTATCGCCACCAAGCAAAATATGTTCACCGACCGCAATCCGCTCTAAAGCTAAATTGCCGTTTTGTTCTGTTACGGACACCAAAGATAAATCGGTAGTACCTCCGCCCACATCGACCACCAATACTAAGTCGCCCAGTTCAACTTGCTCACGCCATTGGGCACTATTGCTATCAATCCAGCTATAAAGCGCCGCTTGAGGCTCTTCCAATAGTGTCACATGTTGCAAACCAGCATTACGAGCCGCTTCAGCAGTAAGCTCTTTTGCCGCGGGGTCAAAAGAGGCAGGAATGGTGATGGTGACATGCTGATCACGCAAAGGCGCAGTGGCATGTTGATGATCCCAAGCCGAAATTAAATGCGACAAATACAATTCGGTCGCTTTTAAAGGCGAGACTTTAGCAATGTCGTCCGCATCGGTTTGACCTGATTGCGGTAAGAATGCTTCACGGCGATCAACACCACCGTGGCATAACCAACTCTTGGCACTGGCAACCAATCGCATTGGCGTTTTATTGCCCATTTGGCGAGCAATCGCACCGACTAACGCACTCGGCTGCTCAGTCCAAGGTAGCGTAGTGCTGCCAGCAGACAATTCCGTTTCATGCGCTTGATATAAAAATGATGGTAATTGATTTAAGTCTTGTACTTGCCCTTGCGCGATTAATTGCGCGATAGGGAAGACATTCACTTGCGCCGCATCATCATTCATTGGGCTATAAGATAAAACACAATTGGTGGTGCCTAAATCGATCCCAACAAAAAATTGAGCCACGTTATTTTGGTCCGATGACGATAAATGAGAGTGGGTATTGATATCCATTAAAGCTCAACCTCTGCTGGCGCTAATACCGAAGCGTCGTAGTTTTCAGATAATTTAGGCAGGGTAATCGAATCGGCTTTCCAACCACGATGAATAAGCGTGCCGCTAAAAGGTGCTTGGCCCGATACATTGCCGATCAAACGAATCTGTTGGGCGTTAAAGCCTTCGGCCACGGTAATACGCGTTTCTTCATCTTCGCTGCGAATTTGAGAAAGAGAGAAATGATCAGCCAGCACTTTTTGACCGCCAATATGAATAACGCGAGCCGCCGCGCCCACTTCTTCATCACTAAAGCCCGTTAAGTCTTCCGATAAGAAATCGATCAAACGGGCTTCTTGTTGGAAAAGTGACATCAATTGCAATGCAGAATCGGTTGGCGAAGTTTTGAGTTTAGATTCAACCTCGACAATTTTCTCAACGATTTTTTCCACTTCGACGACTTTTTCGACTTCAACGATTTTCTCGACTGGCTTTTCAACCTCAACAATCTTTTCGACGGGTTTCTCAACGATTTTTTCAACCGTTTTACTGCGCAAAGACAGCAATAAAAATAGCACGGTGGTGGCGGCTAAAATAACATGGAGAAGATCAAAGGTGGTTGGCATTGCGGATAAATCAAAAGTCATGATGATGTCTCTATAAGAAAGTATTCAATTGCTTATCTTTGGGCTTAACGGTAAAAATCAAGGCCGATTAAAAGATAAGAGTCAGTCATAAAGTTGGCATTATTTTATCATAAGTGGGTTTGTCGCGTTATACATTGCGATGTTATTGCTTATTTAATCGACTAAAACAATGCATTTTTATAAGCTTAGGCGAAAGCTGAACAAAGTAACGGTGAAAATGTCGCCGAAGTAGCGATGTGAAGAAAACTTTTTACTAATAATAAGCAGAATTTTGTTAGAATCCTTTTTTTTGAAATTGAGTCCAATGCAATGAATTATAACCGAGTCGTATGCTTTGATTTAGAAATGTGCTGCTGGAGTAAAGATGATATCGCCAATCAACGTAGCACAAAAAGTACCGGTGAGATTATAGAAATTGGCTTAGCGGAGATCGATCTTAGCCAAGGTGTTATTGTGAAACGGGCACAGTTTTTTGTAAAACCAGAGCATGATGAAATTTCAGGTTTTTGCTATGAGCTTACTGGCATCACACCAAGAAAAGTTCAAAAACAAGGCCGTCCATTAGAAGATGTTTTACATTCGCTAGTGAAAAACTTTGGCGGACCACGAAAAATCTATGCTTCATGGGGTCGTGATGACGAGATTTTACGCGCAGAATGTGAGCAAAAAGGCTTAGATTTTCCGTTTAAAGAATTTGTTAATTTAGCCACCATCTATCGCTTGAAATCGCGCTTAAAAGACAAACGAATTGGTCATCGCGCTGCACAAGAAAGTTTGAATATTGAGTGGGAAGGGCGTCAACATTCTGGTTATGTGGATGCCTATAACCTTGCCAAAGTGGCGTTAGCGATCTTATAACGATTGTAGCTAAATCATAGATATAAAAAACCCGTAATGAATTCTGTTTTTCAGAATATGCATTACGGGTTTTTGTGTTTTATGTGGTTAAGCGTATATCGCTCGACGCCTTCGCTTAAGCCCTTTTCGCTTGCTAAATCTTACTCAGCCGCTTGGGTTGAGATCGCTTTAAACTCTTTATTGATGGCCTTTTTATCACCTAATAAGCGCGAGGTGATGGTACCGGCGGTCATTGCGCCACTCACATTAAGAGCAGTACGCGCCATATCAATTAAAGGTTCAATTGAAATTAACAGTGCCACGATAGCGACAGGTAGACCCATTGCAGGTAATACAATAAGCGCGGCAAACGTTGCGCCGCCACCAACACCGGCAATACCAAATGAACTGATGGCAATGATAGCCACTAGCGAAAGAATGAAGTTGATGTCCATTGGGTTAATACCAACACTTGGCGCCACCATAACAGCAAGCATTGCAGGGTAGATACCCGCACAACCATTTTGACCAATAGTGGCACCGAAGGTTGCGGATAAATTGGCAATCGCAGGCGGAACATTAAGCTTCGCGATTTGCGCTTCAACATTCAGCGGGATCGTTGCCGCAGAACTGCGTGAAGTAAAGGCAAAGGTCAGTACTGGCCAAATACGTTTAAAGTATTCTTTTGGGCTAACCCCGACCAGCGAGACAAGCAAGCCATGCACGATAAACATTAAGAAAATAGCCACATAAGACGCCACGATAAACCCAAGCAGACTTAAAATATCCCCTAGGCTTGAGGTTGCCACCACTTTGGTCATTAATGCGGCAATACCGTAAGGCGTTAAAGCAATAATCATTTTCACTAGACGCATAACAATAGATTGCGCCGCTTCAATGAAAGTGCGAATTGGCGATTCGAGTTCTTTTTTCTCAATCATCACACGACGAGCAGCGACACCCACTAAAATACCAAATATGACTACCGCAATAATGGAGGTTGAACGTGCACCGGTTAAATCAGCAAATGGATTAGTTGGAATAAAGCTGACCAGCATTTGTGGAATCGTGAGATCGGCCACACTGCCCATGCGGGATTCAAGCACACTCATGCGCGCCGTTTCACGTACACCTTCAGAAAGTCCAGCGACAGAAAGGCCAAATATTTGAGTAACCGCAATACCAATTAATGCCGCGATCATAGTGGTGAAAAGAAGAATACCAATAGTTAAACCACTAATTTTTCCTAGCGAACCTGAACTTTCAAGTTTTACCACTGCAGCAATCATAGACACTAATACTAATGGCATGATCACCATTTTTAATAGGCCAACATAACCACTACCTACCACGTTCACCCATTCAAGCGTGTCTTTGATGATAGGGTTGCCTTCACCATAAAAGAGGTGAATAAGAAGACCAAAGGCGCTACCAAAGACTAAACCGAATAAAACTTGACGAGATAAGGTGCTGGCTTTTCTTTGTTGTTGGAACAAGAAAAAGAGAATGCACACAAATACCGCGAGATTGGCGATAACAGCAAGCGACATAATATATTATCCTTTATTGATAACCTGCACGCAGGTCAGATTGTTATTGTTAAACAAGTTAATAACAAAGTACCAATCTTTGAACTGGTGCACAAAGCAGAATAAGGCATTAAATATCATATTTGGTTATAAGCTCTCAAAGTGAGCAATAAATGAGCGATAATGTATTGTTATTTAGTCAAATGGCAGGTTAATCAATCATCGCCAGCCATATCCCCACCCCAATCATTAAAGAACCCGCGATACGATTAAGAAAACGGACATTGTTTCCTTTACTCAAAAATAGTCGCAAACTTTTGCCACCGGTGGCATACGCCAGCATAGACACAAACTCAGTGCATAAAATGATGCTTATCAACACCATCATTTGATGAGGGACCGATTTATCGACATTGATAAAAGGTGGCAATAGCGAGATCATAAATGCCCATCCTTTTGGGTTTGCTATGGCGGTAATAAAACCTTGGCTCATCAATTGTAAGCGTTGGGTTGGTTGGTCGATATTCTCTAAATTGAGCGACATTTTCCCTTTATTTCGCCACATGTTAATGCCTATCCACATCAGATAAGCACCACCAATCCATTTCAAAACCAGAAATAAACCTGGATAATTGAGCATAATGGCAGACACCCCGATCACCGCTGAAGTCGCCACTAGAGCCACACCGACTAATTCACCCGCCATCATCCATAAAGTACGTTTAACCCCTATACTCATTCCAAGGGTCAGGGCTAAAGTCATACACATCCCTGGTGTGATTGAGACAAAAAAGAAGGTCGGAATAAAGGCAGAAAGCAGGGCATAATCGAGCATGAGTGACTCTTATTGATGAGTTTGAAATTTAGTGTAAATGAATAGATCGAATTTGAACAAGTATTAATAATGATTAACTAAAATTTGATAACATCTAGGGATAAATTTGAAATTATTTTGACAAATCATGGAATTGTTAAATACAAGCAAGGCAGTTTACAGTAAAATAAGTCACTGTTTTTTGTGTTAAAAATAATAATAGGTTATCAACAAGATGCCAGTGACAATCCGATCTGCAACCAATCAAGATCTTGAGTGTTTAAATGAGTTAATGTACCAATTGCATGACCATCATCATCAGGCTCAACCTGAATTGTTTAAAACCGCGCAAGACGTCGAACAAGAAAAAAGCATCGCGCGTTATATCGAGCACCCAGAATGTTTGGTCTTCGTGGCAGAAAAGGATCAAAAAATCCTTGGTTTTATTACTGGCCACTTTTGCGAGCTAATCTCTTCAATCTGTAAGCCATTACCAATGGGGAGTATAGATGAATTTTTTATACTGCCAGAGCATAGAAATACAGGGGTCTCGGTTGCGCTATTTGAACGTATAGAATCGACGTTATTTGCTTATGGCGTGGTGCAATTGTTTGTCGAAGTTTGGGATTTTAACCAAGCGGGTAAAGCCTTTTATAACAAAATGGAATTTGAGTCTCACATCCATTATCTCCGAAAATCATTGATTAAATAAGCATGGTACCCAATCTGATGTCATTCACATGGAAACGTAAATTGAATCAAGCCATCATTGCGATGCTCGCTATGTTCACCTTAATTTTCTCAATTCAGAGCAGTGCACAAACAGTAAATCCAAACACGCCTCAATTAAAAGGGGCGTTGTGCTTTATTAAAGCCGACGAGCAAGTGGTGTTTGTACAAGAAATGCTCACCAATCGCTACTCTCTGCCAGGGGGAACGATTGAAGCAGGAGAAACACCCGCGGCGGCAGCTGAGCGAGAAACTTGGGAAGAAAGTGGTTTGGTGGTGCATGTGAAGAAACTGCTGACCCAAACCGATACCGCCTATATTTTTGAGTGTAGCGCCGATTCCGCGATTGTCGCTTTTCGTTTTCAAAATAAAGAAGGATTCCATAGTTTACCGGCTTGGTTTGCGCCGAGCTTTGGCTCTGAATCTCGCCGTGTTTATTTAGCCTCACCGAATTATATGTCGGCCAATCAATATCGTTTTCCTGCCCAATGGAAACAGCAGGTTTCTGGCCATGATGTTGATAATCAACCGGTCCAATATATCAATGACGCAATTACGGCCGCGCCCGCATTGCATCAAATAGAATTACCTTTTATCCAAATGGTGCAAAGCAGTGTTCGAGATTTAGATAACCCATTCAGTCAGGCATTTTCATGGGTAATGACGATGCTTGATACCATGTCAGGTTTCTTCTTTATTCTCTTTATGCTGCCGTTATTTAACTATTTGTTTGGCTCAAAGTTTACTACTCATTTGTGTTTAATTGTTGTGATTGCCGCTGTCTTGGTATTTTTTACTCAAATCGGATTGAAGTTGCCTCGACCAGATGCTTATTTACCTGATCTGCAAATGTCGGAAAAAGCCGGCTTTGGCACACCAAGTTTAAGCGCCACTTTGAGTGTGGTTTGGCTTAGCTATATATTTAATGGCTTGGTCGAGCAATATGAAGAGTTTGAATACCATAAAAACTTACCTTTATTGGTACTGCTGATATTGGCTCAAGGTTTTGCTAGTGTTTGGCTAGGGACGCATTTTTGGTCGGATGTGTTTTTTGGTTATGCCCTAGGTTTGCTTATTGCTTGGCATTATCTTCGCATCGAGCAGCAAAAAAACTTACACGCGCTAAATACTATGGCGAGCCCTGCTTTGTGGTGGATATTAACGATACTGCTAAACGGATTTGCTTTTTATAGCCATTCATTATTAATTGGCGAATTAGCGGCAATGACATTGGCCTTTGCTGTAATTTTAACGATTAAACCACGACGATGGCATTTAGGAAAAGTGGGTACCATTAAGCGACAACTGCTACTGACTTGGATTGTGGCTATATTAGTAATGTTTGGATACCATAAACTGGCGGATATCTTCTCATACAGTGGGGTGCTCACTTACCTTATTCATTACTTAATGGTATTGATCTTAACCCTTAATGCGATGACTCTTGGGCGAGTTCAAGCCCATCAAAACGCTTATCGCTATTAAATAATTCTAATGGGATGTAAATTATGAATAAAGCAGTTGTGGTTTTTAGTGGTGGTCAAGACTCGACTACTTGTCTGATCCAAGCATTGAAACAGTACGATGAAGTTCATGCCATCACCTTTGATTATGGCCAACGCCATAAGTTAGAAATAGAAGTGGCGCAGCAACTGGCGATAAAATTAGGCGTTGATGCGCACAAAGTGATGGATGTGGGTTTACTCAATGAACTGGCGATCAGCTCGTTAACTCGTGATGATATTGAAGTATCACATGAACTACAAGATAACGGTTTACCCAATTCTTTTGTACCTGGTCGAAATATTCTATTTTTAACCCTGGCAGGCATCTATGCTTACCAAGTTGGGGCCAAGGCGGTGATCACTGGGGTGTGCGAAACCGATTTTTCAGGATACCCTGATTGTCGTGATGAGTTTGTTAAATCGATTAATCAATCTTTGGTTCTCGGTATGGACCGACAATTTGAGATAAAAACCCCATTAATGTGGTTAAATAAGGCGCAAACATGGGCTTTAGCCGATCAAAACGATGCGCTCGATTTGGTGAGAACACAAACGCTAACCTGTTATAACGGTATTATTGGTGATGGTTGTGGCGACTGCCCAGCGTGCGATTTACGCAAATTAGGGCTAGATGAATATTTAGCTAATAAAAACACTGTCATGGCGCAATTGGCCGCAATGCAAAATAGGTAATCTCCAAGCAGAAATTTGCAGGCTATTGCCTCGATCTCCAAAAAAATGATGAACTATTAACTTAAGGATAGAGTTATGAATATAAAAAACATGTTGAAAGGGAGTTTGGTTTCTCTCGTCTTGTTGTTTCCTCTCTTGGCACAAGCTGAGAGCGTCTGGATTGATGTGCGCTCGCCTGCTGAGTATAAGGTTGACCATATACAAGGTGATGTATTTATTCCTCACACCCAAATACTCGACAAGGTCAGTAAGTTATACCCAGACCCTGAAACAGAAATCCACTTGTATTGCCGCAGTGGGAATCGGGCTGGAATAGCCAAGTCTGTGCTAAATAAAGCTGGGTATAACAAGGTATTCAATGAAGGTAGTATTGAAGATGCTCGTAAAGCGAGAGGTCTGGAAACCAGTAAACCAGACTAGTGTTAAGCTGGGGAAACTTATTGGTTTCTCGATATAAAAAATAAACCCCGTACAGTGGCAAGCACAGTCACGGGGTTTATTGAATCAACCGCTGAGATAAAAAAACAGCAATATTACTTCATATTATTGAGCTATATGAGTTTATAGGTATTGCTTTGCCAATTCAGAAGGCTCAAGTTCTTTGCCTTCTAATTGAGCGTTCCAGTTGGTGCCAATCAAAACACCATCTTCTGCAAGGGTGATCAACCAGTCTTCAACAAAAATATCCAGTGGGATCTCTAGTACTTCAAAATCTGACCATTCTTCCACATTATGAGCTTGAGCATCTTCTTTAGTTGACCAAAATGGCATCACTTCGCTTTCTTCAAATTCGGTTGAATCACACGCTAGCCAACCATCTTCATTTCTTAGGCCCCAAACCAATTTAGTGTCTTGAGTCTCTTGTACAAATAAGGCTAGATTTGCTTCGATATCGTTCGTTAGTTTTGACATGGTTCACTCTCTAATGAATGTAGATATTGGTTTATAGCCACGTACTTATTTTCTTTCATTCTAAGCAAGTGGCAATTTGAATAAATAGGTTATCTGGTCGGGCTTAATTAACCTGACAAGCAAAACCTTTCAAGTAAAAACCTTCAGGATAGGCGCTATCGACCGGATGATCGGCCGCTTGGGCAAAACGTTCAATAAACTGAACTCGACGACCTGCATCAAGTGCGGCATCGGCGATGATTTTTTGGAATAAGTTGGTTTCCATTAAGCCTGAGCATGAATAGGTTAATAAAGTGCCACCAGGGTTTAAGATTTGCATCGCCAGCATATTGATGTCTTTGTAGCCGCGACATGCACCATTTAACTGAGCTTTTGATTCGGCAAATTTAGGCGGATCCATGATCACTACATCAAATTTTGTGCCGTTTTCGCGATATTCGCGTAATAACTTAAACACATCCGCATTTAAAAACTCAGCTTTAGAAACATCAAAACCATTGAGTTCGGCATTTGCTTTGGCGTTATCCAGTGCCGGTTGAGAAACATCGGCATTAACCACATGTGCCGCATTGCCTTTTAATGCGTATAAACCAAAACCGCCAGTGTATGAGAAACAGTTTAATACTGATTTACCTTCAACGTATTTCATCGCTTGTTGACGGCTGTCTCGTTGATCAAGATAGAAACCGGTTTTATGACCTTTGACAATATCAACTTGGATCTTCACGCCGTTTTCTTCAATCACCAGTGAACTTGGCGGCATCTCACCGTGGATAATACCTTGACGTTCTTTTAGACCTTCTTTCTTACGTACAGAAACATCAGAACGCTCATAAATACTGCAAGTTGGAAAGACTTGCTTAATAGCATCAATCAACAATTCACGTTTGGCTTCAGCGCCAGCGCTTAATAACTGACAAACTAAAAAGTCTTGGTAGCGGTCAATAGTAATACCAGGTAAGCCGTCAGATTCGCCGGCGATTAAACGGTAACCGGTTAAGCCACCACGAGCAATAATTGGCTCACGCATTGCTTGCGCATCTTGTAGACGTTTAACAAAAAACTCGGTATCAATGTCTTCTTTTTCAAAAGACCAAACTCGGGCGCGAATTTGAGATTGTGGAGAAAAGGCCGCCTTTGCTAACCATTGACCATTGTTCGAGAATACATCCACAGTATCGCCAAGTTCGGGCTTGCCTTCCACTTTTTGAATGCCACGTGAGAAGATCCAAGGATGGCGACGAAGAAGGGCTTTTTCGCGGCCTTTAACAAGGTAAATAGCTGGAGTCATAATGATTGAATTGCCTAAATAGAAAGGAAAGGGAGTATTTTCAGTTAATGTGCCAAGGAAAGCAAATTTAACCGTAATTATTGCTAATATTTTAATGATAAAGTGGTAACAATGACTTTAAAAAATAGCAATAGCAGCATAATTATAGTCAAAGGAGCATATATGGCATTTTGTAATCGATTATTTTTTGTATCGGGTTCAGTTCAAGGGGTCGGGTTTCGTTATCAAACCGCGCACCAAGGTTTATCGTTGGGATTAACAGGGTACGCCAAAAACTTAAACAATGGCGATGTAGAAGTCTTAGTATGCGGTGATGCCAATAAGGTAGATGAATTTGTTGCTTGGCTTAAAAAAGGGCCTCGCAGCGCGTTTGTCGCCAAGTTAGTTGAGCAGCCAACCGACAAGCAAGTCACCCGAGATTTTAGTATTCTCTAGTGGCTGAGGATCTAAGGAATGGCTTTATAAACATTTAGCCGGTTTAGGTAGGCCTGCGAGCTTAGTGGCTTGTTTCGCTGGGCCCTTTTTAAACAACTTAAATAAATATTTGCTGCTGCCTTTTTCTGGGCCGTGGGCTTTTGCCATTGCTTTTACCAGCATGCGTACCGCCGGAGAAGTATTAAATTCAAGATAGAAATCGCGCACAAACAAAATCACTTCCCAATGAGCTTCGCTGAGTTCGATATTTTCCGATTGAGCTAAAATTGGCACCAGTTCTGGCGTCCATTGTGTATGGTCAAGTAAATAGCCTTGCGCATCGGCGGCAATGTTTTGATTGTTAAGTTGATACATGAAGCACCTAGAAAATGTTGAGACGATAGACGTGATGCAGAATATCTGAATTTGTCGCTTGCGCCAAGCTATCGCCAGAAAAATACCTTAGGGGCTGTTGATCTTTCGTGGTTGTTTTTGCTGCGAATTGTTGGGTTTTTATACAAGGAAGAGGCTTTGTGGTGTAGCTGGCTACACGAAAAGCCGATGACGAAGTAGAAAAGACCAACAAACGCAGCCCGAAGGGTTCGGCTAAAAGCCTTTTACTCTTCGTTAGGTCTCATTTACTTAGAATACTAGGCTTCAATCGACTTGCCTAGATTAAAAGGCTTTTATCTCGAACAAAATTTAATCACGAAAGATCAACAGCCCCTAGCCATATAAAAATAAAAAGAAGCCCGCCAATATTATTGGCGGGCTTCTTGATACTGCTTGATTAACGTTATCAACGCGAACAGATTAATCTCGGCTAGTGACACCTAAGATGCTTAGTAAGCTAATGAAGATGTTATAAATTGAAACATACAATGTAATAGTGGCTGAAATGTAGTTAGTTTCACCACCACGGATAATATTTTGTGTGGTTAACAAAATTGCACCGGTTGAGAACAAAATAAACATACCACTTAATGCAAGGTGGAACATTGGGATATGGATGAAGAAACTGGCCACCATACCCACCACAATCACAATAAAGCCAGCCATCATTACGCCGTTTAATACCGAAAGATCGCGTTTAGTGGTTAATGCATAAGCCGATGCAGCAAGGAAAGCGAGAGCGGTTCCGCCTAAAGATGTGACGATGATATCGCCCATACCTTGTGCGACGTACATATTCAAAATTGGACCTAAGGTATAACCTAAGAAACCGGTAAATAAGAACGCAAAAACCAAACCTAGACTGGTTTCGCGATTCTTCTCGGTTAAGAACAGTAAACCATAGAAACCAACCAGCATGATAATAATACCCGGACGAGGTAAGTCTAACGCCATTGAAAAGCCAGCAACAACCGCTGACCAAAGTAATGTCATCGATAATAAGAAGTAAGTATTGCGTAATACTTTATTGCTTTGTAATACGCTTTCGTTAATCGCTGTGCGTGATGTTAGTGGACTGTTCATAGTTTTCCTTAGTAATAACACTTTTGTTAAGCTCAATTCGTTTAGTTATCTAACGATGCAGGGCTTATATCTTTGTTAGTCCATAGATGAGGTCGTTAGTTCACTTTTTCAAGCGTCAACCTTTGTTCTATTGCTATCGACTGAGTATAAACAGTTTACTAGTATTACAGCCAGAGGCTAAAGAATAACTTGTAACAGCTTATGTTTACTAAATTCAACTTCTTGGCCTATTAAAAACCTTGAAATTATTAATTTTGCAGAGTGACCCATTCTAAGCTGATACTGGTATCCATCGATTGCAAGAATGGCAACATATTCTCGAGGGCATCCAATTGTTTAGGGGAGTCACAATATTCACGTAGGACTCGATTTATTTGTTTTTCATCATCGTAGGCTGACGTAATTTCTTGAACTTGAGAGTAGGGAACTCGGGCAAATAAATGCGCGGATTCGATATCTGCGAGCCATTTTAAATTGGTCAGTTTATTTTCATGGTCGATATCAAAGGAAAGGTATTGTCTTTCTTCCCCCACTTCTCGTGAAACTGAGTAGCAAAGGTGGCTTTCTTTACGAAGTGATAATTCAGCACAAGCCGCGTTCAACCATGATTTAGCATTGAACCTTGCCGCCGCTTTAGCTTGAGTAAATAGGGGTAAACCAAATAGATCAATAGCATATCGACCTTTGGATTCATTTGGTAAAGCACTCAAAGCAGAAGCCCAAAAAAGCGCTTGGTAATGAGGGGTTCGGACATCCACATTAAGATATTCAAGCAACATAGATTCATCCATCGCCTCGGGAATGGATTGTAAAATAGCAATGAGATTATCGCTAAATGTAAAATCTTGCGACGAATAAAGAACGTCGTGGTTGGTTGTGTGTCGGGCTTCTTTGCTATTGACGATCGCAAAACAATGTTGATGGAGAGCTTTTGGCAGTAATAACGTAAGCTTATCGTCTAATCCTGCATAGAGTTCTTGAGGTTCGCTTGGTATTTCACAGGTCACTTTGAAAAAACCCGTCTCTTTATCGTAGCTCTTACTTGATAGCAAATACTGGATAAAAGCATCGTGCTTTATCGTGGCAACATTAAAGATTAACGTAATGCGTTTGGTGGTTAATTTCATTTTACTACGGACCTATCTTTATAAACGTTTAGTGATTTCATTTTAAATTTTCTAAATAAAACAAACTACTAGGCAAGGTGCTTAAGCTCAATTTTTGAGACAGATATTGTATTGTTGCATTGGTCAGTTACATTTTGTTTTATTTTATCTCGGTTAATAAGACGTTAATAATTGTCAATATTTATCAGATTGCACATTTAATTCTCGATGCAGACTAACCATTCATTGATGATCTGAGGTTGCTCGCAAATAACATGTAAACAACAACTTAACACTATTAGCCGCGAATAATTGCCACTACTCTAGAGATGAATAGATAACATAAGGAATGAATCTATGCTTTCTCTATCTAGACCACATCACAAAAAAATCAAACCCACTTATTTGGCTTTATTAGATGGTTCACTTTTTTCTACTTCTTCTTTAGCCGATATGAATATTCAGCCAGATCCGGAGAACACGGCTGGTTATGTCGTTGCACGAGCGGATATTGATGCTGCTGAACAGGCAAAAACATCCGATCCTATGTATGACACTTGGGCTAAAGCATTACAAACCCGATCCAATAGCATCGTCGAGGCGATTGAACCAGGACTGGCGAGTAATCCTGATAACGTTAAGCGTGTTGAGCGAGTATTCCCGCAATCGGATTGGGATTACTTAACGCAAATGGCCGCACCAGAATATACTTACACTCGTTTTCTGCGTGCGATTGGTAAATTTCCCGCTTTTTGTGGAGAGTAGACCGACGGTCGAGATTCCGATGCTATTTGTAAAAAATCGATTGTAACGGCGTTTGCGCATTTCTCACAAGAAACCGGCGGTCATATCTCAACCGAAAACACATCGGATAACCCGTTAGCATTAGAAGAATGGCAACAAGCGCTAGTGCATGTACGTGAAATGGGGTGGTCAGAAGGTCAAACTGGCTACACTACAGGTTGTGGTCAAGATGATTGGCAAAATAAACGTTGGCCGTGTTCGGCTGGACAAGGTTACTTTGGACGTGGCGCTAAACAACTGTCTTACCATTTTAACTATGGTGCGTTTTCAGAAGTGATGTATGACGGTGATGCAACAGTCTTGTTGAACAACCCAGGTTTGGTTGCCGATACATGGCTTAACTTAGCGTCGGCTATTTGGTTCTTCTTAACCCCACAAGCCCCAAAACCTGCCATGCTACACGTGATAGATCGCACTTGGGTACCTTCGCAACGAGAACTTGATGCCGGTATTGGCTATGGTTTTAGTACCACGATTAATATTATTAATGGTGGCATTGAATGTGGCGAGCAAAATAAAGATAAAGGACAACCCGTTAACCGTATCCGTTATTGGGAAGGTTTAGCTGAACATTTTCAAATCCCTATTGAAGCTGACGAAACCAATACTTGCTATCAGCAAACCCCTTATGGCAGCTTGAATCTAAATGGTGCCACAGATGTGTTGTACACCAACTGGGATGGTAACTGGAAGTATTATGCAGATCGCCCTGGTGGCTACTCGTTTGAATGTGAATTAGTAGGCTTCCAAACCGCATATTCAGCCTTAGTCGAGGGGGATTATGAAAAATGTGTGACCAACTTTTATAGTTCTCATGCCGGTTGGCCGGACGTTCGAGTGGTCGATGAATTAACCCCTGTCGATCCCGATCCAATTAATCCACCTGTTGATGGCGTCGATGCTTGGGAAAGCGGCAAAGTGTATACTGGTGGAATGGAAGTGAGTTATGACGGCAGCGTGTATAAAGCCAAATGGTGGACACAAGGGGATAAACCCAATGCTGGTGGTCCTTGGGAATTAGTTTCGGATGCCGTTGATCCTACGCCTGCGCCAAATCCAGAACCAACGCCCGATCCTGAACCGACACCAGACCCAACCCCAGTACCAGATCCAACACCGGATCCAACGCCTGAACCCGAACCAAATCCTGCACAGTTTACGCCGTGGGTTGCCGGTTCAACTCAAGTCGGTGAGGGCGATAAAGTCTCCCATAATGGCAAACGCTTTGTGGCTAAAAACTCACCCGGCGTATGGGAAACACCAACACAATCCAATTGGTTTTGGGATGAAATCACTTGCCAATAATGGCTCAGTGAAGGCATAAATTACCAATATCAAACCATAAAAAAGCCTTAGCGTTTAATTTCGCTAAGGCTTTTATTCTGTTTATATACATCGAGTTTGTTTATGGGTATGACTAACAATTGAGAGCAAATGATTAATCGTTAATGATGCAAAATCTGACTCAAGAAATTAATGGTGCGATCAGATTGAGGGTTTTCAAAGAAATCTTTTGGATTGTTTTCTTCAATGATTTCGCCTGCATCCATAAAGATCACGCGGTCAGCGACTTCTTTGGCAAAGCCCATCTCATGCGTAACACATAGCATCGTCATACCTTCACTTGCCAATTCGACCATAACATCGAGTACTTCTCGCACCATTTCTGGATCGAGCGCCGAGGTGGGCTCATCAAACAGCATCACTTGTGGGTTCATACATAGTGAGCGAGCAATGGCAACACGCTGCTGTTGCCCACCAGATAATTGGCCAGGGTATTTGTCGGCTTGATCTGGTATTTTAACCCGCTCTAAAAACTTCATCGCAATTTTTTCTGCCTCATGTTTCGGCATTTTTTTGACCCAAATTGGCGCTAACGTACAGTTTTCTAAAACTGTTAGGTGAGGGAAGAGGTTAAAGTGCTGAAAACACATGCCGACTTCTTTACGCACGGTTTCTATGGTCTTTAAATCTTCCGTCAATTCAGTTCCCGATACTCGAATACTGCCTTTTTGATGTTCTTCCAAATGGTTAATGCAACGTATCATGGTGGACTTTCCAGAGCCAGAAGGGCCACAGATTACAATTTTCTCACCTTTTTTAACGTTAAGGTTAATGTTTTTTAATACGTGAAACTCACCGTACCATTTGTTCATATCTTTTATTTCGATCATGTGATCTTGTGTGTTAGTCATAATGCTTCCTTGATTACACTTAACGTTTATGCCCAGTATGAAGTTTGTTTTCTATGTAAATCGAGTAACGCGAAATACCAAAACAAAATACCCAGAAAACTAATGCGACAAAGACATAACTCTCAGTAGAGTAGCCTAACCAGTTTGGATCCGTATTCGCCGATTGGCCAATACCAAGCACATCGTACATACCAATGATTAAGACTAAACTGGTGTCTTTAAACAACGATAAAAAGTTATTAACGATTGATGGAATGGTAATTTTTAAAGCTTGAGGTAATACGATTAAGCGCATTTTCTTCCAATAACCTAAGCCTAAAGAATCCGCCGCTTCATATTGACCTTTTGGTATCGCCTGTAAACCACCACGCACTACTTCTGCCATATAAGCGGAGTAAAACATGGTGACACCGATCAAAGCACGAACCAGTTTGTCGGTTTGAATACCACTCGCAAAAAACAGTGGCAGCATGACCGAGGCCATAAACAGGACAGTGATTAATGGTACGCCACGCCATATTTCAATATAAATAACACTGAGTTTATTAATGATTGGCATTTTTGAACGGCGTCCAAGCGCTAAAACCACACCAATAGGTAGCGATAATACAATACCGATGATAGCCAGTATCAAGGTGACTAATAAGCCGCCCCATTGGTGAGTATCCACCACTGGCAAGCCAAACATCGAACCTTCCAGTAGACCAGCCATTAGAATAGGGTAAGCACTACCAAAGAAGATAAAAATCCAAGCGCGTTTTGGCGTTTTTTCATACGCCATTAATGCCACTAATACCGCTAAAGTTGCATAAAATAACCGAGGTCGCCATAACTCTGCATTTGGGTAGAATCCATACATGAACTGTTCCCAGCGCACGCTAATAAAGACCCAACAAGCACCTGTACTGGTACAATCATCGCGCGTACTGCCAAACCAGTCGGCATTAAACACAGACCATGCCAACACATCCCAAATAATGTAAGCCGAAAAAACAGCTAATAAAAGGGTAGTGATGCTGTTGGCAACATTACTAAATAGATTCTTTCGCATCCATCCGACGACGCCTACAGTATTAGGCGGAGGCGGAAGATTTGGTTGAAATTGATGTGTTTTCATCTGGTACTCCTCCTTATCGTTCGACTAATGCGACTTTATTGTTATACATATTCATAAGCCAAGAAGTCAGTAGGCTTAAACCTAAATATACCCCCATGGTCATAAAGATAATTTCAATCGCTTGCCCAGTTTGATTTAAGGTTGTTCCTGCGAACACAGAAACTAAATCAGGATAACCAATCGCCATTGCGAGCGATGAGTTTTTGGTTAGATTCAAATACTCACTGGTTAACGGTGGAATAATGATGCGCATGGCTTGTGGGATAACCACCAGTTTCAAGGTCTTGGTATGAGAAATACCGAGCGCCATCGAAGCTTCGGTTTGACCATGATCGACCGCTTCAATGCCGGAACGAACAATTTCGGCAATAAATGCGGCGGTAAAAATACCCAAGGCAATTAATAAAGCAAATAACTCCGGCAGAATAGTAATACCACCTTGGAAGTTAAAACCTCTTAACGCAGGATAATCTGCAGAAATTGGCATACCTGCCATAAAATAAGCAATCAGCGGTAACCCAACGCATAAGCCTAAACTGATACGACCTACAGGGGTTTGTTCGCCGGTGAGTTTTTGTTTGTTCTTAGCCCAGTAATAAACGCCGACGCTCAATGCTACTGCGATAATTATTGCGATTGCGATAAACATACTGCCATTTTCAAATACCGGTTTAGGAAAATATAAACCGCGAATATTTAAAAATACCGCTTCACCTAAACTTAAACTTTGGCGAGCAGAGGGCAGGGCTTGCAGAACCGCAAAGTACCAAAAAAGAATTTGTAGCAGCGGAGGAACATTTCGCACGATTTCAATAAAGACCGCAGCAAGTTTGTTCACAATCCAGTTGGATGATAAGCGAGCAATACCAACGATAAACCCTACGATAGTGGCGAGGATTATCCCAAGAACAGAGACAAGGGCGGTATTGAGTAGACCAACAAAGAAAGTACGGCCAAAGGTATAAGTTTCATCATAATCAATCAGGGTTAAGCCAATACTAAACCCTGCTTCACGATCGAGAAAACCAAAGCCGGTGGAGATACCACGATCATTAAGGTTGGTAACGGTATTGTTGATAATGATGTAGAGGAAGTAACCTACTACAGCGACGGTTAACACTTGGAAAACAACCGACCGAAATGTAGGGTTGTAAATTAAACTTGAAAGCGAGTTACCCGTATTGGACGGATTGACGGCTTCATTTGATTTAGTGGGTTTCATACTGCAGTAACCTCAAAATCTGATTATAAAAAGGGCGGCCGAAACCGCCCCTTAGCTTTATATTTTTATCAAAGCTTCAATTTTTCGAGAACTAATGAAAACTATCGAATCGGCGGTGCGTATTGGAAACCACCCGCGTTCCATAACTTGTTCACGCCACGATCAACCTTTAGAGGAGAACCTTGACCAACCGTACGCTCAAACATTTCGCCATAGTTGCCGACTTGTTTCACGATTTGATAAGCCCAATCATCTTTAAGTCCTAAACCTTCGCCTTTAGGCCCATCAAGCCCTAAAATACGTTTTACATTTGGATCGTTTGATTTTTTCATTTTATCAACGTTTGCCTGAGTAATGCCGTATTCTTCGGCGTTAATCATGGCAAATAGAGTCCACTTGGTGACGTTAAACCATTGGTCATCACCTTGACGAACAACAGGGCCGAGCGGTTCTTTAGAAATGATTTCAGGCAAAACCATTGCAGAGCTAGGATTTTTCAGGTTTAAACGCAGTCCGTAAAGTTGCGATTGGTCGGAGGTTAGAACGTCACAACGGCCTGAATCAAAGCCTTTAGCGGTTTGGTCCATAGTATCGAATACCACCGGTTTAAAGGACATGCCTTCCACACGGAAGTAATCGGCAAGGTTTAGCTCGGTAGTGGTACCGGCTTGTACACAAATAGAGGCACCATCAAGCTCTTTCGCGCTTTTCACGCCGAGATCTTTTTTCACCATAAAGCCTTGGCCATCATAGTAAGTGGTACCAACGAAGTTCAAACCAAGCGAACCATCACGTTGTAGCGTCCAAGTGGTGTTACGAGATAGGACATCGACTTCACCCGATTGTAGGGCAGTGAAGCGCTCTTTAGCGTTTAAAGGAATAAATTTAATTTTGGTTTTATCGCCAAGAACAGCCGCTGCTACGGCTTGACAGTATTCAACATCAAGACCTTCCCATTGGCCTTTTTCATTTGGGTTAGAAAAGCCAGCCAAACCGGTACTTACACCACATTTTAACTCGCCAGCTTTTTGTACATCTTGTAGCGTACCGGCTGAAGCAGTGTTTGCCATCATCGCCGCAGAAACGGCTACAACAGATGCTAATAGTTTGATTTTATTCGCCATATGTATTCTTCCTGTATACGTCCATAATAATCAGCTTCTACTGATTGAGGGTTTCTGTGAATAAGTCATTTAAGTGAAACTTCATGTCTACTTAAAATTTGATGTACTTTGACTATAAAATAGAGTCAAAACACATTCCTAACCATTTAAGCGTAGGAAAGAATGAGGATTACACAAATAGATAATGTAATATGTGTTTGAGTAACATCACAAATTCTTCAATTCTTTTAGAATGACCAAATGTAAAATAAATGTAAATAGTGCAATTTTGCGACATTGGTGAACATTGGAGTATAAATTCTGGATAAAGTCGAATTGATAAAATTATTAATTGCAGGAGTGGGAAAATTTAGAGTTTTTTATCCTGATATTGACTAATTTCAAAGTAAAATTGTTTGTGATATTGATCAAGTAACACTGCTTGCACAATTTTGGTAACATCTGATTAAGCCATTTATCGCACTTAAGGATCCTGATGCGCTATTTTCCAATTTTTATCGATCTCAATAACAAACCTGTTCTCGTTGTCGGAGGCGGGGATGTGGCCTGCCGCAAAGTGGATATGCTGCTAAGAGCGGGCGCTAAAGTCACGGTGATCTCGCCTCAAGTTCATAAGCATCTATTGCAATTGGCACAACAAGAATCATTATTATGGGTTCAGTCCTTTTATAAGACAGAGATGTTGGTGGATTATGTTCAAGTATGGGCAACCACAGATAACCCTGAGCTCAATCACAAAGTCCACCAAGATGCCAAAGCACAAAATATCTTGGTCAATGTGGTGGATGACACCCCATATTGCGACTTTATTACCCCTTCAATGATCAACCGAGGGCGTATTCAGGTAGCCATTTCAAGTGGTGGGGCATCGCCTGTTCTCATTCGCTACTTACGTGAAAAGCTGGAATCCATCTTGCCTCATAACCTTGCTATTGTGGCCGACTTCGCGGCCTCTAAACGTAATAGCATCAAGCAAGCATTAAATTCTGTCGATGAAAGACGAAAATTTTGGGAGCAATTTTTTAGCTCGCCACTTATTGATAAAGCCAGCGAAAGACATGAACTAGAGGAACTGTATCAAGGATTACTGACAACAAAAGATGAGATTGCAGTTACGGGGTCACAAGTGTGGTTTGAGTATTCCAATGATGTTGAACTGCTGTCAATTAAAGCCTTACGCCTGATGCAACAATCTGAATTGGTTCTTTATCCTCAAGATTGTCCATTTGGTTTTATTGATTTATGCCGACGAGATGCCGACCGAGAACAATATGATAATAACGCCCAATTAGCTGCGCAGTTGCAACAAGCCAAAATAGATCAGCGTCGGATCTGTGTTTTTATCCCCAAGAATTGCCTCGATAATGAATTAAAACTCATGAAAGGCAACAATGACTTACTTAAAATTGCCGATCAATAATTTATGCAATATCACCAATTAATCAATTATAAACAAGCTCGTTGGCGTAAACCTTTTATAGCGATGGGTCTATTGATGTGCATCATCAGTGTGATTTACCTTATGGTGGGCGAAGTTTCTTTGCCTCTGCAATTTCCTTGGTCTGAATTTCAACAACAGATATTTATCAATTTGCGTCTGCCGCGCTTGCTGGCGGTGATGGTAATTGGCGCGGCATTAGCCGTTTCAGGTGCCAGCTTACAGGTGCTTTTAGGTAATCCATTGGCAGAGCCCGGTATTATTGGTATATCGGGCGGTTCTAGCTTAGGCATGGTGATACTGCTTTTTTGTTTCCCACTGTTGGCTAGTGTGTTAGGTACCATGCTGGCAGCAATAGGCGGAGCACTGGTATTTACCGTCATTATTGTTGGACTGGCCAAAAGCATGAACCTCACGACTGCGAGACTATTATTGGTCGGAGTGGCATTAGGGATTTTATCCAGTTCAGCGGTGACATGGGCGTTTTACTTTAGTGATAACTTTAATCTACGCATCTTAATGTATTGGTTAATGGGCAGTGTGGGAGGCATCACTTGGCAGCAACTGAGCGTCACGATTTTGATGTTGCCTTGCATTGCTTGGTTATGCACTAAAGGGCGTGAACTCGACTTGTTAATGGTCGGAGAAAAACATGCTCAACAATTGGGATTAGATGTTGCTGCGTTACGTTGGAAATTGATTGTGGTGGTGGCGATTTTAGTTGGATGTTCAGTCGCCATTGGTGGGGTGATAAGCTTTATTGGCTTAGTGATCCCCCATTTAATTCGCTTAACGTTAGGCAGTGAAAATCGTTATCTGTTACCGATGTCGGCTTTGTGTGGGGCAACATTATTGGTATTAGCTGATCTGTTTGCTCGAATATCGCTTAATGCAGCTGAATTGCCTTTAGGGGTTGTGACCACCAGTATTGGCGCGCCTATTTTTATATGGTTGCTATTGCGTCATTACGATAAATATTAGGGGCTGTTGAACTTTCGTGGTTGTTTTTGCTGCGAATTGTTGGGTATTTATACAATGAAGAGGCTTTGTGGTGTAGCTGGCTACACGAAAAGCCGATGACGAAGTAGAAAAGACCAACAAACGCAGCCCGAAGGGTTCGGCTAAAAGCCTTTTACTCTTCGTTAAGTCACATTTACTTAGAATATAGGCTTCAATCGACTTGCCTCGATTAAAAGGCTTTTATCTCGAACAAAATTTAATCACGAAAGATCAACAGCCCCTAGGACTAACCTACGCATTATGATTGAAATTGATAACGTCTCCGTTGCTCCAAGGTTAATGCCAATGTCACTGACTATCGACGCGGGCGAAATTGTGCATGTTATTGGCCCTAATGGCAGTGGCAAAAGTACTTTACTTGAGTCGGTGTCAGGCTTATTAGCTTGTGAAGGGCATATAAAGATCGCGGGGCAAGACATTAAGCAACAAAGCTTAACTGCCTTGGCCACTCAAAGAGCGTATTTAGCCCAACAATTTCAATCTGCTTTCAGTATGTCGGTGGTGCATTATCTTTCGTTGTCTATCCCAACAAACGCCAAGTGTGCATTGGTTGAGTCTGCGATGTCAGAGATCACACAAATCTTGGATATAGCCGATAAATTAGAACGACAAACCCAACAGCTGTCGGGCGGCGAATGGCAACGAGTGCGTTTAGCGGGAATGTGTTTGCAGGTATGGCCATCGTTAAATCCACTGGCAAAGTTGTTGATCTTAGATGAACCGGCAGCGCCGTTAGATGTAGGGCAACAAGGTTTGTTGTATAGATTGATCGATGTGATGGCCCAGAAAGGCTTAGCGGTATTGATGGCGAACCATGATCTAAATCGAACACTACGACACTCGCATAGTGTGGTTATCTTAAAAAAAGGGGTCATTCAGGCGCAGGGAAAAACTGAAAAAATGATGACATCAGAACTGTTAACAACAGTATTTACGACCCAAGTTAAAAAGATAGTGATTGAAGACAACGCCTACTTGTTGATTGATTAAAGTCATGTACTAAAAAGTAGCAAATGCCCCATAAATGATGCAATCAAGTTGTAAGTTCATCGTGCAGTTAATGATAATGAATCATGGACGCTAATGATTAAATTTTATTTATACTTATTTTCAATGCTTTAAGTGTTTTTGGGTTGTGCGTGGAAAAGTTGGCACAGTAATTGCATTAATTAAAGTGATGCATTCTCGTCCTATTCGTTGTTATTACAATCACAACAGCTATGCCTGTCTTACTTAAGACAGGCTTTTTTTTATCTGTTTATTTTAAAAAAGGTAGATTGAGACTTAAGAATTACTGAGTTAAAGACTCTAGATCCGCGGGGCGATAATAAACCGATTTCAATACTTTACCTTTACGTACTGTTTTGCCCTGCATCTCGATATCCTTGGCGCACTTTGCAATAATATAGTCACCTTTTTTAACCGCTTCTAACTCGACATTTTGTTTAGCATAAAAGGCTTGGGTTTCAATAAATTCTTGTTCACTACGACACACTTTACTCATGTTGCTTGAATGTACTTCATCCCAACACGGTAAAAATTCAACCCCACGATTTTTAGCCACATGCAGCAATAATTCAATGATGTAACTGATCCCAATGTTGGCTTTCACGCTATCATCCCCGCGATGAACTAAACGTCCCATTAAGACATAAACGGTATCGATAATGGCGTCTGCTTGTTCTGTTTTACAATCGGCTTCTGCTAACTCGGTCAGCTCCTCAATCGCAAGCGAGGTGTGAAGGGTGTCCGCTTTGTCATCTAAGCTCGATAAGTCTGCTATAGGTAAGTCAAAGGTAAAGCGAAATTCAGAAATGTCTTGATATAAGTGAGCAAATAGCTCTAAAGTAAGCAGGGTAAATTGCATTGGGTTAGATCCTAAAGAATATAATTTTTCTGATGATAACAAATTTTATTCTATGGTGGTTTTTTTGATAAGGTTTGAATTTAATTGAGCATGTTTAAAACACCACTCAGACGTGAGGTGATTGTTCCTGTCAAATAACACAAGAAAATTAAAGACAACAAACTGACTGGCAAAGAGAACGGTTCGGTAACTTCGCTTTCTCATTGAGCTTATCTCACATTCTGCTTGTGGATATATCGATTAAATCCACAGTGAAGGACTCAATCACCTAGCCATAATACCGTTCGATAGACAAACCTTCGGGATCAATATCCGGCTTTTTGTTGTTAATGATGTCACTGACAAACTTGGCCGAGCCTAATGACATGGTCCAACCTAAAGTGCCATGACCAGTATTTAAAAATAAATTGGAGTATTGAGTGCCACCTAAAATAGGGGTGCTGTCGGGGGTCATAGGGCGTAAGCCTGTCCAGAATTCAGCTTTGGCAACATCGGCAGCACCTGGGAACATATCTTGCACCACAAAATCAATGCTGGCACGGCGTTTTTCAGGTAAATCAAGATTATAAGAAGCGATTTCCGCTGTGCCTCCCACCCGAATACGATCCTTAAAACGTGTCACTGCTACTTTATAGGTTTCATCCATGATCGTTGATTGTGGGGCGCGGTTTTCATCTTCAATCGTAAGGGTCAGTGAGTAACCTTTGATTGGGTAAATCGGTACTTTGATCCCAACGGTATCTAAAACCTGGGGTGAGTAACAGCCTAAAGCGCAAAGATAAGTATCACCCACAATCTCACCTTTATCGGTGCTGACACTGATGATTTTTCCGTTGGCTTGATTGAGTTTTTGGATACTGGTGTTCATCAAAAAGGTCACACCCAGTTGCTCACATTGTTTGGCAAGTTGAGTGGTAAACTTAAAACAGTCACCGGTTTCGTCACCTGGCAACCTCAAGCCACCAATAAATTTATCTTTTACATGTTGCAAAGCCGGTTCATGTGCAATACAACCCGACATGTCTAAAGCTTGATGTTCAATACCTAATTGTTTTAAGACTTGAATGTCTTTTTGCAACGCATCAATTTGCTTCTGTTTTCGGAATAATTGTAAGGTTCCCAATTGGCGAGCCTCATAGTCGATATCGATTTCACGGCGTAAATCGACAAAACAATCACGGCTGTATTCAGCAATACGCAGCATCCGAGCTTTGTTGGTTTGATAACTGCGAGTATTGCAGTTGGCGAGCATTTTAGTCATCCAAGATAGGGTATAACCATCCAATTCTTTCATATTGATCATAAAAGGTGACAGATCTTGTAGCATCCAACCAATCGCTTTAAATGGTACTCCAGGTGCCGCCCAAGGGGAGCTGTAACCAGGGGAGATCATACCTGCATTACCATGACTGGTTTCTTGCGCTACACTATTTTGGCGATCAACAACCGTGACTTGATGTCCTGACTTTGCCAAATACCAAGCACTGGCCACACCTAACACACCTCCACCTAAAACGATTACATGCATACGCCACCCTTAACAATAATGAAACATTTTATTCCTCTAAGCTTAAATTAAAACTAAGAGAATAGTGCTTTGTTTTTAGCGGTTAATTGAAATTTACCACTGTTAATGTTGATTTTTTGTATATTTATAACTAACTAATGTTAATGCTAGGGTATTGAAGGGGGGCGTAATATTATTTTAATGTATTCTCTCGCAGCGTTGTCGTAAAATTGTTGTCTGTATAGTTTATCCTGTTGAGGAGTTTATGAAACATTGGCTATTTTTAGGCATCGCAATTGTCTCTGAAGTCATCGCGACATCAGCAATGAAGTCAGCCGAAGGGTTTACAAAATTAATCCCATCAACTGTGGTGGTTATAGGCTATGTGATTGCATTTTATTGCTTATCCCTTACATTAAAAACCTTACCAGTAGGGATAGCCTATGCAATATGGGCGGGGTTAGGCATTGTGTTAGTGGCGGTTGTATCTTGGTTGTTGCATGGACAAAAATTGGATTTAGCCGCAGTTTTAGGTATGGGTTTAATCATCGCCGGTGTGGTGGTGATCAATCTGTTTTCTCATTCGGGCGGTCACTGATCGATTTATTCAGCTGATACGTATTGAATATGTCGCTTATGTCGAAAATCTAGGATCAATACCAACTGAGGATAACTTCCAATGAAACCTAATCATTACATGTTCCGTTTTTTAACTCTGATCAGTTTAGTATCACTGACAGGGTGTTTAGGTATGCCATCATCGGTAACGCCAATCAATAACTTTGATCCCAATAATTATACGGGTCAATGGTATGAACTAGCCCGTTTAGACCATTCGTTTGAACGTGGTTTATCACATGTTAGTGCGGAGTATTCTTTTCGGCAGGACGGTGGTATCAAGGTGCTCAATAAAGGCTATTCAAAACAAAAAGGACAATGGCAACAAGCTGAGGGGAAAGCCTATCTTGTCGAGGACAGTACCACAGGGTATTTAAAAGTATCTTTTTTTGGTCCGTTTTATGGTTCCTATGTGATATTTCATCTCGATCCAGATGGGCAATATGCCTTTGTATCTGGCCCCGATCATTCTTATTTATGGCTAATGTCGCGGACACCAATACTGACTGACGAGGTCAAAAAAGAGTTTGTGGATCAAGCTAATAAAAAAGGTTTTGATACAAAGCAGCTTATTTTTGTTGACCAGAAGCCAACAGAACGATAGTGCACTTTGAGAACGTTAAACCGCGAGTTTTATTGCTTGCACCTCATTTATGCCTGTATCCTATCAGTTATAACTATGCGCAAATTCAATATATAAGAGATATTTATGACTGATAGCATCTCTATGGTTATCGTTGAAGATGATATAAAGCTACAAACTATGCTGAAGGACTACTTTTTACAGCAACAATTTGTAGTAGAAGTCTTATCAAATGGCGAAAACATCACCAAGCTGATTGAATCCATCAATCCTGATATTATTATTTTAGATCTGATGTTACCCAATGAAGATGGATTAAGTATTTGCCGCCGCATTCGGCAAAAATACTTAGGCAAGATAGTGATGTTAACCGCAAGCGATGATGATTTTGACCATGTCGCGGCGCTTGAGGTCGGGGCGGATGATTTCATAACTAAACCAATCAAACCTCGCGTATTACTGGCACGGCTAAGGGCGGTATTAAGGCGTAATTACCATCTCTCTGTTGAAAACACCGAGCACTGTGTATTTGATAGTTTGCAGCTAGACAGTACATGTAAGAAATGTCATCTCAATAATGCGCTGATCTCTTTAACCGACAGTGAATTTGATTTGTTATGGCACTTAGCTCAAAGCCCAAATACCCCTGTATCGCGAGATATTCTTACCAAGCAGTTACGCGGTATTGATTACGATGGGATTGATAGGACAATAGATAACAAAATAGTGTCGCTGCGTAAAAAGTTGCATGATGATCCGAGCTCGCCAAATAAAATTATTACAGTCCGAGGCAAAGGTTATTTGTTTTCAGCAAGCGCTTGGGAGTAACAATGAAACGAATTTACCTCGAGTGTTTTGTTGGGTTAGTCTTACATTTGTGTCTTATATTAGTGGGTTACAATTTTATTGTTTATGACCTTAATGTTGACTATGACTACTTATTGGAAGATTTTGAAGGACAAGGCTTACACCATTTAGTTGGTAATATTTATCATAATCAAGGTGAAGAGGCAGCGTTAGCCGCTGTGGCCAGTTATGCTAAAACCACCAGACAAACCCTTAGCCGCCCAGACCGCATTCCTAACAACGTAACGACTTTTTTCTCTTTTACTTCACCTCAAAGCCATACCTTTCATGATGATGATCGTGTGCTTTGGTTCCGATTTACGCTCAACAATGACATTTATAGCCTACGCCCTGATATGAGCACCTCTTTACGGCAATCTATAGAATTTGACGATGACATATTGTGGGTATTTTTCATCGGAGGTTTTTCCGTTTACAGTGTGTTATTTATTTGGTTTTTAGGTCGTAGAGTTCGTGCACTAGAAAAGGCAACATTATCCTTTGCCAACGGGGGTTTTGAGACTCGGGTATCAGAGAAAAGTAACGCAAAAGTGGGCTCATTAAATCGAAATTTTAATTATATGGCCGATAAAATATCTGCGCTTATCTATACAAACAAAGCCCTTACCAATGCCGTTGCCCATGAATTGAGAACGCCTATATTTCGAATTCAATGGCAAGCGGAGCTATTGAGTGATGAAATCTTGCCTATAGAGCAAAAGAAAAAAATCATCAGTATTATTGAAGATATTGACGAGATGGAAACCATGGTCAGCCAATTACTGTATTACGCTAAAGCAGAAAGGGCAGATGTTGAACTTAATAAAGATAATATTGATATTTACCCGTGGATTTCCAATATAGCCGATAAATGGCGTAGTTCAAACGGCGCCAGAATTGAGATGCTCAATGACACGCCGTCTAATCAGGAGGATCAAACTGATCAACTGGAGTGTGATCCTTATATATTGACCCAAGCATTAAATAACCTGCTCAGTAATGCCAATAAACATTGTCAGTCGGTTATCTATCTTTCTTATCAGTTAACTCAACACACTTGTACCATCATAGTGGAAGATGATGGAGCAGGGATCGAACCCCGACATTGGCCTTTTATTTTTGATGCTTTTTATAGTGCAGATTCATCAAGAAACAAACAACAAGTCGGGTTTGGTTTAGGTTTAGCCATCGTTAAACAGATCGCTTTATTGCATAAAGGCGAAGTTCAAGTCAGTGCCAGCCAGCATGGAGGGGCTAAGTTTACCTTACGTTTACCACAACAAAGCTGAGCGTGACAAAACCATACATAATGGAGACATACATTGACATAGAGACGGATTAATATACTTAACATAGAAAACACTGTTTTAATATGTTGAGATAAAATGAAAAAACAAACATTAAGAAATGCTTTTTATTCACATCAAATAACAATACTGATTGCGTTATTTTTCGCTACAATCATTAACTTTCCAGTTTATGCGAAAATTTACCATGTGGTTTCTGCTGGGGAGGTCATTCGCTGGGTCTTTTTAGTTAGTGTACCTGTTTTTTTCTTTTGTGCGCTGATTATTATATTCAGTTTGTTTACATGGCCATATCTGACTAAACTGGTTTTTATCCCTATCATTTTACTTTCCAGTATAGTCAGTTATTCAAGTTATCATTATGGGACTTTATTCGACGATAGCATGATCGTGAATATTTTCCAGACAGATTATAACGAAGCGATATCTTATCTTAATATTTCATTCGCCACATGGTTTATAAGTGTCGGTGTGATACCATCAATTGTGTTATATAAAGTAAAAATAAAAAAAGATCGTTCTGCAATAATGTTTTTATTAAATAAAATTAAAGTCATTATGTGCTCGGTAGTGATTATTTTTTTCATCGCTTTATTTTATTATAAAGACTATGCATCTATTGGGAGAAACAATAGCTATCTAAAGAAGATGATTATCCCTAATGAGTTTGTATATAGCACTTATAAGTATATAAAACATCAGTACTTTACAACGCCAATCGTATACAGAGAGATAGGGCGTGATGCAATTATTCCCAACGCAGATCAAGCACGAAAACCGAAATTGGTCATCATGGTTGTGGGTGAAACGGCAAGAGCGCAAAACTACTTGGTTAATGGTTATGTTAGAAATACTACACCATTTACGGAAGATAAAAATGTGTATTCATTTAAAAATGTAAGCTCATGCGGTACAGCAACGGCTATTTCAGTGCCTTGCATGTTCTCAGCACTTAACCGTAGCAATTATGATCATGATATTGCCAATAGCCAAGATAATGTACTCGATATTCTACAACGAGCAGGCGTCGACGTTCTCTGGAAGGATAATGATGGCGGTGATAAAAAGGTCGCCAAGCATGTCATTAAAAAAATGGCACCGCGATCGGATAATAATGATTTCTGTGATGGTACAAATTGCTTTGATGAAGTGCTACTGAATAAGTTGGCTCAGGATATTAAACCACAAGATCAACTGATTATTTTGCATTTTAATGGCAGTCATGGACCAACCTATTTTAAGCGCTATCCTAAAATGGAACATGAATTCACACCAACATGTGATCGAAGTGACATTGAAAACTGTAGTACTGATCAGATCGTAAATACTTACGACAATACAATTTTGTATACCGATTTGGTTTTATCAAAAATAATATCAAAATTAAAAAATGAAACACAACACAGTACTGCCATGTTTTATATATCCGATCATGGAGAGTCATTGGGTGAGAATGGATTATATTTACATGGAATGCCTTACAGCATTGCGCCTAAATATCAAAAAACAGTCCCTATGATGTTGTGGATGTCGAATGACTTTAAAAAGGATATGCATATTTCTACTCAATGCTTACAGAATTTGGCCAATAAAAATGGATTATCTCAAGATTATGTCTTTCACACGATTTTAAGTTTACTGAATGTGAAGACAGAAGTTTACAACCCATCATTAGATTTACTTTCAACATGTAAAATACAATAAAACAAAGGTTATATTATGAAAAAATATATTATATCAAGCGCATGTCTTTTGTTTATTACAGTTACCGCGCAAGCAAGCCAAGCGGATGCTTATATTAAAAATGGCAATATCTATACTCACCAAGGCGATTTTAATATTGCATTTGGCGGCATGTATGGAAGTGATGTTTATAAAGGACAAAAAAATAATGCCATGCCAATTTTATCGGCTGGTTACCATGGTGACGATTTTAATATTGATGCTGGGAACGTAAACTATCGTTTTTGGGGAAATGACGATGATAAGATCACCATGGCGGTCTTCGGTACATTGGCTAACTTAGGTTATGACCACAATACTGCGGCGAGTCTAAATGGTATGAGTAAAAGACATATCAGCGCTGATCTAGGTTTTAGCACCGATGCCAAATTGTGGGGAGGGACGCTGTCGGGTAAATATCAACATGATGTGACAGGGGTTTATAATGGTGGCAATGCCAGTGAAACTTACTTCCACCCGATCAGCATCGGCTCTGCTAGTTTTGTGCCTTACATTGGGGTGAGCTATTTAAGTGCGGAGTATGTTGATTATTATTATGGCGTACGTAAAGGCGAAGCCACAACGTCAAGATCCGCGTTCAAAGGAAAGAGTGACTTTACCTATAGTGTTGGCTACAAATTTATTATTCCGGTCACTAGTTATATGGATATAACGCAATCTACCGGCTATAGCCGATTAGGCTCTCGTATTTCAGATTCACCTATTGTTGACAGTGCCAACCAATGGGCAACCACCGCTATGGTTGCTTTCCACTTTTAATCGCTTTAAATTAAATAAAAACAGCCCTGTGAGCAAGAACTCACAGGGCTGTTTTGATCATCGATAAAAAGTCAGATTAATTAATAATACGAGCTCGGAACGTTTTTCCTTTCATTTTACCGTTAGAAATAATCTTCAACGCTTTCTTGGCAACATCTTTATGCACAGCAACAAAGGCGCGAATGTCAGATAAGTTGATCTTACCTACTTGGCTACCTTGAATACTTTGCTCACCACCGGTTAATGCACCCAGAATATCGCCGGCACGTACTTTTTGTTTCTTGCCGCCATCAATTTGAATTGTCACCATTTGAGCAACATAAGGCGCATCAGACATTACATCTGAAGAAGGCAGGGTCGATGGCGAAATCGCAATGTCCATATACTCATCAATTTGAGCAACTTTAAACATTTCTTTTGGAGAGAATAAGCTAAATGCCATACCTTTACTGCCAGCGCGACCAGTACGACCAATACGGTGAACGTGAATTTCTGCGTCACGAGCCAGTTCAAAGTTGATCACCGCATCTAAATTTTCAACATCAAGACCACGAGCGGCTACATCGGTTGCCACTAAAATAGAAGCACTTTTGTTCGCAAAGCGCAGTAAGGCTTGGTCACGATCGCGCTGTTCTAAATCACCGTGCAAGGCAATAACATCAAAGCCTTTGTATTCTAACTCGTCTGCTACTTGTTGCGTTTCACGTTTGGTATTACAAAAAATAACCGATGATTCAGGCTTGTGCGTTAACAATAAAATCTGAGTCGCTTGTATACGCGCTTCAAAACTGTCGGCTTTATAGAAGAACTGCCTAATACTGCTATCGGTATGCTGGCTTTCAACCTTAACCAATTCAGGTTTATTCATAATGCGGTCAGCAATTTTTTTGATTTCAGGCGGGAAAGTGGCGCTGAATAACAAGGTTTGGCGCTCTTTTGGCGCTTCTGCAATGATGGCGTCTAATGAATCTTGGAAACCCATGTCTAGCATGCGATCCGCTTCATCTAAAACTAGCGTGTTCATTTCTGATAAATCGATTCGGCCTTTATCAAGGTGATCCAAAATGCGACCAGGCGTACCAACAAGAATATGCGCGCCATGCTCAAGAGAACCAATTTGAGGACCAAATGGCATGCCGCCACATAAGGTCAGCACTTTGATGTTATGAATGCCACGCGCTAACTTACGAATTTCAGTGGCGACTTGATCGGCCAATTCACGCGTTGGGCACAATACTAACGATTGAACGCGAAAACGTTTCACATTGAGGTTAGCCAATAAACCAAGGCCGAATGCTGCGGTTTTACCAGAGCCGGTTTTACCTTGTCCAATCACATCTTTACCTGCCAACATAAGCGGAAGGCTATCGGCTTGGATAGGGGTCATAGATTGGTAACCTAAGCTGTCTAAGTTCTCAATAAGTGCGCTATCAAGATTAAGGCTGCTAAATGATGCGTTTGTTGTGGTTGAAGTCAAAGTGTTGTTTCCTAATAATAAAGAGACAGACTAAGCGACATTTTGCTTAACCTGTTTTGAATGGGGTTTATTGCATCGCCAGTATTGAACTGATAAACGACACAATTATTAGCTGTTATAAATGTTAACTATTATATATTTTGTCAAAGTTGGCGGCGTTCCAGCCCGCCATCATGCGATCGCCAATTTTTAATACTGGTACGCCACGCGCGCCCATTGCTTCTAATTCTTTGCGGCCGCGTTGCAGTTGAGCGTCGCATAAGCGGTATTTGATGCCTTTAGAATCTAAATACATTTTCGCCGCTTTGCAGTGTGGGCATTTTGCACCCACATAAAGTACAACTCTTTTCATACTAATGTTCTTTACCTATTACGTATGTTGTCGTTTATTTATCTTTTTTGCTAAACAGATGAGGGAATAATTGCTGTTTTTCTTGTTCGCTTAACGATTCCACTCGAGCAATATTGGTGTCTGGGATCGCTTCTGGATTTGGGTAATGTTTTACCGCTTTTGCCATGCTGTCTTCACGGATCAAGTGTAGAACAGGATAGGGCGCGCGATTGGTTAAATTCTCAGCATCATCTGGGTGTGCGCCTGCAAAGCAATAATCAGGGTGGAAAGTCGCAACTTGAAAAGTGCCTTCCCATTGCTCTTGTTTCACTAAGGCATCGATCCAATCTAAGAAGAAATTATAGTCATCGAAATCGCTTAACATATTCGGGATCACAACCAATGTTGTCTCTAACTGGCTGACAGGCGTTTGCACTAAGCGAGTGAACTCTTGGAACACATCCTCGAGTAATGCTTCTTCCACTTTTGCATCGGACACAAATATACGGATCTGTTCATTGCGTTGCGGCTTGGCAGCAAAAGGGCATAGATTTAACCCGATCACGACATCGATCAGCCATTGTTCGACTTGAGATTCAATCTCGGTAAAGTTAAGCGTTGACATGGTGAACCTCAAATAATTAATCGCGGCGCATTTTAACACAGTTCGGGGCAACTGTTGATCTTAATAATCTGAAGTAAACTCAAGCTTTAATCTGCACCTTGACAAAAATTACAGGTATAATCGCAGCTAAGAAATTTCCAATTAAGACTTAGAGAGCTATTGAACCCATTATGGCTAAATTAACCCTACAAGAACAAATGCTTAAAGCCGGTTTGGTGAACAGCAAAAAATTAGCAAAAGCGAAGAAATCATCTAAAAAATCACGCGTACAAGCTCGTGAAGCTCGCGCGGCGGTTGAAGAGAATAAACAAGCGCAAATCGAGCGCGATAAAGCATTAAGTGCCGAGCAAAAACAAGCGGTGTTATCAAAAGAACTTAAAGCCCAAGTTAAACAGTTAATTGAAATGAACCGTATCACTATCCGTGATGGCGATATTGGTTATAACTTTACCGACGGCACCACAGTTAAAAAACTGCATGTTGATAAAGAAACGCAGGACCAATTAACCAAAGGTCGTTTGGCGATAGCGCGTTGTGCATCAATGAGCGAAGAGCCTGAATATGCCATTATTCCAGCCGGTGTAGCGGATAAAATTGCATTGCGTGATGAAAATACCATCGTGTTAAATAATGTATTAAGCGTAGAAGAGCAAGATGAAGACGACCCATACGCCGACTTCGTGGTACCTGATGATCTGATGTGGTAAACCAGAACCCTATTTGAACGCTATCGAATAATGCCATTAAGCCTCAGTTATTTTAGCTGGGGCTTTTTTACATCCCACGTTTTTAATTACTGATTTCATGAACAAAAGCGAGCTCACGGATAACTCGTCCCTCGTTTCCGAGATGACCTATTTGGGTGGTAAATCCCCGTCATTCCATGCATGAGCCTAAGCGAATAGACAGGGAATCTCGCTTTCAATTCTAACTTAAACTGTCAATGCTATAGCCAGAAGCTCGTCATCCTGAATAGTGAGGATCTCACACGGCCTGTTGAGACTCGAATTGTTGCGATAAATACCACCGAAACAACCCGCCCCAACCCTCCCTTGGCTGAAGATTCAGGTGCTTAACTGCAATGTATTTGGTAAAGGAAGGGGGCAGTTGGGTTGTCGAGGTTATTTCAGCGATCACCAAACAAACTCTTCCCCTTGATTGATATGGTTAATTGGCAATGATAATCAATAGAAGGGGAAGTTGGATGGGGTTGCTACTGAAACCTCGTTCTAATGCGTGGGACGGGTTGTTATGGCTTATTTGAATCTTGATTTCGTGGAGAGTCCACCGCACAGTATTCCAGTCTTGCTCTGTATATTTATACAGTTATAATTCAATTTTGTGAGTATTAAGCGGTTTTGTGTGAAAGCGAGAACTTATGCTTAGATGTGTCTTATTAGGCTCAACTTTAAGCAATTGTTAATTAACAACAATATATAAACATTAAAAGTTCATCCCTGTCACAACTGGCTCGTTAAACCCAGTTCTCGCTTTCTCCATCGCATAAAATCGGCTAAATGCTTTTAAAAAACCATTATTAGAGTATCTTATGGCAAGAAATGAATTGATTAGCAGCGATCGTGTGTAAAATCCATTCGGGTTTATCCGAGTTTCTTGCTAATACACTGTTAGTTTTTTAGGAGTGCTGTCATCGCTAGAATTTCAGAAAAAAATGATAGATTTCGCACGAAAGAAGAAATTTGTCACGATTTAAAAATGATATTAGATATGGATTTAAGCTACGGAACTCAGTTTTGTGTTGCATCTGAAATTTTGTGGGTTTGGTCTGAATTTTATGGCAAGCATAAAGGCTGTAAGTATTGGTCTGAAGAAGCTCTAAGAATCTGGCCAACGCAGGAACCATCAGTTAAAGGGTTGGTACATGAACATCTTATTCCTAGGAAAGTACTTATTCATAAATTATTTAACGAAGTCGAGTGTGACCAGTATAAAATATATGAATTCTTAGAAAAGTTTTGTATCGGTGTTGTAGTTACGAAAACCGAAGATCAAGCACTTAATGATGCAGGTTTAAACTCAAAAATGCCGGATGATTGGGATAACCAAGATCCTTGGGCAAGATATACTGAAATTGGCTTGAGTGTTGTAGAAAAAAACTAACAAGTTGCTCAAGCAGGACAAAATACAGTTGGTTTTTTGCTCGTGCCTCGCTTATTTTAACCAACTATATTTTGCCTCTTAGCAAGGCGTTATATTTTCAGGGAGGTTTGGTGGATATTCAAAATCAGGGCATCATATTAAATGTTTTTAACTTTGATAAATGTGTTTCATTTTATAAAACAGTTTTTAATTTACCTGAGATGTTTACAAAGATTGATGGTGACTTTAAATTAACGTGTCTAGAATTTGGCAGTTCCTATCTAATGTTAGAAACAGGCGGCGTAGCTAGCGAATCAGAAAAGGATATATCCCAAAACCCCACAATACTAAGATTTAATGTTGCTAGCATTCAAAAAGCACTAGAGCATATTTGCAAATTTGATAGTAATGCGAAAATCATTGAAAATGATTGGGGATCAATTATTAGAGTTATAGACCCTGATGGTAACCCAATTAGTATTAGGGATAATTCAGGTTTTCAGCGTCAAATGAAAATATAACAAGAAAATCAACAAGGATACGTAACAGTTGGCTACGTTTCGCTTCGCTACACAATTTTAGCCAACTATTACTTAGCCTGTTATTTAGGCGTTATATGCAATGGAGTGTTCAATGTTTATCGTATCCCTAACATACAAATCGGAATTATCAGAAGTTGATAAACTCATAAGTGAGCATGTCACTTTCCTAGAAAAATATTATGCTTTAGGTAAATTCATCGCCTCAGGTCGTAAAGTTCCTCGTACTGGCGGAATCATCTTAGTAAATGCATCAAATAAAGACGAAGTGGAAACAATCGTAAAAGAAGATCCATTTCACATCGCAGATTTGGCAAACTACGAAATTACAGAGTTTGTTCCGACTATGGCGGCAAAAGAGTTCGAAGCAATCAAAAATTGCATATAACAAGTTGCTCAAGCAGGACTCGTAACAGTTGGCTCGGTTCCGCTTCGCTCCACATTTTAGCCAACAATTACTCGCCTCTTAGCAAGGCGTTATGTTTAAAGGAGGCTTTATGATTTATTCGACTACCGAATCAATTCCGGGTAAAGAGATTCAAGAAATAGTGGGTATTGTTACTGGTAATGTTGTTCAAGCAAAACATATTGGCCGTGATATTATGGCTAGTTTGAAGAGTATTGTTGGTGGTGAAATTCGTGGTTATACCGAAATGCTCACCGATGCACGTGATATAGCCGTTTCACGTTTAGTTGAAAATGCTCGTGAAAAAGGAGCAGATGCCGTTGTTGGTGTTCGATTTACTACAAGTACAATTATGGATGGTTCATCCGAAATTATGGTATTTGGTACAGCGGTTAAATTAAAAACATAACAAATAAGGATAGGTGTCGCGCAGCCGACACCTTATCTGGGTATTCTGGTCTAATCGATCTGGACACCTTGATTGTGGATAATACGATAATCAATCGAGGTGAATATGAATACAAAACGTCAATATCGAACTTATACGAAAGAATTTAAAGAAGAGGCAATCGGCCTTATTACCGAACAAGGGTATTCTGTCGCCCAAGCTGCTGATGCGTTGGGAGTATCACAAAACCTGCTTTACACTTGGAAGCAGAAGGCTGACGAACTCAATAATTCATCTGTCAACGCAGATGAAAAAACGGAATTAATGGCTCTGAGAAAGGAAGTAAAGCAGCTTAGAATGGAGAAAGAGATCCTAAAAAAAGCCAGCGCCTTCTTTGCGAAAGAAATGAAGTAAAGTTTCAATTTATTCGAGAGCATCGCTCTCGATTTCCAATAAAAATGCTTTGTAACGCACTAAAAGTAAGCCGCAGTGCATTTTATGATTGGTTAGCAAGACCTGCTCAGATCATTACTGAGCAAGAGCTTAATTAATGGCATCACATCATCAATGAGCAGCGTTGGAGCTTGTTTAGACAATGCAGTCGTCGAACGGTTCTTCGGTAGCTTGAAAAATGAATGGCTACTCAATGTGGTTTATTTAACGCGTGATGCAATAAAAGAAGATGTTGAAGAATATATCCGGTATTACAACCATGAAAGGTTGCATACTACGCTTGGTGATTTAACGCCAATCGACTATGAAAAATTACAAAGTCAGGTGTCCTATTGGGCTTGACCAGAATAGTTTTAATTGGCGCGAGTAAGAAGCAACAAATTACAGATGCAGTTCAAATGCTTGATAACCAAGATTTCAGTGCACAAGAATTAGCCGCGATAGAGGTGATATTACGCGGATAGCTGTTATGATTGAACATGAATTGTTGCCATTGATAAAAGGAAATTATAACAATGAAATTATACGAATTTGCGCCAAATCCAAGCTCTCGCCGGGTGACTATATTTTTAAAAGAGCTTGGGATTGAGCTTGAAACGGTTCAACTGGATGTTCGAGCTGGCGAAAACTTAACCGAAGAGTATTTAGCCAAAAGCATTAATGGCAAAGTGCCAATGCTAGAGCTGAATGATGGCACTTGCATTAGTGAAACGGTGGCAATTTGTCGTTATATTGCACAACAAAAGCAAAACTTCAGCTTGTTTGGTGAAACGCCGGTGGAAGCCGGTTTAGTGGAAATGTGGCAGCGCATTGTTGAACTTGATGGTTTATACGCAGGCTTCCAAGCATTTAGAAACTTGTCGGGTGTCTATAGTGACCGTGAGCGCTGTGTTAAAGAATGGGGGGTGGAGTCAAAACGTCGGGTTGAAGAGTTTTTACCTAAGCTTGATAAGCAACTCGCAACACATCCATTTATTGCGGGGAAAAAACTCAGCATTGCCGACATTACCGGATTCTTATTTGTCGGTATTATTTGTCTTAAAGCGTTAGAAATCGACGCTCTAAGCGATTATCCCAATATAACCCGTTGGTTTGAGATGTTATCGCAACGTCCGGCTTTTCAGTAATGCTCATCATGACAAAACCGTGCTGATTTAATATGCTGGTTTCTGCAACATAAATTAAAGCTCACCGGTTTTAAGCGAATAGCAAGGTGAGTTTTTTTGTGCTTATAAAAACTGACCAAGTGTATATATTCACTAACAAAACCTTGCGTGATGGGTAAAGCTCTGCATTAATAGAGACAGAAGGATTTACAGTGAGAGAAACAAAATGACAGAGACTTTTCTGATCGATCAATGGACGTTTAACAACAAAAAACCTCAACAAGTAAAAGATCAAAATGAACAACAATTAACCGTCGAATCTGGTAATTGGTATCACTGCCAACGTGAATCTTCCGGCTTGCGAAAATGGCTGCAATTCAATCAGATTGAGCAAGGTATTATCGATAGCTTATTGACTGATGATACACGCCCTCGTTTTGAACAATATGAAGATGGCTCATTTTTGCTCATCTTACGAGGGGTGAACCTGAACCAAGGCGCGAAACCCGATGATATGCTCAGTATTCGACTGTTTTGGAAAAATAATTGCTTAATCTCCACCAGAAAGGTCTCTTCCAAAACCATTAGCAGTATCCGCAATGCTTTACTTAAAGGCAATGGTCCTAAATCGTTGCCGCATTTATTAATGGCGATCATTAGTGGTTTAAACCAGAATATTGAAAAGTTTTTAAACCAAACCGAAGAGCGATTGTTTGAATTAGATGAAGTGGAACATGATGACAACGAACTGCATTTGATTCATAAGCGGATCCTAAAATTACGCCGCTTTCTAAAACCACAACGTTATGCATTAAATGATCTGGTTGAAGCCAATATTAACGAGATTAGCTCGGTTGAAACTCATAGTTGGAACGTGCTGGATACCACTACGCGCTTAACCGAATCGATGGAATTTTACTTGGAGCAGATCCAAGTAATGAAATCGGAAATTGAACAAGAGCAAGCAGAAAAAATGAACCGAAATACCTATTTATTTACCATAGTGGCGGCGATATTCCTGCCATTAGGTTTCTTAACCGGTTTGCTCGGGATCAACATTGGCGGCATGCCTGGGGTCGAAAACCCAATCGCGTTCGCTATTTTTTGTGCCGCGCTGGTTGTTACCTTGATAGGGGAATTATTGTTGCTTAAGTGGTTGAGATTCTTTTAATTAACCAATAATTACAGTGTCACCTTTTTATGTGGCGTCAAAGTAACACAGCAATCTTACAATGCAAAAACAAGCCTGACTTTGGCTTGTTTTTTTTTATGTTTGGGTTAAGTTAACGCTACATTTTTTGTGTAGATAATTATCATGCCCGTTCAAAATAAAAACATGTTAGGCGCAATGTTGGTCATACTTGCCACCTTATCTTTAACCTTAAAAGATAGTGCCGATAAATATCTGATATTACATGGCTTTCATCCAGTACAAATGGTGTTTTTCCGCTTTACCATCCCATTTTTATGCATGCTTATCTTTATGCCCAAACAAACCAAGACGGCTATTTTAGCCACCAATGGCAAATTGCTGATCCGCTCGGCATTGTTTTTGGTGTGCGCCATTACCTCAGTAATTTCTTTGAAATACATTCCGCTTGAAGTCTATATCATCGTTGTGCAGATGGGCAGCGTGGCCTACATGTTAGGTGGGGCGATTTTCTTTAAAGAAACCCTAACACCGGTCAAGATAATCGCCACGTTATTAGGCTTTGCTGGGGTGGTGATCGTGATGAATCCGACCGATGTTGGTGGTTTACATTTAATCTACTTATTGCCATTAGTGATCGTGGTTGCCAACACCGGTTATAACTTGCTGACCAAAACCATTGATTCGAGCGTGTCGTTTATTTCAATTTTTATTAACTCGTTTTTTATTTTGGGTTCAGTCTCAACCATTCTTTTGATAGCGCAGCCAGATATGTGGATCTCCCCAACGATGGAATCCATCCCTTATTTCATCACCATTCCTGTGGTCACGATTGTGTCACAACTGTGTTTGATTAAAGCAATGAAGATAGCGGATGCCTCACATGTCGCGCCATTCTTTTATTTCCAGATCCTGTTTGCTTGTATCTTCGGTTACTGGTTATTCGATGAACTACCGACTATTTTCACTCTCGGTGGTGGGGCATTTATTGTTGCGGCAGGGATTATCATCACTTATGCCAATTACAAACCGAACAGAAATAAATCAAAACAAGTACAGTAACCATAAAGGCTAACATTGACTGATTATACCAATTCGATTGAATATTTGATCAATTGGAATACGCCGAAAAGACGCTGATCCGTCCTTGGTCGCTTGAGAAAAGGCCATCCATGGCCTTTGACACTTTTCTCTGTACTCAATTTTGAACGATCATTTAATTGATACAATTGATATTACTTTTGATGCGACTCATCTTTTCTAAACGGCTGAGTTAGCATCTTGAGCAAACCTTGTTCCTGTGGTTGCCGAAAGATTCCTAATCCAATTTTCATATCTCGGTGGCCATCTTTTGGCTCAGCAATATAACTGCCAAAACAACGATCCCAAATCGATAAACAAAAGCCATAGTTACTGTTGGTTTCGTTTAAGTGCACCGAGTGATGAATACGGTGCATATCTGGCGTGACAACGAATTTACGCAGCAGGGCATCAAACTTCAAATTCAAACGCACATTACTATGATTAAACATGGCGCTGGCGTTTAAAATCACTTCAAATAGCAGTACCGCAATGGGTGAAATGCCTAATATGACAATAGCCGCTATTTTTACCCACATCGATAACCAAATTTCAATAAAGTGAAAACGCGAACCTGTGGTGGCATCGATATCTTGATCGGAATGATGGACGCGATGTAAGCGCCATAACAACGGGATTTGATGAAACAAACGATGTTGCCAATAAATAATACCATCAAGTAAAACAATCGAGATTAATACTTCAATCGGCGACGGCAACTTGAGCCAGTGAAGTAACCCCCATTGATGCTGAGTTGCAGTAAAAGCCACTCCCATTGCCAAGAAAGGTAAAGTGAATGGCAGTAGTGCGCCGTTTAATGCCACAAATCCCAAGTTATTTAACCAACGAAAATTTTTGGGTTGTGTTAAGGCTTTACGGGGACGTTGTATTTCCCATACGGCCATAACAAGTAGTACTAAAATAAAGCACACCAAACGGATTAAGGTTTGGTTGTTGGTCATAAAATCGGTCATATAAATCGCTTAATCGATGATGAAGGCATAATGCCTTAGTACTTTACATTAGTTTGCCAAGCCATTACATTAACAAACATATTAGTCGGGGAGCCGCAAGGCTGAGATCACTACTGTGAGACCCGTTGAACCTGATCCAATTAACATTGGCGTAGGGAACTAACTTCGGATCGCCACACTGCTTTTCTCATTGTTGACCGATATTGGTTTTTCAAAACGAGATACCAGCTTGAATCGAATTACTTCCTTGCCATCAATAGGAAGTTGTCGAAATGTCAAACACCAACAAGCCATTATCCCATCACACTCCAAGATCTACGCTTAATGCGGTTTCATCAAATATTGCCAATGTGCTCACCATTGCCGGCTCCGATTCTGGCGGTGGCGCTGGGATTCAAGCCGATATAAAAGCTATCTCCGCTACTGGCAGTTTTGCTTGTTCAGTTATTACCTCATTAACCGCGCAAAATACGCAAGGCGTGAGTGAAATATTGGCGGTTAATGCTGAATTTGTTGGGCTGCAATTGGATGCGGTTTTCTCTGATATTAATATTTCAGCTGTCAAAATTGGCATGTTAAATGACGCCAGTGTGATCAAAGTGATTGCGCAGAAATTACAGCAATATCAACCACAATATGTGGTTTTAGATCCGGTCATGGTTGCGACCAGTGGTGATGCGCTAATTGAAAAAGCGGCCATTCAAATCTTAGTCGATGAGCTTTTTCCTTTTGTCACCGTGCTCACCCCTAATCTTCCTGAAGCCGCGCTGTTATTGGGCTGTGACACGCCAAAATACGAATCTGAGATTGAAGCATTCATCCACAAGTTGCAGTCACATCCTAGATTTAAACAAGTCAAAACCTTACTTAAAGGTGGGCATTTCACCGGTGAGCACAGTTGTGATTGGCTGATTGATGGCAATAAGATCACTCGGTTTTCTCATCCAAGGATAGCCACTAAAAACACTCATGGTACAGGTTGCACGCTATCTTCTGCCATCGCCTCTTATTTAGCACAGGGTATGCCATTAAGTGAGGCAATTAGCCAAGCGAAAATGTATATATCTGACGCACTGACGGCAGCCGATCAGCTTACTGTTGGCAAAGGTTCAGGTCCGGTTCATCATTTTCATGCTTTTTATGGTTAGGCTAAATCATGATTAATATTGATAAGTTGACCTTTCAGTTTGAACCTCAACTACCAGCAATTTTTGAAAACTTAACGGTTGGGTTCAAAGCAAAAAGTTGGACCTGTTTATTAGGTAAAAGTGGTTGTGGCAAAACAACGTTATTAAAACGAATCGCTGGTTTTGAGCACAAGGGTTGCGTACAGAGCGGAAATATAGGTTCTGGAGATCCGCACCGTTTAGATCCTGTCGCGTATATGGGGCAGCAAGATTTATTATTTCCTTGGTTAGATGTGCTGCATAACGTGTGCCTAGAGTCGTATTTAATCTGTGGCAGCATAACCAAAACACAAATTGAGCAAGCCACACAGTTACTGAATAAGCTAGGTTTATCTGGTTATTCTCAGCATTTTCCACATCAATTATCGGGCGGAATGAGGCAGCGAGTCGCCATCGCCAGAACCTTAATGCAAGATAAACCTGTGGTATTAATGGATGAACCTTTTGCAGCGCTTGATGCGGTCACACGCTACGAGTTACAAAAGTTAGCTTGTCAGTTATTAAAAGATAAAACCGTGTTGTTCATTACTCATGATCCACAAGAAGCATTGCGAATTGCTGACCGAATTTTAATTATGAAGGGCACGCCGGCAAAATTGCATGAGGTTGAATTCCACTCGACAAGCTTCCCCCCAAGAGAAACCAGTGCTGAATTGGTTCTAGCCCATAATCAATTATTGCAACGGTTGAGTATTGATAGCATGGAGCAAGCCCATGAATAGTCTTTCAATCAACAAAACAACAAATCCCACTATCAAAACATCATCAAAAATTGCCATGGTGGTGCAAATCGTGACCACGACATTGGTAATACTGTTGTTATGGCAAGCTACCGTGTCGTTGTTTGCTCTGCCAAGTTACATTATTCCTACACCAATCGAGGTTGGCAAAGCATTAGTCGAAAATGCCGATGTACTTCGTGCCAACTCTTTGGTGACGTTACAAGAGATTCTCTTGGGGCTACTGCTAGGTCTGGTGTTTGGGGTGATGTGTTCATTGATTTTATTACTTAATGCTACCGTCAACCGTTGGTTATTACCTTTGCTTATCATTAGCCAAGCGATCCCCGTGTTCGCACTGGCACCGGTATTAATGTTATGGCTAGGTTATGGCATGGCGTCCAAAGTCGTGATGGCGGCAATCATTATTTTTTTTCCAATCACCACTTGTTGTTATGACGGTTTAAAAAACACACCCAAAGGTTATTTAGAACTGGCGCAAACTTTCCAACTGACTAAATGGCAAACCTTACTCAGAGTGAAACTGCCATCGGCATTACCGGCGCTGGCGTCTGGCTTACGAGTGGCGGTGGTGATCGCACCGATCGGGGCCGTGATTGGTGAATGGGTTGGCGCGAGCGCTGGGCTAGGTTATTACATGTTGCAAACTAATGCCCGAATGCAAGTGGCTGATATGTTTGCAGGTTTGTTTATTTTATCGATTATGACGGTCGGGCTGTATTTTTTGACTGACCGTTTGTTACATCATTTCATTCATTGGCCGAACCAAGGCTAAAAACTTATTTAGATTAAAAGGAAAGCATATGCCTCGTATAATCGCAGCAAGATTTAAACACATACTATTCGCCACCGCTTTACTCACTATTACTAGTCAAGCTTACGCCAATGACAAACTGACTGTGATGCTAGATTGGTTCGTAAATCCCAATCACGGCCCGATCATCATTGCACAGCAACAAGGACTATTTAAACAAGAAGGATTGGATGTCACCATTCAAGAACCAGCAGACCCAACATTACCCCCTAAAATGGTTGCGGCAGGAAAGGTAGATATGGCTGTCACTTATGAACCTAATTTTGTGATGGATCTTGCTCAAGGTTTACCGCTGAAACGTTCGGCAACCTTAATTGCGACCCCTTTAAATACAATTTTAACTTTAGATAACGGTAAAATTAATTCAGTCCAAGATTTAAAAGGTAAAACGGTTGGTATCGCGGTGGCTGGTACTGAAGATGCAATGGTGGGTACCATGTTGCGTCATTCAGGTTTAAAGCTTAGTGATATCAAGATGGTAAATGTGGGATGGAATTTATCGGCGTCATTAGCCTCAGGCAAAGTCGATGCAGTGTGGGGCGGGTTGCGTAATTTTGAGCCGAATCAACTGGCAATTGAAAAGGTAAAAGTAAAAGCGTTTTATCCAGAAGAGCACGGCGTACCAAGTTATGAAGAATTGATTTTTGTGGTAAGCCAAAACAGCAAAAAAACGGCCGCCATCGCGAAATTTAATCACGCGTTAACCTTGGCAACGCAATATATCGTTAATCATCCTGACCAAGCTTGGAATAGTTTTAAATCGTACAACCCTAAAACATTAGATACACAGCTTAATCAACACGCTTGGGCTGATACTTTAACTCGTTTTGCATTGCGCCCAACCGCGGCAGATGTTCAGGGTTATAAAGCATTTGCTGATTTTATGTATCAAAATAAAGTGATCAAAACAGCGGTCGATCCTACTCCGTATTTATAATTTTGTGGCGTTAATTACTCAAACTCAAATAAGCATTAAAGGGCTCAATAAATGACAAACTTTACTGGCAAACCTGTGGTAGCAAAGCAATTTATTTCACAACAACTCGATAGATTGCGCCTCAATAAACCTTTAGTGGTGAGCATCACCAATTATGTGGTGATGAACAATACCGCTAATGCTTTGCTGGCAATAGGGGCATCACCGATCATGGCACACAGCCGCGATGAAATGGCAGAAATGATGAGCTTTACTGGATCCTTGGTGATCAATATCGGCACATTAGACTCGATTTGGATTGAACGGATGCGTTTTGCGATCACCCAAGCCAATCATTATCAAAAGCCGATTGTTATCGATCCTGTAGGTTGTGGGGCCAGCAAATTAAGAACTACCGTCGCTCGCGAATTTTGTGACTTGGCGGATAAACTGATTGTACGAGGCAATGCTTCTGAGATTATGGCGCTAGTCGGTATTGATAGCCAAGTAAAAGGGGTGGATGCTCAAGATCCAAGTGAAGCCGCAATGGAGGCTGCGCATAAAGTGATTGCGCAATACCAAGCCAATCATGTTGTGATCTCTGGTGCAGTTGATTATGTCGTGCATCAACAGCAAACATTTCAGTTAAGCAATGGTGATAAATTGATGCCGCAAGTAACAGGAATCGGTTGTACTCATAGTGCCTTAACCGGTGCATTTGCCGCGATTGATTTTGATAATGCAGGCTTATGTGCTACTGCGGTATTAGGTGTAGCAGGCGAACTGGCCGCACAACAAAGTACTGGCCCTGGCAGTTTACAAATGCATTTATTCGATAAGCTCTACCAACTTGATCAACTGGCATTGATCAATACATTGAAATGCCAGCCATATACCGGCCTTACTGCATTGTGATGTGACATCCACTGAGAATAACAAAACAAACTATAGGCTAATAATGAATGCTATTAATCGTTTCGACTATCCACTTTATTTAGTGACCGATGAAACAACGGAAGGAGAAAGCTTACGCCATATCTTGCTGCAAGCATTACAAGGTGGAGTTTCAATCGTTCAAGTGCGACATAAAGATCATAATATCCAAACATTTATTCAACGTACTCAAGTAACCAAACAAGTGATTGATGAGTTTAACCAACAGCAGATAAAACTTAACCTCAAACCAGTACCATTAATTATTAATGATCGCGTTGATGTTGCATTGGCGGTAAACGCAGATGGGGTGCATTTAGGTCAATCGGATATGTCTGCGGTGCTAGCAAGGCAGATCCTTGGCCCAGATAAAATCATAGGTTTAACCGTTGAAAACCAGCAACAATTATCACAAGCCCAGACTCTTCCTATCGATTATTTAGGCATCAGTACTATTTTCAACACCGCAACAAAAACCGACACCCAGTATCAATGGGGTATTAAGGGACTGACTGAAGCGGTACTCGACAGTGATTTACCGTTAGTCGCCATTGGTGGGATCGATAAAAGTAATATTGTGAGTATTGCAAAAACCAAGGTCGATAGTATTGCATTAGTGTCGGCAATCTTTGCTGCCGATTCTCCTAAAGAGGCGACAATCGAGTTATTAGCTTTAATACAAAGTAGTTAAAAGAGGCGGTACTGTATCTATAACTAGTAAACCACTTAATACCTGATCAAGTTGAATCCGCCGAAAATACGCGGTCCCATCCTGGTCGCTTGAGAAAAGGCCATCCATGGCCTTTTACACTTTTCTCTGCATTCAATTTGTATAGGTTATAAAATTACTGGAATTGGTATAAAAAAAGGCCTTAAGACACTGATGTACTAAGGCCCTAGATAGTGCAGGATTAAACGTTTTAAATAACTTAAGCCTTGTGCTTCAAATCAATCTCAATTCTGCCTGCATCTGGATCATTAAACAGATCAACATCCAGTTCATTTTCAGATTTAGCCACAATACAAGTCACTACACTATCACCAGTAATATTCACCGCAGTGCGGATCATATCTAGTAGACGATCGACGCCCATAATCAAGGCAATACCTTCTAATGGTAAACCAACTTGATTAAGCACCATCGCAAGCATAATTAGACCAACACCAGGAACACCCGCGGTACCAACTGAAGCTAGCGTTGCGGTTAAGATCACCGTCATGTAATCGCCAATGCCTAAATCGACATTAAAAGCTTGAGCAATAAAGGCTGTCGCCACACCTTGCATGATAGCGGTACCATCCATGTTGATGGTCGCGCCTAGAGGGATGGTAAAAGAAGCGATCTTATTACTGACACCAAAACGATGTGTTGCGGTTTCCATCGTAACTGGAATGGTGGCGTTAGAAGAGGCGGTAGAGAATGCAAACATGATCGCATCTTTCATTTTCTTCCAAAAAACCAATGGATTTAAGCCCGATAATACTTTGAGCAAAATACTATAAGTAATAAACGCATGGATAAGCAGCGCAGCAACTAACACTAAGAAGTAAGCGGCAAGGTTCGCAATGGAATCTAATCCAAGGCCAGTGAACAGTTTTGCCATTAAGAAGAAGATACCGTAAGGCGCGACTTCCATAAGTAGCGTAACCAGCTTCATAATTACGATGTTTACGTCACTGAAGAACGTTGAAACACGTTGCCCGGCTTCGCCTGAAAGACTGATCGCAACACCAAATAACACCGCAAACACGATAACTTGAAGGGTATTGCCTTGCGACATCGCTGCCATTGGGTTAGTTGGGAACATATCAACAATCACTTGTCCTAACGATGGTGCTTCTGTTGAAGTAAAAGATGCGGCGGATGATAAATCTGCGCCAGAGCCTGGATGAAGAAAGATCCCCATAACCAGCGCTAAAGAAATCGCTAGGGCGGTGGTACCGATATAAAAAGCTAAGGTTTTGCCACCTAATCGGCCTAAAGTGGTGATGTCTTTTAAGGAACTGGTACCACAAACAAGAGAAACAAAGACAAGAGGGATAACTAGCATTTTTAAGCTGGCGATAAATATTTTTCCGCCGACATCAAATAAGCCTTCGACTAAATATTCATTGATAAAAGTGTTGTTACTAAAAAAGGATTGGATAATAAAACCGCATAAGATACCGGCAACCATACCAGTAATAATTCGTGCGGTTAAAGAGCGTTTTGATTTTTTGTTGTCGTTCGTCATGAACAAATCTCCATTAGGTTACTTTGTACAACTTTCAAAGCTGGATCAGACTAGCAGACAAAAAGCAACTTGTAGTCAATTAGTAACAAAATATACCTAACCCGTGTGATTTTGATCACTAAATATAAGCCAATAGCGAAAAATAACAGGGAATAAGTTGCTAAAAAGTTACTTTATCGTGATTTAATGTTGATATGGTACGAAAGGTTAACATTTTGTGGTGCAGTTTCGCTAATCAGAGGAAATATACCACTTAATGGAGACTAAAAGCGGTGAGCGGAATACATCAGGGGGGGGCATACTAATCGAAATAAACAGAACAAAGCGGATAGATCAAAAAAGCCTACATTTCTGTAGGCTTTTTATCTTTAACGGATATTTTATTATCCGATAAAGGAATTGGTGCCCGCTACTGGACTCGAACCAGTGACACCTTGCATGTCATGCAAGTACTCTAACCAACTGAGCTAAGCGGGCAAATTGTGTGCTTATCATTTGCTACCGGAGAGGTAACTTAATAAAAAAGACTTTGAAAAATGGTGCCCGCTACTGGACTCGAACCAGTGACACCTTGCATGTCATGCAAGTACTCTAACCAACTGAGCTAAGCGGGCATTTTTTAAAGCATTCTTTTAAACATTGCTAGTTAAAACAACTCTATAAATAAAATAGGTAAACATAAAACTGCGTTAACGGGGAAGATATTAACCATGCCTTAATCGGGTTGCAAGCAGAAATTTATCACTTTGCGCGTGTTTGTCGCCTTTATGTGCTGTTTGCTGTTTTTTTGCTCTTTTAATGATATTTATGGCATTAAAAAATGAAAAGAGGTCCGCTTAAACTGACCTCAATTCATGTTGTAACTTATTATTTGGAGCTTATAAACGGCCATCGAGTGGAATGATTTTCACCATCTCACCGTTTTTTACCATTTCTACTTGAGGCGGCACTTCGATAAGGCAATTAGCTTCACTCATCGAGCGTAAAATCCCCGAGCCTTGCATGCCAGTGGTGCGCACTTGCAGTTGACCAAATTGATTTAAAGCATAAATACCACGAGTAAACTCAGTACGGCCTAAGCGCGAACGTACCACTTCGGTTGCTTCAGCTTGGATCTTCGGTGCTTGCCAGTTGGTTTCACCTTGCATAAAGCGTAGCGCTGGCTCAACAAACATTAAAAATGACACCATTACCGCCACAGGATTACCTGGTAAACCAAAGAATGGAGTGTCATTGATGTGGCCAAAAGCAAGTGGGCGACCAGGGCGCATGTTGATACGCCAAAAGTTAATCTGACCTATACGCTCTAAGACGGTTTTAATAAAGTCCGCATCGCCAACAGAAACGCCACCTGATGAAATAATCGCATCCGCCTCTGTACTGGCTTTTAACAGTGTCGCTTCTAATGCACTTTCGCAATCTTCAATAATGCCAAGATCAATCACGCTACAACCTAAACGTTGCAACTGCGCCATCACGGTATAGCGATTGGAATCGTAGATACAATTTTTGTTTAACTCGCTACCCGGCGCTTGTACTTCATCACCAGTCGAGAAAACCGCCACTTTCAATTGAGAGAAAAGCGGATATTGACTTAACCCAAGTGAAGCCAGCATGCCAAGTTCTGGTGATTGAATTCGTGTGCCTTTATTAAATACAATGCTATTTTGAGCGAGATCCTCACCGGCATTACGCACGTTTTGTCCTGCTTTAAACTCATTGTTCGACACAGAAAAAGTTACGCGGTCACCAGCTTCGTTGCTTTGACTTTGTTCGCGCATGATAACCGTATCCGCGCCTGAAGGCAGAGGAGCACCAGTCATGATCTTCGCCGCTTGTCCTGCCTCAATAACACCATCAAAACTGCTGCCCGCCATGATCTGTGCCACCACGTCATAATGGTCTAATGACGCTGCAATATCTTGACTGCGAACCGCGTATCCATCCATCGCCGAGTTTTGGTAGGCTGGGACATTAATTGGTGAATGGACGTCTTCCGCGAGGATACGCAAGCGAGCATCGAGCAACGAAGCTGATTCAACCGTCGCTGGCGTTTTTAATGTAGTTAGGATTTTCTCTAAGCCTTGTTCAACCGACAAAAAGGCTGGCGATAAACTATCGCAACTTGCGGCATCGGTTTTTTGTGTTGTTGATGAGGCTAATGGGCGGCACTGAGTGAAGTTGACAATCATGTCACCAATTGCATCCAAATCATTAATGTCCACATGGGGCAGGTGAGTATTCAGTTCTGAGCTATTGGAAGCAACCGCAATAATATTGTCATCATGGGGATGCAGCCAAGGTTTACCCACTTCATCACGATGTAATTCTATTTTTGGAAACGACAGATTTTTACAGCCTTCAACCAAAATGAAATCAAGTTTACTGCAATCAAAGTGCGATAATAAATCAAAGAAATGCGCTTCTTGATCCGGTGTTTCTGTCATTAAAACATGACGATTGCGTGATGCGATCAGCATTTGGTTGGCACCGGCTTTGCGTAAGCGATAACTGTCTTTACCGGGTTTATCGACATCAAAATCATGGTGTGCATGTTTAAATACGCCAATGCGCAGACCTTTTTCGGTCAACCTTGGTAGCAGTGCTTCAAGTAAGGTGGTTTTACCGGTTCCGCTGTAAGCTGCAAAACCAAGAATTGGAATAGGGTATGTGTTCATAATTTACCTTTGGCAGTTATTCTTTGAGATGCTGAGCAAAATCAGCAAGTTGCTCTGGTGTATTAAGGTTAATAAAAGTTTGCTTGAGATCGGAAAAATCGACACGATAGGTATGACACTGGTCATAAAAGGCAATGATCTTTCTTTCATCACGCGCTAAAAAGTCATGCAATTTATCGGCTACTCGGCGGTGATATAAAGTAAAAACCGGCTGATAGAAATCGCCATCGTGCGCAACAAGAATATCGGCATCAGCTTGCCATGCTTGGCAAAAAATTTGTGCTAAATTACTCGGTATATTGGGGCTATCACAAGGCACAAAACCAACCCAGTCATGTTGTTTTGTGTCGGTATGAGTGAGCGCAGCATGAATGCCACCTAACGGTCCAGGGAATTGGGTAAAGGTATCGCTGATCACAGGGGCATACTGTTGATATTGCTTATGACTGCGATTGGCATTAATGGTGATCGAATCGGTTTGAGGCTGTAGCGCTGCTAGCACATATTCAATTAATGGCTTGTCATTTAACTTAACCAAACCTTTATCTACCCCTCCCATACGAGAGCCTTGTCCTCCGGCGAGAATAACCCAATCAATTTTGTCTGGTGTTAGCATATATGCTCTCTATAAATATTCAGTTTGCGTAAAGGTTTGTTGTGGTTGTGGCACTTTGATCAGTTGTAATAAAGGGGATTCTACTAAGGTATGATTTTTTATCCACCATTGCTTAGTACACAGCTCAGTTAATTCATTTTGTTGATGACTGGTGATCACCAAACTGACCCCATTGGCTAACAGTTCTTTTGCCAGTACCGTTAAGCGGGTAATGGATTCAATGTCTAAGCTTGAACTTGGTTCATCCATTAATAATATAGTGGGCTTTGTCACCCAAGCTCGCGCCATCGCAATGCGTTGTTTTTCTCCGCCAGAAAGGACCGAAACATGTTCTTTGGCTAACGTTTCTAACCCCACTTTGCGTAAAGCCGATATAACTTGAGCGCGTTTTTCTTGGCGTGAAAGGGAAGAAAAACGAATCGCATACAACACATTATTGTAAACGGTATCATCAAATAAATAGGGCGTTTGATGTAAGTAAACAATCCTATGCTTATTCGGCGAGAACCAACGAGATAAGCGTGACTGATGCAGGTTTAATTGACCAGAGGTGGGTTGCAACAGCCCTGATAATACTTTTAATAATGTGGTTTTTCCCACGCCATTATCGCCGCGTAAATAGACGGCTTCATTGGGCATCAATTGCAACTTAGGGATATGAAAAAGCATCTTATCCTTAAATTGCATGGTTAAATTATTGGCATGTAAAGGGATCATAGTTGCGTATACCACCAGCAAGTAAAAAAAAATACCATCTTGTTGTTTACTTTAATTATTTTTTTATTGTATTAGGTTGCTTGAGTGTCCACTTCTTGTAAATCAGCAATGACAATTTGCACGCATTAAGTGCGTAAGTAACCTTGTCCTTTGGCAGAAGTGAGTGAAAAATTGAGTATCAAGGCTAATAATAATAGAACCATTCCTAAAGCAACACCTTGAGCAAACGCGCCTTTCTGACTTTCTAATGCGATTGCGGTCGGAATGTTTCGGGTGGAATTTAAAATATTACCTCCCACCATCATAGAGCAGCCCACTTCAGTAATAATGCGTGAAAACCCTGCCACAACCGCGGCAAAAAGCGGAAAGCGAGTTTCCCATAGTAAGGTCATTAAAATTCGAAAACGATTGACGCCTAATGTGTAAGAAGTTTCGATAGAACGACGGTCACTATTTTGAAACGCGCCGTACATCATCGAGACTAAAATAGGAAAACAAATCAGCATCTGACCTAAGATCATCGCTTTTTGGGTAAACAACATTTGCCAATCCCCCAAAGGACCGGCGCGTGACAGAATCATATAAAGCAACAGACCAATTACTACAGTAGGGACAGCTTGTAGTGTATGGATAAAAGAGAGCAACATCCAGCGGCCCGGAAACTCGGTGTACGCGAGTATAAAAGCAAACAGAATCGACGGGATGATAACCATTAGAATGGCAGAAAAAGACACCATAAATGACACTCTGACGACCTTCCATAAGTTAGGGTCAAAGTTCATTAATAGGTGTACCGCATCCACTGTGGTTTGCCAGAGTTGCATTCTTATCTCTCTATTTAAGCAATTATTCGTTTATACCCAAAGTAATACGCGCATTATTTACCGTCGTAGCTTGCAGTAAACAATTGCTTACCTTGCATTTGATAAGCATTAATGAGTTGCTGTCCATGTTTTGAGATCAACCAGTTACTAAAGTCACGCGCACCTTTAGTGTTCAATTGAGTATAACGCTCAGGATTAACTAAGATAACTTGGTATGGATTAAACAGCACCTTGTCACCTTCTACTAGAATTTCAAGATCCAGCTTGGTTTTATAAGCGATCCAAGTGCCGCGGTCGGTTAGGGTATAAGCTTGCAGCTCAGAAGCCATATTCAAGGTTGGGCCCATGCCTTGGCCAACGGATTTGAATTCAGAAAAGCTAGTCGGGTTAATACCCAGTTGTTTCCAAATCCCTTTTTCTTTTTTATCCGTACCCGAATCATCGCCACGAGAAACAAATTTAGCGTTATCTGTCGCAATGGTTTTAAATGCGTCTTGCGCAGATTTATTGCCTTTGATTTTGGCCGGGTCCGATTTTGGCCCCACAATCACAAAGTCGTTATACATTAAGTGATGAGGCTCAACCCCAAATCCTTTATCAATAAATGCCGCTTCTGCGCCAGGGGCATGAGTCATGACTAAGTCCACATCGCCATTTTCACCCATTTTTAGGGCTTTACCGGTACCAACAGCAATCACATCCACGGTGTAACCGGTTTCTGATTTGAATTTTGGTAATAAATACCCCAGTAAACCCGAGTTTTCAGTACTGGTGGTGGTGGCTAAACGAATTGTTTTTGAATCTTGAGCTTGAGCGGTTGAAGTAAAAGCAGCAAGGCAAAGTAGGGCCGTTGCCCAAAAACGCATTTTCATAAAAAATTCCATCTTTAGTGATAAGAAAAATGACTTCATAGAGTCGGTTATAGTTGAATCAATGTACAAAAAACACTTTATTGAACACCAATTCCATATTGAATTTATTTTTGACCTTTAACATCAAAGTCAATTTTTTCAACTCCGGAAAAGACTTGAAAACGCAGTCCTTTAGCGCGAGCTATGGTGGTGATACCAAATTGTTTGGCCAAATCGAGTCCCATTTGCGTCACGCCAGAGCGCGATAGTAAGGTTGGAATGCCCATTTGAGCCACTTTGATCACCATTTCAGAGGTTAATCGGCCAGTGGTATAAAATACCAGTTCTTGTCCCGATTGTTGTTTAAGCCACAGTTCGCCGGCTAGTGTATCAACCGCATTATGACGACCAACATCTTCAACAAATGATAGGATTTCATCGCCGCGACATACCGCGCAACCATGTACCGCTCCGGCCTTTTTGTAGGTATCATTAAAATGGGTTAACGCTTCAAGGGTGCGATAAATATCGGATTGTTTTAATGCCACCTGCGGCACTTGGTAGCTTTCGAGTTCTGCCATGACATTGCCATACATGGTGCCTTGACCACACCCTGAAGTAACGGTTTTTTTCTCTAATGCTTTATCAAGGTGATCGATATTCTCATTAGTCACTACCGCCGCGCTATTGGTTTCCCAATCAATAATGATCGATTCTAATGATTTAGGATCATGCAAAAATCCTTGGTTTTTTAAATAACCCAGCACTAACGCATCAGGCCTTGAGCCTAACGTCATTAAGGTCACGATTTCTTTCCAATTTAACAATACGGTTAATGGTCTTTCGCAAGCCACTTGTTTGATAAGCTTTTCGCCGTATTCATCAAACACTTCGACTTGTTGGGTTTGCACCGGTACCACACCGGTTTTAATTATGCTTGGAAAGTCAGACACGGTAATTCCCTATGATAAAGCGAGAAATTAAGCCTACAATTGATGTTCAGGCAGACGATAAAAAATAATAATAAGCGATTAAACACAGTAAACATCTATCACTAAATGATAGTATTTCCTTATTATGAGTGTGTTTGATGATTTAAATCAATTTATTACTCGCAAGCCTAAAACAAAATCTGGTCGATTAGTATTAAGGATAGATATTATGATTGAAAAATCACCAAAATGTTGGCCGCTAAACTGCTTACTTGAAAAACACATTAAACAAATTGGTCGCTGGGAGACTGAATCTTGGCAGTGGGAAGGGGTCGATCTATCGCCACAAGCTTCGCAACCGCATACTTATTTTCAATTACTTGAATTATTTAAAGACGAGCGCAGCGATTACCGCTTCAATTTGAGCTCGAACAATCCTAAATTATTTCTGGCGCTGGAATTTTTAGATACTAATTCAGCGCCTAAAATCTCACACCTGACCGCCTCTCAAGCCACCATTGCGTGTTATATGGATACCGATTATTTAGTGCTGTCAATTGATATGCCATTACCTATTCAAGCGTGGATGGAAGCGTTTATTGGCCGTCATGGTGAATTAATCGAAGTGAGGAAGAAGAAACGTCAGGGCGCAGGGCGTTCTAATGGAAACTAATCGTTTTCAGCGTTGGCTGACTAAAAAAAATCAACATAACAATCATTCATCCGGCGATCATTCTGCTGGCGATCAAAGCGGTGACGATAGCTTATCCAATATTGAAAATTCAGCGATTTCAAATATTGCCCCGACATCGACGCTGACTTCTGCCCCTGTAGCTAATGGTGTTCCAAAAGAGAGTGGGTTCCCAAAAGAAAGTGGCTCCCTAGAAGCTAATAGTGCCACTGAAACTAACGCAGCCTCAGAAAATGTTCAGACCATAAACCCAGAGCGTGCCGGCCTTAAACCTGCCAATACACTTATAGTGGATGAAGCTGGCCACAATTCATCAGATTTAGCGGGATCTGACTCATCTTGTCATTCATCACTATCGAAACCATCGATTGCCACTGTAGCCCATGTTTTTGAACAAGGCTTTTCAAAGGGGGATAAGAAAAAACAATTACGCGATTTGTTTTTAGGTGGTGAGTTTTCCGATATCGATCCACTCGACAGCTACAACATGGATTATTCAGCGGTGAAATCAATTTCTCAGGATGTAGCATCAACATTGCGAAGCTGGCATAAACGTATTGATGATGTGTTAGAACCTGATGAAGAAAGGGCAATGGAACACCCACATCAAGCTGAGGATCTAGAGGCAATAATCGACGAAGATTTGCTTCAATACCAAGCTAAACAAGATGCGGTGATCATTACGCCAGATAAGTCTGTTGAAGATAATATTGATTCAAAGACCAAAGGGTTAGAAGACAAGGTCGAAACAAATAATAATCTTGCCAACACTGAATTTATTGATAAAAAAGTAATAAATAAACCTAAGCCGTACTAAGCGACTAAACTCAAACTAAACAGCGCAAAAACACCAAAAACACATGGCTAAATAAGAATGATAATTATCCTTGCAATGTGTTGTGTTTAATTATCTCAAAATACACTTTTTTATTACAAATAGATGATTATCCATGAGAAAATAATGGATAATTTAATAACATCATTTTTACTTAAATTGAACTTAAGAAAGTTGTGTTGTGGTTTAAGCAAACATATCGAATAAGAAGAAAAGCAATGTTAACGTCATTTTTAAAATCGGTAGACAGCATCAATGGACAAGCTCGTTATGCGGCTATTTCGACGACCGTCGAGTTAAATAACCTTATCCCACCAACGGTCAGTTACGAATCGCGCGGTGATTTATTGATTATTGGTGATATAGTCACCGTCGAATCGGTATTTTCACACTTCTCAAGTATGAATAGCGTGACCGTATTAAGCATGAATCAAAGCGATGCTGAACATACCATCCCGACCACTCAACTTTATTTTGCCGATAGCGTTGTTATCAAGGGTTATCTTGGTAGTTTTGAAGTGGCGGCCATAAAAAATGGCGCCGCCACCAATCTTGCTAGTATTGCGACCGGCGAAAAAACCTTTGATGTGATTTTAGATTTAACCGAAAGCGGTAATATGGCCGAGCAACTTCCAGTGCCAGGTTATTACCCAGCTGGGCGAGGGTATCCAACACTAGAAGAATCGTTAGACGCCATTCCAGATTTAATTGGCACTTTTGATAAACCTAAATTTTTTCGTCTCGATACCGATTTATGTGCCCACAGCTCTCGTGGAGTAATAGGGTGTCAATTGTGTGTGGATGCCTGTCCCGCTGGCGCACTGACCAGTCAAGGCACTGCGCAAACTGGCCATAACATCGAAATTAACCCTTATCTTTGCCAAGGTATCGGCACCTGCGCCACATCGTGTCCAACAGAAGCCATCAGCTACGCTCTACCAAACCCCGTTGAAACCCAAACCTTTATTGAACGCGTGTTAGCGAAATATTTTGATCAAGGTGGCGAAAACCCAATCATTATGTTTTGCAGCTCTCGCCATGAGAAATACACCGTTATGATGCTCGGCATGCTGCCAGATAACATTATCCCTATCACGCTTGATGAACTACCAAGTGTCGGAATTGATACTTGGTTTACCGCCCTCACTCATGGCGCTTGTCAGGTGATATTTGCCGCCAGTAATCACATGCCAGAGACCATTATTCGCGTTTTAAAACACGAAACCGATATCGCGCAAACTTTGCTAAGTCAGCTTGGTTTAGAAAAAGAACGCATTAACGTGATGTATATTGAAGAACTTCGCATGCAACGTCCGGTGCTTATTTCAACCCCATTAAAGGTTAAGATTCGCGAGCCATTGGCGGGTAAAAAACGTGACCGTCTATTTGCATCATTAGATTTATTGGCTCAGCACCATTCTCTTGACGCTGAACAGGTGACACAAGGGATTTCAAGCGTGCCTGACGGAGCGCCTTTCGGGAGCGTAAATTGTGACACTAAAGACTGCACCTTATGCATGAGCTGTGTGTCGGTATGCCCAACTCGCGCCTTGCATGCTAAAGGGGACAGCCCTGCATTATTGTTCACCGAAGAAGACTGCGTGCAATGCGGTTTATGTGTTACCGCATGCCCTGAAAAAGTGCTTTCACTTCAACCTCAATTTAATTGGGACGCGAGCAGTCGTAAAGCGGATGCCACCTTACATCACGAACCTGCCGCGCATTGTTTAAGTTGTAATAAGCCTTTTGCTCCAGAGTCGATGATAAAAATGTTGCAAGATAAATTACGTGGTCACTCTCAGTTTGCGACAGAAGATAAACTGCGTCGCGTGGCGATGTGTGAAGACTGCCGAGTGCGTGACATCTTTAACGATCTTTCAATCAACCCTGAAAAACAACTGGATATCTAATTATGCACCCAGAGAATCTCAATCACTCAAGTAATGATGAAACCCCAGTGTTCGATCCAAAAGCCACCAATGCGGATGCACAAGACGCTTCAATACAAGATGGAGCGATACAAGACGAAGCAGCACAAGATGGCAGCGCGGACAATGCGACGGCCGAGATTTATGGTTTATTGGCTTGTTTACTGCGTCAATCGCCTAATCAAGAAATTTTAGATTGGTTGAGCGAACTTGAAGTAGAAGAAAGTGATGTTCACGCCATGTCGAATGCTTGGTTTGGGTTAAAACAAGCCTCACAAACGGCTAAAATTGAAGATTTGGAAGATGAATACCAAGATTTATTTATTGGTATTGGTTGTGGTGAAGTCGTGCCATTTAGTTCATGGCATATAGCCGGCACTTTAATGGAAAAGCCATTGGTGCATATTCGCCAGGACCTGAAACGTTTGGGCTTTGAACGTCAACAAGATGTGCGTGAACCAGAAGATAACATCGCGGCATTATTAGAAGTGATGTCTATGTTGCAAAGTGAAGGGTTTGACGATCAGCAATCTTTCTTTAATGCTCATATTAAGCCTTGGTTTGTCTCATTTTGTAATGCCATAGAACAAGCAAAATCGGCGCAATATTACCAAGCCGTGTCACGCGCCTTACGTCACTTTTGTTTGATTGAACAAACCCGTTACACCCAAAAATCCGATGGCATCGAAATCACGAACCTGAAATAAATATCGATCCATACCCGACATTAAAATTGTCTTGTGCAACTTTGCATAAGAGAAGAAAGCAACATGAGCAATTAGAAATCAAAGCTGAAAAGTAGAGATTTCCCTAAAGGCCAAACCAATATGGCCAAGAAGGAGCAATAAATGAAAACATCAAAACCTCTCGACCAGAGCGTCAACGAAAGTCGACGTGGGTTGCTAAAAGGTATGACAACAGCGGTTGTTGTCGGCGGCGCTGTCGCAGCTGGACTTTCTGGCAGTGCGGTCGCAAGTGAGCCGAAAGCTCAAAATACCGAGCAACCAAAACTGAAAAAGGGCTATCACGAAACGCAACACATTCGTGATTATTTCGATTCTCTATAGGAGTTGCGATTATGAAATTGACTAAACGCTCCGATAGCGTATCTAAAAGTGAAAATCAACTAGGCTTGAGTCGTCGTGCCTTTATGAAAAATACCACAATTGCCGCGGGTGGCACTGTGGTTGGAGCATCAATGTTTGCTCCTGGCATTATGAAAAAAGCGCAAGCCCAAGACGTTGACCGCTCAGCCCCAACAGAAGTTAAGCGTACAATTTGTTCTCACTGTTCTGTTGGCTGTGGCATTTATGCTGAAGTACAAAACGGCGTATGGACCGGGCAAGAGCCTGCTTTTGATCACCCATTTAATGCTGGTGGACATTGTGCGAAAGGCGCAGCGTTGCGTGAACATGGTCATGGTGAACGCCGCCTTAAATATCCGATGAAATTAGAAGGTGGTAAATGGCGTCGAGTGTCATGGGATCAAGCGATTGATGAAATTGGCGACAAAGCGCTCCAGATCCGTAAAGAATCCGGCCCTGATTCGGTTTATTTCCTAGGTTCTGCCAAACACAGTAATGAACAAGCGTACACATTCCGCAAAATGTCGGCTATGTGGGGGACCAATAACGTCGATCACCAAGCTCGTATTTGTCACTCAACCACGGTTGCAGGGGTTGCAAATACATGGGGCTACGGCGCTATGACCAACTCATTCAATGACATGCATAACTGTAAGTCAATCTTGTTTATTGGTTCAAATCCAGCAGAAGCACACCCTGTGGCAATGCAGCACATTCTGATCGCCAAAGAACGCGGTTGTAAGATTGTGGTTGCTGATCCTCGCAATACCCGCACGGTTGCTAAAGCTGATCAACATTTGCCGCTTCGCCCAGGTACCGATGTATCGCTTATTTGGGGTATGTTGTGGCATGTGTTCCAAAATGGTTGGGAAGACAAAGAATTCATTCATCAACGTGTCTTTGGTATGGATGAAATCCGCGCCGAAGTTGAGAAATGGTCGCCAAAAGAAGTGGAACGCGTGACCGGTATTTCTGAACAAGAAGTGCATAAAGCGGCGTACACTTTATCTCACCATAAACCAGGCTGTGTTGTTTGGTGTATGGGCGGAACCCAACATACTACTGGTAACAACAATACGCGTGCTTATTGTGTATTTGAATTAGCCCTTGGCAATATGGGTAAATCTGGTGGTGGTGCAAATATTTTCCGTGGTCACGATAACGTACAAGGTGCAACAGACTTTGGCGTATTATCGCATGATTTACCAGGTTACTACGGCCTTGCGGAAGGATCATGGCAGCATTGGTCTCGAGTTTGGGGCATCGATTACGCTTGGCTAAAAGGGCGTTTTGACCAAACCAAATACAACGGCAAATTACCAATGAACAACATGGGGATCCCTGTGTCTCGTTGGGTTGATGGGGTATTGGAAGACAAATCGAAAATTGAGCAAAATGATAATATTCGTGCCATGTTCTATTGGGGTCATGCGGTTAACTCGCAAACCCGTGGACACGAAATGCCAAAAGCAATGCAAAAGCTCGATATGATGGTGATTGTCGATCCATACCCAACCGTTGCGGCCGTTATTAACGATCGTACCGATGGGGTGTATCTATTACCCGCCACTACTCAGTTTGAAACCTACGGTTCAGTAACCGCTTCAAACCGTTCAATACAATGGCGTGATCAAGTGATTGAGCCATTGTTTGAATCAAAACCTGATCACGAAATCATGTATTTGCTGACTAAGAAATTAGGCTTTGCTGATCAGCTGTTTAAAAACGTTGAAGTGAAAAACAACCAACCGGTTATCGAAGACATTACCCGCGAATATAACCGTGGTATGTGGACAATTGGTTATACCGGCCAAAGCCCTGAACGTTTAAAGTATCATCAGCAAAATTGGCATTTATTTAGCCATGAAAACCTAGAAACTGACGCGGCAGAAATCAAAGGTGAAACCTATGGTTTACCTTGGCCTTGTTGGGGCACCCCAGAAATGAAACACCCAGGGACGCATATTCTTTATGATACATCGAAACCGGTGGCTCAAGGTGGCGGTAACTTCCGTACTCGTTTTGGTGTTGAATTTGAAGGGAAGAGTTTACTGGCTGACGGCAGTTACTCTAAAGATTGTGAAATCGAAGATGGTTTCCCTGAATTTACCGATAAGCTATTGAAGCAACTTGGTTGGTGGGATGACCTTACCGCCGATGAGAAAACATTAGCCGAGGGTAAAAACTGGAAGACCGATTTATCTGGTGGTATTCAACGTGTGGCAGTGAAACATGGTTGTATTCCATTTGGTAACGGTAAAGCCCGTACCATTGTGTGGCAGTTCCCCGATCGCGTGCCTTTACACCGTGAACCACTATACACGCCACGTCGTGATTTAATCGCCGATTACCCGACTTGGAATGATAGCGATGCAATTTATCGTCTACCAACATTATACAAAACCATTCAAGATCAAGATCACTCAAAAGAGTATCCAATCATCTTAACGTCTGGTCGCTTGGTGGAATATGAAGGCGGTGGTGAAGAATCTCGCTCGAACCCTTGGTTGGCGGAACTTCAACAAGAAATGTTTGTTGAAATTAACCCACAAGAGGCAAATAACAACGGCATTAAAGATGGTGATGATGTTTGGGTTGAAGGGGCAGAACAAGGCCGCATCTTAGTGAAAGCGATGGTAACCAACCGGGTTCAACCTGGCTTAGCCTTTATTCCTTTCCACTTTGGTGGCAAGTTCCAAGGTAAAGATCTACATGATAAATACCCAGAAGGAACCGCGCCATTTGTACTTGGAGAATCAGCCAACACCTATGGCTATGATCCTGTGACTCAAATGCAAGAAACCAAAGTGACGCTGTGTAAGATCAGCAAAGCATCTAATACGGCGAAAGCGTAAGGAGTATGACCATGTCTAGCACAGATAAAAAATCGAAAATGAAATTTTTATGTGACTCCAAACGTTGTATCGAATGTAACGGTTGTGTCACTGCGTGTAAAAATGAAAATGATGACGCCCTTGAATGGGGAATTCAACGTCGTCGTGTAGTCACCATTAATGATGGTGAAGTGGGTGAAGCATCAATCTCAGTAGCTTGTATGCACTGTGATGACGCGCCTTGTATGGCGGTGTGTCCAGCCGATTGCTTCCATCGTACAGAAGACAATATTGTATTGCACAATAAAGACTTATGTATTGGTTGTGGTTACTGCTTATTTGCTTGTCCATTTGGCGCGCCACAGTTTATTCAACATGGCGCGTTCGCTGAACGTGGCAAAATGGATAAATGTACTTTCTGCGCTGGTGGCCCTGAAACCGAAGCAGGCTCTGAAGAAGAGCGTAAAAAGTATGGTGCTAACCGTATCGCTGAAGGCAAACTGCCGATGTGTGCATCATTATGTTCCACTAAAGCATTAATGGCCGGTCCTGCCGAACAAATTGCAGGGATCATGGCTAAACGTGCGCATGATCGTGGTGATGTTGATGACCGTAGTAATGTGACCGGTGTGACTTACGATGCATCTTTGGCGCATGATGCGACTCAATCGTCGAATCCATCGTCAAATCAATAAGGAGAGAGACCATGTTAATGAAATCATTCAAAACGCTTGTTATCTCTACCTTTACAGTGGTGATGTTGTGCTTAAGCTTTTCAAGCATGGCTAACGATGATAGCAATAAAGCAACAAGGGTTATGCCTTCGACAACAGCTGAAACTGAGATGAGTCGTTTAGCCGGAGATGAGTTTTATAAAAAGGTCCAAGACGGCAAAAAAGGCTACACCACATCTCTATCAATGGAGCATGATGTTTTAGTCAGCCACCCAAGTGAGACGTGGTACATCCTAAAAGAAAAATGGATGTCACCTTTGGGCGCGATTGCGGTTTTAGGCAGCTTAGCTATGGTAACACTGGCCTACTTTATTGTTGGCCCGCTAAAGCTTAGCGCACCTCGAACGGGTCGTAAGATTAAGCGTTGGTCGCGAATTGATCGTGCACTGCATTGGTCTATGGCATTTACGTTCTTAAGTCTTGCTATCACCGGGATGACATTAGTTTGGGGGAAACACTTCCTTAAACCTGTGATCTCAACCGATGCTTGGGGCGATATTGTTTATGCAGCCAAACAGTTCCATAACTATGTTGGTCCAATATTCTTTATCTTGCTTGGCGCAGTACTTATTAAGTGGTGGCGAAAAAGTACTTTCAAGAAAATCGATTTACAGTGGTGTTTAAAACTGGGCGGTATGGTGGGACCTCATAAAGGTACGCATCCTTCGGCAGAGTTTTCAAATGCTGGTGAAAAAATCATTTTCTGGATGTTGATCACTTGTGGCTTTATTGCCGCGATCAGTGGCTTTGTGTTGGATTTTCCTATCTTCGGCCAAGGTCGACGAGATATGGATGTTTCTAACTTAGCGCACATGATCTCTGCACTTATCTTGATATGTGGCTTCATTTTCCACATCTATATCGGTTTATTCGGTATGGAAGGGGCTCTTGAAGGCATGGTGAAAGGTGAAGTGGATGAAACTTGGGCTAAAGAGCACCATGATATTTGGTATGCGGAAATGAAAGCGCAAGGGAAGGTTGAAGAGCCGGAGCAATCCGATCCAAAATCACAAGAAACAGCCGATAACGCTAAATCTTAATCCTTAAAAATTCAAATAATCAAAGCCCTAACTGCTGTTCAAGAGTTAGGGCTTTTTATTTTAAGCTTTAGTCAATTTACAGCGCCGAAAGTAGCTCTGGAGTGATTGTATTTAAAGAGGTTAGATTATGATCGGCGATCACAAAACGAGGTTGTTCACGCGTACGGGCCTCTGGGATCACGATGGTTTTCATCTGCGCTGCTTTGGCAGCCAATAAACCGGTAAATGAATCTTCAAGTGCCACACAATCTAATGGTGATACGTCTAATGCCGCCGCTGCATTTAAATACACCTCAGGGTGCGGTTTACCATAAGCGAGGTCTTCTGCCGATAACACTGCTTCAAATACATCGTTTAGCTCAAGTGCTTCTAAAGCGGCTTCAATTAATACCATTGGCGAAGAGGAGGCTAAGGCAATTTTTAAGCCTTGTTGCTGACAGGTTTCTAACGCATGAAACAATCCTGGCATCATAGGTTTATGCTGTTTAACCAGTTCAATCACCCGCGCCAAAATCATATCGCAAACCTCTGAGCAACTTTTATTTTCCCAAGGTTGCTTTCGATAGTACATTTCAACGATCTGATCGATACGAATACCGGTGCTATTAATGGTATCTTGCAAGGTGAGTGAAACGCCGACTTGCGGAAATACTTCTAATTGAGCTTGTTGCCAAAAAGGTTCTGAATCAATCATCAGACCATCCATATCAAACACAGCGGCTTTAATCATTTTAGTTACTCTTATTTTAGAATTTATTTGAGTCTACCACTGCGATTATGGCGTTCCTATGACTCTGCGCAACAACCATACTGAGTGATGATATTTCAAACAATAAAAATGTAATTCACTTGATTAACAATATCGGGTTTGTCTGATCACATTCACAACCTGACGGTAAAATTAACGGGTTGGTGTTGAATTGGCTAACCTTAATTTTTAACTACTCATAAAGAGAGTCTTGTTTATGCGCCGTTATTCAACCTTCACAGTGATCGGTTCGGCCTGTTTAACGTTATCTTTTTCGGCCGACGCCAATCTTGAGTCTGCCAGTTCCCTAAGTAATAATTCTGCATGGGGACACATCTCATTGCCTTTAGCGAACGACTTTCAGCAAGATGCCGACATTAGCCAATATTGGTATAGCGAAAAATTGGATGGTATACGCGCATTTTGGGATGGTCGCCAATTGTTTACTCGTAATGGCATGCCGATCATGGCACCCACATGGTTTACCAAAGGCTTTCCTGATATTGCGTTAGATGGCGAGTTATGGGCAGGAAGAGGGCAGTTTTCGCAAGTACAACGCACGGTACTAGATAAAAGCCCCAATCAACCAGACTGGCGTTTTATTCGCTTTATGGCATTTGATGTTGCAGACCCAAAAATGTCATTTGAATATCGATATCGCCAATTGAAAAAACTCATCTCGCAATCTAACTCTGAATACCTAGAATTAGTGCAGCAAAAGCCGATTAATTCACAAGATTTTCTATATCAAAACCTTGATAGCGTTGAAGCACTCAAAGGCGAAGGTATTATGCTAAGAAAACTAGATAGCTTTTATACCGCTGGCAGAAGTGATGATTTATTAAAATTAAAATCGTTTCAAGATGATGAAGCGATTGTGATTGGTTATAAAAAAGGCAAAGGGCGTAATCTTGGTAGCGTGGGATCGTTATATGTCGAATGGAAGCAGGGCAAACGCTTTTATCTTGGCAGCGGTTTATCGGATCAACAACGCCGTGATCCCCCCGCATTAGGTGAAAAAGTGACGTTTCGATTTAATGGTTACACCAGTTCGGGCTTACCTCGTTTTGCGCGATTTATACAAGTGAGAAACGATGCGATTTAAGTTGTGTCATTCGAAGGATAAGTTTGGCTGGGTATAAAAAATAAGGCTGGAAAGTAACCAGCCTTACCGATTAAATACTCATCTAAAGCGGCGTTTAACGCCCTGCAAAGTTGAGTTGAGTTTCATCCGATTGCTTGTGTAACCAATGCAAACGATGAGAAAGTAATACCGCAGCCGTAGAAAGGCCAACAATAATACCAACCCAAAACCCCGTCACCCCAAGTGGCTCAGGACTTAACCAATCGGTCATACCAAGAATATAACCTAAAGGCATGCCCATTCCCCAATATGAAAATAAGGTGCGGCTAAAGATAGCGCTCATATCTTTGTAACCGCGTAGAGCACCCGCCGCTATAACCTGAATCGCATCAGTACATTGGTAGATAGCTGCCATTAACAATAAATGCATCGCAATAATGGTCACTTCTTTATTATCGGTATACAGGGTAATAATCGCATCGCGGAAGATAATAGTAAGTGTGGCGGTAACAACGGCGGTAAATAAGCCAAATAATAAGCCTACGTGTGAAGAAATTCTTGCGCCTTCAACACTGTGCTCACCCAATTGATGTCCCACTCGAATACTGACCGCCGCGCCAATACTCATAGGTAACATAAAAATTAACGATGAGAAGTTAATTGCTACTTGGTGCGCGGCAACAGTATTAGGCCCTAATGGCGCCACCATTAATGCCACGACCGCAAACAGGGTAACTTCAAAAAATAATGCCGCCGCAATTGGAAAACCCAATCGGAATAAACGCTGTAATGAATGCAGGTTCGGTTTATGAAACTCAGTAAAAAGATGAATATTTTTAAACCGTTTTGCTTTTATGATGTAACCCAGCATTGCGACAAACATAAACCAATACACGATAGCAGTTGCCACGCCACAACCGACCGCACCAAGTTCGGGGGCACCGAATTTCCCGTAAACAAAGATCCAGTTTAGTGGCACGTTCAATAATAATCCCAAAAAACCTAAGAACATGGCCGGTTTTGTCAAAGATAAACCATCGGATAAACTGCGCAGTGTTTGGAAAAGTAAAAACGCCGGCACCGCAAAGATCATGGCAAACATGTAACCATTGGTTTTGGCCGCCATCACAGGCTCAATATCCATCACATGCAATATATGACGGGTTTGAGACAGTACCAGAATAATCGGGATCGCAACCAAAAACGAAAGGTAAGCCCCTTGCTGAATTTCGTGGGCGATACGAGTCTGCCGTCCAGAGCCATTAAGCTGTGCCACCACTGGCACTAACGCCAACAATAATCCAATACCAAACAAAATAGAAGGCAGCCAAATGCTAGACGCGACAGCAACTGCGGCCATATCAGTCGCACTGACGCCGCCCGCCATCACGGTATCAACAAATCCCATTCCTGTTTGAGCAACAGAAGCAAAGAGTACTGGGGTAGCAAGTTTCACCAGTATTGACGCTTCCTTACGGTAACGATGCACAATAACCCTTACTTAGTAAAATATTTGATGCCGATTATATAGTTAAGATATTAATTAGCGATATAAATATCAATAATTCCGCCATAAAAAAAGCTCCTAAGGTAGGAGCAGTTATAGAGAATAGAACGTTTATGCGAACAGTAAGCTTTTTGCTATTTTAACGGATTAAGGTCGTGAGCACTTCGCCTGATGGCATGCGTACAGTCTAAAGACTTAAAAGAAAGAATGGTCTTCATCACCAATAGTTAAATGGACGTTAGCAGTATTAGCATCAACTTTTAGTTCTAAATGGACGGCATGATTACAAGTAGGGCAATCATCGTAAAAATTCTGATCACCATTTGCTGCATCAATCGTTAACCTAATCAAATTCCCACAATGAGGACAGGATACTTTTTTCTCTGTGTATTTTATCATTGCTTTCCTCACTATACTTCTCGTGTAAATCGCGATGAGATGAACAGGGCTAATAATGACCAATCAAACCAAAATTCGTTCTAATTGGTGTTAGTCATTCGTATTAACAGTTCATTCTTGAGTAGCTTTAATCATAACCTTGTAAGTTAGTTTATGGTTTAAAAAAAGCAAAAAGGTTGAATTAGGGCAAGCAAAATCAAGTGGCTTCAAAAAAATCGTGATCAAACAAGCAAATAACAATCACCTATAGTTTGCGTGAATATATATCCTTGTTACTACCTATCATGCATTATGTAACATTCAATACTATCAATAGTAAAAAATAGACATCATTCACAATTAACTTTAAAGATATTTTTTGTTGACAATTAACTCAATGTTTTTCAACCAGGAAGCTGGATATTGTATTATCACATTCTATTAGGTACTCACCGCCATATTGATTACACAAACACAGTAAGTAATACAGTTGATAAACTGTCTTGCGTTGTTGATATCCGTTATCTAATGGAGAGAGAGCTTGATAGCCTTGCATGAAAGCAGCATTGGCTGGCCCATCATATTCCGCTATAGCTAGATCGTATTCACGATCGCCCCAGAAGCTAGAAGGGTCATAGCATAAAGGGCCCGCAAAGGATAAAGCCACATTGTGCCGGCTTAATGCGCCATGCAATAAAGATGGGTTAGGTTGATGTCCTGCAAGTGAGAGTTTGACTTTCTGTACTATGGTCTCTATGTCGCCAAACTCAATGCCTTTTTCTTTTAATAATTGTAATTGCCAGCCAATACGGTGTTCGGCAAAAAATAGGCACCATTTTTTATGCCATGCGTTTGGTTGTAGATTTAACCCTACATAAGTATCGGCATCATAACCATAATCGCGTTGTTCGCCCCAGCAGTGCAAACGCGCAAGTTGCTGGCCTAATTGGTAAAAGTCAGCATCAAGTTGTAGTGGCTTAGTCACATAATGGTTGAGGACCAAAAATGAATGGGTTTTGGTGGTGCCGCATAAAATAGGTTCAGGGACACATAAAGTGGCGGTGGCGTTTAAGGCTGATAAGTTTTCAAATTCTGCTTCAAACTTTGCCAGACAATTCCGTTCGTTAACCTTAATAAAATAACGTTGTTCGCCATCACCGATTAAGTAGCAACGGTTGGTCTCACCATCATTAAGACGCTCTTTTTCCCTTAAGATAAATTCAAAAGAAAGCACATCCGAAAGTTGTTGTGTTATGGCTTGCCACATAAGACCTCCTGACCGAAAACAGTTTGGTATTACCTTAGCTTAGCTTATGTTTACATTTAGAGAAGTGTTCCGCAAAAATAACAATTTTTATTCAAAAAACTCAAAAGCTCTTTGCCCTGCATAGCGCTTGTGTTTAGTGTCTTAAGTTGGTTATGAGTTCCGTGTTTTACATCGTGGTGAGTCGGCGAAATTGCCAAAATACACTCGCCCAATAGGGGTTATCAGTTCGAGAAATCATGACGCCTTTAGAAGAAGAAGCATGTAAGAATTTTTTATCGCCTAAGTAAAAACCTACATGACGTTGATTCCAGCCTGTTTTAAAGAAGATAAGATCGCCAAATGCAGCTTGTTCTTCTGGAATAGTGACACCTTGCTCACTTTGTAATTCAGTCGTTCTGGGTAAATTTAGCTGATATAAAGACATCACAGTGACCTGCACAAAAGCAGAGCAATCAATGCCTGAACGAGTTTGGCCACCGAAGCGATAAGGGGTACCAACCCATTTATTATAAAGCGCAGACAGATCCTTTGATTGAAGGTTAGTATGCGGTAAGGGGGGCGGCGGTGTCGATGCGCAGCCGGCAAGAATTAAAAACAACAAACTGATGATCAAGCGGAAAAATATTGACATATTGCATCCATAACAAAAGAGTAAACTTACTTTAAACGGTAAGTTGAGCGATTGGAAATAATCTTACTTATAATGAAGAATTAATGAGCATTCAGTTGCTTATGCCTTTTAAATTGGTTTCCAATCACGGTTTGCGTCGCAACTTTATGCATAATATCGGTATTATAAATTTAAAAATTAGACTTAATATTTTGGGAGAAAAGGGATGTATTACGGTTTTGATGTAGGTGGAACCAAAATAGAATTTGGTGCGTTTAATGATGATTTAGAGCGAGTAGCGACCGAACGTATGCCAACACCAGGTGATGATTACCAAGCATTACTGTTAACACTTTCAAGTTTGATAAAAAAATATGATCAGCAGTTTAACACAAAAGGCAGTATTGGTATTGGTATTCCTGGAATGGAAAGTGTCGATGACGGCGCAGTATTAACCTCTAATGTTCCAGCGGCTAAAGGGCAATTTCTGCGTGCGGATCTGGAAGCTTTGGTGGATCGTCCAGTTAAAGTCGCCAATGATGCCAACTGTTTTGCTTTGTCTGAAGCATGGGATGAAGAACATCAAGGTCAAGAAGGGGTATTAGGCCTTATTTTGGGTACGGGTTTTGGTGGTGGTATTGTTATCAATGGCCATGTAGTTTCAGGTCGCAGCCATGTTGCTGGTGAACTTGGTCATACCCGCATGCCATTAGATGCATGGTTATATTTACAAAATAGCTCAAGCGATAAAGAGGCGCCATTATTTGGCTGTGGTTGTGATAAACAAGGTTGTATTGATAATTACTTATCAGGCCGTGGTTTTGAGCAGCTTTATGAACATTATTACGGTGAACGTATTGCCGCCATTGAGCTGATAAAACAACAGGCGGCAGGTGAGCCAAAAGCGGTTGAGCATGTTGAACGTTTTATGGAGTTACTGGCCATTTGTTTCGGCAATATATTTACCGCTTTCGATCCTAACGTGGTGGTGCTGGGTGGTGGTTTATCAAATTATGATCTTATTTACTCGGAAATGCCGAAACGTATTCCAAAGCACTTATTGTCGATTGGTAAAATGCCTAAGATCCTTAAGGCCAAACATGGCGATTCAGGTGGCGTACGTGGCGCGGCATTCCTTAATATTGAATGTTAATCAATGCCACTTATAGCAATTGTAGTCACGACTTGGTGAGCTAATTACTTTGATTGGCATTGATTGACATTAAAGTGTAATAGGCCATAAATCATTGCAATAGTTACTATGACAAATAAAAACGCACATCGGGTTGATGTGCGTTTTTCTATCTGCAGGGAATGATCATTAATCGCGGGTTATACCAATTCCATTTAATATTTGATCAATTTGAATACGCCGAAAAGACGCTGAACCGTCCTAGGTCGCTTGAGAAAAGACCATCTCTAGCCTTTGACACTTTTCCTATACTCAATTTTGGACGATCATTAAATTTATGGAATTGGTCTATTCTGCTTTCTTTTTCTTGCCAATGCCGACATTTTCTTTTGGCAGTAACGCAATTTTACCAAAGCCAAGCTTGGCAAAATGCGCATCACGAAAGTTACGCACTGTTTTGGTATCTGAAACGGCTTCTAGCGACAATTCCATTTTTAAATACTCTTTAATGTCGATGCCTTCATGCGCAGCAACGGCCTCTTGAATGCTGTGAAATTCACGATAGCTAAACGCTAATGTTTTAGCTTCGTTTTTATAAGTGTAAGTAATAGTGCGAGACATAAGACCTCAGTCAAAATAGGGCTGAATTTTCAGGGAGTATAATACGAGAGAAACCCAATACCAAGCTTATTACTAGAAAGTGCTTAGGTATTGGGTTTCTTTTAATTCTCGTCACTGAGTGTTAATTACTCGAGGATGAGCGCACCGCAATTTGTGGCGGTTGAATATTATGTTTTTTGAATTCTTTCATTACTCGTAAAGTAATATCGGTTTCAAACAGCTTTTCATAAACCGTATCGACCACATAAGCCTTGCAAGTGAGTTTGATCGCTAGGTAATTATCGGCCATTTCTTGATTCACCAATACTACCACCGGCTGAGGTAGGTGGATGTAACGACTCGAAGATGCCGCTTCTTGAATAAGGTTACGGGCCAAAAGCAAATCTTGATCCATACCAATATAAAATGGAATAACACACTGCATATCGAGTGCACCATAGTTGCCACTCATGGTGACTTCACTTAAAAACTTATTATTAGGAATAGTAATAATATCATCAGTTAAGGTACGCATACGCACAGAACGCAAACCTATGGTAATAATATCGCCATAATTCCCTTCAAACGTGACGCGGTCACCAACCTGAAAAGGGCGGTCAATCATAACCGTTAAACCGGCAATAAACGAAGCCGCCAAATCCTTTAATGCAAAACCAATCGATACCGCTAGCGTGCCGCCTATCAGAGTCAATATTTGTTCATTGATGCGAAAACTCATCATAAATACCGCAATACCTGCGGTCATATAGACAAAAAATTGGAAGAAAGAGAGCAGTTTTTGCATGATCATCCGATACTGCACAAACTGACTACTAAACGTCTCTACCAGTTTATTGGTAAAGCGTAGCAGCACCCATGCTGCAAGAATGACCAGGAATGAAAAAAGAACACCGCCCCAACGTACTAGGTTAGTAAATTGAGCAATATTCTCCAGATGGTCATCTGTAGTTTCTGCCGCGAAAGCAGCACCATTGACCATAAATAATAAAACAAAGATAAAGAGTTTTTTCATGTTACTTCACCAATAAATGCTGACGATGCAGGGCGTTAGTTATGTATCGATACCAATGATCGGATATTTTTGCTTTTTCATCAGACCATTCAATATAGCCACGGCTTTCAAAAAAGCGCAACGTGCCAATAACTTCGGGGATGGTTAGTTGGGTACATTCAGATAACTCTTCAGGTGTCGATATTTCCAACTGCACAATTGAGCGTAGAATTGCCAACATAGGTTTTGGCATTTTTTCGAGTTCTTCTGCTTCTGGCGCTTGGAACAGACGAACAACAACCTCATTGGTTTTTTGATCTTGTCGTAACGATAATCTAAAGAAGCGCAGGGCAACCGTCGGGTTACCATCAGAATAATGCCAAAGTATTCGGTAAAATCCTCGTCTAGCACGTTCTTCTTCGGATAAATCATCTTGATCCCATTGTTTGGGAAGATTTAAATCACCAAACGAAACAGGGTTTTCAATCTCATGATTTAAACGAGTATCCAATAACTGGGATATTTGCGTTTCAGTCCAACGCGGCATAAATACCACTAAATCAAACAGAAGTCGTTCACCACGCGCTCTATCCACAAAACGCCAACTGGATTTTTCGATCGCCATCATTATGCGATGATTCTTTTTAGAACGACGCATTAAATTGGTAAACTTCATTAAACCGGTTAATCCACCCACCATAGGTTTAACCAAGCGCTGGGCATTATCCACCGCAATTAAGTAACAGGTTTCACTTTTGCGTAAATATCCCAAGATCTGAATATCCGTTGATTCTCGGCTTAACCCTAGTTGTTCAGCTAATTCAGCCATCAATTCACTGTAACCGGCATTAGGGCAGTTTAAGTAAATTGGTTGAGCATTATTGACTCTATATAAAACCTGCTTGAGTAAGGTTGTGGTTCCAATGCCTCGTTCGCCCGAGATAACACACATAGCAGGGCTATCCGACAAAATATATTTAGACAGTTGCTTGATCTCATCAGCGGCATAACTAATCAGTTCACTATCTTCTTTACCCGGCAAAATATAATTATATATATCATCACCTTTTAATTTTACTAAATTGGTATTTTGCCCGCCATTATCATTTTGTTTAGCCACTTCGATTCTAAATAAGTAGGCCAGAGCTTGACTAAAAAAGGCATATTGTGAAAGGGCTGCGATGGCAAATTGTTTTAAATTACGGGATATAATCCAAAAGGTCATGATCGCCGCACAAACAGTAGAAAGCCCAAATTTATCCTTGTTGCTGATCGCCCAGCGAGCCCATACAGGGTGATCCAATTTTTGATGATTTTGACTAAATACATAAGGTTTCCACTTACGCAAAACCAATATGGTGATTAAAATAAACCATAAGAATAATAGGCTTGATACCCAATTATAAATAGTCCCTTCACCAATGGTGGTTTGGGCAATTTGTAAAATCACTCCTGCACCAATGGCACTCCAAACATAATAACGAATGGTCGATAAGCGGATAGTGGTAATTTCTTTAGTCGTATTGCGGCTGTTTCGATAAGCAAACTCTAAAATGAATTTAACCGCAATTGAGCCGCCTAAAATCCACCAAGTGAAAATATCGAGGAATTTGACATGTTGCAAACTTGGTAATGTGGCAAGAATATCCAAAGATATAGTTATAGCAATCAACCAAGCAATAGGGCGGTTTGCTTTACTGATATACCAAATAAAGCGTACCAGTAATGTGGGTTTTGAGGCTGTTTCTAAATTGGTTTGACGGAACTGTTTAATAATGTTGTTACTATTACGTAGCCACCAAGTCAGCGCTAAATAGACAAGAAATAATTTGACCAACATGGCAATGACAGGAACAGGGGAAATAGTCAGATCTTTTAAAAATGCTTTAAAACTTTGATATTGAAAAAAGATAAGGTATTGAGTATTCAGCTGAGTTAGATGTAGTTCAGCTTTAAACTGAGTCACACCATAAGGACCAAACCCAGTAAGCTTTTGTTGAACATTTCTATTGGCGAGTTTAAGTAACCGTTGCTTAGATTGGCTAAAACTGTGTAATGATAAATAATACTCTTGAACTTCAACCCAAGTCGATTTATCGCCATGACGTCGGTATTGAGTTAACGTTTGCTCAAACTCACCGGTTCCATGATCGATTTGGTACAGTGTGGCCGATAATAATTCATCGACTTTTTGATGATCACTGGCCGACATAAATAACCGCTCTGGAAGCGCTTCAACATCTTCTGCAATGTGTTTCGCTGCTGATGAAACCTCCGGTTGCTTATCTGAAGTAGGAGTTGGATTCCATTCAGCGTGTACCGCAAATGAGGATACCATCAAGATTAGACAAAGAAAACGGTAACATTTACCCATAAAATTCACTTTTAAATGGTTGATAGAACAAGTATTTAATCTAGATAATATACTATATTCAAATAACTTTGGTATATAGATGATAATCATAGTCGTAATTTATCGCGGAATAGCTACTTTTAGCTCAAACAGCCACTCAGCTCACGTTGAGAAGATCATAAATATGAGAAATAGGACTCAGAGATCAAAACAGTGTTGTTATCCTCATAATAAAAGAGGTAAATTAGATCCAGTTTAAGGTCGAACGGCACATTTTAAAGGACAGAGCATGAACTTCCCATATCAAAATATTGTCATTTTAACCGGTGCGGGCATCTCTGCTGAATCCGGTATTCAAACCTTTCGTTCACAAGATGGCTTATGGGAAAATCATCGGATTGAAGATGTGGCGACCCCTGAAGGCTACGATGCAAATCCAAAACTAGTTCAAGAGTTTTATAATCAACGCCGTCGAGGGTTAAATGATCCCGCTATAAAACCTAACTTAGCGCATTTAGCCTTAGCAGAGCTAGAAAAGCTGTCGAGTGGGAAAGTTACGGTTATTACCCAAAATATTGATGATCTACATGAAAAAGCCGGCAGCCAACATATTATTCATATGCATGGTGAATTACTTAAAATTCGTTGCCCTGAATCCAATCAAGTACTTGAACATAATGAGGATTTACATACAGAAGATCTGTGTCATTGTTGCCAAATCCCCAATCCGTTAAGGCCACATATCGTTTGGTTTGGCGAAATGCCGCTGCGTATGGCTGAAATATATTCTGCCATTGAAGAGGCTGATTTATTTATTTCTATCGGTACATCGGGTGTTGTCTATCCTGCGGCAGGGTTTGTGCACGACGCTCGCATGCATGGCGCTCACACCATAGAATTGAATTTAGATCCAAGTGCAGTTGAAAGTGAATTTGCTGAAAAGCGTTATGGTAAAGCAAGCATTGAAGTGCCAAAGTTAGTCAGTGAGCTGTTAGCAGACGAAGAATAAATAACGATCAAAATAAGCCGCTTAATATGACGAAATTCTGCTGTATAGCCAAAGAATAAGATGAGTATCAACAAAAAGCCCGCATTTATTTACGGGCTTTTGGTATTAATAACTCAAACGATATTTATTATTTGAAGCCGAATTACATATCGACTTTTAATTTTTGGAAGTACTGTTCATACAATACATTCGCGTCACCAACATCGTTTTGCCATTCGCCACTATCAAAGACTTTTTGAGGTGGGAACACATCGGGATCTTCCACAAAATCTTTTGGTAATAATGGGTAAGCGGCTTTCACTGGCGTTGGGTAACCAATTTCTAATGCAATTTTAGCCGCATTATCTGGACGCAATAAGAAATCAATCATCTTATGCGCAGCATCGACATTTTTAGCACCTGTTGGAATGGCTAAACTGTCCATCCAGAAGATAGTACCTTTTTCTGGCCATACGACATGAATAGGTGCGCCATCTTTACGCGCCGCATAAGCAGAGCCATTCCAAATCATACCGAGTGATGTTTCACCCGCCATATAAGGATTAGCAGGGTTATCCGAGTTAAATACTAATACGTTTGGCATCAGTTTTTTCAACTCTTCGTAAGCTTGCTTAATTTCGTCAGGATTGGTGGTGTTACCCGAATAGCCCAGTTTTGTCAGTGCAACTTGGAATACTTCACGTGGGTCATCGGTCATCATTAATTGACCCACCCATTTCGGATCCCATAAATCACCCCATTTGTGGAAGCTATTTTTATCCAGCATATCAGTGTTAACACCAATACCGGTTGCGCCCCAAATGTACGGGATCGAATAGTCATTACCTGGATCAAAAGGTTTATTTAAATAATTTGGATCTAGGCCATCAAAATGCGTCAGTTTCGTTTTATCGAGTTTTTGTAACATGCCTTCTTTGCGCATTTTAGACACAAAATACGTTGAAGGCACCACAAGATCGTAACCTTTACCTTGGGTTTTCAGTTTCGCATACATGGATTCGTTAGACTCGTAAGTCGAATAGATAACCTTAATGCCAGTCTCTTTGGTAAATTCTTGTAATACTTCGCTTGGAATATACTCAGACCAGTTATAAAAATAGAGTTCTTTATCATTCGCTTGCGCATAGCTCGTCGTTAATGAGGCAGCAAGCGTTGCGCCTACAAGTAACTTAGACCATGGTTTCATTTATGTCTCCCAATAGGTATGTCGATATTAAAACAGAGTGAAGTATACCCAAGTAACTTCAAGCTGCAAGTTTCCGCGAGAATATAACGGGTATTTTTAAA